>JAHENB010000016.1 GCA_024643345.1 Maribacter sp. | reverse complement strand
AGACTTACCAATAGGCCTTCCCTTACAATAAATGGATTAATGGTTCCCGGAATGCTGTCCATCTCCGGCACATCAACATGCCACCCGTCCAGGTTTTTACCATTGAACAGACTTATGGATTGTTTTTTTTGGCCACAGCCCATACATGCGATAAGGATTCCAAAAATTACAATGGGTGCAAGATGTTGCGTTTTCATTTGAAATGCGTTGCAGGTTCCCATCGAAGATATCACTTTATTGTCAAACAATAAATCAAACAAATCGAAACCGTGGCTTGCAGATATAAATTTAATGGGCAGGAATACAAGAAGGATTATTTGGTCCTCTTGTTAGGTTTATATTCTTTTGACCCTTACCGCGTTCATGCCGCGATTTCCTTTTTCCAATTCAAAACTTACCTTGTCGTTTTCCTCGATACTATCGATTAAACCGCTGACATGGGTGAAGTACTTTTCGTTGTTTTCTGTGTCGATGATGAATCCGAAACCTTTTGAATGGTCAAAGAAAGATACCTTCCCGTTGCGAATCGGGTCAAATTCCTCGACATCGCCCTCTTCCTTTTTTGGAATGCCCAAGATAATGCTCTCGGCGTCGACCTTAATTTTTTTGGACGGATCGGGGGGCGTATCCGTTAGGTTACCGTCGTGGTCTACATAAGCAAATTGTATGCCTCCCCCACTTGCCTTGGCCTCAGCCTTTCGTGCAATTTTTTTCTTTTCCTTTTCTTCCCGTTTCTTGCGTCTTTGCTTCTCTTTTTCGGTCTTGTTATAAGTCTGTTGCGATTTTGCCATTCGTTTGTTTAAATATACTTTTTAGTGATGTTAAAGCAACCTTGAAACCTACTTTACGAATGATATGGAATAGAAAAAAGTAAACCGGGTTTACGTAATATTTAGCCAAAGCGATCGTAGTAAAGCACCAAGGACATTGCCTTAATCGTTTACGAAGATAAGGCTTCCGCTTTAATTTTCAAGAAGCTTTTTATGGTATTGATCGAAGAATGGCCAATTGTCGCGAAAAAGCCCCCTTTTATATGCTGCATTGGCATTTATTTCCCATTATCCAAGGCGATTGCAACCAACGCCCACATTTGTTTCCCCGGTTCATGGTTCCAAGTCCCAAAATCTAGATCTTGCTTGACCACTTCAAATCCGCTTCGCTCTAGTTCTTTCTTAACATATTCCGATGACAATGTATGCGAGGCAGCTTGTGATTCCCTGCTTTTACCTTTAGCAAAGTCTTTCAATTTTTCCAGAATGAGCAATCGTCCTCTCGGTTTCAGAGCCGTTTTTATATGCGACAATACTTCAAGATAATCTTCAATTTCGTGATAGGTGTCCACTACAAAAACGGCATCCAACTGCCCTACCGGCAGATTGGGATTGTCGTAATCGCCCAAAACCACCTTTATGTTCCCTATCCTTTTTTCCTTGGCAAGCGCCTTTACATGGTCTAATCGGGATGACACCACATCAACGGCAAAAACCTTTCCAAGAACACCCACTTTTTTAGACAAATGAAATGTAAGATAACCTTCATGACAGCCCACATCGGCAACTTGGTCCCCTTCACCCACTTCGGCAAATTCCATAAGGGTAGATACCCTCATCCATTGATCTCGATCTTCCCAGTCATCGGAAGTGTATTGGGCCAACGTTGGGTAGCCCATCAATAAAGTCAAGCAAAGCATAAAAATAAATCTTCCGAATACCATAGTTCTAAAATACGGCCAATAGCGGTAACCTCAAATCAATTGGAAGTTAAAATGATTCCAGTCCAGCATTTTTTTGCAACAAAGGCAAAGTTATAATTTAGGGGTGAACCTATCCAAGGTACGGAAAACTCTTTTTCAAAACCGGTATTTGCCGTAAACAGATTTAAAGTCATATTATTTCTAAGACCAATCTTTGGTTAGCGTGGCTTTCATCTTCTTTTAGGGCATTTCCCGGGTAATTTCAGGCAATCCGTGCCACTATTTGCTATCTTTCCCAAAACGTGCAAAAACCATTATGATAAAGAAAATAACATTGCTCCTGATGTTCGTCGTGATACAAATAGGCGCCCAGGATAAGCCCATAAAGATCGAAACTAAGGATATCCCAAATCGCCTAGCTTTCTATGCAGTCAATGAAAATGAAAAAGATTACGACGTGATGTTCAACATCACCGGCACGAATTTTCGGCAAAGCCAGGGTAGGCCTCGCCTGATAAGAGTACCGGCCGCGTCAAAAGTACATTTAAAGACCATCATTTTAATCAGGGGCAAAAAACCAACTTACCAACATGATCTGGTGGTGAACGATAGCCTATCGAGCCGTTCCTTAAAGGTTCCCGCCGAACGGATAAAAATCCCGCCTAAAAAGTCGATTATGGTCTATATCACCGATGGCTGTGTAAGCTGCGATAGCATTGTTCAACCATTGGAGCGAAGCAACTATCTATACAAAGCCCTTAAATTAAGTGAACATCCTGAGATTAGGGACCAATTGGGCGATTCATTTTCAAATCCAATCGATTCTATTGTCCAGCCCATTGTAAATCTTGGGGGAAGATTGTACACAACCCTAGAAAACTATGAACAGCTAATGGAAGCGCTCAATAAAGATTGATGTTTGTCCAGGCAATATGACTTATAAATTCTTGAAGATTATCTCGAGAATCGGGCAAATAAGACCAATTTCTTCTTGGTATTGATGAAATAAACCCCTGTGAGGAGTACAATTGCGGCCACAATAGATTGTAAAGTAATCTGTTCGTTTAGAAAATACCATCCCAACAACAGTGCAATAATGGGATTCACGTAGGTAGAAGTGGCCACTTTTTCGGGGGAAATCACTTTTAAGAGATAGTTAAAGGAAGTGAAGGCCACGATACTTCCGAATAAGATCAACAACAGCATGGAATATTGTACAGGACTGCTCCAAGCCATAGGTGAACTCCATTTTTCACCGAACAAAAAGCTGGCCATCAATAGCATGATGCCCCCAGTAAACATTTGATAACCCGTATTGACAAAGAAATTGGAGGGGAGGTCGGCTTTGGCCACGAATAAACTGCCATAGCCCCAACTGATCATACATAAAAAAATCATGATCATCCCTGTAATGGAACCTTCCTGTGTCACAATTTGTTTTTGGCTTACAAGCAGATAAATCCCGACAATGCCCAGCAATACCCCAATGACCGACATGGTTTGGATTTTTTTACCCTCGAGCACCCGCATTAACAAAAGTACCACAAGTGGTTGCGCGGAGATCTCCAGGGCTGCAAAACCACTGTCGACATATTTGAGCGCCCAAACCACCACCCCATTGCCAAAAGTCAGGAACAAAAAACCTGCGATTATTGTGTTGAGGAGCTGTTTTTTTGTAATGGTGACACCGATACCCAATGCCTTGCACAAAAGAAAAATTAAAATGCCCGCAACGATGAATCGTATGGCGGCCAGCATAAAAGGGGGCAGTTCCATTACCGCTATTTTGTTGAGCAGGTAGGTCGAGCCCCAAATGGCATAGATGGCAAAAAAAGCAAGTACAACAAGTGTGGTATTATAAGGTTTCCCCATTGGAATCTGACTGTTTCTTAGCAATCACCAATATTAAGAATATCGTTTCATTAAAACCTATGATTTAAACGCAAAATCTCCGAGATTTCATGTTCGGTCAAATCTTTCGATTTAAAACTGCCATTGAATGGCGGGCATTTCAAAATGGCTGCAATTTGAATATTTTAGCTATCTTGAGGGTCGTTAATTGACGGCTCTGACTAGGGTTATTCACTTTCTTAACACTACGGGTATATGAACCAGGAAGATTACCTTAAAGATCGGGTAGATGAGCAAATTGCATGGTATGGCAGAAAAAGCGGTATCAACAAAAAATATCATTTATGGTCGAATGGCCTTATCATAACATTTTCTGCTTTGATTCCCTTTTTTACCGGTTTGATAAGCAGTGATTGCAACGGGAATACCGATGGCGAAAATGTGGTTTGGCTTCCATATACCATTGCTGGTTTAGGTGTATTTACAGCAGTCACAACAGGAATTTCGGCTTTATTGAAGTTTCAGGAAAAATGGGCTACCTACAGACTGATTGCAGAGGCCCTGCAACGTGAAAAAATATTGTTCATCACGGAAACCAGTCCTTATGATAAAGGAGAAGCTTCCTTTAAATTGTTCGTTATGAACATAGAGAATCTAATGCGAAGCGAGAATTCACAATGGCAACAGGTCGTAAACAGCAATGAAAATGCTGCGCAGTGAAAAACGCCTTAGGGTCGTTATGATTTTAAACTTTTAAAATTAGATGGGTTGAAGTTAACAGTACTAGCCCAAAAGTTCATAGGTCTTTCTAAAGATTTCATCATCAATAGGGTACATTTCCCCATTGATGCCGACCATCAACCAGTCGCCCGACTTGCCCTGCATAAGCCCTTCCATGGTTTCTACCTGAAACGGTTCCATAACTTGGGCGCAGCTAACGGGAATGGGCTTTTTAATGGCCTTGCTAAAATCAAGTTCTGGAATTTGATCTGATGTAAAGGTGCGCATGAACAGCTGATATTTTGAGGATTAGGCTAAAAAATGATCTTTTAGAAACAGGATGAATTCATCTTGTGGACTATTAGATTTCATCAAAGTGGTATATCCTGCATAGGCATTGAGATGTATGGATATTTTTTCGCGAATACCAGCCATTTCAGCAGCTTTCCCATAATTTACCCTTGCTTTTTCCATGTCCCCCAAATACATCCGTGCCTCCGCAACTGTCGCTATTTTCCACAGATCGTCTCCCGATTTCTCAGCGGCATCCAAGGCTTGCTGTGCATATTTCTTCATCTCGACCTTGTCTTGTTCTACCACCAGACTTAAAAATGCGAGGTTGATGGCATGATAGTATATTTGTTCATAATTTTCATTTGCGAGCGACTTTTCAAGTGCGATACTGTAATATACGTATGCCGTCTCGCCATCCTTCACGGTCGGGAACCTAAGATAGGCCCGTTTGTATCTTCCCCCGATGATTCCCATTAGATCCGTTGCCTCATTGGCTTTTGGGTGCGATTCAAGAATTTTAAGGGCGTCTTCCCGCCTGTCCAAACCTTCCAAGGCAAAAATGAGCTGTTTGAGACCATTTTCATCCAAAAGGTCCATCATGGGCATTAATTTCTTGACTACCGCATCGTATTTTCCCAGGGCTATATTGATTTCTTCCTTATTGGTATAGTTCTCAAAAGATTCGCTTTCCGTTAAGGAGCTCAATATCAGCCGGTAACAGCTATCGCTTTCATCAATGGGCTTTACTGCGCCCAAATGTTTCCCGCTAAGCATAACCTGGCATTCTTTGTCGAACGGGTCAAAACAAGAATGGGGTGTCACGAACTCGTCATCCGTGGCGGCCGCCACCTTTAGCTTGGTAAAAGGGAATAGCTTTGGAAAACGATCTTGCCAGTCTTTCCGCAAATTGGTGATGAAATGCCCTTCACTGCTCATCTCCTGGTATTTGGTATTCCATAGTTTATTGAGCTTCTCAGGTTCTATTCCGTTACTAGGGGTACACAGCAAGATGATATGGGAAACCTTAGAGCGAAATTCCTCTTTAAAATCCAATATTGCCCTTTGTGCGATCAATCCGCCCAGACTATGGGCCACAATGGCGATCCGATCATATTTTTCAAACTTGTATTTTACGGAGGTACATAGATATTCTGAAATTCTATCAATATCCCCAATTCCCGCCCAGATATCCTTCCCCATTTCCGGGGTCACAAATTGTGAATAGCCAAAGGGCTTCATATCCCAACCGTCCATACGGGTATCTGACATTAGAAAATCCGGGATTTTACCAAACGTATCCCCGGCTTCTCCAGAGAAACCATGGATAAAGAGCAGTAAATTATTGGCCCCGGGGGTCTCCCTGAAAATGGTCTTTACTTCTTTTGGACCTTTCGCCCGTTCGACGGTTGCCGACTCCGGATTTGACAAAACCAGTTCTTCCTGTACCGCTTTAGGAACCTGGCTCAGGATAAAATTATCGTACAACTCAAAATTCACATAAGGCTCCTGGGCAATGTTTAAAGGGGGGTCACAGGCTGCTGCCGCCTCTTTTACATAAGGGGGAATGGCACTGAACAAATAACTTGAAACCTCCATAATACGGATATAGGGATCTTTAAAATCGGTCCGGTGCTTTCCTTTCAGGGCATCTAATAAGAAACTGGTAAACACACTGTTTCTATCATCAATTTGATACGATTCCTGGTCTTCTTTACAAGAGGCGACAATGGAAATGCCCCGTTCATTATCGATCTTTTGGGCCAGCCCGGATGCCTTGGTGAATTTTTCCGTTTTGCGTTTGGCACCGCCCTTTTTAGTTTTTGAAGAAGTATTTCCACCTGGGGTGAAACCTGAAAAAGTCATTCCCGTCGAATGGCAACAGTCTAAAAAGAAGATCAATCTTTTGGACTTGAGGGCGCTTATTTTCTGCTTTACTTCATCCGCTTTCAACCATACCTTTTCAGCTTCTTCAATGGTGATCTGGGGCTCCATACCGAATCCATAAGGACAAAAATAGAAAACCCTTTCCCCGGTCTCTTCATAAGTGTACACGCCGCCATGGCCAGAATAGTATAAGAAAACAGATGAAGATTCATCTGTTTTCTCGATGAGGGCATCAAAGGCGTTTAAAATCCCTTTCCGATCCGCTTTACTACCGGTAAGCAAGGTCACATTCTTCGGGGGATAGCCAGCCAATGATGGGTCGGTAAGGATACTGGCGATATCTTCGGCATCACCGATGGTATTCAAGTCATCATCGTATTCCGTTCCAATGATCAGGGCATGTGCATTTTTAAGTAGACTCATGGTATCTTAGAAAAGTATTTAGAGTTAATGATTTCTTTCCGAAAAAAGCAACGGTATTCTTCCAATCCATTCGGTAAATCAGTTCCAGTAATTCATGATATTTTTAAATGAGGGCGTAGAAATATATTTTTTTAGCAAAGGATCGTTTTGAAAGGAAGTGGTATCGTACCAGCGACCTGCCGCAACGGCCTTGATCAAGTTTTTAATGGTGTTGTTCTCATCGCCGATAGCCGCATAATACTGGGCAAGGGCATAGTCTACACTACCGTACTGATAGGGGCCCCTCAAAGCTTCCAAATTCTTCAGTTGTTTTTCAGCCTCTTCATTTTTCCCTTCTTTTTGATAGCAAATGGCCAAAAGGGCGCTAGGGTATATTAGATCCGGATGCATTTGCAATAATTTTTCAAGTGCAATTTGGGTCCTGGTAAAGTCTTCGCTAAGAAATAGGCTTTCCACCAGCATCTCCTGGTATTCAACCTCTTCGCTATAGGCCGAAGCTGAAATGGCACCAATTATTTTATCGAGAAAAAAGCGGCTTCTCTTTACTTGGTCTTTAAGGAGCAGGTCTCGGGCGCTAAAAAGTGTTATTTCTATCCAATCCTTTTCTGACAAGGTAAGTTGTAGGTTGGAAATGAGGCTGTCTGCAACGGCAAAGTCACCCGCTTTTATATGGGCCCTAATAAGTACCTTTTTCAGTTTTCTATAATCTTTTTCGTTTTCAAAACGACTCAACAAAGCAATGGCCTCCCCGTATTTTTGAAGTTCGATATCGGCCAATGCCTTAATGTAATATCGATCTTCGCAATATGAACAGTTCGGGAGGTCCATGTTCTTCATGTCTATTTCATTGTAAATCGAGTCAACCGCCGTGGGTTTATTTGCGAACTGCAGGGCAACCGTCATCATACTCGAATTAGTTTCCATGTCCAAAGGCGCATAATTATATTCTTTTTGTTCGTAGGCATAAACATTGCCATTATGACCCGATAACAAGGCTTCATATAAACTGAACAGGTCCCTTTGGCGCTCATTGGTTTTGACGATTCCCTTGTATGCCTTTAGAAGTGAGTCGGAAGCTGCATAGTTATTGCTGTTATAGTAATACACCAATTTGTAGGTCTTCGGCTCAAAATAATTGCTGTCGGCCTCAATGGCCATATCCAATAAACGAAGGTGTTCCGCATCATTTTTATATTGTACCAATTTGGCCTGCAACAAATATTGATAGGCTTCGTAATTGGGAGGGGTTTCTTGAAGGTTTGTGCCCTTCTTATCCTCTGTGATCAAATACCCCAGTATTTTTTGCTTTAGGGCTTCGATACAATCCAATGGTGATTTTGGGTCGCATTCAACCGTATTGAAGGAAATCAAGGTTTCCTTCATAAGTTCATCGGTTATGGAGCATTGAAACAAAAGACGGCCCTTGTTCAGGTAGAATGATCCCTTAATTATTTTTGACGGCTTTAAATAATCGGTTACCGTGGTATTATTTACGGAAGGAACCAAGGCTGCTTCCAATACCTTTGAGTAATCTTCGATGTTTTTGGGCGTGATTACCTGCCCCATCTTGTTTTGTGTAATGCCATGAATGATCCAATCTACGGCCATTTTACCAGTGATGTCTAAACGATCATCCCCCGTATAATTGTCAAATTCCAAAACTGCTATCTTATCAATTTCCCCATTTGAGGGCACTTTTGAAGCGCTATGGATATTATTCTGTATCAAATAAACAACAGCGGTAAGTGCAAGAATTACAAGGAACCAAACACCCTTGACCTTGATATCTTTTTTTTTGAATTTACCAACCAATTGTTTCCGCTTGGGAACCTCAATCCCTTGGTTGGTAACCGCAAAAACTTCATGCGCTTCATCCACATTTTTGAAATAAAATTTTCCCAAAGAACGAAATTCAAATTCAGGATGGTTTTTGACTTTCTGATATAAGGAGTGTGTTAAAAGAATGTTTCCGCCAATACCCATATCCTCAATCCTGGAAGCAATATTGACGGCATCACCATAAACATCGTCCCCTTTACGGTGCACATCGCCAAGGTTGAGGCCAATACGAAGGGGCACCACGGGGGATACTCTCAATAGTTTTTGAACTTCTATGGCACATTGCACCATTTGCACGGCGCTTCTAAACAAACAAATACTCCCATCTCCATAGTTTTTAATGATTTCTCCCCCGTACTTCTCCACCATATTCTTCAAAGTCTGCTCGTACTTATCCAAAAGAAGCATTGTATTCGCTTCGTCCTTTTGCATCAAAGCGGTGTATCCTTCTATATCACAAAACAGAATAGCGGAAAGATGGATGGCATTTGTCATATTATAAATATAACCAAATAAAGGGTATTTTAAATTGAAAAGGGTTTAAGGGAACGACCATAGCTAAAATAATCAAGTATCCATCTATTTAAAACCCTAAAGGGAAGTATGAAACCTAATCTGGCTATTTTTTCAGACCCCTTTGAAGAATTACACCGCAATGATAATTAAGTTGCTGTGATCGTCAATTATTTGACGTAATTCTAGGATGATGTTCATTTTTTGACTAATATAGATAACTATACTAACTTAAAACAATTTCTCATGGCCAATGAATCAAATCCGGATGATGGTATCAAATCCAAAACCGGGGGTATCAAATCCAAAACTGGGGGCATTAAATCAAAGACCGGAGGTATTAAGTCCAAAACTGGCGGTATTAAGTCAAAGACCGGAGGTATAAAGTCCAAAACAGGGGGTATTAAGTCGAAAGCAGGAGGCATCAAGTCCAAAACAGGAGGGATTAAATCGAAAACCCCTGGCGGTAAATAAAACTGCTCCGCAAAAAAGTCAATTTTAATAGTTTACCCTTGCAACAAAACATTGCTTGAACTTATGGCGTCAAATCAGGTTGGCGCCGTGGGATAGCGGTTTTTAAATACCTTCAAATCACCAAGTTAACGGCGGTAACTGCTTTTTTTGGTATGTTGCCATATTCGACCTATTCAACAACCTGAGGCCAAAACCATCCACTCCCCATAGTCGTTTAGCGGGCCGGAAAGGGAAACCTTCAGCATTATTTATCAAAACGCCCCTCCCCCTTTGACCGGATACTACAAAAGTTAAATATTTATTAATATAGTACCTTTTTATACATAGTACTGTAACAAAAAGCATGCTTCCTCGTCTGTTAGTTGTAAGTCTATCATAAAACAACAAGATCATGCAAAATTTACATCCACATTTACAACGTCCCAAGATATATTTTAGAATCGGATTTGGTTGGAATACCGACAGGTTATACGATCAAACGATGAAGAACAGAAAACTATCAATCAGCAGCAATTAAAGAAAAACAACATGAAAGCATCCATCAATCAAACGGCAACCGAGTCTAAAACCTTTAACTATTTTTCTTCCTTCAGAGACAGTAGAAGGGTTCAATGGGCACAGTTCAGGAATTACAATCGCTAATCACGATTCCTAAATTATAATTTTTCATCAATAAAAACATACCGTCATGAAAACATTCATCAATCAATCGCCAACGGAATCCAGGAAGTTTACTTTCTTCTCAAATTTTAAGGAAAGCAAACGAGTTCGTTGGGCAAACTCCAGGCATTATATGCACTAACGGCATTAATTCTTGACAAATAAAAAGGGGAAGCAATTAATTTGCTTCCCCTTTTTTATTGATTCAAATATCAGAATGGTCAGTATCTTTCGCCTTGATACATCTTGATTTTGCCATAATAGGAAATGGTAGTCCGGTTCATCGACCTTACGATCACGTCCGTAAACCCATTTGCATTGATTTCGAGGGTTACCTGATGCTTTTCCGACTTCCCCATGGCATCGAACTGAATGGTAATTTTATTTTTACGGTCATTATACCGTACGTTATAATCCAATGGAGCACCCTTAAAAGCAATGGCACCATCGCCCGGTAAGGCACTCAAGCGCCCTTGTCCAAAATAGGGCAGATAGGCATCGACTTCAGTGCCCTGGATCCGAAGATAGTTATCATTGGTGATCAAGCTAACGCTAGATCCCGAAATGGGAAGTGCGCGATTGGCCTCAAAAATAAAATTTTGTGAATCAACCAGCTTTTTGGTTTGTTCATAGGCGACTTTGTTTCTTTCCTTTTTAGACTGTGCCCAAATCAATGTTGGGGCCAAAACGATCAACAAGAACATGCTACTTAACTTCATCATACTTTTTTTATTTTAACAACAATCATTGTGCCAATTAATTCTCAATCATGGGCAATACAATCTGTGATGGATATTTACTGTTATGATAAATTTCATTGTGGGCAATGATTCCTTGGTGCTCGTTATAATTATCCCCACCCGTATTCAAGTTACGGGCGAACCTCGGAAAATTACTGCTGCTGATCTCGATTCTGATGCGATGCCCTTTTTTAAAATAGTTGCTCGTGGCCATAGGGCTTAGGTTCAATTCGTAAACTTTTCCTTTTTGCATGAAAACTTCACGGTCATACCCTTCCCTATATCTGGCCCGTTGTATGGTCTCATCAAGGTTATATGCCGTACCGTCTGGATACACATCGATCAACTTTATGGTGAAATCGGTATCCTTGGCGTCTGATGAAACGAAGAGTTTGGTTTCAATGAATCCGCTAACTTCAACGCCTTCCGCCAAGGGTTCTGTGCTGTACACCAGAATATCGTTGCGAGTTTCCATGGCTTGTTGGTCATAGGCCCCTCCCTGTACGGCATTCCCGGTGCAACAGACATTACCACCATAAGAGCTGACCGGATTCATCGGATCGTAGGTGAAACCATCTGGCTTGCCGGAACTACCGGGTTTTGAACTGCTCAAGGTGCCATCTCCATAAAGGCTATTCGCATTGCCCCCGCTCTGTAAAAAGTAAGTAGTCATTTTTGCCGTTTTAGGTGGCCATTCCCCTGCCGACTGCCATTTATTGCTGCCCATGGTATAGTATTGCACCCGCGGCGTTTTTGTTTTAAAATCGTTTTGTGAACCTTTGAGCATAAAATCGAACCACGCATAGATCTGCTCATCGTAGTTCAATCTTGCATCGCCCACATTTCTTTCGCCCACAATAGTGTTTTCCGTTGCCCGTTTATAGGAACAGTGCAATACGGGTGCGATGACCAAATACTGGTTGTCCCTGATTTCGGTATTCTTCGCATTATTGCGTACATGATTGAAAAGCGCAATATTGGGACCCACGGAAACGTCGTACCAAGAAGCGAACCAAAAGCTTGGCACCCCAATTTCTTTATCATCATGGTACAAACCACCATCGAACCAGGCCGGATCGTTGGGTTTGCGCACCACCATCCTATCAAAAATTTCCCGTTTACCATGGATGTTCTGTAAAATATCCTTGATGGGAAGATGTGAAAGCGCTGCTTTCATATCCACTTGTGGGTTTTCAGGGGCCAAATCGTAGAAACGGGAAATGCGGATCAAGTCTTCCTGTGAGGCCCCTGCAGGGATACGTGGTTTGAATTTATCGTGTTCCACCCCATACAACCAGGCAAAAAACAACAATTGCTCAGCCCCTCCCCTATACCAGTTTCCCTGTTCAAAAAATTTACCTACCCTGCCTACGCCTGCCCCGAAACTTTGGGGAACCATCGCTGCATGGGATGGATGGTCCAGGGCGGCCACCGCCATTTGCCATTCCGCTGTCGATGAACAGCCCAAGGTGCCAATTTTTCCGTTCGACCAAGGTTGTTCGGCCATCCAACTGAAGGCATCGTATCCATCCGTCAACGGCGTTCCCAAAATATCCCATTCCCCTTCCGAAAAATATCTGCCCCGCTCGTTCTGCACCACATAGGCATAGCCGCGCTTGACCATTTCCAAGGCCGTTTCAGCGGTTCGGCTCCGTTGTTCGCCATCTACCCAAGTATTGAAGTTGTATGGGGTCCTGGAAAAGATAATGGGTACCTTTTCATCTGTTTTTGGCCTATAGATGTCAGTGGCCAAGCGAACCCCGTCACGCATGGGCATCATTACCTTCTGGTCTACGATGGCAAGCGAATCCAGTTCTTGCCAAACGGCTTCCTGACCCATTAGTTGGCACGCAATGGATGATAGGAAAAAGGATAAAATAAGATTGAAGTAGTAAGCCTGTCTCATAAAGGATGGTTTGTATTAAGTGGAGGTAAAATACAAAAATCCAACTATTTTTACGCCTGTTATGGGGCATAAAAAAACCCTGTCCGTTACGGACAGGGCCATTCTATATCAGAAAGACTTATAATTAATCTTTCAGTGTAAATTCTTCTTCGGATCCATCGGGATATCCCAACACAGCGGTATTGTCACAAGTACCATCTCCAAAATCAACGGAAACCTGAAGTCCGTTTTTGGAAAGGAGCATAACGCCCTTGGCGATGTACTCACAGCCTATATTGGTTTCCAATAATTCGGTAACGTTAACCGAATACGTATTGCCATCCACAGTAACCACCCATTGTCCATCAATGGTAAGGGAAGCATTTTCCAATAATTCATCGAAAACAATTCCAATGGTTTTGGTACCAGTTTCACTGACCACTGTGCCATCGGGCAACGTCACGCTCATTTCGCTGGTGACATTATACTCCACACTGCTGGTCTGTTCGTTGGAAAAGGTATATGTTCTAGTGCCTGAAAGGGTATACCCGCCGATACTGAGTTCAGTGAAGGTAACGGAAATCGATGAAGACATTTCCCCCATGATATATTCCGCCGAAAGGGAGCCATTTAGGTTTTCGCTCCCATCAATACTGCAATTGTCAAAGGTTACCGTGAAACCGGTCTCGGAATATTCTGCCAGATAGCATTCCACCGCTTTTGCAGATTTTCCCGCTTGCCCATTCTGAAAAAGATCGGTCAGTACACCGTCTGCAACACTTAGCACGTCATTGGTCTTTAAAACCGTTTTCACTTCGGTTTGTGTAAGTGCTACATCTTGAGTAGAATCATTGTCATTGTCCTTACTACAGCTAAAAACCAATAGTGCCAAAGTTATGGTCACAAACCATGGTTTTCCAACGTTCAAAAAATTTTGCATTATCATAAGATTTAAGGTTATGTTGCATAAACGAAGTTTCTATCCAATTAGTATTGCAAGGATGCGTTTTGATGGCCGTGGGGGTAGTTTTTAGACGAACGGCAGCAATTTTTATCGATTTTAAGGGCATTTTTCGTTCACAAATCATTTTGGCCCATCCAATGGCAAAACAAGAACTATTTGATGAAGGCGCTTACCGTTTTAATAAAAAATAACCTTTAAGCGCAGGAAGGCCGGTCACTTGAACCTTGTACCAGTAAGTGCCCGATGGCATCGCCATGCCTTGAGAAGTGCCATTCCAGCCTTGCCCCGGTTGCAGCTGTTGAAGCAATTTGCCATATCTGTCAAAAACCATGATATTTTCAACGATAATATCCTCTACGGATTCAACGTTCCAAGAATCATTGAAACCATCGTTATTCGGTGTAAAAAAGCTGGGAATCAGTTCCTCCAGGATTTCGGCCGAAGGACCTTCGGTAATGAAGGACGAGATTGCACAATCTGCTGATTCCTTGCCATTCTTATAAGTGGTGATCAAAACATAGATCGTAGTTCCAAAAGGTAAGACATTCGGCAAATTTAAACGGGTCTCCGTACCCGTATCGAACCGATCTAAGAGGTCGTTTTCCCTTGGCCCCGTTCCTATGGTAACCAAATAGCCATCAATATCACTCACTTGCGACCACTCTAGATCGGTATCGACCCCTATTTGGACCGCCCCGTTGGCCGGGGCGATCAATTGGGTGCATTTTGGCAATGGCGGGGCATCGCCCGTAGTAAAAGTAATGGGCTCGCAGCCCACCGCCGGGCCGAAATCATTAAAGGGAATAATGGTGACGTAGTAACGGGTCCTAGGCTTAAAATCGGGTGGCTTTGCATTGGTTCCATTGCCCACGTCGACCCTATCCCATACGACGATGCCGTTCGGGTCTTTTTCATAGACAGACATCAAGTACCCAGTGGCGCTAAAATCCCTGATCCAGGTAATATTTGCAGTTGTCGAGACCAAGGCGGACCCGTTAAAGGGGTCGATGATTTCGGTACAGTCCGGGGCCTGAGCGGAAACGATAAAGGCCATTAACCCAAATAGCCCAAAAAGTACCTTTGATAAATTCATTTTCCTTTGCAATAGCACGAAAAGATAGTGAATCTTAAAACAAGGCCCGGTAGTTCGTACATGATTTTGTTATATAAAGCGATTATCAAGGCAAAAATACCGAACAATATTTTCAGCGAATAACTGTTATAATCGTATACGATATATTATTTTTGAATTATGATTGTCAAAACCAATTTCAGGGACCAGGTAAGGGAATATCTGTTACAGCAGATGCGTGAAGGCAAACTAAATGCGGGCCAATCTGTAAATCTTGCTGCCCTTGCACGGCAATTGAATGTTAGTGTTACCCCAATACGGGAGGCCCTTACTCAGCTTCAACAATCACAGGTCATAGAGGCCATTCCGAACCGAGGATTTTTCATAAAGGAATTGAGCCATGAAGAAGCCAAAAACCTCTATGAAATTGTGGCACAATTGGAGGTGCTCGCCCTTGATGAATCCACTTTTGATAAAGAAACGATCTCAAAACTCAGAACACAGCAGCAGCTGATCCAAACCGCCGAAGCACCACTTGATCGGATCAATGCGTATATGAACTTCCATGAGCTCTTGACCATAAATTATAAAAATACCGTGGCCCAGCAAATATTGAACGATTTAAGAACTAGGGTATTTCTGTACGAAAAGGCCTTCATGTCGGATGAATCGTTTTATTTTAATTCCGATAACCAGCATGAGGCCATTATTTCTGCCATTGAGGACGACAATGTGCCTTCCGCAGCGTTGGTACTTAAAATGAACTGGTTCTTGGTACAAGACTATATAGAGAAGCAACTGGTTGTTTTATAATCCAACAGCGCGGTTATGCCGTATCCTTCAATACCTGCTCCGCTTTTTTGATGTTGGCCGTATAACATCCGAGGATACGTTTGGTAAAAAAGTAGTACAGCACGAAACCAATAGGAACGAACCACAACCAGAATTTTTCGATAGGGGCGGCAAAAACATCCTTTCCATTGAACAATTTATTGGTAACGGGAATTATAAAGAGCATCAATACAAAACCCAAATACACACTGAGTTTCAAGAGCCTGTTATAACGCTGTCTGCGCTTTGTGAAAACAGTAATGGTTTCTTTATAACTTTTGTCCGCTAGGTCTGTATTTTTCAATTCCCTGAGGTATTTCAATGAATAGAAAGGTAGGACAACCATAATAATCAGGGTCAAGACACCACAGATCTGCAAGGGCAAGGTGTCCAACTCCTTAAACTGGAATAAGATCACTGCCGCTGCCACATAGGTAACCAATGCCCCAAGGGTTTCATATCCTAGAATTTTGTCGAATCGGTTTTTATATTCTTGCTGTGCCATTTTCATAATGATATCATTTGTAAGCCTTTTCTGTTTCTCCAGTTGATCGCTCATCTGAGCCCATGTGGCTTGAATATCCTCGAGTTCCATTATCTTTCAGTTTTAGTGACCAGTGATTTTAATTTTTGCTTTATTCGAGATATACGCGTACCTACATTGGTAGTTGTAAGTCCAGTTATTTCAGAAATCTCTCCATAATTTTTTCCTTCAAGGAGCAACAATATCAATCCCTTTTCCAGCTCATTCAATTGATGGATGGACGCATATACCTGCTTTAGCCGTTCTTCGAACCCCATATCATACTGCTCGGTCTGTTGAAGAATTACCTTATCAATGGATACCTGATTTCCATGCCTTTTCTTCTTCCGGATGCGGGTCAGGGCGGTGTTCAGGGCCACCCGATACATCCAAGTACTTATTTTGGCCTCTTCCCGAAAGTTGTCGAACGATTTCCAGAGTTGGTACACAATATCTTGATAGAGGTCCTTTTGGTCATCGGCATTGTCGGTATAGATAGTTGTAATTTTGAAAATCAGTCCTTCATGCTGTTTGATGATCTGAACAAATGCCTCTTCCTTTGCCATGAATCAGGTTTTCTTATATGATATTGGTACCCTTTAACATTGAAAAATCACAAAATTATCGGTAAAATATTAAAATAATCGGGGGAGCTAAGCTAACTTTGGACGCGAAAAGACTTTGAGTCCCTGAAAAAGCAACTAATTATACGTATTGCACTGAAAACATTTTAAAAGAAGTAATGGGCTATTTATCACCAGAAATTGAAGCTTGGTCAAAAAAAATAAAGAAGGAGTCTTCTTCATTGGTGAAAAAGGCACATTCCTGTGGTATTTTTCAGGACTATGGCAAAGGAGATCAAAATGTAACCAATATAAAACTGAAGTAATATATTCCCTTTGATTCATGAGTCCCATAAGCGGATCGTAAAGTAAGATCGTTGCCCTATTGCCCACCCTATCGGGAAACACATGAAATTGATGTTGCAAGGGCCTTAGTCTTTGGGAAATAGATTTTGATCCAGCCCTGGAATCAATTTTAGGGCATTGCCATAATATACTTTCTTAAGGACTTCATCAGGTAGTCCCATCCCATACATTGCCCAGAAGGCATGGTATTTTTTATAATAGGGAAAGTATTCATCATTGGTTTCCAATACCCTGAAATAAGTAGGAAATTCAGCTGGTTGCCAGCTATCTTTGCCAAAAAGGATCCGGTCTTGGTATTTGACAAAAAATGCCCTGGCATTGTTGGGTTGTCGACCTAGTTCGGAAATGACCGCGGCAATTCCCACAGACATATTGGGCATTTCCTCTAAAAGTTGTCCCAATTTCTCCAAATTGTTCGCGAACCAACCCATATGCGCATTGATAAATTTGGTATTTGGATGTTTTTTGAACATGCGATGCTGTTCATCAATGATCTGCTGCCATGGCGCCGGGTCGGTATCCGACCGTTTTCTTCTAGGATGTGTCTTGAGTTCGAGCCAACGTTCATTGTCGCTGTCCATCGGGTCCCAAAACGATTTGGGATCCGCTGCATGGATAAGCACGGGAATGCCCAATTCGGCACATTTCGCCCAAACAGGATCCAATCTAGGATCGTCGATTGCCAGACGCTTGCCCTCAGAATCCATATTGCGCAACCCAAGACTTTTATATACTTTTAGTCCTTTGGCACCATTTCTTACATCCTGCTCCAATTGTGATACGGCATTGTCGGCCCATCCCGGGTTGCCCACTCCGTCGAAATCAACATTTGCAAACACTGCAAATCGTTGGGGATAATTTGCATTGATGTTCTCGATCATTTTTTTAAGGTTCGTGCCTGAACCTCCGCTGAGGTTCACCATCACCGCCTCGTTGAGGCCATCCATATCTTTGATCAGCTCTTTTAACCTTTCAGGTGACATATCGCGTTGGTGACTATGTACATCTATAAATGGAAATTTTGCCTGTTGCACCTCGTTGCCCGGCACCATTAAAGTAGAAGTCGGATTGTATTCTTCAAAACCCATGTCTTGGGAAATCGCTGGGGATAGCGTCAATGAAAAAAAAGAAATCATGATATATATAATGTTGTATTTCATGTATTTATAATTTATTAATTATAGTAATACTTTAATTTTTTCTAATAGCCTCGTAATCCTCCTTGGTATCTATGTCAAGGCTCTTATCACCAGGGTCGAGCATAAAAATATCACTTTTAAAACGAATGAGCACCTCCTTGGCCCCTTGTTCCGCTCCCAAAGCCATCAATGTTTTGAAATAAGGTCGCCCAAACAAGGCTGGGACCCCGGCCCTATCGCCATAGGCCGTTGCCACTATTCCCTTATTCACTTTATTTGCGGTGTCGATCATCAGGTTTAGATAACGGGTATCGATTAAAGGTTGGTCGGCCAAGGTGATCAAAACCGCCTCATAAGGTTCTCCATTTTTCAAAAGGCACTCGATTCCGGTGGCTATGGTACTGCCCATTCCCGAAGCCCAATTTTCATTTTTGATGAATTGCACCTCCTTATCCGGTAATTGTGCGGCGATTACACTGGCATTGGCACCGAGCACCACAATGGTTTTATTCGCCTTGGACGATTGGGCCATTGCAATGGCATTGCCCAGCAAAGTGGTTTCGGCCCAGGGCAGAAGTTGTTTAATACTGCCCATGCGCTTAGAAGCTCCGGCAGCCAATATAAGTATTGCGGTACTTCCTTTTAAATTTTCCATTCAATCAGAATGCTATAAAAATAATCTCAAACTTTAGCTGGACAGGTTCATGTACTTTGCCGGATTTTTTTCGAAGCTTACCTTACACCCGTCGCAGCAGAAATACACCTTCTCTCCCTGATATTCGACCACGTGCTTGGGATTGGTTTTGGAGACCGGCACCTGACATACGGGATTGATGTAGTATTCCTCGGCAAATTTATCTTCCGCCAAAGTACGGTCTGGGGTAGTTGTTGTTGTTGCTGTTGTTGTTGCATCGCACATCGGCATGTTCAATGACGCATTTCCGCTCCTAAAATGGTCGATGACTTCCGCCAAAATACTAATGGCCACCTCACTGGCCAGTTTGGCATTAATGTCTAACCCTACCGGACTCCTTAATTGGGCGATCCGTTCCTCCGAAAGGCCTTCAGACTTCAGATAGGTCTTAAGGTCTTGCGCCTTTTTCTTGCTCGCCACAAAGCCCACATACTTCACGGAAGTTTCGAGGGCTTTCCTAACGGAAAGGTCATCTTCCTCCCCTTGGGTGGTGACGATGATATAGGTATTGTTAAGATTCTTGAACGAAGAAAAGTCCACTTGATCCAATACCAGATGCGCCGAGGGAAACATTTGGGCATCAATGGAATTGGCCAGTACGGCAACTCTAAAATCGGCAGCTGTGGCCAATTGGGATAGTTTTCTTGCAATGTTGCTCTTGCCTACGATGATGAGTTCTGGCTGAGCAATTACAGGTTCAATCAATACCTCCAAGGTTCCCTTACTTTGACAGGACATAACGTATTCTTTATAATTTGCGGTTTCCATAGTGCCTCCTTCTGGAGAAATGCGCACCCTTCTATAGCGTTTGGTTTTGATCACATCGATGGCCTCTTTGATAACGATACCACGCACGCAGCCACCTCCGACCCATCCGATCAATTCGCCAGTCTCAAGAATCAGAGCCTTGTCCCCTACTTTGCCAGAGCTGGGGGCGACCCGATCGACCACTTGGGCAATGGCAAAATTCGACCCTAAGGCCAAGTGTTTTTCGATTTGTAGTGCGAGTTCGTTAAACATCCATCAACAATTTTTCCAATTTTAATAGACTATCCAAGTTGTGGGCCGATTCAAAAGCATCCAAATGGGGCATTACATTCACGATGCCCTTCTGAATGGGTTGGTAGCCGGTCATTCCTTTCAAAGGGTTCAGCCATATCAAGGTTTTGCACCTTCGCCGAATCGTCCTGACAGCTTCCTTGAGTTGTGTCACGCTGCCAGTTTCAAGTCCGTCGCTCAGGATTACCACAATATGTTTTTGGCTCAAAAATTTGCTTCCATATGTAGCTAGAAACTCGGTCAACGACTCTCCGATTTTCGTGCCACTGGACCAGGAATGCACATTCTTACCGACCTTTTTTAATATTTGCTGTTCGTTATTGGCCCTTAACATGGGAGTCACATGGGTCAAATGCGTACTAAAAGTAAAAAACTCCAAGCTTTTAAAATACTTTTTTAACACCATCACATAGCGTAAAAGGTAATAACTATAGGTGTCCATAGAACCACTTACGTCTAACAAAAAAACTACTTTACGTTTTTCCTTTCGCTTTCGCCTATAAGAAAGGTCTAACATCATTCCTCCTTTGGATACGCCATGTCGAATCGTATTTCTAATATCAATGCTTCCCCGGTTTGCATTTTCAAGTCTCCTTTTGAAGCGCATACTCATTTGGTGAAACAACTCTTCGGCAAGTTCTTCCAGGCGCTCCTTATCGGTAACCTCTACCTTAGAAAAATCGGTCATGCGAAGCCGGATGCTTTCATTGGCACCCACCATCTTTTTGGCCTCCTCCTCTTGCTGTTGTTTTCGGGGAACATTGAACTTCGACCCTAGAAAGATAATGGTAGCCGTATCGGGCTCCTGTCTTTTATGTTTGATGGCCGACTTTCGTTGCTCTAATTTGTCTTCATAATACCTACTCCAAAAACGGTCGAACATTTCATCGAAACGGTCAAAATGTTCCTTGCGCTTGCAGTAGATGGCCTTGAGGCTGTACTGGAACAATTTTCGGTCCAAGAAATAACCCCGCTCCGCAATCTCAAAAGCGTCCCGGGTCTCTTGGGGCCCGAGAACAAATTGCCGATCCCGACAATACATGGTAAAGTCGATCAACCGTTCCTTGAATGTTTTGTTTACTTCGACCAACATGTCATTGTATAATTCTTAACCTATTCAAGAGGTACCAAAAACTCTTGTACCGTCTTATTCTTCACGAATTCCACATCATCTTTGTGCTTTAAAACGCTACCGATCGTGTTTTGCACAAGATCGTCTGTAATATGTGTGGCGTTCATCAGTAAAAGCGTCTTGGCCCAATCCAATGACTCGGCTATGCCCGGTGGTTTGTGCAGGCTTGACTTGCGCAGGTTGTGTATGAAGGTGACCACCTGTGTGGCCAATTGCTCATCGATTTGGGGCAGCTTCTTGGCAATAATATCGATTTCCTTTTCTTTGGTTGGGAAATCTACCCAATGGTAAAGGCACCTGCGTCTTAACGCATCGCTCAATTCCCGCGTTCGGTTAGAGGTCAAGATAACCAATGGCTTGGAGACGGCTTGAATGGTCCCTAATTCGGGGATGCTGATTTGGAAGTCAGACAAGAGTTCCAACAGATAGGCTTCGAACTCCTCATCTGCCCTGTCGATTTCATCGATCAACAGCACCACAGGTTTTTCCGCACTTATCGATTTCAGTAGCGGGCGTTTAAGCACATAGTCCATACCGAAAATCTGATTCCCCAATACCTTTTTATCCTTTTCTTGTTCGAAAAGTTTAATGTGCAATAGTTGCTTTTGGTAGTTCCATTCGTAAATGGTTGTGCTCACATCCAAGCCCTCATAGCATTGTAAACGGATCAGGTTTGTCCCCAGGTGTTCGGCAAGGGTTTTTGCGAGTACGGTCTTGCCCACTCCAGGATTTCCCTCCAGCAAAAGGGGTTTCTCCAAATTTTTCAAAAGAAAAAGAGAGGTTGCCAATGGTTCACTTAAAATGTAGTCAAGTTCGTAAAAATCGTCGATCAGGGCTTCAATTTCCTTCTTCAATAGTCAAATTTTAAATGAATACAGAAAGCTATGCCCAACGAGCATAGCTTTCGAATCCAAAGTGAAACTTTGTTAAACGGCAGCTTCGGCTTGAGCCAATTTTTTCGAAAAGTTCGACACGAACTGCTTGAACAGCTGGTTGGAGACCGTAGTGATCAAACGGGAACCGAACTGGGCGATCTTACCATTGATGGTGACGTCCATTATGGCATCCAATTTAGAACCCCCTCCATCCAAAGCCGTGATGTTCATGGTCATGGTCATTTCGGCATTCCCATTGCCCTTGACATCGACACCATTTCCTGTGAGGACTATTTTTTTATTGGCCGTATCTAGTTCATCGTAAAAGATATCTGCGTCATATTTTGCCCCAATGGGGCCGAACTTCATCCCGACCTTGCCTTTGTAATGGTTGTCCCCCACCTTCTCATCTATAGTGACGCCCGGGACACAATCCATTACTTTATTAGGGTCAATTAGGTGTTCCCAAACCAGGTCAGCGCCTTGCGGAACTTCAAATGATTTTTCCAACTGTGCTTTCATATTATTTTTTTTATAATCGATCCGACATTTGCCAAGAGCTGCCGACGAACCGTTCTTAACTATTTATTTTTTATGCGCCTGAATCGCCTCCCACACTTTAGCTGGAGTGATCGGAATGTCCAAATGCTCTATTCCCAATGGCGCCAAGGCGTCGATTATCGCATTCGCTATCGCCGGGGGAGCACCTACGGTCGGGGATTCCGCTACCCCTTTCGCCCCCAAGGGATGATGTGGGGAGGGAGTAATGGTATGCCCCGTTTCCCAATGTGGCGATTCTACGGCTGTCGGGACAAGATAGTCCATAAAAGTGCCATTTAAGACATTTCCTTCATCGTCGTACTCGATCCCTTCGTACATGGCAGGGGCAATACCCTGTGTTAAACCTCCGTGTATCTGTCCTTCTACGATCATCGGGTTGATGATGTTCCCACAGTCATCAATGGCCACAAAACGTTTCACGTCAATGGCCCCGGTCTCCTGTTCCACCTCCACAACGCAGATATAGGCACCATTGGGAAAGGTAAGGTTGGGCGGGTCGTAATAATGTGTTGCTTCAAACCCAGGTTCCATGCCTTGTGGAAAGTTTGTATAAGCAGCAAAAGCGACATCCTGTATGGTCTTGGATTTTTCTGGAGCGCCTTTTACAAAATATTTGCCCACTTCCCATTCGATATCCTCTTCACTAACCTCCAATAAATAGGCCGCGATTTTCTTGCCTTTGTCCCTCAGTTTCCGTGCTGCAATGGCTGCAGCTGCCCCTGCCGTCGGTGTACTTCTACTAGCATAGGTGCCTAGGCCGTAAGGAGCGGTATCGGTATCGCCTTCTTCGATTTGAATATCGGTGTAGGGAATGCCCAACTCTTCCGCCAAAATCTGCGCATAGGTTGTTTCATGGCCTTGACCCTGGGATTTGGTCCCAAAACGCGCCAAGGCCTTCCCGGTTGGATGCACCCGTATCTCCGCACTATCGAACATTGCAATGCCCAAAATATCAAAGTCTTTTGATGGTCCGGCACCTACGACCTCGGTAAAGGTGCAAATGCCAATACCCATCAGTTTTCCTTGTTTCCGTTTTTCGGCCTGCTCCTTTTTATAGTCATCATAACCGATCATCTCCATGGCTTTTTTGAGCGTGGCCTCGTAATCGCCGCTGTCATAGCTCCATCCCAAAGGGGAAGCGTAAGGGAATTGTTCTTTTTTTATAAAGTTTTCCAATCGCAACAATGCTGGATCTTTGCCTAGTTTGGCTGCCAGTTTATCGACCATTCGTTCAATCGCGTGCACCGCCTCCGTAACCCTGAACGAGCAGCGATACGCCACACCACCGGGGGCTTTGTTGGTATAGACGGCATCCAGTTCCGCGAAGGCGTGCTCATAATCATAGGAACCGGTGCAGATGGAGAACATTCCTGTTGGATATTTTGATGGATTCGCCGAGGAATCCGTATAACCATGATCGGCCAATGTCGATACTTTGAACGCCTGGATCTTCCCATCCTTGGTAGCGGCCAGCTCACAATCCATATGATAGTCACGGGCAAAGCCGTTGACCAGATTTTCGGAACGGTCTTCGATCCATTTAACCGGTTTTCCTATGAGAAAAGTGGCGGCAATGGCCACCACATAGGCCGGATAAACGGGTACCTTGCCACCAAATCCACCGCCAATGTCGGGCGAAATGATCCGGATTTTTTCTTCCGAAAGGCCTACATGGCCCGCTACCAAGGCTACCACGGTACGAATGGCGTGGGGCGCTTGGGTAGTGAGGTAGACCAACAATTTTTCAGTGTCCTTATCGTAACTGGCCACGCAACCACAGGTTTCGATGGAAGCCACGTGGATTCTTGGCAGATATATACGTTCTTTGACCACTACATCGGCCTTGGAAATGACCTCATCGGTCTTGGCGCGATCTCCCCTTTCCCAATGGTAGATTTGATTGTTCTCCTGTCCTTCCTTATCAGGTCGCAACAAGGGCGCACCCTCGTCCAGGGCTTTGAAAGGGTCAACGATGGCCTTCATGGGCTCATATTCCACTTCCACGGCCTCCGCACCATCGACGGCCACATAGCGGTCTGTGGCGATAACAGCGCAGACTTCTTGGGATTGGTGCATCACGGTATCGGTCGGCAAAACCATTTGGGTATCCGACAATAGGGTGGGCATCCAATGCAAATTGTATTGCGCCAGGTCATAACCGGTAATTACCGCGAGTACGCCTGGAATGGCCAATGCCTTCTCTTTATTGATGCTTTTGATCTTGGCATAGGCATACGGGCTGCGCACCATGACCATGGTCAACATTCCGGGCAATTTTACGTCGTCTACGTAATTGCCTTTGCCGTGCAAAAATCGGGCATCTTCTTTTCTTTTTACAGAGTGACCCATTCCGCCTACCTCCGCTGATGTTTTACATTTGAACATGATTTATTTTTCTTATGGGGTTAGACAGTGGTTTCTTTTTCTTTTTGCATTTCCTTGGCAGCCTGTTGCACCGATTTTACGATGTTATTGTACCCGGTGCAGCGGCATAGGTTTCCTGAAATGCCCCATCGAATTTCCTCTTCGGTAGGATTCGGATTGTGCTTCAATAAATCGATCGACCGCATGATCATGCCAGGGGTACAGAACCCGCAATGCAGGCCGTGCTGATCGTGAAATGCCTGTTGCAAAGGATGATTTGTACCTTCGGCCGCGATTCCCTCGATGGTCGTAATATCTGCCCCATCTGCCCGAACGGCCAAATAGGTACAGGATTTGATTGACTGTCCATTCAAGAGGATCGTACATGCTCCACAGTTTGATGTATCACAACCGATATGCGTGCCGGTCATGTCAAGGTTTTCTCGGATAAAATGGACCAATAGCAAGCGGGAGTCCACTTCAGCGGTCACACTTTCTCCATTGATATTTAATGTTATTTTGTGTTTCATTATAATATAATTTTATTTTGATTCCCAACCATCGGGGATTCATTACTGTTTATTTAAATTTCCTTTAATGTTTTGCGCGTTCCAATGCTTTGTGCAACATCTTTCTGGTGATGGTGTTCACGATCGATCTTTTATAGGCTTCAGACCCTCTTAAATCGGAGGTAGGCTCGCAATCCTCGCTTGCAATGGACCCTACCTGATCTATAAGCTCTTCCGTTATCTTTTTTCCCCTTAACAATTCCTCCCCTCGTTCCAAGCGCATGGGAACCGCACTGACGTTCGTGAGGCCGATGCCAATTTCATGGCAGACCCCGTTTCCATCGAGTTCTACATGCACGGCAACACCGGCAGTGGCGTAATCGCCCACTTTTCGTTCCACCTTATGATAGGCGCCCCCGCTGCCCTTCTTGGCTTTTGGCACTTGAATCTCTACCAGGACATCCGAAGGTTCCAGGGCCGTCATATAGAAACCATGGAAGAACTCGTCTATGGGAATCGATTTTTTTCCGTCGACCCCTTCTGCAACCACGGTCGCCCGCATGGCGAGCATCAAGGCAGGCTGATCGTTCGCGGCATCGCCATGGGCAATGTTGCCCCCTATAGTACCTACATTACGGACCGAGGGGTCAGCGGTCAATTTGACGGCATCCGAAAAAATCGGGTAGTTTTGTTTGATGAGTTCACTGTGCTCCAACGCTGTCTGGGTGGTCAGGGCACCGATTACTAAAAGGTCTTTTTCTTCCTTGATGTAGGACAACCCCTCAATCTTACTAAGATCGATGATGTGTTCGGGGGTGGCAAAACGAAGTTTCATCATGGGCAGCAAACTATGTCCGCCGGACATAAACTTGGCTTCTTCTCCATGTGCCTCTGCTAAAGCGATGGCATCTTTAACAGATTTCGCTTTGTGATAAGTGAAATTAGCTGGAATCATATTTTTTTAGAATTTAATTATGAGGGAAGTATTAAATATATCGTTTTTAATTTGATTTCGCAATCCTATTGGGCCATTACCAAGAATTTAATGTTTTTTTAAGAAATTCAGTGACAAGTGCATACATATTGATTTATCAACAAGGTGTTTTTAGATAATCCTTACCTTTAGCAAGACGCTAAAATTTGCATTTTCATTATGTATTCCCAGCTCTATTTCGATCACAATGCCACCACGCCCTGCATTAAAGAAGTTGTTGATGCGATGATACCCTATTTTTACGAGGATTTTGGCAATCCCTCAAGCAGCCATCATCCTTACGGTTGGTTGGCCAAAAATGCTGTTGAAGAGGCTACCCTTACCATTGCCAACACCTTGGGTGTTGCTGCGAACAGCTTAGTCTATACTTCGGGTGCTACCGAAAGCATTAATATGGTGGTTAAGGGAGTCGCCAAAAAAATGCGCAACAAGGGAAAACATATCATCACAACAAAGGCTGAGCATAAAGCTGTTTTGGATACCTGCGCTTTTTTGAAGGAAGAAGGATATGAAATTACTTATTTAGAGGTTGGTTCTAATGGATTGTTGTCACTGGTACAATTGCAAAAGGCCCTAAGGCCGGATACGATCTTGGTTTCAATATTATTTGCCAACAATGAGACCGGAGTCATACAACCTCTTGAGGAAATTGCCGCAATGACCCATGCTAATGGTAGCCTCCTCTTTTCCGACACTACCCAGGCTTTAGGAAAACTTCCGTTAACGGAAGTTTTGAAGTTGGTCGATTTCGCCTGTTTTTCTGGTCATAAAGTATACGGACCCAAAGGAATCGGTCTCGTGTATATCAAGGAAAATGAAAATCATGATAGGTTGCCAAGTTTTATTCAGGGCGGTGGGCAACAGAAGGGACAACGAGGGGGCACCATTAATACCCCATTGATCGTGGGAATAGCCAAGGCCATTCAAATGGCCCATGAAAATTTAGAGATGGAAAGACAACGCTTGGAGGATTTGAGAGATCAGTTGGAGGAGGGCCTTTTGGCAATCAAATTGTCGGTTTCCAACAGCAGAACCCCTCAGCGCTTGCCCAATACAGTAAACATATCATTTCCATTTGTGGATGGCGCCACTTTGTTAGCCGCACTGGGCAACCGGATAGCGGTTTCCAATGGGTCTGCCTGTAATTCCGCTTCGGTAGAACCTTCGCATGTATTACTGGCAATGGGGGTACAACGAAGTTTGGCCTATGCCTCATTGCGGCTGAGTATTGGACGCAATACCACCCAAAGCGATATTGAGAAGGCCATAGATATTGTGGAAAAGGAGGTAGCCAAGCAACGGGAGAACAATATTCTATGGGAACGCTATTGCAGTATAGGGAGCCAAGAGCCAAGTGCCTAGTCGTATTCCATTTTGGAATCTATACGGACAATTTCGCATAATATTGATGCCATTTGAGATGTTTTTTGAAACCTATGCCTAAAGTACAATACCACATTTATGTCATAGAATTGTCCAAAAGGGTATTTAGTGAAAACGCTAGGTTCCGGGCAGCAAATCCTCAGTTCAACGGGGTGTTGGAATGTCTATATGTAGGCATGACCAGCAAGTCGCCAAAAGAAAGATTTAAACAACACAAGACTGGTTATGTCAATAAGAAAGGACATAAGCTTTCGTCGAACATTGTACAAAAATATGGCTTGTATCTCCGGCCGAGCCTCTATAACCATATCGATCCCATTGGGCTTAGGGCGGAAGCCCTTAAAATGGAAGAAATACTTGCTTTGGAGTTGAGGAGAAAACGTTACGCTGTCTGGTTTAATTGAATATTGGTAATCCACATAATGCTAAATATAAAATTCCGAAAAAAGGGCTGGGCAAAGACTTTTCCATTATTGATCTCACTTGTAAAAATTGCTGCTATACTGCCCTTTTGGGTTAAAAATTTCAACTCCTCTCATGTATGGGACCGCTCTTGTCCCTTAACATCCTGCCAGAACTTCCTGAAAAAGCGGAGAGTATTTCCCCAAAAATACTGATCGCGATTTCCTCGGGGGTGTTGGCGCCGATCTCAAGTCCGCAGGGTGCAAAAATACGGGCTTGTTCCTCCGTGGAAAATTCGAAACCCGTTGATTTTAATTCCCCTATCATTTTATCAAAACGCTTCCTGGGTCCTAAGGAGCCAATATAGGGAGCTGGACTCTTGATCAATTCCAATAGATTTGCCGCATCGGTTTTGTAATCGTGGGCCATAAGGATGATGGCGGTGCGATTGTCAATTTTCGGGCGTTCCTTTAAGTCCTTGGGATACAGATGGCCGACAGTTTGCAGTTTTTCCTTTTTCAGTTTTTGGATATTGCCCACCAAGGCAACCTCCCAGTCCATGACCTTCGCCATCTCCAGTATAGGATATACATCATAATTATCACCGTAGACTGCCAAATGAAATTGAGGGGGAATCAATTCAATAAATATACTTGCCGTCGCTCCTTTTGATTTAAAATGAAAGGTCTTCGATTTTTTGGCTTCATTTACTTCGGAAATCTTATCCTGAATGAACTCTCTTAATCGCTGATCGGTGCAGTTTCCGAAGGTTGAGGTTTCGGCATCGTAATAAAAGCTCTCCCCTAAGGAAACGGAATCCATTGTACCACTTAGGGCAGTTACCGTGGCAATGATGTGTTCTCCCCTTTGCGAAACACATTTTTGCAACATAGACATCACTGGGGAAGCTTCAGATATTGGTGAAATCAGAACATCTATGATTCCATTGCATCCCAGACCTACCCCGATTTCCTTTTCTTTTGAAGTATCGTAGGTAACAATGGAGGGCTGTTGTTTCAAAATGGCAATTTGAGATCGTTGCAGGGCATCTCCCTCTAAACACCCGCCACTGATCCCGCCTTCAAAAACCCCTGATTCAAAGACGAGCATACGTGCGCCTTCCCTTCTATAGGAAGACTCCTCGACCCGGACCACTTGAGCAATGGCACATTTCTCATCAGAACTTTTGTAGGTGTTGTAGAGCTGAATTATCGATTTTATTTCTTTCATTTTATTGGAGTTCCTCTATTTTTTGGGTTTCTGGTGAATGCTTACTGATCAGGGCTTAAAACCCTAAAAGTAACTAATAAGGATAAGAAATTAAAGCCTTATCCAACTTACGGTGATGCGACTTAAGTCAAGTCCATTTCTATTGGCAATGTTATTTCTTTCACAACAATTCCCCTAATATATTTAAAAATAGCTATATTCAAATTCTAAAATTATGGGATATTTTACACCCAGTTATGAAAGATTCGTTTGACAGAAATATCGATTATGTGCGCATAGCCGTGACCGACCGTTGTAACCTTAGGTGTTTTTATTGCATGCCTGCAGAGGGAATTCCATATGAACCCAAGTCACATCTTTTATGCTATGAGGAAATCACCCGACTGCTGAAGGTCCTGGGTGGCTTGGGATTTAAAAAAGTCCGTTTTACGGGAGGGGAGCCTTTTTTACGAAAAGACTTTATCAAGCTTTTGGAAAATACGGCGGCTCTTCCAACCTATGAGTCCATTCATATCACCTCTAACGGTACTTTGCTTCAAAAGCATATTCCACGATTAATGGAATTGGGTATTACAAAGATCAATCTGAGTATCGATTCCCTTGATCCGGAGCGGTTCCACAAAATCACACGGCGCAACGACTTCAAAAAAGTATTCGATACGTTCCATTCGCTGGTCGAACAGGGCTTCAAGGTGAAGCTCAACGCGGTAATCATGTACGGGGTCAATACCCAAGATATCGTACCCTTGGCCGAACTCGCCAAAACAAACGCGGTAGATGTCCGTTTTATTGAAGAAATGCCTTTTAATGGGGGCTATAAGGAAAATATCCAAATGTACAGCGCCCGTGATATTTTTGCCGACCTAAAAAAACACTATCCTACCCTTGAAAAACTGCCTAGCAAACACGGTGAAACGGCCACTTTGTACCAGGTGAAAGGCCACAAAGGGAATATTGGGGTAATCCCTGCTTTTTCGCGCACCTTCTGCAATACCTGTAACCGCTTGCGAATTACTTCAAAAGGCGATATAAAAAGCTGTTTGTACGATGATGGTATCTTCAATATTAGAGACTTTATGCGTTCCGGAATAACCGACGAAGAATTGGCCGACAAATTTAGGGAAATCGTTAGGCTGAAGCCTAAAGATGGCTTTGAAGCGGAAAAATCCCGAAAGAAAAGTGAAAAATCCTTGGAGAGCATGAGCAGCATTGGTGGATAATAAGGTGAAAATGGAAAATGAGTTTATTCCCTACGAAAAGGCCTTATCGATTTTAGAAGCCCATAAAAGCGAATTCCCTATTGAAACCAGAAAATTAGAGGACAGTATCGGTGCCTATCTTTCGGAAGATTTGGTGGCGGATCGCGATTTCCCACCTTTCGACCGGGTGACCATGGATGGCATTGCCATAGCTTTTGACAGTTTTAAAGGCGGACAACGGGAATACAGAATAGAATCAACTGCTCCAGCCGGCTCACCGCAAAGATCGCTCCAAAATAAAAACAACTGTATCGAAGTGATGACGGGTGCCATTATGCCCAAAGGAGTCGATACGGTCATCCGGTATGAGGATTTAAAAATTACCGATGAAAAAGCTACCGTTCTGTTGGACGTTCTTCAGCATAAACAGAATCTACATTTCCAGGGTATCGACATTCCCGATCAGAAAATTATCGTGGCCAAGGGCATTCGACTTTCGAGTGCCGAAATCAATATTGCAGCGGCGGTTGGGAAGGATAGCATCAAGGTGCGCAAAATGCCCAAAACCGTTATTGTCTCTACTGGAGACGAGTTGGTACCTGTTTATGAAACCCCAAAACTCCACCAAATCCGCAGATCTAACGTTTATGGGATTCAGGCCACCTTAAAAGAATGGGGGATCATTGCCGAACTGCAGCATCTGCCCGATGAGAAAGGGGTGATGGAAGTCATGATTGCTAATTTTTTAGAGGATTATGACCTTCTCATTTTCACTGGAGGGGTTTCCAAAGGAAAATTCGATTACCTGCCAGATGTCCTGGAATCCCTTCAAATTCAAAAGCACTTTCACAAAATACAGCAGCGACCGGGAAAACCATTTTGGTTCGGCACCAATGAGGCGGGAAAAAAGATTTTTGCACTTCCCGGAAATCCTGTTTCGTCTTTTGTTTGTGTTTACATCTATTTGCGATTTTGGCTGGACAAATCATTGGGAATCGAACAACCCAAGTTATTTGTTACTTTGAATGAGGACGTTCAATTCGATCCGGACCTTATTTATTTTCTTGAAGCCACCCTGCAAAGTAAGGGCGATGGCAGCTTGGTCGCCGATCCGGTTAAGGGAAATGGATCCGGAGATTTTGCCAATTTGGTTAAGACCGATGGATTTTTGGTACTGCCACAAAATAAAAGCAAATTTTTGAAGGGCGAAGTATATCCTTTTGTACCTTATAGATCAATATTCTAGCAAATCGCGATGGAACCTGTTAAATCGACCTGTTGCAAGTCCAAGTTCCCTATGTCCAAAAAAGCAAATGGGACCAACGGTTCCATGTCGTTTCTTTCCACAATATTACTGATATTGCTCCCGAAGTGCCCCCTGTGCATGACCGCATATATGAGTGCAATGGTCATGTTCTTCGATATCGATAAAACTGAATTGGCGCCGTTTTTGATGCACGCCAAACCCGTAATGGGATTGGTCATTATTTTAATGATCCTCTTGAATAGGAAAGATAAAAGAACAATCATTGCCCTTGTCATTTCGGCACTTGCCCTTTCCTTACTTGTTTTAAAAACCTACTACAACACTTTTGTGCTTGCGGATTGGGTCCTTTACGCCGCATTTATCTTCGCTATCTGGTATAATGGCAACTTCCAATATTTTTACCGATTTATTCGATTCGGAAAAACAAAAGCGGCCATTTTGGAAGGAAAAATCCCATAAGGAACATTACTTTAAAACGGAACGTTTTATTATCCTGAAATTGGCTAATCGGCATTGTCTGTTACAGTAGCTGATTTAGAACGTAATTCCGGTTTATACAACGCTAGCGCGAAGCATTTTTAAAATGAACTTTTGTCTATGTAGCAGCCAACATTTGGGTGTAAATTCAAAAGGGATACAGGGCACTGGGTATTTATTTTACCCGACAATAACGATTCTAAGCTTGCATTTTTCCCTTTGCCAGTAAACAAAAGAATTATTTTTTTGCACTGCAAAATATCCGCCATTCCCAAGGTTAATCCGGATGATGGTGAATAGTTCAAATCTTTTACCATGGAATGTTCTTGGGACGACCTGCTTAGATCCGCAACATGACAATGCGCTTGTAATGCAGAAGACGGTTCATTGAAACCAAGATGCCCATTGACGCCAACCCCCAAAATACAGAGCTCCATCTGCCCTATTTTGGTAAGTTCATTTTGAATCTTTCTACATTCCGCCTCGGGATCCAGGGCTTCTGTGTCGAAACGAATATAGCGATCATGCTCTATTTCCAATGGTCTAATTATATGCTCTTGTAAATAGTACTCACAGGAATGGGTATTGTTAGGAGGTAAACCCCACCACTCATCGAGTTTCACTATACCCAAAGATTTAAAAAGATTCGAATTGCGATGATAAGCTTTAACCAATTTCTTATATATCCCTTTGGGGGAATTTCCCGTAGCCAGGACCAACCAGGATTGTGGTGTTTCGTTAAGTACCGATAAAATTGGTTCGGTGGCCATTTGGCTCATTTCGTCGTAATCTGCACATTCGAATATTTTCATGAATTTCAATAAATTAAATAGAGTATCGCTTTAAACTATTTGCCATGGTGGCTTTAATGTTTTTTGGATGATCTATTTGTTAAACCAATAGGTCAGTTTTAAGGTAAGTCCCCAATTTCTTCCTTCCAAGGGGGCGATGAAATAGTTGTTCGTATAGACCAGAAACAAATCTGAAGCAGGACTGTAGCGCCATTGAAAGCGGGAATTTACGTTGAGGTTTTTGGTCTGTTCGTTATATTGAAAAAGGTTGGCAAAGAATATTTTATTGGTAAAGGTAATATCGGCCCCTGCCCCTATCAACCAAAATTGATTGGTATTCCATGGCGACGGCATCGCGATATGATTGTAGTTAAGATTGGCGATAAGACTTACATAAGGTTGGAAGCGATACCCAATCTCGGTGGTAAGGCTGGTACGGGTGCCGTTTTCATAATATCCCCCAATTCGCCCGTTAAAAGTATAGGTATACAAACTCTGCGGTTTTGAGGTGTATTCCCAACCAAAAGCCTGCCATCGGTTCTCAGTGCCGGCCGGTAAATCGGCGATTCCCAGACGGGTCGGGTCGAAATCGGAAAGCAAACGGACAAATTCGTCCCCTACAAAAAGTTTCAGATTGCTACGGTCAATAAAATCGAATCCATATTCGAGGAGGTTGAGGTAATCCGTGGTAATGAAACTTTCGTTGAAAAAATATGTGGATCTTAATTTGGGCCCGTGACTTAAAATTTTACCTCTTTTTGGAAACATCAAATGGCCGAAATAGCCCGAAAGGCTCACATAGCCTCTTCGTGGCACATAACCCACTTCAGCGGTATAGTCTTCGCCTACCCACTCTTCCTGCACGCGCCAGTTCCATCTGCGACTGAAATATTCAAGATGCGCCCCTTGGGTAACGCCATTGCCAATTTGACTGGGCGCGAACGATTTTAAAAAAAAGGCCTTGCCAGTCCATAGGTTGTTGGGAGATGCCAGATTGTATTCCATACCAACATTCCTGTTGAACCTAGGATAGAGCGAGCGCAGCGAATCGTTTTCGGTTGGGTAGTTGGTCGATTCCTTGTTTACGAACATCAGATTGATATTGGAGCGGCTAAAGACCTTTCGTTGTAATGAGAGCACCCCAAAATTCTGACCTGGCAGGCCCGTATCGTCGATACTTGAAGTTTGCATGTCCATAAGTCCCATTCGCCATTTTTTGTTCAGATTTCCACTGACCCTCGCACCTCCCTGAATGGGGACCCCAAGCCCAATACGACGGGAAAAGAATGGCCTAATCGTGGCATAACCGAAATTGGCGAACAAGTCTGCGTTTTCAAGGAAAAACTGTCTCCTTTCCGGAAAAAAAAGTTCAAACCTATCGAGGTTCGTTACCTGCCGATCGACCTCCACCTGCGAAAAATCGGGGTTTACGGTAAGGTCTAAATTGAGGGAAGAGGTAAGACTGAATTTCACATCCCCCCCTATTTTCGTTTCGTAATCGGTATCGGCATTGTTTTCAAGATCCCGTGATACAGACCCTAAAACATAGGGAATCACCGAAAAATTAACGCCTGGGGCAGGCGGAGGGGCATCCCAGACCAAAGTGCCGGTATAGGCTAAGGAAGCCGTAGGAAATTGTCTGGGTATCGGGGTCCAACTCGATTTTTCGGTGGATTTCAGATCTAGTCGACTAAAGTTGATGCCCCATTCGGTCACCCCGCTCTCGTAGCGTATCGATTTAAAGGGAAGGGCCATCTCAAAGACCCATTTTTCATCATCGCGGGTCACTTCCGAAATCCATTTACTGTCCCAATTAAGGTCCACATTGCCCCCATTGAACATGGTGCCGTCCCATTGGGCACCAAAGGCATTTGAGCCGAACGAAAAACCGCTGGTCTGGTTATTGAATGGGTCTATGAACATTAAAAAATTATCGTTTTTTCCGAATGAAAAATCCCGACGTAGCGACTCTACAAAATAGGGGCCTTTTTTGCTATGGTAAAAAGTGGCCAAGAGGTAGAGGTTCTTATCATCATAGGTCATGCGAATCTCGGTTTTTTCATTGGCCTTGTCCGTATCCATGGGCAATACCATATAAAAATCCTTGGCCACCTCTGTCGCCTCCCATGCACTGTCATCACCAACGCCATCAATCTTTATCGGGACATTGGTTTTTTTGATGTGTAATCGAAATGCTTCGTTCTTCTTTTGAGCATGTAGGGGCAAACATACCAAAAGGAATAAAAATGCTGCCCAAAAGCCCATTTTGGAGAACCTTAATGATTGTGTGCCATTTGTGATTAACCACTCCATCACTCTTTTTGTTGCCATTTTTTGACTTTCAGTTGGGTTGTTGCCGAACATTTAAATTATGCTATATAGGCTAGTTTAAAGAAATGAAGCCCAATGCATATTGGGCCACATATGAATCCATTTAAAAATTCTATTACCTACGGTTTAACGTGCCAGGTCGAGATAACTTATTTCCTTAATGGCTATTTCATTATCTTTTCCAAGGTTTTGTATCGCCAAATAGCCATATTCGGGCATACTCCCCTTGCCTTTTCCGCTTAATGCATCTTTTGAGCGTACTGCATTACCATCGGAATAATCTGCCACAAGAACATCATTGATCTTTATCATGGTCCGATAGCCATTTAATGTGATTTCCAGGACATCCCAATCCTCAGAATCGTTTTCTTTGTTTTTACCTTTGGATGTGTTTTGGTTGTTTTTGGAATTCTTTTTGAGCAATTTATCATCAACCATTATCTCGTAATCTTTGCTAGATGCCATCCATGCTTCTGAAGGTACCTCAGGTATACGGAGAAAAACCCCTGGTATGTTTTTTTTGGCGCCGGAATATACAATTCGCAAGGTCACATTGCCCAATTCCCTGACCTTGCACCATAAGAATCCCGGGCTGTCCTTTATGTTCAAAATACCCTCCTCGATGGTGTAATCTAAATCCCCGAACCGTTCCCAACCCTGAATATCATTCCCGTTATAGAGGGGGGTCCAATCCTGGGCACCCATTTTAAAGGCCAGCAGTAAGCAGAAAATCGCCAAATTTTTCATTTTATTACGTTTTTAGCACAAATCAAAAGATTCAATTGGGCAGCCCTTAATTTGAGCGCACCACCTTATCCCGGAGTTCGCGCCAGGTCACCGTGATAATATGGTTTGATTCCAATATTTGTTTACAGGCATCGCTTGTAAAAAAGTCGAAATCAGCTTGTCTCCAGGCCGCTCCCCATTCAGGATGATCAACCGTAACGCCCTGCATTTCCGCATCGTCATATGCCAAATGGATCAACAGGGCGTTTAGCCCGGGCTTCAAACCTTGAAACAAATCAGTATAATATTTCCTTGAACCCGACTTGTACGCGGCAGGTTCTATAGTATAAATGGCATCCAATACGACCGTGTTTTCGTCGAGCAAGGTTTTCAAAACCGGATCGTCCATAGCATAAATTCTACCATCCATCAATACCGGAAGTCCAAATTCCCTCCCCAATTTAAGGTAAGCTACCACTAAATCAAGTTTACCAACCGCGGCGCCCATGTGGGCATCAAGATGCGTTACGTCAATACCTTGTGAATAAGCCATTTTGATTTGATTGCGCATTTCCAGTTCGGCCTCATTGGGCTTCGCTTTCATGATCACATCTGGCACCGATGGGTAAAAATATCCGTTTTGATCGACCAAACTCAGCACCGAATCTTTAGAACTTACGGGCCCCCATTTAAAATACTTCCATTCACTTGTGAGGGTTAGGTGGAGTCCTAGATCGTATGTGGGATTTTCTCGGGCATACGCTGCGATTTCGGGAAACCAAGGACAAGGAACCATGATACTGGCCGAATTCACAGGACTATTTTCAAGTGCTTTTATGCTTGCCTTATTTTGGGAATGTGACAATCCCAAATCATCTGCATGAATGATCAATAATTTTGCATCGGCCGGGTAGCCCAGTCGTTCAGCCATGGTTTGAGCTATTGCACCAGTATAAACAAGCATAACGAACAGTGCATGAATGATATTGGGCATATGCTTCATTTTGAAATGGTTTAATTTCAATTGAAAGCTACAAAAATCATTTAACATTGTTTAACAATAATTTTTATACCGACTATAATTTTAATGCATTTTGCCCGTTCTCATGGTTGAACCTATTTAATACTTGAAAATGAAAAAATTTCTTATTGTAGCATTATTTTCTATTGCCCTGGTCAACCTGAATTCCTGTGGAAACGCCGATAATGATGTAGATTACAATCTTAATTTGGGCGAATTGGGAAAAGGTCAGCCCGTTGATGATTGTTTGAATTTGGGCGAAAATGATCTGGTGCTCTCCATTCAAGAACAGTTTACTACCCTCCCGGGAAAGGTCTCCATTCTTTTCAAGGTCTCTGATGTTGACGGCATCCCCGTATCGGGGCTTACCGCCAGTCAATTTACGATATATGAACAAGGCCGAAACGATGCTTGTTTCAATACCATCTCAACCTCGGAATCACAGGCCAGGATCTCGCCCAACTCCCAAATTTTTAGCAATAATGCCTTTTTGGTGCTCGATTTGAGCAACAGTGTTTTGAGCAGTAGTCTCGACGAGTTAAAAACGGCAACAACCAGTTTTGTCAACAATGTAATGCCGACCACGACCCAACAGGCGTTCAAAATGGCGATTTATTGGTTTGACGGTGAAAACAAGCTACACCTGCTGAATCCGCTGACCGCTTCAAAGGAAGACCTTATACTTGCCATTGACGGTATTTCCACCGATATCAGTAACGATCCTTCGACCGATCTTTACGGTGCCGTGATCAAAGCGACCGATATTGCCCAGGACGTACTTGCCGAAAGCACGAACGGAGGAAAGATCGGAGCTGCCTCCGTGATCATCTTTACCGACGGTACGGATCAGGCCTCAAGGTTCACTAAAGCGGAAGCCCAGAAAAAGGTAGATGGCGCCGATGCGAACATTTCGTTTTTTACCATTGGACTGGGCGCGGAAATAGATACCGCGGTACTTACAGATTTGGGCAAGACCTCGAGTGTTTTTGCGGGAAACAAAGAAGAGCTCGAAACCACGTTCAATGATATTTCCACAAAAATTTCAGAACGGGCCAATAGCTTTTATCTTTTTGAATATTGTAGTCCAAAACGCGATGGGAGCGGTGAAAACAACCTTGCCATCCAAGTGAAGACCGGAAGCCGTCAGGGCGCCGTACAAACCAAATTCAATGCCAAAGGATTTACCGGTGGCTGTGAATAGTCTGCAAATATTACTTCCAACAAATAAGGGCTTCCGTATTCGGGAGCCTTTTTATTTTGCAAACCATTGGTTGCCAATTTAAAATCACCTTAATGAAACCAATGAAACCGGTCAAAGGCAAGTCATTTCCATGGACCTAAAGTAGGGTTTATCCTTTCTGAATTGTTTTAGGGTAACAAACTTATACGCACCAAACCCCTACATCCTAAAAACTATGGCCTATTTAATTTAAACTAAGAAATCATGGATGTGATCAACGAAATACTTCAGAAAAGCGCCTTAAGTGAAATGACCAAATGGTACAAGGCCGCTACCCTCCTACTTTTTTCATCGATCGTAATGATGTTATCGGTAATGCTCGTGTTACTGCTTATTTACGGACCCAGTCTAACGATACAATTTGGTTATTGATTCCACTTTGTGCCTATTTTAAAGTATGCTTATAAAATGAAAAAGGCTTCATTTATTTGGAGGTGGTTATTTCCGGTATATCATCGCGTTCTTAAAATCACCATTGCCTGTTTTCAGGTCTATCAGAAAACCATTGATCACAGCATAGCGCGGTTTTCCTTCTTCCTCCAGCAGAAAGGTCGGATTCATTCCTACCTTCAAGTCAAATTTCGGGACTTTATACTCGGGGCCTATAAGATTGATCATAACATTGGAAGACTTGAACCCTATCGGAATATCCGCTATTCTTATATAGGCATACCCCATTTTAAGGCAGTTCATAATATCGATTTTTTTTACTGCTTCGATGGTCTTCAGGGTTTCCGGATATACCTTCCCCTCCGTGATCATTAGTCCATTTGCCTCCAAGTTCTCATAACCATAATATGTTGAAAGGTCGCCCTGATCGATGATGCGGCTACTGTACCAATAATCGTTGTTTCCTTCTTTGTCAACTTCGAGCCTATTGATGCCCAAATCCAACCAATAGTCCTGACCTAGAAGGTTATAGGTAGCGTGCTTGATCTTTAAATCAAAGAGCTTGCGATCGTTCTCAGGAATTTTTTCATAGTCTTCCAAGGCAATCTCTTTGTAATTTTCATTCGCAATCGTATAGATTGCTGAGAGAATCGAAACGTAGTTCAATTTACGGATTTCCTGCTTTTCGGCATCATCGGCATAGCCGCCCGATTCGATCAAAATAGCACTAGTGCCCCATTTTTGAATATTGTCGCCAAAAGCCCTGGGTTCAAAATCATCGTTATAACGCCCTACTTGGCCCGGGGCATATTTTTGGATGATGTTGTTCATAAAAACAATGACCTTCATCGCGTTCGCCCTCACCTCGTTGATTTCTTTCTCATAGTTGTACGCGGGGGCCAAATACGAGATGGTGGCCGGCTTCTCTGTCCGAACGGCATTGTAATACGTGCTTTGGTCGTGCAGATTGAAACCGAAATCGGCGTTCAGGCTGTCACGTACTTTTTTGAGGGTACGTGCTTCGGGTGATTGCAGTGACAGCGCATCCCTGTTGATATCGATTCCCAATCGATTTCTTCGCTGATATACGGCTGCCCCATCTGGATTCAGCATCGGTAAAAAATGAAGGGTGAGTTTGTTCAGAATCGCTTCCTTTTCATTCGAAAATCCCTCGCCCTCCAAAAAATTGAAGATATCAAAGATTGCCTGTGTGGCCGTGGGTTCGTCTCCATGCATCTGTGACCATAAAAAAACATTTATATCGCCTGTACCCATACTGATCAAATTGAGGTTACGGCCCTCTATGGATTCCCCAACCTTTTTCACGGTAAATTTTGATTTGTTTCGGTATTCTTCGATCAAGGGCTGAAGGGCTTCATACTTGATGCGCCTTTTGTTCAAAGTGGTTTCCTTGTAAGAATCATAGGTTTCATAAAGGGCGGTTGTAATATCGGCCGCCTGGCCCATGCACAAGTAGGAACACAGTAATGCGAAAATGGAAATCTTAGAGGTCATTTGCTATTGGTTTTGCGGGAACGGGTTTGAAATTAAATTTCTGGGTTGCGCGGCGTACCGCTTTCATGAAGGCCTCCCCGGGGTCTTCCTTTTTTGTCCGGTAGGCGGTGTCTTTTTCCAACCAAAGTGGATGGCCCTCAAAACGGGTATATTCATAGTGTCCTATCAGGTATTCGATGTCATATCTTTCAGCCAGATACTCTACCAACTTAATGTTCGATCTCAATTGTTTCTTGGTCAGGGGAAGCGAATCGCTGCCCCCTACATTTTCAATGCCTATCGCGCAATGGTTTAATCCAATTGTATGCCTTGCCATGGTGGTTTCAGGAAGTAACCTATAAATCTTACCATCCCTGTCGACCATAAATTGTGAAGAAACGTTTAAACCGCTTACCGTTTGGATTTCCGGTCTCCAATCGGGTAAACTAGAATTATAAAAAGCTTCGAACGCTTCTTGCAAGCTCGGAATGACCGTCCAATGCAGAACAATCATTTTGGGGACGATCGTGGGGGTCTCCTGTTCCAAGCCATAACGGTTCGCCAAATAGTCAAGGGTGAGTTGCGTTCGGTTCTCATCAAAAACAATAGGCTTATCAATAATACCCCTGGAAACCGAGCAGGACATCAAAACTCCGGTCAATATCAACAAAATAAATAATTTTCTCATTGGCCTTGATCTTCGATACTGTCTTTTTTTACCCGATAGCGGATCTTGAGCTTTTTCCTCCCCCATTCCCTGGCTCCTTGCACATCCTCGCCCATATAAATATCAATTTTATGTCTCCATTTGGGGTGCATCTTGTCTTTGACCAAATAAACGCCTTCCATACCTTGGATGATGACCTGTGTGTCATAATCCAAACCCAAATCCAATAAATCCCGTGATATCGCAATACTCTTCATGCCCGGCCTTAAGGTATCGCCCCATGCGGCCACGTTTGGGATACTATCGGTCTGTGACCTTACCGAATTATAGGCAGAAACATTGACCAACACCGTCTTCCAAACATAATCTTTGTCTTCTTCATTCTTACAGCCCGTCGAGGCCAAGAGCAAAAAAAAAATCAAGCTTGTTGTAAGCGGTTTCATCATTGAAAATTTGTCATCAATTTATTTTCCAAAACCATTATATCAAGATTCTTTTCTTTCCAATAGGCCGATAGGTCCTCTGGTACCGCCGTGAACCCGATGCTGAAAGCACTCAATACGATATCATCATCGCCATCCTGATCGTAGTCGCACGCCTCCATCAAAAACCAGGGTGCCCAATTCGATTGTTCGATGCCAAAGGGGGTGAATTCAAAGGCATTTGAATTTTTGTTCTCCAAATAGACAAACGTGTGCAGTGGTCGTTCGGTATAATCGGGGAAAGTCGATAAAACCGCAAAATCAACATCCCCATCTTTATCAAAATCGTTGGCCAAGACCCTTGTTGCACCATAAAATGGGTAGAAATACTTTTCTTCAAATTGGTTGTTGCCATCATTCAGGTGGATTCGTAGACCGTGATAAGGCTTTAGCACGTAGGATTCATCGGCATTATCACCATTTACCGTGATAATATCATCGTCCCCATCACCATCGTAATCTATCATTTCGAACCAGCTAGTACCGTAGACGGGACTAAAGCGCAACACCTTGTCTGCCCTGAATTTCAAATCCTCTTGTTGAAATAAAATAGATATGCCCTCATCACCCTGGGAAGTGGACACAACTAAATCGGCCAGGCCATCCTTGTCCATATCCCTGGCTAAGACCCGTATGGTTCCAGGCTGGTTTAACAACAGCTGTTTCGCATACGTCCCATCCGCTTTTTCAACAATGAGGGAAAGTTGCCCCGTAAGGTCTCCATATTCGCTGACCACGATTTCATCCTTTCCGTCCTTGTTCAAATCGACCACCAAAGTGTTGGAAGGCCTGTGCAATCCATCGGCGACCGGACCGGGCTTGGTATCCGATAGTTTGAATACCGCACCATTGTTCAAGGCAGACGGGGCAAGGGACCCAATCATGGTCGCATAGCTGGCATCGGTCCCTTGGTCGTAATCGACAACGGGCGAACGAAAACGTGCAATTCGGAGGACCGTGTCATTTTTGGAATCATAGGATACGATATTCCCATAAACATCCCCCAAGTTCAATTGGTTGGTCTCCCGGTCAAATGACAGATGCGTAAAATAAGCCCCCTCTTTGGCATCCAAGGTAATGGGCCTGGGCACAAACTGGACTAATTCCATCGGCTCGATGCTATTTTCGGTTAGTGCAAGGGAATCGGGTGCCATGTCAATGATGTACTGCTTTAACAATTGCCAATCTTCGGTGGAAATGAGGGGTTTTGGTGGATAAATCCCCGTTTGCAACATGGCCGCCTGTTCCGTAAAACTCATCCCTTTATAAGGATCGAAACCATTTTCACGGATTCCCATCCTAGCACCCATTTCGGGCAATATGGCATTTTCCCAAATCGATTTAGGCAAATCGTTAATCGATGGGGCGATATGGCAACTTGCGCAATAGGTTTTGTATAAAGCAACCGGCTTATCCTTCTTTTGGTCGCTACATGAAGATAAAAATAGCAGTACCGCCATTAAGCCCATGAAATATCCCAAGAACAAGGAACTCTTTTTTTGCCGCATAAAATTTCCTATTATCATTAATTTCAATGGAAGATAGATATAAGGAATTTCGTCTCCAAAATAAATTCCCCGCTTTTCGTAATTTTGCATCTCTATGAAAAAAGAAAAAAAACCTGATTCGGTCGTTTTCGATGATGAAACGCAGACCTATCATGGGGCATTACTGCCTTATGCAAGCAGCGTTGCCGCCCCTAAAATAGTGCCTCCCGACATTACGGCATGGAAAAACACCAACGTTATTTCGGCCAACAATCAATTCAAGGCCAGGTACGAAAACATCAAGCAGCAGTATAGGGAGATGATGGATCAGTTTGAATACAATAATTTGGTGTACGGCGCCAAATATAATTTTGAACCGATTACAGGCAAAGTCTACCATCTATACAGGGCCAAGGATGAGAGTAGTTTCCTATCCCTTATTTCCCCTGAGGAATGCCATTTCGATCATATCGGCAGTTTCAAACTTGGCCCGGACAAAATGTGGGAAAAATTATGATCCGGGCAAAGGCACTTGGGTATTATCATTTGCCATCATAATAAAATCTTTATTGACCCACGCCCTCTTTGCTTTTTCAATGGAAGCCGGGTCAGAAGAGACAAAATTCCAGTATACGTGCCGCGCATCTGACAAGCCCCCACGGACAACCGTATATGGGAATCGGGTTAATGGCTTGCCCCTAAAGGAGTCCCAAACCTTCGAAATCATCTTGTTGCCTTTGTTTATGGTTTTCCCACATGCTTCTATCGCCCCTTCTACCGCGCATACGCCGATTTCTCCCTAAAGATGGCCTTTAGCATCTGGTTCATCGATCTCCGAGGTCTTGCTTTGGAACATGAATAAAGTGCATTGAACCGGAACGTATGGTTTTTACCTTAGCCTTCCGCGGCCACCCATTTCAATTGTTCCTGTAGGTCATCCCAACGCGGCATAATTTTATCTTTATAAGCTTTTTAACGATGAAAACTTCGCCCATGAAAGTTAGAAAGAACCACTGAAATACGGTTTGGTGTGTTTCCATAATTTTTGGAAAAAGCCCTTTAGCATTATGGTTTTCGTTATCTTTAACCTTTACTCTCTTTATTTGCTTCCCCGATGAAGTGGTTGAAACGCACTGTATTGGTTTTCCTGGGACTAATAGGAATATTTGCCTGGCTCAATTTTCCAAAACTTACGATTATTTCGGGTTATGCTTCCAAAAATATGGCCTCTACCGTGTTTATCGCACATCGAAATCCAACTTCCATAAAGGAAAATGACAACAATGTGCCCATGATCAAGTGGGCAGATGTCAAACCTGCAGATCATGGCGCCAGTGCCAGCGTATTTGGACTTATGCAACGTGAGACCGAATGTATCGATGGTCTGGGATGCTTCTTGATCAACCCAGGGACTCATTTGGATAAAAACGCCCTTAAACCACAAAGAAATCCAAAGCTTCTGACCTTGCCGTTTCCCTTTGGTAACGGTGACCCAAAAGACACTTTGTTCGCCAATGTGGACTTTCGGCATTTGGAGGAGGCTATGGATCTGGCATTTTCGAATCCGGCAATCCAAAAAACAAGAACCGTACTGGTAGCCTATAAGAACCATATCATAGCCGAGCGCTATGGTGATGGATTTAATGAAAATACACCAATACTGGGCTGGAGCATGACCAAGAGCGTACTCGCGACACTTTATGGTATTCTCCAATATCAAGGAAAGATCAATATCAACGAACGGGCAGAAGTAGCGGCATGGCAAAATGATGAGCGAAAAAACATCACACTCAACCACCTGCTTCGCATGCAGAGCGGGCTCGCATGGGATGAAGACTATACCTCCATTTCAGATGTCACCAAAATGTTGTTCCTGTCTGATAATATGTCCCTTGTTCAGGCGCAAAATGAGTCGATTGCACCGCCCACGGAGATATGGAACTATTCATCGGGGACCACCAACCTACTCTCCGGATTGCTTAGAAATACAATGAGCGACCAGCAAGCCTATCTAAATTTTCCCTATCATGAACTCATCGACAAGATCGGGATGACCTCCATGTTGATCGAAACCGATGCCTCCGGCAACTTTGTAGGATCTTCTTATGGGTGGGCCAGTACCCGTGATTGGGCAAAATTCGGATTGCTCTACCTTAATGATGGGCTTTGGAACGGAGAACAAGTATTTGATCCCGAATGGCCAGCATATGTTAGTCGCCCTACCCCCCATTCTCAAGGTACATATGGTGCCCATTTTTGGCTCAATGCCGAAGGAAAATATCCCGATGTGCCCAGAGATCTGTATTCCGCCAATGGCTATCAGGGACAATATGTATTCATCATCCCATCAAAAGACTTGGTCGTGGTGCGAACCGGACTTGCGGAAGAGCCCGATTTTGATGTGAATGGCTTTTTAAGGGAAGTTATCGCCTCCATTCAATAATATTTATTCGAGTTGTTTCATCTGATCGACATGCACAAGGCGGCCCACAACCGAATCGGGAGAAAGTACCGTACCCGGATTGAGTACCGCATTGGCGCCTATTCGTGATCGATCTCCGATGATTGCACCGAACTTAAGGCTTTGTGTATCTATAACATTGCCCATATAGTTGAGCCTAACCGTTTTATTGGGAATTTCATTAAAATGGTTCGCCAAAACTGCCCCTGCCTCCAGGTTTACATCTGAACCAATCATTGAATTGCCGACATAATTTAGATGTGCCATACGCGATGCACTGAAAATGATACTTTGTTTTATTTCACAGTTGGCGCCAATGGTCACGTTTTGAGTTAAGCAAACCCCATTGCGCAAGTAGGCGCCCGCTTTTATGGTACAATTTTTACCTATGATTGCATAGGGCTTTAGCACCGCACCGGATTCCACAATAGCCGTTTTGTGAATCGCGATTTGATCGTGAATATGATATTCCGATTTGCTCAATGTGGCTATTTGTGCGGTAATTATCGATTCTAAATCTGCAATGATGTTCCAAGGATTTCCCCTATTTTCCATAATCGGGAACTCAATATAAAACTTCTTTATAAGGTCGGTCAATTGCATCGGATGATCCATTTAGTCTTAATACCGTAATGGTTCATGTCATAAATTTAGGTTTAGGCCACATTTTGGGGCCATCTCACAACAATAATTTAGAGAGACCCAATCTACGGCCTAAGTTTACGTTATTAATATTGAAGGAGTTAATTTTTTCATTTTCATATAGTGTTCTCGTAAAAGAGTCCTGCCCTCAACGGCAGGGCTCTTTTTAGTTATGTTCCCCTAAGTTATGTTCCCCTTGCATGATGTCGAGACATGCGAAGCGGAAGATCAAAACTTAAAATCAACCAATCCGAAAACTAGGGAATCCAATTATTTTTTCCAAAATTGGGTTTTCTTTTTTCCAAAAAGGCATTGCGCCCTTCTTTGGCTTCTTCGGTCATATAAGCCAGCCGGGTAGCTTCCCCCGCGAATACTTGTTGGCCCACCATGCCGTCATCGGTGAGGTTCATGGCAAACTTCAACATCTTAATCGATGTAGGCGACTTTTCAAGGATTTCCTGAGCCCATTGATAGGCTGTTTCTTCCAATGTATCATGCGGAACCACCGCATTTACCATGCCCATATCAAAAGCTTCCTGCGCATTATAGTTTCTGCCCAAAAAGAAAATTTCCCTTGCCTTTTTTTGGCCGACCATTTTGGCCAAATAGGCCGATCCGTATCCTCCGTCAAAACTGGTGACATCGGCATCTGTTTGTTTAAAAATGGCATGTTCCTTGCTGGCAAGGGTAAGGTCACAGACCACATGAAGGCTATGTCCGCCACCAACAGCCCATCCAGGCACGACGGCAATGACCACTTTGGGCATGAAACGGATCAGCCGTTGCACCTCAAGTATATTGAGACGGTGCATCCCATCTTCGCCCACATAGCCTTGGTGGCCTCTGGCTTTTTGATCCCCTCCACTGCAAAAAGAATACACCCCATCTTTGGAAGAGGGTCCTTCGGCAGAGAGTAAAACGACCCCGATGGAAGTATCTTCCTGAGCGTCATAAAAGGCCTTATAAAGTTCACTTGTGGTCTTGGGTCTAAAGGCATTTCGAACATTGGGCCTGTTAAAGGCAATACGCGCGACACCATCGCTTTTTTTATAGGTGATATCCTCGAATTGTCTTACGGTTATCCATTCCGCTTTTTTCATGGTATGCGATTTATCATTGCGTTTATAAAGATACTATTTCAATGGCATTGCGCCATTGGTCTTTAAGTAATGGTTAAAATTCATTTGGTGGCAGACCTGGTTTTTTCTTCGATCCATTTAGAAAGGTATTTGGTACTGGCCATCGAATGGTATCCCAACATTGCCCCTATAAAATTTTGTGCTCGATGTCTCTCCAAACGACCCTTCAAATCTTGAATTCTTTTGGCAAAAGATACTTTTAGACCAGTATCGGCATATAACTTTTCAATAATCTTATATCCGTTTATTCGGGCTTCTAACCAAGCGTCCGGGTTTTCATATAGCGCTATGGCCGCCTTTGCAAAGTCTTGGCACGAATCGGCTATGGCTCCATTCCATGGTAAATCTCCGTGCATGCCCTCCGCCCCGATAGGTGTGGTAATACTTGGAACGCCATACCGCATCGCATCGATCAATTTACCTTTCAAACCCGCACCAAAGCGCAAGGGTGCCAAATTAACCTTGGTCTTTCCCATGGCAAGGGTCAGGTCTTCAAGGTGGCCATTAACGATAAAGCCCTCCGAAACCTTATGCATTTGGTTTATTTTTTCAGGCATATATGCCCCAAAAATATGTAATTCGGCTTTGGGAAGCTTTTTTCGAATCAAGGGCCAAATTTCTTCCTTCAACCAAATGACCGCATCAACATTGGGGGCATGTTTTCCATTCCCAACGAACATAAAGTGATGTCTTTCCTCGAAAGGTCGCCCCGCTTTACCATTTTCTGAATTTAAATCGATCATGAAGGGAAGCAGCATTAGGAGCCCTTCCTCGATTTTGAAAACCGTTCTCAATAAGTGCATTTCATGGGGCGATATGACCAATGTAAGGTCGCTACGGTACATACTGGCGATTTCCCTTTTGGTGATATCCTCCTTTAACCACATTTCATAAGTAAACGGTTTACCTGCCCCGTGTGCCAATTGCCGTGTGGTGCGCAGCGAGTGCAGATCTTCCGAATCCAATATTCTGAGGGCGTTGGGAACGCATTGTGTTATCCGCCAGCCAAACTGTTCCTCCGTCAAAAATCGATCGAACAGGACCACATCGGGTAAAAGGGACGTCACATATGCATCGAAACGGGAATCGTTGAGGGCCACAACTGCAGTATGGACCTCCAATGCCTCTAGATCCATACTGTTTTCGCCCCTTTGCGCCGTGCTGACAAAATGAATGTCATAACCGTATTCCTTAAAAAAAAGCAAGAGTTGCAACATCCTTGTGCCTGCTGCCGTAGCTAAAGGTTCAGGCCATGTAAATCCAATGACAAGGAGCTTTGTGGACATTATTTTGAATTGTGAATCCTTATTCGGTTTTGCCCATAATCGCCACGAAGGAACAGATTTTATCAGGGGATTGATTCAATTGTAACGAACGGACTATAATTTAGCGGCAAACTTCTTAGAAATACTTGAACGTAAACGACGTTCATAATCTTCCTCGAGCCACTCTTTGTAGTTTTTTGTGTTGTTCATGATACAATAGGAGTATTGGCGTACCCGATAAGAGATTTCTTCTTTTAACTGTTTGGCAAGTATCCTGGCATCATAGACATCCTTGGCATTTTCAACGCACATCTTTGTGTGCTGCTCGATACTCCTTTCCAAAACCACCTTTGATCGCAATCCTTGGGCAAAGATTTTTTTGTACTCTTCTTTAACATCAAATTCGATTTCATTCGATTTGCTGAACTTGGCCTTCAAATCGGCCGGCATTTCATAAACAAACTCGCGCTCAATGTCTTCATCGTTTTTGATGTTTTCGAGATAAAAATCCGGAAAGTGAAAGATTTCCTGCCAATCTACCGGGGCATCCCACATCCCAAAACGTGCCACATTGTTCCCTAAATCGACTACCGTGAACTCATCTTTGTTGGGAAGTATACGCGAACCTCGGCCTATCATTTGAAAATAGAGGGTCAAAGACCGGGTAGCCCTATTTAAAATAATGGTCTCCACGGTAGGCTCATCAAAACCGGTGGTCAAGATGCTCACCGAAGTCAATATGGCATTCGGTGTTTCGGAAAACCAATCCAATATCTCCCTTCGCTCAGAAGCCGTGTTCTTATTGTCGAGATGCCGAATGTTGAGCCCTGCTTTTTTAAAGGTCTCATATACATACTTGGAAGTATTGATCCCGTTGTTGAATATCAATGTTTTTGTACCCCTCGCGATTTCGTTGTAGGCATTCATCAATTTTCCCAACATGCTCTGGTTGCCATAGAGTTCATCGGAAGACTTTACGGTATAATCCCCGTTGATGCCCAGTTTAAGACTCTGTAGGCTTACGTCGTAATTGTACATATTGGCCTTAGCGAGAAATTTCTGCTCTATTAAAGAAGTTATCGATTCCCCAATGATCAATTTCTGGTAATTGTCCTTCATGGGGAGCTTGATATTGGAGCTCAACGGCGTGGCAGTGACCCCGAGTATCGTCGATGCCTCAAAATACTTGAACAGCTTTCTAAACGAATTGTAATGGGCCTCATCGATGATTACCAAACCGATGTCCTTTATTTCAACCTTCTCTTCCTGTAACCTATTGTTCAAGGTTTCGACCATGGCCACAAAACACATGAATTCATCCTGGTCCTGAAGTTCCTTAACGCCACTATTGATGATTTTGTTCTTCACCCCAAAGCCCCTTAGCATCTTCGAGGTTTGCATGCTCAATTCGATCCGGTGCGTAAGCACCACCACCTTTTTCTTCTTGAGTTGTATATATCGCCTGGCAATTTCCGAAAACACCACCGTTTTGCCTCCACCGGTTGGCAGCTGGTAAAGCAAATTATCTGAATTACCCTCTTCCAAATAATTGAAAATGGTGTTCAGGTCTTCATTCTGGTAATCGTAAAGTGTTTTTTCGGTCTTGTCTTTCTGCAGTTCCAAGTAGGCGGGCGGATTTAATTTTAATTAAATAAAAGTGCTGTGATTCCCAACACCCCAATTTTGCAAAATTAAAACAAATTTATCCTTACCGAAAGAATAAGGCTAGAAATCCAAATTTCAAAATGAATTCAAGGGACCTATCAATAACCACGGTTTCGGGAGACTTGATGCAATAAGGGTTCGCCGGCCAATACCCTTTTATAATTGGCTATGATCTGTGGCACCACGGAGGCGGTATCCGAAACACTGGCGCAATGTGGGCTCATATGGATCTTGGAATGTGTCCAAAAAGGATGCTCTACGGGGAGTGGTTCTTGGTGGTAGACGTCGAGTGCCGCACCGGAAATATGGCCCGTTTCCAGTTGTTCCAAAAGGTCGTTATCGACCAAATGGCCTCCTCTGGCCACATTGATCACATAAGTGCCCTTGGGCATTTGTTGAAATAGGTTACTGTTCAAAAATCCAGTGGTCTCCACGGTTAAGGGCAACAGGCAGATCAATATCTGTGTACCTTTTAGAAACAATGGCAGTTCTTCCGATCCGGAATAACTTAACACCCCTTCGATGGTTTTTTTTGTTTGTGACCAGCCCTGAACCTTAAACCCCAGATGGTACAAGTCCTTTGCAAGCAATTTGCCCAGTTCCCCCAAACCCAATATTCCAACGGTAAAATCGGTAATACGGTGATACGGCCGCGGATTCCATGCCCGATTGAGCTGGTCTATCTTATATTGGTTTAGGTTTTTCAAATAGCCGAATATGAGCGCGATGACATGTTCAGACATATCACTGGCCAGCATGGGGTCTACAACACGGGTAATGGGCAAGTTCTCCGGTGCGGAACGGTCTTCAAAGATAAAATCTACCCCTGCTCCAGACGATGCTATGCACTTAAGCTTGGAATATTGGTTCAGAACGCCTTCCGGATGCTTCCATACCAAGGCCATATCAATTTCATCTTTCGGATGATCTTCCAAATAACTGTACACGGGAATCTCGGGTGCCGCTGCCTTGATCGCCGTCATCCAAGACTCTATTTTATCGTCTTGCCTAATAATCACAATGGCCATACTATTAGAGGTTTTTAGGTTAGGATATATATATTGCACTAATTGGTTTAAAAGTTAATCGATGAGATCTAGTGCCCTTGTAAATTCCTCCCCATTGGGCCAGTGCCGATCCTGTGCCTTCTCATAGATCCCCGCTATCCTTTCCTTAAAATCGACCAGTAAGCCATTCACCGAAATATAGTGAACGGCCTCTGTAAAAGAATTCAACATGCTTTTAAAAAAAGAATCGGGCAGATTTCTTTCATTGGCGTAGGCTTGGGCGATTTCAAGATTATAGAGCATAACATCGGCGATCAAATGCGAATCAACGCCCAAGGTTTTAAAGTGCTTGATATATTTTTGGGCCACAGAGCGCCTAGCTTTCGCCCTTTTCCGCTTTAAAGGAAAATACTCATTCGAGATTTTGGTTTTGGCTTCCTGTATCAACTTATCCTCTTTCGGATTGAATACAAAATCATAGTAGGACTTTACGGAAGGAAAACGCAGATAAAGATCCATCAATTGATGTTCCAACTCCGGTTTTTTCAACTCGGATAAATATTTTTTTAAAAGTCTTTTGCTCATGAAGCAGCTTGAATATTATCTAAACCAAAACGAGGTTAAAACCTGGTTTCCATGTAATAATTGACAGGGATGAAGCGGTATTCCAACGCTTTTTGACCAGTCTTTGGTATATCTTATTTAAACCGGTCTACAAATTCCACGGAATATTACCCAAAAAATAGGGCTTGCCCAAGTGTTTTCCTCAATATCTATCGAATCTTGCCCTAAATTACCGATCAACTCATAAAATATGTATAATAATACCTTAATTCCTTTGGATAAGAGGCAATAAAAATGTATCATGATGTCTTATTGTAACCCTAAAAAACAGATATATATATATGAGGCAACTAAAGATTATCAAGCAGGTCACCAATCGTGAATCAAAATCACTTGACAAGTACCTACAAGATATCAGCAAAATAGGCCTGATCACCGCTAGTGAAGAAGTAGAATTGGCACAGAAAATAAGGGATGGAGATCAAGCGGCATTGGAGAAATTGACCACGGCCAATCTTCGCTTTGTCGTGTCGGTGGCCAAGCAATACCAAAATCAAGGGCTTACGTTGCCCGATTTGATCAATGAGGGCAATGTTGGCTTAGTGAAGGCCGCGAAGCGGTTCGATGAAACCCGAGGTTTTAAATTCATTTCCTATGCGGTCTGGTGGATTCGCCAATCGATACTTCAGGCACTTGCAGAGCAATCGCGAGTGGTAAGATTGCCTTTGAACAAGATTGGTTCGATCAATAAAATCAAAAAAGCTTTTTCTTATTTGGAGCAGGCTCATGAACGCCCACCTTCGGCCGAGGAAATTGCCCAGGAACTGGAGATGACCGTCAACGAGGTAAGGCAATCCTTAAAGAATGCGGGGCGGCATATCTCCATGGATGCGCCCTTGAGGGAAGGGGAAGATTCCAATCTGTACGACGTTGTGCGATCTGGTGAATCGCCCAAACCCGATAATGTTCTGATGCAGCAATCGCTGAACACTGAAATCAATAGGGCATTGGAGACCTTATCCCCTCGCGAAGCCGATGTTGTAAAACTGTATTACGGCATTGGAGATCAGCAATCGATGACTTTGGCCGAAATAGGATTGACTTTTGATCTTACGCGTGAACGCGTGCGTCAAATTCGCGAAAAAGCAATCCGAAAATTGCGCCATAACACCAGGAGCAAAATGCTCAAGACCTATCTGGGATAATAAAAGTGCATTCAAAAAAAAGGGCTATCTCATCGACAGCCCTTTTTCCTTTGAACAAACACTATAATAAACACTTAAGAGTAATTCAATTTACTGATTTCAAAATCGGTAAGAATTTCATTCAAACTTTCGATAAAATTCATGTACGCCGCATTATCGGGGTTTTGATTTGCCATAACTGTAGGTTTTTTTGAATTTTGGGAAGCAGGGCCTGACTACATATAGTCGAGCTCCACCAATTCGTTTAAACTTAAAATTTCATTTAAATCTTGGAGAAAATTTAAATACTCCTCTCCATAGGTGTCGTAGAGCATGTGGGTTGATAGGTTAGGTTAATATTTCAGATTTGGTTTCTTTTATTATTTGAATTGGGCTTCAAGTAATATGTTGTAAACATAACTATAACGTCAAATCCCAACAATTAATTGTGGTGTATCGGACGCTTTTTGTTGTGAAACCTATCGTACAGTAGGGTTAATATATTCACAAAAGGATTCATTTTTTTGACCCAATAGCCCGAAGTACCCTTAAAACTTAACCTGATAGGTAATCCCGGCCGAGATAGACCAAAAGAAATTGCCGGTATCGAATACCAGCTCCTGACGGGAAACCCCAAGATTTGCCCTATAAATGTTGGGGGTGTTTTTGACACTGAACTGGTACTCGAGACTCAAGCGTTGCGATTCAATATAGAGCAAGGTCTCCGCCAAAAGTTCAGTTCCGTTCCATAATTGTCTAAGTTCGGGGGAATAGCCGAGACCAGCATTTACACCGAAATAACTTTCTGCGTCCTTTAGGTACTTTCTAACCAACAGGTTGCCCGATAGCCGCGTCAGATTGTTCGATTGTGGGGTAATATAAGAACGGAGCGAGAAATAATAATTGCCATGATAATGGCCCAAAGAATTGGTGATTACCGTTACGTTCCTTGTTTCAAAGCTGATATACCGCATGCCGGCCGAAAATTCCATGGCACCCGGTAAGTTGGCGTAAAGGTCCCCCCCCACTTTATGTTGGGGATAAATAGAAGCCTTTGAATAACCATAGTTAAGATAGGCATAGAAGCGCTTAGAAAATTTGGGATATAGATCAAGGTCGTATTGAAGCCCATTCTTGTTCAAACGGTTGCTATAATTGATCCGTGGAATGATACTGCCCATTTTGGTCTGTCTCCGATACGAAATGCTGGAAAATATCATTGGATCATATACCGCGTCGAAAATGGCAAAGGAGTTCGCGATGGCCACACGGTTTCTTGATATGCTTTTTTCCTCGGTCTCCTTTTTCGATTCGGTCTTGGCAAGCCCTCCGGTAGGATCCATGGCATCTTTGGCCAATACGGGCTTATCTTCCTTCTTGGATTTTACTTTTAGGGGAGACACCGAATCTATAACCGACTCTTCAGTGACCCATTCAGGATATTCCCGGTTTTTGATGTTTTCAAGGGCCAGGGCCCGTAACCTGGTCACTTCGGTATTTTCATGTAGATAAAAAAGTGCCTTGTTGGCCAACCCAAGTGCGGTGGCGTCGTTATCGGCATAAAGCTCATTCTTGATGGCGGAGATCCAAGCATCCGCATTAGCCCGGTCTTTTGAGGTGATGGTATTGAAGTGCTCCCTGGCCCGATCATAATGTCCTTCCCAACTATAGATCCTCGCCAGGAGCGTACCCATTTCAGCATTCGCCGATTGTTTGGTATCCATAGTCTCAAGTATGTCCCGAGCCGCTATGATATCCCCTTCAAAAGCTAGGCCTTGTGCCTTTGAAAAAGCAATCGATTCGTCGATACCACGATTCAAATCTTGTGCAAACGCCCCGAGGTGGTACATTCCGATACATAGGATGATATAATAGCGTATATTTTGAATCATTGATCGGTGGCGGCCACTTTGGTCCCCTGTTTTACGGTTTTGCTTTCTTGGATAGAAGCAGTGTTCCCTAGCTTTGCATATTCTCTTTTGGCCCTTTTAATCTTATCGGCGACCTCATTTGCATTGGAACTGTTCTGCTCGACCCTGTCAATCAATTCCATGGCCTCCTTATCTTTTCCTGCCCAGAAGTAAACATCGAAAAGTGCGGAATAGGAATCGATATAGTTGGGGTTCATCTTAACACAATCATTGAGTATCTGGATCGATTTTTCACGTTCCCCCATCCAGGCATAAATTCTTCCAGTAAGAACCTTTGTGTCTATATGGCTGGGCGCTTCGGACATGATATAACGACAAAGTAACAAGGCCCTGTCATAATCCTTTTCAAACGCCAGGTCCCTTGCGGTAAAAAATGCCCTATCAAAATTTTGGCCGTTGAATACACTATTGATCCACACCATGTCGGTTTCCTCAAACTTTTCACTCCGTTGGGTGAATATGGCCAGGCTGTCGGGAATGATCTTGTCATTTGTGGTCACATACTGGTTCATGGCCTTAAAGTTGTCCAATTTCTTTTCCAATTTGGCACTTCCGGCCAAAGTAGAACTGAGGTCCATATTCTTATCGAATTCCATGACATTTCCATCGGTATAAATTTTAGTTCCACTAATAAATTCCTTCAATTCGTTTTTATTGCGCATCAAGGGGATGTCCTTAACAGATCTGAAAGCTTCCTGGGTATCTAGGGTACCGCCCATCCATGCCACTTTTTTGGGCATTTTCAACTTATAGGCGTTCGTTAGCATGGCCAACAATGTGGGCGCCACATCGAAGTGGGAAGAAACCGAACTCATTTTCCTGGTCGTTTTCAACAACGGACTATAAATGATCAGTGGCACATGGAAACGGCTCAAGGCATTGCGCTGAGGAATTGGAATCAACCTATGATCACCGGTGACCACGAAAATGGTATTTTCATAATTGGGCTGCTTTTTGTAGGCTTCGAACACCCATTTCAAGGCATCATCGGTATACAACAGACTGGCAAAAACACCATCGTTTTTTTCGATTACTTTCCGTTTTTGGCCCGTAAAATCGCCTTGCGAAATAAATTTTTCCAACTTTTTTTCGTAATACTCTGGAGTGGGCGGAATAAAGGGTTCATGGGTACTGATGGTCATGTAAACCTCCATACGGGGTTGCGTAGGGTCCCTTGGAAGGCTCATACTTTTTTTGAACAACTCCTTATCAGGATATCCCCATGAGGAGCCGGCCGCATCTTTTGCCTGTAATTCGTATTTACTTCCAAAACCCGACTTATCCAAAACAAAATCAAGGTCCTCACTTCGCAAAAACCTATCTATATTGTCAAAAGAACTATTTGTACCTTGATAATAGGAAGTATTGTAGCCATTGTTCTTTAAGATACTGAAGAGGGTAAGCTTGTTGGGGTATTCGTCCAATTCCATAAATCCGCTTTTACCAAATGGCAGGGAACCGAACAATCCCGGAAGTACACCAAAAGTTCTCCCCGTAGTGCTCAAACAATTCTCCCAATAGAGCGATTGGGTGGTCAATGAATCGAGAAAAGGGGTGAATCCGCCATATTCGGCCCCTTCCCCTACAAAATCCCTTCCCAGGCCTTCCACCATAATAAACACGATATTGGGCTTATCCTCCTTCAGGTTAAAATATGAGCCCAAAACATCTGGCATCTCCGGTCTTTTGATCAGCGGATATTCCACATCGGCCACATAGGAATTGTCTTCAGTGGTGCTTTGGTACAGGTTGATGGCCAGGTACTGCGTTTTATTCTGATTGATCGGCTTACCATCGGTAAAGAGGGTAGCGACAAAAAGACTGAATAGGATGATGGTAAAAGGATACATTTTACTGATCCTGTGGTAGAATTTGGAAGTGACCTTATAAAAACCAAAGAAAAGGCCAGTAATTGCCACAACGGCCAAAACAACATAGAACGATTGGCCGCCCGAATTTGAAATGGTCATCTTGAGATCTGCGAAGCTATAGCCCAGTAAATCAGATCCCAAGGGGACCAAAGTTGTTATAAAATAGGCGATGAGAAGGGCTTCAATTATCAATATCAGCATTAAAACGACAATCGTGAGCACAAAACCATACCTAGGCCTGAAATTCTCCCAAAAATTGAAGGGAAAGGTAAGTACGATTCCCACCAAGGCGGTAAACCCCAAATGGTGGACCAAAGCTATGAGAAAGCTCGTGCCAAAAATGGTATCGACCACCCCTTTGAAATAGAGCGTGGTATACTGGAATATAGAGAGTACCGCCAAACAGCCAAAGAATGAGAACATCAATCTGGTGTAGTGTTTTAGGGTAAACCTATCTAAATGGCTCGTGTTCATTTTCTTAAACTTTGGTAAATCCTTTACGTGTTATGTCGCCCCAACCCCCTTCCAAGCCGAAAAGCTTCTTGTAGTTGCCCCGTATTGCAGAAAACGAAACAATGGGATGAAATACAAAGGGTTCGATAAGCGCAAAGAGCATCAAGGTCAAAATATCTTTGGTTTTATTATACTGCTTGTACGAATACACTTCCCATAGGATCGCGTAGAACGAAAACATCATGGCAAAAGCATAGACCATTACCGACAATGCAATGAAGAAATCCGTATTGAGAATCCCCAGATAATAGAATAGGATGATCGAGATCAAGCCCGTGAATTCCAGTATGGGGGCCATCCATTCATAGAAGAACCAATAGGGATAACTGAGAAGGCCCAGTCTTCCAAATTTCGAATTAAAGAACATGTCCCGGTGTTTGTACAAGGTTTCAACATTGCCCCTGGCCCATCGATCTCTTTGGTTCATCAAGATCTTGATGCTCTCGGGGACTTCGGTCCAACAAAGTGGGTCGGGAATAAATTCAATGGTATAGGCCTCTTTTCGATCATGCATATAACGCCTCATCTTAAAAACGATCTCCATATCTTCCCCCACCGTATCCGTATCATAACCTCCTACCGCCAAGGCAATCTCACGGTCAAAAAAGCCAAAGGCACCAGAAATGATCAATAAACTGTCGATTTTGCCCCATGCCATCCTGCCCAAGATAAAGGAGCGGGTATATTCCAAGAGCTGAAACTTGGCCAACCAGTTCGTTGGCAGTCTGATTTCTTCCAATTGCCCGCCCGATATCCTGCAAGAATTAGCGACACGAATGACACCACCTACCGCAATGACCTTTTTTTTGGAACGCTGAAAGAATGACTTGACCACATGCAATAAAGCATCGGGCATCAAAAGACAATCAACGTCAATGCAGCCAATATATTTATGCTCCGAAAGCTGCATCCCGGCATTCAAGGCGTCCGATTTGCCCCCGTTCTCCTTATCGATAACCGTAAGTTTGGAAAACGGCCGGTGTCTGGATTTATAGATGCCCCTGATGGGTTTCGATTTCCAATTGGGATCAATTTCCTGTTCGATCTTTACCAAATCGTAAGCCAGGATCAAACGCTTAAGGGTGTCATCTTTACTACCGTCGTTGACGATCATCACTTCATAGTTCACATACTGCAACGATAATAGGGAACGAACATTTTGCACAATGGTAAGCTCTTCGTTATAGGCCGGAGCTATAATCGTGATGCTAGGCGCCAAAGGGGAGGCCATGACCTTTGAAATGTCCCCGAAACTGTTCTTGTGGCGGTAATGGATCGAGCTTCGCGTAGCCAAATAGGCCATAGTGCTGAATATCAAGAATAGGCATATGGTGAACCCATAGAAAACAACGTTGATGTACTCCAGAATGATGTCGAATACCCCGCTATCCATTAGCTTTTTGTAATTAGTTTTTGTGAAAACTCCTTGATCGACCGCCAAAGTGAACCTATTTGATCGTCTTCTTTGTCGTTTTTTTGCTCTTTTACCAAAGGCGTTTCTTCTTCGAGGGCCAGATCGAACCCGATATCGAAAATATTCAGGGATTGGTTAAAATGAACTTCTATGGCATTGATCAGGGGATCTATTTCATAATCATCGGATCCCATATTGATAGCAGCAGATTCGACTTCGGTCTTTGTTTCCCACATGTTTTTCTTATCCTCCAGAAGAGCTTCCAGCTTTAGCAATGCTGTGGCTGCTTGTTCACGGATCTGAGATTCTGGGTCTTGGGACAATTTTTTCAAGAAAGCGACTTCCTTTTCATCGCCAACGGAGGCAATCTCTTTTAGTAAGATCAATTTTGACTCGGTATCACAGTGCAGAAACAATTCGGAAAAAATACTAAAGCTTGGCAAGGAATATCCAAGTTCCGGTTGGTCCCGATCTGCATCTGCATAATCGGTAATGGGTTCTGAAAAACGTTTTAAAAGCCTTTCTATCCGCACCCTTACAATATCGTGCTTCGCTTTCAGATGTAATTCCTTCAACAGATCGATTTCCCGCGTATCGCCAAAAAGCTCGATATCTTCCAAGAGGTGCATTTGAGCTTCAATGTCCTTATGGTATATTTTTCGTGCGGGTATCGGCGTCAGTAACTTTTGGAAATCGGCCACTGATTTGGGTGGTGCAAAATTCGCTTCTAAGTCTTCTAAATATTCAGGAGCCATATCACTTGACGGTACGTTCTCCAATTCTTTCAAAAGCCAAGGTGGTAATTCCTGAGCATCAATAGTTTCACCAATAAATGACATTTCGGCCTCGGTATCGAGCTCATTCATCATGTCTCTGGGTACCGGCAATATATTTTCATAGTCAACTTCAAATTCCGTAATTGCCTTCGGTATGTCCCTTTCTTCTGGTAATACCTGGATTTCTTCATATTCAACCTCCAAAAGCAAAAACGATTCTTCTTCCTTTGGTATGCCCTTCTCCATATCTGTTCGGACAATTTCATAGTCCAAATCAATGTCTAAAAGGCCAAGCTTATCGATCTCGTTATTTTCCAATTTGGCAGCAGTCGATTCATGGTCTTCGGTATCGCTATCCCCAACCACCAAAGGAATAAAGTTCAGCGCTTCTTCCATTAGCCCAAACCGGAATGGCTTTTTTGCTTCCTTGTCCTCCGCAGCAGGCGATTCCCACTTAAGTTCTTCAAAAACAACCGGCAATTCAGCAACAGATTTTCCCGATGATATCAATTCCTTCGCATCACTTACCACAAGGGGCAAGAAATCCATGGTGAATTCTATGTCTTTGGTTTTATCGGGCACCGTCAACGGTCTTTCGAAGGCGAGGCCAGGTTCCCTATCAAGGATTTCTTCATTGAAGAAGACTTCAATCTCGTTCAGTTTCGGTGTTTCTGTATTGGTCTTTGGCTCGGGATCAATTTCAGATTCGATAGCGCTTCCTTCCTGAATGCTATCATTTAAAGGCAATGATGCCGAAATACTTTGCACCGTATCCATCGGTGTGGTTGTTTCTTCGACCTCCTGCTCTTCAAACAGTTTTTCATGGGGCATTTCCTTTATTTCCTTAGGATGCAGGTCTTCAGGAATTTTATAGCTGCTCGTATCAAGAATACCTTCGGTGGGAAGGACACTTTCGGGGCTGATCAAATTAATGGCACTCAAGGCCTTGCTCCTCACGGTAAAATTGGCTTCCTTTTTTTCGATGAGCTTCAAGAATTCTATCTCGTCAATGGTGCCCAAACTACCTATAGCTTGGAGGATGGCAATCTTAACAACCGCCGTGCAACGCCAGAAAATCGTTTTTAAGGTTTCCAATGCCAAGGTCATATGAAATGTTCTGATGCAATCTATGGCCTCCAATTTAATTTGGTTGTTGCGATGTTTTACCAATTCGATGATGGAGGCGGTGGCATCGTTTTGATGGAAGTGTTTTATCAACCGAAGGGAGAACAAGACCACATATTTGTTTTTGGAAGTAAGCCATCCCTTAAAACTAGGGGGCAGATAATCTTCCTGGGTTCTGATCACCTCGAGCAGCTTCAATTGTTGCCATTCTGAAATTTTATATCGGGTGGTATCCAAAAAGTAATCGAGGCCCTCGGGTTTCAGGGTCACCACGGCAATTTCGGCCTGTTTCCTGATGGTTGGGCGTTTGTCGTTGATGAATTTCGTCAGGAAGCCATAGGATTCGGCCACCTGCATTTTCGTGAGTTCCAGAATCCCATGGGAAACCTTTTCCCAACGCCAACTCCGCAATTTTGAATAAGCGAACCTATGCATTCCAAGGTCTTGGTACAGTGCGAATAACTTTGACAAGGAACTGCCCGATAGGTCCAGTCGGAGTTCAAGTAAGATACCGGTCAAGACCTTTTGGTGAAATTTGTTTTTCAAAAGCGAACGCATTTCCATTTTAAGATGTGCGTAATCGATTTGTTCCGATGTGCCAGCGTGCTGCTCGTGGAAAAGGAAAGCGCTTACCATGGGCATCAGCTGTTTTCTTACCTGATCCGTTCTTTTTGAGGTTTTGGAAATAAAATGCCTGAAAATAAAGATGGCCACAAAGTATAACGCGGAAATGGCAACAAAGAGCATGATCAAGTCCCAAAGCAAGTCGGTGTGCAGCTTAGGTGCGGTGATCAGTGAGATGGTATGGTATGTATATTTAATATCCAACTTTGGTTTTGTTCAATTCCCTGGCCACCCGGATCAAGAGTTCTGCCGGACTAACCGGCTTTGAAATAAAGTCATTGGCGCCCAATTCAAATGCACTCATTACATTTTCCTCATTGCCCGCGGAAGAGATGATGATGATCGGTGTTGGAGAGCCTAGTTCCTTTCTTACATAATCGAGCAGCTCGATCCCCGAGAAATAAGGCATCATGATATCGCTTACGATCATATCTGGCATGGCCTTGGCCAATTGTACTTTCACTTCCCTTCCGTCGCGGCACCAAACCACGGAATATCCGCCCTTTTGTAATCTAAAAGTCAGTAAGGCCGCAAGCAATTCATCGTCATCTGCCAATAAGATCGTTTTCTGCATGTCCATCCGCTCAGGTTTTTTTCAATTTTGACAAGGCCCCGTCAATCATCTTTTCCACTTTGGGATAGGCAGCCAAGAAGTCCTGGTATAAATCGTTCAGATAGGCCAAATCCTGGCCTTCCTTACTGTTATGGTGCATCTGTACCACGATTTCGTGCAAACCATCGGTCTGCATCATCGCCAGTCCTGATTTCATCTTATGCAGGGCAAATTCGAGTGACTTGAAATCGCCATTTTGTAAATGTTCGCCAGCCACCGCCATGAATTCTTTGGCGTTCTGTTTGTATAGCACTACCAGTTCTTCGAGCAGTTCAACCTGGCCCATGCATTCATGCAAGACCGTATCCAATGAAAATTCCATGGTTGGTACGGCCATTTCTTCAATTGCCATGAGTTTGAAGCCTTCCTCCTCTTGAACCTCGTTGTCCCTATTTCGGTTTTTTATCAACTTCAACAACAATTCATCCGGACTATATGGCTTCAAGATGAAGTCATTAATGCCGTTCATTTCCGATCGCTCCTTATCCTGTATGGTAAAGTCGGCGGTAAGGGCTATGATGGGCACGTTTCTGATAGCTTCATTTTGTAGGTGCCGAATACGATCGGCGACCTCAAATCCGCTCATTCCGGGCATACGCAGATCCATTAGTACCAAATCGATAGGGTGATGGTGCAAAATGTTCAGTCCGAAATTGTAATTATCGGTCACAAAAGTCTTACAGCCCCAAATTTTTAGCCGTTGTTCGATGAGGCGCTGGTTGAGCAAATTATCCTCAAAGACTAGTATGCCCATGCCCTTGACCAGTTTGGCACCTTCCTTTAAATGGTTTTTATCTTGTGGTTTCCTTGATAGTTTTGCCTTATCCCCCACTTCAAACGGCAAAAAGAATTTAAATGTGGTGCCCTGCCCCAAATTGCTCGATACGGTGATATCGCCCCCTTGCCTTACGATGATCTGTTTAACAATGGAAAGGCCCAAGCCGGTACCTCCGTACTGATCGGTGTTTATGTGGTTCGCCTGACGGAAAGCATCGAATATGAACGGCAGTTGTTCTTCGGCGATGCCGATGCCATTATCGGCCACGATAAATTGTAGACGTACCTTTTGGTCTAGTTCTTTATCAAGGACGATTTTTAGGGAAATCTCCCCTTCTTCCACAAATTTCACCGCGTTGCCCAAAAGGTTGAGCAAGACCTGCGATAATTTGGTGGGATCGCCCATCAAGACTTCGGGGATGGCCGGATCCATATCGACCTCCAGATGTACTTTTTTCCTCACTATCAAGGTCTTGCATAGGTAAACGATATCCCGTACCAGGGCATAGAAACTAAAATGCACCGATTCAAATGACTCGAGTCCCGATGTAAGCTTTGAATATTCGAGGAGTTCATTGATGATCTCCATCAGCGAATAGGAGGAAGTTTCAATGGCATTTACTCTTTCACGCTGCAGCGGACTGAGTTCGTCTTCTTTTAACAAGTCGGTAAAACCGATGATCCCATTCAAAGGGGTGCGGATTTCATGGCTTACCTGCGCGATAAATAGGCCTTCGCCCATTTGGGGCGCAGCGGTCGGTCGATTAATAGGAGAGGGATGGATGGGCAGATCAGCCTGTTCATCAGAAGACCTCCCCACTGCCACGGCAGCATTTATCTTTTCCTCCAGGGCGCCTTTGAAAGAATCAAAAGTTTTTTTCAATTGTCCCGCTTCGCTAGCTTCAAGGGTCTCAAAAGAGAATGCATGGAGCAAAGATTCAATGTGGGAAAGTTGTGCGAGCAGTTTGTTCAGTTCCAATGGGGGATCGGTTTGGTTTATAATGGACAGGAATTTAATTCCTACATTTTTTTCTTACATTTCATAGTCACAAAAACTACTTTCAGCATTAATTCAGCCTAAAACTCCTTAATATATATATCATGGACAATAAAATGTTACGGGATGCCCCGAGAGTGTTGTCAAATTGCTTTATTTGTAGGTCTAAAATTTAGCCCTTATGAAATATTTCAACTGCTTTTTATTGATTTTGTCGATCATTTCCTGCTCCAAAACCGAAAAAAAAATGACAGAAACCCTTGAAGAACGCGCC
>JAHENB010000052.1 GCA_024643345.1 Maribacter sp. | reverse complement strand
GCCAATGACCCAAAATCGCCAGAAGGATTACTTATAGGAGCGGCTCCCCTAGACCGACCCGACTTGGCAAAGAACGCCAGCCCTGCCAGCTATGTAGATGAGAACGACCCTCCCTTTTTAATAATACACGGTGAAAAGGACGATTTGGTTTCCCCAAAACAATCTCAATTATTAAGTTCTTGGTTAAAAGTCAAAGGGGTAGAAACCGAATTGATTATTGTAAAGGATGCTCCGCATTATGGAGAGATGTTCGATGTGGATGAAATACGTACTAAGGTAATCGCCTTTTTAAATAAGCATTTAAAATAAAAGTTAAACGATAAGAAAATGAAAAAGAAACATACCACAACCGACCAATCTATTCAACTGAACAGAAGAAATTTCCTCTCAAAATCGGCTCTTTTAGGCGTAGGTATGACAGCGGCACCTATGGCATTTGCAAATACAGAAACAACCGCATCTGAAAAACTTACAAAAGAGCCATCTGTAAAAGAAGGAAAACGTATGCTGGGAAGTCTTGAGGTTTCCCCTATCGGATTGGGATGTATGAGTATGAAAAGTGGCAGCTATAATCCCCCATTGGATAAACAGGAGATGATACCCGTAATTCGAGGCGCAGTGGATGCAGGGGTCACTTTTTTTGATACCGCAGAAGTATACGGCCCTTTTACCGATGAAGAATTGGTGGGCGAAGCATTGGCCCCGGTAAGGAACGATGTAGTGATCGCCAGTAAATTCGGTTTCGATTTTTCTGATGGAAATCGCTCCGGGCGCAATAGCAGACCCGATCATATTAGAAATGCGGTTGAAGGCATGTTGAAACGATTGAGAACAGACCGTATCGATTTATTGTACCTACATCGATTAGATCCCAATGTACCTGTTGAAGAAGTGGCCGGCGTGGTCAAAGATTTAATAAAAGAAGGGAAAGCCTTACATTTTGGTTTGTCGGAAGTGTCGCCCGTAACGATTAGAAAAGCACATGCAGAGCAAAAAGTTGCTGCATTACAAAGTGAATATTCATTGATACAACGTGCTTTAGAAAATGAAGTGATCGATACCTGTGGGGAGCTCGGTATCGGTTTTGTGCCATGGGGACCTGTATGCCGCGGTTTCTTAGGAGATAAGTTTAACGAGTTCAGCCGCTTTTCCGATGATTCCCGTTTTGTAGCGGTTCCCTATTTTACTCCGGAGGCAATAAAGGCCCATATGGAAGTATTAAAATTGGTACGGGAATGGGGCAGAAAGAAAGATGCCACTCCGGCACAAATTTCGTTGGCATGGCTATTGGCCCAAAAACCGTTTATTGTACCCATACCCGGCACTACCAAACTGCATCGCGTGAAAGAGAACCAAGGTGCGCTGGACATTTCCTTTACGGATAGCGAACTGAAGGAGTTTAGAACTGCCTTGGAAAAAATACCTTTGGTAGGCGTAAGAGGCCCTGAAACGGCTTTGATCGATCAGTAGCATTTAACAAAAAAGATGAACAAACTCTTGATATTATTTACTTTGTTTTCTTCTTGTTTCTCCTCAGATATAAGTGAGAGAAATGAAGGTATATCAGATAAGATTTTAATCATCTATCTATCACGGACAAAAAATACCAAAACCGTTGCCGAAATCATTCACCTAGAAGTTGGTGGAGATTTGGTTGAGTTGGAACTTAAAAACCCTTATCCCGAAAATTATCAGGCCATCGTAAAACAGGTGGCGGAAGAAAACGAAAGCGGGTTTTTACCACCGTTAAAAACCAAAGTGAATCTTGATAAGTACGATACCATCTTTTTGGGATTTCCTACCTGGGGGATGCAGTTGCCTCCCCCAATAAAAAGTTTTTTAAAGGATTACGATTTCACGGGCAAAACGGTGATACCCTTCAACACCAATGCAGGCTATGGGGTAGGCAGTAGTTTTAGACAGCTGAAAACATTGTGTGAAGGGTGCAAAATTCTTGATGGATTTTCCACCGAAGGGGGAATCGAGAGGGATGGTGTTTACTTGGCCATAGAGGGAGACAGGAAAAAGGAAGTGGCCACGCAGATCATCGACTGGCTATCGGAGATCAAAATGAGGGCACATCAATAGATAAATTTTAGCTTATTCAAAACCGATCTGATCGAATTTTGGCAGTAAATTAATTCAAAAATCAGTATATTCAAATCCAATTAAAGCATATAAAAAATCATGGCAACATTCACATTGAAAATTAACGGAGCACAACATGAAGTCGATGTTGACCCAAGTACGCCCATGTTATGGGTATTAAGGGACCACTTAAAAATGGTTGGCACCAAATACGGTTGTGGTATTGCCCAATGTGGCGCTTGTACCGTGCACCTGGGCGACAATGCCGTACGTTCGTGCCAATTGCCCGTTTCCGCGGTGGGTGAGCAATCTATCACTACGATAGAAGGACTCTCCGAAAACGGCGATCACCCGGTACAAAAGGCCTGGTTGGAAATAGATGTGCCCCAATGTGGCTATTGCCAAGCAGGGCAGATCATGACCGCTTCCGCATTCCTGAAGCAAAATCCAGATCCTACCGATGCCGAGATCGAATCGGCAATGAACGGTAATATTTGCCGTTGTGGCACCTACACCCGTATAAAAAAAGCCGTAAAAGTTGCTGCTGAAAACCAATCTAATTCCTAAAATTGAATTTATGACACTTTTAAAAACAAACCTAGGAAGACGTGCTTTTATAAAAAATACCAGCCTTGCAGGGGGTGGACTCGTTTTAGGCTTTAGTTGGTTAAATTCCTGCAAGCCCAACAAGGTTTCGGAAATGGCCGCCATTGAAATGCCCAAGGAATGGTTCGAGATGAATTCATATTTAAAAATTGGCGATAACGGGATCGTTACCATTTACACACCAAATCCCGAATTCGGTCAGAATATCAGAACATCCATGCCGATGTTGGTGGCAGAGGAATTGGATGTGGACTGGAAAAACGTGCTAGTTGAACAGGCACCCTATCATGCGGATAAATATGGCTTTCAGTTCACGGGGGGCAGTAGGGGAATAAGTGCTAGGTGGGAACCCCTTAGAATGGCCGGAGCAACCGCTAGGCACATGTTGAAAGAAGCGGCCGCACAAACATGGCAGGTTCCCGTAGAAGAAATTACTGCCGAAGTAGGAGTATTGCAACACGCAGCCACGAAAAAATCGGCAAGTTACGGGGAAATGGCTTCAGTTGCCGCGACACTTGATGTGCCAGAAGTAGTGCAATTGAAAGCAGTAAAAGATTTTAAACTGATCAGCCGCTCACATAAAAATGTAGATGGGAAGAGCATTGTAACCGGTGCGCCTTTGTTTGGAATGGATATTCAAAAAGAAGGAATGTTAATCGCCATGATCGTGCATCCGCCCGCTTTTGGCATGACCTTGAAATCGGTTGATGGCGAAGCGGTCAAAGCCATGCCGGGCATCAAGGATGTGATAACTATCAATAGTTTCAAGGAGGGATTTCAAAAACATGGTTTTGATACCAACGCTTTTCCAGAATTGGTGGCGATAGTAGGTAACTCCACATGGGAAGTCATGCAGGCCAAAAAGAAATTAAATGTCGACTGGAAGCCCATCACTGCAAATACTGAAATTGTCAATGGGTTTTTTGGAAAGGAAACAAGAAATACCCCTGCGGGATTAGAATCCACACAGGGCCACAAGGCACAGATGGAAGCCCTTGCGGCCATACCAGGAAATATTGTCCGAAAGGATGGGAATCCCGAGGCCGCATTCAAAAATGCAGCAAAAATCTTGGAAAGAAGCTATTCGGCCCCTTTTCTTGCCCACAATAGCATGGAGCCTTTAAATGCTTTTGCGCATGTGGAAGGTGATAAGGTAAAAATTGCGGCGCCAATCCAGATTCCGGCCTTCATTATTCCTACGATTGCAAGCAGCTTGGGAATTCCGAAGGAAAATATTGAAATGGAAATGCCAAGAATGGGTGGCGGTTTTGGTCGAAAGAGCTATGCCCACTTTGTGGTTGAAGCGGCCCTAATATCCCAAAAAGTAAATGCCCCGATCAAGTTGGTGTACAGCCGTGAAGACGATATGACAAACGGTATTTATCGTCCTGCATACCACGCAACCTATCGTGCCGCTTTTGACGAAAATAATAAGTTGACGGCCTTACATGTAAAGGCGGGCGGTGTACCGGAGAGTCCTTTGTTCGCGAATCGCTTTCCTGCCGGTGCCATCGATAATTATATGGCCGAAGAATGGACCATTGATTCAAACATTACCATAGGTGCTTTCAGAGCTCCACGATCCAATTTTATGGCCGGTGCCGAACAGGCGTTTTTGGACGAAGTGGCGGAGGCCATGGGCCAAGACGCTATACAATTTCGATTGGACTTGCTAAAACGCGCCAAAGACAATCCGGTTGGTGAGGCTAATGACTATGATGCCGAACGCTATGCGGGAGTTTTAGAACTGGTGCGGGAAAAATCGGCCTGGAAGGAAAATGATGAAACGAAACATCGTGGTGTTGCGGCCTATTTTTGCCATAACTCCTATGCGGCGCATGTGCTGGATT
>JAHENB010000015.1 GCA_024643345.1 Maribacter sp. | reverse complement strand
CCCTTTCCATTCCGAACAGGGAAGTTAAGCCCGCCAGCGCCGATGGTACTGCTATACCAAGTGGGAGAGTAGGAAGCCGCCTTACCTCGAGCCCCTCACAGAAATGTGAGGGGCTTTTTTTGTTTCAAACTTGCCCTTATAACCCTTTTGCATCCACTCTTTTTTGGTATATTTAACAAAAAACGAACAAAATGATCAAGAAATTACTTACCACACTTTTCTGCCTCCTCTCCCTGGCCGTATCAGCACAAGAAAACCCTGTCAAAGCCTTGGTGGGTGGCACCCTTATCGACGGTTTCGGTTCGGATCCTATAAAAAATAGCGTCGTGATCATTGAAGGTGAGAAAATCAAAAGTGTGGGCACGATCGAGAATACGCCCATCCCGGCCAATGCCGAAGTGATCTCAACCGAAGGTATGACGGTTTTGCCAGGACTATGGGATATGCACGTGCATACCATGATCAACGGCCACGCCGATTACACCTATTGGGACAAAACCTATCCACCCTTGTTCAAGGATGTGATCATGCCGGCCTCCGCACATCAACTATTGATGGCAGGGGTTACCAGTGCAAGAGATCTTGGGGCGCCTTTGGAAGCCAGTATCGCCGTTCGCGACGCAATCAATAAGGGAGAAATTCCGGGTGCGACGCTCTATGTCTCCGGACCATTTATTCAACATGAGCCCTACCCTGGAACCGAAGACTTTCGATGGGGGGTCAAGGGTGCGGAAGACGGACGCAAAAAAATCAAGAAATTAGCCGATGCCGGGGTGGATGTCATCAAATTGATCGACCAAGATCAAATGACCATGGAAGAATTAAAGGCCGTGGTAGACGAGGCCCACAAGAACAACCTTAAAGTGGTTGCCCATGGCCACAGGCCCGAGGAAATCCGAAGGGGTTTAATGGTAGACGTGGATTGTTTCGAACATACCGGTCTTTCTTCAGCCCCAAGTTATCCGGAGGATATCATGGAAATGATCAAAGAACGTACGGCCCAAATGAACAGGGGACCCCTCTTTTGGTGCCCCACCGTTGAGGGTTTGTACAACTACGAATACGTGCGCGACAACCGTGAAAAATTGGATAACGACTCTTGGCACAGGGGGCTGCCCGACACCGTTATCACAGATATTAAAAAGAGTATCGCACATCCTGATCGTCTGCCCTACTTTCAGTTAACACCTTCCCGTAAACCCACCTTAGAGACCAAGATCAAACAATTGTTGGATGCAGGAGTTGTTTTGATGGTCGGAACCGATAGCGGAATCCCAATGAAATTCCATAGCCAATCTACTTGGAACGAACTGGATGTTTGGGTAAACGAATTCGGTATCGATCCCATGTACGCCATCCGCGCTGCGACCTATTGGCCTGCCCTATGGATGGGTGTAGCTGATAAGGTGGGGACCATTACACCGGGCAAAGATGCCGATATTATTGCAGTGGACGGCGATGTATTGCGTTATATCAGTCTTTTGCAAGACGTGGATATGGTCATCAAGCACGGCAAACGCTATAAATAGATCTTGATTACTGATGCCGATGACGGATGCCACCGTTTTTCAAAGAGAAGAAAAACTAAACGCGATTTCCCATGCATTTGGGGCCATATTGGGTATCGTTGGATTCTTCCTATTATTACGGAATAATGCTTTTAAATCCCCTTATGCGAGCATCAGCATCGTAATTTATAGTACTTCTTTGGTCATATTATTTACCGCATCGACCATTTACCATAGCGTTTCAAGGGTTCATCTAAGAAAGGGATTCAGAATACTGGACCATATCAGCATCTTTCTTTTGATTGCCGGCACCTATACCCCTGTGGCTTTGATAAGCCTGGTCAATGGGAATGGATGGATCCTTTTCTATACTGTTTGGGGAATCGCCGCCATAGGGACCGCGTTAAAACTGTTTTATACCGGAAAATATGAATGGTTATCTCTTTTGCTTTACTTGGTAATGGGATGGCTTATAATTTTGGATTTCGAATATTTAAAGCAACAGAGCAGTACGTTCGGAATTCAATTGTTGTTCCTTGGTGGTGCTTTCTATACTTTGGGTATCCTGTTCTATGCCATAAAAAAGATACCGTTCAACCATTTTATATGGCATCTTTTTGTATTGGGCGGCGCATTCTGTCATTGGCTCTTTATCTATTTGGATGTGATTTAGGAATTACCTTTTCTGGTCGGGGTTCATAAGGGCATCAATACTTCTTTTCCATTGTTGATAATTTCAAAGTCAAATTCGATAAACGCAAAAGTAATTGTACATTACCATGTAATTTTTATTGACCGGGTTGTATCGGTCACAATACAAGGACCATTTTGTCAAAATTTCCAAGCATAGGCGTAAAGACAGCCTTCATATTCCTGTTCTTGATTCTGGCCTGTAGTGGTCGACCAGAGCGATCGTCGCACCTAATAATTTCCGAAATCCCTAAACAGGTTACCGTTCCGGTATTCGTGCTTATCGATTCGCTCACCGGGAATAACTATGCGATAACATCAAAAAGTGAAAAAGGTGAAATACAGATTCCCTTCCAAAGGGAAGGCAATCGACTCTGGTTCAATTGGGCCCCACAAGCTACTGACCGGAATATTGATTATTTCATTCAAAAAATCCCAGATTTCAATACAGATCAACCTCGGCTTACCGCAACCAAAATAAATGGAGACCTACAACTTTCTTTAGAGGGCAAGCCTTTGATTTCCTATAGATACGAAATGACCTACCCGCCAGTTGGAGTCGACTCAATATTTGGGAAGTCGGGCTATATCCATCCTGTGCGTACCCCTAAAGGCGATACCTTAAGCAGAATACAACCGCCTGACCATTACCATCATTATGGCGTTTGGGGTCCATGGACCCACACCCAGATCAAGGGACACCAAGTTGATTTTTGGAATTTGGGAGATCGCAAGGGAACCGTGCTTTTTAAGGATTTCGTCAACCATACTTCCGGCAATATCTTTGCCTCCCTGGAAGCGGTTCAGGAGCACATCGATTTAATAACCGAAAAAGAGCCACAACTGGCCCTGCATGAAAACCTGAAAGTGACCTTATGGAATTTAGATCGGCCAGACCGCTATATGTTCGATTATACCACTACCTTCAGAACACCGCTCAGTTCTGGAATTTTGTTTGAGGCCTATCGATATGGAGGTGGCATCGGGATGCGCTTTACCGAACGCTGGCATAGCGGTAATAGCTCGGTCTTGACTTCTGAAGGCCACGATCGTTCGACCGCAGACGGCACTAAGGCGCGATGGTGCATCGTCAGTGGGGAAACGGCCGATGGTGGGGGTAGGAGCGGTATCTTATTTCTGAGCCATCCCAACAATCGTGAACATCCCGAGCCCATGCGAGTTTGGCCCATAGATGCCAATGAAGGTAGGGGAGATCTGCTTTTTGAATTTAGCCCGATTCGAAACAAGGAATGGCCTATACGACCAAAAGAAGAATATCGGCTCAAGTACAGAATGGTCGTTTTTGATGGAGAGATCCGTTCCGAGGAGGCCGAGGCCTATTGGCAGGCTTTTGCCAACCCACCCAAGGTTGGTCTCGGTATCGATTAATATAAACCGAAACATGATGCAAGCACACAAAATGACCCAAAATCACTAAATTCATGAGCTGCTATTTTTGGCAAAAGCCTCGTGACCGTGGTGTTGGAATAAAAAGGATTAAGGAACAAGAATGAAAAAAACCGTCGATCAGCTCATTAAATTCGTTTTTTTAGGAAGTATTGTGGCGGTATGCTTTATTCTTGGGTCCTGTGGGGAGATCAAGCGTGGAAAGGTGCTTTATTTTGCCCATTCCCTGCCTACATCACATCCTGTTCATAAGGGAATATTGGCCATGCAGGACGCCTTAAAGGAAAAGTCGGGCGGCCAACTCCAAATGAAGATCTTTCCTGACGGACAATTGGGTTCTGAACGTGAAGTCTTGGAATTGCTGCAAATTGGGAGTATTGCCATGACCAAGGTAAGCGCCGCAAGCATGTCTAATTTTGCTCCTGAGTACCAGATCATGGGCATTCCCTATCTATTCAGGGATAGCGAACACCTTTTCAGGGTATTGGAAGGCGAAGTAGGCAAGCGACTTCTGGCCAGTGGCAGCGACTATTTGTTGAGGGGCCTTTGTTTTTATGACGCCGGAAGCCGTAGTTTTTATGTCAAGGAACGGCCCGTTAAAACCCCGGAGGATCTAGAAGGTATGAAGATACGCGTGATGAACGATCAAATGTCAGTGGATATGGTCAACACCTTAGGGGCATCGGCTACCCCTATGTCCTATGGGGAACTGTATACCGCCTTGCAGCAAAATGTGGTCGATGGGGCTGAAAACAACATCCCCTCCTTCGTGACCTCCAATCATTATGAGGTATGCAAGTTTTACACTTTTGACGAACACAGCATGGTGCCCGATGTGGTCGTCATAGGTACCAAATTTTGGAATTTGCTCAACGAAACCGAAAAAAAATGGCTACAGGAGGCTGCGGATGAAAGTGTTGTAAAGCAAAAACGTTATTGGCAGGAAACGATTAAGGAGAATATGGAAGTGCTCAATAAGGCCAAGGTCGAGTTTTTCTATCCAGATAAGAACCTATTTTCGCAAAAAGCACTTCCCGTACTGGACCGAATGATGCAAGACCCGGAAATGAGGATATTGATCGAAAAAATAAAATCGGAATGATGCACAAGACCTACGATGTATTGATTAAACTGATCGAGGCGCTGCTGGTGATCATCTTTGCCCTGCTCACCTTGGATGTGGTCTGGCAGGTCGTATCACGATATCTGGTCGGGCAATCGAGTTCCTTTACGGAAGAATTTGCCCGTTTTGCCCTGATTTGGTTGACCGTACTGGGTGCCGCCTACATCAATGGACAGGTGGAGGGCCATTTATCCATGGATTTTCTTCTGGCCAAACTCCCGGAAGAAAAGCAAAGGCGCAGCCATAGGGTGATACAAATATTGATGGCCTGTTTTGCCTTGGTGGTCATGGTGATCGGCGGACTCAACCTAGTGTACATTACTTTGAGCCTTGGGCAGCTTTCCCCAGCCTTGAACGTTCCCCTCGGATGGGTGTATACCATCGTGCCATTGAGCGGCTTTATCATTATTTTTTTCTGTTTCTACCATTTGAGCATCACCTATAAAAATTGAGTTATGGCCATTGAAACATTGAGTATCATCGTGTTGTTCGTAAGCTTTATCGGTTTACTTGCCTATGGGGTTCCCGTGGCCTACAGCATCGGTATTTCAACCACACTGACCTTAGTGCTCAATATGGCCTTCATGCCGGCCACGACCACGGTGATGCAACGGATGACCACCGGAATTGATAATTTTGCCCTTTTGGCCATTCCCTTTTTCATTTTGGCGGGAGAAATCATGAACAGGGGCGGGATTGCAACACGATTGATAAATTTTGCAAAATCACTGATCGGGAGCTTGCCCGGGGGATTGGCCTTTGTCAATATCATAGCCGCTATGCTTTTCGGTGCGATTTCAGGTTCGGCCATAGCAGCGGCCTCTGCCATAGGCAGTTCGCTTACCGATAAGATGGAAAAAGAGGGTTATCCAAGGGAGTTTAGCGCCGCTGTGAACATCAGCTCTTCAACTACGGGCTTATTGATCCCCCCGAGCAATGTATTGATCATATTTGCCCTTGCCAGCGGGGGAACCGCTTCGGTAGCGGCCTTGTTCATCGCTGGGTATATTCCTGGTATTTTGGTAGGATTGGCACTGATGGTGATGGTTTACTTTTATGCAAAAAGAAAGGGATTGCCCAAGGCAGATCGTGTTTCGTTGAAACAACTTTTCCGCGATTTTAGAAAGGCGGTGCTAAGTCTAACCTTATTGGTCATCGTGGTCGGGGGAATCGTAGCAGGTATTTTTACGGCAACTGAAGCAGCTGCCATTGCGGTGATCTATGCCATAGTTCTGGGCTTTATGAACAGGCAACTCAAATTCAGCGATTTCAGGTCGATACTCCTGAGCAGTGCCAAAACAACTGCCGTGGTGATGTTTCTGATCGCCACGTCAATGGCCATGTCTTGGTTGTTCTCTTTTGAGGGTATTCCGCAATTATTGACTGACTCTTTATTGGATTCGGTGAGCAATCCGATCATGATTTTTTTATTGATCAATATCATCTTGTTGATAGTGGGTACATTTATGGACATGACTCCGGCGGTACTCATTTTCACACCCATATTTCTTCCTGTGGCCATGGCCTTGGGCATGCACCCGGTACAATTTGGGATGATCATCGTTTTAAACCTTTGTATCGGGGTTTGTACCCCTCCCGTTGGAACCTTACTGTTTGTTGGCAGTGGGGTGGCCCAGGTTCCGGTAACCAAGGTAATTAAACCCCTTTTGCCCTTGCTGGGCGCCATGACCTTGATTCTCTTAATGATAACCTATTTCCCTGAACTTTCACTCTGGTTGCCCCGACTTTTTGGTTTGATCGACTAGTGGTCTAAAACCTCTTTGTAATCTTCAAAAAATGCCTCGAATCGCTGCATCGCTTGATCTAGGAAAATCATGCTCTCTTGCCAGGTATTCCTGTTATGTATAGAAACCCCTTCTTTTAAGAGATAGATTCTTGAAATTTCCTTTTGGTTGTCGAGCTGATAACTATCGTTAAAATGGGCTTCGGGCAAATAACCTTCGATCAAGAGGGATCTTAGGGAAACCAATTTTTCCCAAAGCGCCATACGTCTTTCCAATTCGTTGTGATCTACATCCAGGGAAACCATTGCGCCTGTCAATTCGAAATGAAATTTGAATGCCAGGCCCTTGATTTTGGTATTGTACAACACCCATTTGCGGGGATAGGATTTCCCGAAAGCGATCCAAAAATCCTGTCTTAATCGTTTTGATTCCTCCCTACTGTACATTAAAGCATAAATGCGATGGCGATTCCCAAAATAATGACCACCAGTTTTCTAAGGTTGAATTTATGCCCTTCTGAACTTTCGAACAATATCACTGTTGAAATATGAAGAAAAACCCCGATGACCACCGCATTGATATTTGCACTAAAAGCAGGGTCGATCACATAGTGGGCGGCAATATAATACCCCAACGGGGTCATCAAAGAGAACAGTACAATAAAAAAGATAGCGTTGAACAACTTGATCTTCGAATTGAGAAAAAAGATACTCAGGATAATGGCTATGGGAATCTTATGGATCAAAATACCATATAGGATGGTTGCATTACCTTCGATGGGAAAACCTTCCAATAGGGAGTGTATAGACAAGCTGATGAAAAGTAGCCACGGAAAACCGGTTTTTTCAACGTCAAGATGAACATGCCCGTGTTCTGCACCTTTTGAAAAAAATTCAAGGAATATCTGCAGAAGGATTCCCAACATCACAAAAACACCCATGGTTTTTGGATCACCGTTTTGATAAGCTTTGGGAAAGAGTTCGAACAGGGTAAGTGCCAGGAGGAAAGCACCGCTAAAGGCCAACAGCAACTTGAAATTTTCCCTATGTTTCGGTTTGGCCACCAAAACAAACAAGAAACTCAACAACACTGCGAGAATGGGAAGCCAATAATTCATGGTGGTGCTTATGGTTTATATTCCGAACGGAAAGCTTTTTGATTGGTTGCCATCCTTTTTTTTGGGTTTCCCCTTAAAAATATCGAATACAAGGTCTTCAGCAAAAAAGGTTATGGGCAATGATTGAACTTTAAGGCCTAAAATTAGTGTATTTTTGTGGCAATCCTAAAGGAAGGCATGAACAATAATTTTAAGATGGTGGCAAAAACCCTGTTCGGGTTTGAGGAAATTTTGGCAAAGGAATTGAGAAATTTGGGGGCCGGAAATGTGGTGGAAGGGGTAAGAAGCGTTTCTTTTGAAGGCGATACGGGGTTTATGTACAAGGCCAACCTATGTCTGCGTACCGCCATAAAGATCATAAAACCCATCCACGCCTTTACCGTGCGAAATGAAGAGGAGCTGTACAAGCATATCTATGCCTTCGATTGGGCTAGTTACTTGTCGCCGGAAACCACTTTTGCAATCGATACGACCGTTAATTCTGAAAATTTTACCCATTCGCTCTATGTTTCGCAAAAGACAAAAGATGCAATCGTTGACAAGTTCAGGCAAACCGATGGTATAAGGCCCGATGTGGACGTGAAATTTCCCGACCTCAGGATCAACATTCATATTCATGACACCCATTGCAATGTTTCCCTTGACAGTTCCGGACGATCATTGCACCACCGGGGATACCGCACGGCCACCAATATCGCACCGATCAATGAAGTTTTGGCTGCCGGACTCTTGCTTTTGAGTGGTTGGGACGGGCAGTGCGACTTTCTCGATCCCATGTGCGGTAGCGGTACTTTTTTGACGGAAGCGGCCATGATTGCCTGTAACATTCCCGCGAATATTAATCGGAAGGAATTTGCCTTTGAAAAATGGGATGATTTTGATCAGGACCTTTATGACAAAATAGTCACTGGAAGTTTGAAAAAAACCAGGGAGTTCCATTACAAGATCCTTGGTTACGATAAGGCCCCCTCCGCGGTGCGTAAAGCACAGGACAACATTGGGAACGCCAATCTTTCGGAGTATATCCAAGTAGAACAAAAAGATTTTTTTGGGACCGAAAAGACCAATGAAGGTAAATTGCACATGGTCTTCAATCCGCCCTATGGGGAACGCCTCGACTTGGAAATGGAAACATTTTACACCTCGATAGGCGATACCTTAAAGAAAGGTTATCCCGGCACGGATGCTTGGTTGATCACTTCTAACTTGGAAGCCTTGAAATTTGTGGGCCTAAGGCCTTCTCGTAAAATAAAGGTATTCAATAGTCAGTTGGAATCGCGCTTGGTAAAATATGTAATGTATGAAGGGAGCAAGAAGGCAAAATATCAAAATAGAGAGTAACCATGCGTCTTAAACACAAAGCACTTCTATTCAATTTCATTGGTTTTGCGGTATTGTTCATTATCGCAAGGTTGACCTTAGGATTGTTAATGCCCATAAATCCATTATTTTTGGCGATTACTTCGGCCATTATCGCAAATATTTTGGCGCCCAAGTTTGGAGCCGTCGACCTGGACGGCACGGAAAAACTTATGATGAAATGGATTTTTGTTAAGGGATTTCGTGAAATCTAACCTTTATTCCTGAACGGGAATGGGTGCCTCTTCAACTGCCTTTTTGTTTTTTTTGTAAAGGGGTATCAGATAACTAATGGAATAATTGTAACCAACGCCGAAACCACTTCCATCGGTTACCTTATTGAATCCTGGGATAAAAAGGTTTGGAAAGCGTTCAGATTCCTTGTTGCTTAGCAAAATGCCCATGCGGATGCTGCCGCCCAAATACAGGTTTTTAAACACCTCCATTCTAATGCCCACCACGGCTTCGATCCATGAAGCGGTGAGACCCTTGAATTCCTCGGCGGTTGAAGATCCCGGTGAAAAATCGGTTGGGTTCCAGTACCGATATGTGTCAAACAATTTATAATTGTTTAAGGTTTGACTAAAACTAGCCACTGCATAGCGCCCACCTACGGTAATCATGTTCTGTTCGCCATACCAATTCCCATACGTGTTGTAATCGACCCCTAACTTAAGATAGCTTCCCGAGGTCGTAAAATTGTACAGGTCTTCCTGTTTGGTCTTTTTTTCATTGCCCAGCTCCCCTGCAATATATAGGTTTTGGGAGATGCGATAATCCCCGACAAATTCAAGACCCGTATAATTCTTGTTAAAAAATGAAGTAATCGGTCTGCTCAAGTCTATGCCCACTCTAAGTCCATAGGGTTGTTTATACACCACCGTATCGACCGGGTTCAAATCAATGGATTTTCCCTGGGCTTGTCCTTTGAAAAAGACAAACAGAAAAAGAAGGCTAATGGAAAATCTTAACATGGGCCAATGAGGAATTTTGAACGGAGGGGTTAACAATGCTTATCGCTTCAATCCATGGTTCGCTTTCGGCACCTATATTGCCCTGAAGCGCTTCATAGTTGGCAACATAACCACAGGCACGTGAGATAAAAATCGATTGGGTCGTATAATTAAAGGTCACCGTATCAACATTGACCAAAGTAGTATCGGCAGGGGTCAGATTTTGAGAGATCAAAAAGGAGGTATTGCCAACATCGCTCCTTAAAGGTATGGCAATGGAATCCCCCGAAGCATTTGGGAGGATCGCTAGTAATGAATCTTGGCCTATGATGCCGCGCACTACCATGTTAGGGACACTTTTCAGCAATGTGGTATCTTCACTGTCGTAAAATCGGATGACCAGAAGGGGTGTATTTCCGTCAACACAGATATCATCTTTCTCACAGGATGAAAAGGCAAGGATTCCCAAAAAGACGATGAAAACAATTTTTGCTCTGTACATGGGTTTATAGCTTCTCCAAAAGTACAACATTTTCAACGTGGTGGGTTTGCGGAAACATATCTACCGGCTGCACCCTGCTAATTTTGTATTTTTCCTTCATCATCTCCAAATCCCGAGCCTGGGTGGCACTGTTACAGCTTACATAGACCACTTTTTTTGGTGCGATCTCCAAAATCTGTTGCACCACATCCTTATGCATACCATCGCGGGGTGGATCGGTGATGAGAACATCGGGCTTGCCATTTTCGGCAATAAATCGGGTGTTGAACAGATGCCTCATATCACCGACAAAGAAATTTACATTGTCAAGGCCATTTTGATCTGCATTTTCCTTCGCGGCTTTTATCGCATCGGGTACAGACTCGATTCCGATCACCCGCTTCGCTTTTTTGGCGATGAATTGGGCAATGGTTCCGGTTCCGGTATAAAGATCATAGACCAATTCATTTCCGGTTAAACCCGCAAAATCTCTTGTAATCTTATATAATTCATAAGCTTGTTCCGAGTTGGTCTGATAAAACGACTTGGCATTGATCTTGAACTTCAGGCCCTCCATTTCTTCAAAAATATGGTCCCGGCCAGCAAAACAGATAACCTCTTGGTCATAAAGGGTATCGTTCTGTTTTTGGTTTATAACGTAAAGCAAGGATGTAATTTCGGGGAAAGATAATTTAATGTGGTTCATCAACAATTCCCTTTTGGCTGGATCCTCTTCAAAAAATTGTAGCAATACCATAATTTCACCTGTGGAGGCCGTTCGAATCATTAAGGTACGAAGGAGGCCATATTGATTTCTGGGATTAAAGAAGGTCAATCCATTTTTCAGTGCAAATTCCTTGACCCCCAAGCGTATGGCATTTGAGGGATCGGGTTGGAGATGACATTCCTTAAGATCCAAAATTTTGTCCCACATGCCCGGAATGTGAAATCCAAGGGCTTCTTTATCTTTGATTTCTTCTTTTGATTTAATTTCCTCAAGGGTCATCCAGCGGTTGTTTGAAAAGGAAAACTCCATTTTGTTTCGATAGTAATACTGCTTTCGGGAACCTTGGATAGGGGATATAGGGGGCAATTCCAGGTGCCCGATTCGCTTGAGGTTGTTTTCCACCTCCTTCTGCTTGTAGAACAACTGGTGTTCGTAGCCCATATCTTGCCATTTACATCCACCGCAAACGCCGAAATGCATGCATTTTGCCTTCACACGTTTGGGCGATAATTGATGGAAATGGGTGGCAACACCTTCAAAATAGGCTTTTCTTTTTTTTGTGGTTTGTATATCCACCACATCACCGGGTACCGTGTTTGTCAAGAAAATAACCCGGCCATCGGGTGCTTTTGCAATGGTCTTGCCTTTGGCCCCGGCATCGATGACGGCCACCTTTTCGAATACCTGCCTACCGTTTTGTCTTCGCATTTGGCAAAAGTAGTAATCCAGCGCCTTTTTTACCGCGATCTTAAGAAGGAATGCACCAAAAAAGTTTAATTATTTGACCTTTAGATGATTGAAAAATTAATTGTTGGGCAGTTCGAATAAGGACTGTCCAAGAAATATAATTGGTTCCCTGTGTTTATCGTAATGCCGATTTCGATATTAAAAGCATTGGGACAGGTTTGCAAGGCTTTTCAACTAAAAAGCTTTGGTTTTGAGCAATTTATTCGCCAAATATTGATTAATTTTACCCTTCTATAATAGGATGATTTCTCTCCCAAAGAAGGAATTGCTGAAGTATTATTTAAAGTAATTTTTATCATGTCGGTCTTAGAAAAAAAAACCTCTCAAGGGGCAATCGCCCTGGAAGAGAAGTATGGGGCACATAACTATCATCCTTTGCCCGTGGTATTGAGCCGGGGCGAAGGGGTTTTCGTTTGGGATGTGGAAGGAAAGAAATACTATGACTTTTTATCTGCCTATTCGGCGGTGAACCAAGGACATTGCCACCCCAAAATTGTAGGGGCATTGGTGGGGCAGGCACAGACCTTGACCTTGACCTCAAGGGCATTTTATAACGATATGCTGGGCAAGTACGAAAAATACGTGACCGAAACTTTCGGCTACGATAAGTTGCTTCCCATGAATACCGGGGCTGAAGCCGTAGAGACCGCCCTGAAAATATGCCGTAAATGGGCCTATGAAAAAAAGGGCATCCATGATAATGAGGCCCAGATCATTGTTTGCAACAATAATTTTCACGGAAGGACCACCAGCATTGTCTCCTTTTCGAGTGATCCCGTGGCCCGAAAGCATTTCGGACCTTTTACGCCCGGTTTCCTAAAAATCGACTATGATAACCTCGAGGCGCTGGAAACCGTATTGGAACACAACAAAAACGTGGCTGGCTTTTTGGTAGAGCCCATCCAGGGAGAAGCTGGGGTGTATGTGCCTTCAGAGGGCTATTTAAAAAAGGCCAAGGCACTTTGTGAACGCTACAATGTATTGTTCATAGCAGACGAAGTACAAACCGGCATTGCACGTACCGGAAGGTTGCTGGCCACTTGTGGCAATTGCAACTGTGCCGACAAACATTGCAGCGGCACGCCCGAGGTAAAGGCAGATATCTTGATTCTTGGAAAGGCCCTTTCAGGAGGTGCCTATCCGGTTTCGGCCGTATTGGCCAATGATGATATTATGGAGGTGATCAAACCTGGCAACCATGGCAGCACATTTGGCGGTAACCCAATAGCTGCAGCAGTGGGTATGGCGGCGTTGGAAGTGGTCAAAGAAGAAGGGCTGGCCCAAAATGCCTTTGAACTAGGGGAAATATTCAGGGAAGAACTCAATAAATATATTGCAGGTTGCAATATCGTGAACGCCGTAAGGGGCAGAGGTTTGCTGAATGCCATCTTGATCAATGATACGGAAGAAAGTTCCACAGCTTGGGACATTTGCATGACGCTTAAGGAAAATGGCCTGTTGGCCAAGCCTACCCATGGCAATATCATTCGATTTGCACCACCCTTAGTTATTGATAAAGAGCAATTGCTCGACTGTGTGTCGATCATCATCAAGACCCTTAAACAGTTTGATCAATAAAAAAAAATCCCCTGAGCGATCAGGGGATTTTTTTTATCCATTGACCAGCTCACTAAAAACTTTCCCAATCCCCGCCCGAGGCGATGAGTGCAATAATGGCGCTGAAATAGAGGATAACGAAAATCAGCATCAACAAGGCAAATCCCAATCCTACATAGGATAGAATCCTGCCGGTTTTAACATTTTCATACCCGGTATAATTTTCCGGGTTTTCCAAATATACTTTTTCGGCCTTATTGGCACTTGAGAGGCCAATGATACTAAAAATAGCACCAAAGGGCCCACAGCAAACAAAAGTGAGTACGATCGATAAAATGCCAAAGGTAAGCGCATTGCTTGCCCCAGGAAGTGGTTGTTGGTTCATTTTGATGGTTTTTTATTCTTCAATTCCGTATTGTTCCATGGTTTCCCTTACCTTTTCCATATAGCCTTCTATACCGCCCATTTGATTGATCGCATAAATCGTATATAGCAAAGTAATGATTCCAAGTGCCAGGCCGATAATGGCCACGATATTGGCCGTTTTCAATTGGCTGAAATTGGAATAGTTCTCAGGGTTTTCCTGGTAGGTCTTGTTGTCTTTAGAAGTAAGGAAAAGGGCAATACCGGACATTATAACACCACCTAATCCAGAGCTGCAAAAACAACAGAGGAACGAGACGATGCCCAAGACCAGGGCCATGGTCACATTGGGTAATTTTTGTTGGTCCATAATGAAAAGGTTTGGTTAGAAAAATTTTAGTATATAATTGCCCAATATCAGCACCACGCTAGAACCCATTAGCACAATGGTAATGATATTGGAATATTTTATCTTGAAAAGATGGTCCGCCAATAAAAAAAACAGCAAAGGGATGAGCGTATAGATGGCGGGATACATATGAAAAGCGGCCGTGAAATCGCCATGAACTAAAAAAACCATCGCACGTTGTATGCCGCAACCCGGACATTCCACGCCAAAAATGCGCTTGCTGAAACAAGGTAGCAAATAGTTTTCCAAAGTCGATAAAAATATTACCCATTTCATTTTTTGGACAATTGCGAACCGTAGCTGAAAATTACTATTATTTTTGAGGAATAAAAATAAAATGATGGCCGTTTTTAAGATCGGGGATAAGGTTGAGACCATAGATGATACCATCATGGGGACGGTGGTGGAAGTCGATGCGGACGAAATAACCATTGAAAGCGATGAAGGCTTTTGGCTGACCTATGGCCCTAAAGAGCTGGTACTCGCCAATAATACCTCGGGAATTAAGGTAAGCGATCAGGAAGTGGCGCTGATCAAGGCAGAAAAGGAAATGCCCAGGAAAAAACATGCTCCGGCACCGAAACCCAAAGAACGAAATGCCCCAAAAATGGAGGTCGACCTACATATCAACCAACTGGTGGCTTCCACTAAGGGCATGACCAACTTCGACATGCTGAACCTACAATTGGAAACGGCCAAAAGACAATTGCAGTTTGCCATAAACAAACGCATCCAAAAGGTGGTGTTCATCCATGGCATCGGTGAAGGTGTTTTAAAGGAAGAATTGTATTATCTGTTTCGACGTTATGAAAACGTTACCTACCACGATGCCGATTATCAACAATATGGTTTGGGTGCCACTGAAGTCTATATTTATCAGAACCCCTAAGGTACAATGGTCGTGTAGGTTCCCAAGGAAATCGTTGGTATGGCCTCCAAGACAATATCGGCAACACTGTCCCCATTGCCTTGAAGCACCAGGACCACATCGGTAAGTGTAAACGTATGGGTAAAATTCGATTGGCCCGCCGCATTGGGGGCGTTCTCGATGGTGGTTACCGTAATGATGCCCGAACTGCTTACAAAATTCCATGCGATGATCGTTTCGGGCAATGCAGCACTGCATACTAGTTCTTGGGTGGCCAAGGCATTGAAAATGGTGTTTTTAAATTGGGTGGCTCCTGTCAAAGGGGCGTTTCTAGGTATTTCGCCCGTAGCTTCGTTAACGATCAAGGTTTCCGGAACGTCCAGGGAAATCCCTTCGTCGTTTGCTAATTTATAGAGACTTATGACCCCGGCAGTTGCTGGTAAATCACATTCGGCCCAATTTATCGAGGCATAGTTGGTGAACGGAACGTCAAGATTGGCACTGTTCTTTGTGTCTGTGGAAAAATTCCCGTAATCGAGGATCGAGTTATCGGTGAGCCTTTCACCAAGTTCATTGGTCAATGAAAGATCGGCTATGTCAATATTGTGGGTATAGGTTTTATTGGCCTTGCTCACTTTACTTACCGAAGTGGTCACCGTTACTACCCCGCTACTTGCGGTATTCTCTTTAAGCACGCCCGGTTCAACTGCGGGAATTACATCACAAAAATAGTTTTTGTTCACGGTACCGTTGAAAAACCTATATATCAATTTTGGGTTCGCGGCAGCGGTCAAATTACTTGTGATTGAGCCATCCAAGGAAGTGGCATTCTTGAACTGTCCAGTGCCCATGGTAAGCAATAAGGCCTCATCGCCCTGAATCTTAAAGAAAAAGGTGTTGGCCAATTTATCCTCCGAAGAGGTAACGCAAAAATCAATCGTGGAAGCATCGAAGTCAAGGGCTTCTATTTGTAGCTCTCCATCATTACAAGAGAACAGGAGCAGTGGCAACACTAAATATAGAATGTGTTTCATGGTCCAAATTTAATCGAAATTAACCATAGGATTATCGCAATAGGAGCATAAATTAACTTTATTTGGGTTATTTTTGGGAATCTGAAAATGAATCGGGTTTGGAGTCAAAAAGGGTATATTTAGATAGTGCGGCGACCACTCAGGTCAGGGATGAGGTGATTTTGGAAATGCAAAAGGCCCTTGCGGATTGTTATGGCAACCCCTCCTCGAGCCATAGTTTTGGAAGGGCGGCCAAGACCGCCGTTGAAACCGCAAGGAAAACCATCGCGAAATACTTAAATGCACAACCTTCAGAAATAATTTTCACTTCGGGCGGCACTGAGGCAGACAACATGATCTTGCGCTGTGCGGTTAGAGATCTTGGGGTAAAAACGATCATTACAAGTAAAATAGAGCACCATGCGGTTTTGCATACCGCGGAAGATTTGGTAAGGGAATATGGGATTTCCCTTGAATTCGTGGATCTGGATGCATCGGGAAATCCAAACCTAGACCATTTAGAGGCACTTCTGCAGAAAGATGATTCTAAAAAATTGGTCTCGCTGATGCACGTGAACAATGAAATCGGTAATCTTATCGATATGGGGAAGGTCAGCGAAATCTGCACCAGCAATGCGGCCCTCCTGCATTCCGATACGGTACAGTCCATAGGCCATTATACATGGGACCTGAAGCAATTGCCCATTGATTTTTTAACGGCCGCCGCCCACAAGTTCCATGGGCCAAAAGGTATCGGTTTTGCTTTTATCCGAAAAAATTCTGGTTTAAAACCTTTTATATCAGGGGGTTCACAGGAGCGTGGCTTTAGGGGGGGCACAGAATCTTATCACAATATAGTGGGCTTGGAAAAGGCCTTTATCGCGGCCTACGAAAATCTGGAAGCGGAGCGTACCTATGTTAAAGGACTCAAGCGCTACTTTATCGAAAAGATCCAAGAGGAAATTCCCGGCATTAAATTTAACGGACTTTCAGGGGATTTGGAGCGTAGTACCTTTACTTTGGTTAATGTTTGTCTGCCGGTCGATGCCCACAAGGCATTGATGTTGTTGTTTCATTTGGATATCAAGGGGATCGCCTGTTCCAAAGGCAGTGCATGCCAATCGGGAAGTGACCTCGGATCTCACGTCCTTACCGAAATACTTTCGGAGGAAGATCTCAAAAAACCTTCGATAAGGTTCAGTTTTTCAAAATACAATACTAAAGACGAATTGGATTATGTGATCGGGGTCTTGAAGGAATTCATTGAAGTTTAATCCTCCTGTTTTTTTCGTTCTTTCTTTTTTTCCCGGTCATAGGGAAATTTACGTGACGCCAGTTTCATCATTTGATCGATCATATCGGTCGTGTTTTTACCCGATTTTTTATTGATTTCCTTTTCATATTTCCATAAGAGTTTCCCCTTATCCCCATCACTGATCTTAATTCCGATACGGCCATAATTGGCTTCCCCCAAAAAATAATCAATGATGCTGAATTCGTTAGCTATGCCATCCGAAAGCAGCACGTTAAGATCTAGGTTTCCGCTGATGATGCCATCCACCGACAATAATTCACTCAATTGCTTGGTAGTGTAAATATCGATATTCTCGAACGTTATGTTGTTCTGGGCCAAAATTGCATTGGTGTTTTTGGTATTTTGGAAATCTACCGAGAATTTCTTTTTTTTCTTTCTTAGGGAAAAGTAGCTTTCAAGGGCATTCTGCACCGCGAGGCCTTCTTTCTTCTCCATCGCTTTCAGCTCGTCCTTGCTCCAATTTTCCTTCAGATCCAAATGCGTGTTAAACGGTAAAATGGCCAGCACTTTATGTTTTTGACTCAATTCATCGAAGGTATCGCTTTCATAGATGTTTTTTTGGGCATGTAGCAAGAGGTTCCCTATAAGGAAAATGGCAAGGAGTATCTTTTTTTTCATTTTTCTTAGAATTACAGGGGCCGCTGATCATAGCCGAAATCCCACCCTGATATTGAAGACCCTACTGGTCATATAATTGGGGATGGCATATTGTTGTTTGCTGTCAACGTCCCTTACCCAGGTATTGGTGATTGCATTTTGGGTGTTGAACAAATTGAATATCTCGAAACCGCCGCTTAGCGCCTTAAATCGGCCTAACCAATGATTTTTTGGATATTTTTTATTGCCCCCTACAAAAATATAGGAAATTCCCAAATCTGCTCGCTTATAATCCCTTAATCTATTCTGAAAAATATAAGGATCGGCATAATTGGGGGACCCTCCCGGTACTCCGGTGTTGTAAACCAGGTTCAAGTACATTTTTACGTTCGGATAATCGGGCAAATAATCTTGAAACAGTATGCCCACTTTCACACGTTGATCGGTGGGCCTGGAAATGTAACCACGTTGTTCTATATTTTCTTCAGTCTTGAGATATCCGATGCTCACCCATGATTCGGTTCCCGGAACAAAGGCCCCGTTCATCCTCATCTCAATTCCATATACATATGCCTTGGCATTGTTATCGGCCCGGTATCTGATTCGCACCTCCTCCAGCGTATAAGCGTTCACTTGTGTCAAGCGTTTATAGTAGGCCTCGCCGACCAAAGTAAAAGGTCGGTCCCAAAGCGTAAAACTGTATTCATTGCCCAATACATAATGAATCGATTTTTGTGCCTTTACATGGGGCATAATGATGCCTTCACTGTTTCTCATTTCCCTATAAAAGGGAGGTTGTTGGTATATGCCGCCCGAAATTCTGAAAAGCATATCGCGTTTCCAGGTCGGTTTGAAAGCGAATTGGGCCCGGGGACTGAAAATGGTTTGCGCTACTTTTTCGACCTCGGTTCCACTGACCGTCCAATGTTGTGCCCTAATCCCCACGTTAAAATAAACATCCATATTGTGCCACTGCCTTTGATCGCTATATTGCACATACCCGCTGAACCGATTGGTTTTTGTGAAATTGACCGCGGTTACCCCATCATAGGCCACAAGGGGCGCATTAAAAGGTTCCTGGGGCTGGTTATTGATAAAGTCCGGTAGGGGAGGCCTAATAAAAAAACCTGCAGAATCTATGAATTCCGATTCCCGCAACTGGTCCCTGATATCTTCGTGAGAATATTTTATTCCCCATTCCGTGGCCTTATTTTCCTTCATGTACTTGCCTTTGTGCTCCAGGTTAAAGATCAATGCGTCCAAATCGTTCCTAGCCCGATTGAGTGTCGATCCCAATCCTCTGGAGGCCGTTACCTCGCCCAAGGAGGCACTGCCAAGATCGGTGTCGACGGACCCGAGCAGGTATTGTGCGAGCACATCGGAATATTCCTCCTCGGTGGCATGGAAAATCGAGGAAATAAGTTTTAAGGTAACACGATCGTTTAAGGTGTAATTGCCTTTAAGGGCCGCCATGGCATTGGCAAAACGATTATTTTCCCTGCCCTTGTAAAATACCGTCAATGCCCGCAGGTCGTTTAAGGTGCCGAAATTGGTCTGTCTTTGAAGGGGTTCATTTTGATAATCGTTCACGGAAACATTTCCTAAAAAGTTTAAATTGAACTTGTTCGAAAACCGATAGGTAAGATAGCTTTGAACATCTGCAAAAGATGGATTGAAATTGGTTTGGGTCTCCTGACTCTTTACCAAAATTCCATTGTTGCGATACCGTACACCGGTAACACCACTGAAATCCCTGTTTTTTGAAATGGTCTCCACAGCTACGGCCGCGCCTAAAAAGCTGGCATCGAGGCTTACCCCGAAGGCGGTCGGATTTTTGTAGGTAATATCCAATACCGAGGACTGTTTGTCGCCATATTTCGCCTGAAAGCCACCAGGGGAAAATTTAACGCTTTGAACCAAATCACTGTTTACAAAACTCAACCCTTCCTGCTGGGCCGATCGAACCAAAAAAGGTCGGTAGACTTCAATTTCGTTGACATAGACCAAATTTTCGTCATAGTTGCCCCCCCTTACCGAATATTGCGTACTGAGTTCATTGTTCGAGTTCACCCCTGGCAATAGTTTAAGAATATTTTCTACACCGGCATTGGCGCCGGGTATTTTTCTTATGGTTTCTGGCGCGAGGGTGACAACACCGTCCACTTGTTTTTCCCCGGTAGGGGAAACGGTGACCCCATCGATCTGGGTCACACTTGTGCGCATTACCGGATTAAATTCATAAGTTTCATTGGTGGTTAGGATCAGCTTCTCCAAAACCACGTCTTTATGGCCCAAATGTGAAAAAGTAACGTTTGTGGGAATATCTGCGATAAGCTGTAAAACGTAAAAACCGTTGTTATCGGTAAAGGTACCGTTCCCCATGGCAGTGATATTGACCCCTGGCAGTGGCATGTTGAGCTCATCCAACACCAGTCCGGTTATGGTTGCCGTCTGGGCCCACGCCATTCCTAAATGGCATAGGGCCAATAGCGAAAAAAGCAATCTAGCGCACTTCAATCTTTTTATTTTCGATAAAACGTACTTTGATAGGTGGCGGTATTCCCTACATTGTCGGTGACGACCACTTCTAGCTCACAGAGCGTTTTGTCCAGGATTTTATCATCGAAATTATAGGTAAGCGTTCTGGTCTTAGGTTCATACTCCATCAATATCCATTCTCCGTTGAGCGTAGCGGAGTATGTATCGATTCCGCTTAAATCGTCAGTGATGCGAAGACTTAGATAGCGATAGTTGTTCAACCACTGCTTTGCCTTAAAGTTCTTGGGCTGTATTCTCGGTGCGGCGGTATCCTTGGCCAAGGTGTACGTACCCAAATCACGAGTTCTGGTGGTAAAAGCGTTGCCCCTTTTATAGGTAGTGGTGTAATCGGGATTTAAGTTTCCATCCAAACGGGCAATGAACAATTGCCTGCGTTCTTCCGGGGTATATTTTTCAACATCAAAGGTAATGGTAAAGTTTTTTTGCGCGGGCACCTTGCTGTTATGGATGGTTACGGTGTCGGTTCCTTTTTTAAGATCGATGTAAAAATCCTCGTAAAAAGTGTTGGCCGGAAAATACACTTTAGCGGCACCCAGATCATAGTTGTTATTTTTTCTGGCAACCAAATAATCTGCCGTTTTCCCTTCTTCTTCCCTAATTTTGAGCTGTTCGGTTTTTCCTTCGACCGGAATCGTCAATTTAGTGGTATTCCCTGCTACGTCGTTGATCAGCAGTTCGATAGTATAAGTAAGACCATCGTTCACCTCAATTTTCCCGTCATTGTAGATCGCGTTATAAATGTCGAGCCGGTTTCCAGGTTTTTTAAAACAGGTTTGAATGCGTTCTCTATAGGTTCCCAAATGGGCATAATCTATTAATGTATTGATATACCTTGTTTCGCCAAAAGAAAAATTGTCGAAGTCGTAATCGCAGTACACGGTACCATTTACCGACATTTGAACCGAATAAACGCCATTTTTATTGGCTGCCATATCTTGTCTGTCATAACCCACAAAACCCAAGCCTATAGGGCCGATTGCACTTACCTTATCTGCCAGGTAAGAACCGTCGGCCTGCCTTGAAAAGCGGAGTTGTGCTTTGCCATTGCCTTGGTTTACCTGCGCGTTTTCGGCAAGGGGGTACATAAATACTTTTTCCAATATTGGATTGGTCGCATCCCTTACCTCAAGACCGTAAAGCAAGGGGTTCGTCGGTTTTTCGGAAATACTGCTTCTGATTTCAAAGTGCAGGTGTGGCCCGGATGATCCTCCCGTGTTTCCACTATAGGCGATGAGGCTGCCCTTTTCAACCTTTAGTGTGCCGAGATCTGGAAACGCCTCCATCTCATAGGATTTCTTCCCATATTGTATCTTTTTCACATAGGCTTCAAGTTCCGGTGAGAATTTTTGAAGATGCCCGTAAACCGAGGTAAACCCATTGGGATGCGCGATATACAATACTTTGCCATAGCCCCAATGTGAAATTTTTATGCGCGTAACCATGCCATCTTCTATGGCATATACGGGTAAGCCTTCTCGCTGTTGGGTCTTGATGTCGATTCCCGAATGAAAATGGTTCGATCTTAGCTCCCCAAAAGTGCCGGCAAGAACCAGTGGAATGTCCAATGGAGATCTAAATACGTCTTTGGGATAATTATCCTGACCATGACCAAGTATGGTACAAGAAAGCAGTAAACCTATAAAAATGTTCTTCATAGCATGATAACAATCCTAAATTTGAAACCCTGACCCAAATATTGGTAGATAGAAAATTGGAAATTCAATTGGCCAAGGTTTTAATCCCTATAATAGGTGATAAAATTAAACAGACCTTGGCAATTATTGGCTTTGATTGAACAAAACCTTTTAAATAATTATCAAGACATCCCATAAACAACCGATTTTATGGGTTTAAAGTATTACTTCAAGAAATTTGAAAAAAGTATTGCTAAGTCCTATTAGGTATGTTAACTTTGTGTAAAGGGTATTGAATTTAGTTTATGAGCGAATTGGTTCAAATAGTAGATTCTCTGGAAAACAAAATTAGCAAGATGCTGCATAAATTGGATATGCTGCATCTGGCCAATGAAAGGTTGGAAATAGAACTGGTTTCCATTAAAAGTGAAAAAGAAACCGTGAACAGCTCCGTATCGGAGTGGGAGGAGAAATACAACTCGCTTAAACTCGCAAATTCAATGCTTGGCAGTAATACCAATAAAACAGAAGCGAAGCTAAAGATAAACACATTGATCAGGGAATTGGACCATTGTATTGCCCAACTTTCTGAATAATTGTCTAAAATAGTATGTCGGAAAAGCTCAAAATCAAGCTTTCTATTGCAGATAGGGTCTACCCTTTAACGATAGATCCAGACCAGGAAGAAGGTCTGAGAAAGGCAGCGAAAAATATTGAGCAACTGGCAAAAAAGTTCGAACAAAGCTATGCCGTTCGTGACAAACAGGACGTGTTGGCCATGTGTGCCCTTCAATTTGCATCAAAAATTGAACAAAAAAGTATCGAACAATCGGAAGGATCCATTGAGGCTCTAGAGCGCTTAAAAGCGCTTGATCAACTGGTGAACACCAAGCTAAGCATAAAGTAAGTTCTTTTACATATATCAAAGTTACTGCCCATATTGGTAATATCTTTTGACAAACTCAACGTTAAATTTGTTTAAAAGGGTGAGTTTAGGTCGTAAAAGCATGCCTTGCTTGTACAAGGATCCTTGATCGGTCTGTTAGCCCTAAACCTGTTCATAGGAGTTTGTGCAAAACTTCGCCAATGTGGGCTTTTTTTTTAATCAATATTCTCAAAAAATGGATTATACACTAATGATCATAGCAGCAATCGTAGGTTTGGCAATAGGCTTTTCGATCGCTAAATTGATGGAGAAGGGCAAAGCCTCAAGAACCATAGCAAACGCCAAAAAAGAAGCGGCCAGCATAATTAACAGTGCCAAACTTGATGGTGAAAACTTAAAGAAGGATAAGATTTTTCAAGCGAAGGAAAAGTTTTTGGAATTAAAAGCCGAACACGAGAAGGTCATCATCAACAAGGACAAAAAAAACAACGAAGCGGAGAAACGCATTCGGGACAAGGAGTCACAGGTCAGCAGTGAACTGGGCAAAAGTAAAAAGTTGAACGATGAACTTGAGGCCAAAATAAAGGATACGGAACATCGCAATGAATACCTGGATAAAAAACAGGCCGAACTTGAAAAATTGCACAAAAACCAAGTGCAGCAATTAGAAGTCATTTCAGGCCTATCGGCACAGGATGCCAAAAGTCAACTGATGGAATCGCTCAAAGAAACCGCTCGAAATGACGCCATGTCTTACCTGCAAAATACCCTTGAAGAGGCCAAGCTTACTGCCGAACAGGAAGCTAGGAAAATTGTCATCAACACCATTCAGCGTATAGGAACTGAAGAAGCTGTGGAGAATTGTGTTTCGGTCTTCAATCTGGAATCCGATGATGTCAAAGGCCGAATCATAGGCCGTGAGGGCAGAAACATCAGGGCATTGGAGGCTGCGACGGGCGTAGAAATCATCGTTGACGATACTCCGGAAGCGATCATCCTATCCTGTTTTGATTCAGTGCGCAGGGAAGTGGCCCGTTTATCATTGCACAAATTGGTTACCGATGGTAGGATCCATCCTGCAAGGATTGAGGAAATCGTGAAGAAGACCGAAAAGCAAATCGAGCAGGAGATTGTGGAAGTGGGCAAGCGAACCGTCATTGATTTGGGCATTCATGGTTTACACCCTGAATTGATCAGGGCCGTTGGACGCATGAAATATAGATCGTCCTATGGCCAGAATTTATTACAGCATTCCAGGGAAGTGGCGAAACTTTGCGGTGTAATGGCAGCAGAATTGGGATTGAACCCAAAACTGGCCAAAAGGGCGGGGTTGTTGCACGATATCGGAAAAGTACCCAATACTGAGGCCGAGATCGAAACCCCACACGCCATTCTAGGCATGCAGTGGGCAGAAAAATATGGAGAGAAACCCGATGTATGCAATGCGATCGGCGCCCACCACGACGAGATAGAGATGAAAACGTTGATATCGCCCATCGTACAGGTGTGCGATGCCATAAGTGGCGCGAGACCAGGGGCAAGACGCCAAGTACTGGATTCCTATATACAACGGCTCAAAGATTTGGAAGACATTGCCTTCGGCTTCGGCGGCGTTCAAAAAGCATACGCCATACAGGCCGGAAGGGAACTTAGGGTTATTGTGGAAAGTGATAAGGTGAGCGATGACAAGGCAGCGGAACTGTCCTTTGAAATTTCACAGAAAATACAGACCGATATGACCTATCCCGGTCAAGTAAAGGTCACCGTTATTAGGGAAACCAGGGCGGTGAATGTGGCCAAATAACATAGAATTACATATTTAAAGAAAAAAGCGGTAATACCGCTTTTTTTTTGGGGAGAAGTGGCCCTGACGGTTATACAGAAGACCCTTGATACCGTTTATTTAAAGATCAGACCAAAACGTTTTCCGATTGTGAATCGATGCAGAAAACCGCTGAAATTCTGGATGTCTGGACCAAGTTTATCATATCGGCCGTTTTCATATCGTTGTTCGCACTGAAGATGTTGATATCGGTACTCCTATATTTTTTGGTGTTTTCCAACAGATCGCCCTCCATAATATTAATGGTAGTGTTTTTAGGAAACCTAACCATGGTGCTAAAATCCTCTATATCATTTTCTGAAAAGGATAGTCCGGGATCGTTGTTGACAATATGGGCCTCGATGGTTCCTTTCCAGTTCTTGCAGATGAGCAGTGCCAGCAGGGTCCCAAGGTCATTGTTCCCTATATTGAATGTTTCCTTCCAATCTGCGGGGATATCGGTCAACCAAAGGGTAATGTTCTTTTCAATGGCCAAGCTTGCGGTTGAAAAGGGGATGTACATGAGTACCCCAAAATCATTTTTTTCGGCATCAGATCTTAGCTGATCGTAAAAAGCATTCTGAACATTTGCGGAATCAATACTTACAAAAATAACATTGGGCTTAAAGAACGCAGCATTCAATGACTGCATACTGATTTTAACGGAGGTATTGAATTCTGATCCGTCAACAAAAGCATAGGATGCCGAAATATAGCCTTCCTTAAATTTTTTGATGGCGTTTTTCAGAAATTGCTCGTTATTTCGCTGTTCTTGCACATTTTCATTGATCAATGATAATATTTTAACCGAGCCTTTGGGATATACGATAGAGTAGATCAATTTATAGGCGCTCCTGATCTCCTTGGGCATTTGCATCGGGATCAAAAGGTTAGGCCGCCATGAGCGCACCTCTTTTTCGGGGCTTAAATTGCTCGACTTTTTGGTGGCCCATTCGGCAAGGGCCGTAAATAGACCGCTGCGCGAATCCCCTACCTCCGATTTTAAATTGAGTTTTACCAGATAAAAATAAAATACAAAGATAAAGATGAGTGAGAACAAGGCGACGATGACATTGATGACGAACATGATGGCAATCGATCCGAATGCCCCCAAGGCCGGTACCAACAGTGGCACCTTTAAGGTTGGCCGATAGCTTGGCAGGCCCAATGATTGTTCCAGTAAAACCACGATGTTGATCATCGCATAGGTAATCATAAAAAACATGGTGAGAATCGGGGCTATGGTATTCAGATTGCGTAACGATATGCCAATGAAAACGACAATGGCCGTGAAATACATTGCATTGATCGGTTCGCCCCTAGTGGAAAGTTTCGCCAATTTCGGACTTTTGGGCAAGATGCCTTTTTCTGCAAGGGCCAGCATAATCCTTGGTGCCCCTATGAACGAACCAAGAGCCGAGGAGAGGGTGGCACCCAATAAACCCGCTATGACCAAAGGACCGTACAATGCTTTCTCAATGAACAAATTGTAATTCGCGGTCATTTCCTCAGGGGTCGCTATCAGGGAAACCACAAAAATCAGGCTGAGGTAAATCAGTGCTGTGATAATTACGGCTGAAATAGTGCCAAGGGGAATGCTCTTGCGCGGACTTGTGAGATCGCCCGACATGTTGGCACCGGCCATGACCCCGGTAACCGCAGGAAAGAAGACGGCAAAGACCACCCAAAACGAGGTGCCGCTAAAATCGTTCTCTATTGAACCCGGGTATTTCCCGAACAATTCGAAATTGTAATTTAGATCGTTTACGAACAGTGAGCCGTAGATCGATACCAGTGAAAGGACGATGATCCCCAAAATCACATATTGTATTTTAAAGGCAAAACCGGTACTCGTAAAGGCTATGGCCATAACCAGTATGAAGATGCCAAGATCGATGACATAGGCATTCAAATCCGGAAAAACGGAGGTCAAACCCTCCCTAAAACCAAAAATGTACATGGCCACGGCCAAGGCCTGGGCAATGTAAAAAGGGATTCCGATGGCCCCACCAATTTCTAACCCGAGCGACTTTGAAATGATACTAAAAGCCCCACCAGTCCCAATCCTTACATTGGTTGTGATCGAAGATAGGCTCAGTGCGGTGGTAAAGGTGATCGCCACCGATATTAAAATGATGGCTAACGCACCGATGATCCCTGCGTTGCCCACCACCCAGGGCTGCCTAATGTACATGATCACCCCAAGGATGGTGAGCGTGGTGGGGGTAAAGACCCCTGCAAAGGTTCCGAATGTTTTTTTGGTCATATCAGTGAAACATAGTGGGTTTAAAATACTATAAAGAGTTCTTTTTAATCAAGTTTGGATTTCCTAATTCTCAGTTTCCCTTTTATTTCTTGATACATTCCCTGACTTACCCATCCTAAAGGACAGTGGTCAAAGTGAATGGTTTTATCCTTTCCACAAGGCCCAAGGTGCACGATAGGAAGGTTTCAGCAATTCCATGGCCTCAGGTTCATTGGCGACGGCCCCTTTTTGGTCGTCCCATTGCAGTTTTTTACCCGTTCTATGGGCGATATTCCCCAAATGGGCGACCAAGGCCGCATTTCTGCCCATTTCAATCGTACAATTGGGATCCTTACGGCTCATGATGCATTCATAAAAGTTCTTGGTATGTGCGTCGAGACCATTGCTGTTACTAGATCTTGGGGGAATGGCATCCAACAGGTATTTTCCGCTTTCTTGCAAGGGAAGTACCTTCCAACTGGCCCTGTTGATGGCCAAGATGCCGTACTTGCCGATAAAGGCAACCCCTGGTTCCCCAGATTCTTCAAGATAAGGCGAGGTTCCCATAGCCATAAATTGCTCCCAAATAAAGCTGAAGTTCCCAAAATCGTATACCGTAGTCAAGGTATCGGGGGTTTCCGCCGCATCGTTGGGAAAGGCCAATTTACCTCCGATGGCCACCACCGACTTGGGCACGGAAGCTTTCATACCCGCCAAAACCATATCGATCATATGCACCCCCCAATCGGTCATGAGCCCACCGGCGTAGTCCCAGAAATAACGAAAGGTGCCATGAAATCGATTTTGATTGAAAGGCCGTTCGGGGGCAGGTCCCAACCAGCGGTCATAGTCAACCCCAATAGGGGGTTCCGTATCTGGGACTACATCAAAACCACTACCGTAGTTGACGTCTGCCCAGGCTTTTACCTGACGTATCTTGCCCAAGGCACCGGTATTCAGATATTCCAGGGCCGATATCCAATGGGGGTCACTGCGTTGCCATTGCCCAACTTGCACCACACGATCATAATTACGGGCGGCCCTCACCATCAAATCTGCTTCGAAAATACTATTGGCAATCGGTTTTTCGACATAAACATCTTTTCCCGCCGCACAGGCATCGATCATCTGCACGCAATGCCAATGATCTGGGGTCCCTATGAAAACTGCCGCTAGATCTTTGGTGTTTAACAACGCCCTATGGTCGCTGAACGTTTCAGGTCGCCTGCCTGTTTTGGTCTCCAGTTCATCCGCTCTTTTTTTCAATAAGGGCGCATCTACATCACAGAGTGCGATACATTCGGTACCCGGATTTTTAAGAAAGGAATTCAGGTCTGCCCAGCCCATTCCATGAACCCCGATGAGCCCTACTTTAAGGGTTTTTTCACGCTCTTTTTTTTGAGTCGCCGCTATTGCACCAAAAGGGAGCGAAGTGGCCACGGAAGCTGCACCTAAATTTTTGATGAATTTCCTTCGGTCTCCCATAATATGTGTTTTTTCTAAATCAATATATAAGATTTCCAGCCCGATCCATGAATCTTACAAAATCACTTTTTTGGCTATCGGAATATCAAAGTAGCTATCCAAGGGCCATTTAAAGATAGTAAAATCGTATAGTTCTGTTTGGAAATCGGATGATGTTTTAAATCCCACGCTTTTGAAAGCGTGCATAAATGCACCGGAACCTTAAACGATATGATAGAAAATGAAATAGGTCATTGCAAAATTAAATCCTGCATGACCCATGATGGCGCCGTGAATCGAGCCCGATCGTGTTTTACAGAAAAAAAACAAACGACTGGCCAGGAACATCAATGTCATCCATAAAAGCGCAGGAATCCATAACAATTTCCAAACCCCTTGGTCAAAGACGAAACCAAAGTGGGCCAAATGTACCAGGGCAAAGGCCGTACTGTCAATTATCGATGCCCCACGATCTCCATATTTCGCAACAAAGCTTTGATGGATGATGCCCCGATATAAAAGTTCTTCCCCTATAGGGCTAAAGGTCATTCCTATTAAGGCGAACAGTAGAAAGTACTGGAGATGGTCGGGGCCTTTGAGTTCCGTTAGGGGAACGCTTGCATAGGCCCTAGAAATATAGACGAACCAATTGCTTAGGCCATCCTGAAAAAGGGTCGAACCCAAAACATAAACAAATGAGCAGGCAACAGCCCCCAATAAAAAGGCATAGAACAACCAACGCAAGTTTTTTGGCCTTTGAATTCCTATGGTTTTTCTGCCATTTTTGGCAAGCAATATATAGGGTGCGATCCACATCAACACAAAAATGGCCGATATGAAATTATAATTGCCCGTGCGATTGGCATCCAACACCAACAAAAACCTCGGGATACCGAACAATACAATGAGCCATGATCCCAATCGGGTATTGAAGGCCAATGCGTTCGATCGAAAACTTTTCATACCAGGACCAGCCATAATAGATTCCTGTTATAGGGCACAATTTAAAGGGCGTTTCATCCAAACCAATCTTTGGATTTTTATCGTGACTCTACAGGAAATGGCCTTTTTTAGACCGTCGCTTTTCCTCAATCAGATATCATCGGAAGACCGGATCAATTGTGCTTTCAAATCGGGTCGCTCCATCTCGCTATCCAAAGGAAACATGGGCCGGTTGATTCTTTTGTAGTCCAATCGCTCCAGATCCTGGTCTACCCCACCAGGGGTCAATGCCATGATCCAATCGGCCCGCATATCATAAAGTTCAGGCACCAAATAACCAATTTTGACGATGATGATATCGGTCTCTCTGGGGTTCAGCCCCAATCTTGTGAAATCGGACTCTCGGTGATAGGGCTTTCGCTTTTTGGTAACGATGACGTTTATGCTCCCCACCTTTACAACCACCTCGGTTTCGGCGTTGATATCGCCCTGTTCTATGGCCATGATTGTCCCGGAAAGTTTCACTGGCGGTGCAAATCGATGGTCTACCGCTGCACCTACATAGGCTTCGATTGATGCACCTACCCCCGCAACGAGGGCTTTTTCAACCAGTTCGGGTCCGGGAATGGAGGCATAGATGACCGAGGGCCCTTTCTGAGACTTAAATTCTTGTCTGGATAGAATCTCCTTTAAGGTCCAGGTGACATCACCGGCCCCGCCAGCGGTAGGATTATCTCCCATATCACTGATGAAGTAAGGATGTGCCTTGCTGCCCAAAGCCAGGTCAAGGCTCTGTTCCAAGGTAGCGGTCGGCGCAACGAATTCAAAATCGTTCCTTACCTCCCAGAAGTCGTTGGCGAGTTGTTCTGCGGTCGTAGTCACTTTTTTACGGTCATCGCCGGTGACCATTACCACGGCATGGTTTCTTGGTTCATCGGCCCAAGCATAGCCGATCCAGATCGCGGCATCCAGAATCCCTTCCTGCCTTGCCGCTGGATTTACCTTGGCATATAAGCTTTTGCCCGGTTCTATTCTGGTGCTCGTTTTTTCACCGGGCAATAAAATGGGTACAGGTATCCAAGCCTTGTACCTGGGTTTCCCCTTACCGTTTTCAAGCCGCTCTAAAAGAAGATCGACGGCTCTTTTTTTAGATGCTATCGCATCTTCATGCGGGGCCATACGATAACAGGTGATAAGGTCGGTGTGCTCTGCGAGACGTTTCGAAACGTTCCCGTGAAGGTCCATGGAGGTTGAAATAATGGGCTCCTTCCCAATGACTTCCCTTATTCGGGCAATGAAATCACCCTCAGGGTCATCGAGGCCTACCACGCTCATCGCCCCATGGATATCGAAGAAAAGTCCATCGTAAGGCCCTGCTTCTTTGAGCATTTTAAGCGTTTTCCCTACCAGTGATTCATAAGCTTCGCGTGTAACGGTTCCTCCTGGAAGGGCGTGCGCGCGCAATGTAGGAACCCAGTCTGCCCTTTTCCTGTCCAAGGAATCGGGAGAAAGAAACGGATAAAATGAAAATACGGAGTCGGTCAATTTTGCATGGAAGGCTTCCTCATAGGTGAGGGCAGGGGAAAAGGTACTCGATTCTATGGCCAAACCTGCAATAGCTATTCGCGGAAGTCTTTGGTTGGGACCTACATGCTTATCTGTCCCATTTTTACAGGCAATCAGGAAGAAAAGCAAAAAGGGGGCCAAAAGTATCTTTTGGGAGATGGCACTTGTACTCATAAACCGGTTTTAATTTTTGGACTATTCTTCTTCCGAACCTTCAACGTTATCTTCCATAATGTCTTCCGAAGCTCTGTTCAAAGTGTTTTCGGCGATGTTCAATTTTTTTAATTTCCCCTTCCATGTTTCCAGATCTTCCCTATGACGGTCTATTTTCTTAACTACTTCCTGTACTATCGGGTTATCTTCAGAGCCGTTAGAGAAAAACTGTAAATTGTTTTCCAATTGTCGTATTTCCGATTTAGTCTCCTCTAGTTTTTTACGTATAAACTGTCTTTCGTTCCCAAGGGCACGGCCTTGATCATCGGCTTTGGCCAATTGTTGAATTTTATTGCCATATTTCATCAACTCGGCCTCTTTTCTGCCCACATTCAATTTCTTGAATAGGGCATCCAAGATCTTATTGAATTTCTGATCGATATTTTTATGTTTAAAGGGAACCCGCCCATAGGTTTTCCATTCGGTGATAAACGTTTTCACTTGGGCAAGATCTTTCTCCCTTTGGCCACTCAATGAAAATTGGCGCAATCTTTCCAGACCGGCATTTTTCATTTCTAAGTTTTCAGCTTCTTGTTTATGGGCACTATTTTTTAATGAATGAAGCCTTTCGAAATAGTGGTTGCAGGCATTTTTGAATTCCTCCCACATCCGATCGGAAAATTTACGGGGTACATGACCGATCTTTTTCCATTCGTTCTGTATCCGCTTCATTTCTTGGGTTGCCATATCCCAGTCTTCACTATCTTTGAGTTCATTGGCGAGGGCCAACAAAGCTCTTTTTTGATCAAGATTGTTTTGCTGGTCTTTTTTGAGGTTTTTGTAGAAGGTATTTTTCTTATGGTTGAATTTTCGGGTGGCAGCTTTGAAGGCCCCCCAATTGTCTTCGTTGGCCTGCTGAGGCACTTTACCAGCCTTAAAAAAAGTATCCCTTAAGTCATTTACCAATTTGATTTGTTGCTGCAAGGCCCTATGATTGCTCGCCACTTCGTCGGCCAAGGTATTGATCTTTGCTATGATTTCATTTTTCCTTGTCAAATTGGCTTCATAGACCTGTTCCAATTCTTTGAGTTGTGCCTGTCTTCTGTGGTGCAGGGCCTTGGTGGCGTTGCTGAACTGGTCCCAAATGGCATCACGGTGTTCCCGATCTACGGGGCCAATTTCCTCTTTCCAGATTTTATGCAATTCCTGAAGGTCCCTGAACGCCTTTCCCAGGTCTTTTTCGTCGGCCAATGCTTCCGCACGCTCCACGAGTTTCGTTTTTTCCTCTAGGTTGTGCTTGAAGTCGAGATCGCGAAGCTCCCGGTTCAGGGACAGAAAGTCATAGAATATCTCAATATGGTGCTGATAGGTGCGCCAAACGTCGTTGTAATTGGAACGCGGAATTGGCCCTGCCTGCCGCCATCTTTCCTGAAGCAATTTAAAATTATTGTATGTAGTGTTGATGTCCTCTTCCACATTGACCAATCCTTTAAGCTCTTCGATTATTGTTTGGCGATTGGACAGGTTTTCCTTTAGGCTTTTTTCCAGGTTTTTGTAATAATGGTCGCGTTTTTCGCGATAATCGGTATATACTTCATTGAATTGGCGTTTTGTAGTGGAATTGTATTTAAAGTCAACCTCATTGCCGCCCGCATTGATAAAATCCTCTTTTTTACCTTCGATGAAGTCCTGGAACTTAAGGTCAAATTCATATTTGATTCCTTCCACATGCCTTTTAATGGCCTGCACCTTCTCGTTGCGCACCAGTCTTTGTAATTCCCCGACCAAATTCTCCATGGGCATGGAATGGTAATCCAATATGGGGATATGGTGCCGGTTTTTATTTTCATGGTCTTCTGCATCCTCTGCATTCTCATCATCTATCTCCGATTGCACCGCTTCGGGGGTCTTATCATCTTTGTCCAGGGATAAATTTCCGCTATCGTCCGATGCACTTTCTGGCTGGTTCATGGCAACGGAACCTGCCAAGGCACCACTTTCCGCACCCTCTGGTTCGGGGTTTACCTGTGGGGATACTTTTTTTACCGACTTTTTTTTGGCGGACTTCAAGGTATTCCCATCATTTACGGGAAGATTGCCATCTTGAAGGTTTTCTTCTGCCCCGGAAATCAAATCGTGCTGCAGCCGTTTTTCTTTCTTCTTTTTCGATTCTTGTATTTCCTGTTCTTTCTCTTCTGGCATTTCTCCAAGTTTTTGGTTATCCCTATCCTATGGGAAGATAGTGACTACCCTTCGAATGGCAAAGTTAATGCAAAAGTCTTTTCCATGGGGTATTTCGAGCGAAAAGGCCCATTCCAGAGGTTGAGATTAAGTGATTACGCGGTACTTTATTCGTTTTCTGAGGCGATATTGGGAATACGTCTGCGTAGGCAATTCAAACCTAATATCTTCTCAACTAAAATCGTGTTGATGCGCCATGATTTACAAGCTTAGTTCAGTGCCCCTCCAAATCGACCAGGCTTTTTCCGCCTGTAATTCAAGCATGCGCAGCCCATTGCAGATGGCGGCTCCACGGGATTCCCCTTCTTTTAGAAAGGCTGTTTTTCCCGGATTATAGATCAAGTCGAACAACAAATGATCCCGCCCCAGGAATTCGTATGGTATAGGGGGTTTGTCAAGAATGTTCGGGTAGGTTCCCAAGGGGGTGCAGTTAATTAAAACGGGGTATTCCCGCAAAGTTTCTTTGTTTATCGACGCATAGTCGATTTGGTGTTCTTTGGGTGTTCTGGACACCCATTGGTACGCAAGGCCCAATTCGTCTAAAACGAAGGCCACCGCCTTTGATGCGCCGCCTGTTCCAAGGATGAGTGATTTATGATGGTGTTTTTTGAGCAGCGGTTCCAATGCTTTGCGAAAGCCATAGACATCGGTATTGTACCCCTTTAGCAATTTACCCTCAATTTTTATGGTATTGACTGCGCCAATTTTTTTGGCATTGGCGTCCATTACGTCCAAATAGGGAATAATGGCTTCCTTATAAGGTATGGTTACGTTTAAACCTTTGATATTGTTTTGGGACTCCAGCAGTTGTACAAAGCCCTCAATTTGGGGTAGGTCAAAATTTTCATAGGAATGGTCACGCAATCCGAGGGTTTCAAATTTTTTGGTGAAATACCCTTTGGAAAACGAATACGATATGTTCCTTCCCACTAAACCATACCTAAACTGCATTTTTCCTGATTTTTCCATACCAATCCAATGCCAACAAGATAATGATTCCGAAAAAAATGAAAAATAGTGCCCACCAAGTTTCAGAATCACCGAACTCCGGAAGATAGCGTTCATAATTCATTATAATGGCCTTATTGTTCGAATCCAAGAACACTTGACCCATGTGGTCGGTCCTATATATGGTTTTTTTCCAAGGCCATACAACGCCCAAGGAACCGGTTATAAATCCGATAATGGTCGCGGTGGTACTATGTTTATATTGTTTCAGGACAAAGCTTAGGATATGGGAAAGCGAAACAAGTCCGGTAGCCGAACCTGCGGTAAATACGGCCAATATTTTAAGGGTATTTAGCCTTGCCTGATTGTTTACGAAACCAAAATCGCCCCGGAACATTTCCGCAAATGTATCGTAAAGGGCATTGACCGAATCGACAAGCAAAAGCACATAGTTGCCCAATAGGATTAGAATGAACGAACCCGAAAGTCCGGGCAAGGTCATGCCTGAAACACTGATGATGCCACATATAAAGATGAAAAACAAATTGTCATTTTCTTTGGCCGGACTCAGAAAACTGATTGAAATGCCAACGACCAAACCGATCAGACCAGCCGAAATGGTTTTTTTGTTCCAGTGTTTGAAATCCTTGGCAATATAGTAGATGGAGCCGAGGATCATTCCAAAAAAAGCGGCCCAGACGAAGAGTTCTTTTTGTTCCAAAAAATAATCCAATATTCTTGAAACGCTAAAGTAACTGACCAACATGCCAAAGATCAACAAGCTTAAAAAGGTGCCGTTGACATAGCGATAGAAACTTGTGAAACGACCATTGATGAGCAGTCGAAATGCCTTTAGGTTTATTTTTTGGAGGGAGTAAATAAACTCTACATAAAACCCACCTACAAAAGCTACAATGCCCCCTGAGACTCCCGGCACTTTGTTGGCGGCACCCATACAAAGCCCTTTGATAACCAGAAAAAATTTATCTAAAAAGGATCTTGGTTCATACATTTGGCGGGAACGTTATTTTTTAGAGGCCAGTTTTTCAAGCACAAGAATGAGGGAAAAACCAACCATGGCAAAAATAATGGCAAACCATAACTGATGATCTCCTTCATAGGAAAAGGGGGAAACGTTCTGTTCTTTCACCGCAATGATCTTTTCGCCAAAAGTGCGGGTCTCCAACACTTGTTTCCATGGCCAGATTTTGGGCAATGATCCGAGAATAAAGCCGGTAAGCACGGCTAGGGTTAGGTTTTTGTAATGGCCGAACATCCATTTGAGCAATTTTGCGAAGCTGAGCAGACCAAATACCGCTCCCAAGCCCACTGTGACGATTACTTTTATATTAAGCTCATGCACGGCATCAAGAATGGTCTTATAAGACCCTAAGAGCACCAGAATAAAGGCACCAGAAATGCCCGGCAAAATCATGGCGCATACTGCCAACGCACCACACAGAAACAAATAGGGGAGTCCGCCGCTATTTTCACTTGGTGGAAGGGTGGTTATAAAATACGCCAATGCCGCCCCCATAAAAAGTACCAAGAAGGTGGCCAAGCGCCATTGTTCAATTTCCTTGCCCACAAAAAGAATGCTGGCCACGACAAGCCCAAAGAAAAAAGACCATAATAATACTGGCTCATTATCCAAAAGCCAGCTTACCAAGGCGGCAAGTGAAAACAGGCTGATGAAGATCCCCAAAAATAGCGCAACTAAAAAATTACCGTTCAACTGCGCCCATAAGGCCTTAAAGCCGTCCCTTTTCCAAGTGGCGATCAGGGAAAGGTTTACATTGTTGATCGAGGTGATCAATTCTTCATAGATGCCGGAAATAAAGGCTATGGTACCTCCTGAAACTCCGGGAACTACATCTGCTGCACCCATGGCTATTCCTTTAAGGGTAATCAATGCATACTGGAAAAGATTTCGTTCTTTCATAAAATCCGGGCCTTGTTCTATGGGGCATACATAAATATTCCTTCAAAAATAACAATTACCTTTGATGCCCCGCGCAAAAATGTGCAAACCTGAATGTGATAAGTAGGGTTTGCTGTCATAGCCCACTACAAATATGAACAAATACGGGGAAGCGCCAAAGGTGGAAAAGATAAAATTAACTTAATTAACGAGAGGTTTTTTTGGAAGCCGAAACCAGTTCCAAAACCCAATCAAGATGGCTGAACTGCGGAAATTCTTCAGAAAATAGCCTAAGTTTTTGAAGATCGTGCCGAAGGGCATCCATTAAACTTATTCTGCCATTTATTTTATCTCCATTTAACAGATAGAACCCCGCTTTCTTATATTGGATTTCCACGCTCTCAGGAAAGAATTCCTGGCACTGGGATAAGATTCCTAGGGCAGCATCCAGCCTATTGTCCATTCTAGACACATCCGCCCAACTTAACCAGGTTTCCAATTCATAGTTGCCCATATCTATGGAATGTTTATAAGCAAAATCGGCATTGTCGAAATCGCGCAAAGCCACATGAATCTTCCCGCACTTTTTCCAATAATCTGCATTGTCGCCGTCTATGTTCAGGGCCTTGTTTATATAATGGAGCGCCTTTTTATAATCGCCTTTTTTATAATAGAATTCAGTAATCATCAACCAACCCTTATCTAACAAGGGGTCTTCATGTACCGTTTTGTAATAATGGTATTTGGCCATTTCCAGGTTTCCCAACTTCTCATAACACCGGCCAATTCGCAAATACGCATGCGACGTGGGATCTTCAAGTTTAAGGGTGGTCTCATAGTTCTCTATGGCGGCTTCATATTTGGCCAATTTTTCGAGCACCTTTCCTTTTTCGAAGTAGGCTCCCATAAAGCCATCATCGGAGATTATTGCAAAATCGAAGGCGGCCAGGGCTTCCTGGAACATTTTTTTGGTATAGTATTGCTTGCCCAATTGGTGCCAAGCCACTTCACAATAAGGGTTTCTTTCGAGGTAGTCGTTCAGATAGGTTATCGCTCCATCGTAGTCTTCCAAAAATTCGAAACAGTAGACCACGTTGTATAGTGCCGAATAGTCCTGCTCATCAAAGGAGACACATTTCATAAAATTTTCCTTCGCGCGCGTAAAATCGTCCATGAACAGATATTCCATGCCCAACAAGGAATGAATATCAAAGGTGTCATCGGTAAGGTTTAGGGCTTTCTGAAGCAATTCGACCGCCGCTTCATGGTTGTCTTTTTTAGAAAAGATATTGGCCCGTTGTATATAGATTTCCTCATTATTATGATCGAGCACCTGAAGTTCATCGAGCATTCGTTCGGCCTGTTCAAGATTATTTTCGAAGACCAATACTTCTACATCCAACAATTTAAGCTCAACAGAAGCAGGGTGCTGCCGTAAACCGATCTTAATGGCTTTTTTGGCCAGGGCTATTTTCCCATGGTTGAGATAGTGGTGAATGATTTCCTCAAAGTCCTCAGCATCAAAGAAATAGATGTCATCGGTCTTGAGCATGGATTCGAACTTGGTAATTGACTGGCTTGGTCTTTCCTCAGATTCTAATGCCATAGGAACGTATTGGTTAAACTATGGTTTTAAAAATAGTCTTTTGATCCAACTTACAATTCGGGGCTAGGGCCATATTATTAACAAATTAGTTAACACTTTATTGTTTGTAAGCAGATAAAGCCTGCAAAATCAGTTCACAGCCTTGTTCGATTTCCTGGTATGATATGGTAAGCGGCGGTGATATTCTCACGGCCTTAGGCTCAAAAAGCAACCAAAAGAGAATCAATCCCCTTTTTGCACATTCCAAGACTAGATAGTTGGTGATCTCGACATTTTCCATGAGGAGTGCCAACATCAGGCCTTTTCCGCGTACCTCTTTAATTAGGGGATGTTTGAGTCGATTTCTGAACAACTTTTCTTTTTCAAGCGTCTCTGGTATAAGATCAGATTCGGTGAGCTCCCGTAAGGTGGCCAGACTTGCCGCTGCAATCACCGGATTACCTCCGAATGTGGTAATATGTCCCAATTTTGGACCGTATTGAAGGCTCGCCATCATTTCATGGGAAGCGGTAAAGGCCCCTACAGGTAGACCCGATGCCATTCCTTTGCCCAACACCAGGATATCGGGCACACATTCATAATGTTCAAAGGCGAATAATTTTCCGGTACGGCCGAAACCGGGTTGTATTTCGTCCAATATCAATAAAGCCCCGACTTCGTCACAGCGCTGCCTTACTTTTTTTAGATAGTCGTTTTGGGGCAAGATAAATCCCGCGCCTCCTTGAATGGTTTCCAGCAATACAGCGGCTGTTTTCTCGGTGATTTGTTCAATAGCTTTCCCATCATTGAACTTGATAAAGCGCACATCAGGTATCAAGGGCCTAAAGGCACTTTTACGGGCTTCATACCCCATGACGCTCAAGCTTCCCATGGTATTTCCGTGATAGGCCAATTCGGCGGCCACGATTTCGGTACGTCCCGTAAATCTTCGGGCCAATTTTAGGGCACCTTCGATGGCCTCCGTACCCGAATTTACCAGATATGTGGTTTCCAAGGGATGGGGCAGGAATGATGCCAATAACTTTACATAGTCTACCGCCGGTTGTTGGATGTATTCCCCATAGACCATTACATGCATATATTTTGTGGTCTGTTCATGGATGGCCGCAACCACTTTTGGATGGCAATGCCCCAATCCACATGCAGATACGCCGGCAACAAAGTCAAGATGTGCATTTCCTTCAACATCATATATGAAGCTGCCCGAAGCATGCGATATTTCCATGGCCAAGGGATGTGGCGTGGTCTGTGCCTGATATGCGAGAAAATCTTCCTTCATGCTCACTTACCTAATTGGCCTTTACTTTTTCAACCTTGGGTCGTAAACTTGGTTTTTTTTCTATTTTTTTGGGGGCTTTTGTTGTTCTGGATTCGGGTTGATCGCTCGGAATATTATTTACGGGATCGTTGGCATTCTTATCGCGTTCTTCTTCCGAAGCATCAATATCGATGGGGTTGTCGATACCTTTTATGATGGCAAGCTGGATGTGGTTATCATCTTCATCGAAGATATCGTCCTTGGTCAGGATACGCTCATCGCCCCGCCATATAAAACCTTTTAGAATCCTGCTATTTTCGGGCAGATCCTTTTCGGGAAAGATATCCCCGTCTGGATTGGTGAAAAAAGTAAGATCTTCCACATCATTGTTGGCCATGGTAATACGAATGGCGCTGCAAATAGTCTTATCTATCCCAAGGAGTTCGTCATCATCGTTGTACATATAATAGATCACCTCTGTATTTTTGATCAAATCGATGATTTTAAGTTCATTGTCCACAAACTTGCCAAAAAGATCTTTTCCCTTGGCCTGGTTAAAGCCGACCTTTCCGATGGTATCCTGTGCAATGATAAAGGCATTGTCAAGTACTTTAAGGGAATCAAGTTTTTCGGTCTTGAGATTCGAGATCAGGTGTATGCTATCGCCCGTCATTTGGTTTTCACCGTTCCATAGAATGGGGTTCCGGATCAGTTGGGTCACCCCAGTTCGCTGCTCCGAATGGATGGAATCGCACTTGCCACTAAGGTTGGTCTTATAGAATTTGGCATTGCGAAAGGCCCTTAATATACGATGCTCGGGCTTACCGGTTATCATTAAGGTGTCCCCGTGCATATACAAAGAATCTTGTTCCACCAGGCTTACGGAAACGGCTCTTTTTGTTGCAAAAACGGAGTCTTTTGCCTTAAATACCTCGGCATAATGGGCCCTAATGATCCCTTGGTTGATGGTGTCGGTGACTTTGATGTTATTGGTGGCAGAAGCAAACTCCCTGGCCTTATCAAAGAATACGCTATCGCCTTCAATAATACGATTGTTATAATCGATCCTCGTGTTTTTGATACCATAACCACTCTCGATCTTAGTATCGTAAAACCCGCGTTCGCAATAAAGTTTATAGGTGTCCCCGGTGATGGTCGAGGGGCCGTACATATAGGCATTCTTGGAACTGGTGTAATAATCTAGTTGTTCCGAATCGACCGTATATTCTGGGTTTTGTATATGTACATCCTCTAAAAATTGATACTTTTCAATTTCCATGAAATACCTTCCGATTTCACTTGTCAGGGTATTGGATGAGTCGATGATGGTGCCGAAGTCTTGATAGTACGATTCCTGTTTTTCACGGTCAAAGTAAAGGGTGTCGGTGGTCAGGGTCATGGCGTTGTTCTTTAAGGTAACCCTTTCATATGCCTTGGCCAATTTGGTGTTCCCGTCATAGTCGACCTTGCCTCCCGTAAGCTGTACCGAATCACCTTGTTGAAGGCGAATGTTCCCAATGGCCCGCAATCTATTTTCCCGCTGATAATATATGGCGATGTCGCACCATAGGTCCGCGCCCTGATGCTCGAACTGTACCTGGCGGTCATCTTTGCTGAAAATGGATGCCCCTGGGAACTGAACTTCGTCCTTGGTAAAGTTCGCCCCATATATGATATTGATCTGTTTGCGCTCCGGTTCGGGTTTTTGGGAAAAGCCGATCTGAAAGAACCCAAGAAATAGCAGCATGTAAAAATTCCTATGCAAAACGCTCAATTTTCCCCAAAAATAGGATTTTTTAGGCGAGGCCTAATCTCGTTGGGATAGTTTTGGCAAAATGCAGCGCAGCGTTGGCAATGGGAGGTGGTCTGGAGCTTTTATTTTACCATTTTCAGAAGGCCCCTTACATAGCCAACCGACTCGGCCAGCCCGTAAATGGCATGCTCGCCGTCTTTCTCATATTCTATGCCCATAATGCCTTGATAACCAATTTCCTTCAGGGCACTTAAAATACTGGGAATGTTCATTTTGCCCCTTCCTATGACCAAATTTTGACCATCGGCTTCCTGTGCGTCGATGTCCTTTAAGTGCAGGTCAAAAAGGCGGTCACTATACTTTTTGATTTCGGTAGCCGGATCTAATTGGAGCCGAAAGGTGTGGCCGGTATCAATGCAAAGGCCGATGCGTTCGTCAAGGTTTTTAATTTTTTCATACACACTTTTGGGAGATGGAAAAATGGCATCTTCCGGCCCATGGTTGTGAATGGCCAATTTGATGTCCATTTCCCTTACCTTTTGCTCGATATAGGGCAGTAATTGGTGATCGGGCGCTCCTATGATCATTTTCAACCCGGCAGCTTTTGCATAGTTAAAGTATTTGTCGACGTCTTCGGCTGTTTTCATGTAAATGACCCCACCTCCATATAGATTGAAGCCACGTGCCCTTACCTTATCGCCGATATACCTAAGTTCGGTTTCGGTCGCTTCATAGGGCAGATGGAAGCTCTTCATGGCGACATCTTTCAGGTTTAGCCTAAGCATGATTTCCAACACCTCATCAAGACTGTATTTTCTAAGGGTATAAGAAGCCAGCCCCAAGGTGAGATCGTGTTCCTCAAAAACATTGCCCTCAACATTGCCAAGGGTGTTGAAGGATGCGGATCCGGCCGCCACGGCACCCAGTCCCAGGGTCTTGATAAAATGTTTTCTGCTAAGTTTCATGGCGTTTTCTTTTGGGCGGAATGACGCATTAAAATATTTTTATTGTTCTAAACCAATTTCCAGGCTTTTCTGGGCTTTCTGGACAACATTTTGTTGGCTTCGGCATCTCCGATAAATTTCTCCCTGATCGGATCCCAATCCAATTTTCTTCCCAGTCTCCACGAAATAAGGCCCAAGTGCATGGGCAGGGTCAGATTTCTCGCATATTGCAGGTTCGATTCGGCCGGCTTTCGCGATTTTACGCTATCTACAAAGTTCTGCTGGTGCCCTGGAGAGCGAACGATGGTTTTTGGTACCTCTGGAAGATCGGAGACCGTTTCCCCGTTGATGGTGATTTCCCTGGTTTCATAATCACAGATCAGGGTACCTTTTTCCCCTTCAAAATAAGCGCCGATCCCGCGTTCAGCCGCACCTGGCACATTAGGGGGTTCGGTGGTCCAATGTAGCTTCAGGTCTTCGAAATCATAATCGACCTCGATCCATTTGGGCGTATCGGCAATCCCGTCGGCCTTTTCTCCACGGGCGACGACACTTTTTAAGCCTTTGGGCTGAAGGGCCCAGAAGGCCACATCTGCGATATGGCACCAAAAATCAGCAAAAATACCGCCAGAATAATCAAGAAAATAGCGGTAGTTGATATGGCATTTTTCCGGAATATAATCCACAAAAGGGGCGGTGCCCAACCACATATCCCAGTCCAAAGTTTTGGGTACGGGCCTTACCTTGGGGTTTCCTAGATCTGGCGGGGTCCCGGTTTTCCAAAGCCTTACCGTATGTACCTTGCCGATCATTCCCGATTGCAACAATTCAATGACCCTGTGATAATTATCCGTGGCATGGATCTGAGTTCCCAATTGAAAAATTCGTTGGTGCTTCTCCAGGTTTTTTAACATCATCTGCCCTTCCTTCACATCATAGGAGAGCGGCTTTTCGCCATATACATCCTTGCCCGCCTGAAAGGCGAGGGTGGCGATCTGGGCATGCCAATGATCCGGTGTGGCACAGGTAATGGCATCGATATCTCGGCGGTCGAGTATGCTTCGAAAATCCTTGAAGCCTTCCACTTTCTTCCCGGGCTGAAGGGTCTCCATAGTCTTCAAACTGTCGGCAAGGTGAAGTTCGTCTAAATCGCAAAGTGCCACTACATCAACTTCGGGCAGGGCAGAAAACCATTTCATATGATTGTTGCCCATGCCCCCGACTCCAATATGGGCCACACGAAGGCGGTCACTCGGGGCGACCTTTCCGTATAGATCTGGTAATAGGGTTAGGCCCAGAAGCCCAAGGCCACTTTTTTGGACAAATTCCCTTCGGTTCTGATTCATTGGTTTCATTTTTAAATTCCTATATAATGGAAATAGGTCATTTGATAACTAAAAGACCACAAATTTCTCAACTATGGGATGTGTTGTGATTCCAGAGCTTCAAATCATTGCTCCAAGGGCTCCAGCAGCTATTAAGTTGATTAAAATCAAAATTCGCGGTATGGAGATTCCAAATATTGGTTGGCCTCATCTTCCGAAAATTTTGCGGTTTTATTGTCCCAATGTAAGGTCTTATTTGGAAAACGTCCTGCAATTACGCCCAAAAGGATGGTCTCCGTTAATCTTGCGGCATAGGAAAAAGGGGCGGTACATTCACCTTTGCCCAAGCACGCATCAACGAACTGGTGATAGTGTTTCTTGCCTTCTGATTCATAATCCCTTACCGGCGCTCCCAGTTTATAAGATTCAATATCCATTTCCTGGTATTTGCCATCAACGATCAATTTAGGGAGTTGCTGGAAGTGGGGCAACAACAATCTGCCCTTTTCCCCCATGAACATGGCGCCTTGATCCGGTAGTTCCTCCTTATTGGGCAACACTAGATCCTTGTGCTTTTTGGGTGCCCCGGACCCATCGTACCAAACCCATTTTAAGGTCTCGTCGGTGTATTTGGTGCCCGGAAATTCATAGGTGACCGTATTATGTTCGGGATATCCAAACCCATTGGGCTTCCTACATTTATTGGTTATGGTACGGGGAACATCGAGTTGCAAGGCGTTGTATGGGGTATCAAAAATATGTACCCCCATATCCCCAAGGGTGCCACAACCAAAATCGACAAGCTTTCTCCAATTGGCAGGATGGTAGAAGAAATTTTTGTAAGGCCTTTCCGCGGCGGTGCCCAGCCAAAGGTTCCAGTCCAAAGTAGCGGGAACCGGATCGCTGCCCACAGGGGCCGGACCATCGTAGCCCCAGTTTTTAGGGGACCATGCCCTCACGCAATTTACTTTTCCAATTATTCCTGACTGGATCAAAAGGGTAGCTAACTTATAATCGTAAAAAGAATGTACCTGAATTCCCATTTGGGTGACAAGGTTTTTCTCCTCGGCCATCTTTCTCATGGCCCTAGCTTCAGATACGTGATGGGTCAGCGGCTTTTGACAGTAGACCGGCTTTTCCATGGCCATGGCCATCATGGATGCAGGTGCATGGGTATGATCGGGTGTGGAAACAATTACCGCATCAATGTCATTACCCATCTCGGTCAGGAGTTTTCTGTAATCGGTAAAGGTCTTCGCGTTGGGATGTAAGAGTTTGGCTGCTGCCAAATTGTTCGAATCCACATCGCATAAGGCGACCACATCCACCAATTGATGGGATGAGATCGCTTTTAGATCCTCACCGCCCATGCCGCCAATGCCGATATGTGCGGTTCTTAATCTTCCCTGAGGAACTGTTTTGCCCATAAATGAGGGAGCCAATGCTGCCCCAATGAGCCCTAAACTACTTTTTTTTACAAATTCTCGTCGATTACTTCCGTGTTTTTTTGTGTCCATGTGGTTATAAATGATTGTTAAGAAGATAGTTCTTTAAGTCGTATATTTCTGAAGCGCACAACATCGCCATGTCCCAAAAATCCGATATGACCGCTGTTACGAAGTAAACCCGGGTGATCCTTTCCATCTAGGGTTCCGTTCTTGGAAGCCTCCATAAAATCGCCGTCCAAAATAGTGGTTCCATTCAGTATTACCGTTATTTTTTGACCCGCCACCCTTACTTCTTCCTCGTTCCAAGCACCCACGGGTTTTAAAAAACCGCGTTTGGCGGGAATGAGGCCATATACCGAACCATGATATTGATAGGGCTGTAATTCGGCATACTTTTCGGCCGTATTGTCCAATATCTGGATTTCCTTTCCCAAGTAGGCAGCATCGCCTTCCAAGGGCGCGTGAATGCCCAGCCCGTTATTGCCTCCCGGGGTCAATTGAAACTCGAACCGCAATACGAAATTGCCAAATTCTTCCTTGGTAAATAAATTGCCACCACTGCCGCCACCGTTGGGATCTACGACGATCATTCCGTCTTCTACCTTATATGCGGTTTTATTGCCCATCCAGCCTTCAAGGGTTTTACCATCAAAAAGCGGCCTGAAACCTGCATCCCCATTTTTGGGATGGCTTCCGCAGGAAATATAGAAAAGGGCAATCAGGGCAAGGAAAAACACGTTCTTGGTTCGAATTCTCTTCATGTCGGGATTATAGCTTTATAATGCATATCATCATAATTTCAGGCAATGATGCCCAATGGGGCGGTTTGTTCCCAATTACCCCTGGTAAAATCTGGAAATGCCTGAGGTGCACCGCCTTCGGCCACCGATTTTTCACTTAATGGCGCCACGGCGCTCCAACTGCAGCCTTCGTATACATTTTGGTCGAGCGGTAGGCCATTTTGTAAACATTCCACAATTCGATACATCATCATCCCATCCATACCGCCATGGCCACTTTCCTTGGTTTTTTCATTGAGCCTTTTATAAAGGGGATGATCGTATTTTTCGTAAAGTACTGCCAGCTGCCCCCCTTGTACCCAGCTATGATGGTCTTCGGTAACCCCTGCGACCCCGCCTTCCAGGGCCACACGGGTGGGAAAGCCCGCTAAAATGCCTTTGGTTCCCTGAATGAGGTTCAGTCGGGTATAGGGCCTCGGACTGGTCTCGTCCCATTGTACCATAATGGTACGCCCCAGCACCGTTTTAATGATCGAGGTATTGAGATCTCCCCCTTTATAATCGAGCTTGTTCCATTTATGTTCGGGTGGATAGTTTTTTTTAGCGTACGCCTTTCTTCCCAAAGCGGGGGTTGAAAAAGAAACGATGCTACCGAAATGATCTTCTTTACGGGCCAGATTCATATACTGGGCAACGGGCCCCAAACCATGGGTAGGGTATAGATTTCCATTCCGTTCGGCGTAATGAAGAGTACGCCAAGAACCCGTACCGCGATCTTGATCCTCCATTTGACCCCTTAATTCATGAATATACGCGGCCTCGGCATGCAACAATTCCCCGATGACCCCTTGACGTACCATGTTCAAAAACATTAATTCGTCACGGTCATAATTTACGTTTTCCATCATCATACAATGCTTGCGGGTCTGCTCCGAGGCATCTACGATGGCCCACATTTCTTCCAAGGTAACCGCGATGGGCACTTCCACCAGGGCATGGGCCCCCTTTTTCATGGTTTCAATGGCCATTGGTGCATGGTTCTTCCAATTGGTGGCAATAAAGACCACATCGGGCTTCACTTCTTCCAGCATGGTTTTCCAAAGATGCTCATCGCCATGGTAAAGGGCTATGTTTTTGTGGCGCTGGCCTGCCCCGATTTCGGAGGCAACGCCTCCCCATTTGTTTACATTGTCCTCATATAGGTCGCTTATCGCAACTATTTCGGTTCCTGGCAAAGTGCCAAAAAATTTGAGGTGCCCGCCACCTCGTGAACCGACACCAATAAACGCCGCTCGGACCGTATCTAATTTGGGCGCGGCATAATCACCCATATACTGTTGGGTGATTGGCCGTGACCTCTGCGATGTGGAAGCCTGGGTAACGACGGGCCCTATGCCCATAGCGGCAGTAGCCAAAGTGGTTTTTCGAATAAAATTCCTCCTGTCTATGTTTTTCATCGTTACATATATTTTATGAGGCCAATTTCAAAAAACACATTATTCCAGGTCAATGGATATAAATTGAGGCCCTATTGCTTTCCTGTTAAATGATGGGTTGCCGTGTTTTATATTTTTGCTCTGTAAGATAGGAAAAATAAGCAAACCTGAATGAATTTTAACCGACTGGCCCCGGATTTGGGCCTTCGTTTTTAAGGGGTACATGAATCCAAGAATAGAATGGATGGTCGGGCCCGATATAAATCGGAGCCCTTATAAATTCCGGAATGCGGCAATACATAGGAAATCGAACAACTAGGCTCGAAGGTAAGAAAGAAATCGTCCGGTCTTCTAACGATGTATGGTCTGTTTACGATCTGGGCCCACTGAAACGATCTGAATAGGTACCTGAAGTTCGTTTTCAAGAAAATCGATATAAGCCTGAAGGCTTTTTGGAAATTCGTCGGGCGAGCCCATCTGGGTCAGGTCTTTGGCCCAGCCTTCCATTTCGGTATATACAGGGGTCACGTTTTCAGGTTCTATATTAAAAGGGAGATGGGATATCGTTTCCCCTTTGTATTGGTAGGCGGTACAGATTTTTAATTTTTTAAATCCACTGAGCACATCGCCCTTCATCATCATCAAAGAGGTGACCCCATTGATCTGTACGGCATATTTCAAGGCAACAAGATCTAGCCATCCACACCTTCGTGGACGTCCCGTAGTGGCACCAAATTCGTTCCCTACGCGGCCCATGGTCGCTCCATCCTCATCAAAAAGCTCGGTCGGGAAGGGTCCGCTGCCCACCCTGGTTGCATAGGCTTTAAAAATACCAAAGACCTTCCCGATATGGCTTGGCGCGACCCCAAGTCCGGTACACGCGCCCGCAGCGGTTGTATTGCTCGAAGTAACATAGGGATAAGTGCCAAAGTCGATGTCGAGCATCGAACCCTGTGCCCCTTCCGCCAAGATTTTTTTACCTGCCTTTTGGGCTTGGTATAGATATTCCTCGCTATCGATAAAAGTAAGTTTTTTTAGGTCCTCGACCGCACTGAAGAAATCTGATTCGAGTTCGCGCAAATCGTATTGGAGGTCCACATCGTAAAAACCTATCATCGATTCATGCTTATCGGCCAGCGCCCGATATTTTTCCTGCCAATTATCAAGTTCCAAATCCCCGATACGCATGCCGTTTCTTCCCGTCTTATCCATATAGGTGGGTCCTATTCCCTTTAGGGTAGAACCGATCTTGGCCTTGCCCTTCGAGGCTTCAGAAGCGGCATCCAATAAACGGTGGGTGGGCAAAATCAAATGTGCTTTTCTGGAAATCAGGAGCGTACGTTTAAAGTCGATCTTAAACTTTTGAAGGTTATTGATTTCCTTTTTAAAGATTACCGGATCGATCACGACCCCGTTACCGACAATATTGATGGCGTTTTTGTGGAATATGCCCGATGGGATGGTGTGCAATACGTGTTTGATGCCATCGAATTCGAGGGTATGTCCCGCATTCGGACCCCCTTGGAATCGTGCGATAATATCGTAATTATCGGTCAGTACGTCAACGATTTTACCTTTTCCTTCGTCTCCCCATTGTAATCCTAGTAGTAGATCTACCGCCATTGTAAGTTGCTTCTTATCGGTTAATGTTGTGTTTTTTCTTCTTTGTTTCGGGTACCATAAAAGTAGAGTGAGTGGGTGCTGATCTTGATGTCGAATACCTCCTCAATCGTCTTTTTGATCGATTGGATGCGTGGATCGCAAAATTCCATTACTTCTCCCGTATCGGTAAGAATCACGTGGTCGTGCTGGCGGTCGAAATAGGATTTTTCGTATTGCGCCTGGTTTTTGCCGAATTGATGTTTTCGAACCAGTTTACATTCCAACAAGAGTTCTATGGTATTGTACAAAGTGGCCCGACTCACCCTATAGTTTTTGTTCTTCATGTTGATGTAGAGCGATTCTATATCGAAATGCTCTTCACTGTCATAGATTTCCTGAAGAATGGCGTAGCGCTCGGGTGTTTTTCGATGTCCGCTATCCTCCAAAAAAGCGGTGAATACGTTCTTTACTATTTCCTGATTTTTGCTAACTGCCATAATTGGTTTTCCCTGCATCAATTCGCAAATGTACTGTTAAATTTTCATTCCAATTATAAACCTTTTTAAATGCGGGTCACTTTATCGATGCCGTCGATTTGCTTCAGGTTATTGATTAACTTTTTGAGGATACCAATGTTTTTGACAACTACGGTAATCCGTCCCGTAAAGGTGCCACCATCGGTACTGAAGTTCAGATTGCGCATGTTTACATGCATGTTATCGGATATCACCTCCGTGATTTCACTGACAAGGCCCAAGTTGTCGATGCCGGTAAGTTTTATCTCGGATTGGAATTCCTTCTGTGACGAATCTATCCATTTGGCACTGATAATCCGGTATGCATAATTGCTCTGTAAGGATATGGCATTCGGGCAGTTTTTCGAATGCACCTTGATGCCTTCGGTAACGCTTACAAAGCCAAAAACATCATCTCCTGGTATCGGATTGCAGCATTGGGATAGCTTGTATTCGAGTTTTTCCTCTTCTTTGCCAAAAACCAACATATCGTATTTGGCAGTGATTTCATCTTTGTCAATATCCGCGGGTACCGGGGTTTTCCTGATTTTATTTTTAAAGAAACTGATAAAGGCATTGCTGTAAGAGGAAGCAAAATCTTTGATCATTTGATTGTCTATCGATCCGATGCCAACCCTATAAAATAAGTCAAGACTGGTCTTTAGTTTGAAGAAGACCACCATTTTATTGACCGTGTCTTCGTTCAAGTTGATCTTTTGCGATTTCAGTTTTCTTCTCAAGATTTCTTTGCCCTCGCTAGCCACCGCCTTTTGTTCTTCGCGCAATGAAGACTTGATCTTGGAGCGCGCCCTTGCCGTGGTGGCATAATCTAACCAGTTTTGGTTGGGCTTTGCCTGTTCGGAAGTGATGATCTCTACCTGGTCGCCACTGTTCAAAGTAGTGCTCAGGGGCACCAATTTTCCATTTACTTTGGCACCTCGGGTGTGAATGCCGACTTCGGTGTGTATATTAAAGGCAAAATCGAGGGGGGTAGCTCCTTTTGGAAGTGACTTTAACTCCCCTTTTGGGGTAAAAACGAAGATTTCCTTTGCATAAAGGTTGAGCTTGAACTCTTCTACGAAATCTACCGCATTGGTGGTAGCGTTCTCCAGGGCTTCCTGTAGTCGATTGAGCCAAATCTCGATTCCCTGTTCCTTTTGGTCGCCGTGTTTGTATTTAAAATGGGCGGCATAGCCTTTTTCGGCGATTTCGTGCATTCGTTCACTCCGTATCTGCACTTCCACCCACTTGCCCTTTGGCCCCATGACCGTGATGTGCAGCGCTTCATAACCCGTTGATTTGGGGGAGGAGATCCAATCGCGCAATCGCACCGGGTTGGGCGTGAAATGGTCGGTTACGATCGAATAGATCTTCCAGGCTAAAAATTTCTCGTTTTGCTTGTCCGATTTATAGATGATCCTAATCGCAAATTTGTCATAAATTTCATCGAAAGTTACGTTTTGTGACATGATCTTCCGACGCATCGAAAAAATCGACTTCATCCGCCCTTTGATGACATAATTGAGTTTCTCCTCGTCCAAAGAATTTTCTATCACTTTCTTAAAGGCATCGATATAGGCTTGCTGCTCTTCCTTTGATTCTTCGATCTTGCCCTGGATATCGGCGTATACCTCTGGTTCGGTATACTTCAAACTAAGGTCTTCTAGTTCGGTCTTAATGTTGTAAAGCCCTATTCTATGGGCCAAGGGCGCATATATGTATAAGGTTTCCGATGCCATTTGAACCTGTTTGTCCTCCGGCATGGCATCCATGGTGAGCATGTTGTGATAGCGGTCTGCTATTTTGATGATGATCACCCGAACATCATCATGAAGGGTGAGCAACATTTTTCTGAAGTTCTCCGCCTGCTGGGAGATGTTCATGTCTTTTTTAAGATGCGCGATTTTGGTGAGGCCGTCCACGATTCTGGCAACCGTTTCCCCGAACATGCGTTCAATATCGTCGAGGGTATATGCCGTGTCTTCGACCACATCGTGCAATAGCGCGGAAGCAATCGATACGGCATCCAGGCCTATTTCAGAGGCAACGATTTTGGCTACCGCTATGGGATGAAAAATATAGGCTTCACCCGATTTCCTTCGCTGGTCTTTGTGTGCGTCCAGAGCAACCTCGAAAGCCGAACGAATCAGTTTTTTATCATCGACCGTCAAGGTCTGATAACTGATGCGCAACAGTTCCTTATATTGTTTCGCTATTTCCTTGTTCTCTATTTCAAGTGCGGCTTGTGTCATACCTAAATAAAAGTAGCATAATCTTAATGACTACACAACAAAAACTATGCCTTTAAATTCCGGATCCTTGCGATCAAGGGCGGATGTGAGTAGTGCATAAAAACATAGGCAGGATGGGGGGTAAGGTTGCTCAGATTGTTTTTGGAGAGCTTTTTGAGCGAGCTGATCAACGGCAGCGCGGCATAGGTGCTTTTGGCGTAGTTATCGGCCTGGTACTCAAATTTTCTGGAGAAATGGTTCATGACCAAACCCGTAATTTCGGATATGGGCGAATAGAGGAGGCCAAACCCGATCAGGGCCGCATGAAAACTCGGTTGAGAGACCCCAATTGCCATTGATACTTCAGGGTGGTTGACAAAGAGCGATAAAATGAACAAAGTGAACCCCGTGAGTAAAATCGATGCCGAAAGGTTAAAAATAATATGCCTTCGTTTATAGTGCCCCACTTCATGAGCCAATACTGCGACAATTTCCTCCTCATTCAAATCTTTGATAAGCGTATCGTAGAGGGTAACCCTTTTTTCCCTCCCAAAACCGGAAAAATAAGCATTCGCCTTGGTTGATCTTTTGGAGCCGTCGATGACAAAAATCTGATTAAGTTCAAAACCGACCTTTTTTGCATATCCTTCTATTTTGCTTTTTAGGCTTCCATCTTCCAGTGGGGTTTGCCTATTGAATATGGGGACGATTAATTTACTGTAAAAAAGGTTCATGAACACCGTAAATATGGTTATCAATACCCAGGCATAGATCCAGAAGTGGTTTCCGGCCCATTGGTAGAACCAGATCACCATGCCAAGGATACCGCCACCCAGAACGATCAACATGAACCAGCCTTTTAATTTGTCGATGAAAAACAGTTTTTTTGTGGTTTTGTTGAATCCGAATTTTTCCTCGATCACAAATGTCGAATAGTAAGCGAAAGGCAGGCTTATAAAATCGGAACCGATCATCACCATGCCAAAAAACAAAAGTGCCATGAACATGGTGTTTTGGGTGATTCCCCTAACGATCTGATCCACCCATTCAAAACCCCCAAACGCCAAAAAACCTATGGTGAGCAATAACGAAAAGGTAGATGAAACTATGCCGAACCGGTAATTGGTTTTTTTATACTCATAAGATTTTTCATGCTCCGAAGTATCAAAAACGTCACTGAGTTCCTTGGGAATAGGGTCATTGAACCTTTTTGCGTTAAGGTAGTTCAGATAGGTATCCAAAATAAATTGGACCGCCAAAATGATAATGATGATATGGAATAGGTTATTCAAGAGATGTGATTTTGGTTATCGGTACCGATGTTTGGTCGGCTTTTGCAAAGTCAAGTGGCCAAAGGCCTGTAATTAGGTAAATCCACGTTGCCTTTTTGCTTCAAAGATAAGGATTGCCGCCGAGACCGAAACGTTCATTGAATCGATTTCGCCCTGCATGGGAATAAGAATGTTTTGGTCGGATGCCTCGAGCCATTCATCCGAGAGTCCGGTCGATTCAGTGCCCACCACGATTGCGGAACTGCCCAAGAAATCAACATCTACATAGTTTTTTGAGGCAGAGAGCGCAGCACAGTAAATGGATATCTTTTTCCGTTTGAGATAATCAATGACTTCGGCTGTACTTGCCAAGGCAATGGTATTGGTGAAAAGACATCCTACACTAGATCGGATAATATTGGGATTGTACAGATCGGTTTTGCCATTGGCAATGATTACCGCATCGAGCTTGGCAGCATCAGCGGTACGCAATAATGCCCCGATGTTTCCGGGCTTTTCAGGTGCTTCCGCGACGAGGATCAATGGTTTTTTTTTGTTTAGGACCAAGGACTCCAAGTCATGTTTCATGCAGTAGCCTATGGCCACGATACCGCCGGTACTGTCACGGTAGGCCAATTTTTGAAAAACTTCTTTGGAAATCGTGATGCGTTCCGGTTTTGGCGCCCCCCCTTTAAAAAGCGAATTTAATTCATCGATTGAAATCAAGCCTTCGTAAAACAAAACGGTTTCCATTTGGTAACCTGCTTTTATGGCCAGTTGCAGTTCCTTTCGTCCTTCTAACACAAATTTTTGCTCCCGCTTCCTTTCCCTGGACTTCTCTTGAAGCAGCAGAATTTTTTTTACAAGTGTATTCTGAAGGCTGCTGATTTGCTTAATTTCGTGCATGCTACAAAAGTAATCGATTCGGTAAATAAATAGATCTTTCCCCGACAGAATGAATATCCTAAACACTTCGGCCATGAAAATATATATTCCCCTCGTACTCCTGCTCTTGATACAGGCCTGTAAGCCTAGATCGGAATCGGAAACGACCCAGGCCATAACCAACGCAACTGAACAAGAAGAGACCGAATTTCCCGATGCATTGACCCAGGTTTTAGATGTCCATGGCGGTTTGGCACATTGGCGGGCCATGAAAACCCTCATTTTTGAAATCCCTGCCGGGACTGCCGACGATTCGAAGGAGACCCATACCATCGATCTTTATTCAAGAAAGGTCAAGATCAACATGGGCCCCATCGCAATGGGCTTCGACGGTAAGGAAGTTTGGTTGTTAGATCCTCAAAACAACTATAAAGGGGACCCGTTGTTCTATCACAATTTGATGTTTTATTTTTACGCCATGCCCTTTGTCCTGGCCGATGATGGTATACGCTATGGCCAGACCGAACCCTTGGTTTTTAAGGGAAGAAGCTATCCGGGCTTGCATATCGGTTTTGGGGATGGCGTAGGCAATTCTTCCAAGGATGAGTATTTTATCCATTACGATCCAGTGACACATCAAATGGCATGGTTGGGCTATACGGTAACCTATAGAAGTGGGGAAAAATCGGATGATGTGAAATGGATTCATTACAACGATTGGATCAAGGTCAATGGGCTGTTATTGCCCAAATCTATGACCTGGCACAATTATGACGGCAGACAGATCAAAGAGGCCAAAAGCACAGCCTATTTTAACAATGTTTCCATCAGCGGTCAAGTGGAACTTCCTGCCTTTTATGGGATGCCCCACAACGCCAAAATAGTCCAAAAACCTTAGGCGGGAAGGAATTTTTCGTAACTTGTATTTTTATTGGCGAAAGCGTTTTAATATGGAAATTTTATTGTTTGGAATTGCAAAGGATATCGTAGGGAAATCTAAAATTCAATTTGCTGCCGGGGAGGGTCAACCCACTTCGGTCAAAGAACTAAGGCAAACACTGGAAAGTGCTTATCCCGATCTGGGGCGCTTGTCATCCATGGCGGTAGCGGTGAACAGTGAGTATGTCAGGGATGAGCTAATTTTGAAACCGGGCGACGAAATCGCCATTATTCCACCTGTGAGCGGAGGCTAATGAACAAAACAATTATCGAAATAGTAGATTCCCTGGAGGTTTCAAAGGTGTACGCCGAACTTTCCGATCCCCAAAGTGGTGGCATTTGTGTATTTGTGGGAACCGTACGGGAAGTGACCCAGGGCGAAACGGTCGTTGCCCTGGAGTTTGAGACGTATAGAAACATGGCCTTGAAGGAGATGGAAAAAATCGCATTGGAGGCCGTTGAAAAATGGCAGTTGAACAAAGTGGTCATACGCCACGCCATTGGGGCCAAAAAAGTAGAAGACCCTGTCGTGGTGGTCGGGGCATCCGCACCGCACAGGGATGCATGTTTTGAGGCTTGCAGGTATTTGATCGATACGCTTAAGGAAAGGGTTCCCATTTGGAAAAAGGAAATTTTTAAAAATAAAACCGTTTGGGTTTCGGCCCATCCATAAACAATTGCAAAGGTGAAGAAACAACTCTCCCATATCGATACCAACGGTCAGGTGAACATGGTCGATGTTTCGTACAAATCGGTTTCTGAGCGCAGTGCCACTGCCTATGGAAGGGTAGAATTTCCCAAGCCGGTATTCGAAACCTTGGCAGCACAGGATTTTTTGGGGCCAAAAGGCAGTATTTTGCAAACCGCCATCATTGCGGGCATACAGGCCGCAAAAAAAACTTCCGATTTGATCCCCTTATGCCATCCATTGCGGCTATCGAAGATAAATATTGATATCCGCCCCATTGAAAATACGCTCGAAATCGTATGTATGGTGAAGTGCAACGAACGAACCGGAGTTGAGATGGAAGCCTTGACGGGGGTGGGCATCAGTGCCCTTACCCTATATGATATGTGCAAAGCACTTTCCCATGATATCAAGATTACCAATATTCAACTGCAACAAAAAACAGGAGGTAAGCATGATTTCCAACGCTAAAATATATGGTTTGGTCCTTTCCGGTGGAAAAAGCAGCAGAATGGGTACCGACAAAGGATTGATAGACTACCATGGGATGCCCCAAAGGGAATTCCTGTACCATATGTTGGATCAAATCTGCGAACGTACCTTTATTAGCATTAGGGCCGACCAAACTGCGGATATCCCTTCAGATATGGCAGTAATCGTTGATGAGGATCAGGTAAAGGGACCTTATAATGGACTTCTCTCTGCCCATCATCAGTTTCCAGAGGTAGCCTGGTTGGTACTGGCCTGTGACTTGCCCCTGATCGATCTCGAAGCCTTGAATGCGTTGCTAGCTGAAAGACGACCGGAAATGATGGCCACCGCCTTTGCCTTGAAAGAAAATCCCTTGCCAGAGCCCTTGTGCGCTATTTGGGAGCCAAAGGCCCTGCAGCGATCCGTTTCCTTTTTGGAAACGGGAATAGGTACCTGCCCGCGTAAATTTTTGATCAACAATCCCGTACACTTGGTATTTCCCAAAAATGAAAAAGTATTGCTCAATGCGAATTCTAGGGCCGAATATCTGGAAGCCCTTAATAAATTGTCAACCGCATGAACCCGGAACGCTATAGCCGTCAGACCATCTTAAAAGATTTTGGTCCGGAAGCCCAACAAAAACTTGCCAAGGCCAAGGTCTTGGTGGTGGGCGCCGGCGGTTTGGGCATTCCGGTCATGACCTATCTCAATGCGATGGGCGTGGGCACTTTGGGCATCGTGGACCTGGATAGGGTGGCCCTTTCCAATCTGCACCGTCAAGTACTATATGCCGAATCGGATATTGGGAAATCCAAGGTAGCGGTGGCCTTGTCTAAATTGAAAGCACAAAATAGCAATACCGATTTAAGGAGCCATGAAATGTTTTTGGATCGCGATAATGCCCTGGAAACCATTAGGTCCTATGATCTAGTTGTCGATGCCTCAGACAACTTTCCGACCCGTTATTTGATCAATGATGCCTGCGTAATTTTATCAAAGCCTTTTATCTATGGTGCCTTGCATGGATTCGAGGGACAGGTGAGCGTCTTTAATTATAAAGGGGGGCCAAGCTATCGATGTCTTTATCCGAAGATGCCCAAAGCTTCTGAGGTTCCTAATTGTGATCAACATGGGGTATTGGGTATTTTACCGGGCATCGTTGGGAACCTACAGGCCTTGGAAGCCATTAAAGTGATCACCGGTATCGGGGAAGTGCTTTCCGGGACCTTGTTATTGTTCGATGGGTTGGTCAATGGTTTTCAAAAAATCAAATTCAGTTCGCTTCCGGAAAATATGATCATCGATAGGCTTCAAGGGAACTATGAACTTGATTGCGGCCTATCTTTCGAGTCGGTTACGCCGGAAACTTTCGAACGATTGCTGGCGTCGGGGCCGCTGCAGCTCATCGATGTGCGTAATACCGATGAATTTCAGTCCTTCCACATCGCAAATTCGATCAATATTCCCCTGTCGGAACTCGCACGGAGAAAAGGGGAAATCGATATGACCGTGCCCGCTTACTTTTTGTGCCAATCGGGCATCAGGAGCCAAAAGGCCATTTTCGAATTGGAGCCTTTTTATTCGAGCGCACGGCTAGTAAACGTCACTGGCGGTATCAACCAACTACATCAATATGCTGCTAAGTACTGAAGGCCTGCTGCTCTTGTGCATCGGTTTTTTTGTCGTGGCCACCTTATATTCTTCCGTGGGATTTGGTGGGGGATCGAGTTATTTGGCCTTGCTGACCCTAACATTATTAGGATTTTTTGCGATTCGGTCCCTGGCCCTTGTCTGTAATTTGGTGGTCGTTTCTTCCAGTACCTATTTATATTTCAAGCATGGGCATGCAAAGATAAAGGACTTTTTACCCTTTATCCTGACCAGCATTCCCCTGGCTTTTATCGGGGCCTCTTTCAAATTAAAGGAAAATGTGTTTTTTGTGATTCTTGGACTTTCCCTGATCGTCTCTTCACTTTTTTTGGCATGGCAGACCTTGGCTTCGACAACGGGCTTGGAAAAGGTCAAGGCCTATCCAAAATTTATCAGTTATCTGATCGGTGCCGGAATCGGCCTTCTATCGGGTATGGTGGGCATCGGTGGCGGTATTTTTTTGGCCCCTATCCTGAACCATATGCGCTGGGACAAATCGATCAAGATCGCGGCTTTGGCCAGTTTTTTTATCTTGGTCAATTCGATTTCCGGACTGGGCGGGCTGCTGTGGGCCAATACCTTGGAACTGCCTCCTATAGAAACTTTGGCCTTGCTGACCGCTGTTTTTCTGGGGGGTCAACTGGGCATTAGGATCAGTTTAAAAAGGCTTTCGCCCAATGGGATTAAAAGGGTCACGGCTTTGCTGGTGTTCGCGGTAGGGCTGCGGGTGCTCTTCAAAAACGGTTTGGAATTGTTTTGAAAGGCGTCAAAATTTGATGGACCCAGAAATGGTCGACTTAATGGAGTCGACTATTTATCACTGTACTTTGCCATATACCGATTCCAGGGTTTTCGTCTATCACCCCAATTCAAGGGGCTACTGCCCTATGACAGGAAAAAGAAAGTGAAACAGCTAAAGTTTAAATCGGATATTTTGTATGGTAGCCGACCATTAAATTGACCACCTTGCCATAACTTTGAACCCCATCGGCCTGATTGTTCGCCTTGAGGAAGGTATTGAACGCCGATTGGAACAAGGGTTCGATCGGATTTTCGTACTGGGCATAGAAGGCATTGAGTTCCCTATAGTTTTTTTTGACACCGTCGTTCAACTGGGCATATAACTGATCGAATTCCGATTCATCGCTCCGTGCGATGGCGATGAGGCAATGGCTCAATGCAAAGGCATAGGCCGAATATTGAAAATAGGGATCTTCGTTTTTAAGGGTCACCAAATAACCTATGAAATTGGTCTCGTTTTCTGCGGAATAGCCGACTTGATGCCCCACCTCATGGCCCACTACCACGGGAAATCGGAAAAGCGGTATCAACGCGTTCACCTGGGCCTCGTTCGTAAACGGATTGAGATAGCCGCCAATGCCAAGATAGGTGCTAAAGGTACTGTACATCGATTTTTTGATACTCGGCCGTTGGTATTTCAAGAATGGGTATTGTTTTTCAAGATTCCCAAAGCCCTTTATGGTTTTATCGAAAATTGCCTCCCTTTCATACGGTATCTGCACGATGGCCGCGGTGTCGCCCGTAATCTTGAATTGGATTGCATTGGTTTTTGAAATCAGGCTTTTGGTGAATTCCAAAACTTCGACTTTGGTGATGGAGTCACGGATGGCCAAATTCTGGGCAATGGGCTGCCGGTAATAGTTAAGGCCCCAAAGGAGATGGAACGTAAAATAGAACACCGCGAACACCATGGCGGCATTCTTCAAAAAAATGAAGGGTTTGGACTTGATCTGTCTGCGTTGCCAATAACAATAATAAATGGCCGAAAAAATCAAAAGGGTATAGATAATTTCGCCCAAGGAGAAAGGGATCCATCCGAAAAGAAACCTAAAAAACCCACTGATCTTAGGATATAGGCCCATGCTGTAATACTGTTCTACCCATTCGGGATTATGCCCCAACCATTTGACCAGGATGATCTGAGGAATGAGGCTCAGGGCAATTCCGTTTCTTAATTTTTGATCCATCGCACCAAAAATAAAGAAAATCCGTCCAAGCTAATTTATCAATCCCTATTTTTGGAAAAAGTTAAAACTTCATGACCGAATCTTTACGAGAATTGCCCCCAATTGCCATTTGGAACAAATTTGCCGATATCAATGCCATCCCGAGACCCTCTAAAAAAGAGGAAAAGATCATTCAGTTCATGCTCGATTTTGGTCGGGCACTCCACTTGGAAACCTTCAAAGACCCTGTAGGCAATGTCATTATAAGAAAACCGGCCAGCGAAGGCATGGAAGGTCGTAAAACGGTTACCCTACAGTCGCATTTGGATATGGTGCACCAAAAAAACAACGACACCCATTTTGATTTCGAGACCCAAGGCATTGCCATGTACGTGGATGGGGATTGGGTCAGGGCCAAGGGTACCACGCTTGGGGCCGATAATGGATTAGGTGTCGCCGCCATCATGGCTTTAATGGAAAGTTCGGATATTCCGCATCCCCCATTGGAAGCACTCTTTACTATTGATGAGGAGACCGGGATGACTGGGGCCAAGGGCTTGGAAACCGGCCTGTTGAAAGGTGAAATACTTTTGAACCTGGATACGGAAGAAGATGACGAACTCGATATAGGTTGTGCGGGAGGCATCGATGTGACCGCCAAAAGAACCTATTTGGAAGAAGCGGCTCCTGCCGATTGGGTCGCCTTGCAGATCAACGTCAAAGGATTGAACGGCGGCCATAGCGGCATCGATATCGATAAGGGACTGGGCAACGCCAATAAGATCATGAACCGATTGCTATACCATGCCTCCAGTGATTATGGTATAAGGATCGGGGAAATTTCGGGCGGAAGTCTTCGTAACGCCATTCCAAGGGAAAGTTGTTCAAAAATTGTTGTGGCATCTCCAAAACTGGATCGATTTTCCATGGATTTCAAAAAGTGGTCCAAAACCATTTCCAATGAACTTTCGCTGGTGGAACCCGACCTATTGATGACCATATCCCCTCATGATAAAATACACAAGGTGATGGCTGTGGAGGCTCAAAAACAATTGCTGCAATCGCTCTATGCGGCCCACAACGGGGTCTATGCGATGAGCGCGGCCATTCCCGATCTGGTCGAGACCTCGAACAATGTGGCCAAAGTTGAGGTTGAAAACGGTTCGATGACCGTGGCATGCCTTACCAGGTCTTCGGTTGATTCGGCAAAAATAGACCTGGCCAATGCCCTTAAATGCACTTTTGAACTCGCGGGGTTCGAGGTGGTTTTCGGGGGCCGGTACCCCGGTTGGAACCCGGACCCGAATTCACCCATCCTAAAACTTCTAAAAGAAAAATACAAGACTTTGTTCAATCAAAAACCAAAAGTGGTCGCTTGCCATGCCGGTTTGGAATGCGGTATCCTTGCAGAAAAATATCCAGAATTGGATATGATCAGTTTTGGACCCACCATTAAGGGGGCCCACTCCCCGGACGAACGGGTGAATATTGGCTCTGTACAGAAGTTCTGGACTTTTTTATTGGCCATTTTGAAAGACATTCCCAAAGCCTAAAATTTAGGAATATTTGGGAAGCTAATTGGTCATAATTCTGTAACTTTAGGAAACTTCAATATATAAAGCCATGGGAATCAAGAACTTTCAGGGGCAAATGAAACCAAAAGAAACCGCAGAAGTGACCCTAAAGGTCAGTGATTACATGACCCGTAAGTTGATTACCTTCAGGCCCGACCAGTCTGTGGAAGAGGCCATTACGGCGCTCTTGAAATACCGGATTTCCGGAGCTCCCGTCGTGAACGGAAACAATGAACTCGTAGGGATGATTTCCGAGGGCGACTGCATTAAACATATCAGCGAGAGCCGGTATTACAACATGCCATTGGAGAACAATACCATAGAACATCGCATGGTCAAAAATGTGGCCACCATTGACGGCAATATGAACATCTTCGATGCTGCCAACAAATTCTTAAGCGAACGTCGCCGCCGCTTTCCCATTGTTGAAAATGGCAGGTTGGTCGGTCAGATTTCCCAGAAAGACATTCTTAAGGCTACCCTGAAATTAAAATCCCAAAATTGGGGAAAGTAACCGCAGATCGTTGCTGATATTCCAAAAAAGGGATAAAGTCTGCATTCAACTAATTATACGTAAGACTGCATATCCTTTTGTTTCACTTTAAAAGGCCAGGTTGTTTCTTTTACCACCTTGTCAGGGTTTTTAAAACATATTTATAACTATCTTCAGCCTGCAAAAATTGATGAACCCATAAATCTTCTTGTTCAATAATGATCAATCCTGCTTTCGAAGAAAAAGACAAGGAACGGGCCAAACAAGATTAAATGTTCAACCTCAAGGCGGAACTGGAAATTAGAACGCTTCATGAAAAGATCGATCATTTGATCATCCATCGACAACAGGAGTTATTGAACATGCAGCAGGTCCAGGTAGAAATGCTGGAAGATATCATGAAAAGGATAAAGCCCCCAAGGGGCCCTAAAAAGGATATTGTATCGGTTTGGCATTCATGAACCACAGCATTACCTTTAGAAAAAGCTTAGAATTCAACGGTACTTTTGACCATAAAGCCATTTGATGAAAATTCTAATTGCAGAGGATGAACCGGCACTTAGGGAATCGATAGTTACCTATTTGGGGAAAGATGGAAATATTTGTGAAACGGCTTCCGATTTCGATGAAGCGCGCTATAAGTTAGATCTGTATGAATATGATATGCTGATCTTGGACATCAATTTGATCACCGGTAGCGGCCTGGACCTGTTGCGGTCGATCAAAAAAAGCAAAAAAGAATTGGCCAGCATTATCATTTCGGCAAACGACTCCCTTGCCGATAAGCTAACAGGCTTAGATCTTGGTGCCGATGATTATTTGACCAAACCCTTTCATTTGGCAGAACTCAATTCGAGGATGAAGGCCGTTTTTCGGCGGGGCAAATTTGGGGGCAACGAAACTTTGAAATTCAACGAAATCAGTATCGATACCCGCTCCAGGACAGCTTTTATCAATGATGACCCGATGGCACTTACCAGAAAGGAATATGATCTTTTGCTTTTCTTTATCACCAATAAGGGCAGGGTGCTTTCCAAAGCGATCATCGCTGAACATCTTTGGGGCGACAACATTGATATGGTCGATAACTATGACTTTATCTATGTGCATATCAACAACCTAAGGAAGAAACTGACCGACGCAGGGGCAAAATACATTACTACGGCCTATGGTAGCGGTTACAACTTTAAAGAAACTTAAGGGATGGCCAACAGTCGCAAGAAAATCAGGCTCATACAGAAAACCTCGAAAACCTTTCTTTGGGTCAGTGTTGCCTTGATGCTGATCAGTACACTCGTCCTCTATTTTTATGTTCGGAACCTCATGCGTAACGCAGTAGAGGAGGAATTGTTCTCTACGGAGGCTCGTATAGAAAGTGCCCTTAAGCAAAATAATCTAACCTACACGCTTCCCCCAGTGGTCGAAATCGAAGAAGTAGTCACACTTGGCATAGAAAGGTTGAGGGATACGGTAATCTTTGATCCTTCCCAAGACGAAATGGAAGCCTTTAGGGAATTGATCACTTTTAAGGAAATCAACGGTCAAAAGTATAGGATCACGGTCCGTAATCTTATCGTGGAATCGGAGGATATTTTAATAGCAGTGGTACTATCATATTTGATCATCATATTATTGGTCTTCATTTTTCTTTTTTATTTCAACAAAGAAGGCAATCAGCGGCTTTGGTATCCCTTCTTTAAAAATTTGGAAGAGATGAAACGTTTCTCGCTAGGTGCAACCCAACCCATTCAATTGATCGAAAGCGATATTTTGGAGTTTACCGAATTGAACACTGAAATCACAACCTTAACCAACAAGGTACGTTCCGATTACCAAAATTTAAAACAATACACCGAGGATGTATCTCATGAACTGCAGACCCCATTGGCCATTATACAGGCCAAGATTGAGAATATCATCAATGGCGATCATCTCAATGATATTCAGTACGGCCATTTGACTTCCATCCAAAATGACATTCAGCGCCTTACCCAACTCAACAAACGTTTGACCCTGCTCACCAAGATCGAGAACCGACAATTTGCGAACGAGGAAGTGTTTAGGCTCAACGATATCGTTCAAATGCGCATCAAAAATTTCACGGAACTTTTCCCGGATAAGATAGAATATTTCGAGAACAACCCGGCCTCTGTTAAGATAGACAGGTATTTGGCAGACATCTTGGTCGATAACCTGATTTCAAATGCCATAAAGCACAGTGAGGGCGAGGAACATGTGCGGGTCGAGGTAAATGGCCATTGCCTCTCCATAGCCAACATAGGGGAACATGAATTACGGGAACCACAAAGGTTGTTTTCAAGATTTTATAGGGAAGGTAATACCATGAAGTCAATGGGTTTAGGACTTGCCATTGTGAAAAAAATCTGTGATCTGCACGGTTATAAAATCAGCTATTCTTTTCGGGACCAAAGACATGTTTTTGAAGTAGAATTTCAATAAATCCTTTTTGCGACCTATCTTTTTACCCTATGGAGGGTCGCTTTAAACTATATCTTTAGATTTATTACATATTTTCGCCAAAAAATTGAAGCTCACATTGCTATGAAGATCAACTTGCCCATTCTAATTTTAATTTTCAACATCACTATTTTAAGTGCGCAGGATAAGGTATCCATTAGCGGTCAATTGTTCGATGCCGAACGTAATGAACCCCTAGCCTTTGCCAACGTGGCCGTGCATAACTTTGATGACAATGTTTTGGTTACCGGGGCGATCACCGATGACCAAGGTCGGTTCGAGCTCCTGGAAATACCCTTGGGTAAATATAGGCTGTACTTCTCTTTTATAGGATATGCAACCGCTGAACGGAGTCTAGTGGCGGGCGGTCTCAATACCATCTTCGATTTGGGTAAAATTGCGCTTGAAGCATCGGCCGAGAGCCTGCAGGAAGTTGAGGTATTTGGCAAACAAGCCACCACCAATGCCGATCTCAATAAAAAAACCTTTAGTATGGCCGACAATATCGCCCAATCGGGGGGATCGGTGCTCGATGCGATGAAAACCATGCCCGGCGTAACCTTTGACCAGGAAGGCAAGGTCATTTTACGGGGCAGCGATAAGGTCGTCGTCCTCATTGATGGCAAACAAAGCAGCCTTACAGGATTCGGCAATCAAAAGGGCTTGGCGAATATTCCGGCATCGAACATCGAAAAAATCGAAATCATCAACAACCCTTCCGCAAAGTACGATGCCAACGGTTTTGCTGGAATCGTTAACATCATCTACAAAAAAGAAAAGCAAACAGGGCTCAATGGGGATATCGGTCTTTCTTTTGGTCTAGGGGCCTTGGGGAAGCGAAAACCCGATACAAGAACTGAATTGGGCAGTTTTACGGCCAATCCCAAGTTGATTCCAAGTCTCAACTTGAACTACAAAACAGGTAAATTGAATTATTTTTTACAATCGGAATTCATTCTTCAGGAGGCCCTGCCCAACAATGAATTCACGACCCGAAACTATGATGACGGACGTAACATTATTTCTCAAGTGCCGGAAAACAGAAAGCAATTTCGTACCATCATCAATGGGGGCATCGATTATGATTGGGACGGGAAGAACAGTTTAACCTTTTCCGGACTTTATGACCGTGAAAAACATATCGATACCGCACAGGTGGCCTTTATCGATCTGAACACCAATACCCGCAACCGTTTTTATAATTGGGAGGAAGAAGAAGTGACCCGTTATATCAATGCGGCCCTAAATTACCGCCATAAATTTGAACAGGCGGGGCATACCCTAAGTGCCAATGCACAATATACACAAGGACTGGAGGACGAGACTTATTCGCTCAATGACAGTTCGGCGGTTCGCATTGGAAGGGATAAAACCAACATACGCGCCATCGAGAATACCACCAGCATTTCTACCGATTACGTAAGGCCTTTAAGCAGCGGCCGTATTGAACTCGGAGCGAAGCTGCGCATCAGAAGATTGCCGGTAGACTATACGATTACACCGGGCAACAATTCGATCATATATCCCGATCTGGGAACATTTTCCGATTGGGGGGAGAACCTTTATGCCGGCTATGTCAATTATTTGTGGGAAAGAGAGACCTATGATATTGAGGCCGGCCTCCGGGCAGAACAGACCGATGTTTTTTATGACCTGGATCCTGTCAATGCGTACTATCCCAACAACGACAAGTACGACTATTTTAAGCTTTTTCCGAGTGTGCGGTATACCTATAAACTCAATGAAAGCAACAAAATATCGGCCTTTTATAATCGGAGGATAGACCGTCCCGGGGAACCGGAACTTCGCGTATTCCCCAAATATGACGATCCTGAACTTCTGAAAGTGGGCAATCCTTACCTGCGTCCGCAATTTACGGATGCTTTTGAAGTGGCCCATAAATATTCTTGGGATTCGGGTTCCGTTTTTTCCGCGGTGTACCATCGGATCATACAAGACCAATACATGCGCATTTTCAGCATAGACAATTCCAATCCCGATTATGACATCGTGAACCGCATATACCAAAACACGGGAAGGGCCACAAATACCGGTATCGAACTCTTATTGAGCCAAGACCTGACCAATGATTGGAACGCTTCAGGAAGTCTGAACTGGTATTCCAATGCCATCGACGGCTATCAGGGAACGCTTTTGTTTCCCTTCCAGCGCCCCTTTACCATCAATGCTTCCACGGCCAATGCATGGGATGCCAAAGTGAACACTGAAGTTAACCT
>JAHENB010000034.1 GCA_024643345.1 Maribacter sp. | reverse complement strand
TGGTGATTTCAGGAGAAGTGGAGGCCGTTACCCAAGCTTGCGAAAAATTGAAGGAAGTGGGGGCAAGAAGGGCCTTGTTATTGCCCGTGGGCGGGGCGTTCCATTCCCCTTTGATGGAACCGGCAAGGGAAGAGCTGGCGGCGGCCATCGAAAGCACGGTTTTCTCGGAACCCAAATGTCCCATTTACCAGAATGTGACGACCACGGCGGTATCGGATCCCGCTGAAATAAGACAGAACCTTATTTCACAATTGACCGCCCCGGTACGATGGACCCAGAGCGTGCGAAAAATGCATGAAGATGGGGCGACCTTGTTCACCGAAGTGGGCCCGGGAAACGTGTTGCAGGGGCTCGTCAAAAAAATAGTTCCCGAGACACAGACTGCCGCTGCGGTGGCTCAAGGGTCGTAGGATCGATTTTTACCCGAAAAAACCTGTACTTAAACCAATTATGATCGATTTTGGCCGTTTTTTTCGTAATATTGAACCCCATTTGTCAGAGTCCCTACCTCTAAATGTTTGGGATTGATCTTGATCCGAAGCACCGCTATGAAAAGAAAAAGGAACTTTAATTCACTTGCCGATCATATTCAAGATTTGGCCAATTTCAGAAAATTTTTATTTTTTGGAATTTTCTCTTTTTGTTACTTTATAGGGTTTGGGCAGAATCTTTCCATTGCCGATGTTACGGCCAATGAGGATATTGGAAACATGGTATTTGAAGTTACCTTGGACAATAATGTTGTTGGAGGCACCGTCGTTACCTATTCCTTTGTGGATGGTTCGGCAACTGGCGGTGCTGATTACAACAACACAGTTGGGCCGGCCTTGGTTTTTGTAGGGTTACAGAATGAGGTACAAACCATTACCGTACCCATTATCGATGATTTTATAGATGAAGGCAATAATGAAGATTTTACCATTCAATTAGGTGCGCCCACTAATGGTGTTGGCCTTTCAGGTGGTGGTGACGCAAGAGGCAGGATTACCGACAATGACGATGCGGGCGTCAATGTATCCCCTACCACCGGAACCACGACAGAATCCGGCGGGCAGGCAACGTTTACCTTTACACTAACCAGCCAGCCAACAGCACCTGTTACCATCAACATAGATCAGTATGATAACAATGAAACTTCCGGTGCTTCGAGCATTGTACTGAACGCTGCGAACTGGAATACCGGGGCAAATTTGGTGGTTACGGGAGTTGATGATAATTTTATCGATGGGGATATTGTAGATAACATAAGGACCAATCAGGTCACTTCGCCAGACCCATTTTATGACAGTTTAGGCAATAATAATGTAGTCGATTTGGTCGTCACGAACCTGGACAATGATGTGGCCAGTGTGATCGTAACCCCCACCAGTGGGCTGACGACCACGGAGGCCGGTGGCACGGCCAATTTTACGGTCAGCTTGGGATCACAGCCAACCAATTCCGTTGCCATCTCACTTTCAAGCAGCGACCCTACAGAGGGTACGGTTCCAGCATTTGTCTTCATACCGGCAGGGAGCTGGAATACGGGCGTTTTGGTCACGGTCACCGGCGTGGACGATGCGATTGTCGACGGCAACATTGCCTATACCATCATCACTGGCAATGTAACTTCATCGGATTCCAACTATGATGCTTTGACAGGCGCTTCGGTCGCCGATGTAGCGGTAACAAATAACGATAATGATACGCCCAGCGTCATTGTTTCAGCAATTTCTGGACCGACCACGGAAGCCGGTGGCACGGCTACCTTTACCGTTCGCCTTGGAACGATACCTTCGTCCCCGGTCACCATCGCTCTTTCGAGTAGCGACCTTTCGGAGGGTACGGTTCCGGCAAATGTGGTCGTTCCGGTAGCGAATTGGAATACGGGCGTGGGGGTCACGGTCACTGGCGTAGATGATGCAGTCGTTGATGGAAATATCGCATATACGATCATCACGGGCGACGTTTCCTCATCGGATCCCAACTATAATGCCTTGACCGCCGCTTCGGTGGCTGATATAGCGGTAACCAACAATGATAATGATTCGGCAAACGTATCCATTGCCGATGTATCGGTCGCGGAAAATGTTTCAGGTGGCAATATGGTTTTTCCGGTAACTTTGAGCAACGCAGTGGTCGGGGGCACCTCCGTGAATTATACCTTTAGCAATGGTACCGCGACCGGGGGTGGGGTCGACTTTACAGCGTCTCCTGGCACCCTTGTATTTACCGGGACTGCGGGAGAGGTCAGGAACATTACGGTAGCTATTATCAATGAAATTATTATAGAACCCAATGAAACCTTCACGGTTCAATTGGGCACGCCCACGAATGGCGTTGGTTTAACGGGCGGGGGAACCGCCACGGGTACCATTGTTAACGATGATAATTGCGATGCCGGCACCACGGCCCCGACCATCAATGGTGGGGTGCCCACTGTATTTTGTGATATTATTGACCAAAATTTTAACGATTATTCCTCAAGTACGCCCCCTCCGGGAACCACCTTAAAATGGAGTACGGATTCAAATCCATTGAATGTGGCGGCGCATTTGACGCCTGCACAGGTCAACAACCCGCCTCCGGCCGAAGGAAGTTACTACGTGTTTTTTTATGATGCCGTAAAAACGTGCGCCAGTCCAGTGGCTACCATCAATATCGTGGTCAACACCACGCCTACTTTAACAGGGGTATCGGCCAACCCTACCGAATTATGCGGCTCCGGACCGGTGACTTTTACCGCTACGGCCGCAGGAAACCCGACCTTTAATTGGTATACCACCATCGATGGGGACACTCCAATCGCTACTGGCGCAATTCTCACTCGTAATTTAGCGGCTCCTACTGCCAATGGCACACCCATTACCTATACCTTTTATGTGGAAGCCACACTTAATACCTGCACCTCACCAAGAGAGGCCGTTAGCGTAGTGGTAGCCTACCAACCCTCGGCGGGCACGCCCACCAATGCTTCGGCCTGCAGTGTGGCGGCCAACGGGCCCACCAACATCGATCTCGATAATCAGCTCGCCGGTGAGGATGCCGGGGCCTGGGCGATCACCACAGATCCTTCGGGTAACTTGACCATAGGGGGCGGAAATGTCGTGAATTTCGCAGGGAGACCCGATGGCAACTATGTGTTCACGTTCACCACAGTGGGTGCCCAGGCACCTTGTACCAACGTCTCGTCGGTGGTGACCATTTCAGTGAATAATTGTGACGTTGATACCGATGGAGATGGCCTTTTCGATGGTCCCGAGGCCATCCTGGGAACCGATCCCAATAACCGGGATTCCGATGCCGATGGCATTGAGGACGGAGTCGAGGTAGGCCCCGACTATCTTAATCCTTTGGACCAAGATAGCGACGGTATCATCGATGCCCTTGATTCCAATATTCTAGATCAGGACAGCGATGGCGTGGTAGATCAATTGGATCCTGCCAATGCGAACCCCTGCATCCCCGATAATACCAACGGTCTTTGCGACAGCGATGGGGACGGCATTACCGATGGGGAGGAAATTGCCAACGGCAGTGATCCCTTTGATGCCTGCGATCCGAATCTTACACCAGATTGTGCTCCGGACCCTATTGATATTCAAGTCCTGAAAACGGTCGATAATGAAAATGCGGCCCCGGGAGATACCGTTGTTTTTAGAATTACGCTGAACAATTTGTCGGACAGTAAAATATTGGGCATCAAAGTGGGCGATCTGTTGGAAACCGGGTTCGAATTTGTCTCTGCAACCGCAACTTTGGGCAATTATGATCAAACCACCGGAGAATGGGACATCTTTGAAATGGCCCCTTTGCAATCTGCCACGTTGGAGGTTACGGCCAACTTAATCGAAGGCGGCGTGTATACCAATACGGCGGAATTGCTGAATTCTTTCCCTGTTGATAACAACCCCAGCAATGATACGGCAACAGTGACCCTGAACATCGAACTCCCGGTAGGGGTAGATCTGGTATTGGAGAAAAGCGCCTTGCCAGAGCGGGCTTTGGTTGGCGATGAGGTGGTGTTCACCATCAAGGTCATCAATAAGTCCACTGCAGGGCCGGTTTCACAAATTGAGATTAGCGATTTATTGAACGAGGTCGACCGTTTCATTTATCGCTCCCACAATACGGCAACGGGAAGCTACGATCCCGAAACCGGGATTTGGAGCGTGCCCCAATTACTTATCGATCAAGAAGCGATATTGACCATCACAGTTGTGGTCCCCAATGAAGGAACGTTTTCCAATACGGCGCGCTTATTGCGGCCCATCGATAGCGATCCTTCGAACAACGAGGCCACGGCCGTGGTGCGGGTGGGCCTTCCCACGCCTGCGCCAGATGGGTTTATCTTTAACCAGTTTTCTCCGAACGGCGATGGTGTCAACGATTTTTTAAAGATAAAGGGCATTGGCTCTTTTGGGAAAAATTCTATCGAAATCTATAACCGCTATGGCCAATTGGTCTTTGAGGCGAGGAACATGACCGATGATCGGGTCTGGGATGGCCTATGGAAAAATAAGGAAGCGCCCCAGGGCACCTACTTTTATGTGCTCGATTTAGGGAATGGTTCCGAGGTCCAAAAAGGTTGGATCCAATTGTTAAGATAACAGAACGAATGATTCAAAGAAAGGATACTTCCCCGATTATTATTTTAATTGCCTTGGGCATATTGTTCTCGGGGGCAGTCAATTTGGCATATGGCCAAAAAGAACCGCAGTATACCCAGTACATGTATAACATCGGTAGTTTTAACCCGGCCTATGTGGGCAGTACCGAATTTCGCGAAATCACTACGATGTACAGGGCACAATGGTTGGGCATCCCCGGGGCGCCCAGAACCATTCGGTTGGGGGCCAACCTGCCTTTTGAGGATGAAAAAAGCGGGATGGGCCTGAATGTGATCAGCGACCAACTGGGGCCGGTGACCCAGACCTATTTTGACCTTGCCTATAGCTATCAGTTCAATGTTTCGGAAGATACCAAATTGTCTTTCGGCATGAATGCAGGGGGTTCCTTGCTGAACGTGGATTTCTCCAAAGGCTCTTTTGAAAATCCCGGAGAGCCCATAATAGATCAAGGGAACATCAATAATTTTTACTTTACCATCGGGGCTGGAATGTTCCTTTATCAGCAGGACTGGTACCTGGGCATTTCTGTTCCCAATTTTCTCACAAATGGCATTTATAGCGAAGACGTGGCTACCGTAATCGACGATAAAATACAGTTCAATTTTATTGGGGGCTATGTGTTCGAACTTTCGGAAAGCCTTAAATTTAAACCGGCCTTTTTGATTAACTATCTGAGTGGGGCACCGGTAAATATTAATATTTCGACTAATTTTTTGATCAACGATAAATTTACCGTGGGGGCCTCCTACAGGTTCGATAGTGCCGTAAGTGCCTTGGCGGGATTCCAAATTTCAAACCCTGTTTTCGTAGGGTTTTCCTACGACTATGACCTCAATGGACTGGGCCAGTATAGCAACGGTACGCCCGAAGTGGTCTTGAAGTTTTCTTTGGGCAGGGCAGGCGGTACAAAGGGAGTCAAGTCGAAAAAAGCAAAAGGCTTGCCCAAGCAAATCGATACCCCTAGATTTTTCTAAATTAGCCATATGATTCGCAAAAGTATTTTCATATTGATTTATCTCACGGTTTCTTTTTCGGGCTATAGCCAGGACAATAAGACCAGCGGGGATAAATATTATTATGGATATGCTTATGGGGAAGCGATCAAGGCCTATGAAAAACAATTGCAGGAAGGCAAAACGATGACCAATTATCAGTTCCTGAATTTGGCCGATGCCTATTTCAAGACGGGGGATTATAAAAATGCCGCAAAATTTTACCTCGATATCCATAGGAACGATTCCATCATGTCTGACAACCGCTTCAACAATATGTTGCAAAGCTTGGCCAAGACCTCTGAACTGGACCGTGTAAAGGCATTTTTGAATTCTAAAAGTGGGTCCCTATCACAGGAGCTTTTGCAGAACACCAACTTCAATTACGAACTTTTGGAAAGCAACAAGGGCGATGATATGGGATTTGTTGTTTCCAATATGAACGGTAACAGCCCACAATCGGATTTTTCCCCCGCTTTCTATAAAGACCGCCTGCTTTTTAGCAGCAGCAGGACCTCGAAATCAAAAAAAATATACGGCCCTTCCGGCGAATCCTATTTCGATATTTACATTGCAGGTTTGTCGGGGAATGGGCAATTGCTAAATCCCGTGCCTTTTGATCGTATTCCCGATTCGGAATACCATAAGGCCAATCCGTATTACCGTGAGTCGGGGGATGAGCTCTACTACGTGCTTTCCAATACCGCGGGTGGTGAAATGACATTCGATGACAATGGTAAAAATGCACTGGCCCTCGGCGTTGTGAAAAATGATGGCAATTTTAGTTTTGTACTGAAAGACCTGAGTACTTCGTTCTACTATCCTTTTTTCGACGAATCTACAGATCGACTGTACTTTGCCGCCAATTTTCCTTATGGTTATGGGGGTACCGACCTCTACTACGTGAACATCACCAATTCACAGATCATGTCGCAACCCATCAACCTGGGCCCACGCATCAATACGCCCGGCAATGAAATTGCGCCCTTTATCTTTGAGGGGAGCCTATATTTTTCTTCCGACATATTTTATGGCCTCGGCGGGATGGACATTTATAAATCCAATTTTCAAGCGAACGGCGGTTTCAGCATCCCGGTGAATTTGGGCAAGGGCATCAATTCAAAGGCCGATGACTTTGGCTTCATCATCGAACAGGGTGCCAATGGTGGCTATTCCGGTTATTTTTCGTCGAACAGGAGCGGGGGAAAGGGCGGTGACGATATCTATGGCTTTAGGGCAGATCAGATTCCCGGTTTAAAAACTATCTTGTTGAGCGGAATCGTGGCAAAACCAGATGGGACGCCCATAGAAGGAGCTTCTGTAAGCCTATTCGATCCAGACAAGACTTTGATCGAGGAAGTTTTCACGAACGATTCGGGATCGTATCAATTGGAAGTGCCCTGGCGCGATGAAGTTTCCTTTGAAATCTTCAAATCTGGTTTTTCCGTATTCTCTGAAGGTTTTGATAAGGAAGCGCTTGAAGCCTTACAGAACAAACCACTGGACATTGATTTGGTAGCCATTGCCGATGTGGTCGTGGAACGGGAAAACAAACAGGTGTTGAAACTGGACAAATTGGCATTCGAAAAAGGAAAAAGCGATATTTCACCTGCCATTGCCGTTGAACTCGATAAAGTAGTTGAGGTGGTCCAAAAATTTCCAAAAATACGTTTGCAGATCCTATCACATACCGACAGTCGAGGCAGCGATGTGTCGAACAAACAACTTTCACAACGACGTGCCGATGGCATAAAATCCTATTTGCTAAAAAACGGGGTGGACCCTTCCAATATTGAAGGAGCTTTGGGAATGGGAGAAGGACAAATCTTGAACAATTGTACGAATGGGGTGTACTGTCTCGATTTCCTTCACGACCAAAATGTAAGGACCCTTATCGAAGTGCTCAATTATAACGAACTCGATCAGTAATTCACTATAGCCATCAGATTCTGGGTCATGCTCGAATGGGAAGGCAAAATGGGACGCTATACTTTTAAATTGGCGTTCGCCCAAGATGCATGTTGTCATGATAGACCATGCCTTTCGCTAAAAGACCACCATCCAAAAATAAAGGAAAGAAAAAAAGGAAAGGAAAATAATGCCCGCATAGGTGAGCATCTGAAGCCATCTTTTGGGCTTTAAATTTTCCGGGAGGTCGGAACTCATAACATTTTTTAAGTTCATATAGCCGATGATCGGCGCCACTACAAAGGATACGAAGGTGGCAAGGGCCACCAACTGTCCCATGTTTGCTGAAAAAGCGGCAATCACCACGAAATTGACCAAAGAGAGCACAATGATCGCAAGGGCAAAATATCCCTTTTTACCCCTAATATTTAGCTTGGGAGATAAGAGGCCAATAATGTCGAGTCCCACACGGGCCACGGCGTCATGGGCGGTCATACAGGTACTGAACATAGTGGCAAAGGCCGACACCGCAATAAAAATATACGCCCATTGGCCAATATGTGTGGTAAAAAGACTTACAACCTGATCCGCAAAGGTAACGGCATTTCCACTGAGCTCGGTATTGGTGCCATAAAGGGTCATGGTGCCGATGATCAGGAAGAAAATGGCCAAAAGGGCGGTCATGAAGTAACCAAAATTAAATTCCTGCAACGATTCCTTTAAACTGGGTTTCCCTGCTTTGTTTTTCCATTTCTCTATACTCCATAGACTTACCCAGCTCGATGCTTCGACAGTCGTAGGCATCCAACCCATGAGACTGATAAGAAATAAGATTCCCATCTCATTGAAAATGGGCGTAGGTTTAAAGTCTTGTGCGGCTTCAACAGGTCCCTTAAAAATGACCAGGCCCGTGGTGACGATCAGTGCGATGAACAATATTGATACCACCAACTTAAGGGAATTCTCCAGAAAATTGTATCGGCCTATGATCAATAAAGTACTGATCAGGATGAATAGCGCCAAAGCTACATTCGCGATAGCAATTCCCGGGATACCAAAGAGGTTGATGAACAAACCTGCAGTAACGGTATATAATGCGGCTAAAATAGTGAAGGTGGTAATCAGGGTGATGGCGGCATAAAACCATAAATATCCTTTCCCCCGGTTAAGGTAGCCCTCAATGAGTGTTTTTCCGGTAACATGGGTATACCGTACCCCAAATTCAAAAAATGGATATTTGAAAATATTGGCCAGGATAATGGGTATGGCCATGATCCAACCGTATTGTGCTCCTGCCTTGGTGGAGAGCACCAAATGGGAGGTGCCTATGGCCATGCTGGCAAACAATAGGCCAGGTCCGAGGCTTTTGATGAAGGCTTTTAATTTTGACATTTTGTAGGATTGTGAAGTCTAAATTAATGTTTTTTTGATGTTGAATCGGCGAATTTTTAAAGGTATTTGAACGCTAGGGCAAACCATTGATGTGAAAGTAAGACTGTAATGGATCTGGATGGATAATGGTAGCAGGCATCTACTATTGCGCCTTGGACATATATCTTAAGCTATTTAATTTCGACCCTATCACCAAAAAATTTGGGTTGTGTATTGAAAACGAGGTCCATGAATACTTTTACACGTGCAAAGTATTCCCGCAGTTTCACTTTTAGCCCCGACTGTCCGGAAATATCGGTCGCATTGAATCCGATGGCATGCAATCCTTTCTTTTCTGCAATGTATATGGCCCGCTGATTATGGAATTTTTGGGAAATCACCGTCACTTGGTCCAAGCCAAAAACTTCCTTGGCACGTACCATTGAATCGAGGGTTCTGAAACCTGCATAGTCCAAATAAATTTTATTTTCGGGAATGCCCCCCTTTACCAAGTCTTTTTTAATGGTCGTCGGTTCATTATAATATACGGTGCCATTATCGCCACTTACCAGTACAAAGTCGATCTTACCGGCATTAAAAAGCGCTATGGTTGCATCGATACGATTGGTGTAGTATGGGTTGGGTTGTCCGTTTGTGCGTTTTTTCGATGTGCCCAGAACCAATCCCACCCTATTTTTCGGAACGCTTTCGATCGCAGAAAAAGTCTTTCCCTCGGCGGCACGGTCGATGGTATAATTACATAGGATAAGGATCAATAGGGAAATTAGTGGGAGTAGGCCCAATATTTTGTAATACCTTCTTTTCATGCAGCTAGCGAACTTGGGTTAAAGGTAAGGAAATAATAGGGCGCACTTTTACTGCCCGGAACAAAGTTCAGCAAGCTGAAATCATTTTGTTTAAACAATGTTATTTTTTAATAAACATTTAACAATGGTTGCATATGCAACCATTTCATTTTTTCTTAGTTTTGCCCCTTTAAAATGAAAAAAAACCCTGTTGATTTCGAAAATTCCATAGGGCCCTGGATCGGAAAGACCACAAAAATTGTGGACTATCACATGCAAGAGGCAATGGCTAGCCATGGATTGGATTTGAGCAAGGAACAGATGATCGTATTGAAAAAATTGCAGGACAGGGATGGTTTGAACCAAAATGAACTGGCCGCGTTGACCTACAGGGATAAATCATCCTTGGCACGACTGCTATCCAAGATGGAACAAAAAAATTATATCATTAGGAAGCAGTGCATAGAAGATAGAAGAATCAATAAAATATTCTTGACCGAAAAGGGCGAAGAAATTTTTCGAAGAACCAGACCATTGGTGAGGCAATTGATTCTTATGATGGAACAAAACATCTCGGCAGATGAGAAAGCAACGATGATCAATATTTTAAAACGGGTACAGTCGAACTTAATAGGGCATGGTGAACATATTGAGGAGATAACACCCTGGAAGGGGTTATAAATTTCATTTTTAACCACTTTGGCAAATATTTAACATGTTTAAATTAAACGTTTTCCAACAATGGCAGTCGTAGCTCAATCGTTCCTGTCATTACAACCAATTAGAACAATCTAGAAATCAACTTGTTTATAACATTCAAATTATGAGAAAAATTATACTATCGGTACTTGGTGTGCTTCTGATCATAGCGGCCGTCTTCATGGCGAAGTACATCGTCAACAGTAAGACCGCCTATAAGCCCAAGGCCGAAAAAGTGGTCAAAACGGTATTTACCGAGGTGGTCGAGAATGGTACAGTGCCCATTGTGGTGGAGGCCAATGGCAATCTTATGGCAAAAAGCAGGGTGGAGTTGTATGCCGAGGTTCAAGGGGTTTTTAGGGGCGGAAGCAAATTGTTCAAAACGGGCCAACAGTATAGTGCCGGGGAGACCATCATAAGGATCGATGCGGCCGAATATGCTGCCAGCGTGCAATCGTTTAAAAGCAACCTTTACAATCTTCTGACCTCGATCATGCCCGACATGCGGCTCGATTATCCAGATATTTTCCCTAAATGGGAGGCCTATCTCAATGGGTTTGACATGGATGCCACTACGCCCGCTTTACCTGAGATGACCAGTGAAAAGGAAAAGTTCTTTATCAGTGGGCGCGGCATTATAACCTCTTACTATAACGTTAAAAACCTCGAACAGCGGTTGTCAAAGTACAGGATTACGGCCCCATTCAAAGGGATACTTACAGAAGCATTGGTCACTGAAGGCACCTTGATCAGATCGGGCCAAAAGTTAGGAGAATTTATCAACACCGATGTCTATGAGTTAGAGGTAGCAATAGGCAAAACCTACAGTGATCTTCTTGAAATCGGCGAAGGGGTGGTGCTTTCCAATCTTGATGGGACCCACACCTACAAGGGCAAAGTTGCTCGGATCAATGGCAATGTTGACCAAGCCACACAGACCATCAAGGCCTATATCGAAGTAAATGACGATAGGCTCAGGGAAGGCATGTACCTCGAAGCGAGACTCGACGCCCGGGAAGAGGCCGATGCCATCGAAATCGACCGTAGTCTGCTTTTGGAGAATGACAAAATATTTGTGGTTCGCGATACGATACTAGACCTGATCGATGTTAAGCCTGTTTTTTTTACCAACAGGACCGTGGTGCTCAAAGACGTTCCCAATGGTACCGTGATCATGGCCAAGCCCTTGATCGGAGCCTATACGGGTATGGCGGTTAAAGTTTTTAATGACAGTATGGCTAAAAACAACGGATAATGCGAAACCTAATAGCTTATTTCATAAAGTACCACGTAGCGGTAAATGTATTTATCCTTGCCTTGACCATTTTTGGTATCGTGGGTGCGCTCAGTTTAAAGTCGTCCTTCTTTCCCTTGTCCGACTCCAAAAACATTTTTATAAACGTTACGTATCCCGGTGCCTCCCCTCAGGAAGTGGAAGAAGGGATTGTTTTAAAAATCGAGGACAACCTCAAAGGCTTGGAGGGTGTCGACCGAATTACCTCCACCTCACGGGAGAATAGCGGAAGCATCAATGTTGAAATTGAAAAAGGAAGGGATATAGATTTTATGCTTCTTCAGGTCAAGAATGCCGTGGACAGGGTGCCTACATTTCCAACGGGCATGGAACCTTTGATCGTGTCCAAGTTGGAGGCCGTTCGACCTACCATCAGTTTTGCGATCAGCGGACAGAATATTCCCTTGGCCACCTTGAAACAAATTGGCAGACAGATAGAAAACGATATCAGGGCAATCGAAGGCATCTCACAGATCGAGATTACCGGTTTCCCTTTAGAAGAAATCGAAATCGCGGTAAACGAGAACAAACTTTTGGCCTATAACATTTCCTTTGCCGAGGTAGCCAGGGCCGTGGGCAATGCAAATATATTAGTGACCGGGGGAAACATCAAGACCGATGCAGAGGAGTACCTGATACGGGCCAATAACCGGGCTTATTATGGTGACGAGCTTTCCAATATCATCGTTAAGGCCGATGTCTCTGGGCAAACGGTTAGGCTCAAAGACGTGGCCCAGATTCGCGATCGCTTTGCAGAATCGCCCAATGCCTCCTATTTCAATGGAAACCTATCGGTGAACACCACGATTACCAGTACCAATACGGAAGACCTGATCGGTTCAGCGCAAAAGGTGAAAGAATATATTGCCGACTTCAACCAGAAGTACGACAATGTGCAGTTGAGCGTCGTCAGTGATCAATCGACCACCCTGATTCAGCGTACCGAATTGCTTACTTCCAATGCCATCATGGGGATATTGTTGGTGCTTATTTTCCTCTCTTTGTTCCTGAATACACGATTGGCTTTTTGGGTGGCTTTTGGCCTGCCGCTCTCCTTTTTGGGGATGTTTATTTTTGCGGGCTTTTTTGATGTTACCATCAATGTGCTCTCGCTTTTTGGGATGATCATCGTTATCGGTATTTTGGTGGACGATGGCATTGTGATCGCCGAAAATATTTATCAGCATTATGAAAAGGGCAAGAGTCCCGTTCAGGCGGCTATCGATGGTACCATGGAAGTGATACCGCCAATCGTATCGGCCATTATCACCACTTTGCTGGCTTTTTCCATATTTCTTTTTCTCGATGGCCGGATCGGGGAGTTTTTCAGTGAGGTATCGGTGATCGTGATGCTCACCCTTGCGGTATCCTTGGTGGAGGCCCTGTTGATACTTCCTGCGCATTTGGCGCATTCCAAGGCATTACAGCCCTTGGATACCAAGCCTAAGAAGGGAATCGCAAAGGCCTTTGCCAAACTTCGGGTAATCAATCAATTCGGTGACCGAATGATGGCCTGGATGCGCGACAGACTTTATTCCCCAGCGCTCCATTTTGCGATGCAGCACAAGATTTTAACCTTGGCTTTCTTTGCCTCCGCCTTGATCATCACTTTTGGCTCCATCGGGGGCGGGATAATCCGTACCGCATTTTTTCCTAGGGTGGCCAGTGACCGCGTTCAGGTAGAACTACTGATGCCCAATGGGACCAATGAAAAAATTACCGACTCGATCATCAGCCTGATCGAAGAGAAGTCTTTTATCGTAAACGAGGAACTCACCGAGCAATATTTAAAAGGAACCGACAAAATCTTGTTCGAAAACGTCATCAAAAATGTGGGTCCGGGTTCTTCCGCCGCAACCTTGACCATCAACCTTCTCCCAGGGGAAGAGCGGCCCGATGCCATCGTTTCGGAATTGATTACAGACCGCCTAAGGGAGTTGGTTGGTCCTGTAATTGGTGCCGAGAGCGTTATTTACGGATCAGGAGGGAATTTTGGGGGCGATCCGGTTTCGGTATCGCTTTTGGGCAATAACATTCAGGAATTAAAGGCGGCAAAAGCTGAGCTTAAAACGGCCATGCTCAACAATGCGGCCTTGAAGGATGTTGCCGATAATGACCCCGCAGGGATCAAGGAAATACGCCTGCAACTGAAAGAAAATGCCTATTTGTTGGGATTGGATCTTAGAAGTATCATGGATCAGGTGAGGGCCGGTTTCTTTGGTGCCCAAGCCCAACGATTTCAACGCGGACAGGACGAGATCAGGGTTTGGGTCAGATATGATAGGGAAAACCGATCCTCCATTACCGATTTGGACGAAATGAGGATCGTTACGCCCAGTGGAAACAGGGTGCCGTTGAAGGAGATAGCCACCTATGAAATCGCAAGGGGCGATGTGGCCATCAATCGTTTGGATGGGAGACGAGAAATTCAGGTCACCGCCGACTTAAAGGATGAAAAAACCACCAGTGGAACCGATGTGATGTTGGAGATACAGAACGATATCATGCCCGAAATTCAATCAAAATATCCCACAGTAACCCCTTCATATGAAGGTCAAAACAGGGAGGCCGGAAAATTGTTGCGCTCCTTAAAGTTCGTGGGCTTGTCGGTTTTGTTGTTGATCTATATTACCATTGCCTTTACTTTTAGAAGTTTTAGCCAGCCACTCATGTTGCTTCTATTGGTGCCTTTTAGCATTACGGCTGTAGCTTGGGGGCATTGGCTACACGATTTTCCCATCAATATTCTATCGATGTTGGGCGTTATTGCCCTTATAGGCATCATGGTGAACGATGGCCTGGTGCTCATTGGCAAGTTTAATAACAACCTCAGGGAAGGCATGTCATTTGATGACGCCCTGATCGACGCCGGTCGCTCACGTTTTAGGGCCATATTTTTGACCTCGGTCACCACCATTGCAGGGCTTGCCCCATTGATGTTGGAAACAAGCAGACAGGCCCAGTTTTTGATTCCCATGGCCATCTCGATCGCCTATGGAATCGGTTTTGCCACGATATTGACCCTGATCATGTTGCCTATTTTCCTTTCATTTGGCAATAAGTTCAAAGTGGGTACCAAATGGCTCAGAACCGGTAACGTAGTGACCAAAGAAGAGGTCGAACGGGCCATTATAGAGCAAAAGGAGGAACTGCATCTGAGCGTGGGCCTAAACCAACACATAAACGGTTCGCCCAATGGCCATTTAGACCATGAAGTTTCAACAAAGGACGAGACGACCAAAAAAATGCCCCAAGAGACCGAATAAAAGAATCCCGAAACCACATGAGAAAATATTTCCTAGTTTCCCTATCACTTATAACGGGAATTTCGACGCTATTTGCCCAAGAAAAAATGTTGTCAAAACAGGAAGCCATTAGTTTGGCGCTGGACTATAATTTCGGCATCAAGGTGGCCCAAAACCAGGTAGCCATTGCCGACAACAACCAGAGTATCTTAAATTCGGGATACCTGCCCAGCCTCACGGGAACTGCAGGGGCAACCTACAACAACAATAGTACCACCACCGAGTTTCCGGGACAAATCTTGGATGATGGGACCCCTAGACCCGATGTATCCATCGATAATGCGGAGAGCCAAAGGTACAATACCGCATTAAACATGAACTATACCCTTTTCGATGGCATGGGCCGCTTTTATAACTACAAACGCCTCAAGGAGCAATACCAGCTCAGTGAATTACAGGCCAGGGAAACCATAGAAAATACGATTTTACAGTTGTTCAGCGTATATTTTGAAATTGCCAGGCTCACCGAGAATGTGGCCGTGTTGCAACAGACCCTGGAAATCTCAACAGATCGGATCACCAGGGCTGAATATGCTTTTGAATTCGGGCAGAACACCAAACTGGATATTTTGAACGCACAGGTCGACGTTACCAATGACAGTATCAACCTTTTGAATGCCAAGCAGCAATTACAGAATACCAAACGAGATCTTAATGTGGTCTTGAGCCAAGACCTGAACCAAAGCTATGAGGTGGATACCTTGGTGCAATTTATCCCAAAAGTACAGTTGGAGGATTATTTGGTCCAAGCCAATAAAAACAATGTGGCCCTGTTGCAGACCGAAAAGAACTTGGCCATCAACGCCTATGATATCAAAGTAAACAAATCGGGCTATCTTCCGAATATAGGACTAGTCGGAAGCTATGGCTGGAACAGGAACCAAAGCGCCCCATCCGCTTTCTTGTCGGGAGTGGTATTTCCTGGGACCAATTCCAACACGGCGACTTTGAACCTGGGGGCGAGCTTAACATGGAACCTCTTTGATGGGGGAGGGACCACGGTACGGGTTAAAAATGCAAAAATCGCCTATTCGAACCAGGAATTGCTGTTGAAACAAGTGGCCCTAGAGGTAGATCGAGACATCGCCAATGCACTTGGGATCTATACCAACCGGCTGACGATCTATGAAATACAGGAACAGAACGTGATCACCAACAGGAACAACTTTGAACGTTCCAGGGAACAGTTCCAATTGGGCAGGATCACTTCCATCGAATTCCGGCTGGCGCAGATCAATCTCCTCAATGCACAGACCAATAAAAATTTGGCCAAATACGACGCGAAACTTGCCGAATTGCAATTGTTACAATTGACCGGTCAGTTGTTGAACGTTGATTTTTAATTGAAACCGGAGGTATTTGGAAGTCATTCTTTTAAGGATAGGGCCTTCATTTTGTTATGGGCAACTTTTTATTGAGGTTTGAATTTAGAAGATGTACGAGCACTTCTTTCAATGCCCCTATTGTTGGGCGGAAATCTCCATGCTTTTGGACCCTTCTGTGGCCCAACAGACCTATGTGGAAGATTGTGAAGTGTGCTGCAATCCCATTGAGCTCGCTCCCGAATTTGAGGACAATGTATTGGTAGGTTTTGAGGCCAGGGATATAGGTCAATGAAAAAACCAGCGGCAATCGCTGGTTTTTATTTTCCAATGCCCGAATGAGCAGGCAAAGAATAAACGGTTTAATGCAAGCTCGAGAGATGGGTCCTAGAGCGATTCCAAATTTTCATTTGGGATTGAAGCCCCGCCGCATGTTGCTTTATTTTGAGACAAAATCGGCATCATTGTCCCCTTCCCCTATGGGTTCTTTCCCGGTTCTTAGGTACCCCATTTTTGATTTTTCGGAATAACTGAAAAAAATCGGTTTTTCATTTCTCAAAATATCTATGATGTTGGGATACATCGACATGGGATAGCGCAGGTATACCAAATTGGAAGTAAGGTCATAATGATTTTCGGGCACGCTTTTGTTGTCGGGATAGAAGCTCATTTGCAAAACAAAATCATCATCATGATAACATTTTACCAGAGCACGTGGGAAAATAAGATTGTTGTTGGCCCCTCCAGATTGAAAGTGAACCCAATAATGGTTGATTTCGCTATCGATGAAATTCATTGTATTTCGGTTTAAATTGGTTAATAAAGCAACAAGTTAAAGATTTTCTACAAGATATAAATAGATTTGGAAAAAGTGGGCATCTTTTTTTTGATTTGGCGGCGGTATTTTTGGTCCCTATATGGCCAATATGGTGGTTTTTAATGATAAGATTTGGGTGATTGCGGTTTATGGCGACGTTTTCAACAATGAAGTCTGGTGTAGTTCAGATGGGGTGAATTCGGATGAGAACCAAACCTGCAAGTGGTTCGTTCGAAGTTTGCCCAAACGCCCTTCTTAAATTATACCAAGGTTGCTTTAATGCCTCTTGAATCGTCGGAGCCCCGTCAATTTCGTGAGTGGCCTTCCCACATTAAAATATGCCATATCGCGTCCAATTTCTCCCTTGATTCATAAACATAAAGGGTATGCCCAAGTGATAATCATTGAGATAATTTAGTACCTTGTTTGGGCAACTGCCAACCACTGCTTCACATGATCAACTTCTTCAGAAAGACCCGTAAAAACCTGGCCGATGACAACAAGTCGTTGAAATATGCCCGTTATGCCCTTGGCGAAATCATCCTCGTGGTTATCGGAATTTTGATGGCCTTACAAATTAATAATTGGAATGAATCCCGAAAAGAAAGAGTTAAAGAAGTAGAAATATTAAAAGATTTTCAACAAGGATTACAATATGATATTCTTCAAATAGATTCTATTTTTTCTCAATATCATCGCGCAAATGTGGCAATTGACAAAGTTCTTAACCATCTTGAAGAAGATCTTGCATACACAGATTCTCTAGATTATTATTTC
>JAHENB010000051.1 GCA_024643345.1 Maribacter sp. | reverse complement strand
ATATTGGATCGCTTCCGCAATATGATGATCGCTTAATTCATCTTTTCCTTCCAGATCGGCAATGGTGCGGGCCACTTTTAAAATCCGGTCGTAGGCCCTTGCCGAAAGGTTCAACCTTTCCATGGCACTCTTGAGGAGCGTTTTTGAAGGCCCGTCCAAAACACAGAACAGTCGGATCTGTTTGCTGTTCATCTGGGCATTGTAGTGCACATTTTCCATGCTTTCGAAGCGTTGCGTCTGTACCCCTCGCGCTGCGGTCACCCGTTTCCGGATGGCGATGCTCCCCTCCCCTTTTCGGTCTTCCGACAGTTTTTCGAAAGGCACGGGGGTCACCTCGATATGGATGTCGATCCGGTCCAACAACGGCCCTGAAATCTTGCCCAGATACCGCTGCATTTCCATTGGGGAAGAGCTCATAGGGGCGTCGGGGTCGTTGAAAAACCCTGACGGACTCGGGTTCATACTGGCCACGAGCATAAAACTACTGGGATAGGTAACCGTAAAACGGGCCCTGGAAATGGTCACCTCCCGATCTTCCAAAGGCTGGCGCATCACCTCGAGAACGCCCCTTTTGAACTCTGGCAGTTCATCCAAAAAAAGGACGCCATTGTGGGAGAGGGAGATCTCTCCGGGCTGGGGATAGGTGCCGCCTCCGACCAGGGCGACATCACTGATCGTATGGTGAGGGCACCGGAACGGGCGTTGGCTCATCAATCCGGCGTTCTTGATCTTCCCCACCACACTGTGGATCTTGGTGGTTTCCAGCGCTTCCTGTAAGGTCATGGGCGGTAGTATGGACGGCAATCGTTTGGCCAGCATGGTCTTGCCCGCCCCGGGCGGACCGATCAAAATGATGTTATGGCCCCCGGCCGCAGCGATTTCCATGCAGCGTTTGGTGCCCTCCTGTCCTTTGACATCGGAAAAATCAAACTCCGGAAAATTGAGGTTTTGATAGAATTCCGCTTCAATGTCCACTATGGTTCGTTCCAAGGGTTCGCCCTTGTCAAAGAATGCGGTGACATCGGAGATGCGTTCTACGCCATACACCATGAGACCTTTCACCACGGCCGCTTCTTTGGCGTTTTCCTTGGGCAGGATAATTCCTTTAAAACCTTCATCGGCCGCTTTGATCGCTATGGGCAGGGCCCCTCTGATGGGCTGTAAGCTGCCATCCAAAGACAGTTCTCCCATAATGATGTATTCCGCCAAATGCTCGGCTTTGATCTGGCCGGAAGCACTAAGGATGCCCATCGCCAAGGTAAGATCGTAGGCAGAGCCTTCCTTTCTGAGGTCTGCAGGGGCCAGATTGAGGGTTATTTTCTTCCCTGGGATCCGATACCCGTTGTTCGCCAGTGCAGCGGCAATGCGGTAGTTGCTTTCCTTGATCGCATTGTCGGGCAGGCCCACCAAATGGTAGCCCACCCCGATATCTACGTTCACTTCCACGGTGATGGTGGTAGCTTCCACCCCGAAAACGGCGCTTCCGTATACTTTAGTGAGCATGTAAGGGCATGTAGTTAAAAGTACTGGAAGTTAACTTCGCATGCTGCATCAAGCTTGCAGGCGTTATAATACTTTCAATGGACATTGTGGACTGTACGGCCCGTGGTTCAAAATCTCACTGGGAGGACTTATTCAACAGAAAAACTTGCTTTGACCGAAATGGGCTTGCCGTAAGTGGTAAACCCTTCCAAAACGATCTCATAGACTCCGGGCACATCCGAGGTATAAAATTCGTAGACCACTTCTGGTTCAACGTTACTGAATTGCATTTGGGGCATCCAAAAGAGCTGCTGTCTAAAATCGGGGATACGTTCATATTTTTGGATGGTTTCCGGGGTATACAACTGCCGATAATAGTTTTTCTTTGCAGTGGGCATCATCAAATCTTGTTGGCCGATATGGCCCATATCGAGATTTTCCAGGTAATCGCCATTGATCGTTTCTATGGCCACCATGCCCAAGAATCTGTTCGATCCCAGGACCAGGGGTTCTCTAAGTATGCTGATCTTTTCTATTTTCATTGCATTGGATTCCAGCAAGGCATTATGATCGGGAACAAAAACTCCATCCACAAGCACCAAAGGCGGGTCACTGGCAAAGTCATTCTCGTAGTTCTCCAATGCTTCCTTGACCCAAAACGTGTCATTGCCGTTTTCCAATCGTTTGACCCATACATTGGGTACCACTTCCACCAAGGTTTCCTTTAGGGTCGGGAAGCGGGTGAAATCATCCAACACCACCACCTCTGGCAGGCCTCCATCAAAAGGGTCTAGCGTGTCTATTGATAAAATCGAATCTGGTTTTACAGAAAAATACCCGTTTTCGATCTGATTGTACACACTGCGTTGCAGGATGCTTTTTTCATCTTCTGGGCCAATCTTCAAATTTTCGAATTGAAGATTGCCATAATCCAATCCCGATCGATCTTTGAATGCGATGTGATATAGGCCATCATTATTGCCCGGCACCTGTGCCAAAAGAACGGACCCATCATATTCTTTGTTCACATAGGTATAGAATATCCCTTGATCATCGGTAATGGCCGATTTTAGCTGAAAGTCCTTTCCCGGTATTGAAATCACTACCGTCATCCCGGCAACCGGTTTATTTTGCATGTCGGTCACCGATCCAAAAAAAAGCTCTCCCCGCTGCTCGGGCAAATATATGCTGTCGTTTACCCCTTGTGGCAGGCTTTTTTTGGCGTCAAGGTACTTCGCTGTAAAATCAAGTGCATTTAAGGTCCCATGTGTGGCCAAGTCATCTTTTCTGCGGACACTTATCGAATAATTTCCATAGCCCAGGGGACCCCTGAAGTTTTTAGGGGTCAATTGTACCTTGTCCCTTTTGCCATAGTTTTCCCGGTCGGTGAGCAACAGAATCGATCGGTCTTCAGTTATGGGTGCGCCAAGGTCTTGGATGGGTTCTCCTTTTTTTAGATCCTGATGCTGCATGTGATCGGCGCCCGCTATATCTGTTTGGGTCAAAATGGATTCCTGATCTGCCCGATATGGATTGATCACCATAATATTGTCCTGAAAAAGTTGGCCGATACCTGCATTTTTCATCCATTGGGTATAGGCGATCAATTTATAATTCCCAGAGGGAACCGATACCGGTACAAAAAAATCGCCCTGCCCCCTGCCTCCATCCAGACGTACCTTCTGACGAAAAACAGGCATCAAATCTTCCCCGACCAATTCAACATAGGCCATTCTACTAATGTTGTCAAGCCTATTCGTGGCCGCGTTCAAACAATAGATGCTATAGTACAAATATTCCCCTGGAAACAACAAAGGAGTATTGGCGTGTACGTAAATTTTTTCCAAGGAAAGCACTTTCAAATCCTTCAATTCATCTTGGTCTTTGATCTTGTATTGGGCTAAAAGGAAACCATTTTGTAGAAGAAGCAAAAGCAGTACTATGAATATTCTTTTCATCTGTATCTATTTAATCGATCCAAAAATCCGGCACTTCCGAATTGCCCAGTACCGAGCAATCCCCACATGCCCTGTTCGTGACCAAATAAGGGCCCGGGCATCTTCCGATCCCCTCCTCGTTCAAGCCATAATACGAAATAAGGCCTATGTTTACCGATTCAACGATCGATAGCGGACATAGGCCGCCCGTCATTCCGGTAAAACAGTAAGAACCGTGATCCAATGGAGGCGCTGTGGGAATGCACGCAATGGGATATTCCGGTAAGGGCTCTCCCGGAAATAGATCGTCATGATCAAAAAATAGCCTTTTCTTGGTGACCTGACTGACATCAAAAAAGCCTATCACACTTTTACTGCCATCATTTTCAACCCTAATGTTTCCCGACAAAAAGCCAGGTTGAATTTGGGAAAAAATGTTCTCAGAAGATGAAAAACTGTTTAGGGACCTATAGTAATTGAAAGCTGTTTCGGACTGAACGTATTGCTTTACCAATATACTATAACGATAGGAAAGGATGTAATTTTCCCTGTTGATAAACCGCACAGGGAAACGCTTAAGGATGTTCTCCGCCAAACCCAAGGTACTTGCTTGGATATTGGTATCAGAGCGGTCTGTTTTAAAGCAGACCTTACCTTCTTCATTGTCCCTAGTCAAGATTTCCAAATCATAAGCAATTTGTGGTAAAGCGCAGGGGTCATAATTGGTCAACACAAAATCTTTTTCCCGCCATTCGGGAGCGATGATTTTGTAGGTTTCCTCATAGGAATAACGAAAATAACTCGCATCGTCCTCGCTCTGGCCATCAACATAAATAAAGACCCCGTCCCGGCCATCACTATTTAAGTCTCTGACGGCGTACACACTGTCTATTTGGGCAGTGCTGTCAAATCGCTCCGGATCCGATCTGTACAAGGTGCCATCGAGGGTCTGAACGGTCAAAACATAATTTACGTTAATTTGGGCGGCAAATTCCATAACGGAGGTATATCTACCTTCAGGGCCCTCCTTGAAATCAAACACATTCCCCTGATCATCCTTGACCATCACCATGGCATTATTTTCCGGAATCAAGGATGATATCGTAGGCCGTACGGGATAAACAGGGTCATAAACACTGTCCCTTTCATTCACCCTCCCAAAGTCGGACGATCGGCTCAACAGTATGGTCTGTGGTTTTAGTTCATCGGTTAGAGTCGCTTCGACCACCAATATCGATTCGGTATCCAATACTTCCAACGGAATATCGAAGGGCTCCACACAACCGGTGAGCATCAAAAAATAAAATATGTAGGATAAGGTCTTTCCCATCATTTTCAATCTTCCCAAAAATCGGGTTTTACGTTACTTCCAAGTTTGGTACAATCCCCACAGCCAC
>JAHENB010000014.1:47457-68842 GCA_024643345.1 Maribacter sp. | reverse complement strand
GAAAATAAAGGAAATAACCACCTCATCAATCCACTACATCCTATTCCCCAATCCCAAAGCGGGTGCAAATATAAGAGGGTTTTTTTAAAATAAAATATTATTTCAAATCTTTTTTTAAATAATATTTTGCCCGCTATTTAATCCCTTAGAGACTAGCTTATTAGCTGTATTTTTTCTGAAAGGGCATTAAATATAGGATAATTTGGTGTTTCCCACAAGCCAAAAAGGTTTAAAATTATCCCAAAGTCAACAGCGTTTACGATATCCTTTCAATACGCTGAACAACATACGGCGGCAATTGCGCATCTCCCTCCGCCTAAAATCCCTTTTCAAAGAATTTAGGAATCCCCAAAAACATCATCATATATATTGTAGGCATGGAAGCAAGGTACTATCTTTGCCTTCCTGTTATTAAACCATGTTAATGATCAAGATAACTTTACCAGACGGTGCGACCAAGGAATGTGCGAAGGGCATCACACCAATTGAAATAGCCACGGATATCAGCCAGGGCTTGGCAAGGAATGTTTTATCGGCCAAATTCAACAATGTCATAATTGAGTCGACAACACCCCTTACCGAAGATGGCGCCCTGGTACTGTATACTTGGAACGATGCCGAAGGCAAAAAGGCCTTTTGGCATTCCTCTGCCCATATTCTGGCCCAGGCTTTGGAAGGACTTTATCCCCATGTGAAGCTCTGGGTGGGTCCGGCAATAGACAATGGTTTTTATTACGATGTTGATTTAGGGGAAGAAAGTATTTCCGACAAAGACTTCAAGGCCATTGAGGACAAAATGTTGGAAATCGCACGCGGCAAACACGATTTCAAGATGCGGGCAGTGCGTAAGGTCGATGCCCTATCCTTCTATAAGAATAAAAACGAATATAAGGTGGATCTCATCGAAAAGCTCGTTGATGGCGATATTACCTTCTGCGACCATGATACCTTTACCGACCTATGCCGTGGTGGCCACATCCCCAATACCGGCATTGTAAAGGCCGTAAAAATATTGAGTGTGGCAGGCGCCTACTATAAGGGGGATGAAAAAAATAAAATGCTCACGCGGGTCTACGGCATTTCTTTTCCCAAACAAAAAGACCTTACCGAATATCTTGAACTTTTGGAAGAGGCCAAAAAAAGGGACCACAGAAAACTGGGCAAGGAACTCGAACTCTTTACCTTTTCTCAAAAAGTAGGTCAGGGACTGCCCCTATGGCTGCCTAAAGGCGCCGCTTTGCGGGACCGATTGGAACAATTCCTGAAGAAGGCACAGAAAAAAGCGGGATATGAGATGGTGGTGAGTCCGCATATAGGACAAAAAGAACTGTACGTCACCTCCGGCCATTATGCAAAATATGGAGCCGACAGCTTTCAACCGATACATACACCCAAAGAAGATGAGGAATTCTTGTTGAAACCCATGAATTGCCCCCACCATTGCGAAATATTCAACCACAAGCCATTTAGCTATAAGGAGCTCCCAAAAAGGTACGCTGAGTTCGGCACGGTGTATCGTTATGAACAGAGTGGCGAATTGCACGGCCTTACGAGGGTTCGGGGGTTTACCCAAGATGATGCCCATATTTTCTGTACCGCGGACCAGCTAGACCAGGAGTTTAAGGATGTGATCGATTTATCGCTTTATGTTTTGGGCTCCCTGGGATTTGATGATTTTCGGGCCCAGGTTTCGGTCAGGGATTTGGATTCCCCAGAAAAATACATCGGATCGTTAGAAAATTGGGAGAAGGCGGAAGCGGCCATCATCAATGCCGCCAAGGAAAAAGAGTTGGAGTTCGTCATCAAAAGCGGAGAAGCGGCCTTTTATGGCCCAAAGTTGGATTTCATGGTAAAAGACGCCCTAGGCCGGGACTGGCAATTGGGGACCATACAGGTCGACTACAATTTGCCCGAGCGCTTTGACCTAACTTATAAAGGCAGTGACAATGAAATGCACAGACCAGTGATGATCCATCGCGCACCTTTCGGGAGCATGGAACGATTTATTGCACTATTATTGGAACATACGGGTGGCAATTTCCCTCTGTGGTTGACCCCACAGCAGGCCATTATTCTATCGGTAAGCGAGAAACACGAAAAATATGCCAAAAAAGTTTTAAATTCCTTAGAAAATAACGAAATTCGCGCCCTCATTGACAACCGGAACGAAACCGTAGGTAAAAAGATACGGGAAGCAGAAATGAACAAAATTCCATTTATGCTCATCGTCGGGGAAAATGAGGAAGCCAATGGAACCATTTCGGTGCGGAGGCACGGAGGCGCCGATTTGGGAACGATTGGTTTAGACGATTTTAAGCGCTTGGTCGATAACGAAATAAATAGTACCTTAAAGTCGTTTAAAGGTCATTCAGAAGTTTAACTAAAAAGCAGGAGTCATAGCAATACGTAAGAGATTTAGGCCTCAACCAAGAAGGGAAAATAAAAATCCCCATAATATCAATGCAAGAATCCTAGCACCGGAAGTGAGGTTGGTGGGCGATAACGTAGAAGTTGGTGTATATCCCATTCGTGTAGCATTGGATAAAGCAGAGGAGGCAGGATTGGATTTGGTGGAGATTTCACCGAATGCGGCGCCACCGGTATGTAAGATCATCGATTACAAGAAATTTCTGTACGAACAAAAGAAGCGGGAAAAGGTGATGAAGGCCAAAGCCTCGAAAGTAATCGTAAAAGAAATACGATTTGGCCCGAACACCGATGACCATGATTTTGATTTTAAGAAAAAGCATGCGGAAAAATTCCTTAAGGAAGGGGCAAAATTGAAGGCCTACGTATTTTTTAAGGGGAGATCTATAGTATATAAGGACCAAGGCGAGATCTTGTTATTAAAGTTGGCTTCGGAACTTGAGGAATGGGGCAAGGTAGAACAAATGCCCAGATTGGAAGGGAAACGGATGACGATGTTCATAGCGCCCAAAGCAAAAAAATAAGAGATTTTCATACCAAAACGGTATGATGACCCAAGAAAGGATTCTGAGCCCTGCCTGCAACAAATTGCAGGCAGTTTCAGCATAAACATGCAACCCAAGGTTCGGTAGCATGAAATTGAACAATAAAAGTGAGATTAATTAATAAATAGGAGAAAATGCCTAAACAGAAAACCAAGTCCAGTGCCAAGAAGCGATTCAAGCTAACCGGCTCAGGCAAGATCAAAAGAAAGCACGCTTTTAAGAGTCACATTCTTACAAAGAAATCGAACAAGCGTAAGCTTAACTTGACCCACTCGACCCTGGTGCACGAGTCGGATGTCAACAGTATTAAAGAACAGTTGTGTTTAAAATAATCGTTCTTTAGGTAATCTAGTATTAACCCTGGAGTAAGGCGATACCCGACGGAAAGTCGATGGAATCATACAAGTGTCAATAATCGACCGCCTACTACAAAAACTTAAAAATTATGCCAAGATCAGTAAATGCAGTTGCTTCAAGAGCCAGAAGAAAAAAGGTGATGAAGCAAGCCAAAGGTTACTTTGGAAGAAGAAAAAATGTCTGGACAGTAGCGAAGAACGCGGTTGAGAAAGCCATGTTGTATGCCTATCGCGACCGTAAGACCAAAAAAAGAAATTTCCGTGGATTGTGGATTACCCGTATCAATGCGGGAGCCCGCTTGCATGGGATGTCCTACTCACAGTTCATGGGCAGGATCAAAGCCAATAACATTGACCTTAACCGTAAGGTTTTGGCCGATTTGGCAATGAACCATCCGGAAGCCTTTAAGGCAATCGCTGAAAAGGTAAAATAAATCATAAACGATCTCACTTTAAAAAATCCGATTCCTAAAAGGGTCGGGTTTTTTTATTCCCCAAACGCGGTAATCACCACATAGCGTCCTGAAGCCTTGTTGCGATGCTCACATAAATAGATTCCTTGCCAAAGGCCAAGGTTCAATTTTCCATTCGTAATGGGTATTTGCACCGAAGCACCCAGCAAGGAAGCCTTAATATGTGCTGGCATATCATCGGGGCCTTCATAGTTGTGCACGAAGTATGGTGCGTCTTCCGGAACCATTTTGTTGAAATGGCTCTCAAAATCGGCCCTGACACCGGCATCTGCGTTTTCATTGATGGAAAGACTTGCAGAAGTGTGTTTGAGGAATACCTGCAGCATACCAACTTGGATTTGAAGGATCTCTGGCATGGATCTGACTATATGTTCGGTTACCAAATGAAAACCTCTCCCAAATGGGGGCAACTTAAGTTCTTTCTGATAAAGCTTCATATACAATTTTAGGAAACACCAAGAAATGGTAAAACTTACTAAATCTAAACCATTATCTGCGGTATAACAAATACCTTTGTCGCTTTCAAAAATCAAATAGATGGATTTCTCCAATATAAAAATGGTCGTTACCGACATGGATGGCACCTTGCTCAACTCGAACCACCAGGTGAGCGATCGTTTTTTTGAACTTTTTCACAGGCTAAAACAAAAAGGTATTTTGTTCGCAGCGGCAAGTGGCCGGCAATACGACAGCATCATAGATAAATTGGAACCCATAAAGGACGATATCATAGTGATCGCAGAAAATGGAGGTTTTGCCATGCACCGTGAAAAAGAACTGGTCTCTACCCTATTGCCTACCCATGACCAAAATCGCATCTTGGATACCCTCTCCGGCATTGACAATATCCACCCAGTATTATGCGGGAAGCACGAAGCACATATCACGCCCGATTCCCCTGAATTCATCGAGAAACTCAAGGAATATTATGCGAGCTTCAACCTAATGAACGATCTCAAAACCTATAAGGGAGAACTGGTCAAAATTGCAATCTACCATTTTATAAATTCCGAAAAATTTATTTACCCGGCCGTGAAGCATCTACAAGGGGAGTTACAAGTAAAAATATCTGGGGAAAATTGGGTCGATATTTCAAGTCCAAACGCCAATAAGGGATATGCCCTTCAGCGAGTATTGGACGCGCACGGCATCAAGCCATCTGAACTGATGGTTTTCGGGGATTACAACAACGATCTCGAAATGCTGGCCTTGGCCGACTTTAGTTATGCCATGGAAAACGCACACCCCAACGTAAAAAAGGCGGCCCGATACCAGACCATGAGCAATGATGCTTTTGGGGTAGAGCGCATTTTAGAAAAACTTTTGAAGTATTAGGTTTTTTGCTTCTTCTTTTGGGCCGCGGGGAAAAGCACATTGTTCAAAATGAGTCGGTAACCCGGGGAAGTGGGATGTAACTCCAGTTCGGTTTTGGCGTCCCCGACACGATGCTGGTAGTCCTCTGGATCATGGCCGCCATAAAACGTAAAGAAGCCCTTCCCTTTGATGCCGTGGATATAACGCGCCTCCCCATTGATTTTATTTTCCCCTAAGATCATGACGGTCGGTTTCACTTCGTCTCTGGTAAAAGCTGTGGTTTGACCCATGAAACCTTTGACCAAAGCCGTATGGTTCTGACAGAGCATGGTAGGTACGGGATCCCATTTGGCCGAAAAATCCATTAATGAAAAATAGTCCGATTCTTTAAACCCATTGCCCCTTTTGTCGGTCATGTCAATGGAAGAGAATTCGTAGCGCAATGGATTTCGTTCCAAAACGAAATCGGTAAAGGCAAAGGTCTTGTTGAAATCAAGTCGATTTTGATAATTCGGATCCGAAGGATCACCATCGAACATCGGTTCACAAATATCAACGCCGTCCGCTGCAAGTGCAATATCAAAACTGTCGGTGGCAGAACACATGGCGAACATAAAACCTCCACCGATCACATAATTTCTAATTTTCAAAGCCACCGCCCTTTTTTCCTCGGACACCTTGGAAAAACCAAGCTTGGAGGCCAAAGCTTCAGCCTCCATTTTTTGTTCTATATACCAGGGTGCCGCCCTATAAGCGGCATAAAATTTACCATATTGGCCGGTGAAATCTTCATGGTGCAAATGAAGCCAATCGAATAGCACCAATTGATCATTGAGTACTTCCTCATCATAAACGGTTTCATAGGGAATTTCGGCGTAAGTGAGCACCATGGTCACCGCGTCGTCCCATGGGGGGTTATCCTTTGGAGAATACACGGCAATTTTGGGTGCTTTCTCCAAGACCACGGCTTCCTGGTTCATAGAGGGACTGCTGATTCCTTCGAGAATACCCAAAGTTTGGTCATCCGAAAGGATTTCGAACGATACCCCCCGGATCTGGCATTCCTTTCGTATGTTTTCACCGTCGGGCAATAGAAAAGACCCGCCCCTATAATTGAGCAACCATTGTACCTTTTGCTGTTTGGAAAGTACCCAATAGGTAAGTCCATAGGCTTTTAAATGATTTTTTTGGCCTTCCGCATCCATGGGAATCAATATGCTTGAGGCCATTGTTGGGAGGAAACTTAACAACAAAAGCAGCGTAAAGACAATTCGGGGCATAGAATGTGCGATTAATTAAGGGTATCACCCCAAAGTTAACCGAATTTCCGCTAAACCCTTGTTAACACTTTCAGAATACATCAAAATCCGTTGGATACCTTTGAAAAAAGATGAAAAAATAAGGAAAGTCTGTTTTGCCCTCTTTTTTATTTGATCAAAAGGGCACATCATTGGGGCCACCAATATCAAGGTCTTCATTCATCGCACTGCCAAAGGCCTCCCCGGCACTGGGATAATTCTTGGTTAGGAAAGGATTTCCTTCATTGGCGTTCATTTTGGATTGAAACTCAAATGGGGAGTCGAAATCGTCGAGGTTGTCGAATTTACCAAGATTGCCGATGAACTTGAGCCTGATGCTATCCAAGCCGCCATTTCTGTGCTTGGCCACGATAAATTCTGCCTGGCCCTGGGTAGGGGTTCTTTCCTCATCGTCCCATTCATCAATTTTGTAATATTCAGGCCTGTATATAAATGAAACGATATCTGCATCTTGCTCGATGGCCCCGGATTCCCTTAAATCGGAAAGAATGGGTCTTTTGCTGCCTCCGCGGGTTTCCACTGCCCTAGATAACTGGGACAGTGCGATTACGGGCACATTCAATTCTTTGGCCAAGGCCTTCAAATTTCTTGATATGGTAGATATTTCCTGCTCCCTATTGCCTCCCTTTTGGCTGCCTCCAGCGGTCATCAGCTGTAAATAGTCGATCACGATCATTTTTATGCCATGCTGAGATGCGAGTCGCCTCGCCTTGGCCCTCAAATCAAAAATAGAAAGGGAAGGCGTGTCGTCTATGTAAAGCGGTGCACTTTCAAGCGCCTTAACTTTTACGTTCAATTGTTCCCATTCGTGCTTCTCCAACCTTCCCGTACGTAATTTTTCGGAAGAGAGCCCGGTTTCGGCAGAAATAAGACGGGTAATTAGCTGGACGGAAGACATTTCCAAAGAGAAGAACGCTATGGGTATCTCGGAGTTCACGGCAATATTTCTTGCCATGGACAGGGTGAGTGCGGTTTTACCCATCCCGGGCCTGGCCGCCACAATAATCAGGTCACTTGGCTGCCAACCTGAGGTCAGTTTGTCCAACTTATCAAAACCTGAGGGGATACCGCTCAATCCTTCTTTATTGGCAATCTCCTCGATCCGCTTTTTGGCCTGTATCACCAGATTTTGCGCGGTTTCAGCGGAGCGCTTTAAATTCCCTTGTGTAACCTCGTACAACTTGGCCTCCGCATTGTCGAGAAGATCAAAGACATCGGTTGCCTCATCGTAAGCATTTTCAATGATCTCATTTGAAATTTTGATCAGGCTTCGTTGAATATATTTCTGAAGAATGATACGGGCATGGAACTCAATATGGGCAGAAGAGGCGACCTTTTGGGTCAGTTTGATCAAGTAAAAATCCCCTCCCACAGCTTCCAATCTACCCTCTTTCTTCAATTGGGAAGAAACGGTTAATAAATCGACGGGTTCAGACGATTCGAACAATTTGAAGATGGCTTCATAAACGTGCCGATGCGCGTCCTTATAAAAGGCATCGGGATGAAGGATATCGATGACTTCATCGACCCCTTTCTTGTCGATCATCATTGCGCCTAACACAACTTCCTCTAAATCAACGGCTTGAGGGGGTATTTTCCCTCTTTCAAGGCTAATGATGGTCGACTTATCGATCTTGCGGGCAATTACGGGGTCTGTTCTTTCCATTAGTGCGAAAATATGCAATTAACCTTAGGTTCACATCGATATGGTCTTTTGCGATATCAACACTTGTTCAACAATTCGCTTGTTGATAAGTTACGATTTTGTGTTGACAACCAAAAAAATCCGCGAAATTAAATTTCCGGATTTTGCTCAACTTGCGAAAACGGGAGATTACCCATGAAACACGCCCATCTGGGCATACTTTTCCATTCGGGCATGCACCAAATCTTTTGGTGATAACTTTTTCAATACCTCAAAATGGGCGGAAATTTTGTTTTTTACAATTTCAAAGGTCTTTTCACGATTGGTATGGGCTCCGCCTATCGGTTCCCTTACGATTTCATCGATCAGTTTCAATTTTTTCATATCGGTGGCCGTTAGTTTTAAGGCCTCCGCCGCCACTTCCTTATACTCCCAACTACGCCACAGGATGGAGGAGCACGATTCGGGAGAAATCACCGAGTACCATGTATTCTCCAACATCAAAACCACATCGCCCACGCCGATGCCCAATGCACCGCCGGAAGCACCCTCACCAATGATTACCACTATTATGGGCACTTTCAAACGGGTCATCTCCAAGATGTTCCTGGCAATGGCCTCCCCTTGTCCGCGTTCTTCCGCTTCGATACCCGGAAAAGCACCCGGGGTATCGATCAACGCGACCACGGGAATATCGAACTTCTCGGCCGATTTCATCAATCTTAGCGCTTTTCTATAGCCTTCAGGGTTTGCCATCCCAAAATTTCGATATTGTCTTGTTTTGGTATTGTACCCTTTCTGCTGTCCTATGAACATATAGCTTTGATCCCCGATCTTACCAAGACCGCCCACCATGGCCTTATCATCTTTAACATTGCGGTCTCCGTGCAACTCCAAAAAAGTTTCTCCGCAGATGGCCCGGATATAATCCATGGTATAGGGCCTACTGGGATGCCTCGACAATTGTACACGTTGCCAAGCAGATAAATTTTTATAGATTTCCTTTCGCGTTTCGACCAATTTCTGTTCGATTTGCTTACAGGTCTCAGTAACGTCAACATCGCTTTCCTTACCGATGATCATGCACTTATCGAGCTGGTCTTCGAGCTCTTTGATGGGAAGTTCAAAATCTAAATATTCCATGGCTATGAACAAGTTAAGTCAATTTCGGGGGTAAATATAAAACATTATGTAGAATCCCTCTCCAATCCTCCTTTTTTTATCGAGACCTTATTTTTAAAGATGCCATTTGCAATTGCGATGGCAAGTATGGTCGAAATTATGGCGATCAACCCGCAGCATAGCCGTGGTCTCGCGGCAATGGCTATAAACTAAAAGCTACCGTGATACCTGAGATAGGTGATGCAAAGTGTAAGTGCAAGTTGCCCTATTCCCTATGGGCTCCCGTTTTTTGAAACAGATAGTCAACTGCCCGAACCTGGCCAATACTATGTCACCGTTTTGCATACTGCAGCAAATAATATGCTGTGATTCCGAATACCACATTGGGTATCAATACGGCCAGTAAAGGAGAAAATCCGGCTTGTTGGGCAAGGGTTCCAAAAACCTTATCGAAAAAAATATAAATAAAGGCCACAAAAATCCCGAATGCCAGATTTAAACCCATCCCGCCCCTTCTTTTTATCGAAGAAACCGCTACGGCGATTATGGTGAGGATATAGGCTGCCACGGGCAAAGCCCATCGTTTGTATTTGACCAACTGGTAAGCATTGATATTACTAGCTCCTTTTTGTTTCTGATCTTCGATAAATTGATTGAGTTCGAATAAATTTTTGGTTTCCGCCACGTAGGAAACAGGAGTTAGATCGTCTATTTTAAAATTGAACAAAGTATCAAGCCTTCTTTGGGTCGCCATGATTTCGGTATCGCCGCGTACTTCACGTTTTTCATAGGAAGTAAGGCGGTAAATGGTATCCTTTTCGACCCACCGAATATTGGCCGCCGAAATCTTGAAATCGAGTTTGTTTTCCTTATCAAACCTTTCAAAGGTAAAATTATAGCCGATTTGCCTAGCTGGATCAAAACTGCTCACATAAATAAAATCGGTCTCGTTCAATTGGGTAAAGATGTTATTGGTGACCCGATCTTGACGGCCCTTTTTCAGATATTTATATACGAACTCGTTGAACCCTAGGCTGGCCTTGGGCACGATAAACATCCCCATAAAAAACATCAGCACCGCAACGATAGTGGCCCCTATAAAATAGGGCCTTAAGAAACGGCCAAAGGAAACCCCCGAACTTAAAATGGCTACAATTTCAGTATTGCTGGCCATTTTGGAGGTGAAGAAAATTATGGAAAGAAAAAGAAAAATAGGAAATAACAAATTTCCTATGTACAAGGTAAAATTACCATAGTAAACCAAGATTTCATTTAAAGGCGCCTCATTATCTATCATTTTACCGATCTGCTCTGCCAAATTGGCCATAATGCCAATGGGAACGAACAGCAAGATCATTACGATAAAAGTAATGAGATAGCGTTTTAAGATATACTTGTCTAAAATTGTCAAAGCTACAGTCGTTTATCCATTTGTTTTACCATTACCGATTTCCAATCGGCAAAATCGCCGGCTAAAATATGACGCCTTGCTTCACGAACCAGCCACATGTAAAAGCCAAGATTATGAATCGTTGCGATCTGCTTGCCCAAGTACTCATTGGCCGCGAACAGGTGCCTTAAATAGGCCTTGGTATATTCATGATCGACAAAAGTGGTGCCAGAGGCATCCAGAATCGAAAAATCATCTTCCCATTTTTTGTTTTTGATATTGATGGTACCTTGTGCCGTAAAGAGCATTCCGTTCCTTGCGTTCCGGGTCGGCAACACACAATCGAACATATCGATTCCCAAGGCTATATTTTCAAGCAAATTGATAGGGGTGCCCACACCCATTAAGTATCTTGGCTTGTCTTGGGGGAGTATGTCACATACCACCTCGGTCATAGCATACATTTCTTCAGCCGGTTCCCCAACCGAGAGGCCGCCTATGGCATTTCCTTCGGCCCCTACCCCGGCGATATATTCAGCCGACTGTTTTCTGAGATCGGGATATGTAGAACCCTGTACAATGGGAAAAAAGCTTTGGGCATAATCATAGGACAAAGGCGTTTTTTCTAAATGTGCAATGCAGCGATCCAGCCAGCGATGGGTCATATGCATCGATCTTTTGGCATATTCATATTCGCAAGGATAAGGGGTGCATTCATCGAAGGCCATGATGATGTCGGCTCCTATATCCCTTTGAATTTCCATTACATTTTCCGGTGTGAACAGGTGCAACGAACCATCGATGTGCGATTTGAACTTCACACCTTCTTCTTTGATTTTTCTGTTTGCGGAAAGGGAATAGACCTGATACCCGCCACTATCGGTAAGGATGTTGCGATCCCAACCCATGAATTTGTGCAAGCCACCGGCCCGCTTCAGGATATCGATCTTGGGCCTAAGGAAAAGATGATAGGTGTTGCCCAAAATAACATCCGGATTTATTTCTTCCCGCAATTCTTTTTGATGTACCCCCTTTACCGAAGCGGCGGTGCCCACCGGCATAAAGATCGGGGTCTCGATAATTCCATGATCGGTTTTCATGGTGCCCGCACGTGCCTTGCTTTTGGGGTCGGTATGTTGTAAGGTAAATATCATGAATAGAATGAGCGCTTATCTCTGGGTCTAGCAAAACTCAAAAACCCATTCTGGCAACACAAATAATACCCTGGGAAAAATAATTCAAGTTCGTTCAACACAATATAAATAGTCTGTTTTTGGCCGCAAAGATAGTCAACTGCCCCGCAATAGTTCCTTAACAAAAAAATAAAGTTCCGTACAGAGCGACACCTGCTGCGATCTTTTTGTGCCTTTGCTGCCGCAGTCAAAAATTTAGACTTCAACAATAAGAATTAATTCCTGTCGCGCTTGTGTACCCAAAAGATTGCCACTACTTTTGGAAATCGAAAAAAATCAACCATGCCAAAATTACAGGAACTTCAGGACATCGTACAACAGACAAGGAGAGACATCCTCCGAATGGTACACAAGGTAAATTCAGGGCATCCCGGGGGATCGTTGGGCTGTACTGAATTCATGGTAGCGCTGTACAATGAGATCATGGAGTTGAAAGACGGTTTTGATATGAACGGGATTGGGGAAGACCTGTTCTTTTTGTCGAATGGCCACATTTCCCCCCTGTTCTATAGCGTGCTGGCCCGAAAAGGATACTTTCCGATATCGGAACTCAATACCTTCAGACTCATTAATTCCCGATTACAAGGGCATCCCGCAACACATGAAGGATTGCCGGGTATCCGTGTGGCATCCGGTTCGCTGGGCCAGGGAATGTCGGTGGCGATAGGGGCCGCCCTGGCGAAAAAATTGAACCAAGACAAGCATTTGGTCTATAGCCTCCATGGTGACGGGGAATTACAGGAAGGCCAGAATTGGGAGGCCATTATGTACGCTGCGGCCAACAAGGTGGATAACCTAATTTCCACGGTCGACCACAATGGACAACAAATAGATGGTCCTACGAATAAAGTGCTGCCCATGGGCGATCTTGCCGAAAAGTTCAGGGTTTTTGGATGGGATGTTTTAGAGGTAAAACAAGGAAATGACCTAAAAAGTGTCATCGATGGCTTAAAGGAAGCAAAATCGCGAACCGGAAAAGGAAAGCCCGTCTGCATCATTATGGATACCATTATGGGCCATGGGGTAGATTTTATGATGTATACCCACGCCTGGCACGGAAAAGCTCCGAATGACGACCAACTTGAAAATGCACTTTCACAGAATCCAGAAACACTAGGTGACTACTAATACATACGCGATGAAAAAATACATTGATCAGGGTAAAAATGATACAAGAAGTGGATATGGTGCGGGGATGACCGAATTGGGCAGATCCAACCCCAACGTGGTCGCATTATGTGCCGATCTGGTAGGCTCGCTAAAAATCGAAAAGTTCATTGAAGAAAATCCTGATCGGTTTTTTCAGATCGGTATCGCTGAAGCGAATATGATGGGCATTGCTGCCGGCCTCACCATTGGTGGCAAGATTCCCTTTACGGGCACTTTCGCGAATTTCTCCACGGGTCGTGTCTACGATCAGATTAGGCAATCGATCGCCTACTCTGACAAAAATGTAAAAATATGTGCTTCCCATGCAGGACTGACCCTAGGAGAGGATGGCGCCACCCACCAAATTTTGGAAGATATCGGTTTGATGAAAATGCTACCGGGCATGACGGTGATCAATACCTGCGATTACAATCAGACCAAAGCAGCAACCCTTGCCATAGCAGACCATCATGGGCCCGTTTATCTCCGTTTTGGACGACCCAAAGTCGCCAATTTTACCCCGGTAGACCAGAAATTCGAAATAGGAAAGGCCATATTGCTGAACGAAGGGAAAGACGTGACCATCGTGGCCACGGGACATTTGGTCTGGGAAGCGTTGATCGCGGCCGAAAATTTGGAAAAAGAGGGCATTTCCGCGGAAGTCATCAATATTCATACCATCAAACCCCTTGACGAAGCCGCAGTGCTAAAGTCTGTTAAAAAAACGGGCTGTATCGTTACCGCCGAGGAACACAATTATTTGGGCGGACTAGGGGAAAGTATTTCAGGCATGCTTGCAACACAGCATCCTACGCCCCAAGAATTCGTGGCCACCAAAGATACTTTCGGTGAAAGCGGTACTCCCGAACAGCTCATGGAAAAATATGGCCTGAACGATAAAGCCATTGTTAAGGCCGTTCAAAGGGTGCTAACGAGAAAGTGATGATGGTATCGTTTTTGATACCGTTCATGGTTTAAAAACGAGAACATTATGAAGAAAATCCAAAAATCTCTATTTACTGCTATTTTTCCCTTGATCGGTCTAACGGTCATTGCCCAAAATGGTCCGGGTTTCGGTCTCTAAGGGGGATTGAACTACAACGCAAATGGTGATTATTTCGAGTCGGTAGGTGATGCTGCGAAAGATCCAGGAGGCAATATCGGTTATCACATCGGACTTTTTGGAAAGTTCGGGAATGACATTTACGTGCGCCCCGAATTGGTCTACACAAGGACAACCTCCGATTATGACGGCGCAGATTTTAAAATGGGCAAACTCGATGTCCCAGTACTCGTTGGGCTAAAGGTTATTGGCCCCTTGAACGTCTTTGCGGGTCCGGCTTTCCAATATATCCTTGATACCCAATTCGATGGCATTACCATTGAAGACGTGGAGAACGATTTTTCGGTGGGCCTGAACATCGGGGCCGTAGTAAATTTAGGCAAACTCGGAATCGATTTAAGATACGAACGCGGATTTAGCAGCAACGAAGCAAGGTTTATCAACTCGAATATCACCGACGTTCCCAACAGTAAGCTCCATACCAGGCCCAATCAATTGATTTTGAGCCTGTCTCTTAAATTATAAGGCTACTGTTGAGAAAAACAATAAGCCCGGACTCAAAAGTGTCCGGGCTTATTGTACTTCCTTGCTACGGTATTTCATACCAAATTGGCAAACGATCCATAATCAACTGTCTGGATCCAAATAATCGGGTAGGCCATCACCATCGGTATCCGTAAGGATAACATTGCCCTCTGCATCAATCTCAATTTCATCTCTGGTAGCGATCTCATCACCATCGTCATCATTGTCCAAATAATTCGGAAAACCGTCATTATCGGTATTCTCGTTCAAGAGGTTGCCATTGCCATCCAAGTCCTCCAATTTGGTGGGCACACCGTCCCGATCATGGTCTGCCGTTTCGGAAATGAGCAACTCAATTTCAAAAATCAAAGGGGCATAGGCTGCACCAGGCTGCGTTCCCCTAAAATAAGCAAGACCGGAAGGCATAAAAATAATACCTGAACCAAAATCGGTAACATCAAAGGTGCCATCTTCGTTCACGATGGTTTCTCCGCCGGCCTTAAATTTTGGCAGACCTTCCTTAAATCCCCTAATGGTACCAGGATTTGATTGGGTCAACGTTCCGGGAAGGTCGAACCAGATCGGTGCCCCTATATTGCTATCGAATACTGTTCCATCCAATCTAAATCCACTGTATCTCAAATAAACAGAATCGACCGCGGTTGGGTTTTCGCCAACGCCTTCCCTCGCAATTAGGTAATATAGGGTATGCGGTACGTCATTTTCCACTTCCGTTAGGCCGAATGCGCTGGAAGATACGGTAAAGGTTTCAGAACTTACCTGATCGATCAAAGGCGTTTTATCGGCATTGTTGCCGGCTATGGTGTCTATTTTGACCTTAAAATCAAAATCGACCGGCGGGGAGGCAAACTCTTCATAATTGTAGAAGTGGGTCTCCAAATAATCCCTTATGGCCGCGTCATCTTCTACAGAAACCTCACCCAAAGGTCGTGGCGGTATCACTTCCAGTTGCGGGCCATCGTCCTTTTTACAAGACGATATTGCCATCATAATCATCACCATCAATAAAAATACTCGGTTTATGCCCATCTAGTTGGTATTATCAACATTTAGGGGCGCAAGATACAATTTTCCCCTATTTTTGCGGAAGTAGTTAACAAAGAATTTGGTTTGTAAATGCGCATCGACAAGTACCTTTGGAGCATCCGTTTCTTCAAAACCCGCACTATCGCCAGCACGGCCTGTAAAAAAGGGCAGGTAAGGGTCAACGACCAAGTGGTGAAACCCGCACGCGAGATATATCCCTCTGATCAAATCATAGTAAGAAAAGATCAAATCAACCATCAACTTACTGTCCTTGACCTACCTGCGAGCAGGGTGGGTGCCAAATTGGTGGATATCTATAGGAAAGATACCACCCCCAAAGAAGCATTCGAAAAGAACGATCTCTTGCAGTATTCCAAGTCGTATTATCGAAAAAAAGGAATGGGCCGGCCCACAAAAAAAGACCGGAGGGAAATCGAAGGTTATCTCACGCCCAATGAGTCGATCGAAACCAAAAACCAGGAAAAAGTGGATAAAGATACCAATGGAGCGCTATAGCTGCAACCAAACAGGCATTGATGAACTGGCCAGGCAGTTTTCCAAAAACTTGTGCGGTTATGAAACCGTTCTTTATCTTTGATTTACAAGACCGATAAAATGGACAATAAAATCTTATCTCACGAGCAAATACAGCACACCATTCAGCGCATTGCCTATCAGATCTATGAGGCCAATGTAAATGAAAAAGAAATTGTGATTGCGGGGATCGATGGCGGGGGATTGAATTTTGCCAAAAAAATACAAGCGGTCCTAAAAAAAATTACGGAGGCGGACATATTGCTTTGCACGGTGTACATGGACAAAAAAAATCCCCTTACCAGTGGCGTCACCACTTCCATGCCTGAAACGGCATATGCCAATAGGTCCGTGGTTTTGGTCGATGATGTCCTCAATTCGGGTACTACCCTGATTTATGGGGTACAGCATTTTTTAAAAACCCCGTTAAAACAACTGAAAACGGCCGTCTTGGTGAACCGGAACCACAAAAAATATCCCGTAAAGGCAGATTATAAGGGCATCTCGCTCTCCACTTCATTAAAAGAACATGTACATGTGAAGTTCCAGGCCAAAAATGACATGGTGTACCTAGACTAAGCGGGAAAGTATTTCTTCTACGATCACATGGATTTGTTTCCCATCACAATTTACGGTGTTATTCGCCCTGGCATAGAATTGATTTCGCTCAAAAAGGTGTTTCCCTATAAATTCGGGCAGCTCTTCCTCCGAGCGATGCTTGATCAGTGGCCTATCTTCTTTTTCCTTGAACAGTCTTTCCGCCAAAGCCTTGATAGAAAGTTTAAGATAAAATATATTGGGGGTGGCTTCCAATAGGTTATCCATATTATTTCCGTAACAGGGGGTGCCCCCGCCGGTCGCCAATATGAAATCATCGTCCCGATCCAGAATTTCCGTTAGATAAAATCGCTCTTTTTTTCTAAAGTATATTTCACCCTTGGAACTAAAAATTTCCGGTATTGACTGCCCTTCAGCTTCTTCAACATACCGATCCTGATCGATGAATCTAAGATGGAGCCGCTCGGCAAGGGCTTTCCCAACAGTTGATTTACCACTACCCATATAGCCCAATAAAACTATTTTCACCGTTTCTTTTTTCAAAAATAAATAACGTTATTTTTCAATTTCAAAGAAAAGGTAAATTTCTCGTAAAATCGACTTGTTAAATAAATTATAGATATTATATTTGCACCCTCGTTAGGCACACCCCGCTAGAGTATTATGCGGCCAACGCCAGATGATTGAAAAAATGACCTGGTAGCTCAGTTGGTAGAGCATCTCCCTTTTAAGGAGAGGGTCCTGGGTTCGAGCCCCAGCCCGGTCACATATTTAGTAATCCAGCTTATGAAAATAGGTTGGATTTTTTGTTTTAGACCATAAACCAAGGCGCCTGACCGCATTATGTGCACTAACTGCACTTTCTGACAAAAATTCAACTTGTCAAGTTTTTTATTTTTCAAAAATACCAAGTGAAGATTGTACATAAAAGGCTTTGCGTGGTTATCGCAAGACTTGATAAGTCAATGTCACAAATCGAATGCCATTTGATTTGCGATAAGATCAATGGTCGACCCATTGGCCAGGATAAAGAATAATCTGCCGATGACACCAAAAATTGAATTCTGAATACGGCTCAAAAAACATTGCCCTATTTAGGCTTTTTTGCTATCTTTATGAACACGCCATGGGTTAAAGCCCAGTTATCCAAACCATGGCCGTTAAAAACTTCCCCTCGTGATAATGGGCACAATGTCAAATTAAAATGGCTAGAGAACCATGTATTGGTCTTAGCAATATATACCTATTTCTGTAATAGATTTTTTTTACAAGAGCCGATAAGGAATCGCACTCGCATAGAAACAAAAGGGACCTAAAAAATATTTGAATTTTTACGGGTTTATAATTGTTTAAAGGGATGTCATGACATGATTGGTGACCACTGTTCCGATATTGTGGCCATTTATACTAACACAAGCAAGCGATAATAATAAATAGTTATGAATGCGGAAACTGCACCCTTGATTAAAAAACTGGTGCGTCAATTGACCATTTGTTGCAGTTTAATTGGTTTAATATCCTTAACCACTCTACTGCTTTATTTTGATGTCTTTCCAAAAGATTCTTTTGAACCCTCGGAAATAAACAGTATTCCGTATGATTCAAAATATGATGTGGCCCTTTTAAACGATTCAAACGAAAATACCGAAATAAAATACGGTCACGAACTCTTCATAAACACACCCCATTACATAGGCCCTGACAATGGCAGGAAGGAACTTGCATTTGCAGGGAATAGGCTTGCATGTACCAATTGCCATTTATATTCGGGTACAAAGCCATTTTCTGCTTCCATGATCGGCATTGTAAACAGATTTCCCCAGTTTCGGGCAAGGGAAAACAAAATTGGCACCATCGAAGAGCGTATCAATGGCTGTATGGAGCGGAGCATGAATGGAAAGGCATTGCCGAACGGGGAAAGGGAGATGAAAGCCCTTGTCCAATACCTGACATGGCTTAGTCGATTTGCACCGGAAAATGGAGAGGTACATGGGCAAGGATTTGTGACCATAGAAATTCCGAACCGAAAAGTTGATCTTATCAATGGCGAACAGGTTTTTAAGACCGTCTGTGCAACATGTCATAGTACAAACGGCCAAGGCCAAATGGCCGAGGATGGTTCTGGATATGTATATCCTCCGGTTTGGGGTGAAGATTCTTATAACAACGGAGCCGGAATGAACCGTGTTATTACGGCCGCCCAATTTATCAAGGCCAACATGCCCCTGGGAACCACCTATGAAGCCCCTGTGCTTTCTGATGGGGATGCCTATGATGTTGCCGGTTATATTAATCAGCAAAACAGACCCATAAAGACAAATCGGGAGAACGATTTTCCCGATCTAAAGAAAAAACCCGTTTCAACACCCTATCCTCCTTATGCCGATTCCTTTTCTATCGAGCAACATCAATTGGGGCCTTTCCAGCCTATCATGGAATATTACAAAATAGAACATAACATCCTTAAAACCAAATAATTATATTATGAGAACAAACAACAACAATTCTAGGCGGCAATTTATCGGAGCTCTTGCACTTGGCGCAACAGCAAGTACCATCGGTGTACTTACGAATCCCATTTATGCGAATTCACCTTCGTTCAACGCATCGAAGATGGAGGAGGCGGACCAATGGTTTGAAAATATCAAAGGAACACATCGTATTGTTTACGACGGGTCAACACCACATGATGGCTTTCCAATTATCTGGAACTGGGCATTCTATTTGACAAACAACGAAACCGGGACCGCCGATGAAGATATGACCGCAATGACCGTTTTAAGGCATAGTGCTTTAGGACTGGCACTGGAAAGCAGGCTTTGGGAAAAATACCATTTAGGTGAAGTTTTTGGCGTAACCGACAAAACTACAGGAAAACCTTCCCTTAGAAACCCATTCTATGAACCAAAAGAGGGTGATTTTCCATTACCGGGCATAGACGGCATTAAACGATTACAGGAAAGGGGCGCTATGTTCTGTGCCTGTGATTTGGCAACCAAGGTTTATAGCAATGGCGTAGCCACCAACATGAACTTAGATCCAAAGGAAGTATATGAAGATTGGGTTGCCGGTATGCTGCCGGGAATCCAGGCAGTACCTTCAGGTGTTTGGGCATTGGGCAGGGCGCAAGAGCATGGTTGTGGTTACATCTATGCAGGTGAATAATTCTCTTAAGAATACATAAATTATTTATGATGAAAACATTTATAAATTTAATGGTAGTGTGCCTGTTTTGCACAATTGCCCTCGCCCAGGAAAAACCGGTGAAAATCGTATTTGATGTAACCAGTAACAGTACGAAGGTACATGAATCGGCAATGCGGCATGTGAAGATGATGGCCGAGGCCTACCCGGATTCAAAGTTCGAGTTGGTCATGTACAGCGGAGCATATGAAATGGCGGTCAAGGACCAATCGGCTGTTGCAGATGTTATGGAAGCGCTGGCAAAAAATGAAAACATAGATTTTGTGGTTTGCCAGGCCTCTTTGAACCGTCATAATATTGAGGCTGCACAACTGATTACGGGCGTTAGGGCCGTTCCTGATGGCATTTTGGAAATCATACAAAAACAAGGCCTCGGTTGGGGGTACATAAAAGAAGCGCAATAGTAGAACACGAGGATGTTCCCCTTTTATTTATTGGGAAAAATAGTATTGCAACCCGTTCTTTTTATCAATAAAAGGTTTTTTGTCACGCACCAAGCCATGATATCAAAGCAGTCCTTAAGGTATCTGTTATTGGTGGGCGGGGGTGGTGTATGGCACTTCATCAGACCCTTTTGACGACTAAAGAAGGTTCATCAATAGAAATGCCAGGTATCCAGTTGGAAAAGCTTGATGGCTTCAAACTCCCGGATGCAAGCCCCAGCCCTTTAATTGACATGCGAAAAGCACTGTCAAATAGGGGCTTGTTTTGGCGGAACGATCATTACTTGCTTTGGGCCGCAAGCCATTCCATTAGGGTGACGGGCCTATTTTGAACTATTACCGGGGCTCCGTCATAGTCGCGTTTGGCTTGGTTGGCATGGGAATATATCCAAGACCAGTGGCCATTGTAATAATGGTTGCTCCCGCCAAAAAATCCGGTGATATCCGTAACGTGGTCATAGAAAGAAAAGTGAACATTCGGGGCACCTGCCCCGATCAACCTATTATAAACCGGAATAACGGTCTTTTCGGGTATGGTAGTCATGTCGTCCTTTGAATGTAGAAACCATATCGGCACCTCTTTGATCGATTGTATTTGTGCATCGGTAATATATTCCGATTGATAGGCCAATGCACTGATAAATCCTGCAGCAAAGTAGTCGGGATGAAGCATGATCAATTTTAAGGCCATGTAGCCGCCATTGGAACAGCCTCCGATATAAATCTTGTTCGTATCGACTTTAGGATGCGAGATCACGTAGTTCCTGATCAATTCCATTAGGCCTTTGTTATAAATATCATCTTCCCTGCCATGGGTGGTGACCCCTTCACCATTATGCATCCATGCCCCTGGACATTGCGGGGCAAGCACATAAGCCCCTCCAAAAAAAGATTGAATTTCATCGGAGGCATAGTTGGCTGCCCGGTTGGCAATAATCGGAATACTTGGGTCAGTGCCCCCTTCGCCGCCACCATGCAACCAAATGACAAGTGGCGATTTTTCATTGGCCGTTTCGGGAGTAAAAGAAGCGTACGACATGGTGATACCGTTACTATCTTTAAAAGTTCCTGAAAGATC
>JAHENB010000014.1:0-47357 GCA_024643345.1 Maribacter sp. | reverse complement strand
TCTTGCAAAAGGATCAAACCCTCCGGTAAACGGCCAAAGTTTTCCCATTGTTCATATTTGCTCTTTTCGACCAGGGCTTTGAAGGTTTGGCTGAACCGATCGAATTCGACCACTTTTACCTGATTGAGCCAATGTTCCACATGCCCCCCCTTGACCACTATCCTGGCGTTGTTCCATTGCCCTACCCCCTTGAAATTTTTACCCCTTGCATTATCCGTATTCTCTGCCCGTATAAGGTCGTACAATGATCCCACGGTACGGTTGCCATTTTTGCCCTCTTTGGCATCGGGATGCCTTTCATCGTCGAGAATTTGGAACTCCAATCCAATGGCCGAACCTTCTCCCTTGTTAAGGTTGGGGTCCACAAAATATTTTATCCCACTATTCGCCCCTTCGGTAATCTTGAAATCGACGCTCAGCTCAAAATCCCTGAAAGCGTGCAGCGTAACGATATCGCCCCCGTTTCGCGATTCGGACCCTCCGGACGACTCCACATTTAAGGAGCCCTCCACCATATCCCAACCCTTCTCGGGAAAGGCATCCAATTTTGCGCCACGCCAACCTTCAGTCCCTTTACCATCCCATAACAACCGCCATCCCTTTCTTTTCTCCATTTCGGTCAATTGGTTGGTCAGGTAACTGATTTCCGGGACCTCAGGGTCTACCGCATGTCTTGATTTTTCCAAATCGCCGGTCAGTATCTTGATATTGCGCCATTTAACGATTTTACCCTCCAAGGCCTTATCCCCTATGGCATGAACCTGAAATGCGATAAAGCCGGAAGCGGTGGTATCATCGACTAAATTGGCGCATTGCACATGGTTGACCCAAGTTCGGATACTAGGCCCTATAGCTTCGATCCTATAATGGTTCCATTCGCCCGGGACAAAGGCATTTCTGCCTTTTTCGTTTCTGGTCAGGGGATAAAGCCAACCGTTTCTTGCCTCATCGTACACCCCACCGGCCCACTTTCTGGAACTGGTCTCAATTTCGCATTGGTAACCGTGCACCCTGCCCTGCATGTAGGTGGGGAGGCTTAAACTCCTGAACTGTACCCCGGAGTTGAGGCCGTTCTCCACGAAGACCTCAAACTCTAAAATGAAATCGCCATATTGCTTTTTGGTGGCCATAAAGCTGTTGGGGGTACCGAGTTGGGATGTTCCTATCAGTTCTTGATTTCTAATCTCGTATTTTGCGGTCCCGTTCAACTGTTCAAAACTGGAAAGATCTTTCCCGTTGAAGAGCGTCTCCCAATGATCTTGGGCGACCAAGGGAAGACTTGTCACAACAAAGGAAATCAAAATTAGCTTGCGTAAGATGGCAATAGACTGATGGTGCGGCATGCTGTTCTATTTTGGATTAACCGAATCGTTTTTGGGAAGGAAAAATTAAAACCTTTTCAAGTTATCGAATATAAAAAATATTAATAACTTTCCATGGATACCCAATGAAAACAAAAACATAGTTTTAAAGCAATTGACCCTCTTTTTGGAACATTATTTCTTTTAGGGGGCCAAAATCAACATTTATTTCTATAAAAATCATTTTTGGGGGTTTTAGAATGTACCAAACCAACCGTTATCGTATTTTATCCTATGAACGCTGCTAGCCTGATACACGAAGATTTTCTTTTGGAAAACAAATATGCACAGCTGCTGTATCATGAGCATGCATCGAAGCTACCCATTATAGATTATCACAATCATCTATCGCCAAAAGATCTGGCCGAAAATGTCATCTACAGGAATCCGACCCAGGTATGGATCAATGGGGACCATTACAAATGGCGCGCCATGCGCAATTTGGGCATTGACGAAAAATATATCACCGGGAATGCCCCTGATCAGGAGAAATTTCAGAAATGGGCCTATACGGTACCCTATACCATGAGAAATCCTTTATACCATTGGACTCACCTGGAACTTTCCAGATACTTCGATTTTTTCGATCCATTGGGCCCGATGAATGCCGATAAGGTATTTCAAGACCTTTCAAAGCAGTTAAATACCGAAGCTTTTAGCTGCCGTAACCTAATCTCAAAAATGAAGGTAGAGGTGCTCTGTACCACCGATGACCCCATAGACAGCCTGGAACATCACCACAAATTGGCGCAGAGCGATTTCAACACCAAAGTAAGCATGGCTTTCAGACCTGATAAGGCCTTCTCCATCCAAAACAAGGACTACTTCGAGTACCTTCAACACTTGGGGGAAGCGGCATCGGTGGAAATCGCCTCTTTTGACGATCTTTGCGAGGCACTGAAGCGCAGGATGACCTATTTTCATGAGCACGGATGCCGGTTGAGCGATCACGGACTGGAACAGCTTTATGCCGAAGATTTTTCCGAAAATGAAGTCAATGCCATTTTTAAAAGGAAGCGCGAAGGCAAAACCATCAGCGCACATGAAGCGGCCCAGTTCCAAAGTGCCGTTTTATTGTTTTTGGGGAAAAGCTATCATGAACTGGGTTGGGTGCAGCAGTTTCATCTAGGTGCTCAACGGAACAATAACAGCAGGATGTACCGGCTGCTCGGGCCCGATACCGGCTGGGATTCGATCGGGGATTATCCCCAGGCAGCAAGTCTATCGAAATTCTTGAACACTTTGGACACCGTCGATCGGTTGGCCAAAACCATCATTTACAACGTTAACCCAAGGGATAACGAATTGATGGCCACCATGATCGGTAATTTTAACGATGGCAGTATCAAAGGTAAGGTACAGTGGGGTTCGGCCTGGTGGTTCCTCGATCAAAAAGAAGGCATGACCAATCAGCTGAACGCCCTCTCCAACATGGGACTGATCAGTTGTTTTATCGGGATGCTGACCGATTCGAGAAGTTTCCTCTCTTTTCCACGACATGAGTACTTCAGGCGCATCCTGTGCAATCTTTTTGGTCAGGATATCGAAAAGGGCGAATTGCCCGCCGATTTGCCCTGGATCGGAAAACTGATACAGGACATCTGTTATTACAATGCCAAGGCCTACTTTGATTTTTAGGTTTTCGGAAATGGGGGTATACTTTTAATTGCACCAAACTCGCGAGCCAAGGCGACCAATGGCAAACGATGCACCTTCAAAAGTAGATCAGGTAACTAGGGTCTCGTACCCCAATTCATTTTTACAAGCAACGCCCTTTTCCCAACAATCGATGTTCTCGAAGGTGGTTTCTGCGATATTGGTCAAGGCTTCCTGCGTAATGAAAGCTTGGTGCGGACTTAACAGTACGTTTGGAAAAGCCAACAGTTTTTTTAAGGGTTCTTCCTCCAGACCATCTTTGGAATGGTCTTTAAAAAACACACCTTTTTCTTTTTCATATACATCGGTACAATACGCCCCCAAACCATGATTCGATAAGGTTTCGATCAGTGCCTTGGTATCTACTATGGAGCCCCTTGAAGTATTGATCAAAACCGCAGTCTTTTTCATCAGGGACAAAGTGTGCTTGTTGATCAAATAATGGTTTTCAAAGGTCAGGGGAATATGAATACTGATCATATCGGCCCTGGCACAGAGATCTTCCAAAGAAGTATAGCTAACATCATACAAGGCTTTAAGATTTTCGTTGGGGGCCAAATCGTTCGCCAAAATATTACATCCAAATCCGTGCATAATTTTGGCCATAACGCTGCCAATGCGGCCCGTACCAATGATGCCACAGGTCTTTCCGTTGAGGTTGAAGCCCAAAAGGCCATCTTGCACAAAATTGTATTGGTGGACCCTTTTATCGGCCAAAATAAGCTTACGGTTCATCGCAAGTAAAAGTGCCACTGCATGTTCTGCAATGGCATGGGGAGAATAATCGGGCGTATTGGCAACCTTAAAACCGATTCGTTTCGCGGCCTTGACATGGATGTTGTTATAGCCCGCGGAGCGCAAGGTGATATAACGGACGCCTAAATCCCATAATTTTTCAAGTACTTTCAAACTGGCATCGTCTCCCGAAAAAATCGAGATGGCCCTGTAGCCCAACGCCCGATTTGCACTATGGCAATCCAAAGCATCTTTAATGTAGGCTACTTTATGGTGGTTTTTATTCGCCTTATCGATGAAAGGAATCTCAAAATCCTTTGCACTAAAGACCAGTAACTTCATTACTTTTTTCTTTTCTAAAAATAAGGTCTTGCTCCTCCATGGCGAGCACGACCAATTTGATGTAATCGTTTACCGTTTTTCTTATATCAATGGGGTCCAGGATATCGATCGACCCCCTCCAGATCAAGGAACGTTCCTTGCCGACACAGATACAGTACAAAGAGGTTTCCGCATGGTAAACCTTATACTCGTCATAGTAATCTGTATCGTAGTAGATGTCCTGATGGGTCAAATAATCTTCATTGAAAGTACTGTTGTAATCATCCAATTCGGAAATGCTCTCTATCAAGGGTTTCCGGCTTTCCGCAGCCACTATTTTTGTAAATAGAATGGCATCGAAGTCTTTTTCCAACAGTTGTTCCTCCACCGCTGAAATTTCTTGCTCGGATCTGTGGGAATTCGTGAAGGCCACATCGAACAGGTCAATGCTTCGTTCCGCATCCACTCCCCTTTGCTTGAATTCCCTTTTGAGTTTGGTCTCGAATTCTGAACGGGCGTCCTCATTCTGCGTCATCCCTACGATCAAGACCTTGTTGGCATCAAAAATTACGATATCCGGGTTCTTCCAATTTTCGACCAATTCGGTCGAAGAACATCCCATTAATGCAAGTATGGCTAATAGGAACAGTTTTTTCATGATGCCTTGTTTTAATTCAATAATCGTTTTTGTTTTTCCTCCTTCATTACCTGTGATACGAGATCCATCAGGGTTTCTTTTACCTTTCTGTAAGATTTCATATAATCGCCAACGGCAATCAATAATTCCTTATGGGTCTGCAGATAGGCTTTTTCCATTGCTAGCTGATCTACCCCGTCGAGCATGATCTCCAATTGGTTTTCATGGGCCTGGACCTGTTTCATCAAGGCGACGCCTTCTTTCTCCACCTTGGAAAGGGCGGTTACAATATCTTTACTTTTCTCGAACCTACTGTGCTCGGTAAGTTGAAGGGTATAGGATTTTACCAGGTCGTTTAAAAAGGCCTGCTCGTCCCTTGCGAAATTCAACTCGGAAAACCATGCTAGTCCGGCTTCATGTAATTCTTCGGGACTGAACCATTCGAGATAGGTATATTTTGGGCTATTTTTTGTTTTCATGACAATGGCTTTTTTTAATGGATTCCCAATATTGTTTAGATTAGATTCCCATTGGATGTTTGATTGGACAACAATAAGAACCATGGCCAATTTATGAAGACTTCCCGGCACGGAAAATGACCAATATCAGTTTATTAATTGAAATGATTCTTCATGGCCTAGAGGTCTGGTTTTTTCCTTTTTAGGATGGCACCGGCATAATTGAAAATCTCGGATTTCAGATTTTGGAAATCCTCTAGGCAAGCGGTCCATTCGGCCTTTAATTTGGCATGTTTTTGGAAATAGGTCAGGTCGCAGGCATCATCTGTACATTCGAGCATTCCGCCAAGGTCGTTTTTGTGCTTCCTGATATGGGTCGCAACCACGGATTCCTCTGTTTTGGCCTTTTTTACCCGCTCCTGATAATCGAGCAAACGTTCGAAGAGATTGGGCGTTTTGGGTTCGAATGCGTAAGAATTGAGAAGGTGCTCTAAAAAGTGTATTTCATCGCCCATAAACCGCAAGGCCGAATTCCACTGCATTAATTCCAAATAGAGTTGATCGACTTTTTTGGATTGATCGATTTTGGTAAAATCATTTTCGGCATTCATGAGCAATTTTCTTTCCATAAAACTACTACCGATTACCATACCCAAAAATGATATTGGTCAGTTCGGCCCTTCACACGAGCAGTTCTATGGTTTCGAAAAGTTTGGGAATATGGACCCTCCAACCAAAGGCATCTTTGATCTTTACACGAAAGGCGTCCAATGCGGTTGGTTCACCATGTATCAGAAAAACCTGCTCGGGAATATTCTTGATGGCTCCCAACCAATGCAATAATTCGTGCTGGTCGGCATGGGCAGAAAGGCTTTCAAAATGATGGACCTTTGCTTTTACCGCTACATATTTTCCAAAGAATTTCAGCTCATGGGCCCCCTCCAACAGTTGTCTGCCGCGGGTACCTTCCGCTTGGTACCCCACCATCAAAACATGGGTCGAGGTATTGTCTATCAACTGCTTTAAATACGTGAGCACCCGGCCCCCGGTGACCATTCCGCTTCCCGCGATAACGATTTTTGGCCTGGGATCATCTATGGTTTTCCATGTGTCTGCGTAGGAGCTGATGATGGTGAAATGGTTGCACATGGCCCTGTATTCGCTTTGGGGAAGTTTGTGCCAATTCATATATTGTTGAAAAACCGAGAGTACATTGCTGCCCATGGGACTATCGATAAAAACCGGAATATTGGGGATACGGTTTTTGAGGTATAATCGGTACAAAAGGTACATCAAGGATTGTAATCGTTCCACCGCGAATGACGGTATGATCAAATTGCCCCTTTCTTTGATGGTTTGGTTAATGATGGAAACCAAAATGGCTTCCACATCCTCCTCGGGATGCAACTTGTTGCCGTAGGTACTTTCTATAAAAAGATAATCTGCCCATTCCGGACGTTCAGGGGGATAGAGCAGTGAATCTTCCATACGGCCAACATCGCCAGAAAACACGAATCGCTTGCCGAATATATCCAATTCCAAAAAGGTCGCGCCGATAATATGCCCATTATACCGAAACCTGCATTTCACATGTTCCGAAAGGTTGATCCATTCATCTTTTTCCACGCCTTGAAATAAATCGATAGTTTTTTCAGCCTCCTCTAGATTATAGAACGGCAAAGCGGGATGGTGTTTGCTATAGCCCTGTTCATTGGCGCTCTGGGCCTCTTCTTCCTGTATCTTGGCGCTGTCGCGCAATATAATTTTCGTAATGGAGAGGGTCGGTGCCGTACCCAATATTTTTCCTTGAAAACCCTCCTTGAGCAATCGTGGCAAATAGCCCGTATGGTCTAAATGGCCATGGGTCAGCAATACCACATCTATTTTGGAAACATCGATGGGCAATGGTGTCCAATTGATCTGCCGCAGCTCCTTGAGGCCTTGAAACATGCCACAATCGACCATGAAATTAATTTCAGGGGTTTCCAAAAAATATTTCGAACCCGTGACGGTTCCCGAAGCCCCTAAAAAATGAATCTTTATCTTTTCCATAATAACACTGCTTTCAAAAATTACAGAGTTGTTCAACTTCGTTCAAAATCTTCTGTTTCCGGGTCTCGGAAATCCCCAGGTGGTCCAAAAAAAATCGATTTTTTATCAATTGGCGGCAGAGCACCACATCCCTACTAAGTAAAAATTGCTTTTCACGATTACTCAACAGAGTGGATACCGTAATGGGATAAAGGCCCAAACGATCGATTCTGTCCTTGAGGCCCTCCTCTTTGGGAAAATCCCAGCTCAACAAAAAAAGACCAACACACCTACCATAGTTTTGGGCATCTACGGTAAAGCGGGTATTGGTCACCACCCATCCTTGATGTATTGCCTTGTTTTGATTTTTTTTGCCTTCCCAATGCGCTTTGACATCATGATATCTTGAATTGATATACAATGGTATTTTCACATTACAATTAAGGCCCTCCTCCCCATGGAATTTACACTCTATGATTTCGACGGTACCATTTTTCTCTGCAAACACATCAATTTCATGGGTAACGCATACACCATTCAAGACTTTGCCCACCTGAGTACGAAATCCTGAATATTCCAGAATGGCGGCCACGAATTTTTCAAATGGAAAACCGGTTGGGCCCAGCTCATAGATCGCCTTTTTTAATTTATACTTGGACGCAAAAACGGATTTTTTTCGTTTGAGGAGCGCAAACGCACGATTATAGATTTCCTTTGTGGAAATGCCCTGATATAGCTCATCCCTGACCTTGTCAACAATTTGGTCGACCAAAGGCTCGTCGGCACCGCTCCTTTTTAATGAGTTGCGCAATTTATTGAGGGAAAACTTAACCTTTTCGCCCGAAGACTTAATAATCTCTATTTCAGAATCCTGCATACTTTTATGGTTTGACCCTTACCTCCATTTCGGGTATTTTCAATAATTGCAGCGTGGTGGATGCCAGTTTTACTTTTCCATCGGTTTTCGAAACCGCCTTTTGAATTTCATCGAACAACCGATGTTTGGAGATGCGCCGAAATTTATAGTCGGTGATGTACCTTAGATTCAATTCGACCCAATTATCGGTCAAACTAACGGCAATGGTGGGATCGATCGTGGCGTTTTCGATATAATAACGTTCCACCATTTGTTCCCATTTGGCCTTGGAGGCCTTGCTATAATCGGAAAGCAAGTTCTCAGATACATCCATAACCAGCTTTTTGGCCATTTCTATGTCGGATTCAAAGGTGACCAAAACGTTCAATTCATCCCATAAAAAAGGAAAATCCATGGAATAGTTCTTTATCGGTCCTTTAAAGACAAAAGCATTGCTGATTTTGACAATCCTTCCGGAGTAGTTGTCAGAGCTCACCCATTCCCCCATCTCCATGATCGTGGTATACATACTGTTGATATCGATCACATCGCCCTTGATCCCGTTGATTTCGATCCGATCTCCAGGTTTGTAGACCCTAACAAAAAATATAAAGAAAGAACCCGCTACGCTTAAGATCAGTTCTTGCAGGGTGAACGTAAGCCCAGCCGTAAAAAGCCCAATGATGATGGTATAATCCTTAAATTCACCGAAGGTAAACGAAATCAAAAATAAGATGGCGATCAGTACATAGCCGATCGCTTCAACCCCCTTTTGGGCCCTGTACCTAATTGTAGTATCGGTTATTCGGTGTTTAAGAAGTCTGCGAAAGAAACCAATGGCCAGTACGATGATGATCAGCCACAAAAACAGCTTCATGATTTTGAGCACCATGGGACGCGCGAAAAATTCAGAAAGTTCCTGCACCTAAGCTTTGGGTTTAAATATTTCCTTGACCTTGGCCTTGAGTTGATTCTCCGTCAAACTGTCGCATTTGATCACTGATCTCACCTTTCCATTCAACTGGCCATGCTTTTCTGTCAAGGCTTTTCGAAACTTATCAGGAGTGTCCGAAGGCCCTAGGATCACAACTTCATCGGCATCTGATAGTTCATGCGCGAGATTTTCAAAATATTTTTTGAGTTGCTGTTTCTCCCGCTCCATATAGGTACTTTCTTTGAACACATCCTGAGTACCTCCCCATTTTTCCCTTGATCTGGAACCCCCTTTTGGATGGAAGTTTTCAATCTCGGAATAAAGGGTTTTAATATCAATTTCGTTATTGTTCAGGGTCACCAAATGGGCCTTTTCTTTATCTATCCAAATTCCAATATTGTTCATGATATAGTGATTTTACTTTGCTTCGTGCATGGTAAGTACCGGTATTTTCGAATGATATCCAATTTCCTTGGCCAAAGGTTTTGACCAAATATGGTCGAAAAGGCCATGTTTTTTATTGATAAACGCGATCATGTCGCTTCCACGACTTTCCACAAAAGCACTGATGCCCGATGGTACTTTAAGGTCGCTCAGATTGTGATAGCTATGGTCATAACCGTTCAATATCGATTCCAATAATTCTTTATTGCTCTGCTGTGTTTTGTTTAGATCGGGTTCCTTTACAATATGCAATACCCTGATAAAGGCATTATGGTGTTTTGCGATTTCCAACAGGTATTTGAGCTCTTTTCGTTTAAAATTGGATTTATAATCGGTAGGAAAAACGATTTCCTTAGGTGCCGAAAAACGCACGTTTTCCGGAATGGCCAGGATGGGACATTCGGTGACCTGTTCCATTACATTTACGGTGTTGGTTCCGAAGATCACGCTTTCTGCCCCAGTGTACCCTTTGGTGCCCATCACTACGATATCGACGTCGTATTTGGCAATGGTATCCTTAATGGCATAGAGCAGGGAATTGTAGGTAGAAATGGGATGCATGGTATGTTTGGCATTGTCATGGTGCAGTTCTATGATATCCATCAATTTCGCCAGCCCTTCCTCCGACTCTTTTTTTGCAGCTTCAAAAGCCATTTCCCCGGGTTCCGGAACCATCATATGGTTGTCCAGTGAAAACCCGTCGACTTGAAAGGCATTTAAAAGATAAAATTCACACGACTGGTCTTTGTACAGATCCAGAGCATATCTGATCGCGTTCAAAGCGTTCTTCGAAAAGTCGGTGGGTAACAATACTCTCTTGTCCATGATACTCAAATTTTGTTTCGTTCGGGTATAAAATTAATTTCCAAAGGGTTGTAACACTATGATAATTATCAGTCACTTTCGGGAATGACCAAAAACGGAATTGAAATGTTGAACATCATTTTGGTGATGACCGGCTCCCGCAAAAGCTTTTCCATAAAGCCTAACTTGTAGTCGATCATAACCAGCATGCCAATGCCCAACCCATCCAAAAACGCTTGAATGGCATCTGTTTTACTTGCAAAACTGGGCAGCCAGTAGGTTGAATGGTCCAATGGCTTCAATTGGTCCAGTAAAAATTTAAGATTGGCCTCTTGTTCCTTGTCCAATTTTTCTTCCTCATGGATGTGCAAGATCCTTACCGCGGCATGACAGAGCTGCGCCATATCGCGCAGGGGTTTGATCATTTCGGGTTTTAGCGGCCGTTTGTAATCAGTGGCAAGAGCGATTTCATTTGGTATTTCAAATTCGGCTTCTTCGGGTACGGCAAATACGGGGCAAGTCTGCAGGGCCGAAATGGTCTTAGTGCTCTTACTTCCAAGAAAAACCGAAATGTTACCCGTGGCGCCCTTATTGCCCATGACCACCAAATCTGCCTTATGTTGGCGTGCGGCCTTCACAATCTCCTCGGTGACATCTCCATGTGCGGTTATCAATTGATATCGGTGCTTTGGGTTTGGGTCGTCTAAATTGATTCGGTGCAATGTCTGTGTCAGGCCTTCCAAAGATTCATCGCGCAACTGTTCCAAAAAGTCTTTCTTTTCTTCATTGGCAATGCTCTTGCTTATCAAAGGGGTATGAACATCATAGGCATTTAGCAAAAAGAAAGTACAGGGTTTGTGCCTGAATAATTTCGAAGTATAGAAAAGGGCATTGTACGCATTGTTGGAAAAATCTGAAGCGACCAAAATATGTTGCATAATTGATGGTATTTATGCCTTTATGGAATAACCATAAAAGGAATGGTGATGTGGAATCCTATTTTTTTGATGACCGGTTCTATAAAAAGGCGTTCCATAAAAGTGTGCTTGTTCTTGACCATCACCAATAGATTCATGGGTTTTTTCGATTGGAAATTATTGATGGCGGTAATGATTTCCTGATTGGGCACTTCGTGGAAAAGATGTGCTGTATTGCCCAAAAGATGATCTAGTTTCGACTTATGGTAAAGTTGGAGATCGGTGAGGTCGTATCCCATGGAAACATGCAAAACCTCTATACGCGAACTATGTGTTTGTGCAATTTCCAGGAGCATCCGAAACCGCTGCCCGGTGTAATCGATCTCATAGTCGGTCGGAAATAAAATCTCTTTGGGCTTTTCATATTTAAATTTCGGAGGGATGACAAGTACGGGACAACCGGCCTTCTGCAGCACGTGCACCGTGTTCGATCCCAGCAGCAACTCTTTGGCGCCTGAAGCCCCTTGGGTGCCCATGACCACCAAATCGGCCTTCTCGTTTTCGATGGTCTCCAGAATTTCATCCACCAAGATGTTGAAGGCAGAATGTATTTTGAAGGTATGCTTTGGATTCTTAAATTCTTTTTGAAGCTTTGACTTCATAGCTTCAAGTTGGGTGGTTGTTTTTGTTTGGTAAATATCGCCCAATCCAATTTGACCGGGGCTGTGCAAAAGATATTCGGCTTGATAAATGGCCGGGGTGTACGTATGCAACAAATAAAAGGTACATTCCTCCCCTTCAAAAAGTTTCAAGGCATACCGCGTCGCGTTATAGGCAATTTCAGAAAAATCGGTGGGCAATAGTATTTTCTTCATTTTCGCATCATTTTAGACTCCCGATAAAAGTAAAGGTGAAGCCGATAGTCCACTATGATATTGGTCAGTTTTGCATTTGGTCAATTTTCATAAATTGCCGAACCATAAATTTCAATATCCATGAAAAGTAATTTCCGAAAGATCATCGACTCCGAAACCCCTGTCTTGGTCGATTTTTTTGCCGAATGGTGCGGGCCCTGCAAAATGTTGGCCCCTATTCTCAAACAGGTAAAGGATGAAATGGGCGATGGCCTTAAGGTTGTCAAGATCGATGTGGACAAAAACCAGGCCTTGGCGGAAAAATATCAGGTACGCGGGGTACCTACCATGATTCTTTTTAAAAACGGAAAACAGGTATGGCGTCAATCTGGGGTATTGCAAAAGAACGATATTGTCAGCAGGGTTCGATCGATGCCTTAGAACAATCCCTCTCGTATTTATTCATGCATCACCAAGAACGGCAACTTCACATGATAGCTAATATCCTCGATTCTCGGTTTGAACAAAATTCTTTGTAAAAAATTCAAATTTTTTGCGACCATCGCGATCATATCGATTTCCCTACTTTGGGTAAAATATTGCACTGCAGTTGACAGATTATTTCCATCAACATGGTGGAAACTTAATTCATACGAATTAAAGAAATCCTGCAGCAGGTCCTTGTTCCTTTGCTGCTCCATTTCCAGCTCGATATCCTTTGATGACATGTACAGAACGCGTAAGGAAGCTTTGGTGTTCATGACCATCTCTTCAAGGGTATCGAGTACATTCTGACTATAGGGCATACGATAATCGGTCGGAAAGGCAATTTCCCTTGGATGGCGATATATGGCATCCTGGGGAATCGCTAAAAGCGGACATTTTACTTTGGTCATCACCGCAGCGGTGTTGCTTCCAAGGGATATCTGCTTTAAACCCGAAGCACCTTTTGTGCCCATGATCACCATTTCGATCTGGTACTCTTTTATGATCGCCCTTATGGTTTCAATGAAGAAGGAATAAGTGGTATGGGTAACAAAAGTATGCTCCTTAATTTTAGGTAGTTCTTCAATACGATTCAGTAGATGCTGTAACTGCACCCTGCTCTTTTTCAAGATCTGCTCCTCCACCAACTGTGGCGTCTTGAGCATCGGCTTTTTTTCCCTTTTATTGGAAAGAAGCGGATTCACATGCAGTAAATGAAAGGTACAGGGGCGCCCTTTATAAAGTTCCATACCATATTTTAGGGCATTCCAGGCATTTTCGGAGAAATCTGTGGGAACGAGAATTGCTTTCATAAAACCTTTCACTGTTTAGTTGGTCATTATTGCGCTTGCATAAAAAGTGTCTTTTAAGCTTTCTGCTGCAAATGCCCAATTGGTCTACCATAGGTAAATTGAACTGGATAAGGCTTTAAAATTAGCGGCCAACCATTCCATATCATATGATTTTGATCATATCAACAAAAAAATGATCAAAAAAGTATCGCAAACCATTGCGCCATACGAGTGGACATGAGAAATTTCTCGACCTATATGATCAAAGTCATATGCCTAATTTTTAGTTCCCATTATTTTTGGGACCAATCAAAAAAATAAGGAAGGATGGAACAAATGGCAAACGGCCCTATGCAAAACCAATATGAAATCACCTTGGATTGGATTTCGGCCCTATCGCTCTATAAGGATGAAATGCAATTTTTGAGGCGGTTGATCGACCGCTATTATCTGGAGGTGGTTAAGATCGAAAACTTGGATGAAATTAGAGAAGAGGTCATGCAGTTGCAAGATTTGGGACATGCCAATGAAACATTGTTAAAGGAAATGGTGCAGCATCGCGATCGTCTTGCAGGTTTCATCGAGCGCCCAAACCTTGCCTTGGTATCAGATATGGCCAGGACGCACAAAAGTCTTCAAAAAAAAATGGCTACCTTCAAATTGCGTTTCAATTCGGCCAAGCAAGAAATATTTGGCATTGCCCACAGTGTTTTGGAGAAAATGAAAGTACAAAAAAAATAATGTGATCTGAACGTGGAGTATATTGATTATTACAAGATTTTAGGGGTACCTAAAAATGCCACAGAAAGCGATATCAAAAAAGCATATCGCAAACTGGCCCGTAAATACCATCCCGATGTAAATCCTAACGATAAAGGCGCGGAAGCAAAATTCAAGGAACTCAATGAAGCGAACGAGGTTTTGAGCAATGCTGAAAACCGTAAAAAGTACGACCAATACGGAAAAGATTGGCAACATGCCGAAGAATTCGAAAAAGCCAGGCGGGCTTCGCAATCGGGAGGCCGAAGAAGCACGGGACAACCTTTTGGCGAAGAGTTCTCGGGGGGAGATTTCTCCGACTTTTTTGAATCGATGTTCGGTGGGGGCGGCACCTATTCGAGGCAAAGCCAAGTTAAATTTCGTGGACAGGATTTCAATGCCGAATTGCGGTTACAGCTCCGCGATGTTTACACCACCCAAAAACAGACCCTTACGGTCAATGGCAAGAATATCAGGATAACCATTCCCGCAGGTATAGAAAACGGACAAACCATCAAGATCAAAGGTCATGGCGGACCCGGTCGAAACGGCGGTCCGAACGGCGATCTTTACATCACCTTCTCCATCGATAACAACACCCCTTTCAAAAGGGATGGAAACCATTTGTACCGCACGGTCGACCTAGATCTTTATACGGCCATCCTGGGCGGGGAGATTACCGTTGACACTTTTGATGGAAAAGCAAAGCTAAAGGTTAAACCAGGGACGCAGAACTGGACAAAAATAAAATTAAAGGATAAAGGATTTCCCGTCTATAAAAAAGAAGGGGCGTATGGCGATCTGTTTATCACCTACCAATTAAAAATACCGACCCATCTCAGCGATCGGGAAAAAGAACTCTTTGAAGAATTGGCCCAGCTAAAAAAAGCATAGGTTATGAACATTTATGAAAACATTGCCCTAAGTGAATTTTGTGCCAGTCACGGCATTAGCCCACAATTCGTATTACAGTGGCACGAGTATGGCCTCATTGAGCTCATTCACGTAGCTCAGACCCCTTATATTCAACAGGAAGAGCTTCACAAAGCAGAGCGGATCATTCGTCTCTATGGCGATCTTGACATTAATTTGGAAGGCATTGAAGTGATACAACAACTCTTGCAGCGAATCAATGGCATGCAGGAGGAAATCAATGTGCTGAGAAACAGGCTCCGTCTTTACGAATAGGGATGCCATGACCAAAATCATGTGTTGCCGTCAATGTCGTAGCTACCTTTAGATGACAATTATTTTCTCACCTAAAATTGAATGTGATGAACGAGTATAGAATGCGGCCAAAAGACAGCTATTTGCAAAATTCCCAGTGGCAAGAGCTTTATGTCTTAACAGAACATTGGAAATCAGATCTGCTCTTCTACAAAGATGACCTAAAGTTTCTGCACCACTTGTTGGACAAATATTTTATTTGGATTACCCAAACGGAGAATTTGAAGGCGGTGCAGACCATTGGCCAGAATATTCTGGCGGATACTTTGGCATGTGATACCCTATTGGACCAAATAGACAAGCATTTGGCGCAACTTGCAAGCCTCATCGATGATCCCACAAAATTCAATACCAAGGTATTTCGTGACGATCATGAGGAATTGGAAAATGAGATTGCCGAATTTATTAAAAGTGTAAGGGAAAACAGAAAGGAGCTTTTTACTTTAACCGAATATGTAATTGACAGCGAGCGCCTAGAGCATCTTTTAGAACATTAAGTTTTCATGCGATTGATTTGCTGCCATGCCAAGGCAGCGGGCCCCAAAACGGCGCTCGCCCCAGGAAGGTCTGAGATCATCACCTTGATTTTGCCCCTGTAGGCCTTAAACAGGTTTTTTTCCATACTGGTGATTACCGGATTTAGGAGAATGGCCCCGGCCTTGCTTAGCCCCCCGCTCAAAATAAAAGCCTCTGGATCGAGATGGGCTGCTGTATCTGCCATCTTGCCGCCCAGAACCAATGCCGTTTTTTCAAACGCGGTCAAGGCGACCTCATCGCCTTCCAAAGCTGCATTGGCAATCATTTCACCGGTCATTTCATCGTAACTTATCCGGCGCATTGCGGAGTCAACGGTCATTTCGGCCAAAAGTTCGAATACGGTGCGTTTAATTCCGGTCACCGAAGCATAGGTCTCCAAACAACCTTGCAGGCCGCATTTACAATTGCGACCGTTGGGATCTACGTTCACATGGCCGATTTCCCCGGCCATTCCGTGGGCCCCTCTCAAAATTTCACCATTGGCTATAATACCGCTTCCCAACCCCGTACCCAAGGTCAAGACTACAAAATCTTTCATATTTTTCCCTGAGCCAAAATACAATTCGCCCAAGGCAGCGGCGTTCGCATCATTGGCAATATAGACCGGTAATCCAAAAAGTTTTTCGATTTCCGATACCAAAGGTACCTTATCGCCCCATCGAAAATTTACGGGATGTTCCATAAGGCCGGTCAAATAATTGGCATTGGGCGCACCCACCCCTATGCATAAAAGCCGGTCATTCTTGTTGAGGGCTTTTCTGAGCAGGTTCACCTGCACTTCCAATTTGTTCAAAAAATCCCCGTAAAAGGCATTTGCGCCCGTCTTATATACGGTGTTTTTAAGAATAGTCCCTTCCAAATCAACGATTCCGATTTTGGTAAAAGTACCTCCGATATCTATCCCTAAGACATATTGCTTGACCATTCGACAACCAAAATTAAGATTATAAACCAAGATAAAATAAAAAAGCGCCCACATGACCTAGGTCATTTTATACGTTCGGCCAATACTGTAATTTTGCTCAACCCAAAATTCATATCCATGAAAGCCACAGCAAAAATTGAAGATTTAAAATCGATCGAATCTCAGAATACCGTGATCAGAAACCTCAGTCGCATTCTCGATATAAGGATTGTCGATATCGATATCATCAGGGGAATGCTTTCCTTTCTGTATGACAGCCCTGGCTGCTTTGAAAAGGTAAAACAGGAACTGCGCAGGATTGGCCATCCCATTACCGATTATAGTTGCACCGCCCCAAATGCCACAAAGTTGGTATTTGACGATTTCACTTCAGATATTGCATTGTAATTAGGCTTTGATTTTGACTGTTTTTCAAAGAACGCTTTCAATCAGGAATCACCAATAACGGCACTTCCGATTTGAAGGCTATTTTTTTGATTACCGCTTCCCTGGTCAACTTTTCCAAGAAACTATGCTCGTGGCGCACCAAGACGATCAAGTCTGCCCTTATCTCCTCAACGAAACTTTCTATAGCATCGGACACATCTGCCTTTAAAGCAACCTCTTGTAAGTTCAACCGAAATCCTTCCAATATTGTTTCTAGTTGTTTTTGGTTCGTTTGCTGTTCCTTGTTCAAATCTTGTCCTGACGATGCATATAAGACATAGATCAAAGCGTTCCACTTTTTGGCCAGTTTTTTGGGCAGATCAAGGGCCGATCCTTGTATGGAATGCGTATAGTCGGTCGGTAAAACGATTTGTTGCAATACCTGGAAATTATAATCGCCCGGTACTGCCAAGATGGGACAACGCCGCAGATTCTTGATTACCTTAACGGTATTGCTCCCCAAAAATACCTCCTTGGCCCCTGTGGCGCCCTTGGTGCCCATGACCACCAAATCGAAACCTATATCCTTTTGCAGGTCTTTCACCGCGTTCACCAGCCCGTCACGTCTTGAAATCGTTTTGAAACCGTGTTTCGGATTCTGGTGATTTTTGTTCAGATAGTCTAGTGTTTCATTGAGTTTCATTTGTGATTCTTGGGAGAGGGAATCGTAAATGGCCGCCAGGCGCTGTTCGCTTTTGTCTCCCAGAATATTGAGCAGGTTTGGCTCATAGGCGTGCAAGAGATAAAATGTACATTCCTCCTTGCCGGAGATTTTTAAGGCAGTAAAAATGGCATTCCATGCGTCATCTGAAAAATCGGTGGGCAATAGTATTTTTTGCATGGGCCTCTTATTTAGAAATTTTGGCGGTGTCTTTCATGACCAAAAATGGAATCTTGACATGGTACCCAATGGTATCTATGTTCTGCTTGACCAATAATCTTTCCAAAAACGAATGCTTTCGGTTCATCATGGTCAACAGGTCAATGCCATTTTCGGCGATATAATCGTGAACCGCGTTCGGCATGTAATGATCTTTCATTTCTTCGAAGACCGGATCGACCGTCTTAAAATAATCCATCAAATAGGTTTTGTTCTTTTTCTGGACTTCAGTTAAGGCATGTTCCTCATTGGCATGCATCACTACCAATTTCGCAGCGTTTAAATCAATCATTTCATTAAGGAATTTTAGCTCTTCTTCCTTATAGCGGGTCCAATAATCAACAGCAAATAAGATTTTTTTGATCGGTTTAAAGCTGTAATTCTCCGGAACGGCCAAAACGGGCACCTTGGCCTTTCTGATCACGTATACCGTATTGGTACCTAATAAGATTTCTTTTGCACCGGTGGCCCCTTGGGTCCCCATAACAATCAAATTGATCTTATGGCTTTCACATAGGCTATTGATCTCATCGGTGAGGGTGTTGAATGCGGAAACCGTTTTGTACTGATGTTTTTTATTGGGATAGCGCGATTTTATGTCGTCCAAGGTTTTCTCCAGGCCCGCAACAGAGATATCGACGCCTACATCGGGAATGGCACTGAATTCGGGGCCGCCCATCATATAGTCCAATCGATAAAACAAAGGGGTATAGGTATGGAGTATATAAAAAGTACAGTTTTCATTTTTGAACAATTCCAATGCATAGGCTATGGCATTCCAAGCATTTTCAGAAAAATCGGTGGGTAATAGTATTTTCTTCATTTCGTTTGGGATTAGGGTTTATCTGGGCAGGTTTTGCATGACCAAAAACGGAATGTTGGCGTGCAGCCCAATTTCATCGACCGTTGAGCGGTAGAGCATGTCCTCCAAAAAAGAGTGGCGTGAATTCACCATGACGAGCATTGATATATCGTTCTTATCGATATAATCCAAAATGGCCTTTGCCTTGTTGTCGACCGGCAGCCTTTCATAAAAAAGGTAGGCCTTAGAAAGCGATTCCCTCAGGAACCTTTTATTGTCGATCTGTCTGTTGCTCAACTCCTCAAAATCGGAAAAATACAAACAGTAGATCTTCGATTTAAACTGGGTGGCGATATCGTTCAGCAGTTTGAGTTCCCTTCGTTTATAGGGCAGCATGTAATCGGTTGGAAAGAGGATTTTTTTGGGTTGTTGGTATTCACATTGCTGTGGAATGGCCAAAACCGGGCATTTTACATATTTGAACACTTGCACCGTATGGCTCCCAAAAGTGATCTTTTTGTCGGCAGTTTCTCCTTTGGTGCCCATGATTACTGCATCTACATTGATCTTATTGGCAAAATCGTTCACGGCATCGACCAAAGTGTCAAATGCAGAAATGACCTTATAGGTATGCAAGGGATTATTTGTCTTGGATCGAACTTCTTCCAAGAGTCTTTCAAGTGCGGTTTCAGATTTTATTTTGGCCTTTTCTTTATGTGCCTCCATGTTATCCGTTTCGGCCGCCTTTAAAAGGTCATAAAACGAATCGGAATAGGCATGCAAAAAATGGAAATTCGTCTTTTCGCATTTATAGAGCTGCAGCGCATAATCAATAGCGTGCCGGGCATTTATGGAAAAATCGGTGGGGATCAAAACAGTTCTCATTACGGTGTTTTTTTTGGCGATCGGTTACTAGGCGGTTGTCGTAAAAACATGGTCTCCGCCCCTAGCGGTCTCCGATGGCATTATCTTAAGTCGACAGTGCTTCTTAGGTTCGGGCCATGTGCCCTAATACCTTCGCGCTGCCATTCAAAAGTATTGGTGTAGTTTGCTTAAATCTATGATAATTATCAGTGACAAAGAAAAACAATGCCTTTTATTCATGCAGCACCAGCAAGGGGACCTCTGTATGGAAACTTACCTTCTGGATCGAAGAATCGAAAAGGAGCTGTTGCAGAAAATTTAAATTTTTGGCCACCATTACGACTAGATCAATCCCCATAAGATCCGTAAATTCCTCTATCGCCTTTGAAACCTTGGTGTTGGTTACCATATGGAAAGAATGGACTTCCTTATATAATTCCTCTAAATAATCTTTCAGGTAGACCCTGTTCTGCTCCTGATTCACGCTGAGTTGACCCTTATGGGCCTTCACGTGCACAACCCTCAATTTTGTCTCGCCCGTGGCCAAGATCTCCGATAAGGATTCTAAGACATGGTGGGTGTAAAAAGTATTGAAATCCGTGGGGAATGCCACTTCTCGTATCGGTTCAAAAACCGCGTTTTCAGGAACGATTAAAATATCGCATCTTACTTTATGGATTACGTCGCCGGTATTGCTACCGATCACGCTGGCCTTGATCCCATCCGCACCTTTGGTTCCCATGACCAACAATTCAATATTGTTCTCATCAATGGCCTTTCGTACCATATCCACGAAATATCCGTATTGATGGAGTGCCATGAATTTATGGTTCGCATTGGGTGTCAATCGTGAAATGCGCTCAAAAAGGGTTCTCATATCCTTTTTTGCAGATTTGTTTTCAGATTTGGCAAGAACCAAGGAATTGGCTGTAATGGGTGAGTCGGCAAGGCCCGCAACGTGGAGGACATAAAACCTACATGGCACGTGCTCGAATCGCTTGCGGGCATATTCGAAGGCGTTCCAGGCATTTATTGAAAAATCTGTCGGAACTAGTATATGCTTCATGCAAGGAACTTCATAAGCTGGTTGATGGCTTTCAAGAAAAATATTGACAAATGTAGTTCCGCAATTCAAAGCTGGATATGATAATTATCATTTTTGGGGATAAATTACGGCTATTTCAACACTGGGACTATGAAACGTAATGCAATGCTTTTAATTCCTTGATTCTGATATTCCTGCCCTCGATCGCAATAAGGCCCTCTTTCTTGAATCCGGAAAGTGTACGGATCAAGGTTTCGGTAGCGATGCCCGCTACACTGGCAAGATCGTTCCTTGATATTTTGATGGGGTCTTCGGTTTTTTTATTCAAGACCTCCGCGAATTGAAGCAGGGTTTGGGCCGTTTTCTTTCTAACGGAACTATAGGCCATTTGTAATAATTGGCCCTTGATATCGGTAATGTTCTGCGTCAGCAATTCCATCAGTTCAAATGATATGGAATGGTTTTGTTCCAAAACTTCCTTTAATCGTGATTTTGAGATGCCCACCAGTACCACCTCTTCCATTGCAGTTGCCGATTCTTGATATGGCACATTGTTGATAAAGGACGTCAGTCCCAAAAAATCATCCGCCCTGTAGAGGGAGGTGATCAATTCCTTACCGTCGGCATCTATTTTATGGCATTTCACCAAACCCTTCAAAATAAGGTATATTTTATGGGAGTGCGTGCCTTCCTTAAAGATCATTTGCCCCTCGGCATAAAGTTCCTCTTCCCCATTATCATCAAAAAAATTCTTGAGCTCGTTCAACGAACGCATCTCTTGTTCCGAAATATCCGATTTAACCGGGAGCCCCTGGTTCATACGGGACAATATCTCGGACTTTGCGAGCCTGCTTTCTATAGCACTGATCAGGTCGTCCTCCTCAAACGGTTTGGTCAAATAATCGTCCGCGCCAAGGTCCATGCCCTTTCGGACTTCCTTATGTTCTGTTTTGGCAGAAAGAAAGATAAAAGGTATGTGCATGGTACTTTGACGGGAAGCAAGGCTTTGAAGTACCCCATAGCCGTCAAGCTCTGGCATCATGATGTCGCAAACGATCACGTCGGGCATGTGATCCTCAGCCATTTGTATCCCGATGATGCCGTTGGCGGCGGTCATTACCGAATAGTTTGAAAGTTCGAGCAACTCTGCCGTATTTTCCCTGAGGGCCTTATCATCTTCAATTAACAGTACGCTTTTCATCTTTCCTTATTATTGTTTTAGTCCAGAACCCAAGGTATTTGTCCTATGGGGCAAAATATGGGCCAAGTACCGATTTGAATCGACTTCAACCCCTTTTCCATAATGCTACGAAAGAGCATTCACCACGACGTTTTCTGGAATTTTTATCGTAAATATAGATCCTTTATTTTCTTCACTTGTAAAACTCAAGGTAGCGCCCAAATTTTCAAGATGCTGTTTGGCAATACTCAAACCGATTCCGGTGCCTTGGTTCAGCAGGGCATTCTCTGCTCTAAAATAACGATTAAAAATATGTTTCTGTTCTTCGGCCGGAATGCCTATCCCTTCATCGATAATATCGAGCTCCAAGCTATCGCGGTTTTCTATTACCCGAATTTCGATAACGGTATTCTCCGCCGAATATTTAATCGCGTTGTGCACCAAATTCGATAAGGCCAACTCCAAAATTTTCTGTTCAAAAGCCAAATTGATGTGATCGATATCTTGGGGATAGATAATTTTTTGGCCCTCCTTCAACAACAAATTGGCATCATATACGACCTCATTGATCAGCTTGCTCAATGGAAAATGATCTATTTTATAATTGACCTTCCCCGATTCCAAACGCTCCAGGGAAAGAAAATCGTTAAGTATCGCATCTAAATACCGCACCTTGTTCTTTATGGTATCCACATGCTTTTCCCGATTGCCCTGCTGGTCTGTAAGCTTGTATTTCGACAACAGGGTAACCGATGTGAGAATACTGCTCAAAGGGGTCTTAAACTCATGGGATACCAGCGATAAAAAGCGTGTCTTCAATTCATTGAGCTCCTTCTCCTTCGCCAAAGCCTCGGTGAGCTGTTTGGTTCGCTCCTCCACCGTTCTTTCCAATTTTTCTGTATAATTCTTTCTTTCGGTAATATCCAAAATAATCGCAACGAACACTTGCTCTTCCCCTAAGTCGGATATTTGCAGGTGCGCTTCCACCGGATAAGCAGAACCGTCCTTTCGTTGGTGTAATGATTCAAATTCTATTTTTTCCGTTTGATCGCTGAGAAGCGGGGCGATCAGATTTTGAAAACCGGATTCATCGAACTTGGGATTGATGTCAATGGGTGTCAAATTTTTAAATTCTCCCAAGGTATAGCCCATGTTCTTTAGGGCCCCCTTGTTCACATTTTTGAAGTGCAGGGTTTTGGCATCAAAAATGAAAATCTCGTTTAACGATTCGTTAAAGATGTTCGACCAATGGATCAGTTCCCTTTCTGCCTTTTTACGTTCGGTAATATCAATGACCAGGGCCATTACATAGGTAACACCATAGAGGTCAAAAGGGTTCAACCCTGCTTCTACAGGAAACTCCTCTCCATTTTTTCGAAGGCCGTAAAGGTTTTTACCATGCCCCATCTGGCGTTTTTCACTTGTTGCCACAAAATCGATCACATAATCTTTATGCGCAAGCCTATATTTTGATGGAATAAGCAGATCAAGGGATTGACCCAATAATTCATCTTTTGAATAGCCAAACATCTCCTCCGCGGATGAGTTGGTGGCCACGATGACCTGATGTTTGTTGACGACAAGAATGCCTTCGGAGACCCCTTCCGAAAGCAAATTGAAAATATTACTGTTCTTTTGGAAAACCTGCATGTTTCAAAATTAGCTTTTATAACTGACATTTATCATATCCAGAAAATCATTTTAAAGTTAGATTTGATATCTTCTTAACATTGAATTATGATGACAAATTCGCAAATAATTGGCCACCAACTCTATCAAAATCTGGGAAAATTGTTCTATTCCATCGCCAATGCAGATCATTCGGTCCATATTAAAGAATTAGATCGCCTCAAAGAAGTCGTACGTGAAAAATGGCTTGATGTAGATGCTCTCGAAGACCGCTATGGTACCGATGCGGCCTATCAAATCGAATCTGTCTTTGATTGGCTCTTGGAATATGAAAAGAAAAGCGATCCCTGCTTTAATGCCTTCGCGAAATTTTACAAAGAGCATTCAAGTATTTTTACGGAAGACCTCAAAGATCTTATCATGACTTCAGCGAATGCCGTTGCCTCCGCCTTCTCAGGAAAAAACAAGGCCGAACTGGTCTTACTTGGTAAGTTGGGGCTTCTGTTGAAATAATGCTGTTGGAAAACTACATAGACCATACCCTTCTCAAGCCCGATGCCTCCATACTTGAAATAGAAAAATTGTGCGAAGAGGCTAAAACATATCACCTTTATGCCGTATGCGTCCATGGGTGCCATTTGGAAACCTGTAAAGAAGCACTATATGGCACCGGGGTGAAACTGGTCACGGTTGCGGGTTTTCCGACCGGCGCCCATTTAACCGAAACCAAGTGTTTTGAGGCCCGGTTGGGCATTGAACTAGGAGCGGATGAAATTGATATGGTGATGAACATCGGATGGATGAAATCGGGGGATTATGGTTTGGTCGGGGCCGAAATCGCACAGGTAAAAAAAACCATTGGGGATAAAGTGCTCAAGGTAATCCTAGAAACCTGTTATTTGGATAGGAATGAGAAACGATTGGCCTGTGAAATGGCCATAGGAGCCGGAGCCGATTTTGTGAAGACCTCAACGGGTTTCGGTCCGTTAGGGGCCACTTTAGAAGATGTTGCCTTGATAAAACAATGGGTCGGGGATGCCATCGGAATTAAAGCGTCAGGAGGAATCAAAGATGCCGCGACCGCTAAAAAATATCTGAGCATGGGCGCTTCGCGCATCGGGACCTCCTCAGGGGCCGCTATGTTGGCTGCCCTTAATTAAGAAATCTATGAGCACACACATCGAAGCCAAAAAAGGAGAGATTGCACAAACCGTGCTTATGCCAGGGGATCCCATGCGCGCCAAGTGGATTGCCGAGACCTTTCTTAAAGATGCACATTGCTATAACGATGTACGGGGCATGTTGGGCTATACGGGCACCTACCATGGGAAGCCAGTGTCGGTACAAGGTAGTGGAATGGGAATTCCGTCTGCAATGATCTATTACCATGAACTGATCAACGACTATGGCGTGAAGAACATCATTAGGGTAGGTACGGCAGGTTCCTATCAAAAAGAGGTGAAGATCAGGGATATTGTTTTGGCCATGGCGGCCTCTACTACTTCCGGCATCAATAATTCCCGTTTCATCAATGCCGATTACGCCCCTACCGCCAACTTTGAGCTCTTGCTGAAGGCCGCTTCATATGCCAAGGAAAAGGGCATTGCCATAAAGGCCGGCAATGTTCTTTCATCCGATGAATTCTATACCGATGATCCGGAAGACTATAAATTATGGGCCAAATTTGGCGTGCTCTGCGTGGAGATGGAAGCCTCCGGCCTCTATACCATCGCTGCCAAATATAATATACGGGCCCTTGCCATACTTACCATTTCAGACTCTTTGGTCACCGGGGAACGATCCTCAGCCGACGAAAGGGAAAGTACTTTTAGGGATATGGTGGATATTGCCCTGCATCTTCTCTGAGAACCGATCCAAATTCTGTGTTCCAATAGCAATCATATCCTAAAGGTCATTACGGGGAGATCGATATGATTGGCGATATCCTCTGCCAAACTTTGTCTAAAAAAATGTGAAATCCCCTGCCGTCCATGGGTAGGAATGGCAAGCAGATCGGCATTGACCTTTTTACAGTAGCGATATATTCCCATTTCGATGGTATGATCGCACACACAAACGGGCGTTTCATCCAAAACTGGTTTCCCATCGTGCACCATAAATAGGAAATTGGCCATTTTTTCCTCGATTTCCATGGTGCTCTTGAATTGGGTATTGGGCAGGTTCACATAAAGCAGGTGCACCTTTACACCCAATCTATGGAACAGTTTCGTGGCCTTGAGATAGGCCCCTTCATTTTCTAAATTAAAATCACAAGCAAACACGACTTGCCTGATGCCAAAGTTTGGTGTTTGCTTTTTGATCACCAATACCGGTACCTCAGCGGAGCGAATGACCTTTTCGGTATTGGATCCCACAAAAAATCCCCCCATGACACTGGTGCCGTGCGAACCCATCACGATCAAATCAATTTCTTGTTCCTCGGCCACTTGGTTCAATTCACTGAAAATTTTGTAGTTCTGCACCATTTGATCCACAGAAATCCCCTTTAGGTAATCTTTGTCCAAAAATTCGTTGAACCTCTTTTTGGCAATTTTCATGTAATACCTGGCCTCGGCCATTCCCGACGTTTCATCCATGTCATATGCCGATTCGGACAAACCCAACATATGAAGTACCAAAAGTTCGGCCCCGTACTGTTTTGCCAATTGGGCCGCAACTTCCAAGGCATAAGAAGAATGTTCGGAAAAATCAACGGGGACCAGTATCCTTTTGATATCCATTTTAAGAGCTGATTTAGTGGTGCCTTTTTAAAATTCCCTTGCGCTTTTCCAATTGTCGTTCCAAATCGCCTATGGTCTCCAATGCGGCCTTCTCAAAGCTACTTTCGTTGGATTTGGCAAATAGCCTCGGCCCTGGAGCACTCAATCGAATTTCGCAGATCTTGCCGATATCGCTAGGATCGTTTTCCTCTTTAAAGATTACTTCTCCCCTTATTATAAAGGGGTATTTATGTGCCACCTTGTTTAGATTTTGAATGACCATATCACTTAAGGAATCGTTGGTCGGCATCTTGATAAACTGTATCTGGACCTTCATGCTTTTCAATTAGTTTTTTTCAAAAATAACGGAGTTTTTCCGGCCTAAATATGACCTAAATCATTTGGCCTTTGCCAAATCATGGCCATCTTTAGGGCTCATTTAAAAAAATCGATCATGGGTCTTAATTTTAACGAATATGCGAAAGATGGAAATACCTTTTTAAAGGATTATACCAAAGAAATGAACCTCGGAACCGATACCGACAAGGCCGGAAGGATACTTAGTGCCATCCTGCATGCACTGCGGGATATCATTCCGCCAGAGGAATCACTGCAACTTACTGCCCAGTTGCCAATGTTCCTGAAAGCGGTATACGTGAACGGATGGAACCTCAGAAAGGAAAAACCAAAGATCAAGCATATGGCAGAATTCATCGATCTGGTGCGCCAACACGATGGCCCTGCAGCGGTCAATGATTTCGAATATAGCGATGAGGTTGCGGAGCAGTATATAGATACGACCTTTATCTATTTAAGAAAATATATTTCTTTGGGAGAAATGGAAGATATCCGTGACGGACTTCCCAAGGATTTGAAAAGTATGATCTACTCCAATTTAATGTTTTAGGTGATTTACCACTAAACAACAAGGGGTCCAATACCGAATTTTTAAATGCTATTGCTTCATAACCATAGTTGGAGTGATGAAAATCATTTTGGAAACCGGATCAGTCACCTATTTTAACTTCAACTAAAAAAATGAACCCATGAAACGTATCTATCCGTTATTGACCCTCCTCATGATATGTCCTTTTTTGGCCATTTCTCAACAAACGACTGACTTTTTAAAGACAACCATCGATGGCCTGGATGAGGTAGCGCCTTTCAGCGAAGGTTTGGCCGCCGTAAGAAAAGGTAATCAATGGGGTTTCATCAATGAAGCGGGCCAAATCGTAATTGATTTCAGGAGTGATCTGGTATCGAACCGAAATCCTGACCCAAAGGCATCGGATGTCACTGGAGTGGGATATCCCGAATTCAAGGAAGGCATGTGCATGATAAAGGAATTGAAAGAGGAAGACATTCCCTATTACGGATTTATCGACACTTCCGGAAAATTGGTGATCGCAACCGAATATATCAACCTTAGCCCTTTCGATCAAGGGTATGCGGTCGGTATCTTTGTAAAAAAAACATTTAGGGGACAAAATGATTTTAAGTTAAATATATTCGATTATAGTTTCACCGAAGTCGTGATCAATACGAAAGGGGAAATCATGATGCCTCTTGCAGAACGGTCGAATATCCAAATGGCTAAAAAAAGATACCAACTCCCCCCTCTCAATTCAAAAATGTTGAGTCCGAACTTACTGGCCATGAAGACTGCTGACAACCATTGGCAAATAAATCAAATAAAATTTTAAACTTACTTCCCTATGAAAAGATTGACCAATAAAGTAGCGGTGATCACAGGTGGTGCCGCGGGAATAGGCAAGGCCACGGCCCAGCTGTTTCTATCGGAAGGGGCCAAAGTATTTTTGGTCGACAACCAGGAAAAGGAACTACAGGAAACAGCAAAAGAACTGAATAGCCCCAATGTTGCATTTTGTACGGCCGATGTCTCCAAGTCGATCGACGTTAAGAACTATGTTCAACAGGCATTGAGGACCTTTGACCGCATTGATGTTTTTTTTAACAATGCCGGGATAGAAGGCACCGCAAAGTCGATTGCGGAATATCCGGAAGAAATTTTTGACAGGGTCATAGCGGTCAATTTAAAAGGGGTTTGGTTGGGCTGCCAGTACGTAATCCCAAAAATGACCGAAGGCGGAAGTGTGATCATCACTTCCTCGGTAGCCGGATTAAAGGGATTTCCGGGCTTGGGCGCCTATGTTGCGAGCAAACATGGGGCCTTAGGAATCATGAGAACGGCAGCGCTCGAATTCGCCAAAACCGGAATAAGGGTAAACAGCATCCATCCCGGACCTGTGGCCACTAAAATGATGCAACGAATTGAAGTGGATATGTCTCCGGAAAAAGCGGAGGAAGTACATAAAGGGTTTGAATCGAGCATCCCTTTCAGGCGATATGCCACAGCCGAAGAAGTTGCACAATTGGCACTCTTTTTGGCCTCCGATGATAGCCGCTATATCACCGGCGATACGCATGTTATCGATGGCGGAATGATTGGCAATTAAGAGCAATCGTTATTCCGTAAAAAAAAATAATAAGAGAAATCATGAAAACTATTTATCAGCTGCTCTTCATCCTTTTAACCCTTTTTTGGGGTTGCAAACAAAAAGCAACTCCGGATCAACAGTCCAAGACAACGGATAATGACACGGAAGTCGCGGTCAAAGCACCTTTGCCTGCGATCATAAAGGACCTTGGCCAATTTGCAGGTCTTGACATCCCCGATGTTATTGCCGCGGATCAGATGGTCCATTTCAAGAAAATCAATGGCATTGGCGACATCGAAACCATTGACTATGACACCTATCTCAAGCTCTACCAGCTTATCATAAAGAACGGCAGTGGCGCGGAACTCCCAATTTTCGAGTTACGGGAAAGTGGCAATACTATTCTTTTGGTAAGCGGCAATGGATTTGCTGGTCCGATATGGGCCAAAGTATTGGTGGACCTATCGACCCAAAAAATCAAAAAAATTGAATTTGACCATCGATCGGAATCCGAGGGCTATGGTGCCGGTATCAGCGCGTCAAGTTTTAAGAATCAATTTATGGATGCCAAATTAAATGTAAAAGCCAATACCTATGGCCTTGCGCAAACCGGGCAAATTTTGGTGGAGGGCATGCAGGTGGTCGATGGCATCTCCGGTGCCACCACGACCAGCAGGGCAGCCATCGGCATGGTCAACGCAGGAATGCAAAAATATGCTGAATACCTAATGAAATGATCTCGGCTCACCAGCTTCCATAATTATATATGGCCCATAAGGGACAACGCAATTTTGATTTTTCCAATGCTCTTGTGTGTAGGTGCAATGGTAGTTTTGGACTATTAAGATCGATATATTTTCTAACGCTTTATTGGTCATTTCAATCCTTGGTCGTCCCTACGATTTGTTGCCACAGTCGGCTGTATGATACCCACTCCCTTGCTTTCAAATAACTTTCGAAACTGATGACTTGGGTCATTATGTCGCATCTCAAAATTCGTTACTTTTAATCAGGAAATTGAAAACTGATTACAAACTAGGAATAAAGAACATTTTTATTCAAGCACCTATGGAAACCCAAAAAATTTCAAACGTATTTAGATCAATCATTTTATTCATTGCAGTTGCGCTAGTGCTTCCGTTAAACGGGTGCAAACAGGCAGCCGAGAAAACCAGTGAAAAAATGATCGAAGAGTCGATCGGCGGGGATGCCAAAGTAGATATTGATGACCAGAAGATGGTCATTGAGACCGAGGAAGGCACCTTTACCACCGATGCCAACGTTCGTAGCTGGCCCAATGATGTTCCCAATAGTGTCCCGGAATTCAAAGAGGGCAAAATAATGGGCGCTACGACGCAGGCCATGGAAGATGCCAATAATTGGATGATCATGTTCGAAGAGGTACCGAACAAGGCCTTGGAAAATTATAAAAAACAACTGGAAAATGCCGGGTTCACCATAAGTTTTACAACGGTGGCAGGAACCGGAGGTCAACTTGCGGCCGAGAAAGATGACTTATCGGTCATGCTGTTATTGGGCGATGGCAATGGTACGGTCACGGTGAGTCAGAACCAGTAATAAAATAATGTCCGATTGTCACCGAATACGCTTTGATTTCCATACGAAATAAGGCTTTTTACAGGGAACCCAACATCATCAGTTGGAGAAAATGCCTCTCCCATTTTACCCCTAAAGAATGGTTACTTCTTCATTTGGGAGCTATGGCCATACCCTTAATGCCCCAATTCGCTGCTCGAGCGAAAAGCGTCCTGGTCTTTGCTCGTCATAGGTAGCAGTTTACATGGCTACTTTTTAATCCTACTCCCCGACTTCCTCTGTTCTTTTTTTTTGCCCCATCGCTTTAAATTTGGAAGCGTGGTCACAGCCAAATCGGTGGCCGATGCCCTTGACATGCCCATCTTTTGGGCCATGGCTATATTCTTGGAGATTTTCTCTTCCAAGGTAATATCCCCATCTGTAAATGCCCCATTTTTATAGCAATATTGGCAATATTCAGTATTGATGCTGCCGTCGCCGTTCCAGCCAAAATCGGCAAGTTGTAGCATCGGCATGCCGCAACTCTGACAGATGTTCTTTTCTAATGTTTCCATAGCTATGGTTTTTGAGGGTCATGAAATAAATCTTAAATTGTAGGGCAAAAATTAATTTCCTTTTTGATCATACGAAATGATTTATGTCACTGAATAGTGATTTGATCTCATTTTTTAGGTTTAAACAGACCCGATCAGTTGTCCCAATGTGGGCAAATAGGCGCCTTAACCGAATGCCAACCATGATGATGGTCATATTATTTCATGGAAAACCTCCCTATTTTATGCATTCCATTCATTAATTCTATATAATTATGACCACAAAAAAAGAAGATAAGAGTACTTGGGCCATCGGCGGGATGGCCATGGTAGGGGTAGGTGTCGGACTTTTTTTCGTACAATCGAACGCCATACTTTTTGTTGCCTCCATTTTAATCGGCATTGGTTTAGGGCTTGTCATCGCCCCTATCATTTCACGGACCAAGGAGTAAATTCAATTGTATGGCAGCAACATTTGTCATGTTTGACAGGCCTAGCCAAAAATCGTTTGATCTTACCGACCTTAATTTCTTTAATGGATTTATACATGCTCTTCTTCAGCATACCTATCAGTGTCATTTTAATTATTTTTTCCTACACTTGTGCAACAAGTAACGACCATTGAACAGTTGGCAATATCGTGCATTGATAAATGTTTTTCGTTAGTACTATCCATTCCATGGAATTGAGGTAATCAACATCTAATATGTCTGTTTCCAATTTTAACGTTAAAGGATTGACCACGGAGGAAGTGCAAGCTTCCCGTGTCCGTTTTGGCAGAAACGAACTGCACTACCAAAAAGAAAACGCCTTCTGGAAACTGATGAAGGATTTGGGACAGGAACCCATGGTGATCCTCCTTTTGGTCACTTCGACCCTCTACTTTATTTTAGGGGATAAAGGGGATGGAATTTTTTTGGCGGTCGCCATTCTGCTCGTTTCCGCCATTTCTATTTACCAAGATTCAAGAAGCAGAAATGCCCTAGAAAAACTCAAGGTCATCAGCCAACCCCATTGCAACGTCATCAGAAATGGAACGGTCGCGGAGATTGCCATTGAAGACATTGTCATCGGGGATAGCCTGATGGTAGAGGAAGGCACGACCATTCCTGCAGATGGCACTATTGTACATTCCAATGATTTTTCGGTGGATGAGTCGATACTTACCGGGGAATCTTTTGCTGTGTACAAAGACAGTGAAAAAACAGACCATTTCATTTATCGGGGGACCACCGTGGCCAGCGGACTGGCCATTGCTTCCGTGACCGCCATTGGCAATGCGACCCAGTTGGGTAAAATAGGCAAGAGTCTTGAATCCATTTCCGAGGAAAAAACGCCTTTGGAAATACAGATCAATAATTTTGTAAAAAAAATGTCTGCCGTAGGTATTGTGGTATTTATAATGGTCTGGGGCATCAATTATTATAATTCGTACAATGTACTCGATAGTCTTCTTAAGGCCCTGACCTTGGCCATGAGTATTCTTCCAGAGGAAATACCGGTTGCGTTCACCACTTTCATGGCTTTGGGTGCCTGGCGGTTGATGAAAATGGGTATTGTGGTCAAACAAATGAAGACCGTTGAAACTTTGGGGAGTGCTACCGTGATCTGTGTAGACAAGACAGGCACCATTACCAAAAACGAAATGGGCCTGGCAAAAATTTTGGTCATGGAATCGCAAAAAATCTCTGACCCTAACATGCCCTTGGGAAAACCCGAGAAAGAACTCATAGAACTATCAATGTGGGCCAGTGAACCCATTCCGTTCGACCGAATGGAAGTGGCACTTCACGATGCCTATGGGCGGATGATCGATAATGATGAGCGGCCAAACTTCAAAATGATCCATGAATATCCCTTGGGGGGTAAGCCACCCATGATGACACATATATTTGAGAACGGTCAGGGCAAGCGAATTATCGCAGCCAAAGGGGCCCCGGAAGCCTTTCTTGAAATTTCTGATTTAACCTCGACCCAAAAACAGCAGGTACATGAAGCCATAGCCCTTTTGGCCAAAGAAGGCTACCGGCTTTTGGGGGTTGCGGAGGCCCATTTTGAAGGCAATGTTTTTCCCAAACAGCAGCAGGAATTTCGATTTGGATTTAAAGGCATCGTGGCATTCTATGACCCTCCTAAAGAAAATATTAAAGGGGTTTTCGATTCATTCTATAAAGCCGGTATCAAAATCAAAATAATCACGGGCGACAATTCGCTGACCACAAAAGCGATTGCCAAACAAATAGATTTTAATGGGGAACATGAGATTTTGGAAGGAGACAGCCTAATGAAATTAGATGGCGAAGCGTTGAATAATGCTGTTCAAGAGGTAAATATTTTTACCAGGATGTTCCCAACCGCAAAATTAAAGATCATAGAAGCCTTAAAAGCAAAGGGCGAAATTGTGGCGATGACGGGTGATGGCGTTAACGATGCCCCTGCATTGAAAGCGGCGCATATCGGGGTGGCCATGGGCCAAAAAGGTACCGAGATAGCCAAACAGTCGGCCAACCTGATCTTAATGGAAGATGACCTTTCGAAAATGGTCGATGCGGTGGCCATGGGCCGTAAGATCTATACCAATCTTAAAAAGGCGATCCAATATGTGATTTCAATCCATATTCCGATCATCCTCATTGTATTTATTCCCTTAGCACTCCATTGGGCCTACCCCAACATTTTCTCACCGGTACACGTGATTCTATTGGAGTTGATCATGGGGCCCACTTGTTCCATCATCTATGAGAATGAACCGATTGAAAAACACTCCATGGAGCAAAATCCAAGGCCCTTTACCACTACTTTTTTTAAATGGAGAGAACTTATTACCAGTATCATACAAGGTCTGATGATTACTTTGGGAGGCTTGTTGATCTACCAATATGCCGTGGTGGAAGGACATGGTGAAGGGGTCACCCGGGCCATGGTGTTTACGGTACTGATCTCCGCCAATATTTTTTTGACCTTGGTCAACCGTTCATTCTATTACAGTATGTTCACCACCTTTAAATATCGGAATCGATTGGTTCCCATTATCATTGGAATTACCATTTCGATAACCGCCATGTTGCTCTTTGTAGATCCACTAACACGTTTCTTTAAATTTGAAAGATTGAATGCACAGCAATTGTCGATCAGTATTGCCACGGGCTTCCTATTCGTGGTTTGGTACGAATTGGTTAAATGGTACAAACGAACCCATAGACCGCGATAAATTTGGCATTGGCCAAATTTAGGAAGGGCAATCCCCTTTAACCTGCGCTTCGATAGTCATTTTGATTTTTAAGGCATTGCCACCGGATCATGGTTTTTTATGATCCGTATTTCTGGGCAAGGCTTCCTCCGGGAACGGGAATAAAATCGTCGAGTTCTTTTCGGCGGCAATGTGCGACAAGGTTTGATATAACCGCAACTTGATGGCCGAAGGTGATTGATCGATGAGCTTTCCGGCCTCTAGCAACTTCCCGGCGGCCTGTTCTTCAGCAAGTGCCAAGATTACCCTGGCCCTTCTTGATCGTTCTGCCTCGGCCTGGTTGGCCATCATCCTTTTCATATTTTCGGGCAACTGTATGTCCTTGATTTTCACATCGATGATGTCTATACCCCATTGTTGCGTTTCCTGTTCCACAATAGACTTAATGTTTTTGCCCATTTCCTCCCGTTTCGAGAGAATGGTGTCCAGTTCCACTTTCCCGCAAACATCCCTCAAAGCGGCTTGGGAAAGTTGGGTAATGGCGAAGGTATATTCCACTACTTCCAATACGGCCTTTTCCGGATTGGTGATTTTAAAAAAGACGACGCCATCAATACTACAGGGCACGTTGTCTTCGGTCATCACTTCTTGGGAAACAATATTGATGGTGATCACACGAATGTCTACCACCTGGATCGTTTCCACAAAGGGTATGATCCAACGTAGACCTGGTTGTAATGTTTTGACATACTTCCCGAATCGGAATTTTAAGGCTCTTTTATATTCAAAGATGATACGTACCCCGACGAAAAGAAAAAGGGCAAAAATGACGAACAACAAAAGTGTTGGATTCATGGTTTTATGGTTTTAAATTATGATTAAACAATGGTTCATTACTGGGTGTTTTTTAAACAAACGCCTAAGATTTATGCAACTTCAGTTCTTGATAAACCGCTACATCCATAAGAACAAACCACCCAAGAAATAAGATAAATGTGATTTTTTGGATCACCGCAAGGGATTTTAGGAACACGCCCGTTTCATAAATATAATAGTTGATCAAAAAAACCATCAGACTAAAAATGCCCAATGCCAGCAGACGGGCATAACCTGCCTTATAGAGTTCCACAAAACAGCTCACAAAAGCGATGATCCCCATAAAACCCGCGATACGGACGATGAGATCATGTGTTTCCGTAGCGAGCAAAGTAAGAACCAAGAGCGAAAGGATCCCGGTCAGCTGCATGACCTTCAGGTTTTTACTTTTCTTCGGAAATAAATTGGGAAGATAGGCCCATAGTACCAATAGGCCAAAACACAGGACAGCAAGTGCCAAACGTGCTGGATATCTCGCTGTATTGAGCTCTCCGTTGATCGCATAGTCGTCGAGTAGGTCGCATAAATAATTGTTCCAAAAACTGAATCCGTCTTGATGCGGAGAAATCCAAGATCCCCCGGGATAGTTCATGGCGGCAAAAAGATATAGAAGCACAAACAATCCCATTGCAATAAGGGGGAACATTACAAAAAAGGTGCTTTTACTATGGCTTAACGACGCTATTTTCATGGGTATTATGCTATAGAAGCAACCATATCCGATCAAGACCAACAAAGCTTGCCCAAATGGCTTTTCAGGGTCATTTGACCCGGACCGCAATGAAAGAATCAATGGTTCAACCCCTTGGCAAACCAGAGATTAAACTTGAATATCGTGAATTTGTTACTCAATTAATATGACGACGATCAGGCGCGAGGGACGTTTTGAAAAAGCAATCAGCAATAAGGACTATGGTTTAAGCCACACTTTTGGAGTATCTGATTCGGTTTGCTCCCATCGCGATAGATGGTAATACCCTTTAAGCCGAATTCCCATGCGGTCCGGTATATTTCTGAAATTTCCGTTTCGGTGGCCATTTTCGGGAGGTTAATGGTTTTGGAAACCGCATTATCGGTATGCTTTTGAAACGCCCTCTGATGAAGTAAATGATATTTCCATGGCACTTCATGGCTCGTTTCAAAAAGCTTTCGCACTGCCGTTGGGAGGGTTCTGACCTGCTGTATGCTGCCCGTTTTCAATACTGTTTCCCGCACATGCCCATTCCAAAGTTTCAGTTGCTTTAACTTTTCAACCACCACGACATTGCGTTCGATCTGGTTTTTGCCGTCCAAAATGCCCACACGTTCATAAACCAGTCCGTATAGGGGTTCGATGGAATAAGAGGTATTGGCAATAACGGAAATACTTCCGGTAGGGGCTATGCTATTGCAAGTGGCATTCCGTAATGGCATATGGGGAGCGTAAATACTTTCGGCCCATGACCCAAATGTTCCCCTTTCTTTGGCCAGTGTCTTGGAAGTTTCATAACTCTTCGTCTTCACAAAATCCATTAGTCGCTCTCCCAGGGCAACGGCATCATCAGAGGCATAGGGAATGTCGAGTGAAATGAGCAATTCGGCCCACCCCATCACCCCTAAACCTACCTTGCGGTTCGCATGGGCCGTTTCCCTGATTTGAGGCAGCAAAAAATGGTTGACTGTGATCACATTATCCAAAAAACGCATCGCCACCCCAATATTGGTTTCCAACTGATGCCAATCTATTCCTGGTCCTGTTTTATTTGAAGTCAAGACCTTCATCAAATTCAGGGAGCCCAGATTACAGCTTTCATAAGCCAGCAATGGTACTTCGCCACACGGATTGGTGGAAATAATGCTGCCCTGTTTTGGCGTTGGGTTCGCCTGATTGATGGTATCCAAGAATACCAGTCCGGGATCTCCTGTTTTCCATGCCTCCCGAACGACCGAATCCCAAATCGATTTGGCTTTGACCGTTTTCTGAACTTTGTTCGTTCTAGGATTTACCAAAGTCCAATCGCCATCCTCGGCAACGGCTTCCATAAAATGGTCCGTGATGCCTACGGAAATATTGAAATTTTGCAAACGCCTACCCTCTGATTTTGAAAGTATAAAATCCTCGATATCGGGATGGTTGACATTTAAGATGCCCATATTGGCGCCCCTGCGTTTACCCCCTTGCTTCACATGTTCGGTCGCCGAATCATAGATTTCCATGAAGGCAATGGGTCCCGAAGAGGTGCCGCCCGAGGAATTGACCCTATCGCCCTTGGGCCGAAGATCGGAAAAATTATACCCCGTTCCTCCCCCACTTTGGTGGATCAATGCAGCATTCTTCAAAGTGGTGAAAATTGAAGTAAGGCTATCTTCCACCGGTAAAACAAAACAAGCGCTCAATTGTCCGTTGGGCAATCCCGCATTCATCAAAGTGGGCGAATTGGGCAGGAATTCAAGATTTTTCATAATCGCATAAAAAGCCTCTTCCCATGCTTTGTTCCCTTGTTTCTCGGCACTGGCAACGTGCTTGGCCACCCTCCTGAACATTTGGTCGGGCGTTTCGGCCAAACCTTTATTTAAAAGGTAACGTTCCTCGAGAAGTTGTATGGCATTTTTGGTCAACATCGGCAGCCTTTAAAGTGAAAAGCCCGTAGTACTCGTCAAAATTTGTTTGAGCTTTTTGGTGGTGGTGGCATCGATCAAATTCAAAGCCTTTACCTTGCAAAGACTTTCCACCATTTGGATACCCGCCAAAGTGTTGGAGGTAATGCCCGTTACAATGTCGGGGACAATTTCGAAGGCCTTCATCAGGCCATATACCGCATAAGGATCTGAGGCGCTCAAAATGGTGCATTTCACAAACTTCCTTAGGGCTTCGATGGCCAGATCTCCATTGTAGGGTTCCAAGGGCGATGCCCCAATTTCAACAATGGCTATCTCTGCCCTTTCCTTGGCCATAAGACTGAGCATTTGCATCAACTTTTCCTGGTATTCGCCTATCGGACAAATGGATGAAGGAAGGCCCACATCCACAAAGTCGTACACGGCATCAGCACCAACGTCCTTAATAGCTAGGATATCTTTATAACGACCGGCACCGGTTAGTTTGGCACCCACCACCTTAAGCCCTGCTTGTTTGAACAAATTGGTGACGATTCGTGCGGAGGTGGTTTTTCCTGCAGACATAGAGGTCCCTACGAACAGGATTACCGGGATGTCAAAAGGTAAGGGCTCGATGGGTTTTACAAAATAGTCCATGGTTAACTTTTGGGAACCCCTAAATGCATGGCCGGTATATGCAACGGTCATCAATTGGGGCAAGAAAACAGATTTAGAGGTCAATTTGCCCAAGAGACCCGCACCAGTAAGAACGCTCATTTTAAGATCGTGCTCCACCTTGCGCCATGATCCAGTGGCTTCCAGAGTGGCAAATCGTTCGCCAAGTGCCCCTACCAAAAACTCCCCACCTATTACCCCACGCATTCTGCCATTGGGGAGTTCGAGCTTCAAGGTTTCACTTCCCGCGTTCACTATTTCGCAGACCACATAATCTGCATTCTGCCATTGTTCCTTAGGAAGTTTTTTTAAACTGAACCCTTTTTCTTCCATATCTGAAATCCGGGTCAACGATGTGAAGATATATTGATGGTTCATTTTGAAGTTTTCAAGGGTTCGGTAAGTAACAAAAGGCTCAAAAGGGCGGTTCTTTCCAACAACTTGTGCTGTACGATATATTCGTGATTGGCATGCGCTCCATCGCCCGGAGTTCCAAGTCCGTCCAGGGTTGCCGTGAACCTACTGGTGGTGTTGGCATCGGAACCGCCGCCAGAGGTAGCTTGTTCGAGCGAAATTCCCAATCGGTTACCCTGTTCCTGCGCTACATGCCATAATTGTTGGTTGCGTTCGGTTCTTTCCATCGGGGGTCGGCCAATACCGCCTTCAATGTTGAGTTCCACATCTTTTAAATGTGGACGTAACCCCTTTATCCGTTCGGTGATGTATTGCCCGTCGGCCTCTTTCAGTACCCTAACGTCAACGACGGCCTTGCTCATGGGAGCCACCACATTTGGGGAAATACCGCCCTCTATCATGCCCACATTTACGGTAATCCCTTTATCCATGTCGTTCATGGCATAGAGCTGCTGCACCTGATACGACAATTCCACGATCGCATTGATCCCTTTTTGGGGATCCAGGCCCGCATGGGCGGCTTTCCCCTTTACGGTAATCGTAAATCTTCCCAATCCCTTTCTAGCGGTTTTCAGTTTTCCGTCCAAATCCAAAGGGGGTTCCATCACAAAGGCGCGGTCGGCCAATTTTGACAGTTTGGCAATTATTGGAGTCGATTCCCTGCTCCCGATTTCCTCATCTGAATTGATCAATACCACCGGTGTTTCTTTCAGTGGTAATTTGAGTTCGGCAATGGCCTGCAAAGAAAATACGAGTTGTGTCAGGCCCGCTTTCATATCATAGATACCCGGCCCTTTCAAGGTTTCATCCGACCCGGAAATAGGCATCTGTTTGATGGTTTCCATGGGCCATACCGTATCGCAATGCCCTATCAGCAATTGAAGGGGCAACTTCTTATCCCTTTTCCGTGGCCGGGCATAGAGGTACCCTCCGGTCTTTTGTCCGAGTACATGTACCGCAACAAATCCGAGACTTTCCAATTTTTTTTTTAAAAATAAAAGGATATTGTGCTGCAAGGCAATATCTTTTGAAGGCGATTCCAAAGCCACCAACCGCTTTAAGAATCGAAACATTTCCTGTGATCGGGAATTCAGATATTCATTCAACTGCAGCGCCTGATCTTCCATGCCAATCATAATTTAAAATCCTTTGGATAGGGAAAATTATAGGTTTCTGAAACCGATGCGAACCGGCCATGTGCCAAATAGGCCAATAAAGGGTGCCGATATATTTGATCTTGTTCGTCCTTTTCGGAAACCCTCAGGTAATCTTTGTGCACGAATGAGGCCACCACATTTCCCGAAATCAGACTATATTCATCAAATCCGTCGATGATCTTGTACAATTCACATTCTAAATACAAATAGGAATTTTCAACGAAAAGCGCATCTATTTTAGTTGCCTTCAAGGTGGGTATCGATTTGATGATTTCCTTGTTGCCCGATGGCGTGCCGCATCTTGGGGTTGCGCTCAAAGCCGCCAAAATGGTCTGGTCTGGCAAGGGAAAGCTCACTGAGAATTCCCCATTGGCTTTGATATTATGATAGGTCGAATGCAGCGGCGTACAAACGAAACCAAAATAGTTCTTATGCCCCAAAGGGGTGGCCATATGTTTTGGGGCCAGATCATATCCTTGACCTTCTTTGGAACCGACCACAATTAAGGGTGCAACAGTAAAAAACCGGTTCCAAATAGGCGTTTCCGTCTCCAACGGTATAAAATCTGTCGTCAGTGGCCTTTCCATTTTATTAATGATCTGCACGAATTACCTCAAGGTACGAAAGTCTGCCTCCAAGAAAGGTGATAATAATCAGTATGCCCGTTCTTCAAAAGGGCTTCATCACCCGCTATAGTTGATTTACCATACGTTTCAGCTTTTCCGTTACCTGTGTTGCCACCTCCGCAAGAGATTCATTTTCAACCGCTTGCATGGAAGCCATGGGATTCACTGCAGCGACCTCAACTATACCCTGCTTTTCCTGAACGATGACATTGCAAGGGAGCATAGTGCCGATTTTATCTTCGGCCTTTAACGCCTTATATGCAAAGCCCGGATTGCAGGCGCCCAAAATAACGTAGGGATGAAAATCTGCATCCAATTTCTTCTTCAGGGTGGCTTTGATATCTATTTCGGTCAACACACCAAAACCTTCCTTTTTCAAAGCTTCCGTTACTTTCTGAATCGCCTGTTCAAAAGATTGCCCAGGAAGCTCTTTTTTAAAATAATATTCCATTTTGATTACGATTAGGTATCCAATTCTATTTTATGCGGTTTCTTTGAATTTTCAAGGATCCATTCATAAAGCACATCCACCTCTTTTTTCTTGCAGAGTTGCGTGCCTTCGCTCATGGCGGCGGCAGTACCACAGGCAACGCCATATTTCGCCATTTCCCCCAACGATTTTCCTTCGGCCAAACCCTTCACCATGCCCGCCAGCATGCTATCCCCGGCACCTATGGTACTTTTGGCGTGCACCGTTGGCGCCAGAATATATTCGGTAAGGTCTTTGGTCACCAATAATGCCCCCCTTGAACCTAAGGAAACCACCAAGATCTCGCAGGTATTTTGATCCAGGAATTGTTTGGCCAATGGCAATAGGTTCATCGATGAAATCGACTTCACCCCGCAGAGACCACTGAGTTCCCCTAAATTGGGCTTTAATAAAAATACTCCGGCCGCGGCGCCCTTTATCAACGCTTTCTCGGAAGTGTCAAGTATAAATTTTACTTTTTTGTCCTTCGCCAGTTTGGCCACTTCCGCAAAAAAATCATCGGGCATACCGGGGGACAAACTGCCGCTTGCCACGAGGAAGTCACCAGCAACCAATAGAGCTCCAAGGTGTTCCAAACACTGCTTCCATTCGCTTTCCTTTACCGCAGGTCCCGGCATACCAAAGCGGTACTGTAGCTCGGTAGTGGAATCGGTCACGGCAAGATTCTCCCTTGTCCAGCCCGAAATGGGTACGATCTGTTGCATGATATCCGCTTCATCGAGCATGTTCTTCAAATGTTCCCCCGTGGCACCTCCTGAAAGGTGCATGCAGAGCGAGTTTCCACCGAGTTCCTTGATGACCCTGGAAACATTGATGCCGCCCCCACCGGCCTCAAAAACGGGCGGCTCGCACCGCAGTTTGCTATTGGGCCTTATGCCTTCCACAGAAGTGCTCTTGTCTATCGCAGGGTTCACCGTAAGCGTAATGATTTTCTTCATGGGTATCCAAATATTGTAACTTCAAAAATAGCAGTAAGCCTTGGCCAATCATATGATAATTATCATTGTCGCCCATAGGGTTCAAAGGTATTTTCGCATTAAAGAACCAACGGTATGAAAGGCGTATTAAAATTGGGCAACGTTTCTGGGATCAAGATCGAGGTTCACTGGACCTTTACCCTTTTACTGGTATGGGTGGTTTTTTTGGATATACAGCGCGGAGGAACCTTCCAGACCACTTTATTCAATATGGCCTTGATCCTGGTACTCTTCGCCTGTGTGATACTGCACGAATTGGGACATGCCCTCACCGCCAAAAAATTCAACATCAAAACCAAAAAAATAACGCTGCTGCCCATAGGAGGAGTGGCTTCCCTGGAAAAGATGCCCGATAAACCGGGCGAGGAACTTTTAGTGGCATTGGCAGGGCCGGCAGTGAATGTAATCATTGCGGTCTTACTGTCGTTGGCCATCCCCCTGCGGAGCTATTTTAATTTCGACAATGTGGTCATCGATGAGATGCTGTTTCAACCCAGTTTACCAAACTTTTTGTTTTATCTGTTCATCGCCAATGTAATGTTGGTGGTCTTCAATATGATTCCTGCCTTTCCCATGGATGGAGGGCGGGTATTAAGGGCGCTCCTATCCTTTAAACTGGGTAGGGTCAAGGCCACTGCGATAGCGGCTACCTTGGGACAGGCCATGGCCTTGATTTTCTTTGTCTTGGGCTTATTGTTCAATCCTTTTTTGGTGCTCATTGCTTTTTTTATCTTCTTCGGGGCCTACGGGGAAAACCAAATGGTAAAGCAGACTTCCCTCTTGGAAGGCCATGTGGCCAGAGAGGCCATGTTGACCCATATTACCTTACTTGCCCCTGAAAATACGATCAAGGAAGTGGTAGATATTTTGTTGGCTGGTACCGAAAAAGATTTTGTGGTGCTCCAAGATGGGCAAATAATGGGTTTGGTATTTCAAAAGAATATCATTAAAAATGCGGGCAACCCTAGCCTGTTGGTACGGGATATCATGCATAGAGATTTCAAGACCATCGATGAATCCACCGAAATCGTAAAAGTGTTGGAATTGATAAGTAAGGAAAAACACAGTTTCATCCCGGTTACTTCCGGCAATAAACTGCTGGGGGCAATCGATATGGTGAACATCAGTGAATTTATCTTATTGAAGACTTCAAGCGCATAAATGATGATCAAAGCACTGACCGAACGTTACGGAACCTTATTTGAAGATGCACTTTTGGAGGAAATCGATCAAGTGGGCCTTTATAAGGAAATTCCCGAGGGTTCTACTTTGATGGAAATCGGGGAGTACATTAAATCGATGCCGCTTTTGGTATCGGGCGTGATAAAAATTCTTAGAGAAGATGGCCATGGTGATGAATTGCTGCTCTATTTCCTCGAAAATGGCGATACCTGTGCCATGACCCTTACCTGTTGCCTAGGGCATACCAAAAGCGAAATCAGGGCCATTGCCGAGACCGATGCTGCATTGATCATGGTTCCCGTTCAAAAAATGGAAGAGTGGCTATCGAAATATAAGAGTTGGCGCAATTTTGTGCTGCAAAGCTACCATAACCGCCTCAATGAACTGTTAGAAACCGTGGATAGTATTGCGTTCCTGAAAATGGATGAACGCTTGCTGAAATACCTGAACAAAAAGGCCAAGGTCAACAAAGACCATAACATCTACAGTACGCATCAAGAGATCGCCTACGAGTTGCACACCTCGCGTGTGGTCATTTCCCGATTGCTCAAAAAACTTGAAAATATGGATAAAATAACGCTCAACCGAAACCACATCACCATCCTGAATCTATGATTGCTCTGTAACCTAAGTTACTGCCGTTTCCTTGCAAGCCACCTACTTTTGTGACCAAATAACTTTATCTATGGAAATATTGGAAATATTTGGCTATGTCGGGGCCCTGCTGATCGGAGTAGTATTGGGCCTGATAGGTGGCGGGGGTTCGATTCTTACCGTCCCCGTTTTTGTGTACCTATTGTTCATCAACCCGGTCGTGGCCACGGCCTATTCCTTGTTCGTGGTCGGGGTTTCCTCATTGGTCGGGGCCTTTCAAAATATCAGGAAGGGCTTGGTCGATTTTAAGACGGCCATTGTCTTTGCAATTCCCGCTTTTATTACGGTTTATGCCACTAGGAAATACCTGGTGCCCGCCATCCCGGATGAACTGTTTACGGTAGGAGGGTTTTTGGTTACCAAGGACATCGGTATCATGGTGTTCTTTGCCCTGATCATGCTCTTGGCTTCATATTCAATGATCAAGGGCAAGTGCAAAAACTGTGATGATGAGGATGCCGTGGTGACCTATAATTATCCCATGATCGTCATAGAAGGACTTGTAGTGGGGGTCATTACCGGTATCGTAGGTGCCGGAGGCGGTTTTTTGATTATTCCCGCCCTGGTGATGTTGGCCAAACTCCCTATGAAAAAAGCGGTCGCCACTTCCCTATTGATAATCGCCATCAAGTCTTTGATCGGTTTTATCGGCGATGTTGAAAACCTCGATATCGACTGGGCGTTTCTGATTCGATTTACCTCCCTTTCGGTGGTGGGCATTTTCTTGGGCGTATGGCTCAATAAATTTATCGATGGCAACCGGCTTAAAAAAGTCTTCGGGTGGTTCGTATTGCTCATGGGTATCTATATTTTGTACAAGGAACTTTTCTAAAGTCGTAAAACTGATCTGTATCATTCCCTTTACGGTGATAAAATCCCAGTTTTGTAACCAATGTTACTGTATCGATCCTTGGCAGTCCCTAATTTTATAACATTAACCTTAAAAAATATAAAGAGATGAAAATAGAACAGATTTACACCGGATGTTTGGCGCATGCCGCTTATTACCTAGAGAGCAAAGGGGAAGCTGCCATATTCGATCCTTTGCGCGAAGTACAGCCCTATATAGATAGGGCCAGGAAAGATAAGGCCAAGATAAAATATGTTTTCGAGACCCATTTTCATGCCGACTTTGTCAGTGGCCATCTCGACCTACAGAAAAAAACAGGGGCCCAAATCGTATTCGGACCCACGGCCAAACCGGGCTATGAAGCCTTGGTCGCAAAAGACAACCAAATTTTTGAAGTGGGCGACTACAAGGTCAAGGTCTTGCATACCCCTGGTCACACCATGGAAAGTACTACCTACCTATTGATCGATGAAAAGGGGAAAGAACACGGCATCATTACCGGGGACACCCTTTTTATAGGGGACGTGGGAAGACCCGATCTGGCACAACATGTGGTATCTGAACTTACCGAAGAAAAGTTGGCCGCGCATTTGTACGATTCGCTCAGAAATAAAATAATGCCATTATCAGATGACCTTATCGTATATCCCAACCATGGTGCGGGTTCTGCCTGTGGCAAGAAAATGAGCAAGGAAACCTCGGATACCCTGGGCCATCAAAAGAAAACGAACTACGCCCTTAGACCCGATATGACCAAAGAAGAGTTCATTAAAGAGCTATTGACCGGTTTGACCGCGCCTCCGGGATATTTTCCGCAAAATGTCTTGATGAACATCAAGGGATACGAAAGTCTCGATACGGTAATGGAACGCGGAGAAAAACCCTTGTCCCCTGAGGCATTTGAAGCAGTGGCCAATGAGACCGAAGCGTTGATGTTGGATACGCGTGGTGCCGAAGATTTTGCCAAAGGTTTTATCCCCAATAGCATCAACATCGGACTCGAAGGGAGTTTCGCCCAATGGGTAGGGGAAATGATTCCCGACGTGAAGCAGCAAATACTGTTGATTACCTATCCGGGCAAAGAGGAGGAAGCCATTACCCGTTTATCACGGGTGGGATATGACCGCACGGTCGGCTTTTTGGACGGCGGTTTCGAAAGTTGGAAAAAAGCGAAAAAGCCCTATGAAACGGTCAACAGGATCACGTCAAAGGTTTTTGAGCAGATGTACCAGACCAATAATGTTTTGGTCATTGACGTAAGAAAAAAGAGCGAGTTCGATTCAGAGCATGTCATCGGTGCCATCAACGTGCCCTTGAATGAAATTAACCAGCACCTGTCACAATTCCCAAAAGACAAACCTTTTGTACTGCATTGTGCAGGGGGTTATCGCAGTATGGTTGCCGCATCGATCCTCAAGCAAAGGGGCTGGGAAGATTTTGTGGATTTGATCGGCGGGTTCGATGAACTGAAGAAAACCAACATCAAAAAATCGAAATATGTCGAACCCACTACTATGTTGTAGGGTGAAAGATTGAATTTCAGTAGAACAGAAAATTAGTAAAACAAATTGGTTTTATTTGGTTGGTTGTTTAGGGAAGCGGTTATCGTAAAAGGTGCCGTTTCCCTTTCATTACCGCCAAGAATACCACAATTCAAAAACACATGTCGCTATTAAGTAACTTTTTCGGAACGAAACAACCCAAATCAAATAAAATTAAAATATTGGATGCCACTGACTATGTGACCGCAATTTCAGGTCGAAAAGCGCAACTTATTGATGTACGCACGGCCAATGAGTATCGCAGTGGCCATATCAAAAATGCCATCAACATCGATTTTTTTGATAAGGCAAACTTTGATAGGTCCTTTGAGAAATTGGATAAGAACAAACCGGTATACCTGTATTGCCGATCTGGATCCCGTAGCAAAAATGCTGCCCAAAGATTATTGGAGATGGGGTTTTCGGAAATTTATGACCTGAAAGGCGGCTATCAAAGATGGAACAAGGGATCGGCAGTAGCTGGCCGAATGTAATCACATTCTTGTCGAGGTGTCAATTTCCAGCGGATTATTTAACCTATCGGGGTGGTTCAAGGTAGAGATCCTGGTCTTGGTTTCCATAACATAAAACGTAAAGCAATGAAACGTATCGTACCTTTTATCTTTCTTTTGGTCATCGCCGGTTGTAAGGAAACCAAGAAATCGGAAACATTACCCATGGTATCCGACGCTTGGCAAGAAACGGTTGAAGATGAAGGTACCCATCCGGGCAAACAGATATTGGAAACGGAATGCTATCAATGCCATAACCCCAGAGTTTCCCAAGAGAAGATGATCGCACCGCCCATGGTGGCGATCAAACGGCATTATATTGATTCCAATACCTCCAAGGAAGCCTTTACCGAAGATCTGATCAGATGGATGAACGATCCCGAACAAGACACCAAAATGCCGGGCGCCCATAAAAAATTTGGAACCATGCCCTACATGCCCTATCCGGAGGATGCACTGGCCCAAGTTGCCGAATACCTTTATGACAATGACATTGAGAAGCCCGATTGGTACGATAACCGGTATCAGGAGGAATATGGGAAGCAAAAAGGCAAAAACAAGGGTATGGGCATCGCCACAAAAAGAAACCAGGCCGAGTATACCAAGACTGGACTCGGTTACGCTTCGGCCGCGAAGAGCCAATTGGGCTCGAATCTGATGAAGGCCATTCAGGAAAAAGGGACGGTCGGGGCCATTGGTTTCTGCCACGCGGAAGCCACCCAACTTACCGATAGTGTTTCGCTCATGCACAATGCGGTGATCAAAAGGGTATCCGATAGGCCAAGAAATCAAAACAATAGGGCCAATT
>JAHENB010000066.1 GCA_024643345.1 Maribacter sp. | reverse complement strand
TATGTTCGGAGATGTCGATATGGTCTTCGGCCATAATGGCCACAGCGCCGGGATTGAGACCATGGGTTTCGATGCCCGCACTGTAAATGTTTGCCCGATCGTTTAAGAAAGTCTTCAAATAACCGTGGGCCATTTGACTTCTGCAGGAGTTGCCTGTACAAAGCACCAGTATGTTTTTCATTTTTTACTTTTAATGAATGAAAGTTGAACGCCCTGTGATCCTTGACGTTCAGTCAATTCCCACTGTTGCACTTCGCCGTTCAAATAATAGGTTGTCTTTCCAGATGCCATGCAATTTGCCAACCCGTTCCCGTTTTCCGATATAGCGAAAACCCATTTTTTCATGCAGTTTAATACTGCCCAAGTTTTCAGGGAATATCCCGGATTGTAAAGTCCACAAACCAATGCGCTCACTCGAATCGATCAATGCTTCCATCAATAATTTACCGACGCCCCGGCCCCTATGTTCAGGACCGATATAAATACTGACTTCCGCCACCCCGCCGTAAACGCATCTACTAGAAACCGCTGAAAGGGCAGCCCAGCCCAGAAGACCTTGATCGTCCTGTGCTATCAGGCGACAGGCTTTCAAATGCGCCCTATCCCATGCTTCATAGGAGGGGATGTTTTGTTCAAAAGTGGCAAAGCCCGTAGCAATGCCCGCTGCGTAAATTTTGGAAACAGTGTCCCAGTCGTCCTGGATCATTTCGCGTACTACCATCGTCCACTTCATTAACAACAACCACTACCGGGGGCACAATTCGATTCGGATGCCAATTCCTCAGCCACTTCCACGCCGCAGGTTTCCCTGGCCTTACAATCTGTTTGTTCTACCGCCAGCTGAACGATCAACCGTTTATTTTCTACCCGATACCCTTTTACGAAGAGCTGTGAGGTGTGAAAGTCTGCATTACCGTACTCGAATTTAACCTCTGTATCGGGATCCATCGGTTTAATCCTGTTCACTTTGTTGAGTATGCCCAAGGCCTTAAAAGCCTTCATGAAATCGCGAGTGCCTTTTTCGGAAGGGCTTTCCCACAGTTGGATGACCGTCTCTTTCCAGAAATCGGTTCCGGCACCACAGTCTACAGAATCTATGGTGATATTCTTCACCTCGGTAATGTGGTAGTGGGCCCCGACATATCTGCCACTGGCATATTCGAAAAGTAAACTTTTATCGGTGTGTTCTTTTAAGAGCGATAATAATTCCTGTGTTTTCATCAAGATGGGTTTTGGTTCAACAACAATTCGATTTCGTTTTGTCAAAAAAGCCATTCAATCGTAACTGCAAGGCTTTCCAATTTTTAAGATCGATGCAGTAACAAACACTTTTTCCCTCAATCTCGCCCTGGATCAAACCGATGCTTTTGAGTTCTTTCAAGTGTTGGGAAATGGTGGGCTGTGCCAAGCCTATTTCTTCTACGATATCGTTGCAGATACAGGCATTTTGGCTACTGATGTATTCCAGGATGGCAATCCGGGCGGGGTGGGCCAAAACCTTGAACAGGGTCGCCAAACGGTTCTGTTCTTCGTTAAAAATTTCTGTTTTGGTAAGCCCCATTACATATTTATATATTGCAATATTACGATAATAAAATGAAATAAAAAAACCGGACCATAAAATATCCGGTTCTCTTATTTAAAACCAGGGTTTTTTTCCCACTTGATAGGTGTTGTAAAAGTCTTCATCGGATTTGGTGAGATAAATGATACCTTCAATTAGCCCGATCAATCCTGGAATCCAAACAAACAAGAATCCCAAGCCAAAAAAGCACATCAAGAGGTAGGATGCGATGGTAATTCCCAAAAGAATAAAGCCTTCTTTTTGATATCCCAGAATGAACTTATGGATTCCTAATGACCCAACAAAAATCGCCAATAGCCCGGCCAATAATTTTTTATTATCGGCACCGCCTCCACCAAAGGCCTCTTTTGCCCCTTCGGTAAATTCATGGGCCGTTTTTTTGGCTTCCTCGCCAAAATCCTTCGCCTTCTCCTTGGCCTCTTCCGCAAATTCTTTGGTGGCTTCCTTGGCCTCCTCGAACTTTTCGCTTGCCTTTTCGCCCAAGTTTTCTGCCTTGTCCTTGGCCTTGTCAAAGGCATCTTCTGCCTTGTCGCCCAAATCTTTCTTTTTAGCTGCCATCTCTATTTATTTTGGTGGTTAAAGTTGTAAATAAATGTAAGGAATATTTTCAAATCATAGAAATGCCTTATCAACCGGTTCCCAAAGCTCCAATTTGTTGCCTTCGGGATCCAATATCCAACCGAATCTACCATACTCATATTCTTCAATTTCCCCAATGATCGTAACGCCTTCAGTTTTTAGGACCTCAAATAGTTCCTTTAAATTTTCGACCCTAAAGTTCATCATAAACTGCTTCTCACTAGGCCGAAAATAGGTCGTATCCTCTTTCATGGGGCTCCATTGTGTGGAACAGTCCTTCCCTTCCTGGTCTTTCCACCAAAAAGTACACCCATATTGGTCGGTATTCATCCCTAAATGGTTTTTGTACCACTCCTTTACTTTTTCCGGATCTTTGGTTTTAAAGAAAAATCCGCCTAATCCTGTGACCCTATTTTTCATGCCCTATTTTTTTATGTTCTTTTCATATAGTTCGATCCATTGTTGTGGCTTCATTTTCGTGCAAAGTTCCCCTATCAGTTCGTACGGGATATCGTCAAAATATTTGAAACGCACACAGCTTTTGCCCATATCCAATTTTCGCTCGCTATGTTTGGGATACTCAGAAATGAACCAATCGTATAACGCCTTATCGGCATAAAGGCCCATATGGTAGACCGCGACGAAATTCTTTTGGGAAGCAAGGTTCAAAAAGGGCAGGGGTAGGATAGGGTCGCAATGATACCCGGCCGGATATAAGGTGTGCGGTACCACATACCCCAACATGCCATAGCTGATCTGTTCCTGGAAACCAGGCGGCAAATTGGTCTTGATCATTTGGCGCAGTCGCGTAATGACCCTTTGCCGATCTTCCGGCAATTGGCGAATGTAATCTTCCGGGGTCTCTGCTGTGTACTGCATTACGAAGGTTTTTTTCGTTTTAACATCGGGGCTGGGGCCATATATCTGATAAAACCAAATGACCAAAACCCGAGAAGGGGGTCAAGGAGAAGGCGGACCATCTAAAGGTATGTCCAATCTAAATTATTCAAGGGCTCTTTAAAAATAATAAAATTCCCACAAACTACCTTCCTTTTTAGGCAGAAGCCTTACCACTGTTCCAAGCTGGGGTTCAGCAAAATCTGGCCTTTATTTTATCGACTATGGTTTGGGCAAGTTTTTCTTTGCTTTCCAATGTCCAACCCGCAATATGGGGGGTAAGCAATACATTGTCGGCGGTAATTAGGTATTGGAAAGCCTCTGGTAAACCTGCCGTTGGGCTTGATCCCGATAGGGCCGAACCCATTTCCGATTTTGGGTTTTTGAACATATTTTCAAAGGATGATTTTTCATATTCCAAAACATCCAATCCGGCCCCCAATATTTTACCCGATTTCAAGGCTGACACCAAATCCTCCGTCACCACGCACTTGCCCCTACCGGTGTTCAAGAGCCATATCGATTTTTGAAAGGCTTCTAAAAATTCTGTATTGACCATATTAATGGTCGATTCATCTTCGGGCAGATGAAGACTCAAAATATCGGCCTTTTGCCCGAGTTCCATAATACCTACCTGACGGGCATTTTCGTCGCCCACACCTCCTTTGATATCATAGCAGATTACCTCAACATCGAAGCCACGAAGTTTTTTGGCAAAAGCCTTTCCCATATTGCCATAGCCTATTATACCAATGGTATTGCCGTCTAATTCACGACCACGATTGCCTTCCCTGTCCCATTTTCCCGAACGTACCTCTCGATCGGCTTTGTTGAGCTGGTTCAGTAATGAGAGTAACATGCCCAAGGTATGTTCCCCGACCGCGTTTCTGTTTCCTTCGGGTGCCGATGCCAGGAATATGCCCTGTGATTTGGCAAAGGCCGTGTCTATATTTTCCAGACCGGCCCCTACCCGGCCAATGAACTTGAGGTGGGTTGCCTTTTCCAAAAAGGCCCGGTCAATACTGAAACGACTACGGATGATCAATCCATCGTAGTGCTCTATCTTGTTTTCAACGGATCGTTTGTCGGAGCTGTAGTCCTCGTCGTTTTGAAAGCCCAGAAGGTTTAGCTGATCGATCAGTAAGGGATGGTTGGCATCAAGGTGAAGTACTTTCATGGGGAATTAAATTTTGGGATAATGGTTTTGGGTCAACCTATGTTTAACGTCACCGGTATGTGCGGTGCCCAATCTTTCAAAAAGAAGCAGTTCCACCACTTCCCCATTTCTTGTGGAAGGACAGTGTTCAACCCCTTTTGGCACTACGATCAGTTCGCCCTCCTTCACGGTTTCGGTACGGTCACGAAATTGCATATAAAGTGTTCCTTTCAACACTTGAAAGAGTTCGTCTTCATGTTCATGGGCGTGCCAGACGAATTCTCCCTGTATTTTGGCCAAGAGTACCTGCATATCATCTACAATCGCAATTTGATGAGGATGCCATAGCTTGTTGAAAGTGTTATGTTTTTGTGCTAGGTTGATGGGTTTCATTGAAGTTTTCTTCCATTAATTTATTTCGAGAAGATGATCAAAAGAGCGTTTTATGGATTTAAATCCCCAATACCATCTTAGCAATTGAAAAGTAGATCAAAATACCAAAAATATCGTTTCCAGTCGTAATGAAAGGGCCTGTTGCAACTGCTGGGTCGATTCCCCTTTTGTCCAGAAAAATGGGTATAAAAGTGCCGATCAGCGCGGCGATGATAATCACTGTGATCAAAGCGATACAAAGTGTGGCCGATATTAAGTAGGAGGTGCGAAAAGCAAAATGACTGATTACCAATACGACCAACGCAATGGCTGCCCCATTGATCAATCCTAAAAGAAATTCCTTGAAAAGCCTTTTCAACATTTCACCCTTTACCGTATCATTGGCCAAACCTTGAACCATGATCGCGGAAGATTGTACCCCCACGTTTCCAGCGGTAGCTTGTATCAAGGGCACAAATATCAAAAGTATCGGAAATTTGACCATCACTTCTTGAAAACCGTTGATGATGCTCGCTGCCCCGACACCACCGAACATTCCTATGATCAGCCATGGGAGACGGGCCTTTGTAAGTTCCCAAATGGTATCATCGGCTTCAACATCACTTGATATACCGGCGGCCAGTTGATAATCTTTATCGGCCTCTTCCTTGATCACATCAACGATGTCATCAATGGTGATCCTGCCGACCAACCTTCCAATTTCATCAATTACGGGAATGGCTTCCAAATCGTATTTGCTCATGATTTTTGCGACCTCTTCCGGTTTTTCATTCACGCTCACCGAATCTACCTTAGGAATATAAATTTCCTTGATATGTGTTTTGGTGGAAGTGGTCAGTAGGTCTTTTAGGGAGAGCCGACCTTTCAGCTTATCGTCATCGTCTACCACATAAATGGAATGCACACGGGTAACATTTTCCGCTTGTGCCCGCATTTCCTTAACGCAGGTGAGCACATCCCAATTTTCCCGAACTTTTACCAATTCCTTGGCCATGAGCCCACCTGCCGAATTCTCGTCATAGCGCAATAGGTCAACGATGTCCTTGGCATGCTCACGATCCTCGATTTGGGAGATGACTTCATGAACCATCTCTTTTGGGAGTTCCCCAATGATATCGGCTGCATCATCGGTATCTAGTTCTCCTAGTTCATCCGCGATTTCCTTTGTAGATAGATTTCCCAAAATGGCCTCGCGAACATCCTCGTCAAGTTCGGTAAGCACATCGGAGGTTTTGTCGCTATCCAATAGTTTGATCAGATAGGTGGCTTCATCCTCGTTGAGCTCGTCGATTATTTCGGCAATATCGGCATAGTGAACGTCTTCCAGTAGCGATTGAAGGTCATGGTCGTTCTGGGTTTCAATGAGCTGTTCAATATCAGCTATGAGTTCATCTGTAATCTTAAACGGTGTCATTAGGCTCATTTGCCTTGATTGGGCATCATCGCAAAGCTAAAGAAAAAAGGTGTATTGGAAAGCGATATTGGGGAACCGTTTGGTCTATGGGCTACTTTTAAGGTGCGATTCATTATTATGAATCGGTAGGTGTGACCAAAACTAATTGCTTGCATGGGTATCCAATTCAATTTTTTTGGTCAATGCAATAAAATCGGCCACCTTTAATTGTTCCGGACGAAGGTCGAAAATTGTATCTCCCCTGAAGTCGTTGGAGATCGAAAAAGTTTTGAGACTGTTTCGCAATGTTTTCCGACGCTGGTTAAAAGCGGTCTTGACCACTTTAAAGAACAAGCCTTCATCGCATGGCAATCTATAAATGGGTCTCCGGGTGAGCCGAAGCACCCCGGATTGTACTTTGGGTGGGGGGTCAAAGACCTCGGGAGCAACCGAAAACAAGTACTCGGCTTCATAGAAAGCCTGTACCAATACCGATAGGATGCCATAGGTTTTGTTGCCTTCCTTGGCACAAATGCGTTGGGCGACCTCTTTTTGGAACATTCCTGAGAACTCCGGCACCCTGTGCCTTACTTCCAACATTTTAAAAACGATTTGGGAGGAGATGTTATATGGAAAATTACCTGTGATGGCAAATGGCTCGCCACTGAACAGGGGCGTAAGATCATAATTTAAAAAATCGGCCTCGATCACTTCCAGAACGCTTCCGCCCTGCATCGCGGCAACATGGTCCATTGCAAAACTGTGGTTGAGGTAAATGATCGACTCCGCATCCAGGTCCATAGCCACCAAATTTACCTTTCTCAATAAAAGATATTTCGTGAGTACGCCCATGCCAGGACCGATTTCAATGACATTCTTGGTCCCGGAAAGGGATAGGGTTCCGGCAATGGCCTGTGCGATGGCTTCATCTTTAAGGAAATGCTGCCCCAGATGTTTTTTTGCCTTTACCTGGCCCGAAGCGTTCCTGTGATCATTGCGACGTTCTTGATGCTGGTTCTTCTTTCCTTTTTTTTTGGACATGGTCCTGGTTTTAGCGCAAGTTAACTTTAAATGCCAACATAGACCCACGCCAATCTGCCCGAATCCAATTGCGTTTTTACCCTTTTATAGTCATCCCCTTCATAAATATCAGCTATTTGAAGGTCGTTTTCGGAAATCCCATATACAATGCCATCGAGATAGTCGTCAGCATTGCCGGTGTGATATACGATTGGGTATAGGCCCGCCAATTTTTGTGCTTTTTGTTGAAAACCTACCAAGCGATCTGGAGAACCGTTGAGTTTTCTGTCAAAGAGTTCTAATTGGATATTTTCCCATTGTAGGCTTCCATAAGTGAAGAGCAATTCTAGCTTTTTCCCATTTTTAATCATTGCTCACTGATGATTTCCATTTCGGTGCGGAAAGAAACGAATTGGTTGGCGAATATTTTCAAGGCCTCGGCCCGCAATCTGGGCGCATCTTCAAGGTAGTATTTTTGCAAGTTAGCCTTGTCAGAGGTAGTAAACTGAACAGAATAGGTGGTTCCGCCCATTTCTTCATCGACCAGTACCCTGCACATTTTGGCTCCTATAAATTTGCCGGTCGCCAAGACATCGGGAATATGGGTTTCCTTCATCCACTGAAGCCATTGGTCGTGTGCGGCCTCTTCAATATTGGTGGTGACATTATAGATATACATTTTGGTCAAGTGGAATTAACAATTAATGATCGAACTTTTTGCTTTGCTTGATTCAATTGATGGAATCGCCTCGAAGCAGCCTAAAATTTTTGCGCGCTTGGGGAAAGTAGTAGCTGTCCTGGAAATTATAAATTATTTTCTCATAGTGTTCTTTCGCCTTTTCGGGCCTGTCCAGAATATTCTGATAGAGTTCCGCCAAGGCAAAATGGGCGTCATCGGCCAGGATACCATCGCCATAAAAGGAAATGATCTTAAGGTAATTGAATTCGGCGGTTTCATAGTCTTTAAGGATTTCCAGTAGTTGGGCCTGTTTCAACAAGGCTTCATCCTCAATTTTTTCCCCTTTGTGCTGTTGCAGAATTTCGTCCAATGCCACAACGGCGGCCTTGGTTTTTTTCTGGTATCCCAAAAGATCGGCTTGGGCGTACTTTTTCAAGGCGGTTTGGGTCGAATCTTCCAATGAATTGTCAGAGATCAGCAAACTCAATTGCATGGCATCATTGGCGATCAATTGGGAAGTAGATCCCCGTAATACTTTTAATTGGGTAAGTGCCCAATCAAAATCGCCTTTATAAAAACTGGTCTGTGCCACTTTAAAGCGGGCATCCTGGCCCAGAACGTCATTTTTAAGGCTTTTCTGTACCTGTGAAAAATAAATCAATGCCTCATTGAACTTTTTATCGAATACCAAAATGTCACCGAGTGCCAACTTAATGAAGGCCGTGCCGCGTTGGTTAAGGGGCAGTTCCAAACTTTTTTTGAGGATATCGATGGCAGGCACAGGACTGTCCCTTCTAAAGGTCAGAAAATTGGCATATGCGACCTGCAGTTGCAGGGTTTGCGAATTATAGCCATAAACGGTCATGAGGGTTTCGAATTCCTTTTGAATGTCCATGAGCTGGTTTCCTTCGACTGCCAGAAGTTTTAAGTCTATGAGGTTTAACTGCGCATTTAGTTTAGTGACCCCGTTATTGGTATTTTCAACGATAAATTCAAAAATCGACCGGGCTACTTCAAGGTCTTTATCTTCAAGCGCCAGGTCTCCCAAACCTTCCAATCTTTGAATGGTAGCCCCATCAAGTCTTTTATATATGGCCTTTTCTTGTCGGAATGCACTTGCATATTGCTTTTGTTGGACAAAAAGCCAGCTCAGGAGTTCGTTCCAAAGAATATCCGGATTGGACTGTGCATTGCTCAGAAGGATTTTTTTGAATTTAAGGTTGTTCTCGTTTTCTGGATCTTCGGTAATGAATTCGTCTATGTTTCGAAGAACATTTGATTTGGAGGTCCTTCCTTCACGAATCAAATCGAGATAAGAGGCATACATTCTTTCGATATCGCCCTGTTCCCCATAAATGCGCGCCATCTGATATTTGTAATCCAATTTGGGATTTAGCTCCATCGCCCTGGAATAGGCCTTTAGGGCATAATTTAATAGGGCATATTTTTGAAAACGCAGCCCCACACCGTAACCGTAATTGGTGTTTTCATCTATTTTCAATAATGCTTTTTGATATTGTACCTCGGCTTTTTCCGGATCGTTCTGTAGCATGTAATTGTATCCAAGCTCCACATAAAAAGTAGGGTAAGCCATTTCCCCCACCAATTCCTTCAATAGATACCGCTCGGCATCCTGATAGCGCTCCAATTGCTGATAACAAGCGATAAGCCCTTCGCCATAATCGGTACGGCGTGGATTCGCTTGGACCAGTTTTTCATAGAAAACCACTGCTTTTTCATATTCCCCATCATTGAAATACTGTTTGGCCAAAAAATCTTCCTGGCCAAAGGCAAAAAAGGGAACGAACAAGATGAGAAGGAGTTTGAATTGCCTCAATTGTACTTTTTTACCAAAGATAAGCAGAAAGAGACCAATGGGTGTTAAGGTTTTCCAAAACGGGCTACCCTATTGTATCAAAACCGCAATAAGGAATCAATGCCTTTGGGATTTGGATATGGTCTTTTTGTTGGTAGTTTTCCAATATACCGGCCAATACACGGGGAAGGGCGAGCGAACTCCCGTTAAGGGTATGTGCCAATTGGCTTTTGCCCAGGGCATCTTTATATCGCAATTTCAATCGATTGGCCTGAAAAGACTCAAAGTTGGAAACGGAACTTATTTCCAGCCATCGGTCCTGGGCGGTGGAAAATACTTCAAAATCATAGGTGAGTGCGGAAGTAAAGCCCAGATCTCCCCCACAAAGCCTGAGAACCCGATAGGGAAGTTCCAGTTCCCTGAGGATTTCTTTTACATGTTCGACCATGCCATCCAGGGCTTCATAGGACCTATCGGGATGTTCGACCCTGACGATTTCCACCTTATCAAATTGGTGCAGCCGGTTAAGTCCCCGCACATGAGCTCCGTAGCTGCCCGCTTCCCGCCTGAAACAGGGTGTGTAGGCCGTATAACGTAAAGGGAAATCGGTTTCGTCCAATATCACGTCTCTCAGCAAATTGGTGACCGGAACCTCCGCGGTGGGAATCAAATACAGATCGTCTGCACCTACGTGGTACATCTGCCCTTCTTTATCGGGCAACTGCCCAGTGCCATAGCCAGAGGCTTCATTGACAAGGTGCGGCACCTGCATTTCGGTATAGCCTGCGTGGGTATTCTTATCCAAAAAATAGGATATCAGGGCCCTTTGCAGTCTTGCCCCTTTTCCTTTATAGACCGGAAAGCCCGCACCCGTAATCTTAACGCCAAGCTCAAAATCGATGATGTCGAATTTTTTGGCAAGCTCCCAATGGGGCAGGGCACTTTTGTCCAATTCGGGTATCTTCCCTTCCCTGAAGACTTCTTCATTGTCTTCAGAGGTTTTGCCTTTGGGCACTAAATTGTGCGGAACGTTGGGAATTTGATACAGCAGGGATTGAAGTTCTTCCGCGGCCTTGTTCAACGCCTCACCCAAACGTTTGGCCTCTTCCTTCAACATTGCGGTTTTTTCCTTTAAAACATCGGCCTCCTCTTTTTTGCCGCTTTTGAAAAGCGCCCCAATTTCTTTGGAAAGCCTATTCGATTCTGCCAGCGATGCATCCAACTCGGTCTGGGTGGCCCTCCGTATCTTATCGATTCGAAGCACATCTTCTATCATGGGCGTGGCGTCGATATTCCTTTTTTTTAAGGCCGAGATCAACTCGTCCTTCTGGTCTCGGATGGCCTGAAGTTGTAGCATTTGGGATTTATTTAAGCTGCAAATTTAAGGTATCTTGTGCTTAAAAACCTATACATTTAGTGCAGATATCATCAAACCGAACGCATACATGCTATTTGAACACTACGCCCTCAATGTTTTGAACCCTAAAGAAATGGCCCAATGGTATGTTTCATATATGGGCCTTGAAGTGGTAAGCCAACAGAAGGAGGCCCCTTTCATGACTTTTTTGGCCGACACTTCCCATAGGGTGGTCATGGAACTTTATCACAGACCGGATGCCGAAATAACCGATTTCAATAAAATGCACCACCTTACTTTTCATATGGCGTTCATTTCGGAAAATGCAGAAGTGGATAAGAATAGGTTGATGGTACAGGGCGCTTCTTTTTTGGAAGAGGTGAATAAAGAAGATGGCAGCCATCTGATTATGCTAAGAGATCCCTGGGGCATACCTTTACAGCTGTGCCAAAGAACGCATAAGTTGTAGATCGTGCTTTTGGACCAAAGCTGATTCACCTTATTTGAATTGACCTGATGGCAAGATCCACTGGTGGTGTCTGAACGGGTCCCATCTTTCATTGGCGAGGTCAACCTTAGGATCGATAAAGGACCGATAGGGCTTCCCGTTGATACTTACTTTTGAATTGATTGCGAAGACGGAAACCCTCTTGCCTTGTTCCATGTTCCTTTTCTTGAGATATTGGGCAAATTGCCATAGAAAATCTGGATAAGAGCCAATGCGCTGCTGCTGTTTTGTGGTGAGGTAATCGCCCAGATCGATAGTTTCCGATTGGCCATTGTTCCGGTTCACCACTTTAAATTGAACGGTTCCCGTTCTGCTGCGCAGCATCATGCGCCAACTGAGCCTATGGCCCTCCTCGGTCCAAAGCACATTGTCTTTTATGAACAGGTGCCTTAAAGGAAGGGCGATTTGCACTGAAAAGTAAAGACCCATCATGGTCACGAGCGCAATGCGGTAAGAGGGAATGACAATTTCATGATCGTCGTAGAAGGGTTTCTTTTTAAAAAAAAGATTCCTGATGGTTTTGGGCTCAAAAAAGAATACCATAAAAGCGAGTGAAAGATAGGGGAATATGCCAATTTGGAAAACGATCGAGTTGAACAAATGAAAAAATAGCGACATCACAAATGCGATCTTCCGCGTGGGCCTCCACAATAGCGCCGGCACGATGCACAAATCGAAGAGGATGCCAAAGGTTCCTATGATACGATGAGCCCAAGGTTCCTGCAAGAGATTGCCAATGATCGGGTAGTCTGCTTTGTCGTGCATCAGGATGCCTATAATCCTGAAATCGAGCCAATCACCATAAAGCTTAGCGATACCGGCATAGGTATAGACCAAAAAAAGCTGCAATACAATGGTCCATTTAACCCAGCCCGCCATGGCATAACGCTCAATCTCGGGCCGCTTTTTCGCATCGATCGACAAATACCGGTTCGCCGGGAAGAAGATCATAAAGCCCGAAATCAGGACCAGCAGATAATAATGGTTGTTATAGGAGGTTTTTTGCATCAAGTATGCCGAGGTCCATAACAAAGTAAAACCGATTATGCTCCATCTGTATCTGTAGCCCAAGGCGATGCATATGCCCAATGCGCCCATGATCGCAAAATAGAAGTACATGCCCAATCCTGGCAAGGGTCGCAACCATTCAAAACCGATAAAGGAAAAATTGAATTCCGGGTCGACCAAGTTCGCTTTGACCCATCCTGTAAGGATGGCCCCGAAACTTTCCAAGGCGATGAGAGTGCCAAAAAAAACTCTAAAGATAATCAGCGGCGCATTATCGATTTTCGTAAAAAGCAATCTGTTCAACATCAGGCGGAAAGAATTCTAAGAGAAGTTTCCTTATCTTTTTGAAGCTGGGTTTTTAAAGCTTCAATCGAATCGAATTTGTGTTCGTCCCGAAGGCGCTCCAAAATATCGATTTGTAGCTGCGTATCGTAAAGATCTCCGCCAAAATCGAAGAAATGTACCTCAATGCTTTTTTCGGTGCCCGACACGGTTGGATTGAAACCAATGTTCATCATACCAAAAACGATGTTCCCGCCAATGTTGCTTTTAACTACATATACCCCATTTTTGGGAATCAATTTATAGGATACGCCAAGTGCCAAGTTTGCCGTGGGAAACCCAAGTTGCCGGCCCAGGCCTTTCCCTTTTTTGATGGTTCCCGTCAACATATAGGGATAGCCGAGGAACTTGTTCGCGACATGGATATCGCCTTCTTCCAGTGCTTTGCGAATTTTAGTGGAACTTACGGAGACCTCGTCTATTTCCTGGGCGGAAATTTGCTCCACTTCAAAGTCAAAGGTGTTGCCAAAAGTGATGAGGTCATTGATATTGGCATTTCTGTTACGGCCAAATCGGTGGTCGTAGCCAATCACTATCTTTTTGGTCTTCAAACGGTTGACCAAAATATCTCTTACAAATGCTGTGGCCGATAACCGTGAAAATTCTTTCGTAAAAGGGTGGATGATCAAATAATCAAGCCCCATTTGTTCCAGTATTTTGGTTTTTTCGGCTATGGTATTCAATAGCTTGATGTCCGTGTCTTTTTGCAAGACCATACGGGGATGTGGAAAAAAGGTCAGCACGGTTGATTTTAGTCCGTTCGATGTGGCATTTTTAATCAATTTTTCAAGGATGGTTCGATGCCCGATATGTACTCCATCGAAGGTGCCAATGGTAACAGCACTGGAATGCTGTTCATCGTAATTCGAGATGCTTTGGACTGTTACCACTTAAAAGATAATGAGAAAAAACTTATATTTGAATTTGGATAAACCCCCCTTGATGGTTGCAAAATTACGGCTTGTTTTCTCATTTTCCATACTATTTATCTGCTTTTCCGGTCTCGCCCAGCATGGTTATTGGAAACAAGAGCGATCAAAGCCTGCAATTGCCGCCCAACAACTTCGCAAACTGGACATATCGAACGGAAGATTATATTCTGTCGATTATTCGGCGATAAAGCGTGTTTTAGCAGATCGATTTACGGCCAAAAAAAGTACGAAGACCCTTTATTTCCCTGATGTGAATGGGGAATTGCTCGCCTTTGAGGTAACCGAGGCGCCCGTATTGTCCCCTGCTTTGTCTGCAAAATACCCTGAAATCAGATCCTTTATGGGCCACGGTCTTAAGGACAAACGAGACAAAATTCGTTTCAGCATTTCCCACAAGGGGGTCCAAAGCATGATCTTGCATGGAGACCAAAGGCCGGCGACTTATATGCAAATGGCATCGAAGGATACCTATTTGGTCTATACCCGGGACGGACAATTGCAAAAAGATATCGACTTTGTCTGTGAGACCAAGTCAAGCCTTGAAAATAGCATTGAAGGTTATGTGCAGAAGCCCGTCGATGGGCAGGTGCTGAGAAAATACCGATTGGCGGTTTCCGCCTCTGGCGAGTACACCCAATACCATGGTGGTACCGTTGCCGATGCCTTGGCGGCGATCAATGCCACCGTTACAAGAATCAATGAGGTTTTTGAAACCGATTTGGCGGTTACCCTTGAATTGGTCGCCGATACCGATAAGGTGATTTATACCGATAGCACAACAGACCCCTATGAGGGTAATTTGAATGCGGAAGTACAGAATGCCCTTACGACGGAAATAGGGGAAGCCAATTACGATATTGGCCATTTGTTCCATAAAGACAATAATAATGGCAATGCCGGATTCATCGGAAGGATTTGTGTAGATAACCAAAAGGGCAGTGCCTATGCATCGGCGCAGACTCCGGAAGGGGATATTTTTGATCTCGATTTCGTCGCACATGAAATGGGGCACCAACTCGGGGCCAACCATACCTGGTCGTTCGAATCGGAAGGTACGTTGGTACAATTCGAGCCTGGCAGTGGTTCCACGATCATGGGATATGCGGGCATCACCGGAATCAACAATGTCGCTTTAAATGGCGATGACTATTTTCATTATATCAGTATTGAGCAGATTATTGAAAACCTGAAAACGAAGGGTTGTGGGGAACTTGTTCCTTTGGCCAACAATCCACCCGTGGTCGATGCCGGAAACGATTATATCATTCCGAAATCCACCGCATTCGCCCTCACAGGGAGCGCCACCGATGCCGACCCTGCAGATGATTTAACCTATACTTGGGAGGAAATCGATGATGGGGTGGTGACACAGGCCACATTTGGACCCACCAACCCTAGTGGCGCCAACTTTAGATCATTGAAGCCAAGTTCCAGTCCGACGAGATATTTTCCTAAATTATCCAGGATATTGACTGGCAACCTTACACAAACCCTGCCGACCGTTAATTCGGCCTGGGAAACCGTTTCGAATATAGAGCGTGAAATGAATTTTGCCTTCACGGTTAGGGACAATGGCCTAGGAGGGGGCCAGGTGGTCTCCGATCTGGTGAATATAAGGGTCTCCAATGCCGCAGGGCCGTTTTCGGTCACCTCACAAAATTCCAATCAAACGCTAACTTCGGGCGAGGCAATGGACATTACATGGGATGTGGCCAATACCGATCTTGCTCCCATCAATGCGCAAAACGTGGATTTGCTCCTTTCTATTGATGGAGGACTTTCATTTCCGATTCTTTTGGCCGAAGGAGTTGTCAATGATGGTGCCCATCGGGTTATCATTCCTGCGACAGCCACTGCACAAGCGCGGATTATGGTAAAGCCGCAGGGCAATATCTTTTTTGCCGTGAACGCGGTTAATTTTAGTATCCTGGCCTCAGAGATCGTGCTCGATTTTGCCGAATTGGAATATGATCTCTGTCAACCCGACGACCTTATTGTCCCCTTCGTTTACAACACTTATCTGGGGTTCACGGAGGAAGCCACCTTAAGCATTTCGTCGCCGCCTACCGGATTGGATATATCTTTTTTGCCGGAAACGGCGGTTGCCGGCTCGACCCCTGTACAAATGACCATTTCCAATACCGTCAATGTGGCACCAGGGAGTTATTCGATTACCGTGTTGGCCACTACGGCAAGCTTATCCAAAGAGGTTACGTTGCTGCTCAACGTATATGATTCCAATTTTGCCACCGTACCATTGCTTTCGCCGTTAAATGGGGCAATTGATTTACCTACGGTACAATCATTGCAATGGGAAGGAAATTCGCTTTATACGGGTTATGACCTTGAATTGGCAACAGACATGGCTTTCAATGATATTGTTCAGTCCGTTTCATTGCTGGGCACTTCGTTCCAGCCTACGAACCTAGAAAACCAGACTACTTATTATTGGCGGGTAAAACCAAAAAACATTTGTGGTGAAGGCACCTTTGGACTGCCCTTTAGCTTCACCACCGTACAGTTCAATTGTCTTGATAAGGCTGCCACGGGTTTGCCTTTGGCCATTTCGGCCACCGGTACACCCACGATCAGTTCTAAAATTGCTTTTTTCGAGGACCTAAGGTTAGCTGATATCAACGTAGCCTTGGATCTTGACCATACCTATCTTGCAGATTTGGTGATTACACTTACTTCACCAAGTGGAACCATGGCGACCTTGATTTCGAGTTCCTGTGGGGATTTGAGAAATATCAATGCCATCTTTGATGACGATGGCAGTAATTTTGTCTGCGTGGGCGATCCTGCAATAAAAGGCACCATAAAACCCTTGGGTCCGCTATCGGTATTCAATGGAGAATCGATAAAGGGAGAATGGATCCTGCAAGTGAATGACAATGCCGCTTCCGATGGCGGTTCCTTGAACCTATTTTCGTTGGAGGTTTGTGTTGAAGGGGCCTTTAGTTCAGATGAAGATGGTGACGGGGTATTTGACCAGGACGATATTTGCCCTGGCACACCCCCTAATACGGAGGTAGATGCATCGGGGTGCGCTGTTTACAAATTTGCAAGCAGTAATTTTGAAATTTCCGCGCAAAGTGAATCTTGCAGGCCAAATAATGATGGGATTATTGGAATTTCAGCAGTTTTGCCCCTGAACTACGGTGTAACCATAACGGGAAACGGTACGGTTGTGAACGATAATTTTACAGATACCTATAGCCTATCGAATCTTGGCGCGGGAATCTATACAGTTTGCGTTGATGCCATCGAAGGTTTGATTACCTACGAAGAAGCATGCTTTGACGTGGTGATCGGTGAACCTGATCCTTTGAACGTTACTTCCAAAATTTCTTTGGATGGTCGACAACTTACCCTAACCTTGGAGGGATCTGATTTTTATGTCATTGAATTCAATGGTCAGACCATTCAGACCAATGAAGGTCAATTGACCCTTGATTTGCAAAAAGGGGGTAATTCATTGAAGGTCATGACCGGATTAAGCTGCCAAGGGATTTTTGAAGATCGGTTTTTGGGCCCGGAAAGTTTGCTGCTGTTGCCCAATCCTGCAGAAGACTTTGTCACCATTTACGGTAGTGAAAGCGGTATGATTTATTTGGAGGTCTATGGGATGGATGGACGGAGAATCTACGCAGAATCAAGAACAATGGAGGGTTCGCAAACCGTTCTAGAAGTATCAGGATGGGCATCGGGCATTTATTTTGTGAAAGTACGATCTGCAAGCCAAACGCGAACTTTTAAACTGATCAAGCGATGAGGTACTTGCCCCTTCTTATTATCGGAATATTATTTCTGGGCTGCAAAAAAAGCGAAACGCCCAAAGCACCCGGAAAAGCCATTCTGGTATTGCCTGCAAAAAACACCGAATGCGCAGTTGTACAGGGTTCGGCAGGCAATACCAATGTGGTGCAGTTCACATGGCAGGCCGGGGCAAATGCCGAAATTTATGAACTACGGGTGACAAACCTAAATTCGGGAACAGTGCAGACCAAGAGCACCCGGGCATTGTCGGAGACACTTCCATTGTCCAAAGGATCTCCATTTTCTTGGTCGGTCATTTCCAAGAACAACCTAACGCCGGAGACGGCTGTCAGTGAAACCTGGTTCTTTTATAACCCGGGAACAGAAAATACCTATGCCCCTTTCCCCGCCGAAATTTTGGAACCCCTGCAAGGCGCACAGGTTTTCAAGGACATCAACAATGAAATTACGCTTATATGGGACGGATCGGATCTCGATGGCGACATTGTAGGGTACGAAGTCTATTTCTCCGTAGAGACCCCGCCGGAGACCCTCATTGCTTCCCTAACGGAAGGAACCAAAAGGCAAAAGGTGACCGTTTCCGCCAATACCGTTTACTATTGGAAAGTGATTACCAAAGATAGCGAGGGCAACACTTCCGATTCGGGAATCTTCAATTTTAAGGTCCTTTAAAGGACTAGGTACCGTTAAATTGGTTCATGGTGATGGCAACGCCGGACAACACGAAGGAACGGATGAGCGCATCCGATTTATGGAGCCTTTCTTTGAGTTGGGCCCTTTCTTCCTCGCTCCATTCGCCCAGAACATAGTCTACCTGTTTTCCTTTGCCAAATTCTGACCCGACGCCAATGCGCAGTCGATTGTAGTTTATAGTGCCCAGGGTGTCCTGTATATCTTTTAGTCCGTTATGGCCTCCGTGGCTGCCTTTCGTTTTTAAGCGCAAGGTCCCGAACGGAAGATTGATGTCATCGGTGATGACCAAAACATTTTCTAAGGCTATTTTTTCCTTTTCCATCCAGTATTTTATTGCCTTACCGCTTCTATTCATATACGTGGAGGGCTTCAGGCACAGCACATTTCTGCCCTTGATTTTGAAACTGCCCACATCGCCCAATTTTACCGTTTCATAGGTAAATTCCGCCGTGGCCGATAGGGCGTCGAGCACTTTGAATCCGATGTTATGTCTTGTTTGGGCATATTCTGCTCCAATATTGCCCAATCCTACTATAAGAAATTTCTTCATGTGATCCGATGTTGGGTATTGGGAAATGCCCTTGCCCCATAAAGCCTTGAGCCATTGATACATTCGAGTATGGGGGTTTATGGTTTTGACAAAAATACAAAAGCATCCCCAATACCCGATTTGTTTCGGAAGGGATGCTCTTGATTATAACGCACGACGATTTAAAGTGTATTATTTCCCGATGAATCGGTTTAGCTTTCGCTAGCTTCGGTATCTTCTGCCGATCCTTCAGCGGCAGCGGTTTCTCCTTCAGCCCCTTCTTCTTCCTCGGTATCTTCTGCCACCACAACTGCAGCACGTGCCATTTTCACCTGTACCACCACTGTGTTTTCGGGATGGAGTATGGCAAATTCATCGTTTAATAGACTTTCGACCGATACAAGATCGCCGATTTTTAGTTTGGAGATATCCACATCAAAGAAATCGGGTAGTTTGGCAGGTAATGCCTTAATGGCGAGTTTGCGTTTTCTAAAGAGCAAACGGCCACCGTTGCGCACACCGGGAGAACTTCCCTGCAATCTTACCGGGATGTCCATGGTCACTTCCTTGTCGGCAAATAATTGATAAAAATCGATGTGTAAGATCCGATCTGTGGCAGGGTGAAATTGAATGTCCTGCATAACGGCATCGATTTTTTTACCGTCACCCATTTCAACCACAACGGTATGTGCGGCGGGAGTATACACCAAATCCCTGAAACTTAGTTCTTCAGCTGAAAAGTGTAATGGTTTTTCCCCTCCGTATACCACGCAAGGAACCTTTCCAGCATTACGTAGGGCCTTCGTTGCCTTTTTGCCCACGCTTTCTCTTTCTGATCCTTTAATTGTAATTGACTTCATTATATAGATTAAAATTAATATTCATTTTTTTCAACGACCTGCCTCAAACCGTGAAAGGGGGTTTGAGCGCCATGGTTTTACATCAAAAACTTTGATGCGATGGATGTATTGTGGTGTACCCGATGCATGACATCGGCGAACAGGTCGGCACAACTTAATACTTTCAACTTATCACTTTTCCTATTGATCGGAATCGAGTCGGTTACGATCAATTCCAACAATTGGGATTTTTCTATTTTTTCATAGGCATTGCCCGAGAGCAGGCCATGGGTGGTGATCGCCCTTACGCTCAAAGCGCCCCTTTCCATCATCAAATCGGCCGCTTTGGTCAAGGTACCCGCGGTATCGACCATGTCATCGACCAGTACCACGTTTTTCCCCTGAACATCGCCTATCAGCTCCATATGGGAAATTAAATTGGCCTTCGCACGTTGTTTGTAACAGATGACCACATCGCACTCCAGTGCCTTTGAATAGGCATAGGCCCTTTTTGACCCCCCCATATCGGGTGAGGCTATGGTAAGGTTGTCTAAATTCAATTTTTTCAAATAGGGTAGGAACATGGTGGAGGCGAACAAATGATCTACCGGTTTTTCGAAGAACCCCTGTATTTGATCGGCATGCAGATCCATGGTAATGATCCGCGTAGCTCCTGCGGCTTCCAGCATTTTCGCGATCAATTTAGCGGCAATCGGTACCCTTGGTTTGTCTTTCCTATCTTGCCTTGCCCAGCCAAAATAAGGCATTACCGCGGTAATGTGCCTTGCCGAGGCCCTTTTTGCGGCATCGAGCATCAGCAACATTTCCATTAAATTTTCCGAACTGGGGTGGGTACTGCCAATAATAAAAATGCGCGCCCCACGAACCGACTCCTCAAAGGATGGTTGAAATTCCCCATCGCTATATCTCGAAATATGCACATTGCCCAAATCGGTACCATAAGATTTGGCAATTTTTTCGGCCAAAGCCCTGCTATTGGTACAGGCGAATATTTTAGGTTCGGGAACTTGATATGGCATAACTTGACTCTTATGTACCTCTTGAACGATGGTGGACGCACAAGTCCCTGTTTTCTAAGGAGGTGCAAATTTAAAAATTAATTTGTCTTGCTCAAGGATAATTGTTGTTATTTTCATTTTATAAATGAAAATATTTTATAGCTTTGCAGTCCAATTTTCCAATGCCTTGGTGGCGGAATTGGTAGACGCGCTGGATTCAAAATCCAGTGTTTTCGGACGTGTGGGTTCGATTCCCACCCAAGGTACTTCCAGAACCTTCCTCTATGGGGAAGGTTTTTTTATGGTCCTGGTTCGTGTATGAACACAAAATTAGTGCCTTTGTGGTGCTCTATCTTTTTTCATAAAGATTGGATTAGATTCAATTATACCTTATTTTTAAGTCAAATCAATACACTATGGGTTCAAGAAGGAATTTTATTGAAAAATTGACTATTTCTGCGGTCGGGCTTCCCCTACTGTACCGCCCGACGAGTCTTTTTGCGGAATCGGTCAAACCCTATGAGGGGCCGGTGCTAAAAGTGGCCATCATGGGCCTAGGAAGTTATGGTACCCGGGTGGCCGAGGCCATGCAATCTTGCCAGCGTGCCAAGTTGGTAGGGGTCATCAGTGGCACGCCATCAAAAGTGGTCGATTGGCAGGCGAAGTACAACATCCCGAAGAAGAACTGCTATGACTACGGGAACTTTGGTGCCATCAAGGACAATCCCGATATCGATGCGGTATATGTCATTACGCCCAACGGACTCCATCATGACCATGCCATTGGCGTTGCCAAAGCGGGCAAGCATGTGATCTGTGAAAAACCAATGGCCGTCAATGCCATGGAGGCCCAGGAAATGGTCGACGCCTGTAAGGCCGCAAATGTAAAACTGCTAATCGGTTACCGCATGCATTTTGAGCCCAAAACGGTTGAAGTGATCCGCATGCGAAAAGAGGGAGAATTCGGAAAACCCAAGTTTTTTCAGGGACAATCGGGCTTTGTGATCGGCGACCCCACCCAATGGCGATTGAACAAAGCGCTTTCTGGTGGCGGTGCGATGATGGATATCGGGATCTATTCCATAAACGGGGCCCGTTATATGTTAGGGGAAGAGCCGATCTGGGTGACGGCCCAGGAAACCAAGACCGACCCCGTTAAGTTTAAGGAAGGCATCGACGAGACCATTCAATTTCAAATGGGCTTCCCCAGTGGGGCGGTGGCCTCCTGCCTTTCGACCTATGCCATGAACTATTTGGATCGGTTTTATTTGGTAGGGGAAAACGGATTTGCCGAAATGCAGCCTTCCACCGGCTATGGGCCCATCAAAGGGCGCACCCATAAAGGAGAGCTTGATCAGCCGCACACCACGCACCAAACCTTACAGATGGATGGCATTGCAGGGATCATATTTGAAAACAAGTCGCCCATCGTTCCCATTGATGGGGAGGAAGGGGTCAAAGACATGAAAATCGTGGACGCCATATTTTTGGCGGCAAAAACCGGCAAAAGGGTAGATTTATAGATTCAATGATGATTAATAAAGAACTTCTAATGAAAAATAATTTCAATATAATGTTGGGGAATCGAATCAATTATATTTTGGCCGGTATAGTGGTCATCCTTCTTATGTCCTGCAAACCGGAAACCAAGCCCGCGGAAGGAGCACCGACCTTGGCGATCAGTACTGACAACGCTGGCCTCTCTGTACCTGAGGGGTTCGGGGTGATCAAGGTTGCAGACTCCTTGGGGAAACCGCGCCATATTGCCGTTACTTCCACAGGGGGCATCTTTGTGAAATTAAGGGAACCGATCAATGGGGAAGGCATTTTGTATTTGGAGGATTCCGATGGTGACGGCATCGCTGAAACAAAACAAGGTTTTGGCAATTATGGTGGTACGGGCATTGATGTGGATGACGAGTATTTATACGCTTCCTCAGATGAGGAGATCTTCCGCTATCCGCTCGACAACAATGGAAAGGTATCAATAACCAGTATGCCCGATACCTTGGTCACTGGGCTCATTGCGCGCAGGGCCCATGCGACCAAATCGTTCACCCTTGATGGTAAGGGCAATATTTATGTGAACATCGGCGCCTATTCGAATGCTTGCCAAGTGCAGGATAGGACCATAGGATCCCCGCCCATGATGCCCTGCACCATTTTGGATTCGGCCGGGGGCATCTGGCGCTTTAGGGCCGATCAAATGAAACAATCTTATGGGGAAGGAATGCGCTACGCGACCGGATTACGAAACGTCGTAGGACTGGATTGGAACAAAACCGACGATAAACTCTTCGTGACCCAACACGGCAGGGATATGTTGAACACCCTGTTCCCCGATCTTTATGATGCAAAAACTTCGGCCGAACTCCCAGCGGAAACCCTGTATAAGATCGAAGAAGGCGATGATGCGGGCTGGCCTTATATCTATTACGACCAGATCCAGAAAAAGAAGATACTCGCCCCGGAATACGGTGGGGATGGCCAAAAAACAGCTGGGGAAAACGCCATAGACCCAGTGGTGGCCTTTCCAGGACACATGGCACCCAATGCCCTGCTCTTCTATACGGGCGATATGTTCCCGGAGAAATATAAAAACGGGGCATTTATCGCCTTTCACGGATCCTGGAACCGTGCCCCTGAAAAACAGCAGGGCTATATGGTCGCCTTTGTTCCGTTTTCAAATGGGTTGCCCAGTGGCGATTGGGAGGTGTTCGCCGATGGCTTTGCCGGGACCGAAGAAGTGCTCTCGCCCAACGAGGCGGCGCACCGACCTACAGGTCTGGCACAGGGTCCCGATGGTTCTTTATACGTGTCCGATGATTCGGGAGGTACTTTGTTCAGGATCGTTTACCCCAAAAAATAGCAGCTTGCACACCTTAAAAAAAAGGACCACCGTTTTGCTGATGGGCATTGGCCTTGGATTGACCATGGCCTGTAAAGATGGAGAGAATACTGTCAAGGAAAATTCGGAAGAGATAAGTACCCAAGCGACGGTGTCTCAGGAGATCGAAGCCGCGATCGATTTGCCGGGCCATATGGTCGAAGGGGAAAAGGTTTATACACAGCATTGCCTTTTGTGCCACCAATCGAATGGAGCAGGCGTCCCGGGATTGAACCCACCTCTGAAGGGTACTGAGTATGTGGTGGGAGATAAAGATCGATTATTGGAAATCGTCCTCTATGGTTCCAATGTTGGCCTTCTTGTCAATGGGTCTGTCTATTCCAATGCCATGCCCGCATTTAAGATGTTGGGCGATGAAGATATCGCCAATGTCACTTCCTATATTCGCAATAGCTTTGGCAACGCCGCCGATCCCATCACTGCCGATGAGGTAGTGGCCATCAGATCTAAAATTAAAGAGTAGCATTTGGGATCTATTTGATTTTATCCCCTTCCCATATAGGGCATTTGATTGGCTATGATCGTAAGGAAGGGGATATTGGTATTGAGCGGCAAACTGGCCATATATGCTACGGCCTTGCCTACATCTTTCACATCCATCGTGGGTTCCACTTTAAGAGATCCATCGGCCTGCAATATTCCCGCTTCCATTTTTTGGGTCATGGCGCTGGAGGCGTTTCCGATGTCGATTTGTCCGCAGGCAATATTAAATTCACGCCCATCCAGTGCCGTAGCTTTGGTCAGCCCGGTAACCGCATGCTTGCTTGCGGAATAGGGTGCTGAATTGGGTCTGGGCACATGTGCCGAAATGGACCCGTTATTGATGATGCGACCCCCCGAGGGGTCTTGTCGTTTCATGATCCTGAACGCTTCCTGTGTACATAAAAAGGCCCCTGTTAAATTGGTATCGATGACCCTTTGCCATTCTTCCAGGGTCAATTCTTCAATAGGTTTGGCCGGGGCGCCGACCCCGGCATTGTTGAAAAGCAGATCCAAACGCCCAAAAGCTTTCAGGGTTTTTCCAAAGAGGGTTTTCACACTTTGGGCATCCCTGATGTCTGCCGGGACCACCAACATTCTTTCGTTATTACAAGCTGTAGCGGTGTCAAGAAGTTGCTTTTCTCGCCTTCCCGACAAAACAACATGCCAGCCAGCTTGGTGCAACGCGATCGCCACGGCTTTTCCGATTCCCGAACCTGCCCCGGTGACCATTGCTATTTTATCGATTTCAGTCATACTTATTTAGTTGAACCCATTGTTATTCCTTCCTCCACAATATATGACTTAATCACCTCTTCCGCCGAATTGTCACGTACAAACCCTAACGTATTGGCCCTTTCGGTATGAAAACGCGGCGGCCAAGTGAGTACGATGCCTTCCAAAAATGCATCAGGTTCATGTACGATCAATCGTGTAATCCCGGGATCGGCTATTTTTTCCAGAGCCCTTATGAGTGCCTCGATGGTTGTGGTCAATCCTGGGAGGTTGATCATTCTGTCGTCTCCCAACAGTCGTTCCTCCAAATTTGCGGCATGGATGAAATTTTGGACGACCCGCTTTGGGGATTGGATCCAAACCTCCGTTTTCAACGGCACCGGGTAGGTCGCCCTTTGGCCTGCCAAGGGTTCCCTGATGATAGCGCTTACAAAGGAAGAGGTGGCCGCATTGGGTTTCCCCGGTCGAATGGCAATGGTCGGCAATCGAAGGCTTCGGGCATCCACAAATCCCCTTCTGCTATAATCGTTCATCAGTAGTTCTACCATCGCCTTTTGTGTACCATAGGAACTACGTGGTTTGGGCCCCGTTTCATCATGGATGGTCTTGGAAACATCCCCTCCAAATACCGCGCATGAACTGGCAAAAACAATACGGGGATGATGGTGAAGCGCCCGGCACTGCTCCAATAATTGTAGCGTGCCATGAAAGTTAATTCGCATCCCCAGATCGAAATTTTTTTCTGCTTCCCCACTCACAATGGCGGCAAGGTGGAAGATCAATTCCGGACGATGGCGCAGCGCATTTCGAATTACGGCTTCATTATTGAAATCCGCCTCTATATATTCCACCCTGTCATCGTTGGTTTTGGATTCGGGGAACGACTTGTCCAAAAGGATCATGTGCCGCAATTCCCCTTGGTAAAGCCCCCCATTGGCCAGCAATTCCCTGGCCAACCTTCGCCCCAAAAAACCACCACCACCAATGATAAGTACTTGCATCGCTAAAAAATAATCGATTTCTTGAAAACAATGGCACTCCCTTGAAGCCTCTTTTTCATTCTTCTCATTTGCTTTATTAAGGTCAGTGCCTAAAGATGAAAGTTACGGTTTTCCTTCAATAAATAATGAATATTGTAGCAGAGTAATTCAATCATCGGGCAATTAACGGAGCCATCTTCCCTTCTTAAAAAACTTTGGATTATCTTTAAGGGAACCGTTTGGGTATCATTTTCTTGAACATTTTATAGGATAGGTTTTGAGGGTACGGGGGTTCAGCAAATCATTTAAACGTAACGAAATGAAAAAAATACTATTGCCTATTTTTATGTTGGCATTGTTCATCAGCTGCAAAGATTCCAACACGTCCAAAGCGGCGAAAATAACCCAAAAAGAGTGGGTGGTGCTATTTGACGGAAGCACCACGGATGCTTTCAGGGGATATGGCATTAAGGAGTTTCCACAGGGTGTTTGGCTATTGGAAAATGGCGTATTGACCACCAATCCCGATACGGCCAATCGCGACCTGATCACCAAAAACAGGTATAAAAATTTTGAAATGGAATACGAATGGGCGGTGGATACCGCCGCCAACTCGGGCGTATTCTTCCATATGCAAGAAGACCTGTCGATGGAATCGAATAATGGGAACAGTCCCAATTGGTTGGACAATTTTGAATTGCAGGTCCTTGATGACAAGTATTTCAACGATACGGCTGCCATCCGCTCGGCAGGCTCGGTCTATGATCTTATCAAACCCAAAAACAAGCAATTGAAGCCTATTGGGCAGTTCAACCAGGCCAAGCTACTGCATAAAGACGGTCATGTGGAACATTGGCTCAACGGGACGAAGGTGGTGGAATTTGAAATGGACAGCCCGGAAATGAAACAATTGCTCGCCAATAGCAAATTCAAGGAAAACCCTGGCTTCCATTCGGATAAAGAGGGGCATATCATGTTCCAGCATCACGGTCAAAAGGTGTATTACCGAAACATTAGGATAAGGGAATTATAAACCCTGGTAGAAATGGGCGAGTTGTATATTTAGTCGGGATAAATTAGAAAGTAAAACGCATTATTTTCTTGTCCCCGACCCTGGATTAAACGATTAGGTTATCCGGTGTTTCTCCCCTACAGAACTGTATAATGTTCAAAGCGGCCAGTCGGGCCATTTCGTTGCGCGCTTCGATGGTCGCCGACCCTATATGCGGGGTCACCGCCACGTTCTCCATTTTCAACAAGGGATTGTCGGCTTTCATGGGCTCGGGGTTGGTGACATCCAAACCCGCTCCCCAAATGGTTTTGTTTTCCAGGGCCGTAATAAGATCGCCTTCATGGTGAATGCCGCCTCTGGCCGTATTGATAAATAGGGCCGAAGATTTCATTCTTTCGAAAGCATAACGGTTGAATTTTTCCCTGGTCTCCTCGGTAAGGGCGCAATGCACCGAAATTACGTCACTTTGTCGCAACAGGGTATCGAAAGAAACGAAAGTGGCCTTTAGTTTTTTTTCCAATTTAAAATTAGGGGCGCGGTTATGATAGACGACCTTCATCCCGTATGCGCCTGCGCAACGTTCCGCGAAAGCGGTGCCGATGCGGCCCATTCCAAAAATACCCACGGTCTTTCCTTTTAGCTCCATGCCCAAATGGGCTTTGGGCCGAAAGGGCCCCCAGTCGTCATCCAGGATTTTTTGATGCATGAAGAACATTTTACGGGCCACCGCCAACATCAGGGCAAAAGCGATATCGGCCGTGGCATCGGTCATGGCATTGGGCGTATTGGCAACGGGGATCCCGAGTTGAACCGCTGTTTCGATGTCAATATTATTGTAACCGGCGGCATACTGGGAGATCAACTTGAGATGTTTGTTTTGCGTCAGAAATTGACTGTCCAAATTATATATACTGGAGGATAGGAGTATGTCGTGTTGCAGGGTTGCTTCCAATAACTGTGCTGGGTTCATGGGCAATTCATGGGTCCAAACGGTTGTTTCCAACCCTTCCTTCCGAAGCAGTTCGATCCCGATTTCGGGGATATTTATGGAAACCAATACTTTCATCATCAGTGGATTTTGACACTCCCCAAGGAATCAATATTCCATCAGTTCAATATTACGAAAATCAATGGGGTGGCTGTTCGACTGCAAGGAAATATAACCGTCATTAACGGTGGTATCTCCATTCACCATTAATGATTTGGCCAGCTCGTTTTCAGGATTATAGGTGGGGTTGGCGTAGTGCATGATTTCTTCCCCATTCACAAAATGGGTTATTTGCCCTTGATTGACATCGATTTCCAACGTGACCCATTGATCCCCATGGAATGTCCGCTTCACGGACGGGAGGGTACAATAGGATGTGTTTTTTGCGCCGTCGATCTCTACGAACATGCCGTTGGCACAGATTTCGCCATTGGGCCGGTCGTCCGTACCGTTGCCACCGTGCAGATTGTACTCCAAACAGACCGGGAAGGGCTGATCGATCTTTATGGTTTCAGGGGCCTGGCCCAGGAACTGGACACCGCTGTCGCGATAGCCCCATTCAGGTGCGCCAGGGGCAGTCTCCCCTACAAAGCGGTATTCGATCTTCAATCTAAAATCCGATAGTTTCCTCTTGTAATACAAGGCGCCAAAACGAGCATCAAAGTTCTCGCCATAGGCATCGTAACGGATACTCAAAATGCCGTCGACCACCCTAAAGGTATTGCCAAAATTTTCTCCCAAAGGCTGCCCTTTTATTTTCATGGTCCATCCGTCAAGATCTTTACCATTGAACAGGGTGGTCCATTTGCCATTTTCGATTTTGGAGCTAAGCGAATGGATGGTTTGCTTTTGCGGGAAGGGTGTCATCGGTGCATCGACTGGGAAGAGCAGCATGCTCAGCATTAAGGCAAAGTATTTGAAAACCATTTCAACACTATTTTGGGATGGGATTAGAAAGATAGGCAAAATTATTCGGTTAACGAGATTTCAATTTGCCGGGCGATATAGCAACGTTTTTTGATTGGAGAGCCTCTTTTTATTGACTTCATCGGCGAACGGTCGGGTTTTCGGATATCGACATTTTGTGTCGTGTTCCCTTGTCGGTAAATGGTTGCGCTTTACCCCTTGGCATTACTTCCAACCTGAGAAATAGGCTTTTTATCCAATTTTATTTCAGCAACAAAACCAGGGTCGGTTCTTTGCACTATAAACTTTAACGGTCCCCTTATGAAAACAATTTTACTCATAAAAGAAATCTATCTGGAAGGCTTTAAAAATCTTGGAAATTTTATTGTTAAAAAATATTTCAAGGCCTTCGCCTGGTTTAGTTTTATCATGTTCGTGGTAGTGCTCTATGCTTTTATTTTTAGAGTCTCAACCGGTTTTGCCTTTGACTAGGTCCGAACCTTGAAATCGGCAATGATGAAGCGAAAAAATAATTTTATCGATTTGGTATTGGCCATGGGCTACCTTTTTGTATCGTTCATGATCTTTTTGGTGGTCAAGGCACTGGTGTAGTCAATCCCAGCATACCGTTTAGAAACCTTCCTTTTTCGGGGAGGTTTTTTTTTGGCCAAGCCAATGCCTTCAACGGAATGCGACCCATATTTTTCACTGCTTTAGTAAACCACGGCACCTATATCCAAAGTGGAAAGTTATGAAATCACACCCTCAAATTTTGACTAAAATCGCACATTTTGGCCGCTTTTTAAGCCAGTTCGACTAAAATTTGTCGTTTTCACTGAACCCGGAACGGGTTTTGTAATTCTACTAATAGATAATGCTAAAAATTAGGATGATGAAGACAACACTACTTATTAAGGAAATTTATTTGGAGGGTTTCAAAAATTTGGGACACTTCCTGATCAAGAACTATTTCAAGCTCTTTGCCTGGTTCAGTTTTATGCTGTTTTTTGTGGCACTCTATGCTTTTATTTTTAGGCTATATACCGGCTTTGCCTTCGATTAGGCTTTTTATAGATGTAAAATAATATTTATGGAATATATCCAAAAAACAGGAAATAATCCATAAATTAGCTATCCTTTTCGATAGCGATGAACAAGACGATTTTACATCTGGATCTCGACACTTTTTATGTGTCGGTAGAGCGCCTCATAGACAGCAGGTTAATGTACAAGCCTTTATTGGTGGGGGGCACGAGCGATCGGGGGGTGGTGGCGGCCTGTAGTTATGAAACCCGGGGTTTTGGGGTGCACTCGGGCATGCCCATGAAAATGGCGCGGGAATTGTGCCCCGAAGCGGTGGTGATCCGCGGCAATGCCGGCACCTACAGCAAACACTCCGATATCGTTACCGAGATCATCAAAGAACAGGTACCCTTGTTCGAGAAATCGAGCATCGATGAATTTTATGCCGACCTCACCGGAATGGATCGTTTCTTCGGTTCGTACAGATATGCCTCCGAGCTGCGACAGCGCATCATTAGAGAGACGGGCCTGCCCATATCTTTTGGCCTGTCGGGGAACAAGGTGGTCTCCAAGGTGGCCACCAACGAGGCCAAGCCCAACAACCAGTTAAAGATCGATTATGGGCTCGAAAAACCTTTCTTGGCGCCTCTGTCGATCAAAAAAATCCCCATGGTGGGCGACAAGACCTACCAGACCCTTCGCAATCTGGGTCTTAGGCAAGTGCGTACCATCCAAGAGATGCCCATGGAGGTGATGCAGCGCGTACTGGGGGCCAATGGTGCCGTAATCTGGAAACGGGCCAACGGAATGGACAATACGCCCGTCATCCCTTTCTGTGAACGGAAATCGATTTCCACCGAACGCACTTTTGACAAGGATACCATTGATGTGGCAAAACTCCGCGGCATCTTGATCGCCATGACCGAGAATTTGGCCTATCAATTGCGACGGGGCGAAAAACTCACGGCCTGCATCATGGTGAAAATCCGCTATTCCGATTTCAACACCTATTCCAAACAGTTGCACATTCCGTATACCAGTGCCGACCATATCTTGATCCCCAAAATATTGGAGCTTTTCAAGACCCTCTACAACAGGCGGTTGTTGGTGCGCTTGGTGGGGATCAGGTTCAGTCATTTGGTGTCGGGCAATTACCAGATCAATCTGTTCGACGACACGGAGGAAATATTGGCGTTGTACAACGCCATGGACACCATCAGAAAACGCTATGGCGACAAAAGCGTGATCCGTGCCTCGGGCATGGGCGCCAGGACCATTGGGAGAATGCACAATCCCTTCAACGGGATGCCCCCGGTGGTGTTGGCACATCGGAAGCAATAATGAAATTCCAAAAAATATGAAAAGAGAAAAAGGATATGACCTGGAAGACCGAACCTATTTGTTCGCAAGAGATTGCCGCTTTTTGGTAAGATCACTGCCTAAAACGGTAACTCCCAAAATCTAAAGTGTAAAGGAATTCCAAATTTGGAATTTGTGATTTGTAACATATGTACCTCAACTGCCATACCTACTACAGCCTTCGATACGGCACCTTTTCGGAACTGGCCCTGCTGCAACTGGCGCAAGGGCACCAGGTGACCCAATTGGCCTTGACCGATATCAACAATACTTCGGCCTGTCTCAATTTTGTACGGAAGGCCCCCGAATTCGGTATCAAGCCCATACTCGGCATCGATTTCAGGAACGGGGTGGAAGCTTGTTTTGTGGGCATCGCCAAAAACAACGAGGGCTATCTTGAGCTCAACGATTTTCTGTCGGAGCACCTCCATCAAGGAAAAAAAATACCGGACACCGCCCCAATTTTTCAACATTGCCATATTATCTATCCTTTTGAAAAAGTGTTGCTGAACGATCAAAAGGTTTTTTTGGAACATGAATTCATCGGCGTTTCCATTGCCGATTTGCGACGGTTACGGTTTTCCAGATTGAAGGACCTGAAAGACAAACTGGTGGTTTTACAGCCCGTGACTTTCCGGAACAGGCGCGACTTCAACGCGCACCGATTGCTGCGCGCCATCGACAACAATACACTGTTGAGCAAGCTCTCCAAGACCGAAGAGGCCAGTGAGGAAGACAAAATGTTCGCCGTGCAGAATTTGGCAGCGGCCTTTTCCGACTTTTCCTTTATCCTAGAAAACACCGAACGGTTGATGAACGCCTGCAGCATCCATTTCGATTTTTCGGCGGGGCGCAGACCACAGAACCTACAGACCTATACCGGAACAAGGGCTTCAGACGAAGAATTACTGGAGCAGTTGTGCCAGAAGGGCTTGCCCTATCGCTATGCCGAAGGGGGCGATGCCATTACGGCGCGCTTGGAAAAAGAGCTGCAGCTCATCAAGAAGATGGACTTCGTCTCCTATTTCCTCATCAATTGGGATATCGTTTCCCATGCGCGGAAAAAGGGGTTTTTCTATGTGGGGCGTGGTAGTGGGGCCAACAGTATCGTGGCCTACCTGTTGCGCATTACCGACGTAGACCCCATTGAACTGGATCTGTACTTCGAGCGGTTCATCAATTTGTACCGCGTGAACCCGCCCGATTTCGACATTGATTTCTCATGGAAGGATCGGGAGGAAATCACCCAATATATTTTTGACCGTTTTTCCCATGTCGCCCTTTTGGGTACCTATGTCACTTTTCAATGGCGGGGCATGGTGCGCGAGCTCGGAAAGGTTTTTGGCCTGCCCAAGGAAGAGATCGATGTGCTCTGTGATGGAAGCCACCAAGGATCCCCATTGGATGGGGTCGCTGCCCTTGTCATCAAATATACTGAACTGTTGCAGGGCATGCCCAATTACCTGAGTATCCATGCGGGCGGTATCCTGATCACCGAAAAACCGGTACACTGGTTCTCGGCCACCCATATGCCGCCCAAGGGATTCCCCACCACCCAGTTCGATATGGTCATTGCCGAAGATGTGGGCCTCTACAAGTTCGATATCCTGGCCCAACGCGGACTGGCCAAGATCAAGGAGGCCATGGAAATCGTGGCCCAGAACCAGCCCGAAAAAGTAGGGGACATCGACATCCATGACATCAAAAAATTCAAGAAAGACCCCAAGATCAACGATTTGATCAAAACCGCGCAATGCATGGGCTGCTTTTATGTAGAATCGCCCGCCATGCGCATGTTGCTCAAAAAATTGGAGGTCGACAACTATCTGGGGCTGGTAGCGGCCAGTTCGATCATCCGCCCCGGTGTGGCAAAGAGCGGTATGATGCGGGAGTATATTTTGCGGCATCGGGATCAGGGCAGGGCGGCCGAAAAAGCACATCCGGTAATGCTCGAAATTATGCCCGAGACCTATGGCGTGATGGTCTATCAGGAAGACGTGATCAAGGTGGCCCATTATTTTGCGGGGCTCGATCTGGGCGAGGCCGATGTATTGCGGCGCGGGATGAGCGGGAAGTTCCGTTCCCGGGAAGAATTCCAGAAAGTGAAGGACAAATTTGTCGACAACTGCCGCAAAAAAGGCTACACAGAGGTATTGATCAATGAAATATGGAATCAAGTGGCCAGTTTTGCCGGTTACGCCTTCGCCAAGGGACACTCCGCTTCCTATGCTGTTGAAAGTTACCAAACGCTGTTTTTAAGGGCGTACTTTCCTTTGGAATATATGGTGGCCGTGCTCAACAATGGGGGCGGGTTTTACCGTTCCGAATTCTATATACACGAGGCCCGGATGCTGGGGGCCACCGTGCACGCGCCCTGCATCAACAACAGTTTTTTGGGGAACCGTATCTATGGCAAACAACTCTATTTGGGATTTGGGTATTTGAGGGATCTGGAGGCGCGGGTGGCCGACCGTATCATAAAAGAGCGCTTGCTCTACGGAAGTTTTACTTCTTTGGAAGACTTTCTCGACAGGGTGTTGATCTCGATAGAACAAGTAAGCATCCTGATCCGCATCGATGCTTTCCGGTTTACGCAGACCAATAAGCACGAACTGTTATGGAAGGCCCATTTGTTTTTGGGAAAAAGTGTGAAACTGGACCATCCCAAACTCTTTCCCCCAAGGCAGCGCGATTTTGCGATTCCGCGGCTGCACACCACCGACATGGAAATGGCCTTTACCCAATTGGAGCTGTTGGGCTTCAGTTTGTGCAGTCCGTTCGAACTCTTGGTGGAACCCCCGAAAAACCCCCATGGCAGCAGGGATCTGCAACGCTATCTGAACCGGCACATCGATATTTATGGCTATTTGGTCACGGTAAAGAACACCAGTACCCACAACGGAAAGCGCATGCACTTTGCCACTTTGGTCGATCAGCACGGAGAAGTGTTCGATACCGTGCTCTTTCCGCCCGTGGCGGCCCAGTATTTTTTTAGGGGAAAGGGTATTTACCGTTTTTATGGCAAGGTGGTGAGCGAATTCGGCTTTTTGAGCATCGAGGTCGTAAAAATGCAGAAGCAGGATTATATCCAGGATCCCAGATATGCCGATATGAAGACCAGTACAAAGTTGTTGCAGGGGAAGACCAAGGAACAGCAGGAAGGTAAAATAGGACAGGGGACGGGGAACGGTGCGGTCAGGCCATAGTGCGAACGACACTCAAGACTTGGCCTGTTTTTGCGACAAAAATATCATTACTTTAGGGGTATGGAAGACAACCTAGGGCTCTGGTTATTTCAATTTTTGGGACGCTTGCACCCGATGACCGTGCATTTTCCGATAGGTTTGTTGGTCGTTGCCCTATTTATGGAAATACTGACCATAAGCGGCAGGCGGCAGGCCATTAAGGCAGGTATACATTGGATGGTGTACCTGGGGGCCCTATTTGCCATCATTTCCGCCTTTCTGGGTTGGTTGCTCCGCACCCATGACGATTATACGGGATCGCTGGTCCTCGACCATCAGAATGCAGGGATCGCCACCGCTGTTTTTTCGGGAATTACGGCCCTGCTGTTACGCCGCTCGCTGATTAAAAAAGTATCGAACGCGCTCCCGTATCGAATCGGACTGATCGTTACGGTGGTATTGCTTACCATTACGGGACACCTGGGTTCGAACATTACCCATGGGGAAGATTTTCTTACCAGTGTGTTACCGGCCAATAGGATGGCCACCGATGACGGCAACTCTTTGGCCCTGTTGGCCCAATTCAGGGGTCTGGATACCCTATCCGAAACCCAGCAAGACGAATTGAATTTGGGTGTAAGGGCTATTTTTGCCCATAATTGCTATCAATGCCACACCGAGAACAAACGCAAAGGGGAGCTGGTCCTGGACAACAAGCGCGGGGTCTTCGCTGGTGGGGAATCGGGCCCGATCATCGTACCGGGCCAACCGGGTCAAAGCGAGCTCTACAAACGCATATCCCTTTCTCCCGACCATGAAGATGTCATGCCTAAAAAGGGCAAAGTATTACAGGATGGTGAAATCGCGCTGATCCGCCTTTGGATCGAAAAGGGCGCCCACTGGTCGGACCGTCCCTTAAAGGTATTTCCCGAAGCGGAACTGGCGCTTTCCAAACCCTCCCTGCCCACCGAAAGCAGGGAAGGCCATCCCTTGGACAAGTTCATAGATATATATTTTAGGAAAAACGAAATGCCCTGGCCCGTACCGGTAGACGACCGTACTTTTATCAGGCGTGCCTATTTAGATATTGTCGGCCTCCTTCCCGAACCCGAGGCCATCGCCCAATTTGAAAATGATGGGGATACCGAAAAACGGGAACACTTGATCGATACCCTATTGGCCGACGATCATAACTATACCCAACACTGGCTGAGTTTTTGGAACGACCTATTGCGTAACGACTACAGTGGGCCTGGGTTTATTACCGGTGGCAGAAAGGAGATAACCGATTGGTTGTACCTATCGCTCCAAAGCAACAAACCATATGATCGTATGATCGGCGAGCTGGTCAATCCGACTGAGGCCTCCGAGGGATTTATCAAAGGTATCCAATGGCGAGGGGTGGTGAATTCGAGTCAGCGAACAGAAATGCAGGCGGCCCAAAACATCGGTCAATCGCTTATGGGAATCAATGTAAAATGCGCCTCCTGCCACAATAGTTTTGTTAGTAATCTCACCTTGGAACAGTCCTATGGGTTTGCCTCTATTTTTGCCGATTCCCTCCTTGAACTCAACCGCTGCGACCAGCCTTTGGGCAAGATGGCCGAAGTCAATTTTTTATACCCGGAATTGGGGTCGGTCAACGCGGCAACCGTCAAGGAACGCCTATCGCGCTTGGCCGAAGCCATGATAAAACCCGCAAATGGCAGGTTGTACCGTACCATAACCAATCGGATTTGGAAACGCCTTATGGGCAGGGGCCTTGTGGAACCGGTAGATGAAATGGACCATGCCCCCTGGGATGCCGCAGTATTGGATTGGTTGGCGGCCGATTTTATCGATTCAGGTTACGATCTGAAACATTTGATCAAGCGGATCATGACCTCTAAGGCCTATCAACTGCCATCGGTGCATTATGCAGACCTATCGGAAATCAAAACAGATTATGTGTTTAAAGGACCTATGCTTAGACGGCTCAGTGCGGAACAATTTTCGGATGCGGTGAGCCAATGTATCGCACCAATGTATTACGCGGTCGCCTATGATCCACTGCACGAAGGGCTCAATACCGACCGTATTTGGCATAGGGAATTAAGATTCGATCGCGACGTATTGCCCGAACCGGGGCGAAGGTATTTCCGTGGTATCATCACCTTGCCAAATAAGCCCATCGCCATGGCCAAAGTCTTAATTTCCGTTGACCATTCCTATTCCCTATACCTGAATGGCAAACCGATTTCGAAGGGGGATGATTGGCGGAAGGTAGCGAAGATCGCTTTAGGATCGTCGCTACTTAAAGGCCAAAACCTGTTCGCCATTGCAGGGTTCAATGAAGGAAGTATTGCCAATCCGGCTGGTATTTTATTCGCATTGAAGGTTCGTTATGACGATGGCACGGAAGCGATATTCAGTGCCGACAATCATTGGAAAAGTTCGGCTGAAGTGCCAACTGGGGAATGGACAACCCTTGGTTTTAACGACGAAAAATGGGAAAAAGTCCGCAATTATGGTTCCGGGCAGTGGGATAGGCCTGTCAACTATACCTTTGTGGGGCAGGGGCAGGTTTTTGCTAGGGCAAGTTTGGTCAAACAACATCCATTCCTGAAAGCCATGGGCAGGCCGAGCAGGGAAAATGTCGCCACCTCCAGGGAAGATCAGGCGACCTTGTTACAGGCGCTGGAACTGACCAATGGGGACTACTTTAATTCGGTCCTCGAAGAAGGGGCCGAGATTTGGTCGACACGATATGGCAAGGACACGGAGAAAATAGTAACCGCCCTCTACCAAAGCGCATTGGGCAGAAGGCCCACGGCCAAGGAAGGAGATATTATGCTAAAAGCGTTGGGTACCGCCCCCGACAAGGAAGCCTTACAAGACCTTTTTTGGTCTACCCTGAACTTGCCGGAATTTCAATTTATATATTAAACGAAGTAGCTATGGACGCCTCGAATACCAACCCACGCAGGGAATTTCTTAAAAAAATGGCCGCGGCCAGTGCGTCCGCTGCGGCCGCTAGTATTCCATTCAGCAGTTTTTTAAGTTCCTGTGGAAATGTTCCTGCCATAAGCTCAAAGGTTGATACTGTTATTTTGCTATGGATGGCCGGTGGGATGGCGCATACCGAAACCTTCGACCCCAAGGCCTATGTGCCCTATCAAAAAGGGGTAGAAAGCAAACGCGTGCTGAGCACCTTCCCAAAAATTCCTACGGTAGTCAACGGACTTGAATTTTCACAAGGTCTTGAAAATATAGGGAGTGTCATGGACAAGGGTGCGATCATCCGTTCGTATAAGTCGGCGGATCTTGGCTTTATTCTCCATACCAGGCACCAATACCATTGGCATACCTGTTATGAGCCCCCACAGTCGGTCCAGGCGCCCCATATAGGAGCTTGGATCGCCAAGGAACTAGGACCTTCAAATCCGGTCATCCCACCATTTATTGCGATGGGACAGCGATTTACGGTAGGGGAGGCTGAAGAATTGAAGGCCTTTCATTCTGCAGGTTTCCTTGGAACCGAATATGGCCCTTTTCTCATTCCAGATCCCTCAAGTGGACTGGAAAGTGTACGACCGCCGCAAGGCATGACATTAAAAAGGTTCGAAGCCCGATACAAACTGTACAAGGAATTGGCCAACAAAAGTGCCGTGATGGAGCAGGGAAGCGACTACCAAAGGGAATCTTTGATGCGCTCCATGGAACAGTCTTATCGGTTGCTGAATTCCCCGGAAGCGAAAGTCTTCGATCTTACCCAGGAGCCCAAGGAAGTTTATGATGCCTACAATACAGGGCGGTTCGGTTTGGGCTGTCTAATGGCCAAAAGGTTGGCGATGAACGGCGGCAGATTTATCAGTGTATCCACAGAATACGAGCCTTTTCTCGGCTGGGATACCCATGAAAACGGACATACAAGGGCCGCAAGGATGAAGGAACTGATCGATAGGCCAGTGGCCCAATTGATCAAAGACCTCGACGCCTCCGGACACTTGGACCGCACCTTGATCATCCTGGCCAGTGAATTTAGTAGGGATGCCATCATGGAAGGCCGACCGGGCGATCCGGTACAAGACCAGGTAAACCAACCCGACATCATTACGGAGGAGAAATTCTATGGCATGCACCGACATTTTACCAATGGCAGCTCCATTCTCCTTTGGGGCGGCGGGGTCAAAAAAGGACTCGTATACGGTAAAACGGCAGATGAACGCCCCTGTGCCTCAATTGACAAGCCAGTGGTGATCGATCAGGTACACCAGTCGATTTACCATGCACTGGGCATGCACCCGGAAACCCATTATACCATAGAGGGGAGACCATTTTATACCACTCCGGACGGCCAAGGGAAACCCATTTTGGAGTTGTTTGGATAAAGTTCTGGAAATTCGCTTTATAGAACTTTAATTAGCTTCGTTTACCAGCTCTTGTGCGTAAATTGGCATATCTTTAGAATCATACCTGACCTAATCTTCTACTATGGGACCAAACCGTTGCCAAAGTCCTTATTGTGTTGCAGCCTGTCTCCTATTGGTAATTGCCATGGGGCTAAAGGGATGTTCCTCCCCAGGGGTTGATGTCGATAAGGAAGAATGGATTTCTTTGTTCGAAGGATCGGATTTCGATCAATGGACCCCTAAGTTCACCGGTTATCCGTTGGGGGAAAACTACCACGATACCTTTATCTTAAAGGATAGCCTGCTCAGCGTGCGTTACGTGGCACAAGATACATTCAAAGGCAATTTTGGACACCTGTACTACAAACAGAAATTTTCACACTACCGGCTGAAGGCTACTTACCGTTTTGTAGGAGACCAGATGACGGGTGGACCGGAATGGGCCTTTCGAAACAATGGTTTGATGCTGCACTGTCAGGATCCCGCCACCCTTGGACTGGAACAGGATTTCCCGATTTCCTTGGAACTGCAACTGCTAGGGGGCGATGGGGTGCACCCCCGTACCAATGCGAACCTCTGCACCCCAGGCACGAATGTCGTTATGGGAGATTCATTGTTCTCGCCACATTGCATCAATTCCACCTCCAAGACCTATGCCGGGGATCAGTGGGTAGAAGTCGAAGCCTTGGTCCTTGGCGATTCTTTACTCCAACATATTTTGGAAGGCCAGGTAGTGATGCAATATAGCAAGCCGACGATAGGGGGCGGTGCGATTAGTGGGTACGAGGAAAGTGCCTACCAGGAGGGAACGCCGGTAAACGAAGGTTATATCTCCATACAAGCGGAAACACATCCAATCGATTTTAAATCGATCGAACTGCTCAATCTATGTGGTTGTATGGACCAAAAAGCAAAAAATTACAAATCGTATTTTGTGAAGGCCGATAATAGCAGTTGTATCTATTAGTCAGGTGGCGACAATTGGGTCAACAGGGGTTTTGAAGGTGTTCGGAAAGCCTTTCGCAAAGGCTGCCCGATTTTGCAATGGAAGAGCTTTAACTAAAAAGAGCCCGATCGCTCATGACCGGACTCTTTTACGAGAACACTATATGAAAATGAAAAAATTACGTTTGTTTTATGATTACAAGGTAAACTTACAATCTAGGCTCGGGGAATTCAAATAATTGATGTGAACCATTCGGTTTTTGTGGTGAGCGGCCGGTTTTTTGATTTTTTCGACCAAAAACACCTCCGAAGGAATACTTCAAATCCAATTATTGCGTTCTAATAATAGCGCCCAGGTTTGAGAACCTTATGAAACGAATGACCACCATCTTTTTAGCAGCCCTGTTTTTGGTATCCTGCACCAAAGACAATGACGATGTGGTTCATGTGGAGCTCGAAGGAAAGTGGACGCTCACCAGTGCCAGCTGCTTTTGTGCTTTTGATCCCAACACTGATTTCAGCGCCAATAAAATCACCTTTAAAGGCAGTACCTTAGTGGTCGATAATGCCGACGACCTGGCTTTCTTGGGCAATTCGGGCAACTATTCCTATTCCGTCGAAGGCAATTTGATAAGCCTTCCAAATGGCCGACAATTCAGATATTCGATCAAGGGCAGTACTTTGACATTGACCTTTGTCGACAATCCCGATGTGGCCGACGATGAGCTGAGTCTCTCTTACCTTCGTAACTAGATTGACACAGAACAAAACCTTCGTAGCCTGCCCTGCAGGGAAACCTTACTTTCGGCCAATCCCAGCATCGTAAAAGAGCTGTCCCAAGAATAGACCTCAATAAAACGGCCTCCGGGCACCACAAAGGACTTGTTGTCCGCAAATATTGGTTGCATTTGTACTGCCACAAACAAATCCCCCAGCAATGGATCGTGGGTGTCAAATTGCGATTTATCAAAGGTCGATACCTGTGTATCGGTTGATCGATCGATTTTCTTTTTATCGACCTCTTTTTTGCAGGCAATGCCTAACATTGGAAATGGCGGAAGGGCAGACCTCATAAAGGGTGTTGTTTGGTGCTGCCGCCGCAAAGTATCTTTTTTATTGAAAAGCGGGCAGTCCCGTAATATCCGCTCCGGTGATCAACAAATGGATGTCGTGCGTGCCCTCATAGGTGATCACACTTTCAAGGTTCATCATATGCCGCATGATACTGTATTCGCCGGTGATGCCCATTCCACCCAAAATCTGCCGCGCTTCCCGGGCTATTTTAATGGCCATGTCGACATTGTTGCGTTTGGCCATGGATATCTGTGCCGTAGTGGCCTTTCCTTCATTTTTCAGTTGTCCCAAGCGAAAGGCCAACAATTGTGCCTTGGTGATTTCGGTGATCATCTCGGCCAATTTTTTCTGCTGCAATTGAAAGGCCGCGATCGGCTTACCGAATTGGACCCGTTCCTTGGCATAGCGCAAGGCGGTATCGTAGCAATCCATGGCAGCCCCGATGGCCCCCCAGGAAATCCCATATCTTGCAGAATCGAGACAACCCAATGGCGCTCCCAAACCACTTTTGTTCGGCAATAGGTTTTCTTTGGGCACCTTCACATTTGCAAAGATCAATTCGCCGGTGGCAGAAGCCCGTAACGACCATTTATTATGGGTTTCCGGGGTTGAAAAACCTTCCATGCCCCGTTCCACGATCAGGCCGTGGATTCGCCCTTCCTCATTTTTGGCCCAGACCACCGCGATATCGGCGAAAGGGGAATTGGAGATCCAAAGCTTGGCCCCGTTCAACAGATAGTGGTCGCCCATATCCTTATACTTGGTCTCCATGCCGCCGGGATTAGAACCGTGATTGGGCTCTGTCAACCCAAAGCAGCCCATCATTTCCCCTGAGGCCAATTTGGGCAAATATTTTTTTCGCTGCGCTTCCGATCCATAGGTAAATATGGGATACATGACGAGGGAAGATTGCACCGAGGCGGTAGATCGTACCCCGCTATCGCCCCTTTCGATTTCCTGCATGATCAAGCCGTAACTGATCTGGTCTAAACCGGCCCCTCCGTAAGCTTCGGGAATATAAGGTCCGAATGCGCCGATTTCGGCCAATCCCTTGATGATCTGTTTTGGGAATTCCGCCCTTTGGGCATAGTCTTCTATGATCGGCGAGATATCGCGTTTCACCCACTGACGGGCGGCATCACGTACCAGTTTGTGTTCTTCGCTCAATAAATCGTCGAGCCTGTAATAATCGGGGGCTTCAAAGAGATCGGGTCGCATAGTGCAATTTTTCGTCAAAGGTAGCAAGGATCCATAACATTACAAGAGGGTATTGTTATAAATTTAAAGGAATATATTCAGTAGAAATTGACGGCTAGGCGTTTAAAAATGATGCCAATAACCGATGAAAATGATGTACCCCTTTTTCCCTGGTGGGCGAAAATCGACCCGCCTGATAAAAATGGGAACGCACCCCTTTTTGAACCCCTTGCACCACCGCTTCGTCTTCCAGTTCCACCTTGTCCAAACCGGATCCCGCGCCCTTATCGAGCAATGAAGCATCCCTGACAAAACTTAAAAACGATACTTTGGTCCGGTCAGGTGCCAAGGGCTGTACCAGGTTCATCGAGAGTCCCCAAGGATAAAAATTGAACATCATGTTCGGAAATACCCAGTAGTAATAGGCAGCGATCTTTTTGCCATGGTCTATGTGGTTTTTGGGAAGATCGAATATCGTTTCACTGCCTTGGGCATAGCCAATTTGCAGATTCATATATTCATGTAGAACGGTATCATAATTTCCATAGTCCAAGGCCGCATCCAGATCTTCATGAACGAAGGGGATATGGAAGCCTTCCAAATAGTTGTCACAATATAGTGCCCAATGGGCATCAACAAAATAGTCCTTGCTCCGGCTTTTGTCCCATTTGAAATCATTCAATTGTAAAAATCCAATGCGCTCGTCCATGGCATTGATCACTGTTTGAAAGTCGAAGATAGGTTTGAGTCCGGCAAACAAAAAAGGCCCCCAATGCCGCAACGGAAATTCATGCAGGCTATCGCACGGCCTGGGGAAGTCGAGGCTCTCCTTAAATTCCGGCATATGTTCAAAGGTGCCGTCAATGGCAAAACGCCGGCCATGGTAGCCACAAACCAATTTTTTGGTCTGGCAGGCATGATCTACCAAAAGATTACCCCGATGGGTACAGACATTGGTCAGGCAATGAAGTTGCGAATTTCCATCGCGGGTGAGCAACATGGGTTCCGTCAAAAAATGATCGAGCAAAATGAAAGGGTGGGCGTTCTTGTCGTTTTCCAATACGTCATGATGACCGATCCACTGCCAAGACCCATAAAAGACTTTTTTCTTTAGGCTTTCGAATACCTCGGGACTCCTATAAAACTCTGCTGGCAAGGTTTCCGCTTTGCGGATATCTTTATCAATATTGAAATGGAGACCCATGCGAATTTAATTTGTACATTGCTACCATAGCGAATCAAAAGTAACAAATTATGGTGAAAATTATGACCCGGATCCCATTTGTTCTCTATGGCCAACAATAAGAAAAAATTGGGGATATGGATGACCACTTCCTTGGTCATCGGTAATATGATCGGCGCCGGCATTTTCCTAATGCCCGCTGCACTGGCCAGTTATGGGGGCATTAGCATTCTGGGCTGGTTGGCCTCTTCGGTTGGCGCGTTATTGCTAGCGAGGGTATTCAGCAAGTTGAGCAACCTGGTCAAAAATAAAAGTGGCGGCCCTTATGCTTTTGCCAAGAAGGGTTTTGGCGATTATGTTGGGTTCTTGGTCGCCTGGGGCTATTGGATTGCGGTTTGGATATCCAATGCCGTTTTGTGCATCGCTTTTGTAAGCGCAATGAGCGTTTTCTTCCCAATTTTTGAAGTACAGCCGATTTGGGCCCTGTTCACGGGACTTGGCGCCCTTTGGCTCCTCACTTGGGTCAATGCCAGAGGGGTACGCAATTCCGGTAAAACGCAATTGGTCACGACCTTGCTGAAATTGGTGCCCATTTTGGTCGTCATCGCAGGGGGCTTTTTCTTTTTTAACACCGACAATTTTATTCCGTTCAATAAAAGTGGCGAAAGCTCCATGGCGGCGATAGCCATCACGGGCACCATGACCCTCTATGCCTTTTTAGGGCTTGAAAGTGCCACCGTGCCCGCAGAAAATGTAGATCACCCGGAAAAAACCATTCCTAGGGCCACCATGTTGGGGACTGCAATCACCACGCTCATTTATATACTGAGCACCATAATGGTCATGGGCATGATTCCCATAGACCAATTGGCCAGTTCCCCGGCTCCCTTCGCCGATGCCATGCGCATTATGAGTGGCGAGGTCGGGGAAGATATTGTTGCTGCCGGAGTGGCCATTGCTGCATTTGGAGCACTCAATGGTTGGATCCTCATCCAAAGTCAGGTGTCACAGGCGATTTCCAAAGACCGACTCTTCCCCAAAATATTTCAAAGGGAAAATAGCAAGGGCGTCCCAGTTTGGGGCCTTATTATAGGAAGTATCCTGAGTTCTGTGGTGATGTCGATGAATTATACCGAAGGTTTGGTAGAGCAGTTCAAATTTATGATCCTTCTTTCGACGCTATGTACCCTGGTTCCCTACCTTTTTTCCGCGGCCGCCTATGTTGCGATTTCATTGGAAGGTGAAAGGACCAAAAAACCTGCAATCAGTATTTTTGTATTGGGGGGCCTCACCTTTGCCTATGCCCTATGGGCCATTTTCGGGGCAGGTGAAAAGTCGGTATTCTGGGGATTCATCTTATTGCTCTTGGGTACCCCCATCTATGTTTGGTTAAAGTGGAAACAGAAGACGCCCGAATAAACGCTTGCGATAATGAAATATACCAGCCATTCAGAATATCTGCCCCTGCATAAGGTGTTTGTGAATCCAGTTTCCAATGCCTTTTTCAACCAAGCCAAAGTAGACCGTGAATGGAAGGCCCTCAATTATCTGGCAAGGCCCGATTTGATCGGCGCGAAAAAAGAATATCGGGCCTTCCTTAAACTATTGGAGGCGGCCCAGGGGAATATTATGTCAATGGCTCCGGATGATTCCCTGTCTTTGGACGCCATGTATTGCAGGGATGCCTCCATCGCCACCGATCATGGAATGATCCTATGCAATATGGGAAAGCAGGCCCGAATATTGGAACCCAAAATGCATAGATCGGTTTACGAAGCTGCAGGGATACCCATTCTAGGTACTATAGAAGTTCCTGGAACCCTGGAAGGAGGCGATGTGGCCTGGTTGGACGGGAATACGCTGGCGGTCGGACTTACCTATAGGACCAATGAAGCGGGTATAGAACAACTTAAAAGCCTGCTCACGCCTTACGGGATAGAAGTTATAGTGGTCGACCTGCCACACTATAAAGGCAAAAGTGATGTCTTCCATTTGATGTCGATCTTAAGTCCGGTAGATGAAGATTTGGCCGTGGTCTACTCCCCTTTGATGCCCATCCGATTCAGGAACCTATTGATTGCAAGGGGTTTTGAGTTGGTGGAAGTGCCGGAGGCGGAATTTGACTCTATGGGCAGTAACGTGTTGGCGATCGCCCCCCGTAAATGTATTATGGTAGAGGGTAATCCGCTCACCATGGCGGCACTTCAAAAAGCAGGTTGCGAAGTGTATTCCTATATGGGCGGGGAAATCAGTGTCAAGGGCGGGGGCGGTCCGACCTGTTTGACAAGACCATTGAAAAGGAGGTTGCAATAACTACATTTTCAAATAAAAATCTTTGGTCAATTCCATATAGGCAGAGGTATATTCATGGCGCTTTGTCTCAATGGTCAGTTCCTCGATCTTTAAATCTGTAGGGTGAAATTCCAAGGCGATCAGACTGCGTTTGTATGCGGTTTGTGGACTTCCTTTGACCCTGGTGATGCGACTGGGAAATAATCCGACATTGGCCGCTTTGTCCAAAAATCCCTGTTCCGCCCCATGGGGTAAAATGATTGTGAAAATGCCGCTTGGGGAAAGTAGTTTGGATATCCCATTGACCAGATCTTCAAAAGGTAGGGATTCGTTTTGTCGCGCTCTATCCCTTGCAAGATCTCCGCTGGAAACCTGCTCTGAAAAAAAGGGCGGATTGGTAACGATCAGGTCATAGGGCGTTTCGATTTCTGCACTAAATTCCTCAAAGTCGGTATGGTAACAGAAGAGGCGGTGGGCCCATGGGGAGGCCTCGAAATTTTCCATACATTGTTCATAAGCGGGCCCGTCGATTTCCACGGCATCTATGGTTTCGGCATAACTGCGTTGGGCCAGCATCAAGGCGACCAGACCGGTTCCCGCACCGATATCTAAAATTGAATCAGGCCGGTTGGCCAGACTGGTCCAAGCCCCTAGCAAGACCCCATCGGTACCGACCTTCATGGCACAGCGATCCTGTTCCACGGTGAATTGTTTGAATTTGAAGGGTTTGTTCATTCTATTTTTCCCGCTTCCCTGGTTTCTTGGCCTTCCAATCCCAGTAATGAATCTCCCAGTCTTTCCCGCATCCTGTCGGCAATTACCTTAATTTCTTCCACGACTTCGGGATGTTGGCTTGCCACGTCGGTGGTTTCACCTTCATCCGCCTCCAAGTCGTAAAGCGCTATTTCTTGTAGGGTCACCATCTTATATTCCCCAGGGAGCCCGTCCTTACCTGGTTCCTGGCCCTCCATGGTGCGGTAGGTATGTGGAAAATACAGTTTCCATTGGCCATATCGCACGCCGAAAAGTTCGTTCACCCGATAATAAAAGAAATAGGCTTCTTGCGGACTCTGGTCGGTTTCCCCTGTGAAAACTTTCCATACACTTTTACCGTCAATCGTTTTTTCGGGCAGCTTTGAATGGGTAATTTCCGCTATGGTGGGCAATAGATCGATGGCCATCACGGGGACGTCTATGACCGATGCTGCCTTGATTTTTCCTGGATATCTGATTATAAAAGGCTCGCGCTGGCCGCCCTCCCAAGCAGTTCCTTTTCCTTCCCGAAATGGCAAGGCACTTCCCGCATGGTTGCCGTAAGATAACCAAGGCCCATTATCCGAGGTGAAGACGACCAAGGTGTTGTTGTCCAGGCCATTTTCCTTCAGGGCCTCTAAAATCTGCCCCACCGACCAATCGATTTCCATGATCACATCGCCATAAAGCCCCCTTTTCGACTTGCCCCTAAACTTATCGGAGACGAATAGTGGCACATGGGGCTGGGGATGGGCCACATACAGAAAAAATGGATTTTCCCTGTTCCGTTCGATAAAATCAACACTGTGCTCTGTGATTTGGGTGGTCAACTGGGTCTGGTCGGTGAGGGTATCCATGACCGAGACATTTTCAATCAGGGGCAAGGGCCCAAAGTTGAAAATGGGCCCTTGTTGTGGGTGCAATGGCCACATATCGTTGGAATATGGGATACCAAAGTATTCATCGAAACCGTTTTTGGCCGGTAGAAAATTGGGATGGTCGCCCAAATGCCATTTGCCAAAAATAGCAGTTCGATATCCTTTGTCCTTAAGCATTTCGGCGATTGTTGTTTCATTGGGGTGCAGCCCGATACTGCTTTTGGGCATCATGGCATTGTGGATGCCGATCCGGTTGGGATAACAGCCCGTGAGGATGCCTGCCCTTGATGCCGAACAAACCGCTTGGGCGGCATAGAAATTGGTCAGCCTTGCCCCTTCCTTCGCCATTCGATCGAGATGGGGCGTTTCTATATCATCGGCGCCAAAAACCCCTACATCTTGATAGCCTTGGTCGTCGGTGAAAATGAGTACGATATTGGGGCCACGGGCTGGCGGTTCTCTTGGGTCGGCTTGCCTTTGACCGCAACAAACGAAGAACATTGCAATAAAAAGTAGGATAATATGGCGCATGACTTTTTAACCTTACACCATAAAAGTAAGATAAAAAACCATTCTGGTCTAGGCAACTTTATTTGGCAGATTCATTATGGCGCAATCCGTTCTGCTTGGCTTCGTCATAGTAATTGTTCAGTATCGATTTCATCTGTGCCTTCCCTTTTGAAACCATGTTGATTTCGGTCCAAACCGATTCCGGGATGAGTTCCTTAAGGGGCTGATCAAGCTTGGGGATATTCCCAAAAACCTCGATCAATTTTTTGTCCCAGGTTTTGTAGTAGCGCAAGAGATCGTCCGGATAAACAACCTTTCGTTTGGTCCCTTCGTCGATTCCCCTGAACGGTTGGGGAATGTTCAGATAGCCGTAATCATCGGTCAGTTGTTCCCCGGGATGGATATCCCTGATGGCAAGTTCAAAATCGTATGCGGAAGTAAGGCAGTTGCTGTTGAAACTATGGTTAACATACCTCCCAAGATCCCAACAGAGCACGAAGTTGCCCATATTGTTGCGATAGGTGTAGGTGTCCAAAATGTTCTGGTAGATGGGGGGCATGGCTTCGAAAGCGGCGGGAGTGAATTCCCGGTCGAGCTGGTCGAGCACCCAAGTAACGGTGCCCGCGGGAATAAATTCGGTGGCCACGACACCATAGCCCACTTCTCGGCTGATGAATTTCAATTCGGTATTTGGGTGTATCATAGGGAAAGGGACTTTAGTTGCATGTTCAATAAAATTAAGGCTTTCGGACCAGTTGGGTTATTAAGGGTTAATGAATCAAAACTAATCGATTTTCCAATCGAAAAAACATTCGCGACAACTATTAGGATTTTAATTTTCAACAACTTTGTAGACTTCCTGAAGCGGTTTTCCGGCTGGGGATTGGTCCACTGCCTTATCAACCAAGCTTAAATTTTTAATGGCCAATCTATAGAAGTTTCAAAACTGAGGTTTGAAACATGGCTCATATTAAAGGTTCATAGTCGAGCTCAAGAAAATCAGCGACCCCATCCATCCAAAAATTTTTGATGAATGCCAAGTGATCGGGATGTTGATCATATGCCTTATAGTCGGCCTTCGATTCAAACGTCATCGACAATCCATACTCGAAATGGTTTTTTTTGCTGATTTGACGAAAACCTTTAAAGTGATGAACCCCGGGAATCGATGCAAGTTGCATGGCAGCTTTCAGAAAATGTTTTTCTTCTGTGGAACCAATTGGATGTTTCAATTTAAAAACCACTGTATGCTGTATCATATTTTCTTTACTTGATTACGCTTAATGTCGCAGAAATAGTTCTGAATATAATTAATTTTTATAAATTACTTCTTCTTAATAATTGATTTATGATGAATCGTAGATTCGCACTTCATTTCACGGATTCCCCACTCTTCTTGACGTACTTATTGCTGACACTTTTTATTTTTGGATGTACCCCAAAAGAAAAGGAACCCGACAACGTGGCCAAGGTAATCGGCACGATGTCAGATACCTTGCCCAATATTGCTTTACCGGAAGATGCAGATCCGGAGGCTGAGGATTGGGCGGGGATAGATCTGGAGCCCAAAAAACCTGTACTTCCCTTGTATCCCGATGCCGAACAGAAACTTTTTCTTTTGCCCGATGGCTACCACATAGAACCGGTATTGACCGAACCGCAGATCGAGCAACCGGGCGCAATCGCTTTCGATGGAAATGGCAGAATGTATGTTTTGGAATTAAGGACCTATATGTTGACGGCAGATTCTGACGGGACCCTGGAGCCCGTCAGTAGAATATCGCGTTGGGAAGACAGGGACAATGACGGCAAATATGAAACGGGAAGCGTATTTGTGGATAGCCTGATTTTTCCACGCTTTGTTCTTCCCTATGGAAAGGACGCGGTCTTGACCATGAATTCGGATGAGGACAATGTATATAAATATTCGGATACCGATGGCGACGGCAAAGCGGATAAAAAGGAGTTCTTCACGAATAAATATGGCCGCTCGGGAAATGTGGAACACCAACAGGCCTTTATGTATTGGGGAATGGACAACTGGCTGTACAGCACGGTCAATGCCTTCAGGGTAAAGGAAACGCCCGGCGGGGTCATTCGTGAGCCTACAGGGTATAATCGCGCCCAATGGGGCGTTACCCATGACGATGATGGAAAACTTTGGTTTCAGGGGGGCGCCAGCGGTGTACCCTCCTATTTTCAATTTCCCATCCATTATGGCACCTTCACCGTGGAAAACCAATTTGCGGAGGGTTTCGAAGTGCCTTGGGGCGCCCCCGTAAAAATCGGCGATATGCAGGGTGGTATGGATGAGATCCGCCAACCCGATGGTTCTTTGAACAGGGTAACCGGATCTGCAGGGAACGATATTTACCGGGGCGACCGTTTGCCCAAGGAGGTATACGGACAATTGTTTTACGGCGAACCGGTGGCTAGGATCGTTAGGCAAATTAACCCTGTTGTTTCAGAAGGGCTCACCACCCTGCACAATGCCTACCAAGATCGGAAATCGGAATTTCTTCGTTCTACCGATCCCTTATTTCGCCCGGTGGATATGGTCACCGCACCCGACGGCACTTTGTATGTGGCCGACATGTACCATGGCATCATCCAGGAAGGGCAATGGGCACAAAAAGGCACTTATTTGAGGACCAAGATCGAACAATACCAGCTCGATAAAGTGGTGGGCCTTGGCAGGATATGGCGCATCACCCATGATAGTAAGCAACGGGATAAGGTACAACCAAGAATGTTCGAAGAAACCCCCTTGCAATGGGTTGCACACCTAGAGCATCCGAACGGTTGGTGGCGGGATAAGGCACAGCAATTGATCGTGCTGTCAAAGGATAGAAGCACAGTACCGGCCTTGGCAAAAATGGCCCTTGAGAGCAAAAACCTCTTGGCCCGTTTTCATGCGCTTTGGAGTTTGGAGGGTTTGGGGGCGCTTGATACGGAATTGATCCGTAAATTATTAAAGGATGCAAATCCCCGTATGCGGGTTCAGGCACTGAGGGCAAGTGAATCTTTGTATAAAATAGGCAGCCGTCAATTGGCGCAAGATTACAGTGCAATGATGAAAGACGCCCATGTGGAGGTTGCGCTGCAGGCCATGCTCACGGCCAATTTAACCAAGATACCCACATTGAATGAAGATATTAAATCGGTCATGGCCGCCAATAAGGCCAAGGGAATCCAAACCATAGGGGAACAGATACTGAATCCGGTAGAGCAGAAAGGCTGGATGATCGATTCGGGCCCTGAACTTACCGCTTCCCAGCAGCAGGCCTTGGAAAGGGGATCGGTTATTTTTAATGAACTTTGCGTACAGTGCCATGGCCTTAACGGCACGGGAACCCCCTTGGGAGACGGGACGGTGATGGCGCCTCCCTTGACCGGCTCTCCCAGGGTACAATCGCATCCTGAGTATGTGATAAAAACGCTGCTCCATGGGATTGACGGAGTTTTGGATGGTAAGAACTATCCCGGGGGCATCATGGTGGGCATGGGAGATCAGTCAGATGATTGGATCGCCGATATTGCGAGTTACATTCGTGTGAACTTGACCAATGAAGCTTCGATGATCAGCCCGGAACAAGTGGCAGAGGTGAGAGAAAAAAGTAAGGATAGAACGGGTCCTTACCAATATAACGAACTCTTGGCATCGGTTCCCCAAACCTTAACCCCAACTGAAAGTTGGAAGGTAACGGCAAGCCACACGACACCTTCCCGTATCGGGGGCACCGCGGCCCCGTCCAGTGCCTTTAATTTTGAGGGATGGACGACCGGGGAAACACAGATGAAGGGCATGTGGTACCAAATCGAATTCCCGCAGGCCCAGCAAATTACCGAAATCCATTTTAATGCCCCTCCAAAAAGACGCGGAAGCTTTCGTGACCGTATCCCCCCCTTCCAGACCTATCCCAGGGCCTACAAAGTCGAGGTTTCCATGGATGGCACCAACTGGAATACGGTATCGATAGGGGAGGGGAACCATCAGGATGTTGCCATTTTGTTCGAACCGGCGCAAGGTAAGTTCCTTCGAATTATGCTCACGGCCAATTTGGACGAAGAAGGCGAAATTCCATGGTCGATGCGGCAAATGAAGCTATACGGAATACTCCAAACAGAAAAAAGTATCAACTAATTAACAATTAAGATGTGCGATTATGAAAAATGACAAGAACAATTTGAGCAGGAGAAGATTTATAGGAACCACCTCGGCTTTTGCGGCCGCGACCGCCTTAGCGGGCCCGACATTATTCGGTGCTCCGGCCATAATTCCTTCCCTTAGCAAGCGTAGTAAATTGATCGGCGGGGTAAAACTGGGCGTGATTACCTATTCTTTTAGAAGTTTGCCCGATCAAAGTGCCGAGGCGACCCTACAATATGTGCTAGATTGTGGAATCAATGCCATTGAGTTGATGGGCGATCCGGCGGAGACTTTTGCGGGAAAACCGGTGAATCCGGTAGACCGTCGTGCCTTCTATGGCCTCATGAGGGCCAAACGGGAAGGCACGCTCACCGTAGATCAAGAAAAGGAGATGGCGGAAATGCAGGAACGCATGACGGCCTATAACCAGGAAGTTGCGCTTTGGCGTTCCAAGGTCGGTATGGACAAGTTCGCCGAACTCCGTAAGATGTACAATGATGCCGGAGTAGAAATCTATGCGTTCAAGCCGGCCGCTTTTGGAAAGGATAATACCGATGTTGAAATCGATTGGGGTCTGCGCGCCGCCAAAACTTTGGGGGCGAGCCATGTGACTTTGGAACATCCCAGTGATGACGCCTGGACCAAAAAATTGGGAGCCATGGGAGCCCAACACCAGGTTTATATCGGATACCATGGCCATGAACAGCAGACGCCCACATTCTGGGATACCGCTCTTCAACAATCTCCCTTTAATGGCCTAAATCTTGACATAGGACATTATGTGGCCGCTGGCAACAAGGAACCTTTGGAAATCATTAAACAAAAACATGACCGGATTTTGAGCATGCACGTCAAAGACCGTCAGTCTCCAGAACATGGTAAGGGCAATGTGGTTTGGGGAACGGGCGACACGCCCTTATCCCAGGTATTGCAGCTCATGCGCGACAAACAATATAAGTTTCCTGCGACCATTGAATTGGAGTATGATATTCCGGCAGGTTCCGATCCCATTGCGGAAGTACGAAAATGTGTGGATTACTGTGCCGGGGCCATCGCCCAATAAGCTGAGCAACAAAACCATTCGGAGACGGTTTAACCTTTGCCCAAATAAAGATCGATAAGCCCTTCGGGCGTATTGACAAAAATTGTTTTGTGGTTCCGGTCCACTTTGGTCACCACTTCATCCGTTATTGGGATCAAAAGTTGTTTCCCCTGCTTCTCTACTTCGAACAAGGCCTGGGCAGTGGTATCGTTCACTCCGGTAATGGTACCGATATTTCCATGTACGCCATCGTGCATTGAAAAACCGATCACTTCGTGGAAGTAGAATTTATTGCCCTCCAATTTAGGGAGGAAGGAAAGGGGCAGGTAGAGTTCGCAGCCCATAACGCCATCTGCGGCCGCTTCGTTCTTAACTTCCTCGAAATCGATCCGCAATAGGTTCGATTTATGAAGTCGGCACTTATCAATAAAAAAAGGAACCAGATTGTCTCCGGGAAGGAGTACAAAAACTGATTCCAGATTTTCGTAAAGTTCGGGTTCGTCGGTGTCGAGCTTGGCCAACAATTCCCCCTTAAAACTATATTTCGAAACGATCTTTCCTAGGTAGAAACAATCTTCCTTTCGCATCGTTTCCTTTAAGATCTATTCTTCTTCCTTCTTAGGCGCTTCTTCTGCTACCTCCTCGGCTGCAGGGGCTTCTTCGGTCACTTCCTCTGCTACGGGCGCAGCTTCGACAGCTTCTTCAACGGCAGGGGTTTCTAGAGCTGCTGCTTCAGTTGCTTCCTCTTCCACTGCTTCCACTGCTTCCGCCGCTGGGGCCTCGGCCTCCACTGCGGCCAATGCGCGTTTTTCGCTCACCTCTTTTTCGGCTTTCAAAGCTTTGGCCTTTGCCTCTGCTTTGGCCTTGTCAAGTCCGCCTACCTTAGCTGCTATGGAATTTTGTTTTTCTTCAAGCCAGGTATTGAATTTTTCTTCAGCTTGTTCTTCTGTCAAAGCGCCTTTTCTGACCCCTCCCAAGAGGTGGTGCTTCAACAATATTCCTTTATAAGAAAGAATGGCCTTTGCGGTATCACTGGGTTGTGCCCCATTCTGAAGCCATTTTACCGAATGGTCAACATCGATCTCGATGGTTGCTGGATTGGTGTTGGGATTGTAGGTTCCCAGTTTCTCAAGGAATTTTCCATCTCTTTTGGCACGGCTATCCGCCGCTACGATCCAAAAGAAGGGTTTTCCTTTTTTTCCGTGTCTCTGTAATCTAATCTTAACTGGCATATCACATTAATTTTGCAGGGTGCCCGACCCTCGGTTATTAATTCATTTTATCCCTTTTTCGGGGCTGCAAATATAGACCATTTCATTTAATGTACAATACCTTGTGAAAATTTCCTTTGTTCATGTTGGGCCAGTTGATCCTTCCCCATCCTAAGTTTCGACCGGTGTTGGGTGATGAAACCATTTATCCTATTAATAATTTCTGCACGTGCTTCGCTAAAATCATATGGTTCTGAAGGGGCATCGGCAAAAATAATAACGAAGTTGGGCTTGGCTTTTGTGATATTTTGTCCCCGGCCCATCGATGCCTCCAAAACAAAAACATCCAAAAACCCGGGATATTGGCCCAAACGATTTTGTGGTTTATACATAACTATTGTTCTATTGATCGCTTTGAAGATAGCGGATAGCTCCGGGAACCGGCAAATAAGGGATAAAGGGCTATGGGTTGATAACTCATGACAACTCCCTTTTATCATCGCAATACTTTTCCTTATTTTTAACCTTGCTTTTTATACGTATAAAACACCCCTGATGTACCTTATTTTCGATACAGAAACCACTGGCCTGCCCAAACGTTGGGACGCCCCGATCACCGATACGGACAACTGGCCCCGATGTATTCAGATCGCATGGCAGTTGCACGATGCCATGGGGGTCATGATCGACCAACAAGATTATCTGGTGCGGCCCGATGGCTTCAACGTGCCCTATGACGCAGAAAAAATACATGGGATTTCCACGGCCCTTGCATCGCAGCGCGGGCTTCCTTTGGATGAGGTATTGGAAAAATTCAACACCTCCTGTGCCAATGCGAAATTCATTGTTGGGCAGAACGTGGGCTTTGATGTGAATATCATTGGGGCAGAATTGCATCGGTTGGCTATGGAAAGCGGCTTTCAGAGCCTACCCGTATTGGATACCTGTACCGAGGAAACGGCCTTATTGTGCCAATTGCCCGGTGGCAGGGGAGGCAAGTTCAAACTGCCCACGCTGACGGAGCTCCACGATTATCTCTTCAATGAACCTTTCGCCGAGGCGCATAATGCCACGGCCGACGTTGAGGCCACTTCCCGTTGCTTTTTCGAATTGTTGCGCCGCGGCCATTATACCAACGACCAATTAAAGGTCGCCCCAGATTATTTTGAAAATTTTCTGGTGGCCAATCCCACGCAGATCAAATCGGTAGGGCTGAAGCATATCAATTTAAAAAAGGCCTCCAAAAAAATAGCGGACCAACTTTGGGACCAGGATACCGAGCAGGTTTCCCAAGCCGTAATCAAAGAGAACATTAAATCTTTGGAGGCCGCCCAATTCGTGCACCTGCACAACCATTCTCAATTTTCGGTTTTGCAATCGACGATCGCCATCAAAGATTTGGTTCGGTCCACGGCTGAAAATCAAATGACCGCGGTGGCACTGACAGACCATGCCAATATGATGGGCGCTTTTCATTTCGTGAAGGAGGTAAAGGCCCATAACGCGGGCGTGCGGGAAAGGAACACCATTGCGGTCAATCATGGGGAAGCACCAACGGAAACCGAAATCATGCCGATTTTGGGCTGCGAATTTTTCGTCTGTGACGACCACACCAATAAGAACACCAAGGACTACGGCTACCAAATCGTGATGTTGGCGAAGAACAAACAGGGCTACCATAACCTTGCCAAGATGTCTTCGCTCTCCTATACGGATGGATTTTATTATGTGCCCCGTATCGACCGAAGGGTGGTGGAGCAATATAAGGACCACCTTATCGTGCTCACGGGCAACCTTTACGGGGAAGTGCCCGGAAAGATTTTGAATGTTGGTGAAAATCAAGCGGAGGAAGCCCTGCTTTGGTGGAAAGAGCAGTTCGGTGATGATCTGTACATCGAAATCATGCGGCATGGCCAAGAGGACGAGGACCGCGTAAACCCGGTTTTGGTCGCCCTGGCAAAAAAGCACCAAGTTAAATTGGTGGCGACCAATAATAATTACTATTGTGCCAAGCAGGATGCGGAGGCCCACGATATCTTATTATGTGTAAAGGATGGTGAAAAACAGGCCACTCCTATAGGTCGGGGAAGGGGCTATCGATACGGCCTCCCCAACCAGGAATACTTTTTTAAGTCTCAAGACGAAATGAAGTCGCTCTTCGAGGACCTTCCCGAATCGATTTTGAACATTCAGGAGGTCGTGGACAAAATCGAATCCTATGATCTGGCACGCGACGTACTTTTGCCCAATTTTGATATCCCTGCCGAATTTAAGATTGCAGAAGATATGGGAGACGGGGGCAAACGGGGTGAGAATGCCTATCTGAGGCACATTACCTATGAAGGGGCCAAAAAACGTTATCCCGAAATGACCAATGCGATTCGGGAACGTATCGATTTTGAATTGAAGACCATTGAAAATTCGGGCTATCCGGGTTACTTCCTAATTGTTGAGGATTTTATTCGGGAAGCGCGGAACATGGGCGTTTCCGTTGGTCCGGGACGGGGTTCGGCTGCCGGATCGGTGGTGGCCTATTGTCTCAAGATAACGAATATTGATCCCCTAAAGTACGACCTGCTTTTTGAGCGCTTTTTGAACCCTGACCGGGTATCAATGCCCGATATCGATATTGACTTTGACGATGAGGGCCGCGGCAAGGTCATGGATTATGTGATCGATAAGTATGGGGCCAACCAGGTGGCACAGATCATAACCTATGGGACCATGGCGGCAAAATCCTCGATCAGGGACACCGCCCGTGTACTGGACCTGCCTTTGGGCGATGCCGATCGGATCGCCAAGTTGATACCCACCATGTCGAAACTCGATAAGATTTTCGGAGCGGAGGAAGCCGATTTGAAAAAAAGCTTCCGTTCCGAGGATTTCGATAAAGTACAAGAACTTTTGAATATTTCGGAAGGGGACGATCTAGAGGGCCGTACTTTGAAAATGGCAAGGGTTTTGGAAGGTTCCCTCCGAAATACCGGCATCCATGCCTGTGGGGTGATCATTACCCCCAGCGATATCACCAATTTTGTTCCCGTGGCAACGGCAAAGGATTCCGATCTATACGTGACCCAGTTCGACAACTCTGTCGTGGAAAATGCGGGATTGTTGAAAATGGACTTCTTGGGACTAAAAACCCTGACCTTGATCAAGGATACCGTGAAGATCGTGAAGGCGAAGCACAACATCGATTTAGATCCAGATGAATTCCCGCTAGACGATGAGAAGACCTATGAACTCTTTCAGAAAGGGGATACGGTAGGGATATTCCAATACGAATCGCCGGGGATGCAAAAGCACATGAAAGATTTGAAGCCTTCTGTCTTCGATGACCTCATCGCCATGAATGCGCTCTATAGACCAGGCCCGATGGAATATATCCCGAGTTTTATCCAGCGAAAGAACGGTATCGCCGAAATTAAGTACGACCTGCCGGAAATGGAGGAATACCTCAAGGATACCTATGGCATCACCGTGTACCAGGAACAGGTAATGCTCTTGTCACAAAAATTGGCCGGGTTCACCAAAGGGGAAGCCGATGTGTTGCGAAAGGCCATGGGGAAAAAGATTTTTGCCCTCTTGCAGAAGTTGAAGCCCCAATTTTTAGATGGCGGGGAACAAAATGGCCATCCCAGGGAGGTCCTTGAAAAAATTTGGAAAGATTGGGAAGCCTTTGCCTCCTATGCCTTTAACAAGAGCCACTCTACCTGTTATGCCTATATCGCCTATCAAACGGCCTATCTGAAGGCACACTATCCTGCTGAATATATGGCCGCCGTGTTGAGCAATAACATGAACGATATTAAACAGGTGACTTTCTTTATGGAAGAATGTAAACGGATGGGCTTGCAAGTATTGGGACCCGATGTCAATGAATCCTATTATAAATTTGCGGTCAACAAGGACAATGCGGTACGCTTTGGTATGGGCGCGATCAAAGGGGTGGGCAGGGCCGCCGTGGAAACGGTTGTAGAAGAAAGAAAAAAGAGCGGCCCCTTCAAATCGGTCTTTGATCTGGCGAAGCGAATCGATCTAAGGGCTGCCAATAAAAAAGCTTTTGAAAACCTGGCCGTGGCGGGCGGCTTCGACTCCTTCGGAACGACCCACAGGGCACAGTATTTCCATGATGATGGGGATGGTATTTCCCTTTTGGAAAAGGTGATACGATTTGGGGCAAAATTTCAAGATAATAAAAATTCAAGCCAGGTGAGCCTGTTCGGCGAGGCCAGTGAAGTGCAGATCCCCGAACCGATCGTGCCGCCTTGCGAAGAATGGGGCACTATGGAAAAATTGCGCCGTGAGAAAGAAGTAGTGGGCATTTATATATCGGGTCATCCCCTGGACGACTTCAAGACCGAGATCACCGCATTTTGCAATGCCAGCGTATCCTATGCCAGTAGTCTTGAAGAATATGTGAACAGGGAACTCTCTTTTGCAGGGGTCATCACCGATGTGCAACATCGGACCTCCAGGAATGGCAAAGGCTGGGCCTCCTTTACAATGGAAGATTATACCGATTCTTTCGAGTTCAGGATATTTGGGGAAGAGTACCTTAAATATAGACATTTTTTGATGATCAATTCCTTTGTTTACCTCAAGGTGTACGTGAGGGAGGGTTGGATCAACAGGGAAACCGGAAAAAAAGGGGAGGCGCGATTACAGTTCAACAGCTTTATGCTCTTGCAGGAAGTGATGGAGGCCTATGCAAAAAAGCTTACCATAAAGTTAAATATCGATGCCCTGAAGAAAGAGGGCATTGCGGATTTAAAAGACACTTTAGTTTCTCATAAAGGGATGCACCCATTGAATTTTGAAATCTATGGGGTGGAAGACGAGATCAAAGTGAGGATGTCGAGCAGAAAACAAAAAGTACAGATCACCAGCGAATTGTTATCGGTCTTGGAAGAAAAGGAAGTGCATTACAAGTTAAATTGAACCTTGACGATTAAGCCGTTCCGTTGTAATGAATTGGGAAGGAAGCTTAGGGTCAATATCATTTTGTCGATAAACTTTGGCAATGGGGGCATAGGTTTTATGTATTTAAAGGCAGTAAGGAACACTTGAAATAATTGACTAAATTTGCATAACATTTAAATATAAAAACATGGCATTAGAAATAACCGATGCTACTTTTGATCAGGTAGTGTTAAAAAGTGATAAACCCGTAGTCGTTGATTTTTGGGCCGCTTGGTGCGGACCCTGTAGAATGGTAGGACCGATCATCGATGAGGTTAGCACTGAATATGAGGGAAAGGCTGTTGTGGGCAAAGTTGATGTGGATTCCAACCAAGAATTTGCGGCCAAGTATGGCGTGCGGAATATACCTACCGTTTTGGTTTTTAAAAATGGCGAAATCGTGAACAGGCAAGTGGGGGTATCCCCAAAAAAGGTGTATACCGATGCCATTGATGCGGTTTTATAGATACTTTAATTTATTTTGTTAAGAAAGGTTTGATGCGAGTCAAGCCTTTTTTTTGTTTTAACTTAGTGACATGAAACTGCAAACCGAATTAAATAAGGCCCCCCTTTTCCAGAATCTTGAACTTTTGGCAAACCAGGTGGTGGAGGGATTTATCAGTGGTATCCATAAGAGTCCGTTTCATGGTTTTTCCGCAGAATTCGCCGAGCACAAAATTTACAATACGGGGGAAAGCACCAAACATATCGATTGGAAGTTGTTCGCGAAAACCGATAAACTCTATACCAAAAGATACGAGGAGGAGACCAACCTGAGGTGCCATATGATCCTCGACAATTCGGCCTCGATGTATTACCCTGTGGTTAAAAAGTTAGACCTCGATCATCTGAACAAGATCGGTTATGGGGTTCTGGCGATCGCGGCCCTGATGAACATTCTGAAGAAGCAACGCGATGCAGTGGGGCTCAGTGTTTATTCCGACACCTATAATTTTTATGCCCCTGAAAAGGGAAGCGAGCGCCATCACCAAATGCTTTTGGCCAAATTGGAGGAAATGTTGTTGGAGGATAGTGCGGCGACACAAACGGAAACCTACCTGCATTTGCATTTGATCGCCGAGAAGATCAAGCGCAGGAGCCTTATATTCTTGTTTACCGATATGCTGCAGACGGCCACTGAGGACGAAAAGCTGTTCGATGCCCTGCGGCATTTGAAATATAACAAGCACCAGGTGGTCCTCTTTCATTTGCTCGATCGCAGTACCGAATATCAATTCAATTTCGAAAACACCCCCAAGCGGTTTTGGGATGTGGAAACCGGGGAACATATAGACCTTTATGCCGACAATATCAAGGAAGCCTACTCAAAAAGCATGGCCGATTACTTCGGGGCCCTCAAACTAAAATGTGCCCAGTACAAGATCAAATATGTAGAGGTCGATGTAAAGGCCGATTTTGCAAGGGTTTTGAATACCTATTTGGTAGAGCGGCAGAATTTTCTGTAAGTGCGTTCATTTTTAGGGGAAATAGTTTGTGCAATAGAATTAGCGGCGTATATTTGCATCCGCTAAACGCCACGGTTCGGTAGTTCAGTTGGTTAGAATACCTGCCTGTCACGCAGGGGGTCGCGGGTTCGAGTCCCGTCCGGACCGCAAACAAGAAAGCCCTTCACCATGGTGAAGGGCTTTTTTAGTTTTGGAGCCTGAATGAAATCCCTTCCAGATCGCTAAACAAGAATTAAAAAATCCCGATAATCAAGAGATTATCGGGATTTTCATTGGAGCCGTTGTTGAAACACTTTCTTTCTATTCATTCTTTCGTTTCAGTGAAATCCCATTAATCAGAAAGGTAGCACAGATAATGATTAGAAAAGATTTAAACCATACTGGATCACCATAAATATCGGTAAATTCTATTACAAGATATCCAGTGAAGAAAAGTGCTGAAAGAAGTAAATAATTATTTGATTTTTTCATTCATGTTGTTTTTAATGAACTACAACAATGGGATAGCATCATTGATGATATCCTGCTTATGTTTACTAAGATAACAAATCCTTCATGTCCATAATAGCTAGTGAAGCACTCCTTTTGGGCAAAAAAACCTTCGGTTCGAGTTGTGCCCTGTATCGTTTTCAAAAATCGATTAAGGAACATTCACCGGGATAAAATAAGACCGGTATACCAAGTTGGTTCTCCGGGATATTCAAGAATGAGTAGACATTGACTTCACCAAGAACCATGATCATAGAAATGCAATTAATTTTAAATAAATCGTGAAGGACAAAGCCCATTTTACAAAAGGGAAAAAGTACATTTGACCATTTCAGATAAACAAATCGGATCCCTTCCGACAAATCCAATGGCAATGGCTTTAAAAACAATCAGGGCGCTAACGGTTCTAATGGCTGTAAATACGATGGTAATTGCCCAAAATAAGGCAAACGATACCCTAACGGCCTGTTCCCCCTCGGGCAAGATCTGCGCAAAGGTTTGGATGGAGGGGCCATTAAAATACACCCTGTCCTATGAGGGAAGGACCATTATGGAACCCTCGGCAATAGACCTTGTGCTCGACAACGGCAAAGCACTCTCCAAAAACAATAGGTTGGGCGCCTCCTCCATAAAAAATATCAAGGAACAGATCATTGCTCCCGTACCCGAAAAAAGGAAGGTGGTCCCGGACCACTATACGCAACTTTCCTTGGCCTTCAAGCAACCTTACCAATTAGAATTCCGCTTATATGATGATGGGGCGGCCTATCGTATCCATACGTTGTACAAAGATTCCATCACCATTAAAGATGAAGTTGCTGAGTTTGATTTTCCCGGTAGTCCGTTTGCCTATTTCCCGCAAGTACAAAAAAAACAGGATGCCGATATGTTCCACACCAGTTTTGAGGAAGTGTATCCCCTTATAAGTCTCGATAGCCTGAAGGACGGGATTCTTGGCTACTCGCCAATTTTGGTGGTACCCGAATCAAATCCCAAAATTGCCATTACCGAATCGGATCTTTACGACTATCCGGGCATGTTCCTTACCGGCAATGGTCCCGGGGCCTTGAAGGGCGTATTTGCAGGTTATCCATTGGAAGAAGAAGAAACCCATGAGCTTTACTCGCAGATCAAGGTGGTACGGCGTGCCCCTTATATTGCAAGGACCAAAGGCAGCAGAAGTTTTCCTTGGCGGATTTTGATCATCGCCAATGAGGATAAGGAATTGCCGAACAATGATCTGGTATTTCGCTTGGGTGAGCCCTCGAAAATATCCGATACCTCATGGATAGAACCGGGAAACTTGACCGATGAATGGATCATTGGCCTCAATCTATTCAATGTACCCTTCAAGGCGGGCCTTAATACCGATTCCTACAAATACTATATTGATTTTGCCGCAAGATTCGGGTTTGACCGCATCATGATGGATGCGGGATGGAGCGACAATAATGATCTGTTCAAGATAAATCCGGATATCGACATGGAAGCCTTGATCGCGTACGCCAAAGAAAAGGGCGTCAAAATATCTATGTGGACGCTGGCCATGACCCTAGACAAACAATTGGAACCTGCCCTGGATCAATTCAACAAATGGGGAATCGATTTTATCATGACCGATTTTATCGATCGCGATGATCAGAAAGCAGTCAACTTTTATCATCGAATTGCCAGTGCCTGTGCCGCACACAAAATCATGATCATGTACCACGGTGCCTTTCCGCCAAAGGGCTTCAACCGAACTTATCCGAATGCGGTGGGGCGGGAAGGCGTTTTGGGCTCGGAGTACAATATATGGAGTAATCGGGTGACTCCCGAACATGATGTTACCCTTGCCTTCACACGAATGCTTGCAGGGGGCTTCGATTATGAACCCGGACTGCTGAACAATGCCACACAAAAAGGCACCCGCCCCGTAGAAGGGGTTGTCACGAGTCCCGGAACGCGATGCCACCAATTATCCATGTTCGTCGTCTATGACAGTCCCATGCAAATATTTTCAGGCAATCCTTCCGAAGGTTGGCGAGAGCCCGAGTTTATGGAATTTCTGGGAAACCTCCCTACCACATGGGATGAAACCATTATTCTGGAGGCAAAAGTGGGCGAATATATCGTAAGCGCAAGAAAGAAAGGGGCCGATTGGTTCATCGGCGGTATGGGTAATTGGAGTGAAAGGGACCTTACGATAAGCTTTGATTTTTTGGAGGAAGGAAACTATGCTGCGACCCTCTACAAAGATGGTAAAAATGCGGACCGTTATGCTGCTGACTATACCTTGGAAAAAGACATATTGATCAAAAAAAATGATTCGATGAACATCCACATGGCACCGGGAGGTGGTTTTTTGATCCGTTTGGATAAACGATGACCAAAATTTAAAGTCCAATTAGCAAGAGTTCCAGTTAAGTTCGATCATTTGATCACAGCCAACCGTGACTCTTTTTTTCATACCGAAATAGCTTGCTTTATCATTTTGCCTTATAGGTGTTCATACTTTCAAAACTGTTGGTCGAAGGCCTAATAGGTTATTGTGAAAAGGGTTCCGACCCTATTATCGCTCACATAAAGTTCCCCGCTGGGTCCTTGTACTAGGTTACAGCAGCAATGCTGTAAAGGCCCCACATATCAGTCGTTGATTAATACGTAAAGTCAAATTTTTTTTGGAAAATTTGGTGTTCTGAATATTTTCCATATTATTTGCAGAAAATATCATACAGATAATATTTTCCATGCCGGTAACTAAAATATCCAAGAAAGAAATTGTTGACATTGCCCTAACTGAATTTCTGCGCGATGGAATTCAAGCCCTTACCATCAAACAGCTATCGGAACTGGCAGGAATTTCAACAAAAACGGTTTATAGATTATTTGACGATAAAACGGCTCTCCTGCGTATATGCCTTAGTGAGCACTATGCACGATTTACGGAAGAATTGTTTGAAATACCCTCGAATACGGAGAATGAGGTAGAAACATTTTTGTCGGTCATTCACCGTGCGGTGACTTTGGAGTTCGGGATAAATCAAAAATTTTATTCTGACCTGAACAAATACTATCCGGCGCTCCAAAATGAGGCATTGTTGGCCATTGGTAGGTTACATCTATTTTTTAGCGATATTGTTGACCAGGGTAAAAATAATGGATACTTCATGCCCGATATCAATACTGGGGTATTGTTGATCGGCATCCAAAAACTATATAGCGCCATCACCAGGGAAAATGCCTTTGGCGCCCTACAGCTATCCGCCCAAGTCCTCATTCAGAATACGGTATTGGTGTACCTAAGGGGAATGTGCACGCCCCTAGGGTTGCAGAACTTAAAACGATATGAACGATCTTTTTGCAAAGAAGTCGCCAAACCTGAAACCAATCCATGATGAAAAAAGTGTTACGAATCCTAAAAAAAATAATACTGGCCTTAGTTTTGATCCTCCTATTGGTATCAGCCGGGTTGCTGGTCTATTATGAATCCATCAATGAAAAGACCCCCTTGCCCCCAGAGGTGGCAATCGCCGAAAAAATAAAAGTCGATGCCGGGATTTCCGATGGCCCGGTACTGCTGCCGGTTCCCAAAATGCTGGTATGGTCTGACGGATTTTTCAAATTGCCATCACGAATTTCCTTCCATGCGCCGAACGAGGATGCTGAAGTCATTCGTGACATTATCAAGAATAAGTTGGCAATTGTTGCGGAAACGGGTTCAAAGGCGGCCCTTACATTCAGCAAAGACGATGCGTTGGAATCCCAGGCCTATCGACTTTCCATCCGACCGGATCAAATAAATATAGCATATCATAGTCGACCAGGGCTGTTTTATGCACTGACAACGCTAAAGCAACTGAAGAAACAATATAACAACAAAATACCGTGTGCTGAAATCGAAGACAGCCCAGATCTGCGGACCAGGGGCGCCTTGTTGGATATCAGCAGGGGAAAAGTACCCACTTTGGAGACGCTTTACGGGCTAGTCGATTTTCTTGCCGACTTGAAATATAATCACTTGGAGCTTTATATCGAGGGTTTTTCCTTTGGATATCCCTCGTTCAAGAATTTATGGGAGCGTACCGGAACACCCATATTACCGGAAGAAATAAGGAAATTGGACGCCTATTGCAAAGAACGGTATATTGATCTGGTACCGAACCATAATACATTGGGCCATATGCAGGCCTGGTTGGCGACGGAAGCGTTTAAAGATTTGGCCGAATGCCCGGACGGTTATAAATTCTTGGGAATTGTAGAGATGAAAACTACTTTGGCCCCTTCGAACCCCAAGAGTCTGGAACTGGTAAAGCAAATGTCGAACGATATGCTGCCCAATTTTACATCTGACCGATTTAATGTAAATCTGGACGAACCTATTGAATTGGGACAGAACAAAGATCGCCGAATCGAAGATCCCAACGAAATCGTTAAAATATACCTCGAGTATGCGAAAAAACTTAACGAATATGTAAAGTCCAAAGGAAAGAAAATGCTTATGTGGGGCGATGTCGTTTCAAAACATCCCCAGTTTATTTCCGAAATCCCAAAGGACATTACCATGCTTGAATGGGCGTACGAAGATTATCAGGATTTTGAGGATAGTTGTAAAAGATATCAGGAAGCAGGATTGAACTATATGGTCTGTCCTGGCACAAGCAGTTGGACCGACTTTACCGGCAGGACGGATAACATGTTGGGCAATGTAGCGAACGCCGTTGAAAATGGCATCAAGTATGGCGCTGAGGGCATGTTGATAACCGATTGGGGCGACACGCCGCATCTGCAATATTTGACGGTCAGTTATCCCGGCCTTGCTTATGGTGCCGCATTAAGTTGGAACAACGATTCCAAACCTCATATAGATTTGGGCGGTTATCTGAGCCAAGCGGCTTTTGGCGACACTACCCACAACATTGGAAATATCATAATGGACTTGGGCCGATACAACCAATTTGAGGAATATCAGATGGTATCGGGTACAATGACCGGATGGGGCTATCGGTTCGGGTTGATGGACAAAAACATGATAGACGCCATTTTCAAAAAGTTCCAAAAAGGCATTCTGGAATTCATGCCCTTAAACCAGAAGACCGAGAAAGTGCTGGTTGATCGGTTCGATAATCCCAAAACATACAACCCAAAAGCAATCTTGGAGTTCGTGGATACCCTTGAAAAAGAGTTGGTACAAACAAGACCGTCATCCACAGATGGTTCCCTTGTTATTGACGAATATAAAAATGCGATCAGGATGATTAGACTTGGCGCTAAATTAAAACAGTACATCAACTATCACCAACAACAAACCGATGAAGGGAACAAACAACTTTTAACGGATATGAAGGCGCTTATCACGGAAATCCTACCCGAACATGAACGTCTTTGGACACGGCGCAACAAGCGTGGAGGCTATGAAACGAGCATCGAATCCATCGAAGCCCTTCAGGGTCAAATCGATGAAAAACTTGAAATGGGTAACAAGAATGGTATTTTAAAATGGCTCAATGGTACGGGTGAAAAATTGAAAACGGCAATTGGCGTTCTATATCTTACCTACGGCTGACATGTTGGGTCAGCAATATATTGGATAAGATTTTTTGATATTCCATAACGGTTTGTAGGGTATCCTTACATAAGCCTTGGGCCGCTTCCGCAACGAAGCGCGGGAAGCAATCCCGTCAGGACCGCAAATAAGAAAGCCCTTCACCATAGTGATGGGCTTTTTTAGTTTGGGGGTATAACACAAGTAATGAATAGATCCTTTAGGTGTTATGGTTATCTTAACGTTAGCATTAAATTTACATTACATGAACTTTCTAAATGATTTAATTAGGAAGAACAGTCAATATAGATATTGATGGTCTACAGCAAGAAAGTGAGCCAGTTGAAATGGCATCTATTATTTCTGATTTGAAATTAAACGATTACTATTTCACTGAAAAGCCACATGAAAAAATCTACATTGAAATATCTGCAGTCTTGGTTGATTATGAGACTTGGGCTAAAAACTAAAAATGATTATTGTTTTATTTTTTTATATACCTAACTTCTAAAACACCTGTATTCCGAACTGAAAGCGATTATTATTAAAATTGCTTCCACGGTAGTTTTCCTTTTCAGAATAAACCCATTCAATACCAATATTTACATATCTGTTCAATTGATAATAGGTGTTTATAAAGCCATAGGTACTTGTTTTAATATGAGGGTTGGGATTATTTGTAATTTCGTCACCAAAAAATCTACCTAAGGCAATATTGCTTCTAAACTTTTCATTCCAATTGTGCTTATACGAACAATTAAAACCAGATTCATCTTGTAGTTCCATAGTGGTTTGGTCATAATATCCGGAAGTGCCATCAGTACCCATGATGTAATTCGAAGCACCAGCGCCATATATGCCTGCAAGGGTAATTTTATCACGTTCACTAGGTCTAAACACAATTCCTGCACCAGTTAACCAACCGCCTTCAGTATTTAAATTACCATTGGACTGATTCTTATATGTGGCAGGTTTGTACATGCCTGTAATACTCAAATGAAAAGCTGAAGATGGGTCAAATGATATCGAACCTATAACATCGGGATATTTATTGACGGGAATGATATCAACTCCTTTTAAGTCGCTATTATTGGGCTCTTCCAAGGATGCAGAAAATGTCAACGATTTACTCAAAGGCGTTGTAAACCGAATTTGTCCATGCCGTGAAAAGCCACCACCACTTAAGGTTGGCTCCACCAATCCTTCGGCAACGGTTTGTAAATCCATAATAAGACTCCAATACTGGCCCATTAATAATTTTTGTCCTTTTAGATTGCTTAATTGCAAATAGGCATGGCGAAGTGTAAATCCTGAAGCACCCCTAAAATCCATTTCAAAATAACCCTCTACATTAACACCTCCAAGTGTTGACCTTCCATCAAAAAACAGCCGTGAGGAACGTGCCCCAAAATAGGTTTGACCTTCCTCAAATTGCGAAGGAATAAAAGTGCCTGGAAGAATAATTTCATTCTTTTGATTATACTTCGTATCATAAAAACCTACTGCTTTTATAAAACCGCCTATAGCTAATGACACTTCAGTGCCGGGGAGCATAATAGCTCCGGGAAATTGCCCATTTTTTATATAGGAAGCATTCAAATCGCCAATATTATCTCGAATAGGCGCAATGGAATCCCTCTCCTGAGCATTTATATGAAAAACTGCTATTATACATACAAAAACTATTATAAATCTTAATTTCATATTTTCGTAATTTTTAATGAAATTCATAAATTGAATATTTATTATACATCATCTTTAGAATTTGTTCTTATTCTGAAACAAGTAACTTATGAGTTATAAGAAAAAAGTTGCCCCTAATCTCACAACATTTATTTCATTGGTAAAATTTGGAACCCAAGTAACATTCGCTTTAAATTTATTAGGTATAAAAACGTGATTTAAATTAAGTTCGCCACTCCAAATGGTTTTCCAATTTGAGTTTGTATTCAAAAACAATGGGGTTGGATTAACAAACAAGAATGTTTTTTTTGAAAAGGAATAGCTGGCATTAAACTGAAAAGAAATTCCATTGCCCGTAAATTTTGAATTGTCCGGAATTAGATCGGTAGCCGGTTTTGTAATGTGCACATAGCTCACCCCTGGAAAAAGCGCTAATTTAGGGGATGCTACAAATCCAAAAACAGAACCTACCGCAACAGACCACGAACTGGCGCCAAGGCCATCTTCAAAAGAACCTGTAGGGATGGTAATATCTGTAAATGGTGCTATGGCTATAAATTTTTCGGTGATATTTCTTTTTAATATTGCAAAATACCTAAGTCGTGAATCGCTAATACCAAATTTTTTACTCGCATCGTTATACAAAAAAGGGACTTCCGCCAATACTAAATTATCAGGGTTTATGGCATAAGCTACATTCATTCTTACCCCATAAAGGTTTTGAGCATCAGAAAAAGACGACTCAAAATTCGTGTTTACTTGTGTGTAGAGGTTTGTGGGCTTAGAAGCGTCTACTTCCTGTTCAATAACATTACCCTGTTGGGCAAATAAGCTAAAACCTAATACAGTGATAGATAGTGTAATTATTATTTTTTTCATAATTTTTGTTTTAGTCTAATTCCCAGCCAATGCCACTAGAAAAAAGATAGTCTGAATTATTCCCTTCTACTACGGATTGATTGTCGTAGTTTAAATTTAACTCTGCTTTTATGTAAAAATCTAATGGTAAATCGTATTTAAGTTTGAGGTTATAATCTAAACGAAAGCGGCCTTTTTCTGAAAGGCTTGGATACATTGCCACATTGGTAAACAAACTAAAATCTTTGATGTTGTACAAATCAAGTTGTGTGATAAACTTCAACTCCGTTGAATTCTTATTTTGAGTTTCATCAAAATATTTTTCGATGTTATAATTTATGCCCCCTCCGGCTAAAAAATATAAATTTTGGGAAAAGACCAAGCCTCTTCCGATGCCTATGCCGGGAGTTACCCTACTTTTAAGGCCTAATTCTGTACTTGAAAAATAAACTACAGTAGATTCTAAATACCATTTATTGATAAACCTTAAACCTGTTAGATTGTAATCTCTTCTTTCTATTCTGTCATTGTCATCTCGGCTGGAATAAAGGGTGTTGGAAGAGAATTTAAAATTCCATGAATCGCTTGAATATTTAAGTAAACTTGAAATATTAAGTTGCCGAAAATTATTGGATTTTGTCATGTTAAATCCTATATCTAAAGCGCCAGAAATTCTTTTCCAAAATTGTTGATTTACTTCGGCAATTGCAATGATCGTATCGATATCCAGCTCCTGTATTACGTCTCCATTATTTACGATTTGCAGCTTACCGGTATTTGTAGGAATTATTTTACCCGTAAATCTTGTGTTGTCTGTTAAAAATACTACATATACTTTTTGGGTTGAAAAAACCTTTACTTCATCAAAGTCCACCTTAAAGTCTGAATCACTAAAAGAAGTTTCTATAGTTAAAACGCCTTTAGATAGCCCTTTAATTTCGCCAATAAGAAGATCGTTTTTTTTAGTCCAAATCGTGTCGTTTTGTGAAAAAATGTAAATAGGCACTAAAAAAAAGGCCAAAAAAAAGGTTTTCATTTGGTTAAGGGTATTTTCAAACAATTAAGTGTTAAAAGAACATAAACATTGATTTTTAGGGAAAAAGCACATCAATTTTTATCTAAATATTTTGCCGCTTGTCTTAAAAACCCTGGCATTTTATCCTCGCATTGAGGTGTCCGACACATTTCCGTTATGTGCCGGGCACCTCTCGTTTCGATATCTTATTCTTTGAACTCGTTACCTGCGCCAGTATCGTCTGGCATCGGGGCATATGGCGCCGACAGGATCGTGCGTTCGTTGATCCACTTCGCGACGCTAACCGGCTGGTAGCGGCCCTCGGGAAAAAAAATTATTGAATATTTATCATTTACCCAAATTAATTCCTATTTCTTGGTCTAATAGGTTGTTTTCTTGCTTTTAATGCATTAATCTTCATACTCTTTTAATGCATCTGCTTTCCTATCAGGCACATAATCAGGGCGCTGATCGAAACTTCATCGTCCCGCTATCATACGGCAACTCCAAATAGAGGTGCCCGTCTTCAACAAAGAACGAAACCACCCTCTGAAGATCCCGCATAAACGGCGCGTCCAAACTGTCTTCCGGACAGGCCATACGGGTCGATGTCAGTGGGCCGAAGGAGAGTTTGCCGGCA
>JAHENB010000050.1:3925-5154 GCA_024643345.1 Maribacter sp. | reverse complement strand
CTACATCACATAAAAGATGTTTTCCATGGGAACTAATTTTGGGAACCGTGCAAAATTTTAGTTAGCGCAACGAAAAAAGCGATTAGAAAATTAGTTACATTTCCTATCCGATTCGCCCTAAGATTTGGCAAAAATAACCTTAGCCTATGATGAACGGGGACGGCATAAAAACGCAAAAGTCATGATCCTCCTATACAGTCTTGCCCTACTCCTATCATTCTATCTTTTGATGAAGGTTTGCGATGAATACTTTGTAAGTTCCTTGGACAAAATAGCCAAAAACCTCAACCTTTCCTCGGAAGCTTCCGGCGCAACACTCATGGCCGTTGGCACAAGTGCCCCGGAACTTTTTGTTTCATTGATGGCCTTGTTAAGACCTGGCGATCATGGCGCCATGGGTGCTGGAACCATTGTTGGGTCGGCCATTTTTAATATTTTGGCCATTATTGGTGCGTCACTGGTCATCAGAAAAGCCCATATATTATGGCAACCCGTAATTCGGGACACCGTTTTTTACCTATTTTCGATTATCCTATTGCTTTTTGCATTTCGGGATGGTACGATCGATCTTTATGAGGCCGGCACCTTTCTTTTCATCTACGCTGTTTATGTTTTTGCTGTGGTCAAATGGAAAAAACTATTGAAATATGAAGAAAAGGATCTTGAGGAAATAGTTGAGAAAACCAAAGAAGTCGAAAACCGCTGGCTTAAGAATGTTGCGAAGGCATTCACTTACATTTTGGATAAGACCTTTCCCGGTCCGCAACGTTATTACCTAACATTTTTTATTTCCATTGGTTGGATCATTGCGCTCAGTTGGTTGTTGGTGGAGGGTGGGATTGGAATTGCGCACGAGCTTGGTATTCCGGAAGTGATTATTGGATTAACAATTCTTGCTGCGGGAACCTCAATACCCGATCTCATATCCTCTCTGATCGTGGCCAAAGAAGGACGGGGCGATATGGCCATAAGCAATGCCATCGGCTCCAATATTTTTGATATTCTAATCGGTCTGGGACTTCCATGGGTTATTATGATCTTTTTATTTGATCAAAATGTGCCGGTCGATAATGCTAACCTTAATAGCTCCATTATACTTCTTATCGCGACCATCGTTTGTATTTTCTTCCTTTTTGTATTCCAGAAATGGAAACTGGGGCGCAAATCCGGACTGTTCTTGATCCTGCTCTACATGGCTTATCTAGTTTGGTTGATCTTGAATGCTTTAC
>JAHENB010000050.1:0-3825 GCA_024643345.1 Maribacter sp. | reverse complement strand
TGTACATCCCTGAATTCAAGGAAGCCCAAATTCTCGATACCTATAACGAGGGTGACGGCACCTATACCACCAAACCGGCAGAAAACCAGATCACCATTCGGCACCTGATCACACATACCTCCGGAATCGGCTATGGGGTGATCGACGGGGATGAACGTTTCAAAAAAATCTATGCCAAAGCCGGCATTACCGACCTCTTCACCACCGAAAATATCAGCATTGGGGAAAGCGTTAAAAAACTTGCCCAACTCCCCTTGCACCACAATCCTGGGGAAAAATTCACTTACAGTGAAGGCCTCGATGTCCTGGGTTATTTTATTGAAGTAGTCTCCGGAATGCCCTTCGATCAATTTTTAAGGACACGTATCTTTGAGCCGCTTGGCATGAACGATACCTGGTTTTATCTACCCGATGACAAACACGCTCGTCTGGTCACCGTGCAGGAAAAAGTAGAGGGCAAATGGAAAAAATACCCCCTTACCTTTTATGATACCGATTATCCAAAAAAAGGAGCCAAGCGCTTTTTTTCAGGCGGGGCCGGTCTTTCCAGTACGGCGAAAGATTATGCCACCTTTCTACAGATGTACCTCAACGGAGGCGAACTCAACGGTAGGCGCCTTTTAAGCCGAACAACCGTACAGAGCATCATGGGCAACCAAACCGACGATAAATTCGGAGGGGGCAAAAAACATTACGGACTTGCCTTTGGGGTGGTCACCGCAGAAGGGCAGGATGCCGGGGGCGAGGGCAGTGTGGGCACTTTCGATTGGGGCGGTTACTTCAATACCCAATATTTTGCAGACCCCAAAGAGAACATCATCGGGGTGTTGATGAAACAGACCCAAGGCCAGATCGATGACCCAACCGGATGGAAATTCAGGCAAATGGTCTTTCCGACCGTCGCTGATTAAATTCGGAAAATAGTTCGATGGCAGCCCCAATCGGAAAATATAGGATGTTTCCATCCCATTTCCTTGTTTGCACGTTCCATATTTTGCTTTGCGGGATGACGCTCCTTCATGGCCAGGATATTTTGACGAAAGAAAACATCACCATCAAGGAGGTATGGATTCCCCTTTCCGATGGCACTCTGTTGGCAGCAGATCTCTACCTGCCGAAAGAGATTCAAAGTGGGGAACGCACGCCAGTGCTGCTCGAATATCTCCCCTATCGCAAAGATGAAGGCCGTGGCAATCGTTATTCCCTCTTTTCCTATTTTGTGCAACGCGGTTATATCGTGGCAAGGGTCGATATTAGGGGCACCGGACGCAGCCAAGGGAAATTGGTCGATGGGGAATATTCCGAACAAGAGCAACACGATGGCGAAGAGGTGATCGACTGGCTATCAAACCAAGACTTTTCTACGGGCAAGGTGGGGATGTTCGGCATCTCATGGGGCGGTTTTAATGCATTGCATTTGGCGATGCGGCGACCGCCTGCCTTAAAGACCATTATTTCGTTGATGTCTACCGACGATATCTACGAAGACGATGTTCATTTTATCGACGGCATGATGCATATCGATGCCTATGAAATTGGTCAGGATTTGGCGAATGCCCTCCCTGGGGCTCCGGATTTCGTAATCGATTCGACCTATTTTAAGGATCGATTCGATACCGAGCCCTGGTTGTTGAAATACAAAAGACAACAGACCGATGGCCCTTTTTGGAACAGGGCCTCTTTGAACGAGGATTATTCCCGTATCGATATCCCCGTTTTTGTCATTGGCGGTTGGTATGATGGGTATCGCGATGTTATACCCCGAATACTTCAAAATGCCGACGTACCCGTAAAGGCTCTTTTGGGGCCATGGAACCATACGTGGCCGAATTGGGCCAGTCCAGAACCGGCAATGGAGTGGCGCGACATGGCGGTGCGCTGGTTCGATCATTGGTTGAAGGATAAGGATAATGGTATAATGGAAGAACCTGAACTCTATTATTTCCAAAGGGAGTACCATGAACCTGGAACAGAACTTACCGAAATTCCGGGTATCTGGATGCAGTCCGACTCCTGGCCACATACCCGCGACTCCCTCCTTTATTTTCAGAAAAACCATAGCCTGGCCAATGCCGCCTCCCCATTTGCGCATCAACTGAAATACCAGCCTTCCGTAGGGATTGAGGCAAGCGGATCTGTCATGTGGTGGGGCGATTGGGCGCCCGATCAAACCTATGCCGATTCGAAAAGTCTGGTTTACGATTCGGAACCAGTCAAGGAGGAGGTTGCGATCATTGGCTTCCCAGAAGTCGTTTTACAGGTTGGGGCCAATGCTCCAGCGGCGAATTGGTTGGTTCGCCTATCCGATGTAGCGCCAGATGGCAAGGTCACCCAAATTACGGGAGCAGGTTTTAATGGTGCCCATCGCTATGGCTCGGAAAAACCGGTGCCTTTGGCAATCGATAGTCTATATACGCTTAAAATTGAATTGCATACCACTTCATGGACCTTTCCAAAGGGACACAAAATAAGGTTGGCCATCAACAATGCCCAATGGCCCATGATATGGCCTTCCCCTTACCCGATGACCACTTCCTTATTTTCCGATACGGGAAAACCCGCTTATTTGAAACTTCCCTTGGCATTGCCTTCGGCCATTCCCTTACAGAATCCCTTTCCAAAACCGGAAATCGATCCGGAATTACCAGGGTTTAATTCCTTGGCATCGGAAACCCTCTCGGGTTTCGCCGAGATCAAGGAAGTCAGGCGCGATGAAAAAACCATGACCACGTCGGTAATCGCCACCAATTCCGGAAGCGACCAATATCCATGGGGCATTGTTGACTATACCGAATCCATCGAACATACGGTCAATGACGCAAGACCGGAGCAAGCAAATGTAAACAGTGTTTACACCATTACCGTCAAGAAAGAGGACCGTGAATTGGTTTGGTCCGGGGAACTGAAATTTTCAAGTGATCTAGAGCACTTTTACTACGACTACACCAGAAGACTACAGGAAAACGATCGAATGATTCGGGTACGCCATTGGACGGAAACCATTAATAGAAATTAAATCCACGGTAAAGCAAAGGATTAGCACGGCAAAGCAAATTTTTTGACTATTTTACGGGCCTAAAAAAAGCACATGTCCCTAAAATTATTCATATCCATGTTTTTTCTGGGTGTCTATGTAGGTTATCCCTTTCAAACCCAACCCAAAGTGAACCAGGAGCGCCTTGAACGACGGATCGTTGACTTGGCACGTTTTGGGCTGCAAGACAATGGGGAAACCGAGCGCGTGGCCTATAGCGAGGCCGATCTTGAATCGCGGGACTGGCTCATCCGTTCCCTGAACAATTTGGGCCTAGAGGTCTCGGTAGATCAAGCAGGCAACATCATAGGCAAGAGAAAAGGGAGTGATCCCACCAAAAAACCGATAGCCTTCGGTTCCCATACCGATAGGGTACCCAATGGCGGCAACTATGATGGGTGTGTCGGTTCCATGGCCGCCCTGGAAGTGATCGAAGTGCTCAATGAAGCACAGATTACCACGAGCCATCCTTTGGAAGTGATCTTTTTTGCGGATGAGGAAGGGGCGATCATGGGGAGTAGGGCCATGGTGGGCAAATTGGGCAAGAAATCCTTAATGGTGACCAATAGCACCGGTTTCACTGTAGGTGAGGGCATTATGCGCTTAGGGGGCGATACAACAAAAATTGCCGAGGTCGCTCGTAAAAAAGGAGACTTGGCGGCCTTTTTGGAACTCCATATCGAACAAGGCGGTATTTTGGAAAAAGAAAATTTGGATATCGGTATCGTCGAAGGCATCGTTGGCCTCAAATGGTGGGATGTCATCTTTACGGGTTTTGCCAACCATGCGGG
>JAHENB010000049.1 GCA_024643345.1 Maribacter sp. | reverse complement strand
TTATTTGTAGGTCTAAAATTTAGCCCTTATGAAATATTTCAACTGCTTTTTATTGATTTTGTCGATCATTTCCTGCTCCAAAACCGAAAAAAAAATGACAGAAACCCTTGAAGAACGCGCCCAGAAAATACATGAAGGAGTGATTACTATAGATACCCACGATGACATCAACGTAAAGAATTTCACCGATAGCCTCAATTATACCCAACGTTTGGAAACGCAGGTAAACCTGCCCAAAATGAAGGAGGGCGGACTCGATGTGGCCTGGTTCATAGTGTACACAGGGCAAGATTCCCTGAACGCCACGGGCTATGCCAAGGCCAAGGAAAATGCGCTATCTAAATTCGAGGCCATACATCGACTTTGCAAGGATATCGCCCCCGACCAGATCGAACTTGCCCTTTCCTCTGACGATGTGCGCCGTATCGTAGCTGCTGGAAAAAAAGTGGCCATGATCGGCGTTGAGAATGCATATCCCATCGGGGAAGATTTGGGGGATATCGAAACATATTATGAGCAGGGGGCACGATACATGTCATTGGCCCATAACGGCCATAGCCAGTTTAGCGATTCCAATACCGGGGAAACCGATAGTTTGTGGTTATATAATGGTTTAAGTGAATTGGGCAAATCAGCTGTAATAGAGATGAATAGAATAGGTATGATGATAGATGTTTCGCATCCATCCAAAGAGGCTATGAAGCAGATGATCGCCCTCACCAAGGCCCCCATCATCGCCTCTCATTCTTCGGCCCGTGCCCTTTGCGGCCATAGCCGAAATTTAGATGATGATCAATTGCTTTTGATGAAGGAAAATGGCGGCGTGGTCCAGGCCGTTGCGTTTGGCGCCTACCTCAATACCGAGAAAAATGAAGCGCGGGCGGCCTACATGAAGGATTTTTATAAAAAAGTGGCCGATTCTATTGGGGTGGCATGGTACGAAATGAAAGACTTTTCCATGCTCACCGAAGCCCAACAAGATGAATTCATTGGGAATATCCCGAAGGTGCGGGCCTTGGCCGAGCAATTGGTAGTCAATAGGAAGGATGCCCCTGCTGCGGTGAACGTGTCCGATTTTGTAAATCATATCGACCATATGGTAAAGGTGATGGGGATCGACCATGTGGGCATCAGCTCCGATTTTGATGGCGGTGGCGGCATTGAAGGCTGGAACGACGCTTCCGAGACCTTTAACGTGACCTTGGAATTGGTAAAACGCGGCTACTCTGAAGCAGAAATCGCCAAACTTTGGGGGGGCAACCTTTTAAGGGTATTGGATGAAGTTCAGGCGGTGGCAGAAAGACTTCAGAAGTCTTAATCTTCGGCCGCTGCCAATCGGTCTTTTACATACTCTATTTTAGACTTCCCATGGGGTTTTGGCTTGCCATCATCGCCCAGGTTCACCATAATAATTTGATCAACGGTGACAATGGTCTCCAATGTCATTTTATTCCGCACTTCGCATTTAAGGGTCAGGGAAGACTTGCCGAACTTTACCACATCGATCCCTATTTCCACGACATCGCCTTTCTTGGCGTTGCTCATAAAATTGATTTCCGACATATATTTGGTCACCACCTTTTTGTTTTCCAATTGAATGATACTGTACATGGCGGCTTCCTCGTCAACCCATGCCAAAACCCGGCCCCCAAAAAGGGTCTCATTGGCATTCAAATCTTCTGGTTTTACCCATTTTCTAGTATGAAATCGCATATGGTCATCTCTTTGATACAGTAAATTTACGCGAGAAATACTCAATTAGGACTTCCATTGACACATTGAGGGTTACGAATTATCAATTATTTAATACTGGAAGGCTTTTTAATCAATTCCTTAAAATCGAGATGGGCAATCCCTCTATTTTATCAAATTTATTTGCATGGCATGTATTGCGATTTTCAACATTCGCAATTTTATTTAGATCGGGCGCAACACCTTTGAAGACCAAATGGTAAAGTTTGTTAAAGTTGCCATAAACGTTTCTTAATTCGCTTGCCCCAACCGTCTTAATCGAATAGCTTTAAGTTACCTAAACCAATGATTATGTTCACTTTATTTCGTTATTTGCTCGCTTTTGTCTTGTTTACCGCCACTTCCTATACTTTGACATCCGATCCTGAAACACCAATGCCAGAACAGAGGACCACAGACTGTGCTCAGGGCACGGAACAGACGCAACTCATGAGGCAGCACTTTTATTGCTGATTTTAGGCTGATCTGAAGGTTTATACAGGCTTGGTATTCTTTTTGGTCCCATTAACCCCTATTTTCAGCAGGGAGCCAATCTTCGCGCAATCATTTCTAAAATATATCCAGATTGTTTTTCCTTTCGTTCGCTTCCCGATAAAAGATTTCAGTGGCACTTTCCTTTGCGCCCAATAGTAAGTAGATATTGGTGCCTTTCTCCCTTGCAAATTCGTTTTCAACCGTCCCGACCAATTTAAATTCCTTGAAAAGATCCAAAACTTCCTGTTCCGGCAATTCGCCTACAAATAGAATGTGCTTTATCTCCATATGTTCGGGCAGCCAAAAAATATAATCGGCCGTGAAGGAATTCGCGGGGGGCATTTTGTATCGGTTATAGTAGTTCAAGGCCCCGGTTTGCCCATAGTTATCACAAAAAATCATCGTTCTTTCCCTTTCATTTTCAGGGATCATATGATACCCCTTTAATGCTTTGCCAGCCATTTCCCGCCAACCGAGCATGTCTGAAAAGTCTTGGGGCAAGGGATGGTTTTTGCCGTCTTCCCAACGTAAGAGGTCCAAATTTTCATAAGGTTCCGGATTGGCAACGATTTGGGCCGGATCTTGATAGGGCATCAAATACCTGACCGCAAAGAAGAAAGCGCCCACATGCATCCCCGCCAGAACAAGGAACAGGACGATCTTCCATTTTTTAAAGACTTGTTCAAGATATACCCCACCAAGGGCAAACAACACCGGAAATAACCCTAATGTATAATAGCTTTTTGCACGAGACAATATAAAGAGCAGCATTACGATCAAAAAAGTATGGCCCACGAACCGATACGGCCTAAAGACCTTGGAAAATAACAAGGCCCAGAAAGCAGATACGGTTACAAAGCCCACGACCCCATATTTTATTTGATCGATTAAAAAATCCGCTCTGTTTATATTGATCAATTGCCTTTGCTTCAACACCTCCATATGATGCAAAACCGGAAAATCATTGGTGATCTGCCAAACGATATTGGGCAGAAAGAGCAACAGGCAAAGGGCCGCCGCCTTATAGAACGATTTTTGTTCGAAGAGCGTTCTTTGATAGGTTATCAGAATTCCGATCAGCAGGCCAACCAGAAGAAACAACACCGTGTATTTGTTATAAAGCCCAAGGGCCGCTGTTACTGCAGCCAGATACAGCCATTGATCCTGCCTTGATTGAAAATACTTGATCAGGAGATAAAAGAGCATGGTCCACACCAAGATATCAAAAGAGTTGGGCTGGAACAGTACGTTCAGACGCACATAGACCGAAAACAACAAGGATACGGAAACGAGCAATTTAGCGGCCAGCTTTCCCCCCAAAGTCTCTACGGTAAGCCACGCAAACACCAAGGTCAGGGCGCCGAACAGTGCCGGAAAAAATCGGATCCAAAAAACCCCGCCACCTAAGAGATAAATGAGGCCGGCCACCCAGGAAGTAAAGGGCGGCACAGAGATGTACCCGGCCGCAGGATGAAAGGCCTGATCGAGATGCAAATACTCGTCTCGGTGCAGATCATAGGTCGGATTGACCAATGCATATTGCAGGCCCAGCTTAAGCAAGACGATCCCTATCAAAATCCCATATTGTAGCAAGAAGGATTTTAGCTTGTTTTTATCAATCACGGCTCGTTTATTGGTATCTTCATTGCCTTGTCAATGATCAGTCTACCGAGAACGCCAACAACACGTTTCCCGGCATTTGGCCGAACAAAGCATAACCACTATTGAAAAAGACCATCCCATCCACTACCACGGGCCCGGGCCCGTCTATGGAGCCTCCTTGGCCCGCTACGCCATTGATCGTTTCAAAGGTCCTCACGGTATCAAAATCCCACAAGACTTCCCCGTTGCTTGCATCATAGGCACGGGCATGCCCATCAAGCCCACCTTCAAATACGAGTCCAGCTGCCATGGTAGGTGCCGAGGAATTTGAATTGTAACAGCCTTGTTTGCCTTCGCAATTTTTTGGGTCTGAGGTCGATTTCCAAACCACCTCTCCTTTCATGAGGTCCAAGGCAAAGAGACCAGGATTCGCGGTCACCGTACTGTCACCACCAAAAGGATACCAATCGGAATTGGCCGCATAGGCCAGTTTTCCATCCGTTGCCATTCCCCAATGGATGCCCCCAAGGGCCCCGCCCCTACCGATACGTTTTTGCCATATGGGCTGCCCCGTATCAGGGTCTAGGCAGTGTACGACCCCCGATTTCTGGCCTACGATCAAAACTTCCTTTCCATCGGGCCTTTTGGTCAAGATGGGCGCCATCCCAAAATCGACATCAGGGCCTGCCGGCTCAGGGCAGTTGGCCGCACCGGGCTCGGCACAGGCAGAAATATAGGCGTCCTTGCTGGTCGCTTGAAAGTTCCACTTCAATTCCCCTGTTTTAAGATCGAGTGCTTGAAGGGCATCCGAAGTATGGGTAGGCGGATTGGAATTGTTTTCCCCCGTACCGATATAGAGTACCCCACGCTTGGCATCGATGGTAGGACTGCTCCAAACCGGAGCGCCTGAAGGACCGAAACGTTTTGCCCCCGCTGCATTCACTCCACGTTCTGTTGCTTCTTCCGCGACCACCCGATGGCGCCAAATTTCCTTGCCCGTGGCTGCATCAATAGCCACTACTTGCCCAGAAGATCGGCAGCATTCATAGGAGTTTTGTCCTGCAGTCACCACTTCCATTGAGGTCAGGGGAACATAGATCATCCCATCGAAATAGACCGGGGTTCCCGTGACGGCATTGTTGGGATCGTTCTTTACGGAAGTGCGCCAAAGCAATTCCCCTGAATCGGCATCAAGGGCATAGGTGTTGCCGCTAAAATCGGCAATATAAAGTCGTATCCCATCGCTGGCCTCTGCATTTACTGCTATTCCGCCCCTTACGTTGGCATCGGCCTCGAACATCCATTTCACGCAGCCTGTATTCATGTTCAGACAATACACCTCCCCAAATTGGCTCCCAAAAATGATGTGATCGCCAATAACTGTGGGTTTTGTCCTGGTGACCGTGCCCCCATCAAAGCCGAAGGCCCATTTTAATTTAAGTTGGGGCAACTGTTCTTTGTTGATACCGGCAATAGCAGCGTCAATAAAACCTGTCCCCTCCTTATTGCCGCCCCAACCCTCGTATTTCACCTCAGGAATGAGCGATTCGTTGGTCTCGCAATAAGTCAAGGCGGTTTTTTCCAAGACATAGGCGCGTTGTGTAAGGTATTCCGCTATCCCAATTTTTTCTGCCTCGCTCAACAAAGCCCCTTGGGCCTGCATTTTACCCGTTTTTAAGGA
>JAHENB010000048.1 GCA_024643345.1 Maribacter sp. | reverse complement strand
GATCTGGCCGAAACCGCCCTGGTCCTCTATGACCAATTTACCCTATTGGGAAATAATCCCGATCGCATGAGCATCGGTATTTTCACGGAGGAGACCAAAGAGGTTGCGTTGTGGCCAACAGACCAAACGGGGGGTGGGCTATATCAAAGATTTACGGGTTCCTGGGAACGGTCAGAGGTCATGACCAAAATGTACAAGGCGTGGAAAGCAGGAAATGATTCACAGGTCGTTGACCTTTCAGGACAAAACCTGAAAGTTTGGTTGAAGTTTATCAGGGACGAAATGAAGCTGTTCGTTGACGATACCAATATAAAGGGGCGCAGGGTGCAACAGGCGGCTTTTTTCTCCCACGGATTCCTTTTATTGACCACCAATGATCCGGTTCCTCATGATACTATGCAGCTATTGATGCGGTTTGCAGGCGTTTTCAGTCAAACCTACACCCGCTTCCTCGACCTCCAAAAAGCAGAAGCACAAGCACGCGAAGCTCAAATAGAGGCTGCATTGGAGCGAGTAAGAAGCCGTACCATGGCGATGCAAAAAAGCGAAGACCTAATTGAAGCTGCTGCCGATATGTTTCAGCAAACTCAGGTATTAGGTATGAAGCCCTGGGCCTGTGGTTTCAATATTTTTAATATGGATGAGAAAACTGTCACGCAATACATGTGCCCGGCAGATGGTAGTATTTCCCCGCCTTTCAAAACACCACTTACAGAAGACCCTTACTTTAAAAGCATCCATGATGCACGGCAAAGAGGAGATGAGCTTTTAGTAATGGAATCAAAAGGCGAATCACTTGCCGCAACCTATCGATACATGTTCAGCCTTCCCGGTTCCGGAGAAATATTCAGCCATTTACAAAAATCAGGATTTGAAATGCCTAAGTTTCAAATAACACATTGTGCATTTTTTTCACATGGGTATCTAATGTTCATTTCATATGAATCCGTAGCCGAATTTTACGATATTTTTAAACGTTTCGCAAAAGTCTTCGAACAGACCTACACCCGCTTTCTCGACCTCCAAAAAGCGGAAGCACAGGCAAGAGAAGCACAGATTGAAGCAGCACTTGAGAAAATACGAGCCAAAACTATGGGGATGCGTTCTTCTGATGAGCTTCGGGAAGTCATCCAAATTATATATGAACAATTGATTCCATTTATTTCACACTTTGATGCCGCAGGATTTGCTATGGATATTAGAGAAAATGATGATTGGAACCTATGGCATGCAGACAGGTATATTTCATGGCCCCATAAATTACATATTCCTTATTTTGATCATCCCTATTTTAAAGCTATTGCAGAGGCTAAAAAAAATGGTGTCCAATTGTTAACGCAAACCCAAACTCTTGAAGAAAGAGAAAAATACTATGAATATGTTTGGACATATTTTCCGATTCCACCTGAAGCAAGAGAAATGCTCGTCAATGCTCCGGGTTTTGCCAGTTCCATGGTATTCTTAAACAGTGTAGCCTTATATATTGTAAATTATGAAGGTGTTCCGTTTAGCAATGCCGAAAACACCACACTCGTTCGATTTGCCAACGTATTCGAACAAACCTACACCCGCTTTCTCGACCTCCAAAAAGCGGAAGCCCAAGCCAGGGAAGCACAGATTGAAACGGCCTTGGAAAGAGTACGCAGCAGGACTATGGGAATGCACAGAAGCGAGGAGCTCAAAGATGTCGTAAAGGGAATCTTCGACCAGCTGGCCGATTTGGGCATCAATGCCGAGCATGCAGGTATTGTCGTTGATTATGAACCCAAAAAAGACTGGCATTTTTGGATTGCCGAAACACAGGATATTCCGGCGAAGGTCACGGTACCTTATCTCGACCTGGTCTGGGACCGGCAATTTACAGAAGCGAAAAAGGAGGGAAAGCATTTCTTTACCACACAACTTGACTTTGATGAAAAGAACCGTTTTTATGAAGTACTGCTGCCGCACATCGAAGGATTGACTAAAAAGGCACGGGACTTTTATTTCAGTTGTCCCGGACTGGCCGCATCAACCGTCATAGAAAAGGATATTGGCCTCTATATTGAAAATTTCTCCGGAACACCTTATTCCAAGGAGGAAAATGATATCCTCAAGCGTTTTGCCAAAGTTTTTCAGCAGACCTATACCCGTTTTCTCGATCTTCAAAAGGCAGAACATCAGGCCCGTGAAGCCCAGATCGAAGCCTCCCTGGAGCGGGTCAGGGCAAGTACCATGGCGATGCACAAAACGGATGAGCTCTCGGGCGTGATCAAAATATTTTTTCGGCAATTTGAGCTTTTGGGGCTCACCATAGACACTTGTGTATTGGATATCATAAAAGAGGGAAGCAACGGTTTCAATATTTGGATCGCCGCTGGAACGGAGACCTATCCAGAGCAGGTGCACGTACCTTTCTTGAAGCACCCTATGTTTACAAGACTTTCATCCGCAAGGGCCAAGAAAAAAGAATTTTTGGTCATGGCCCTTGATAACAGGTCGAAAGAAACGTTTTTTGACCATTTCTATAAAAATGCGACCCACATCAAAGTTCCCAAAAAGCGAAAAGATCTCATAGCCAAGGGCGTGGGCATCCATGCGTCATGGGCGCTCTTACCACATGCCAATATCGGGCTATGGAATTACAGGGGCACTGCCTATAACGAAGAAGAAAATCAGATTCTAGCGCGGATGGGGCAGGTCTTTGAACAGACCTATACCCGCTTCCTCGATCTGCAGAAAGCCGAGGCACAGGCCCGGGAAGCCAAGATTGAAGCTTCCCTTGAACGGGTGCGGTCTAAAACCATGGCCATGCACAATAGCCATGATGTAAGCGTTACGGTGGTTACCTTATTCGATGAAGTATCAAAATTGGGACTGGATGACAGCATTCGATGTGGTATAGGGATCTTGGAGGGTACGGAACGTATGGAGACTTGGTCGGCAAAAGCCACCCCGGATGGTGCTGTTGATCTTAAAATGGGGTTGTTGAATATGACCGTTCACCCCTTATTGGTTGGCGTTAAAAACGCATGGATCGGTGGTAAAAAGAGTTATTCATACGAACTCAAAGGTGCCGAGGTCAGGAGGTATTACCAAGCATTGAATGCAGAACCGGACTATCCGTTTAACGCTGACCTTGACGCATTGCCGAAAAGGGAATTCCATAACAGTTTTTATTTCTCCGCAGGCATACTTTTTGCCTTCACCGAGAACCCTATTACAGAAGAAGCCTCAAATGTACTGAAAAGGTTCGCCGGCGTTTTTGGACAGACGTATAGGCGATACCTCGATCTGCTAAAAGCAGAAACCCAGGCAAGGGAAGCGCAGATCGAAGCGGCCCTTGAACGTTTAAGATCAAGATCAATGGCGATGCAGCATTCGAGCGAGCTCAACCTGATCTTGGCCAAGGTATTCGAAGAGTTGACGCTGCTCGATCTGGAAATGGAACGGGCCGTCATATGGACCTATAGCCCGGAAGATCGCTCGGTTCGCTGGTGGGCCGCCAATCCCGAGGCCGAAAGTGGCACCGAAAGTTACTTTATCGGGGATTGCGACGACCCGGTCTATAATGAATATTGGAAAGCCTGGGAAGAAAGGAGAACCAAATACCTCTTTATCCTTGAAGGGGCGTATAAAGAAAACTGGACCGACATTCTTTTTAACCAAACCGAACTGGGGAGGTTGCCTGAAATCGTAAAAGAGCGCATGGCCGAACCCGAAAAAATATATTTATACAATACCTTCAATGAATTCGGGGTTTTGTTCGTGTCTTGCCTGGAGCCCCTCGCCGATGAAAAATTCAACGTTTTGGAACGCTTTGGAAAGGTATTCGATCAGTCGTACACCCGCTTCAATGATATCAAACAGGCAGAACTTCGGGAAAAGGAAGCCATAAAACAATCTTCCCTCGACCGTGTTCGCGGTCAAATCGCAAGTATGCGGTCTACCGCGGATCTCGATCGGATCACCCCCTTGGTTTGGAACGAGCTCACGATTCTGGGCGTACCGTTTATCCGTTGCGGGGTTTTCATCATCGATGAAGCGACCCAAATCGTAAAAGCCTACCTCTCCTCGCCCAACGGGGCATCTTTGGGCGTTTTGGACCTACCCTTTGCGGCCAGTGATTTGACTTCAGATTCGGTGACCTACTGGAAGAAAAAGAAGGTCTTGCACCGGCATTGGAACAAGGAGGAATTTGTTGCCTGGACCGAATCCCTTATGGGGCAGGGCCTTTTGAAAAATAAGGCCACTTATCAGGGGACCGCGGAACCCCCCGAATCGCTCGACCTCCATTTTATCCCGTTCGATCAGGGCATGCTCTATGTGGGCAGCGAAACGGCGCTCACGGTTTTCCAGATCGATTTGGTACAGGCCCTTGCCAACGCCTTTTCGGTCGCATATGCGCGCTATGAGGATTTTGCCGAGCTTGAAAAAGCCAAAGAAAGCATTGAAAATACCCTGACCGAACTAAAGGCCACCCAGAACCAGTTGGTGCAGTCCGAAAAAATGGCCAGTCTCGGCGAACTCACCGCGGGGATCGCCCATGAGATCCAAAACCCCCTGAACTTTGTGAACAACTTTTCGGAAGTGAGCAAGGAACTCCTGGAGGAAATGATGGAAGAAATCGACAAAGGCGATGTGGAAGAGGTGAAGGCCATCGCCGAAGACGTGATCCAGAACCTCCAAAAAATTGTGCACCATGGCAAGCGGGCCGATGGCATCGTCAAGGGGATGCTGCAGCACAGCCGCAGCAGCGATGGGCAAAAAGAACCCACCGACATCAACGCCCTTGCCGATGAATACGTGCGTTTGGCCTACCATGGGCTCAGGGCCAAGGACAAATCGTTCAATGCCACCCTCAAGACCGATTTTGATCCTGGCATCAAAACCGTTTCGGTGATCCCACAAGAGTTGGGCAGGGTGATCCTGAACCTGTTGACCAATGCTTTTTATGCGGTGAACGAAAGAAGCATCCAGGCCAAAGCTTCCAAAAATGGAGCCTACGAACCTACCGTGTCCATAGCCACCACAATGGGCCATGGGCAGGTGGTGATCAGCGTGGGCGATAACGGCAATGGCATCCCCCAAAAGGTGCTCGACAAGATCTTCCAGCCCTTCTTTACCACCAAGCCCACCGGGCAGGGCACGGGATTGGGCCTCAGCATGAGCTACGATATCATCACCAAGGGCCACGGGGGCGATTTAAAGGTAGACACCAAAGAAGGCGAGGGAACCAAATTTAGTATTTCAATCCCCATGAATTCGAACGGATGAAACTGAGCAAAAAGAAAGAGGCGGAAGTCGTAGCGGTATATGATGCCTGGTTGAGCAGTTATCTGAATGGCGACGTCAAAACGTACGATTCCTATTTGGATACCGAATACCATTTCATCGGTTCCACGAATAACGAAGAATTTTTAAGTAAAAGTGAGACCACTAAGTTTTTTGAGGCCACGGCCGATCAACTGGCCGGGAAAACGCAGTTAAAAAATAAGGTCAGGACCATCGAACAGATCGATCGACTAGTTTTCGTGACCGAATTTTTCGATGCCTATTTCCTGATCGGAAGCGAATGGACCTATTATGGCCGTTTCCGCTTTAGCTCGGCCCTTCAGGAAAAGAAAGAAGGCTGGCGGTTCATCTATCAGCATTTCTCCATGCCCGATGCCAAGGCACAGGAAGGGGAAACCCTTGGTGCCGAACAGATAAGCAAGGAGAACCAGGAATTGCGCGATGCCATCAAAAGGCGAACGATCGAACTCGAACAAAAGAACCGGGAACTCGAAATTGAAGCCTCCCTGGAAAGGGTGCGGGCAAGAAGCCTGGCCATGCA
>JAHENB010000013.1:60272-80884 GCA_024643345.1 Maribacter sp. | reverse complement strand
GCCGTTTATGCGGCCGCATACCAATTGTTGGATGAGGCCCAGGCCTTGTTGAGCACTTCGCCTTTGACCCAGGGAGCTGAAGATTTCTACTATGGTGGGGACAGCGCTAAATGGATCAAGTTGATCAACACCATAAGGTTGCGGTCTTATTTTGTGACCGGTGATACCGCTGCGTTCAATGCGATCATTGCAGGAGGAAATTATATCAGCAGCAATGCCGACGATTTTCAGTTCCAGTTCGGATCTAGGGAATTGGCACCGGATACCCGTCATCCAGACTATGGAGCAGATTATACCCCAGCAGGGGCCAACATCTACCAGTCGAACTGGACCATGGAAACCATGTTGGACTTGGACGATCCCAGGATCCGGTACTATTTTTATCGACAGGAATCAACCACTCCAGGTGCCGATGCACCCGCTAGTGAGGAATTCCTAGCTTGTTCCTTGGTGGTACCTCCCCAACATTATATCGATGGTGGATATACCTACTGCAGTGTGCCCAACGGATACTGGGGAAGATCTCACGGGAACGATGAAGGCACCCCTCCAGATGGCTTTAAGAGAACAGCATCAGGGGTTTACCCTGCAGGTGGCCGCTTTGATGATGACAGCTTTGACGTGGTCGGTCTAGGTCTTGGTGGTGGCGGTGCTGGTATAGAACCCATCATACTTGCTTCCTACGTAGATTTCTGGAGAGGCGAATTGGCCTCGAGCGCTGCTCTAAAAGCAGGCTTTTTGGCAGCGGGGATGACAAAATCCATCGCCAAGGTTCAGACCTATGCGGCTTTGGACGGCACATCTGACAAATCGTTCGAGCCTACCGCTGCTGAAGTAACGGCTTATATTACAGGTATTGTGGCCGATTTCAACGCCGCAACCGGTGACGACAAGGCCGATATTTATGCAACACAATATTGGATCGCCCTTTTTGGTGGTGGTTCCGAGTCTTACAACTACTATAGAAAGACCGGTTTCCCAACAACTCTGACGCCTAACTGGGAGCTTAATCCAGGGGCCTTCCCAAGAACCTTTTTGTATCCTTCGGACGAGGTGATCACCAATTCGAATTTGACACAGAAATTAACGCTCCAGGAGCAGGTTTTTTGGGATACCAATCCTCCAAGTCCTGCATTCCCAAAGGCCAATTAATAAACTAAAAAAGCAAGATGATGAAAATTAATTATAAATTATTTACAGCCTTAGCCTTCAGCTCGCTGCTCATCACGTCATGTGATGAAGGCAATGCGGTGGTGGACGATATTACATCCAACACATTAAGGGGTGCGATTCTTAGAACGGTGAATGTCACTTCTAACGAATTACCCATTGGGGTTGCAGAAGGCTTTTTTGGAGTTGAACTGGAAATCCAGGACTCCGAAAATGGCAATCTCGTTGAAACTGTAGACGTGTACGCCAATTTTAGGGACAATACGCCAGATAATGGCAAGGGAGCGACCACCACCGACGTATTGGTCGGGACCGTACCCAAATCAACTTTTACGATTGGCGAGTTTGGCTTGCCAAGATTTGGCTACGAAATAACCTTGCCAGAGCTTTTAAGCGGTACTGGCGTAGCTGAAAGCGAAATTGATGGCGGTGATGAATTCAGGGTTCGTTTTGAATTGGTCCTAAGCGATGGCAGAAAATATTCTTTTGCTCAGAACTCAGGAACCTTGACAGGATCTTTCTTTGCTTCCCCATTCCTTTACACGGCAACTATTGTTTGCCCACCGTCGCCGCCAACTTCAGGTGATTGGATCATTGACATGGTCGATGCTTATGGAGATAGCTGGAACGGTGCTTCATTGACCATCACCTTGGATGGAACAGCATATGAATTCTTGGTAGATGACGCAGAGGCTACTGCCTCCACAGAAACATTAACCGTACCATCAGGTAGTGAGGTTATTTCCATTAAATTTAATTCCGGCGCCTTTGACGCTGAAGTTCAATTCACAGTTACTTCCGCCAATGGTAATGTAATCTTATCACAAGAAGCCTATTCAGCGGCTGATCCCGTGGCTGGTGTGGAACTGATCAATTATTGTATAAAGAACTTCTAGTTATTTATATTTCTTATTGTTAAAAGGCCCAAACTAAGTTTGGGCCTTTTATATTTTCTTTACATTCTTCTACAAACAGCGGATAGCAACAGCACTTGATAATTAGAAACACTGTTGTTTCAAATCAGATTAATTATTAAACGAGACCAAAGAATTTCTTTAGGATATTTGTATTTTCGCAAAAACTTGCAATAATGAGAATTAAACATATTTATTGCCCCATGGCGATTTTCACGCTGTTGGTTTCGATGGCATGGATTCAATCCTGTTCTGGTGATGACGCACCGGCAGTGGATACCCAAATTATAGCTGATGAACAGATTTCAACGGACCCCGAAAATCCTATTGACAAAGAACAAGACTTTATCCCCGAGGGTGTTGTTGAGGTCATTAACGCGGAGAAGATAGACGACAATTATATACTGGTCAATGATGCAGGTGCCAATCGGGTCTACCTCATGAACAAGCAAGCACGATTACTCCAAGAATGGTCACTTACAAATAATATAGGTAATGATGTTTTTCTTTTACCTAATGGGAAGCTATTAGCTTCACTGGAGGCTGATGACCCCCAGATCAAGTTAGGAGGAAAGGGTGGAAGACTGCAATTCGTAAACCCTGACGGCACTTTGGAATGGGATTTTATCTATTCCTCCTTGGCAGGTGAAACCCATCACGACGCCGAACTTCTGCCAAACGGGAACATTATTGCCATGGTTTGGTCAAGAATTCCTGTGGAACAGACCGCCCAGGCCGGTTTTATGTTGGATGAGGATGTATTTCCTGAATCGATCATTGAAATTGACCCAACGACCGACGAAATAGTTTGGGAATGGCATTCTTGGGACCATTTGATACAGGAATTTGATGCCACCAGGGATAATTATGGTACGGTCGCGGAACATCCCGAACGCATCGACATTAACTATATTCCAAATTTGGGAGCCACATCCGAAGTAAAGGGAGATATCATGCACGCCAATGCCATAGCTTATGACGAAGTGAATGACGTCATATTGTTAAGTGTTAACTTTTATTCAGAGGTTTGGGCCATAGACCACAGCACTACCACTGAAGAATCAGCATCACGAAGTGGGGGAAATTATGGAAAGGGCGGAGATCTCATTTATCGTTTTGGAAATCCCGAAGCCTATCAGAATCCGATGGGGGCCCGAATGTTCCACAACCAACACTTTCCCAATATACTAAAGGGGGCCGACCAAGGCAAAATGCTTATTTATTCCAATGGCAATAATATCGGTAAATCAACAGTATTCGAATTGGAACTTCCTTCGGCCTATAATTTGCAGAACAACATAAATAACGAGCTAAAGGTACTCTGGAGTTTTACGGATCCCGACCTCTATTCGTCCAAGGTTTCCAGCGCCGTACCCCTTCCCAATGGAAATATCCTCATTACCGAAGGTGATTTCGGATTTTGGGAGGTGACCCGGGAAAAAGAAGTGGTTTGGAAGTGCAATGTTCAGGGATTCCTTTGGAGGGGCTACTCTTATTCTAAAAATGCTCCAGAAATCCTGGCCTTGGATTTGCCGTAAATTTGCATAAGTACAAATGGTAATACCCAATCAATGAGAATATTCTTGCTTTTTTCGCTTTTTATAATTTTATGTACGTCATCATGTATTGAAAAAGCTGTAAAAACTTCCGATGACACTGTTGCGCTCAAAAACGGTAAAACGGCAACCGATCCTATATTCAGAAAAGTAAGTACCGATTCGAGTAATTTGCGTTTCTCAAATGATATTACCGAAAACCTGGAGACCCTCGAAAACCTTTTCAATTTCGATTATTTCTACAATGGGGCCGGAGTGGGCGTGGAAGATCTGAACAACGACGGTCTTTTGGATGTCTTCTTTTGCGGCAACCAGGTAAACAATAAATTGTTTCTGAACGAAGGGAACTTGAAGTTCAGGGACATATCGGCAGAGGCCGGCATCAATACGGGTAAAAAATGGTCGAACGGCATCACCTTTGTCGATATCAACAGCGATGGCCTTAAAGATATTTACGTTTCCCAGGGAGGCCCAAATACCAGATATGACCGTAAGAACTTATTGTTCATCAATAAGGGCGACCTTACTTTTGAGGAACGTGCAGAAGCTTACGGACTCGCCGATATGGGTATCAGCACCCAGTCCGCTTTTTTCGATTTTGATCGGGACGGAGATCTCGATTGCCTGGTGATGAACGAAAATGAGCTGTATGGAGTGGATCCCATTAGCCTGTATCAAATGGTGGGCAAGGATCCCGAAAAGCGCTATTTCAACAGTTCGCACCTCTACCGCAACGACAACGGCAAATTCGTTGACATCACCAAGGCCGCAGGGCTGGAGCGTCCCATTTTCGGATTGGGACTTTGTATCAGCGACATCAATAAAGACGGGTGGCCCGACATTTATATTGCCAGTGATTATTATATTCCCGATGCCCTTTTTCTGAACAATGGCAATGGCACCTTTACCGATCGTATCAAGGATTTTACCAACCATACCTCTTTTTACGGAATGGGCCTTGATATCGCCGATATGAACAACGACGGTTTACAGGACATTTTTGTTTTGGACATGTCCTCCAGCGACCATGTAAGATCCAAAACCTTGATGGCGAGCATGAGTACGGACCGTTTTGATTACCTGGTGAACAAGGCCAATTTTCAGTACCAGTACATGTACAACAGCCTGCAGTTGAATTTGGGCAACGACAAATTCAACGATATCGCCCAACTCACCGAAACGGCCAATACCGATTGGAGCTGGTCGGTATTGATGTCCGATTTCGACAACGATGAGGACGCCGATATCTATATCACCAATGGCTATAGACGATATGCATTGGACAATGACCTCCAGATCAAAGTATTCGAAACCAAAAAAAGGTACGGTAACAATTTGCCTTTGGAATTAAAAAAGCAATTGTACAACGATATGCCCTCGGAGAAGCTTCCGAACATCCTGTTTCAAAATGGCCTTAATTTAGACTTTAAGGAAAAAGCCAAAGATTGGGGACTTGCCGACTTTTCCTTTAGCAACGGCGCGGCTCAGGGCGATTTGGACAATGATGGGGATCTGGACCTGATCGTGAACAATATGGACGAAAATGCCTTTTTGTATCGCAATACCACGAGCGATCGGCAATTGGGCAATTTCCTGAAGGTCAAAACCAAAGGAAACCATTCCGAACCTTTCGCAAAGGTCAACATTGCCTATGGTGGGAAGTCACAAATAATGGAAAGCAAACGGGTCAGGGGCTATATGTCGGCCCAGGACCCGACCCTTCTTTTTGGCCTTGGCAAAAACCGGTTGCTCGACACCATAACGGTCACCTGGGCCGATGGCACCACGGAAAGCAAATATGCGGTCAAGGCGAACAGTACCATCGAATTCGACATCAAGGATGCCAACAAACCCGATTCAAGCCCTAAAAAACCCAAAACCAGGTTTGAGTTCATCGATGCCAATACCCTTGGACTTGATTTTGTACATACCGAAAACTTCTATGACGACTTCGATACCGAAGTGCTATTGCCATACAAGCAATCGACCTTCGGCCCGTTTATATCGAAAGGGGATATCAATGGCGACAATAGGCCCGATCTCTTTATCGGAGGGGCATCAGGGGAGGCGGGACAACTTTATCTGCAAAATGGCCAGGGCTTTACCAAATTAAAATCGGCAGTTTTGGAAGCCGATCGGCAATATGAGGATATGGAATCGGTATTTTTTGATTTCGATAAAGACGGCGATCAAGATCTTTACATTGTAAGCGGCGGCAATGAATTTGGTGCCAATTCCTCCTATTATACCGATCGCATTTATCTGAATGATGGCAAAGGCAACTTTACCAAGTTCGTAAGCAAGGTGTTGACGGCTTTTCCGAAAAATGGAAAGTCGGTCTCGACCATAGATTTTGATAAGGACGGGGACCCAGATATTTTAGTGGGGAATAGGGTCATTCCCCAAAATTATCCCAAGTTCAGTCCTTCGGCCTTGTATGAAAATATAGGGGGCCAAATTAAAGAGGTCACCTCTGAAAGGGCACCTGAATTGCTGAATTTCGGCATTATTAACAGCATCATCACTACCGATTTCGACAATGATGGCTGGGACGACTTTATTGCCGTGGGCGAATGGACCAACATCGGTTTTTTCAAAAATAACAAGGGGGTTTTTAAAATGGTGCAAAACAATCCGTTGCTCAATGAACGTGGTTGGTGGTTTTCCGTGCATGAAACCGATGTGAACAATGATGGCCTGAAGGATTATATCGTGGGCAATGTGGGCCTGAGCTTAAAGTTCAAAGCAAGTGAGGACAAGCCCTTAAAAATATACGCCAATGATTTTGACGATAATGGGGTGAACGATGTGGTCTTGAGCAAAAAATACCACGGCGAATATGTTCCCGTTCGAGGCCGCGAATGTTCCTCTCAACAAATGCCCTTTATCAAGGAGAAGTTCGGGTCCTATTCAGAATTTGCCAACGCCACCTTAAACGATATTTATGGGGAGAAGCTGAACCAATCCTATGAAAACGAAGTAACCGAATTAAATTCCATTCTGCTGCTCAACAAGGGTAATGGCCAATTTGAGAAGAAAATATTGCCCATCTACGCCCAGCAGTTTCCTTTAATGAGCTGTGTTTTTAAAGACTTGGACAAAGACGGGTATAACGATATTATCTTGGCTGGGAACCTTTACGAAATGGAAGTGGAAACCCCGAGATTGGATGCCATCTCCGGTTTGGTCCTGCGTTCTAACGGTAAGGATGGTTATGAGGCCGTACCCTATGCCTCAACAGGGCTCTATTTGAATGGAAATTCCAAGAACATTACATGGGTCTCCTTGGCAAATGGCGACTTTTTGCTGGATGCCGTGAACAATGATCGTTTAAATGCCTATAAATTGATTCCAAATTAACTTCCCTTTAAGGGAAAGGACCAACAAATTCCTTATTTTTACATTCCTATAAAAAAAAGTGATGAAGAATTTATTTTATTCCCTATTATCGATATTGAGTGTACAACTTACGGTTGCACAATATTCTGGCCAAGTGGCCTCCAATTTAACGACCGGTGGAAGTTCGGTAGGCGGGGTTTCCGCACAGATCAATACTTTGTTGGGACCTACCTATGAACGAGGGGAAAAATTGAAAAATTATTTTGATGAATTCCAAGGTTCGCCTTACACCTCCAATGAATTCAGGCCTACCACCATGTTTTATAATGATGAAAATCTAGGTTCGATCTATTATCGCCACAATGCCCTTAATGAGGAAGTGGAAATCAAAAAGTCGAACTTGGAAGAAGAACCGATCAAGAGTTTGACCAGGGATAAGAACATCAGTGTTTTGATCGATGGCCATAAAATGAGTTTCAAGACCTTTGTCGACGCAAAAGGCAGAACTATGAACGGGTATCTCATTTCCTTGCTAGATGGCGCTCAATACGATCTTTATAAAAGAACCCATGTGAAGTTTACAGAAGGAAAGCCCGCTACCAGCTCGTTTACCAAGGCGGTCCCAAGTAGGTTCTCACAATTCACCGAATATTACTTTCAAAAAGAAGGGGTGAACAGGATGGATGAAATTACGCCCAAAAACGGCAAATTGATAAAATTGATCAGCGATGCCACCGCAAAGGAAAAACTGAAGTCATATCTTAAGGAAAATGACCTCAACATCAAAGAGGAAGCCGACTTGATAAAAGCCATTGAATATTTGAACACGCTCTAAGAAATACATGCTCACTTTGTGACAACCATCCCGTCTTCGCGGGGTGGTTTTTTATTTACCTTTGCCTTATGAAAGAAACCACCCAAATATTCGGAATCAGGGCCCTTATGGAAGCCATCCATGCCGAGGAACCGATCGATAAAGTTTTTATACAAAAAGGGCTTCGTGGGGATCTTTTTCGGGAGTTGGAGGCCCTGATCCGCAAAAAGGGCATTAATGTTTCTTACGTCCCCATTGAGAAGTTGAACCGCCTCACCCAAAGCAACCATCAAGGCGTAGTAGCAAATATTTCCCCCATTACATTTTTTGAACTGGAACCCTTGGTTGAAAAGGTGATGCAAGAAAAAAAAGCGCCATTATTTCTATTGCTCGACCAACTTTCCGATGTGCGCAATTTTGGCGCCATCATTCGCACCGCCGAATGCACCGGCGTCGATGGTATTATCATCCAGAAGAAGGGCGCCGCACCGGTTACCGCCGACACCATTAAAACCTCAGCGGGTGCCGCCTTCAAAGTGCCGATCGTTAAGGTTGATCATATCAAGGATGCCGTTTTCTATTTACAGGCCTGTGGCATACAGGTAGTGGCAGCAACCGAAAAGACGGATAAAAGCGTCTATGACATTTCCTTTACCGATGCCTGTGCCATCATCATGGGCTCGGAAGACCGTGGCATTTCCCCATCCCTTTTAAAGTTGGCAGACCATTCGGCCAAATTGCCCATATTGGGGGAAATCAGTTCTTTGAACGTATCGGTGGCCTGTGCCGTTTTTTTGTACGAAGTGGTTCGGCAACGCCTTCATGCCGAATAGGTACTCAGTCTTCCGAATCGGTTTTGGGTGTTTTCTTCAGGATATAGGTAAACTTGATGCCATGCTCATCGATAGGCAGGTCTTCTTCTTTTTTTTCTATGAAATTGCCATCCGCATCAAAATGTTGTAGAAAAGGATCATCGGCCTCATTAAAATCATCGTGCTCCCAAGGATATTTTTTGGGGGATGGCACATCTGACCTGATGAGCAACGCCAAACCAAGCCCGCTGAGAAATCCCCCGAGATGGCCTTCCCAAGAAATGCCTTCCTCTATGGGAAAAATATACCAAAGCATGCTCCCATAAATGAAGACCACGATCAGGGAAAGTGCAATGAGCCTATAGTATTTGGTGATCAGCCCCTTGAAAAAAATAAAACTGACCAAAAGATAAATAACACCGCTTGCCCCAATATGAGAGGAGGGCCTGCCTATGGCCCAGGTAAAAAGCCCCGAGGCCAAAATACCTAAAACCAATACCTTAAAAGCATTATCCCTATAAAAATAGAAAAGACCGGCCATGAGAATGGCCAAGGGAATGGTGTTGTTATAGAGATGCTCGACCGAGCCATGGATAAAAGGGCTGAGGAAAACACCCCTTAAGCCTTTCAGCGTTCCCGGATAGATCCCATATTGGTTAAAATTGGTGTGCAACTGGAGCTCAAGCCAAAAGACTGTCCATATGGTCAAAACCGAAATTAAAGGCGCTAAAACTACCGCGTTCGAAAATTTAAAATAATGCTGATCGGTCATATCTTAAAATTAGGGGTAAATCTGCAATAAATCGACCATAAATGGGAAACATGAAATATTGTCATCCTAGGATTTATCTTAATTTTACCAAATGAACGAACCGCTTGCAGAAAGAATACGCCCCAAAAGTTTGGAAGACTTTGTAAGCCAACAACACTTGGTGGGCAAAAACGGCTCGTTGACGCACCAGATACAAAAGGGCATCATTCCTTCTCTCATTCTGTGGGGGCCGCCGGGAACGGGAAAAACCACTCTGGCCAACATCATTGCCAATGAAAGCGGTAGGCCCTTTTACGCCTTGAGCGCAATCAACAGTGGGGTAAAGGAAATTAGAGAGGTCATCGATAAGGCCAAACAAAGTGGGGGCCTGTTCACTTCAAAAAATCCTATTCTATTTATAGACGAAATACACAGATTCAGCAAATCACAGCAAGACTCCCTCCTGGCCGCGGTAGAGAAAGGATGGGTTACGCTGATCGGCGCTACCACCGAAAATCCGAGTTTTGAGGTGATCCCCGCCCTCTTGTCGCGATGTCAGGTGTACATTTTAAATCCATTTGGGAAAGAAGATCTGGAAGCGCTGTTGAAAAGGGCCTTAACGAAAGATGCCGTCCTGAAATCGAAAAAAATCACCTTACAGGAAACGGAGGCCCTTTTGCGGCTATCGGGCGGTGACGGCAGAAAACTGTTGAATATTTTTGAGCTGGTGGTGAATTCGGAACCCTCCAATACGGTCAATATCACCGATGCATTGGTGATGGGGAAGGTTCAAAAGAACACGGTACTGTATGACAAGACCGGGGAGCAGCACTATGACATCATTTCCGCCTTTATCAAATCGATTCGGGGAAGCGATCCAAATGCGGCGGTTTATTGGCTGGCCCGTATGATCGAAGGTGGGGAAGACGTTAAATTCATCGCACGTCGCATGATAATTTCGGCCTCGGAAGATATCGGTCTGGCCAACCCAACGGCCTTGGTGATTGCCAATGCCACTTTTCAAGCGGTGACCACGATCGGTTATCCCGAAGCGAGAATCATTTTAAGTGAATGTGCAATCTATCTGGCGACCTCCCCGAAGAGCAACAGCAGTTATATGGCCATCAAAAATGCACAGCAGAAAGTGAAGGAGACAGGCGATTTATCCGTTCCCTTGGCCCTTCGAAACGCCCCTACCAAACTCATGAAAGACTTAGGTTATGGGGAAGCCTACCACTACGCACATGACTTCCAGAACAACTTTGTGGAGCAGGAATATCTGCCCGATGAACTATCGGGATCCGCCTTTTACCAACCTGGGCAAAATCAAAGGGAAAAAGGAATCAAAGAGTTTTTGAAGAACCGCTGGAAGGAGAAATATGAAGATTAAAATTTTATGTTCAATTCCTGCGACGTGAGCTTGTCGCCCAGATAATACTCCAAAAACCATTTTCCCTCCTTTTTGTAGACCAAACCATTGAACCCATCATGGACCGTTGTATAGATATCCGACAGGGAAGTTCTGTACATTTTCAAGCGCACGGATGGTTTATTATCAACCAATTGATAGCCATTGGGTATATCTTGGGCATACAAAATCTCGTCATCGCCAATGAACTTACCGATAGGTTCAGCCTCCTTACGGTAGTCTGAAGGGATCGGTTCCGCGCTTTTGTAGGTTTGTTGTTCCTTGGTGGCCTCCTGAACCAACACCGCATCACCTTTCCTTTCAGGCATTAAAGGTTCTTTTACTGTTTTTTGGTCCTCGAGTTTTTTTACATCGTTTTTAAAGCTTATGGTTATCGGTGCCGTTTGTTGCGCTTTTGCACGATATTGGTAATCGATTGTCTCGAACGATTCAAAGGCCTCTTCAATCGCCTCCTTATAGGCTTCCTTGTATTCCTTGCTTTTACTTGTCCCCTCCTGGGTCATAAAAACTTCCTGCCCTTTACAGTCCTTTAAAACCACGATGGTTTTGGTAAGGAACATCGACGAATTATCGATGATTTGTGCATAAAGTCCCAAACAACGGTTGCTGTTCAAATCATCTGGAAATTGATCATCATATAAAGTTGTAAAGCCTTTCTGCGTGAACAGGTGTTTCACCAAGGTACTGGTCTGGTGCTGGTTTTCCTTTGAAAAAGCATTGAATTTCTTTGGTACGACCAAGTATTTGTAGTCGTCGAATTGTGCCTGCGACAGATGGGCAAAAACAATCGTCATTATTACGGCAAGTATGCTACTTTTCATGAACTTAGGTTTAATTATGCTTTTTTGGTCAATCCAAGACAAATCGATCCGGGGTTTTAACAATTCTTTTGAGGTGGGTTTCACAACCGAAAAGCCATGGATTGTTTAATAATATATGACTTGTAATGAAATAAGCATGCCAAACTAAAAGAACATTCAAATTTCAAGGTAGGTTTAGGCTAATTATTGCCCCAAGATATAATATTTAATCCTAACATAAAAGAAGCATAATTGGTATCGGCAATGTTGCGATAAGCGAGTAGATTATTGGCCAGAACATACAAATTCACGGGGCCCGCCTGCACATTGATACCAAGTCCTATATTGGAATAGGTAAACTTATCAACGGTATAGGTCGCCTTAAGGGATAAGGCCTCGCCCAAACGTTTTAAATAAAACGCGGTCAATGCCATTTGAGGACCCCTCGGCCTGTTGATCATATATAATTGCCCCCCCACTCCGTTGGCGTATCGATACCTCAGTGCACTCCCTGAGACCAGATCCTCGCAATTACAGGCTACCTTGGAGGCCATTTCCTTACCAAAATTATATCGGAGGGAAGCATAGAGCTGGGTGGGCCTGAAGGCGAGATAATTTTTGGTATTGTCTTCAAAAGGGATCAAAGCTTCTATTTCGTCAATAAGCTCTTGCCAAAAATCCCTATTGGGATCTGATAAGGCATCAGGCAGGATTACCTGTGCCCCTTCTACAGTGGCACGGCCATTTAGGGTGTAATTCTTTACGTCACTGGTCTGGTACACAAATCCCAAATCTAACAGGCTGGCCGTAACTACCCATTTTTCATTGGGTTGATAGCTGAATCCCAAATCCGCTCCCAGCCCCAGGTTACCACCAAAAAAACCCCGCTTGAGAACGGTACCCGCCAATCTCCCTTCATCATTGGCCGTCAATAATTCATCGATGCCCGATGTCCTTAACCGCATATCTGCATCCAAGGTACTGGCATATATATTGTTTTGCCCAGGCGTTGTTACGAAATATCCCTTATTTTGGGTAGTATTAAAGTCAAAGATCCCAGAATATATTTTCGCCCTGGCCCCAACGGTAAGCCCCTTCTTGAGCCGTTTGTTGATACCGAAATGGAAGACGTTCATCAATTCGCCCCTGCTTTTTAAATGGCTTAAATCGAACTTTTCATTAAGGCGATCGGCATTTCCGTCAACGGCCAAAATCGCATAGTCTTTGAACCAATAACCAATGGAATTCCCTTCCGCATATATGCCGAAGGAATAAAAATTATCAGGATTTCTACCCCTAAAACCAGCATTCAATAGCTCAATTTGAAAGATGCCACTTAGTTCATCGCGTATATTCATCCCCCCAATGGCACGATCGCGGACCTTATCATTGATATCCAGACCATCATCCGCAAAAATATCATTAACCGAAATTCCACTTGACCCGGCATGTAAGGAGATGCCTGAAAGGGCAGGGACCCCGGCATACCATTGAAAATCGCTCAGCACCCCAGGGTTCACCATCAAGGATTGTGGGATTTCGTTGAAATCGTACAGCAGTTCTTTGTTTTGCCCAAAAGCAAATCCACATCCCTGAAGTAGGGCAAGAAAAAAAAGGTTTTTGAATAGCCTCATTTTACCCTGACCCTGAATTGTGCCCTGGAGGTCAGCTTCACCTTTGGGTCTGGGAAGCTGGAAACGCTAGTGGTGTCTCCTAAATTTTGAGCCGTTATCCTTATGGTCACGGTATTCTTAATAATATCGATGCTTCTGCCGTTCGGGCCATATTCAATATCCCTTTGGATGATCGCCGTGGGTGCTGCTGCAATCGTAAAATTTTCAGTGTCGAGCACATTGCCCGAGGCATCGAGAAATTCTGCGGTAACGTCCAGGGGTTTACTGGTGGTATTTTCCACAAAATAGGTGATCGATCCTTCGATTGCTCTTTCCGAAAAAATACTCGAACTGAAGGCTTCAAAGCGCAGATCAAAAGTATACACCATAACCCCATTGGCCTGATTGATGATCCTTTCCGGGGCTTCTATATAAAGTAAACTGCCTTCGAGAATGGGTTCAAGGCTTAACTGTTCATATTGATCGAAGTCCTGTTTTTCGGAACACCCAGGAAAGAGCATGGTCAAAGACAGGGCCAGTAGCATTATTTTTTTCATTTGCCAATAACATATTGGGAGGCATTGGAAAATGCCAAGGTTGTTCTGAAATAATAACTCTATAAGTAGTCTTTTATTTCACTAAGGCTATGGATCATCTTGCAAAAATCATGCTTCGGTTCCTTATTGGGGTTAAAATGCAAGGTATGGAGGCCCACGGCAAGAGCGCCTTGAATATCGGCCTCCAAACTGTCCCCGATCATAATTGATCTGTGTTTCAACGTTTTTGCCTTTGCCAGAGCCATTTCAAAAATAAGGGGGTTAGGCTTTTTTACCCCGGCCATTTCCGAATTGATGACCTGTTCAAAATAACCTTGAATGTTGGCGTTCCTGAGCTTTTTGTCTTGTATTTCCTGAAAACCGTTGGTAATGATATGAAGTCGGTATTTGGGCCTTAGGTATTCCAATACCGTAACCGTATCGGGAAAAAGGTGGTTAAAAGAGGATAAGTGCCTAATGTAATCTTCTGCCAATACATTGATGGTATCGTCTGACACGGGATGTTTCAAAACATCGAAGACCGATTTCAAACGTTGGTATCGCAATGCTTCCTTTGTTATCTTTTCCTCTCTATACAGTTTCCAATAAGCGAGGTTGGCAGGTACATATACCGCCAAAAAATCATTGAGGTCTACCTTGATCTGATGTTCCTCCAATATTTTGGCAAAGGTGAGGGCAGAATTTTTTTCAAAGTCCCAAAGCGTATGGTCCAAATCAAAAAATACGTCTGTTACAATTTCCTTATACATGAAAGCCCCTTAATACAGATTCATAAAGTTCGATCCAATTTACTTGCTGTGTTCCCCCCAGAAGTTCATTGGAAAAAATGGTCACCAATTCCCCGTTGACCCCTCTCACTTCGGCATAAAGCCTTTCGATCTGCGCCAATATTTCTTCTTTGCCCTCATGGTTCGAGAAGGCATAATCGTGAACCGCAAAGGGGTGCAACCTTATGGGATGCTGAATTTCGAGATTGATATCATAAAAATAAAAAGGCGTGCAGGTTCCTGCCCTAAAACCAATTTCATGGGTATATCCCATGGTATAGTCATCGGTAAATTCGGCCTCTACCAAATTGCGGTAGGTTTCGGGAACATCTACCCTGTTATAACGCATACGTGAAATCTCTATGGGCCTGTGAACCACATTGGACAATTGCTTTTTCTCATTTTTGAGCAATCCAATATTACTAAATGAGCTGTAGGAGGCCGCCAATGCTATGGTACTGTAATCTGCAATACTTTTGATCAAAAACCTGAATCGGTTGCTATGCGGCGAGACGTTCTTATCGAAGGTGGAATAATCGGCAAACTGAAAAAAGAACATACTGTCGATATGATACTTTTTATGGAGTTCTATCAGTTGGGCGAAGTTATCATAAGGATCGCTCGTGGGGTCGATCCATGATTTTACCCGCTCCACCAATCGTTTTGGTTTCAAGGTGAACAGGTCCAGGAAGAATCCCGCACCGCCCCTCAAAAATCCACGATGGGCATAGCTATGTGAGGTGGTTACATCGATGATGGAGGTATACTTATATTCCCTTTTCCCATGTCCCAGATCGGGAAACCGTTGCTTGAGTGCGTCCAAAAATTTAAATGCCAAAAGATCGACCACGGGCAACTTCAGAAAATTGTTCTTGTAGGCCATGCTCTCGGTAGGGGGAAACCTTCCGTGAACGTCCTTTACATGGGGCAGGTATTCCTCATACCTGCTGAGCAAGTAGAAACATGTCGAAAAAATGTCATAGGGTATGTTCGAGCGCTCCCCTGCGGCAAAAAAGCATGGAATGCCGTCCCAAGCCCCAACATTGATCTGCAGGTCATTGATTCCCTTTTCAAATAAGAGATCATTGCTCCTGATGAAAAACTCGTTCTGCAAGGGCTGTTTGGTATAAGTAATCTTTGGGCCGTTGTGCTTGATAAAGTCTTCCACCTTGGTGGTGAACAAGATTTCGATACCCAATATCCTGACCAAGATCTGCTTCATGATATAACTGAAGCGCGGTGTGATTTTATGGGTATAAACGAGCAGCATAGGCTATATTACTTCCAATTTTCAATGGGAAAATCGTAAAACACGAACGATTCTAGAGAGCGTTATCGTCGGCAAAACTAAAATAATCCTTTTGGGTAATGATCAAATGATCCAATATTTTTATGTCCAAAGCCTCCGCTGCCAATTTTAATTTTTGAGTGACCGCCTTATCGGCTTCACTGGGCCTTAATGTGCCCGACGGGTGGTTATGTGCCAAAATAAGGGCCACAGCGCCCAATTCGAGCGCTTGTTTCATTGCGATACGAACATCGACCAAAGTGCCCGTAATGCCCCCTTTGCTCAATTGGGCGGTATACAATATGCCATTGGCATTGTTCAAATACACGATCCAAAATTCTTCATGTAACAAATCGCCCATAAGGGGCAGCAGGTGTTCAAAGACATCGCTGCTGCTATTTATCCGGGTTATTTTCAACGTACCTTCTCCCCTTCTTCGACGCCCTATTTCCAATGCAGCGGCAATGGTGACGGCTTTTGCCTCCCCTACGCCTTTGAACTTCATCAATTGCTTTATGCTAAGTTTTCCAAGCTCGCCAAGACTATGGTTCGCTGAAGCCAAAATTCTTTTTGAAAGTGCCACGGCACTCTCGTTTTTACTGCCCGAACCGATCAGTATGGCAACCAACTCGGCATCGGAAAGAACCGAACGGCCTTTCCGCAACAGTTTTTCCCTTGGTTTGTCATCATCAGACCAATGCTTTATCGAAAAGGAAGAGGGATTTTCGGCCATTGGTTAAAGATAAGAAACAAAAAATTTATTGTAATTTTCAATCTCAAAATAGTTTTATGCAAATATGAAATCAATATTTGAACCCGACACTATAAAAGAACTCCTAAAAAGAATCGATGCACTTGATGAAAATACCCAAAGGCAATGGGGCAAAATGAGCATAGGGCAGATGTTATGGCATTGCCAATTTCCGCTAGCACTTGGCATTGAAAATAAACTTTCCAAAAAAGCGCCCAACAAATTGGTGCAATGGTTCTTTAAAAAATCGATGTACAACGATAAACCATGGCGTAAAAATCTGCCCACAGCCCCTAGGTTAAAAGCAACCGAACCCAAAGACTTTGCTGAAGAGCTGCCAAAACTAAGACAACTCGTCGAAGATTTCCACCAATTGAAAACAAGGGAAACCTGGAATCCCCATCCGTTGTTCGGTGAATTTAGCAAAGCCCAATGGGGCATGATGCAATACAAACATTTAGACCACCATTTAAAACAATTCGGGGTTTGAGAAGCCCTGCTTAATTTCCACTATTTATAACGTAAATGAAATACCCTCCGCGACATCATCAGGAAAGCGACTTCAACAATGTGCTGGAAGTGGTCAAAAATTATCCTTTCGGCACCCTGATCACCGTTAAGGAGCAAGAACCCCTTATCACGCACATTCCCATTGTATTTGAACAGGATGGAAGCGTCTACGGAAAGCTGGTGGCCCATATCGACAAATTCAATCCACAAGTGGCCACCTTGACCAATGGGGCCATGGTCACCGCCGTTTTTTATGGTCCCGATTGCTATATTTCGCCATCGGTCTACAGCACAAGGCAATTGCCTACCTGGAACTATATTTTTGCCCATTTGAAGGGGTCCGTGACATTACTGACCGACAAGGAAACCGTAAAACGAACGATGGTACGCATGACTTCTTTCCTGGAAGGTGAAAATCCGAAGTACGAGCTTTCACAGGACGATTCGAGAATGGAGGGCCTTATCGATTATATCGTAGGCTTTGAAATTGAAATTACTGCTTGGGAAGGCAAATTTAAATTCTCCCAGGACAAACAAAAAAAAGATCGGGAACTGGCCAAACAAGAGCTTATTCGAAGTCAAAAAAAAGATATTTCCGCCTTTGTTGACCGAATTTACGATAACCACAGGAATGCCCAAAAAGAACTACCATAGATCCTGGCCCCCAAGTGCATCGGCATCCGGATTTTTGTGCTGAAGTTCCATGGGTTCCTTGCGCTGTTCAACCATTCTGGTCTCCTCCAGTATGACATTCGAGATGCCCAACATAAAAGCCAATACAAATATTGAGGCGATTCTTTTAAACTTCCAAGACAACTTACTTTTCAAATTTCTATTATTAATATAGGAATAACCTGCCGCTTAGACCAGTTTTGGGGCCAAAATGGCCTTAGGTGACAAAAATTCAGTCGAACTGAACAACGATCATTCCAAAATCTTTTGTTTTACTTCTTCAAAATCAAGGCCTCCGTAGTTTCCGGAGCTCATCAAAAGCAGCACCGCATCATCAAAATCTTGTTGAAACAAATATTTGCGAAACGCATCGGCTTCAGTAAATATAATCAGGTCTTTGCGGTCAAAAGCCTCAGCGATCTGCTCTGGGGAAACCGCCGATAGGCGCTTGATTTTTACGGATTCGGGCAAATAAAATACAACTGCAGTATCTGCATTGTCGAGCGTTCCTATATATTCCCTCAGGAACTCGGGATTAAAACTGCTATAGGTGTGCAGTTCCAAACAGGCGATGAGCTTTCGAGCGGGATATTGCTCCTTGACCGCTAAAGTGGTGGCAGCGACCTTACTGGGCGAATGGGCAAAATCTTTATAGGCCACTGCAGATTTGCGCTCCGCTATTTTTTCCAAGCGCTTGGAAGCGCCCTTAAAAGAGGCTATGGCCTCATAGAAGTCGGCCTCGTCTACCCCCATGTTTTGACAGATCCATTTTGCACCGGCGAGATTGCTCAAGTTATGCCTGCCAAATATTTCTATGGGCATCGGGCCTTCGGGGGTTTCCAAAAAGGTTTGGCCATTTTCCACGTAATATTCGGGCGTTCGATAAGGAAATTTTCGGATGGCGCCCTTGCCCGATTCCACCAATCGTTTCACCTCCGGGTCTTCTTCATTGTAGGTAATACTGCCGCCCTCCACAATGCTATCGATAAAAACCCTAAACTGCTCCACATAATTTTCAAAGGTGGGAAAAACATTGATGTGGTCCCATGCGATCCCGCTCAACAAGGCAATATTGGGCCGGTATAGGTGAAATTTGGGCCTACGGTCAATGGGCGAGGACAAATATTCATCCCCCTCCAAAACCATAAAATCATTCTCATCGGTCAGATGTACCATTCGGTCGAATCCTTCCAATTGAGCCCCCACCATATAATCGACAGGCCTGTTATGGTATTTCAACACATGCAGTATCATAGAGGTGATCGTGGTTTTACCATGGCTTCCACCGATGACCACCCTGGTCTTGTTCTTTGACTGCTCAAATAGAAATTCAGGATAAGAATAAATGGGTATCCCCAATTCTTGGGCCTTTAGCAATTCAGGGTTGTCGGCCTTGGCATGCATGCCCAGAATAACGGCATCCAGATTTCGGTGGATTTTCTCATGGAACCAACCGAAACGTTCGGGCAGAAGGTCTTGGGCGGCCAACCTTCCCGCCGAGGGTTCAAAAATAACATCGTCGCTTCCAGTGATCCTATACCCTTTTTGATGAAGCGCCAAGGCCAGATTGTGCATGGCACTGCCACCGATGGCAATAAAATGAATTTGCATGTATCCCAGTTTAATGGCCAAAGATAGGCATTGAAAAGAGCATCAACAACAGGGCAAATACCGATCCATATTTTCTATCTTAGACGAAGAAAAGATTCAGATGGACTATAACTTGAACCATATTGCCCAAAAAGAAATCATGCCAGGGTACCATGGCAAATTAATTCATACCGAGACCATGAGCATCGCTTTTTGGGAAGTGGCCAAAAATGCCACCGTTCCAGAACACTCCCATAAAAACGAGCAGGTGATGCAAGTGTTGGAAGGCGAATTCGAGTTCACGCTCGATGGGGTAACAAAATTATATGGGCCAGGTGATCTTGTCGTAATTGCCCCACATCAAAAACATAGCGGCAGGGCATTGAGCGCCTGTAAACTGATGGACGTTTTTAGTCCGGTTCGTGAAGAATATAAATAACGGGCAGAAGGCAAATTGCCATTATCAAAGAACAATAAAATGAACATATCCCTAAAAGGAAAGACGGCCCTAGTAGGTGCCAGCAGTGGGGGCATCGGAGAAGCCATTGCAAGGCAATTGGCAGAAAGTGGCGCCCAAGTGACCCTGATGGCCAGAAATGAAAACAAATTGAAGGCAGTGGTAAACGATCTTCCCAAAAGTGTAGGGCAGCATCACGGCTACCTATTGGTCGATTTTTCGGATTATGGCTCCTTCGAAAAGGCGATTACCGATTATTTCTCGGACAATACCGTTGATATTCTGATCAACAATACCCAAGGCCCGCCGGCCGGATCTGCCTTGGAAGTGTCGATTGGCGATTACCAGCAAGCGTTCGATTTACTGTTCAAATCAGTGGCCTTGACCACGGAATTGGCGCTGCCGCATATGATAGGCCAAAAGTGGGGCCGTATCATCAACGTCGCTTCCGTATCGGTAAAGGAACCTTTGTCTTATTTGGCATTGTCGAACAGTATTCGTGCGGCAGTGGTCACCTGGGCCAAGACACTTGCCACTGAAGTTGCGGCACATCATATTACGGTGAACAGCGTACTCACAGGTTATTTTGACACCGAACGCATTGCCCAGCTAAACGCCAAAAAAGCGGAACAATTGGGGATTCCCGAATCTGAAGTCAGGGCAGAAATGGAGGATCGTGTTCCGGCAAAACGTATTGGAGCGCCAAAAGAATACGGCTATTTGGCAGCCTTTTTGGCATCTGAAAAAGCGGCTTATATCACGGGTTGTCAAATCCCCATTGATGGTGGTCTGTTAAAATCGCTCTAATTTATTGTCGATGGG
>JAHENB010000013.1:0-60172 GCA_024643345.1 Maribacter sp. | reverse complement strand
GCCAAAAGAATACGGCTATTTGGCAGCCTTTTTGGCATCTGAAAAAGCGGCTTATATCACGGGTTGTCAAATCCCCATTGATGGTGGTCTGTTAAAATCGCTCTAATTTATTGTCGATGGGCCGAACCCTTAGGCATTTTATCCCTCATGGGGCTAATAAAGGTGGCGTTCAACGCCTGATTTTTGGAGGATATTTGGCGAGAACCTTATTCACGACTTCCTTGAGTTGGCGCTCCTTTTCATCAGGGGTCGTCTTTTCCCTAAAATTGGACACACTGCTGGCTTGCCAAAACAGGGCATCTTTCTGATTGTCGACAAAATCGAATTGAATTTCCCGCTGAATCTTACTGCCCCCTACCGGAATCCCAACCGAAACGCCACCTCCAACGTTTCTGCCCGTACCCCCTAGGCCGACCCCGACCGCACTGTTTTGAGGGGCTTCAAAAACCGTGCTTTTAATATTGATATAAAAATCGGGTTCTTCGGAGAGAAGCATTCCTTTTTCACGAAGGGTCGCATCCAAGACTGCCAACAACCTTTTGGTATCAAAATCGCTCATGCCCGTATCGAGGTCTGCGTAATAATTATAGGTGTTGTAGTTGCTAAAATTGGTACTCTTTTCATAATCGTACCGCACATTGACCGTGCCACAGGAAACAAAAAGCAGTAAAACCGTAAGTTTTGCCAATCGACACATGGGGTTCCTTTTTCACTAATTTAAGGAAAATATGGCCTACATGAACCCGAGCGAGGCATTATTCGACTAACTGTTGAGCATGGCCCAAAGCCTATCCTTTAATTCCTGAATACCTTGTTGGGTTACGGAGGAAATGAACATATAGGGGACTGTTTTAAAATCCTTATCCAATTCCAAGCGCATTTCAGCGATGAGCTCCTCATCCAACAAATCGCTTTTTGAAATGGCGATAAGGCGTTCTTTATCGAGCAATTCCTGATTGTACCTTCGGAGTTCATCCAAGAGTATTTGGTATTCTTTGCCTATGTCCTTACTATCGGCCGGAATCAGAAAAAGCAAAGTGGCGTTGCGCTCTATATGCCGCAGGAAGTAATGGCCAAGCCCCTTACCTTCAGCGGCACCCTCAATGATTCCAGGAATATCGGCCATCACAAAACTTTGAAAATCGCGATATTCGACAATGCCCAGGTTTGGTTTTAAGGTGGTGAACTCGTAGTCGGCGATTTTAGGTTTAGCGGAGGTGACCACCGATAACAATGTTGATTTACCGGCATTTGGAAAGCCCACAAGGCCCACATCGGCCAGGACCTTCAATTCTAGGATCACATGGATTTCCTTACCTGGAATTCCGGGTTGGGCATATCTGGGTGTTTGGTTGGTGGCACTCCTAAAGTGCCAGTTTCCCAATCCGCCCATACCTCCTTCCAGAAGTATTTTCTCTTCTCCGTCCTCCGTTATTTCAAAAAGCACCTCATTGCTCTCAAAATCCCTAACCACGGTACCTAAAGGCACCTCCATGAAAACATCTTCGCCTTCGGCGCCCGAGCTCCTATTTTTACTGCCATGTTCACCATGGCCCGCCCTGAAATGCTTTTTGAACTTAAAGTTGACCAAGGTCCAAAGGTTCTTGTTCCCACGAACTATGATATGTCCGCCACGGCCGCCATCACCTCCATCTGGGCCCCCTTTTGTAATGTATTTTTCCCGATGTAAGTGGGCAGAACCCTTTCCCCCATTTCCAGATTGGGCATACACTTTTACATAATCAACAAAATTGCCTTCGGTCATGGGTTCGAATCGCTTTTTAAATTTATTTGAAAAACCATTTTGGTCGGTCTCTCCTCCCGCAAAAGTAATCAAATAAGCCCTACTAAGGTTGCGCCACTTTCATGGATAAGGGGGTTTATTGTGACCTCAAGGTATGCATCAGAAGCATGATGGCCGTCGTCGCAAGATCTTTCCAGAATGCGCTGTATCTCATTTTGCGCCGTGAGGCCATACCCTTTGCCCTAAAAAGAAATGGAATCGTAACAATGGTAATTGACAATCTAGGTCTTGCGGTGAGGTGCTGGTTCCTATAGACTGTCGATGACTTTGGCCAAACGACCAGTAATTTCCGCGATGCTTCCAATTCCATTCACAACATGGAACTTGCCCTGTGCTTTGTAATAATCTCTCAACGGAGCCGTTTTTTCGTTGTATTCCTCGAATCGGTTACGGATTTTACCAACATCCTGGTCATCGGTTCGGCCACTGATTTTGCCCCGTTCCAACAGTCTGGAAATCAATACCTCGTCGTTGGCTTCCAAGGCAATGGTCGCATTTATTTTCATATCCTTGGTCTCCAAAAAAAAGTCCAAAGCCTCAGCCTGTGCCGCTGTTCTTGGAAAGCCGTCAAAAATAAAGCCCTTTGCCTCTGGATTTTTCTCCACCTCGTCCTGCAACATCTTGATGGTCAATTCATCGGGCACCAAATCGCCTTTATCAATAAATGATTTGGCCTGTTTGCCCAACTCGGTTTTGTTACTGATGTTTTTCCGAAAGACATCGCCGGTGGAAATATGGAAAAGTTTATATTTTTCTTTTAAAAATTCGGCCTGGGTGCCCTTTCCGGCCCCAGGTTTTCCAAAGAGTACTAAATTGATCATTTGGTATTGGTTTAGTTGGTATACTGATCTTAGGTTTCTTCCCAATTCTTTATAGTCAAGTCCATAACCCACAATAAATTTGTCCGGAATTTCCAAACCGATATAGTCAATGGTATATTCACCATTGTATACGCCGGATTTGTAAAAAAGGGTGGCGATCTTAAACTCCTTCACGTTTTTGTTTGCGAACAGATGCACAAGTTCCTGCACCGTGCGGCCCGTATCGATAACATCTTCAAGGATAATCACGCTTCTGCCCTCGACCTGTTCGGGAAGGTCCAATAAGGTTTTCACGATGCCCGTAGAAGTGAGCCCCTGATATGAGCTCAAGCGAACAAAAGACACTTCACAAGGATGCGGATAAGCTTTTAAGAAATCGGAAACGAACATAAAAGCGCCATTGAGCACGCCAACGAAGATCGGGGTCGTATCTTTGTAAACTTCCGCTACTTGGTCGGCGATCTTTTGCACGGCCATGAGAATTTCTTCCTCTGTGATATACGGAATAAAAGTTTTGTCGTGTAAATTCATTGGATTGCCCCACCTTTAGGAAAAGGTAAATATAGTATTTTGATTTCTCTTTTTGGGAACAGGGCATTCCGTTTTAAGAATTCGCCGTATTTTTACCAACAAGCTCAGCTAGTCGCATATATTATGACGAATTATTTTTCTTCCGATTTTAAACTGGGAATCCTAGGGGGAGGCCAGTTGGGGAAAATGCTCTTATACGAAACCCGAAAGTTCGACATCCATACCTCGGTATTGGATCCTTCTATGGAAGCGCCCTGTAAAATAGCCTGTAACGCCTTTTTGCAAGGAGATTTAATGGATTACAAAACGGTCTACCATTTTGGGAAAGGGGTCGATGTACTGACCATTGAAATCGAAAACGTAAATCTGGATGCCCTTGAGCAGTTGGAAGAGGAGGGTTTGAAAGTATATCCACCTACCCATACCCTGCGCACGATTCAGAATAAGGCCAAACAAAAATTATTTTATGTCGACCATGATATCCCCACCGCCGATTTTCATCGGTTCGCGTACAAGAGTGAGATTGAAGATAGCCTGAACAATGGTGGCTTAAGCCTTCCCTTTGTTTGGAAGGCGGCACAATTCGGTTATGATGGGCAAGGGGTAAAGATCGTTAGAAAATTGGAGGATCTGGAGGGTTTGCCTTCTGGGGAATGCATAGCTGAAGACTTGATACCTTTTAAGAACGAACTAGCCGTTATCGTGGCAAGAGGATTAGATGGCGGCCTAAGAACCTATCCCGTGGTTGAAATGGAATTTCACCCTGAGGCGAATCAGGTCGAATACGTGATCTGTCCTGCAAGGATCGATGAAAAAGTGGCCCAAAAGGCTACCGAAATAGCCCTAAAGGTTTCTGAAAAAATGGAACATGTAGGCTTATTGGCCGTAGAAATGTTCCAGACCAAAGACGATTTGATCCTGGTGAACGAGGTGGCGCCCAGGCCCCATAACAGCGGTCATTACAGTATTGAAGCTAGCTATACGAACCAATTCGAACAGCATCTGCGTGCCATTTTGGGCCTTCCCTTGGGAAATACCGAAAGCAAGGTGGCCGGGATCATGGTGAATCTGGTCGGTGCCGAGGGCCATACCGGCGATGTGGTATATGAAAACATTGAGGAAATCCTGAAACTTGACGGCGTTACCCCACATATCTATGGAAAAAAGCAAACCCGCCCCTTCAGAAAAATGGGGCACGTGACCATAGTGAACAAAGATTTGGACAAAGCGCGCGAAATTGCACAAAAGGTAAAGGAAACCATTAAAGTAATCAGCAAATAATAAAAAATGGGGAAAGTAGCCATAGTTATGGGAAGTACAAGTGACCTGCCGGTAATGGAGGAAGCCGTTACCATTTTAAAGGAGTTTGGGATAGAGGTCGATATTGATATCGTCTCTGCCCATAGAACTCCCGATAAACTTTTCGATTTTAGTAAAAATGCACATAAAAATGGGTATTCGGTAATCATTGCCGGGGCCGGTGGCGCGGCCCATTTGCCCGGTATGGTAGCATCCCTAACGCCCCTTCCGGTAATCGGTGTCCCTGTAAAAAGCAGTAATTCGATCGATGGTTGGGATTCCATTCTTTCCATCCTTCAAATGCCCGGAGGGGTGCCGGTGGCCACCGTAGCGCTCAACGGAGCAAAGAATGCCGGCATTTTGGCAGCACAAATCCTTGGAAGTGCCGACAAGGCCATCTTAAACCAAGTAATTGCCTACAAGGAAAGTTTGAAGGAAAAGGTAATCCGGAGCGCCAAAGTATTGCGTTCCAAAAAATAAAGGATGCCGATTTTAAACTGATTGGCGACAGCAAAAAAGCGAGCGGGTCGTCGACACGACAACTGCCCAACCTTTTTTACAATTCGCCACTTGGTTTTTGTGCCTATTTTAAGCAAACAGCAAACTTCATTTGAACAACATGAAACCCATTATAAAAGAACAAATAAACCCGAATATAAATATGAACCCCCTTTTAAAACCCTTTGATGAGGCACCTTTTGCACAAATAAAAAATGACCACTTTAAACCTGCGTTTGAACAAGCTATAGAAAATGCCCGAGCAGAAATCGAAGCGATCACGACCAATTCAGATGGCCCCACTTTTGAAAACACCATAGCGGCCCTTGATTTTTCAGGGCAAAGTTTAGACCGAATTTCAAGTATTTTCTTTAACCTGAATTCGGCCGAAACCAATGAACAAATCCAAAAAATAGCCCAGGAAGTTTCCCCAATGCTTACCGAATTCAGCAACGACATTACACTGAATGTCGAATTGTTCGAAAAAGTAAAGGCCGTATATGAGCAAAAAGACAGCCTGAAACTTTCCGCAGAGCAGTTTACGCTATTGGAAAAGAAGTATAAGAACTTCAGCAGAAATGGAGCCAATCTTCCGGAAAGCAAAAAGAAACGCCTCCGTGAAATCGATGCCGAGCTTTCAAAACTGAAACTAAAGTTTGGAGAAAATGTCTTGGCCGAAACCAATAGATATGAAAAACTTTTGACCCGGGAAACCGACTTAGAAGGCCTTCCCGAGGGCGAAAAGGATGCGGCTGCCCAATTGGCCGCCACAAAGGGCAAAAAAGGGTGGCTGGTAACGCTCGATTACCCAAGTTATATCCCCTTTATGAAATATGCCAAAAACAGGGCGTTGCGAAAAGAACTTTCTGTAGCCTTTGGCAGTAAAGGGTTCCATGACGATGCGCTTGACAACAGGGCGAACGTATTGAAATTGGTACAGCTGCGGCACGAGCGGGCCAAGTTGTTGGGCTACAAGACCCATGCCCATTTTGTTCTGGAAGAACGCATGGCCGAAAAGCCCGAAAAAGTTCAAGATTTTCAAAAAGAACTCTTGGAAAAGGCCAAACCGGCAGCGGAACGGGAATTCAAGGCCTTGGAAATTTTTGCCAAAGAAGTGGATCAGATCGACGCCTTACAAAAATGGGACGGAAGCTATTATTCCGAAAAATTGAGGCAAAAACTTTTCAATTTGGACGACGAACAACTGAAGCCCTATTTCAAACTCGAAAATGTCATTGCGGGGGTCTTTCAGGTTGCGGAAAAACTATTTGGACTAAGGTTCGAGGAGGTTTTTGATATCGATAAATACCATGCCGAAGTAAAGACCTATCGTGTACATGATCTCGACGGCAATTTCATTTCCCTTCTCTATGCCGATTTTCATCCTAGGGCAGGAAAACGGGGCGGGGCTTGGATGACCTCCTATAAGCATCAATATATGCACAACGGGAAGAACGTGAGGCCCCATATTTCAATCGTATGTAATTTCACCCGATCCACCACTACGAAGCCTTCGTTATTGACCTTCAATGAGGTCACTACCCTATTCCATGAATTTGGCCATGCCCTTCATGGGATGCTGGCCAATACCACTTATCCCAGTTTATCTGGCACTTCTGTGTATTGGGATTTTGTTGAACTGCCCAGTCAGGTAATGGAAAATTGGTGCTATGAACAAGAAGCTTTGCAAATGTTCGCCACCCATTATGAAACCAAAGAACCCATCCCTATGCCTTTGATCCAAAAAATAAAGGACTCGGCAAACTTCCAAGAGGGCATGGCCACCTTAAGGCAATTGAGCTTTGGGTTGCTCGATATGGCCTGGCACGGTGCTGACCCTTCGGACATCCGCGATGTAAAGGCCCATGAAAGAAAGGCTTTTGCAGGTACCGACCTCTACCCCGATATGGCGGAAACCTGCATGAGCACTTCATTTTCGCATATTTTTCAGGGAGGGTATTCTTCTGGCTACTATAGCTATAAATGGGCCGAAGTCCTCGATGCCGACGCCTTTGCCCTATTTAAGGAAAAAGGAATTTTCGACCGAAAGGTGGCCACCAAATTCAAGGAGGAAATACTCTCCAAAGGGGGTACGGAAAAGCCGATGGTACTCTACAAAAGGTTTAGGGGCAGCGAACCAAAAATAGAGGCTTTGCTTGAAAGGGCCGGATTGTTGAAGGTAAGCTAAAGGGGTCTGGCCTAAAAAATTGACCTACTGATTGGCTTTCTTCCAGGCATCGTACCCGCCTTCGAGGTTGACCACATGTTGGTACCCCAAAGACCTTAATTTTTCTTGGGCCTTTGTGCTCCTGCCCCCCAATTTACAATAAACATAAATCGTCTTGTCCTTATCTATGGCCTTGAATTGATCGGCAAAATCCGCATCGAACCAATTGATGTTCGTGGCATTGTCGAGATGCCCGTCAGCATATTCTTCAGGGGTACGCACATCTACCAAAACCACTTTTTGAAGTTCGTCTTGCGAAACTTCCGTGATGGGTTTGGAAGAACTTTGTCCACAACCTAGGTTTACGAACAGCAACACAAATAATACTCGATATAGTTTCATGATAGTCGGTTTGTTCCAAAATTAATCATATTAGCCAAAATTCCATTACTTTTGGTACTGCTAAATTACAAAATGACCGAGCATCGATTACTTCCCGATCAATGGGTCGACAATTATGCCGACTATCTCTTCAATTATGCCATTGGCAAGATAAGCGATGTAGAAACAGCAAAAGACCTTGTACAGGATACCTTTGTGGCCGGTTTGAATTCCGCAAAGAATTATAAGGGAGAAGCTGCCGAGCGTACTTGGTTGATCGCCATCCTAAAACGCAAGGTCATCGACCATTATAGAAAGATCAATTCCAAAAAAGGCAGGGCCGAGGTTCGCATGAGCTATAGTCCGGCATCCGATGCAGAAGGGGATTGGCTGGAAGAACAAGTCGCCGATCCTGCGAGCGTTGTTGAAAATGACAATATCGAGAACGACGAACTAGGTTTGGCGATCTATGAATGCATTTCAAAACTGCCAAAAAAACAGGCTTTGGTATTTAACATGAAAACGATACAGGGCGTCAGCACTGAGGATATCTGTAAGGAACTCAATATCAATCCGTCAAATTTGTGGGTAATGATACATCGGGCGCGCACCGCTTTGATGGGATGCCTCAACCAAAATTGGTACAACCTATGATTAGCTGCGAACAAGCCGCTTTGATCTGTAATAAGGCCCAGTACAGGGAAGCGACCTTTTTGGAAAAGGTGAAATTGAAGTTCCATGTTTTGTACTGCGAAACCTGTTCAAAGTTCACCAAACAGAATACCGCATTTACGTCACTTTGCGATAAAGCCGATCTCCACGGTCTTTCTGAAGCCGAAAAAGACAAAATGAAAGCGGAGCTAGAGGATATCCAGTAACCTCATAGCCGCAATCCAAGTAGAACCAGCCACCAAAAAATGGGAATGGCCTCAACCCAAAACGAGGCAAAATATTTTGATTGGTGCTTAGGCGTAATCATCAATACGATTGCAACCGCAATAAAAAGAATGCCCTTTCCCACAACTTCTTGCCACCCAAAATCATCTTTTAGAAAGGTCAGGAGATACAAAGGGATCGTGGCAAAGGCCCCGTAGATTTTGGTATTTGAAACCCCAAACCGCTGGGGCAATGATTTCAGTTCCAATTGGTCATAGGACAAATCGCGTATCTCAAAGGGCAACATGAGGAGCAGCACCAATCCGAACCTTTGTAGGCCTTCGACCCAAACATCCCAAAAAAATGTTCCCGAAGATTCCATGACCGGAAGTACCACTGTGGCCCCTGTCCAGACCATGGCTACCAGAAAAATCTTAAAGCCGGCCATACTACGAAGGTTTTTTGCGCCGGGCAAGACCGGTAGGGCATACAATCCGGTCAATGTCAAGAGGAGCAACATTGCGATCCACGTCCTAAAGTTCAAAAAAAGTGCATGATAAAGTGCCACCCCTGTGCAGATCAGGCTAAAGATCTGTATGTATTTATGATATGCTTTGGCGACCCAAATATACTTCTCGGCCTCCACACCGTATTTTATGAAATTATAGCCTCCTATCGACCCGAAAAACAAAAAAAAGGACAAGTGCCAGTTCGATGAAATTTCTAAGCTATGCGTGGTGCAAAGCAAAAGGGAAAGCAACGCCAAGGCCACGTGTACACTGGCATCCAGGTAAAAATCAAAAATACGTCTAACCCACTCCATTGAACAAAAGTAGCCAAACTGTTTATAACCCCATTTTTTGGTTAAAAACTTTGGCACAGTTCATCGATAAAGCAACAATATTCAAGGAATTAATCGCTAATTTTGCCATCATTTTAACCCATTTTCATTTTTTATGAGGACAGACGTTTTTGCTTCGCGCCATATCGGAATTGCAGAAAAAGACCTTCAGTTTATGCTGGAAAAGGTAGGCGTTCAAAATTTGGAACAATTGATCGCGGAAACCATTCCGGGCGAAATTAGGCTGAAGCGGCCTTTGCAACTCGATGCACCGTTGAGCGAGCACGAATTCCTTTCACATATACAGCATTTGTCCGAAAAGAACAAGGTATTCAAAACCTATATCGGACTGGGGTACCACGAAGGGCTCACCCCTTCCGTTATCAAGAGGAACATTCTTGAAAATCCAGGTTGGTATACGGCATATACACCCTATCAGGCGGAAATTGCCCAAGGTCGATTGGAGGCCCTTTTAAATTTCCAGACCGTTGTGGCCGATCTCACCGGAATGGAAATCGCGAACGCATCGCTCTTGGATGAAAGCACGGCGGCAGCGGAAGCGATGACCATGTTGTTCGATCTGCGTACACGGGATCAAAAGAAAAATGAGGTGGTCAAATTTTTCGTATCGGAAATGGTATTGCCCCAAACCCTTTCTTTGCTGGAAACCCGTTCCATTCCCTTGGGCATCGAATTGGTGGTCGGTGACCACCAAAGCTTCGGTTTCGGCGACGACTTTTACGGGGCACTGTTACAGTATCCCGGAAAATATGGCCAAATTTTCGATTATTCGCAATTTGTCACAGAAGCCAGAGCAAAGGAAATAAAGGTCGCGGTTGCGGCAGACATCCTAAGCTTGGTACTGCTTACACCTCCAGGGGAATTTGGGGTAGATGTTGTCGTAGGCACCACCCAACGCTTCGGAATTCCCTTGGGTTATGGAGGGCCGCACGCGGCGTTTTTTGCCACAAAAGAGGAATACAAGCGAAATATCCCGGGCCGTATCATCGGCGTGACGAAAGACACCGATGGCAAAACCGCGTTGCGAATGGCCCTGCAGACCAGGGAACAGCACATCAAACGCGATAAGGCCACTTCCAATATCTGTACCGCCCAGGTGCTCTTGGCCGTTATGGCCGGTATGTATGCAGTTTATCATGGGCCGAAAGGATTAAAATATATTGCCAACAGTGTACATGCCTCGGCAAAAACCCTTGCGGAAAGTTTGGGAAAGTTGGGCATTGTGCAAATGAATACTTCCTTCTTCGACACTATAGTCCTTAAGGCTGAAGCGCATAAGGTAAGGCCCATCGCGCAGCGATCTGGCATCAACTTTTTATATATCGATCAAGAAACCATGGCCATCTCCGTGAACGAGGCGACTTCCCTAAAAGACCTACAGCACATCGTGGATATTTTTGCGGAATTACTTGGGAAAGATACCATCCAAATAGCAGGATTATCTTCAAAATCGGCGATAGACCCAGCGGTAAAAAGAAATGCTCCCTTCCTGGAGAACAAGGTGTTCAATTCGTATCATTCAGAAACCGAACTGATGCGCTACATCAAAAAATTGGAACGGAAAGATTTGGCCCTCAACCACTCGATGATCGCTTTGGGAAGCTGTACCATGAAGCTTAACGCTGCCACTGAAATGTTGCCCCTGAGCTGGGCGCAATGGGGCAACATCCACCCCTTTGTTCCCATTGAACAGGCCGAAGGTTACCAAATCGTGCTCAAAGCATTGGAAAAACAGCTCAATGCCATCACAGGCTTTGCCGGCACCTCACTGCAGCCCAATTCAGGGGCACAGGGCGAATATGCAGGTCTGATGACGATCCGGGCCTATCACGAATCACGAAATGAAGGCCACCGAAATATTTGCATCATTCCCGCCTCTGCCCATGGGACCAACCCGGCTTCGGCCGTTATGGCCGGCATGCAGGTCGTGGTCACCAAAACAGATGAAAAAGGAAACATTGACCTGAATGACCTGGAAGAAAAAGTAATGCAACATTCAGCGAACCTTGCGGCGCTTATGGTCACTTATCCTTCAACACATGGGGTATTCGAATCCTCGATCAAAAAAATCACCAAATTGATACACGACCATGGCGGACAGGTTTATATGGACGGCGCCAACATGAACGCTCAGGTAGGATTGACGAATCCCGCCACGATCGGTGCCGATGTTTGCCACTTGAACCTTCACAAAACCTTTGCCATACCGCATGGGGGCGGTGGCCCCGGCGTAGGCCCTATATGCGTGGCACCACAATTGGTTCCGTTTCTGCCGGGCAATCCGGTCATCAAAACCGGTGGTGAACATGCGATTACCGCCATTTCCGCTGCCCCATGGGGCAGCGCTTTGGCTTGCTTAATTTCCTACGGTTACATTAAAATGCTCGGGGAACAAGGCCTGAGACACTCCACTGAAATCGCCATTTTAAACGCCAATTATATCAAACATCGTTTACACGGAAAATATGAGGTGCTCTACACCGGTGAAAAAGGCCGGGCAGCCCATGAGATGATACTCGATTGCAGGCCTTTCAAACAAAATGGCATCGAGGTTACCGACATTGCCAAACGATTGATGGACTATGGATTTCACGCCCCTACGGTATCCTTCCCAGTGGCCGGTACCATAATGATCGAACCGACCGAAAGCGAAAGTCTCGCTGAACTCGATCGTTTTTGTGACGCCTTGATCTCAATACGATCGGAAATAGACCATGCCTCGGCAGGGGATGACAACAACGTACTTAAAAATGCCCCCCATACCTTGACCATGGTGACCAGTGACCAATGGGAATACCCCTATAGCAGGGAAAAGGCGGCATTTCCATTACCTTATGTTTCCGAAAATAAATTTTGGCCAGCGGTTAGAAGGGTCGACGATGCTTATGGCGATCGTAATTTAATCTGTACCTGTGCCCCCATCGAAGCCTATGCTGAAGCTTGATAAAGCCAAGAAAACTAGGATAGGAGGCCAATCTGTTGCATGTGGGCGTTTTTATTTAAAAACGAATATGGATTACCAACAACAACTTGGACGTCGTAAAAAGCCCTATGCGCGCATAATAAAATAGAGGTCTTGGCGTAACTTGAGCAGTACAATAGATGAATGAAACAATGAGCGCAGCCATCACGGGAACTGGATCTTATATTCCCTCCATTAGCATCAGCAATTCCGATTTCGGGGCCCACAAGTTTTTAAATTCGGACGGAAGCCCTTTCAAGCATGAAAATAATGTCATTATTGAAAAGTTCAAGGCCATTACCGGAATTGAAAAAAGACGTTATGCCGAAAACAATCTGAACACTTCCGATATCGCATTTCTTGCCGCTGAAAAAGCCATCGCCGATGCGGCCATAAATAAGGAAGAACTCGATTATATCATCTTTGCCCATAATTTTGGAGACGTTGCCCATGGCCAGTCCCAAGCCGACACTGTGCCCAGCCTGGCCTCCCGTGTCAAACATCTGTTGCGAATCAAAAATCCGAAGTGCGTTGCCTATGATCTGCTCTTTGGTTGCCCGGGTTGGATCGAAGGGTTGATACAGGCTAACGCCTATATCAAAAGCGGAATGGCCGAAAAGTGTTTGGTTATCGGAGCGGAGACCCTATCACGAATTGTGGATCCCCATGACCGGGATTGTATGATTTATTCAGATGGGGCCGGAGCTACCATCATCGAGGCAAAAGAAGGTTCTGGGCAGGTATTGGCCCACTCCAGTGCGACCTATGCTTTTGACGAGGCCTATTTTCTGTACTTTGGAAAGACGTTTGCAAGCCCAAGCGACGACAATACCAAATACATCAAAATGTACGGCAGAAAAATCTATGAGTTTGCCGTGACCCATGTGCCACAAGCCATGAAAGATTGTCTTGATGAGAGCAATGTGGGAATCGATAAGGTCAAAAAAATATTTATCCATCAGGCGAACGAAAAAATGGACGCCGCCATAGTAAAAAGATTCTATGGCTTATTTCAGATGGAAATGCCCGAAGGAATTATGCCCATGAACATTCATGAAATGGGGAACAGTTCCGTGGCCACCATTCCCACGCTTTTCGATATGGTTCGCAAGGGAAAAATTGAAAATCAAGAAGTGCAAAAGGGAGATGTTATTATCTTTGCAAGCGTAGGTGCGGGCATGAACGTGAACGCCATCGTTTATACAGTATGACATGTACGAAAACACCTTTCCGAACAGACGTTTCCAACATACCCTTAGCTTTCTCCTAAAACATATTCCAACTGAGGAAAGCATTTTGGATCTTGGCGTGCCCAATCCCTTTTCCAAAATAATGGCCGAGCAGGGTTATTCCATAGAAAACACCAAAGGTGAAGATTTGGATGTCGATTTTGCTACCGTAAGAAAATCAAGGGCAAAAGTGGTTACCGCTTTTGAAATTTTTGAGCACCTATTGGCTCCGTTCAACGTGCTGCGGGAAATCAAGGCCGATCATTTGGTGGCCAGTGTCCCCCTGCGGTTATGGTTCTCTTCTGCCTACAGAAGCAAGACCGACCCTTGGGACCGGCACTACCATGAATTTGAGGATTGGCAGTTCAACTGGCTGTTGGACAAAGCCGGCTGGGAGGTCATCGCGACGGAAAAATTCACCAATCCGATCAAAAAAGTGGGGCTGAGACCCCTACTGCGCAGTTTTACCCCTAGATACTATTTGGTGCTCGCGAAGCGCAAAACCTGATCAGCAAGTTTAGGTTTTCTAAAACAGACCATGACCATGCTTTCTGAAATCCCCCGCATAAATTTTGAGACCAGAATTGGAATATTATATTGTCATACCCGCCCATAACGAAGAAGCTTTTTTGGAGCAAACCTTGCATTCGATACTAGGGCAATCCTTGATGCCCAAAAAAATAGTAGTAGTAAACGACCATTCGACCGATGGCACGGAGCAGGTTATTGATCGGTTCAGTGCAAAAAATACCTCTATTACCAAAGTAAATGCCACATCTTCGACATCACACATGCCAGGGAGTAAAGTGATCAATGCCTTTAATATGGGTTTATCGGTACTAGACGAAGATTATGATTTTTTGGTAAAACTAGATGCCGATGTGATCCTTCCCGAGCATTATTTTGAAAAGATCGGCTTGATCTTCAATACCCATCATAAGGTAGGTATCGCAGGGGGGTTTATTTTCGAACAGGATAGTGACGGGGAATGGAAGCGAAATCATCCAATGGACAATGACCATATAAGGGGAGCCTTCAAAGCGTATTCCAAAGCATGTTTTAGGGCGATTGGAGGATTAAGAGCGGCCATAGGTTGGGATACCGTAGACGAATTATTGGCACGATACCATGGTTTTGAGCTGTATGCAGATCCGGGGCTCAAGGTAAAACACCTGCGCCCGACCGGGAAGGCCTATAGCGCAAAAGCAAAACTATTACAGGGCAGGGCCATGTATACCATGCGCTATGGTTTTTTAGTGTCGTTGATCGCTTCCCTTAAAATGATGTGGAAACTACGAAAGCCCGTCCTTTTATTTGACAACATGAAAGGCTACTTTGACGCAAAAAAGCAAAAAGTTACTTTTATCGTTTCAATGGAAGAAGGCAGGTTCATTCGAAAGCTGCGCTGGAAAAATATCAAAAGAAAATTACTGAAGGTCAATAGTTGAAAACGGCATCGGATCGGTAATCACATAAAAAAGCCCCACTTGCAGTGGGGCTTTTTTATAGGAATAACCCTCATTTTAGATACCTAGTTCTTTCTTTACCTCAGCCAACAAATTTTTGCCGTTGGCAACGATCAAACCACCTCCAGCTTGCGCATCGATCACGTAATCATAGCCTTGGGCAGCTGCAACTTTTTCAATTGCGGCTTTGGCCTTGTCGGAGATTGGAGCGAAAAGTTCGTTTTGCTTTTTCTGTAGCTCCCTTTGAGCGGCTTGTTGGGCCTCCCCTATATTCTTTTGGATACCTTGCAACTCCACGGCCCTTTTCTCGTTCTCTTCCTTTGATTTTGAAGGGGCTTCATTCTGGTATTGGGTCGCCTTGTTCTGGAATTCGGTTATCGAACTTTCGATATCGGCATTGTAAGTCTCTGACAACTTCTGTAATTCGGCCTCGGCATTCTTCATCGCTGGCATTGCCGATAAAAGCTCTGTCACATCAATATGCGCTATTTTGCTCTGCGCTTGTACAAAACTGGTAGCAGCTACGAACAAAACTAGGGCTACGGCTATTCTCTTTAAGTGTTTCATGATTTTCAGTTAAAATAATTGAGTGTTAATTTTTAGTTTATAAATCTGTTTAATTAATTGAATCCTTTACTGTAGTTTCCATTTCTCCCTCTTTATTTTTTCTTTTGGCATCGCGTTCCTCCAATAACTTTTTTCTCCTTTCTTCATATGCCTTTTTGCGCTCTTCCCTTAACTTCAAGGCCTCCGCCCTTTTCTCATCTGCAGTTTTTTCGCGAGCTTCTTCTGCCTGCTTTGCCCTGATTTGACGTTCTAACAGAGCTTCTGTCGGGGCTTCCTCTTCTATTACTTCGTCCTCATCACCTTCAAAACTGTCGAGTGCACTTCTTGTGTTTGCTTTTTTGTTCGGAGCACTCACCTTTCTTGTTCGGGCTATTCCCCTCAAAATCAAGTCGCTGATATCGTGCCTTTTTTCGGAGTACAACATTACGACATCCGCCGATTTATCAAAAATAAAATCATACTTTTTATTAGCCCCTATTTTTTGTACCTCATTGAAAACCTGGTCTTGGATCGGCTGGATCAATTGTCTCTTTTGAAGTACCAAATCACCTTGTGGGCCAAAACGGTCTTGCTGGTATTCCAACATTTCCTTCTCCGAAATTTGTATCTCCTCTTCCCTTTCGGCTATCAGTTCGTCGGTGAGCAATACTTTTTCGGCCATCAAATCTTGCTTCATTTGATTTAAAACGCTTTGTTTTTGCTCTACCTCCACTTTCCATTTCTGCACTTTACTTTCGAGCTGTTCGTTCGCATCTCGATACTCCTCCACATTTTCAAGGATATATTCCATGTCTACATAGGCAATCCGCACCCCGCGTTGTGCGAAGGTATGGGCAGAAAACAATATGGCTGCGATCAATAAAAGAACGTTTGTTTTTTGCTTCATCTTATTTTCATTTAATACCATAGAAAATATCGTGCCAAAAATACTAAATATTTTAAAATGAATTAGTTAGCAATTGGCTTCGATATACAATTTTAAATTATATTAAAACTGTTGACCAATGATGAAGTGTGTTTGCCACCCGCTTGGACCTCCATTAGGATTGATATAATCCGAGTCGAACCCGTAACCAAAATCTATCCCTAAAAGACCAAACGCCGGCATAAATATGCGTAGCCCCACACCGGCCGATCGTTTTATTTCAAACGGATTAAACTCTTGAAAATTGTTGAAAGCGTTTCCTCCCTCCAAAAATGTCAAGCCATAAATAGAAGCGGAGGGCTTCAAAGTCAAGGGATATCTCATTTCCAAGGAAAATTTATTGTAAGCCACGCCACCTTCCTGACGCCCGGTTAAGGGGTTTAAGGGCGTCACTGCTTGGTTGTCATAACCCCTGAGTTGTATAACATCCCTTCCATCGAGCGTGAAATTTCCAAGGCCATCACCACCTACGAAAAAGCGTTCGAATGGCACATCCCCAATGTCTGTATTATAACTGCCCAGGAACCCGAATTCGACATTGGCTCGAAGTACCAGATTACCTACCAAGGTGGTATACCAATCTCCCTTAAATTTAATCTTATAATATTCAAGCCATTTGAAACGCTCCTCTTCCAATTTTTCCCGTTGCGCAATGAGATCGCCTACCGCAGGGTCATTTGGGGGCAGCTGACTTATTTCTTGCAATAATCTATCACTCTCTTCGCTTATCGACTTGAAATCTTTATTGGAAAACAGGGAATAGGGCGGGGTGAATTTGGCGGTAACCTCAAAATTTGAACCTCCTCTTGGAAAAATCCTACCACCAGAAACGGCATTTCTGGCGATGCCCAAAGTATAGGCCAAGGAATTAGACTTACCATTGCCAAAACTAAAAAGTCCAATGTTATAATTTTTAAAATTGTACAGTTGATAACCAACCGAATGTGAAATGGTGAAGAAATCATCGGGCCATTGCACCCTTTTGGCCAAACCGGCCGATATTCCCGAAATGGAGAATTGCTGATCTTTGTTGGGTTGGAAACGACCCCTACTGTCCCTGGTTATACCAAATTGTTGGGTCCTCGACAGGTTGAGGTTAAATCGGACGGGCTTTTTGCCGCCCAGCCAAGGTTCTGCAAAATTAAGACTGTATACCCTAAACGTTCTACTGGCCTGTAATCGAAGCGCAAAGGTTTGTCCATCGCCCATGGGAACCGGCTTATAAGCTTCCTTTTTAAAGAGATTCTGGATTGAAAAATTGTTGAACGACAGGCCCAAGGTCCCAATAAATCCGCCCCCACCATAGCCGCCCTGAAGTTCTATTTGGCTAGAGCCCGATTCAACAAGATTATAGTTAACATCAACGGTACCTTCGTTTGGATTGGGGTTAAGGATATCTGGCTTGATCTGTTCGGCATCAAAAAAGCCCAACTGCTGCAACTCACGAATGGTACGGATGATATCGCTTTTGTTATAGCGTTGTCCTGGCCTGGTGCGAAGTTCCCTATAGATTACATGGTCATTGGTACGATCATTACCTTCAACCGTGACATGATCTAAAAAAGTCTCCTTACCTTCAATGATCCTAATCTCAAAATTAATGGTGTCGTTCTCTGCGGAAACTTCCACAGGGTTAATGGTCGAAAAAAGATAACCATTATTCTGATAAAGGCTGGTGATATCTTCGGCATCGGGCTTGGAATCGTCGGCTATTCGTTTTCGCAAAAGGACCCCGTTATAGGTATCTCCCTTTTTGATACCTAGCGCGCGCAGCAATTGCCGATCACTATAAACCGTGTTGCCCACAAAATCTACATCACCAAAATAATATTTATTGCCTTCTTCTACTTTTATCTTTATGTCGCTATTATGTTCATTGATCTTAATAACCGAGTCGGAAATTACCCGGGCATCGCGATATCCGTTTTCGGCATATTTGTCCACAATGGAAGCCAAATCAGTTTCAAAATCATCTTCGATGAATTTCGATTTTTTCCAGAAACGATAGAACCGTTTCTCTTTGGTCTTTTTCATGGAACCTTTCAATTTCTTCTTTGAAATTTGATCGCTTCCTTCAAAAATAATTTTTCTGATTTTTACCTTATCCCCCTTCTTGATGGAAATGACCATATTTTGGGAATTGGTATCTGTAGAATCATTAGTGGTGACTATGGTCGTCTTGGCATTGAGGTATCCCTGCTTTCGATATTTGTTTTCCAAATAATTTTTGGTGTTCGCAATAAGGCTCTCCGTTATCTTTTTCCCTTTTTTCAGGTCGGTGTCATTGACGATATCTTTGAGCTTTCGTTTTGGAACGCCATAAATGACCACATTGGCCAAGGTGGGTCTTTCCGTAATCTGCAATTCAAGATAAACCTTGTCATCTACTACATTGGTAATATAAAAAGCGATGTCGGTGAACAGTTCGAGACCCCATAATTTACTGATCACCGCACTGATCTGTTCCCCGGGCACGGTAATGGGTTGGCCCACCCGAAGTCCGGTATAAGTTTTCACCGTTTGCTCATTATAGCTTTGCAGCCCGGTCACTTCCAGACCGCCCAAAATATATTTATTGCCTTCGTCATAGGAGATTTCCTGGGCCGAGATAAATAAGGAGGTAAAAAGTAGAAGGAGGGTTAGTATGTATACGAGCGGTATGAATCTTTTCGCACCACTAGTTGAGTTGTTCGCTTGTTTTTCCAAATCTTCGTTCTCTGTTCTGGTAATTTTTGATGGCCGCCACCAAGTGTTTCTCTTCAAAATCGGGCCAAAATACGTCAATAAAATATAATTCGGCATAGGCTATCTGCCAAAGTAAAAAATTGCTTATCCTATGTTCCCCACTAGTTCGGATAAGCAAGTCTACGTCTGGCAAATTGTGCGTGTAAAGATGAGTATTTATAATGGTTTCATCAATATTTTCGGGAGAAATTATATTATTTTTAACTTTGAAGGCAATGGCCTTTACGGCGTTTTTTATTTCCTCCCTGGCGCCATAACTCAAGGCCAGCGTCAACGTTAATCCACTGTTCGATTTTGTTTTCTCCATCACTTCCAAGAGCTCTTTGTAAGCCTTTGGCGGAAGTGAGGAAATATCCCCTATGGTATTCAAACGTACATTGTTTTTTTGAAAAGTGGGGAGTTCCTTTTTAAGGGAGGATACCAATAATTTCATCAAAGTGTCGACTTCCCTTTTCGGACGTTTCCAGTTTTCGGTGGAAAAAGTAAACAGAGTAAGGAATTCCAGGCCGATTTGCACGCTTTGCTCGACGGTTCGGCGTACCGTATGTACTCCATGCTCATGCCCGAAAACCCTAAGCTTCCCTTTTTGCTTGGCCCACCTACCATTACCATCCATAATAATAGCGATATGTTTGGGAAGATTTTGGTTGTTTATTTCTTCACTTGTATCCATAAAAAATTACTCGAAACAATCCCTACAGGGTTTTCTGCCAAAGGTGTAAGTCAGGGTAAGTCCGGAGAAAACGTACCAATCGTCACTATTAATGTTTCCAAAGGTAACATCAATTTGCTTACTAACATTGGCTTTTTCAGGATTGTTGGCATCCAGGTTGTCGGTAAAGGTATAGCGCGCGCCGATTTCGGCCCCCAAAATAAGGTATTGGTTCAACCGCAACTTGGCACCGACGGTCATGGGAATGGCCAAAGCACCGTCTTTTTGATTGGCGTTCTGCAACTGCCCTACATCAAAATAATTGTAGTCGTACCTGAAATAGGTAAGCCCCGTGTACAAATACGGGGTAAAGGCGGGTCCGAGCTTATGGAGGTTATAATCCACGAAGTTGAACTCCAGTCCGGCCGATGCTTCCAATATCGAATTGTCGACCACGTAGCCCCTTTGCCTTCTTGAAGAAATGCTCGATTTGCTGTCATCGGCGGTAAAGTTACCATATATGATGCTCGCTCTCCATGCATATCTTTTGCTCTTGTTCCATTTGAACAACCCCCCAAAGGCCAAACCTGAAGGTAAAATATAATTGGTTCTTCCCACATCGCCGATATTGTTGGCTCCCCCGGCAAAAATCCCGATTTCATAGGTCTGCGCGGTGGCGTTCACCGCAACAAAAACAAGCATCATAACAATATATCGCCTCATTGCTTCCAAAAGTTTGCAAATATAATAAGAAGGAGTAATCGCCCCCTGCCCAAAGCAAGGTATTCTATGTTGTAAAACAGCGTTTGATCTCTTTTATTGTTTTATGGAAGATTCAATTACGACGGTCTTCGCCCCATAGCAACTTGTTGCGAAGTGTTTTGAGAAAGCTCTCAGAGGTATATTCGATCATTTTGACGGTAAAGGGTGCCTTGCGCACCACGATCTCTTTCCCGTTTTCCAAAGAGGCAATCCTTGAATCCAAGGAAACCAGGTGGTTTTCTTCCCTTCCAGACACTTTTAAACGAATGATGGTATCATCTGAAATCACCAAGGGCCGGGCATTTAAATTGTGGGGCGCAATCGGTGTCAGGACCAAGGATTTTGCGGTTGGAACAATTACCGGGCCACCGCAGCTCAATGAATACCCCGTAGAGCCCGTAGGGGTGCTTATAATGAGGCCGTCTGCCCAATATGAGGTCAAATACTCATCATTTAAATAGGTTTCCACGGTAATCATGGAGGTAGTATCTTTTCTGCTCACCGTTATTTCGTTAAGTGCAAAATTAAGCTCTTCGAATTCTGGAATCGGAAAATCGGCGATCACTTCAACCAGACTTCGCTCAACGATGTGATACGCACCATTGACAAACTCTTGCACCACCTTGCGCACCTCTTCTTTCTTGAAGGTCGATAAAAACCCCAAGCGGCCCGTATTTACACCAACAATTGGAATCCCAAGATCACGAACGAAGGTAGTGGCCCTCAAGATCGTGCCATCACCGCCAAAACTTACGAAAAGGTCGTAAGTGCCGTCCAAACCCACGGAATTGGTAAAGGTTGGATATTTTAAACCTTGTCCTCCTTTTTTCAAATGTGCCAAAAATTCCGCTTCAATGGCTACTTTGGCCCCTGTTCGATCAAGTTCATCGAGCAATTCCCCTACACAATCCAGGGCATTGTCTTGATAGGTTTGACCGTAAATGGCGACCTTCATCCCTCTTAAACGTTAAGATATTTGTCTAAATAGTCAGACCGCTGTCTAAGATCTTCCATGAACTGGTCATTGTTGTTCCCAAAAAGGATATCGTAATTGTACCTTCTGAAGGTCTGTAAAATTTCGTTAAGGTTTGTGGGACCTATTTTAATTGTGACCTGAATAATATCGTTAGTACTATCGGAAATAAAACCCCCGATAAACCTACTATTATTGCTTTCAACAATTTGGGCGATTTCACTAAAAGAATAGTCCTTCGCACCCTTGGCCACAACTAGAACCGCACCGGGCTCTTTAAAGAAGGGCGTGTCTATGAAAACGTTTATAATATCATCAAGGCTGTGATAGCCCATCATTTTGCCCTTCTCGTCCAAAACCGGAAGCAGGTTACATTCATTGATGGCGAAAGAAGCCAAGACATCAAGCCATGTAGTGCCATCTTTCACAAAAAAGCTTTCAAGATTGTATCTATAGGTTTCGATTTTTTGGTGATTTTGGAAATCATCAAGGTCGTCACTGTTCAAGACCCCTAAAAAGAGTCCGTTTTCGGTAACGGCAACATGTGAATAGTGACCATCCTTGAAAAAATGAATGGCTTTTTTCATGGAATCCCCGATATTAAATATGGGGAGATTCGAAATGATATGGTCTTGAATCTGCATAACTTTAATGATAACGCAAAATACTAATAAAAATTTCTAACAACCAGCATTGGCCCTTGTATTATTTTTGGGCCTTCGTCTATCGATCAAACACAACTTTAATCGGCTTTTATTTATCAAACTCCTTGGGACCACTTGAATATTGATCCCTTGCTCAAAACGGTTGCAACGGCCAACGGCCCACATAAGCGTTATATCGTTGAATTCTTAAAACAAAACATCAAAAGGCATGCCTAATTCGTATTTTTGTAAGCTGTAACCCAAGATTTAGGGAAAATGACAAAATTGAGCGTTAACATCAACAAAATTGCCACCCTTAGGAACGCCCGGGGCGGAAACATGCCAAATGTGGTACAGGTCGCCCTGGATATCGAACGCTTTGGTGCGCAGGGCATCACGGTGCATCCCCGGCCCGATGAGCGCCATATTCGATATCAGGATGTGCGCGAATTAAAGAAGGTATTGCGTACGGAGTTCAATATCGAGGGCAATCCTATAGAAAAATTTATCGATCTTGTACTGCAGGTAAGGCCCGAACAGGTAACCTTGGTTCCCGATTCGGAGGATGCCATCACTTCCAATGCGGGCTGGAACACTTTAAAGCATAGCGATTTCCTTAAGGAGGTCATTGCCATCTTCAAGGCACGATCGATAAGGACTTCCATTTTCGTGGATCCTGATCCAAAAATGGTGGAAGCTGCGGCAAAAACAGGGGCCGATCGTGTGGAACTGTATACCGAGGATTATGCCAAGGCCTTTTCCAAAGGCGATATGGGCAGTGTTGAAAATTTTGTGCTCGCCGCAAACAGGGCCAAAGAAGTTGGACTGGGCATCAATGCCGGACATGACCTGAGTTTGGAAAATATAAAGTATTTCAAAGACCACGTCCCTCACCTTTTGGAAGTTTCCATTGGCCACGCCCTCATTTGTGAAGCATTGTATTTTGGCCTCGAAAATGTAATCAATATGTATATAAACAAACTTAAATAATGCTGGTTTTACATTCCAAGATCATAGGAAATGGATATCCCTTTCTCATTCTCCATGGTTTTCTGGGCAGCGGCGACAACTGGAAGACATTGGGGTCGCAATATGCCGAGGAAGGCTTTGAAGTGCATCTTATCGACCAACGCAACCATGGCCGAAGTTTCCATTCCGATGAATTTAACTATGACCGGCTGTCTGAAGACCTGATTGCCTATATGGTGCAACATGGATTGCCCGAGGCCATGGTAATGGGGCATTCCATGGGCGGTAAAACGGCCATGCAATTTGCCTGCAGCCATCCCGAACGTACCAAAAAATTGATCGTGGCCGATATTGCCCCCAAGTATTACCCGGCACATCACCAGCAGATCATTGAAGGTTTACAATCTCTCGATTTCGATCAAATCGGATCCCGGGGGGAGGCCGACAAACAGCTATCTAAAAAGATCAAGGATTTCGGTACCCGACAATTTCTGCTCAAGAATCTTTATTGGGTCGACAAGGCCCATATGGGTTTTAGGTTCAACCTGCCCGTTCTCGCCCAAAAGATGGGAGAAATTGGCGAAAATATAAGTTCCAATGCCATATTCAGAGGGCCCACTCTTTTTATTAGGGGCGATCGTTCAGAATATGTTAGCCTTCAGGATATTTCGGAAATCGAAAGACATTTTCCCTCGGCGATCCTGGAAACGGTCGATGCGGCCGGGCACTGGCTCCATGCCGAAAATCCCGAACAATTTTTCAACAAAACCCTGGCCTTTATCAAATCTTGATAAAATTGGCCTATTTATTATGCATGCATAATTTTTTAGGGCTTGTCATTGCGAGTATCATTATTTTGGTTAAATTTGATTTTACCATTTTTCCCTCTAAATAACACAATATTCTTTCCTATGAAAAACAATTTAAAGTTACTGGCCATACTAGCACTTTTCCTGACCGCATGTAGCAATGACGATAGCCCGGTAGTGCCAGGGCCTGGGGAGCCTATCCCGGATTACAGCAGTGGATCTGCCGATTTTACAAAATATGTTTCTTTGGGGAATTCAGTGACAGCCGGACTTTCGGACGCTGCGCTTTTTATCGATGGACAGATCGCTTCCTATCCTAGCATGATGGCCACCAGTTTTGCAGCCGCAGGAGGAGGTTCGTTCAGTGTTCCACTTATGGCGGATAATTTAGGAGGCATAACTTTGGGAGGGCAGGCCGTTCCAGGTTTTGGAAATAGGCTGATTTTATCATTTGCCAATGTAAATCCCAGTGATCCCAAATCCTTGCCTTCACCCGTTCCGGTTTCTGGCACCGGAACTACGGAAATATCGACAGTGTTAAGTGGCCCTTTCAATAATTTGGGCGTACCAGGGGCGACGAGCTTCCATCTTCTTGCCCCGGGCTATGGCAATGTACAAGGGGTTCCCTTAGGTTTGGCCAACCCATATTTCGCAAGATTTGCCTCTTCGCCCAATACCAGAATAATAGATGACGCCCTTGTCCAAAATCCAACTTTCTTTTCCCTTTGGATAGGAAGCAACGATGTTTTGGGTTATGCCACCGCGGGGGGCGATGGTATTGATCAAGAAGGAAATATAGATCCCAGCACTTATAGCCGAAGCGATATAACCGACCCCAATGTTTTTGCCGGCGCCTGTAATGCTGTATTGCAAGGCCTAACCACCAATGGGGCCAAAGGCGTTATTGCCAATATACCCGATGTCACCAAATTACCTTATTTCACAACCGTTCCCTATGCCCCATTAGATCCGACCAATCCCGATTTTGGTCCTCAAATACCGGTCTTGAATGCAACATTTGGCTTATTGAACCAGGTATTCGGCGCATTGAATGTGCCCGAAAGGGCAATCGTTTTTTCAGAAACTGCCGCCAGTGCGGTGGTGATCAAAGATGAATCCTTGACCAATTTATCTGCGCAAATCACACAGATTTTGTTGAGCTTTAATCAAGACCCGGGCACTGCCGCAGTGATTGGTTTTTTATATGGGCAAGCAAGACAGGCCAATGCCGATGATCTCATTGTATTGCCTGCCAGAACTACTATTGCCACTTTGAATGCCGATGCTTTTGCCACTTTGCAACAATTGGGCCTTCCCCCAGCAGAAGCGGGCCAACTTTCTGTAAATGGGATTACCTATCCTTTGGAGGATAAATGGGTGCTTACCCCTGAAGAACAAATGGCCATTAAAACAGCCAGCCAAAAATTCAACACAACCATTGAAACTTTGGCCAATGTATATGGACTTGCATTTTTTGATGCCGAAGCCTATTACGAAATCGTTGCCGGTGCGGGCATTCCCCTAAAAGACGGAAGCACCGTTACCGCAACCTATGCCACTGGAGGTGGCTTTTCCCTGGATGGGATTCACCCATCACCCAGGGGTTCCGCGCTTTTGGCCAATGAATTCATTAAGGCCATTGAGGGTAAATTCGGGGCAGTGCTTCCCGAAGTGAATCCCTTGGAATATACCGGACTCTATATCAATTAGCAAAAATTTTATTCATACTTTTAAAGGTGTCGATTCATTTCGGCACCTTTTTTTGTTCAAGCTAAATCCAAAAATATTATGAAACTTATTTTAAGAGTATTGCTGACCGCCCTAGCGGTGGTCATTTTGTCAAAAGTACTTCCCCATGTTGAAGTGGACTCCTATATGACCGCAATCATCGTTGCCGTCGTTTTGGGCCTGCTCAACTTTCTGGTTAAGCCCATTTTGGTCATTCTTACCCTCCCGGTGACCATAATCACATTCGGATTGTTTCTACTGATCATCAACGCGGTCATTATCTTGCTCGCCGATTATTTCATTACCGGGTTTTCGGTCGATGGCATCTGGTGGGCGTTGCTTTTTAGCTTGCTGCTGTCTTTGCTCCAATCGATTTTATTCTCGGTTTTAAAGGAAGACTAGGCCGTCGGCCATGCGGCCAATCTACTGGATCAAAAACTTGCTGGAAGATTTAAATTGTGCTATTTTTGCATCCCTATTTAAGAAAAAGAAAATGAACATCACCAAAGAACAGATCGATGAGTTGAATGCCGTGGTAAAAGTGGCCATCACCAAGGACGATTACCAGGATAAGGTAGAATCGATTTTAAAGGATTACAGGAAACAAGCCAATATACCGGGTTTCAGAAAAGGTCAGGTTCCCTTGGGGCTAATCAAAAAACAATATGGCAAGGCGGTATTAGTCGATGAAGTGAACAAGCTGCTTCAAGACAACCTCAACAAATACCTCACTGAGGAAAAGCTCGATGTATTGGGCAATCCACTACCAAAGCAACAAGACAATTTTGATTGGGACAAAGAAGAATTCGATTTTGAATTTGAATTGGGCCTGGCCCCGAGCTTTGAAGTACCCCTAAAAACCAAAAAGCCGATTACCCATTATAAAATCGTGGCCGATCAAAAAATGATCGACGAACAGGTCGAGCGCCTTCAAAAGCAATATGGCAAGTTGGTGGGCAAATCGGAAGTTGGCAAAAAGGACGAACTCTCCGGTACTTTCAAAAATGAAAAGGAAGAAATTGACCACAAATCGATTCTGGAACTAGATAAAGTCGCTAGTAAAAAAGCGATCAATAGCTTGGTGGGCAAGAAAGTGGGCGATGTGGTCACCTTAAACACCAAAGGCCTCCTGAAAGAAAATTACCTTTTGGCCAGTGCTCTGGGCATCCCTGCCGAAAAGGCCAAAAACCTCAATATCAATGTCGATTTTGAAATTGCCGAAATAAACGAAAGGGAGCTGGCACCCCTGAACCAAGAATTGTTCGATAAACTATACGGTCCGGACACCATAAAATTGGTAAAAGAATTGAAAGATCGCATCAAGACAGATTCAGAGAAGCAGTTCGAGCAACAGGCGGAGCAAAAATTGCTCAACGATATTACAGAATATTTTATTGACAATACCAAATTTCAGTTGCCTTCGGACTTTTTGACCCGCTGGATACAAATGACCGGTGAAGAACCCTTGACCCCTGAACAGGCCACGGCCGAATATGAAAAATCGGAAAAAGGTCTGCGTTATCAATTGATCGAGGGCAAAATCATCAAAGACCACAACATCAGCATCGAATTCGAGGAACTTAAGGATTATGCCAAAGGTTTTATCAAAACACAAATGGCACAATTCGGTCAAATGGACCCGAAAGAGGAAGAACTCGATAATATCGCAGCCAGGGTCTTGGGCAACCAGGATGAGGTGAGAAGGCTTTCGGAACAATTGATGAGCCAAAAATTGTTGCAACTCTACAAAGAAAAGGTGAACCTTAAGACCAAGGAAGTCACATACGAGAATTTCGTGAAAGAGGTATACGGGTAGTTTTCCAAAAAAATATTAAGTATCTTTACGGTGCCGAAAAGTTGAATTTTCGGCACCTTTTTTATCAAAATTATCGAATCGAAAACAATGGATTACGGAAAAGAATTCAAAAATTACGCCATAAAGGACCAAGGGATCAGCAGTACCTATTACGATAAAATAATCGGCAGTATGTACCCAACGAACATGACGCCCAACATCATAGAAGAACGTCAAATGAACATTGCTGTCTTCGATGTTTTTTCTCGATTGATGATGGATCGCATTATTTTTCTGGGTACTGGCATCAACGATCAGGTGGCCAACATTGTACAGGCACAATTGTTGTTCTTAGAAAGTACAGATGCCTCAAAAGATATTCAGATATACATCAACTCACCAGGGGGAAGCGTTTATGCCGGCTTGGGCATCTATGATACCATGCAGTTCATTAAACCCGATGTGGCCACGATCTGCACCGGGATGGCCGCCTCTATGGGCGCAGTGTTGCTGTGTGCCGGCCACAAAGGAAAAAGAAGCGGACTTACCCACTCCCGGGTGATGATACACCAGCCGATGGGCGGGGCGCAAGGACAAGCGAGCGATATCGAGATTACTGCGAGGGAAATCTTAAAATTAAAGGATGAGCTCTATCAGATCATCGCGAATCATTCAGGACAATCAATAGAAAAGGTAACCGATGACAGTGATCGCGACTACTGGATGAAGGCGGCAGAGGCCAGGGAATATGGAATGATCGATGAGATACTGGTAAGGGATCGATAAACCCATCGACCAACTACACCCGGTTCATGTACTTTTCAACCCAAGTACAAACCAAAAACCCAATTATTACGTTAGCATAACGTAAGAAAGAAAAAAATGGCGAAAGATAATTTAGAGTGTTCTTTTTGCGGAAGGAAAAAACCGGAGACCAATTTATTGATCGCCGGACTGGATGCACATATATGTGACCGATGCATAGAACAGGCACACGGTATCGTGGCCGAAGAATCGAAGCAGACCAAAACCAAAGATCTTTCGAGCGAGCTTGTTTTAAAGAAACCGCTCGAGATCAAGGAATTTTTAGACACTTATATAATCGGTCAGGACCGTACCAAAAAGGTGATGTCAGTTGCGGTGTACAACCATTATAAACGTTTACTCCAGCCCTCGACCAAAGATAACGATGTTGAAATCCAAAAGAGCAACATTATTATGGTGGGGCAAACAGGCACTGGCAAAACCTTAATGGCAAAGACCATTGCCAGAATGCTCAATGTACCACTGGCCATTGTGGATGCCACAGTACTTACCGAGGCAGGATATGTTGGTGAAGACGTGGAGAGTATATTGACCCGTTTGCTTCAAGCGGCCGACTACAATCTTGAAAAAGCGGAACGGGGCATCGTGTTTATCGATGAAATCGACAAAATCGCACGGAAAGGCGATAATCCTTCGATTACCAGGGATGTTTCGGGTGAAGGGGTGCAACAGGGCCTGCTGAAACTTTTGGAGGGCACCATGGTAAACGTACCGCCTAAAGGCGGACGAAAACATCCCGATCAAAAATTCATCGAGGTCAATACCGAAAACATACTATTTATAGCGGGCGGGGCCTTCGACGGGATCGAGCGCGCCATCACCAAGCGCCTCAACATGCAGGCGGTCGGTTACAGTGCTTCCAAGGCCGATGAACGTGTCGATGAAACCAATATTCTCCAATATATAATCCCCAAAGACTTAAAGGAGTTTGGATTGATTCCTGAAATCATCGGAAGACTTCCCGTACTCACCTATATGAACCCTTTAGACGAGAAAACATTAAGGGCCATCCTAACCGAACCCAAAAATGCCATTATCAAACAGTACGAAAAACTGTTCGGCATGGACGGTATTACCTTTAAAATAACGGACCAGGCATTGGATTATATCGTACAGAAAGCGATTGAATATAAGTTGGGCGCCCGTGGCCTGCGCTCACTATGTGAAGCCATTTTCACCGATGCCATGTTTGAACTCCCCAGTAGTGATGAGAAAGAATTTAAGGTAACCAAGCCCTATGCAGAAGAGAAAATTTCCTTTGAGACCATCAAGAAATTGAAAGCGGTCTCCTAAAGAAATCGGCTTCGCAAAACCATTACAAATCTAAGATATCGTGGCGGCTTGGCCTTTTCTCCCCCATTGGGAGACCAAAGTACTTTATTCTGAAAATATTACTACCCTACCTTTTTAACTATATGATCCCTTTCCAATACAACTGAAAGGAGATACTGACATACCTTGCCAATGATTTTTTCATCGGCATATAGCTCGTGTCCGAAATTGGAAACGATTTCCATTTCAATATCCAGCTTTTCCGACCAATTTTCATCAGGACGAAAGGCATCGTTTCCTCCAAAGATCAATTTTGTTTTACAACAGGGCTTTACATCCTCAAAACGCACCCGTGTCGGTGAAATAGCGGTTAAAGACTTCATATGAAGGCCTTTTAAGTTGGCTTTCCAACCTATGGTGCCCCCTGTGCTGAAAGCCAGGTAATGGCTGGGTTCACTCTCCTTTTTAAGAAGGTGTGCCACGGCAGTGTCAATACCCCCCTCCACAAACGCCTTGTGCAGGTTCTCCGGCGATTTTATGGCCAGATCAATATTCGCCAATTGTTGAATGTCGTAGAAAGCAATATCATAATACTGCTGTAGGTAGCCAAGATAGGAAGTAATCCAAAGTCCTTTTTTTACACCCCACATGTCGGACAATATCACCAGTCTTTCTGAAGTCATTTTGTAATAATTTAGTAGTTCGGTCGAATTGAGAATACTAAATTGAATATTAAATGACAGTCCACCTCATTTATTGGTTCATTTGGAGCAATTCTTCGATGTAGTTCCTTTTATTGGATAATCTAGGGATCTTATGTTGCCCTCCCACTTTGTTTTTCGACTTCAGCCAATCGTAAAATAGGTTTTCCCTGGCAATATGCACCAAGGGAAGATTAAGGGTAATGTTGTTGTAACGTTTTGCCTCATAGTCCGAGTTCAGTGATTTGAGGGCATTATCCAAGAGTTGGGTGAAGCAATTTAGATCGGATGGTCTGTTCCTGAATTCGATGACCCATTCATGGGCACCCTTTTCCTTTCCATCCATAAAAATGGGCCCAGCGGTATAATCCATTATTTCAGCCCCTGTTTCCGAACAAACCTTGCGAAGGGCTTCCTCTGCATTTTCAATGATCAATTCTTCACCAAAAACATTGATATGGTGCTTGGTTCGGCCCGTTACCTTGATTCGATAGGGAGCTATGGAAGTAAAGCGTACCGTATCGCCAATCTTATAACGCCAGAGTCCGGAATTGGTGGTGATGATCATGGCATAATTGACATTGATCGCCACTTCGGCAAGTGGAAGGACATATTGGGATTCTTGGCCGTAGGTATCCATAGGTATGAATTCATAGAAAATGCCATAATCCAACATCAAGAGCAGATCATCTGCATTGTTACGATCCTGTATGGCAAAAAATCCTTCAGAGGCATTATAAATTTCATAGTACTTGAAATTCCTTCGAGGAAGCAATTTTTCATATTGTGTCTGGTACGGGTTGAAACTTACCCCTCCATGGAAATACACCTCCAGATTTTCCCACACCTGAAAGAGATGGTCTTTGCCAGTTTCCTCCAATACGTTGTTGAGCAGTACCAACATCCAGGAGGGCACACCCGCCAAACTGGTCACATTTTCCTGGGTACTCTCTTTTATGATCGCTTTGAGTTTGTCTTCCCACTCGCTCATCAGGGAAACCTTGCTGCTCGGGGTACTGCTGAATTCTGCCCATAGGGGCATATTATCGATCAAAATGGCCGAAAGATCCCCAAAGAACGAACCGTTGTCCTCATACAATTCCTTACTCCCCCCCAATCGCAGGCTTTTGCCCGTGAACAACTGGGAATTCTCATTGTTGTTCAAATAAAGGCATAACAGGTCTTTGCCCGACTTATAGTGGCAGTCTTCCAAGGCTTCTGTGCTTACCGGGATAAACTTGCTCTTTGCATTCGTGGTACCACTGCTCTTGGCGAACCATTTGATCGCTGTGGGCCAAAACAGGTTTTGTTCCCCTTTACGGGTGCGTTCTATCATCGGTTCTATTTCTTCATAGGAAACGATGGGCACCCTTTCCTTAAATACTTCATAGCTTGTAATGGATTCGAAACCATATTTTTTTCCCATCTCGGTATCTTCGGCCAGTTCGAGCAATTGGTGCAGCACCTCTTCCTGAACCTCCCCGGGATATTTAAGAAAAAGCTCGATTTGATGGAAACGCTTTTTTAGCAGCCATGAAGCAATCGAGTTGAACAGCGGTATGGGCATTTTAGGTATCTTTAACCTGCTAAATTTAGCCTTAATAAAGATCATTTTCAAATAGATTCATCTTTAGACCAATATTTATGCAGTACGAAGGCGTATTGAGGAAAATGCAGACCGAAGTGGGTGATCCAATCCAATATTATATGGTCTTCGATAATGATTTCCTCAACCTAAACCAAGTGTTGGATCGGGAGCTCAGTATTGAATTCCTAAAATTCCAATGCCTTAATTGCGGCGAGGACCGCCCAATTTTCAGGCAAGGCTATTGCCGAAGTTGTTTTTTTGACATCCCCGCCGCTGGCGAATGGATCATGAGACCTGAGTTGAGTACTGCCCATTTGGGCCGGGAAGACCGAGATTTGGAATATGAGAAACGGGTACAGTTACAGCCTCATATCGTGTATCTGGCCAACTCGAGCAATATTAAGGTAGGGGTTACCAGAAAAACACAGATTCCCACACGATGGATAGATCAAGGCGCTCACGAAGCATTGGAAATAGTGGAGGCCCCGAACCGTTATTTGGCCGGCATTACCGAGCTAGCCCTTAAAGAACATATCGGCGATAAGACCAACTGGCGTAAAATGCTTACCAATACTGTAGAAGACGCCGATTTGGTAGCTTGGCGCAATACGTTAAAGCCGTATATCCCTGAAGAAGCCCGGGCCTATTTTATTGAAAAGAACATCGAAACCCATTTGCACTTCCCTGTACTCGAATACCCGAGCAAGGTGAAAAGCCTCAACCTAGGCAAGACCCCAAAGTACAAGGGCCAATTAAAGGGCATCAAAGGCCAATACCTCATTTTTGCCGATCATACCGTGTTCAATATCAGGGGAAGCGAGGGCTATGTAGTTGGGCTGGCCATCATTTGACCGTATCTTTTTTCTTCTTTCCTCCCAAGAGCCCCCCTAAAATATCCTTGGCCTTTTCCTTTACCACTTCTTCTCCTTTTTTGGCGGGAAGTGAGTCGGTTTTGGCAATAGTGGTGTCTTTGGTGGTATTACCGACCAGTATACCTCCCAAAACCTCTTTTACGTCATCGCTAGGGGCCTTGCTTTTTTGCACCGTATCGGTATTGGTCGTTTTCCCGTTCAAGAGCCCGCCTATCAAATCTTTGGCTTTATCGGTGCCCTTATTGATCAATTTCTGCTTTTCGATCTCGACCAATTGGGTGGTAAGGTTTTTAATGCCCGAGGTGAAATCGCTGGTCACTTCCGGACTTTTATAATACCCTCCTATATTGGCGGTTACTGGAATGGTAAGGTTTGAGAGCGCTTTGTCATCGATCCGTGCGATAAGGGCATTGATTTCATTACCCAAATACTTCGTGGGAACCTGCATAGTGGCCTTATAATTCATTTTTTGATCAAAGGTGTGGCTTCCATCAACATTGATGGCGATGTCTTTATAGGCTATTGTAAAGGGCTTTACTGTAACCACCCCGTCCTTAAAAGAAAGCTTTGTTTTTAATTCATTCAAATTCAATTGTTTCAAATCAATAAAATTCAGCTTTCCGGCCACTGCCGTGAGCAAAGGGGCAGCTTGGGTATCGAGTTCATTGGCCAGGATATCGGCCAAAATATTTCCGCTTAGCGAATTCAGGTCAGGCGTGAAATCATCGGTAAGGTTTCCGGAGAATTCAAGTTCCGAACTCAATTTTCCCTTAATTATCTGAGCTATTGGGGCGACCACTTTAAACAGATCGATGGCCTTAAAGGTTTCTCCTATCATCAGTTGGTCCAAACCGAGCTTCATGGCAAAGGTGGGGGTTTGACCTTTCGTTGAAACGGCTCCGTCAAAGCCTACCTTACCGCCGAACATCGAAGAGGTCATATTGCTCAGAATGGCTTTTTCGTCCTTTATCCTTAGGATGCCCTTGACATCGCTCAAAGTGAGATTATCGTATAAGACCGTCTTGGCGGCGGCATTGAGATTGATATCCAAAAATGCGGGGATCTTTAGTTTTTCCTCGCTGGGCCTCACATCGGTTTCTGCGTTGGCATTCCCTTCAATGGCAGCGACCTCCTCGGCTACCATAAAATCGTTGACGGCAAAGGTATTCGATTGAAGGTTAAAATTTCCCTCAACATTTTCGTTGTTGAACATAAAACCCAAGAGGTTATTGATGGTGCCATTGATCGTGAAATCGGTCTTGCCCGTGGAGCCGATCAATTCATTTAAGGTAACCGTGGCGGGATTAAAGGTTAAGGCAGCAGATTTTAGCTTGATGGGGTTTGAAAATTCGGCCGATTGATATTCAAAATCTTTTAGGTCGATCTTACCGCTGGTCTTTGTTTTTTCGTATTGTTTCTTTTCTACGGAGGCCATATCGAAAGCCGTTGTGATATTGGCATCGAGCATGCCCTTTAAATTGAGGTCGGCAGGCACGGGATAGGCCTTTGAAATATTGGCCAAGTTCATTTTCCCATCAATATGGGCGTTTATCTTGGTATTGCCCATAAGATCGCGCATATTGGCCTTCATGTTAAATTGGTCTTCATCGATCATAAACGAAAGCCTGTCAATATCCACATAGGTGTCCTCAACAATCCCCGTCGTATTGGTGATCTTTGTGTCGATATGCACATTGCGCACCGACTTGGGCAAATCAGGATATTTAAAAGAAGCGTTGTCAGAATTGATACTAATGTTGAACATAGGGATGTGGTCGTCGTCGACAATCCCATTGAAGCGCCCTTCCACCACAAAATTCCCAGTAGTTTTCACATTCTCGATATTCCTGGAATAGGCTTCGGGGATTACCGCCAAAAAGTTTTTGAAATCGGAAGATGGGGTCTTAAAACTGATATCGACCTCTTGGTTATCGTCGTTCAATTTTACAAAGCCTTCAAAAACCAAGGGCAATTGGTTCAACAGTGCCTCGTTCTTTAAAAAGGTGTATTTGAATTCCTTCAGGTCGATGCCGATCAGGGCATCGAGCTTAATTTTGTTCTTGTTCAGATAATTGGTGCTGTCCATTTCAAAGGAAACCAGAGCTTCGGTCTGCGTCTGTAATTGCGATTTTTCCAATGAGAGGTCACCCGTGCCGCTATGTTGTATTTCGTAAAGGTTAAAAAGCATCCCCCCGGCCTTATCATTGTAAGAAATGTACGAATTGGTTATTTCATAGGACTTTAGGTCGAGGGTAAATCCTTCCGAATCAGAGGAAGAAGACTGGGCAGAACCGGTGTCCTTGGCAATATCGTAGTTCGCATGCTCGGCTTCATCGACCGTTATTTTAAGCTTGGCCCCATCGATATTGAGGCGTTGAATGGCGATTGGCTCTCCCGCACCCTTGAACAGTTCACGAATGCCCATTCTCAACTCTACCAGATCGGAAGAAAAAAGGGTATCGCCCTCAAAAGGGGCTTTGTTGATCAAAGTAATTCGTTTCATCGATACTTCGGCATCAGGAAAACTGCTGAACAGGCTCAGATCGGCCTCTGCAAAATCTAAAGTGGCATTTACATTTTGGTTGACATTGGTCTTTATGAGTTCCCCGATTTTAGCCTCCAAAATAAACGGTGCGGCAACCAACAGTGCGACCAACAACAAAAGAACAATCCCAATGACCTTAAAAATCTTCTTTACCATTTTCTATATGAATGATTCTGTTGTAATCTATAACTCCGGGAATGGGGTTATATTTTTTAGACTTCCAAATATATTTCCTCCCCTTCCGAAAGACCAAATCGTTTTCTTAGGATATATACGAACAAATAAAGGAACGGGGTGTCCAGAACCGCAATGAATACCTTAAAAAGAAAACCGCTGACCACCAAAGCATAGAACAGGTTCCAGGGGAGTACCTCAAAAATACAAAGTAGGCCCACAACCGTGAGGGTATCGATAAACTGGGACAGGAAAGTGGAGAAATTGTTCCTTAACCATAGATGTTTGCCTTTGGTGACCTTTTTCCAAAAGTGATAGATCGCAATGTCGACATATTGGGCGAACAAGTAGGCGATCATGGAGGCCAACACCGCGATGGGGGAAAGGGCAAAAACCTTGCTAAAGGTCACATCGTCGATGGGGGAAGTGGGCAATGCCGGGGATATTTTGGCCAACAAAATAATGCCCATCGAAAAGAAGGAAGCAAAAATACCTGCGGTAACGATTTGGTTGGCCTTTTTCCTTCCGTAGATTTCTGAAATCAAATCGGTGATCAAAAAAGTAATGGGATAGGGCAGCACACCTACCGAAATCTCAAATAAGGAGGCACCAAAAACTTCAATTTTCCCAAATGGGTGCCAATAAAAGAATTTTTGGAAAATCAGGTTCGACACCACCAAAGAGGTAATGAACAGGGCGCCCAAATACAAATAGATCTGGTAAGCCAATTTCTTGTCCTTTAGTGTCATCTTTTATTTTATATCCAGTGCGAATGGCATTCTGGCCTGTACCCCTTTTTGCTGCATGGCCGATTTCAACTGCTTGAGAAGGGAATAGAATTCGGTGCCGATCTCGTCCTTGATCAAGTCGTCTTTCGTTTTGGTACTGGCCCCGCCCAAGTCTTCCATTAATTTTTCAAATCCGGTTTTATACCTAGGGTATTTCTTGACTCCATATTGTTCTATATTGGCCATTTTAGCAGCGCCCGAAATCGCATCGTCCAAACCGCCCAATTCGTCGACAAGCCCCAATCGCTGGGCATCGACGCCGCTCCACACCCTGCCTTGGGCAAGACTGTCGGCCTGGGCCTTGGTAATACCCCGCCCTTTTGCCACCCTTTCCAAAAAAGTGCCATAGACCTCTTCGATGCTTTCCTGTACCGTAGCCCTGAAACTATCGGTCATCGGTTCAAAAAGGGAATAATCAACGGCATTCTTATTGGTACCCACCTGTTCGGCGTTGATCCCGATATTTTCTGCCAGTCCGTAGATATTGGGTATGGTACCGAACACCCCGATTGAACCGGTAATGGTGGTCGGTTCTGCATAGATCTTATCTGCGGCCACAGCAATGTAATAGCCTCCAGATGTTGCCATATTGCCCATGGAAACCACGACCGGCTTTATCTCTTTGGCCAACGCGATCTCGCGCCATATGATATCTGATGTAAGCGCGCTGCCACCGGGCGAGTCGACCCGCAGCACTATGGCCTTCACGTTTTCATCATCTTTGGCCTTTCTGATCGCATTATTGATGATGCCCTGCCCGATCACCTCTTTGCCCCCTTCCCCGTAAAATATCTCCCCTTGGGCAAATATGACCGCTATTTTATCCTTTCCGGTCTTGTTCCCCTTTTTATTTGACCGTCCCAAATAGTCTTCGAGGGTTACGCTATTATAGTCATTTTCCTCATTTACGGATAAGGCCATTCGCAACCGGTCTTCATATTCATCATAGAAAATGGCACCGTCTATCAAGCCCGAATCTTTGGCAAGGCGTGGCGAGCGTCCGCCCAAAGTATCCGCAATGGCATTCAGGTTGTCGATGGTAATCCCGCGCCCCTCCGAGATATCTGCGAGCATTGAATTCCACAACGACCCGATAAGCGCTTTGATTTGGCTCCTGTTTTCAGGGCTCATTTCATTGGCAAGAAAGGGCTCCACGGCACTCTTGTATTTTCCATGGCGAATCACTTCCATTTTCACCCCTGTTTTCTCTTGGAGGTCTTTAAAAAAAAGCACCTCCGAAGCCAATCCCTTGAAGTCGAGCACGCCGACCGGGTTTAAAAAAATGCTATCTGCCACACTGGCCAAATAGTAGTCTTTCTGAGTGTAAAAATCGGCATAGGCGAAAATGAACTTGCCGCTGGCCTTAAAATCTTCAAGGGCCTTTCGAATCGATTGGGTCTGGGCCCAGCCCGCAAGCATAAAATTGTTGTTGATGCTTATACCCTTGATGGACTCATCTTCCTTGGCCACTTGAATGGCCTGTACAATTTCATCAAGCCCATGGGACGTTCCAAAAATATCACCAAAAGGGTCGTTCCCGGTATTCCCGACATAATCACTGATAGGCTCTTGCATTTGCAGTTCCAGTACGGTATTGGACTTTATGGTTTCGGTGTCCTCCACACTCCCAACCAGGCTGGCAAAGAGTAAAAACATCACGAACATGATGCCAAAAGCAATAAGACAGCCCAAGATGGCCGCCAATAGGTTTCTTAAAAAATTCATTCTTTTCCTTCGCTATTATTATGGTCCAAAGATAAGGAACTCCCCTTGACTTTTTGTTACTTTGTGTTCGATTATGGCCGACCCAAAAACCGCATATCTTTCCCTTGGGAGCAATCTCGGCAACAAGCCGGCCAACTTACAGTTCGCACTCTTTAAAATTCAATCAAAAGCAGGTGACATTACAAGAATATCGCCGGTGTATAAGAGCGTGGCCTGGGGCTTTGAGGCCGATGATTTTTTAAATATGTGCATCGCCATTGAAACCCAACTGAATCCAAAACAACTATTGGCCACTATATTGGAGATTGAGCGCGAGATGGGCCGAATTCGGATACAGGAACAGGGTTATGAACCACGTATCATCGATATCGATATCATTTATTTCGAAAAGCAAATCATTCTGCTCGACGACCTTGTGGTACCCCATCCTGAAATGGCCCAACGCCGTTTTGTTTTGAAACCCTTGGCCGATATCGCTCCGCAATTTTACCACCCCATTTACAAAAAAGATACCCGAAACCTGTTACAGGAATGCAAAGACAAAGGGGCCATACAGAAAACGGGGTTTCGATTTTTCAAAGACCGACAGCAACTTTTTGCCCATCAGGGCTTCATTGCCATCGAAGGCAATATCGGCGCTGGGAAAACGACCTTGGCGAACCGCATCGCAGTTGACTTCAATGCGAAAGCTGTTTTGGAACGTTTTGCCGATAACCCCTTTCTGCCAAAATTCTATGAAGACCAAAATCGTTATGCCTTTCCTTTGGAGATGTCGTTTTTGGCCGACCGTTATCAACAATTCACCGATGACACCTCCCAGTATGATCTTTTCAAAAGCTTCATGGTCAGCGACTATGACATTTACAAGTCACTCATATTTGCGCAGATCACCCTGCAAAAAGAGGAGTTCGGACTCTATAGGAAGCTCTTTGATTTGATGTACAGGGAAGTAAAAAAACCAAGAATTTATATCTATCTCTATCAAAATACCGCCCGCTTAATGGACAACATCAAAAAAAGGGGCAGGGACTATGAACAGAATATTTCCAGGGAATATCTTGAAAAGATCAACCAAGGTTATCTCGACTTTCTCCGCAGCCATCCCGATCAGAACAGCATTATTTTAGATCTTTCTGAAATGGATTTTGTGGAAAGCCATGAAGACTATGAATCGCTCTTGGTACAAATCCAAGACTTTGCCATAGGTCTGGCAGTTTAAGCAAGGTTAATTTGAAGGGGGTCATCGATGCCACTTCGCCCAGAAATCCCAAATCACGATCCCTGCACTTACCGCAATGTTCAAGGAATGTTTGGTCCCGAACTGTGGTATTTCCAAGACCCCATCGGCCGCATCGACCACCTCTTGTGAAACGCCCTTTACCTCATTTCCAAAAATCAGGGCATATTTTTTGTTCGTTTCCGGTTCGAAGTCATTTAATTGAATTGCAGGTTCCGCCTGCTCCACGGCCATGGTGGTATAGCCTTTCAACTTTAATTGAGACACGATGTCCACGGCATTGGGCACATATTCCCAAGCAACGCTTTCGGTTGCCCCCAAGGCCGTTTTATGGATGTCTTTATGGGGCGGGGTCGCGGTAATGCCGCAGAGGTATATTTTTTCTACCAAAAAAGCATCGGCAGATCGAAATACCGAACCGATGTTGTTGAGACTTCGCACATCATCGAGGATGATGGACAAAGGTATTTTTTTGGCCCGTTTAAAGGCCGCAACATCCAATCGGGCCAGTTCCTCATTTTTAAGTTTTCTCATGGCATTGCAAATTTCAGAAATCAAATGTTCGCTTTGATCCCATCAGCTGTATACGAAGAACAAACCCATGTGCCAGGCCCGTTCCGTAAAGCATTCAATCGTTTTCAATTCAATTGGCGACCCTTATCGCAACGGGGGCATCAACTTATCCCCAAAATATCAACAATCGGGAAATTTCCGTAAAGAAATTGGTACATTCGTCCCGAAGGGCCCGTGCAAAAATAGACTAAAAAAACACTTTGGGAAAAGCGGAAAAAATCAAGAAGGTCACACCTTTGATGCAGCAATACAATACCATCAAGACCAAATATCCTGATGCGCTGTTGTTGTTCCGTGTGGGCGACTTTTATGAAACCTTTGGGGAAGATGCCGTAAAGGCCTCCAAGATCTTGGGCATCATACTCACCCACCGCAACAACGGTGGGGACCGAACAGAACTGGCAGGATTTCCGCACCATTCGCTGAACACCTATCTGCCCAAATTGGTGAAGGCCGGCCTGCGGGTCGCCATCTGCGACCAATTGGAAGACCCCAAACTCACCAAGACCATTGTCAAACGCGGTGTTACGGAACTGGTTACCCCGGGCGTGGCCCTGAACGATGACCTGCTGCAGGCCAAGGCGAACAATTTTCTGTGTGCCATACATTTTGGAAACCAAACTTTGGGCATTTCTTTGGTGGATATTTCAACCGGTGAATTTTTGACGGCCGAAGGAACCCAAGAGCAAATCGATAAATTGCTACAAAATTTTGCCCCTAACGAAATTTTGATATCCAAACGCCATAAAACCGATTTTCTTGAAAGTTTTGGGCGACAATTCCATACTTTTTTTATGGAAGATTGGGTGTACCAGGACGATTACGCGCTGGAGACCTTGACCCGGCATTTCAAAACCAGGACGCTAAAGGGCTTTGGGGTTGACCACCTTAGGCTGGGCATTGTTGCCTCGGGCGTGGTCTTACATTACCTTTCCGAGACACAGCACAGGCAGCTAAGCCACATCAATGCCTTAAGGCGCATCGCCGAAGAGGAATATATCTGGATGGATCGCTTTACCATCCGAAATCTGGAGCTGTACCAATCGAACAACCAAAATGCGGTCACGCTGCTCAGCGTGATCGACAAGACCATCTCCCCTATGGGCGGGCGGCTTTTGAGGCGTTGGCTGGCCCTCCCGTTAAAAAATCTTGAAGCCATAAGAAGGCGCCATCAGGTTGTGGCCCATTTGTGCCAAAATGAAGCGCATTTACAAAAATTACAACATTGGATCAAACCGATCGGGGACCTTGAGCGCCTGATCTCAAAAGTGGCCACGGGCAAGATCAATCCGAAGGAAGTGGTGCAACTTAAGAATTCTCTGGAAGCCATCGTACCCATAAAGTCGTTAACGGGGAAGAGCACCGATTCGGCCTTGCTGTCCATTGCCGAGCAATTGCACCCCTGTGATGCGCTTCGGGGCAAAATCAAGGAAATGCTCGATGAAGAGGCCCCTGTACAATTGGGCAAGGGCAAGACCATCGCGAAGGGCTATTCCCAAGAGCTCGACGCGCTGCGCGGCCTATCTTTTTCAGGAAAGGATTATTTGGAAAAAATGCTCGATCGGGAGATGCAGCGCACCGGTATTTCTTCCTTAAAAATAGCCTCCAACAATGTCTTCGGCTACTATATCGAGGTAAGGAACACGCATAAAGACAAAGTTCCCCCGGAATGGGTACGGAAACAGACCCTGGTGAGCGCGGAACGCTACATCACCGAGGAGCTGAAAGAGTATGAAGAAAAGATTTTGGGGGCTGAAGAACGCATCTTGAGCTTGGAACAACAACTGTTTTCCCAACTGGTGGTCTGGATGCAGGAACATATTTTGGAGGTACAGCAGAACGCACAGCAGATCGCGCAGCTCGATTGCCTTTGCGGTTTTGCCCAACTGGCCAAGGAAAACGATTATGTGGAGCCCCAAATGAACGATTCCACTGAAATCGCCATCAAGAATGGCCGTCATCCGGTCATAGAAAAACAATTGCCCTTGGGCGAGCCCTACATCGCCAACGATGTGCTCCTGAACCGGGAAGCCCAGCAGATCATTATGATCACCGGGCCCAATATGAGCGGTAAATCGGCCATCCTAAGGCAAACGGCACTGATCGTGCTTTTGGCGCAGATGGGCAGTTTTATTCCTGCCGAATCGGCCCAAATTGGCTATGTAGACAAGATTTTTACCCGTGTGGGGGCCAGCGACAACATCTCCATGGGAGAATCGACCTTTATGGTAGAAATGAACGAAACGGCCTCCATTCTCAACAACCTCTCCGAACGCAGTCTAGTACTGCTGGATGAAATTGGCAGGGGCACCAGCACCTACGACGGCATTTCGATCGCCTGGGCCATCTCGGAATACCTGCATGAACATCCGGCCCGCGCAAAGACCCTGTTCGCCACCCATTATCACGAACTCAACGAAATGAGCGCCACTTTCGAGCGCATCAAGAACTTCAACGTATCGGTCAAAGAACTCAAGCACGACGTGCTTTTTCTAAGAAAGCTGATGCCTGGGGGGAGCGAACACAGTTTTGGGATCCATGTGGCCAAAATGGCCGGCATGCCGCAGCAGGTGATCCACAGGGCCAACAAAATCTTGAAAAAACTCGAAAAATCGCATTCCAGTGAAGAACTTACCGATAAGCTGCAATCGGTGGGCCATGAGATGCAACTCAGTTTTTTTAACCTCGACGACCCCTTGTTGGAACAGATCAAGGAGGAAATCACCCACTTGGACATCAACACCCTCACCCCGGTGGAAGCACTGATGAAGCTCAATGAAATTAAGCGGATGCTCACCAAAAACAAGAAAGCCACTTCTTAGCAAGTTGTCACTTTTAAGTACAAAAAGCTTTTGCCGCTTTTGTCAATTATTTTCTTTGCTTTTTACCAAATTGTATTAAATTTGCATCCGCATCTATAGAAGATGCCAAGTTCTTTAATGCGAAAATAGCTCAGTTGGTAGAGCGCCACCTTGCCAAGGTGGAGGTCGCGGGTTCGAATCCCGTTTTTCGCTCAAAACGCTGCTTGTCGGCGTTTTTTTGTTAGTCGCAATACCTATCAAAGGGTAGATGCGCTCGAGTGGTGGAACTGGTAGACACGTTGGACTTAAAATCCAATGGCCATTAGGCCGTGCGGGTTCAAGTCCCGCCTCGAGTACAAATGAGTGGAAAAGCCAAAGCGAAAGCTTTGGTTTTTTTATGCAGCAAAATGAACCAAGTTCACTTGGGTGAAATTTTGCGGAATAAAAACCAATTCCAGGGAATTGGCTTTTCCACTATCAAGATGTTCGAACGGGGACTCGCGAGGCCAAGCGCCGAGCAATTCCCGCCGACCCGAACTCGTATTAAATGTATTTTTGAAAATCAATTGAGGAGGTGTTTTCGCATGTTCAACATGTTCGAATGGGGACTCGCCGACGCAGGAGGCAATTCCCGCCCTTTTTAAAATATTGTTCATTTTCTTTGCATGCTGAAAGAAAAAGTATGCCCCTTTTAACTTAACAGATTGTTTGGAATTACCTTCTATTACAATATCCCGGAACCTGTCCTTTGAGATTACGGCATCCCATTGGTCATCTTCCGATAGCATTTTGTATTCGTGGAGGGTCATTTGTGGAGGTTGATCATCTTAGTCTTTTATTTCCGCTTCAATCCTAAAAATTAGGCTATCGATCACACTTGAATATTCACCAGCCATTTGAGACCTATAATTTGCTTCAGCAATAATATTCTTCAAATATGCGGCCCTTTGTGGGCTATTGGCAATCAAATCCAAAGGATTTGGCAAATCGGCTATCTGTAAATAGAATACCCCGGCATCAAGAAGGGAATAGTTCCATTTGCTTACCGATTCTTCATGTATCCCGTCAAAGAATACCCACTCCATATTACTGTAATAATGGTCCAAATCCATTTTCAAACCCGGATCTCGAATGTTTGAGAACATCCCTGTATTTTTCAGTTCATCGATGGAACCGGTACTTACTTTCATGGACATAAATCTTCCTGACCAGATGAATGCCTGCTCAATAAACTCAAGATCATAGATTTCCGGGACAGGACCTTTCCAATTGATACCTGGTATACCTGGTCCTGGTTCAAAAGGAACAATTTTCATCTTTTGCGGACCAAATGATATTGATTGCTGTCCGGAATGGTTTAGTAGATAAATTAGGGAGTGGACACGCCAAGAGTGAATTTGTTGCACAAGAATGAGGTTTTTTTGATCATCCTTTAACTCATTGACCAATGAACTTAGGTAACGATTAACGGTTATTCTCGTAAACCTATCTTCATTCCAATTATTGATCTGCAGCGCGATCAAGATCCCGATGACCACAAGTACAATTTCCCCAATGGCATACCTCATGTATTTAAAAGGCTTGTTGTCATCGGCCAATTTTTTGCGGGTCTTTCTGAAGAAGTTGATCATGAGAGTAGCACGCTTGGTTGGTCCACTATAAGGTAGTGAATTATCTATAAAAGTTTAAAGTTGAATACCTTCTATTACAATATCAAGAAATTTGCCCGTTGAGAATACGGTATCCCATTGGTCATCTTCCGACAGCATTTCGCATTCGTAGCAGGTTATTATTGGGTGTTCTTGGTTTGCCTGAATTTAGAATTATAGACCTCAATGAATATTGGTATTTCTGCGCTTCAGCCTTATGTGCTTCTATAGATTTCTTTTAATATTTTGAAACAAAACATGGTTTTAAATTAAGGCCCCCTGAAGAAACTTTCGCCTTCCCGAACCCTCCGGATGGAAACTTTAATTTATTACCTTGTAAGCTTATGAAGCTAACTTCTCTTACTGGTTTCATTACATTAATTTTCATCTGGGCCGGTTGGGCCCAGACGGATAACCCCATGCCAATTGCCAGGATTGAAGGAATTTCCTTCGACGGCCGGGTAGACGAACCCGCATGGAACAGTATCCCTCCCCTGCCCATGGTACAATATGAACCCAACGCCGGGGCAACTCCCACGGAAAGAACCGAAATAAGGCTTGCCCATGACGACAAATACTTCTATGTATCGATGCGCGCTTTTGACAAAGACCCGAATGGGGTCAGGGCCACATCGCTCTATCGGGACCGTATCTCCGGATCAGACCATCTGGAAATTTTGCTGGACACTTACAATGATAACCAGACCGGCTACGTGTTTACTACCACACCTACAGGCATCCGTAACGACCTTGAAATTTCCAACGATGGTGTTGGGGGTACCCTGGCTTCCGGAAATTGGCTGAACCGGGATTTCAATACCTATTGGGATGCCGAAAGTACGGTCAGTGAAGAAGGTTGGTTCACTGAGATGCGCATCCCATTCAGCAGCCTCCGTTTTCAGGATAAAGACGGTAAGGTAATTATGGGTCTTACCGTACAACGGAAAATTGCACGTAAACGGGAACGCCTGGTATTTCCTGCTGTTACACCAGAATCCAATTATGCTTTTTTAAGGCCTTCCCTGGCCCAGAAGATTGTTCTTTACGGTATAAAACCAAACAAAACATTATACGTTACCCCGTATGTTCTTGTGGGGCAGGAACGTACCAATAAACTTAATGAGGCGGGTACGGCTTACGCTGAAGAAAGTGATTACCAGACCGAAGTTGGCGGTGATATCAAATTTTCCATTACCAATAATCTTACTGCCGATTTTACAATCAACACGGATTTTGCACAGGCAGAGGCCGATGACCAGTTGGTGAACCTTACACGCTTCTCCCTATTCTTCCCTGAAAAGAGGCAATTTTTCCAGGAGCGTGCCTCGGTTTTCGATTTTCGGACGGGAGGCCTGAGCCGCTTGTTTTTCAGTCGCAGGATTGGGCTAACCAATGATGGAGAACAGGTGCCTATCTATGGTGGGGTCCGACTCATAGGGCGCACAAAGGGCTGGGATCTGGGAGTCCTGAATATGCAGACACAAAGTCTTGATACGATACCGTCTGAAAATTTTGGGGTCTTGCGGCTAAGGAAACGGGTTTTAAACCAAAATAGCATTGTCGGTGCCATGTTTACCAGCAGGCTCGACGTCAATGGCAACAGCAACCTTGCCTATGGCCTGGATGGACTTTTCCAGGTAAGTGGAGACGATTACCTAACCGTGCAATGGGCCCAGACCTTCGATAACCAAAGTGAAGATATGGCTGCCAGCGATTTTAAAAGTGGCCGCCTTGCCGTGGAAATGAACCGGAGGAGGCGAAGAGGTTTCGGATATACGATTGGGACGATTCTTTCGGGTCCGAACTACAACCCAGGAGTGGGTTTTGTGGACCGGAAGGATTTTAAATATGGAACTGCCGCTATTTCCAATTCCTGGCTTATGAAAAAAGGGCCTTTTATATGGCACAAACTCGAATTATTGGGGAATGCCTATTTGGAAAACGTAGATCATCAGGTATTGTCATCCCAATACGGAACGGAATGGTCGTTCTCCAGAAGGAACCAAGATAATGGAGGCCTGGTGATTAATAAAGTATATGAAAATATCCTGGTGGATTTTGAACTCGCAGGAAATGTGGTCATACCCCCGGGAGCATATGACTTTTTCAGGCTTGCCGGAACCTATAGCATGGCTGTTGATAAGACAATTCGGACTGGCCTGATCCTGGAAACCGGTTCCTTTTATGATGGATGGCTCAACAGTCTCACCCTTACCCCTTCCTGGTACATTTCTAAATACTTTCAACTAAACCTGGAATATAATTACAATTATGGGGAGTTTAACAATAGGGGCGATTTGTTGAACTTTCATGTGGCCAGGCTTCGTATTGGTACAGCTGTAAACCGGAAGATTTCCACCAATGCCCTCTTACAATACAATGGTTCTCAGGATATATTTGCCATGAATATGCGCTTCCGATGGAATTTCAGAGAAGGCCAAGACCTCTGGATCGTGTTTAATTCCGGGCTTAATACCAACCGTTTTTCATACACCCCAACCCTGCCGTCGAATGCCAACCAAAGTATCCTGCTAAAGTATATACATACCTTTATATTTTGAAGGTTTCAATTTTTCTGCTTTCCAATTAAATTGGAATACAAAAAACACTCCAGGTCATTGGGGAATCTACCAGGCAACGAATAGTGCGGTAGGGCATATATGCAAATTTGATCTTCTTCCGATAGCATTTTATATTCGTAGAGGGCCATATCAATTTAGTTTTAAGTTCTATTAAAATTTCCTTAATCAAGTTATCCTTTATGTAAGGTTTTAATATGTCCCAGAATGTAGTATTAAAGTTATCAAATCGAATAAATGCTCCATGATTATTAAAAATTCAACTTCTCTTTCCTTGTCTCCATTCCCAAGGTGGAATAGGATTAATACCTGTCCAAAGGCCTATTTTACTCTTTCTGGCTATATTTTCTAAATTCTATAATTCTCCATCGTTGGAATATTTTGCATAATGCCAGACAAGACCTTTTATCAAAAGTTCTTCATTCAATATTCTTTGCCATAATAAACATTTGCTATAAACCTCCCATATCTATCTTTATTAAAAACTTTCGCAGTAATAATTTTACCAAAAATAGCCGCCGATTTAAATCACATCCTGCAGTCCCCCGCCCGATGCGTCAAAAAGCGCATCCCGGTCGGCATACGATTGATCAACAGGCAATCCCCAAAGAAAAAGTTAGATGGCCCGCTTAAGCTTCAGGTCGTTCAGAAGTTTGACCTGTTCTTCCAATAAGGGATAGCCCGGTTTGGTCGTGACTTCATCCGTTTTCGCGGTTTTACTGTTTTTTTGATTGCACGCCATCATAGTCAGTAAAATTGCCATGATCCCATATCGATAAAATCATATTATCTAGAAAAAACCCAATAGCCGCTCAATCATCCAAAATGAGGCAATACAACCGATAGCATAAGGGGGAATCTTTTTAATCCACAAAGGCCAACTGTGCTTTATTTGAGTCAACATCCAGATAATACCAATAACCACCGTTACAAAGGCTATTTGGCCGATTTCAACACCAACATTAAAAAATAAAAGTGCCCAAGGAATGTCTATTTGAGGTAATCCCAATTGAACCAATGCACTTGCAAATCCAAACCCATGTAGTAATCCAAATATGAATGCCACTATCCAAGGAAAACGAGCTGTTAATCCTTTATGTCCGTTTAAATTATGCACTAATTCTACCGCTAGGAAAACGATGCTTAGTGCTATTACCGCTTCTACAGGAGCCCCGGGAAGTCCCACAAAACCAAGCGCTGCCAATGATAAAGTAATACTATGGGCAATAGTAAATGCGGTAATTGTTTTGAGAATGATTTTAAACCCTTTAGTAAGCATCAATAATGCCAGAACAAACAGTAAATGGTCAATTCCCAATAAAATATGTTCTATTCCTAAAATTAAATACGTTTTGATTATACTGAATCTGTCTGGTGTTACAGGAATCAAATAACTAGGATTTGAAGGTTGAATTCTGGCAGAATACTGAATGCCATTACTCTTTTTTATCGAAATCAAAACTTCAATAAGTGTCTTATTTAATCCGTTAAAATGAAGTGTTTTTCCTTCTATGCCATCGGTAACCCTTACTAAATAAGTTCTGCGCAGATTTCCAGGATACAAATTGGATTGTTCGCTTATTATTTCCCAATTTTTTGGTATTACAGGAAATATCTTTGGAATTCCGGTACCTATAGCAGGCACATTCCATACAATTTGATAAGTAATACTGTCTTGCTGTGAAATGCTAAAATAGGCAGGTCGCACCTCATGAGCATAAATCGAAATGCCTGCAAAAAGTAGAAGCAAAATGGAGCTAATACTTTTCATCAAGTACTGATTTTAATTTAACATCCTCTATGTCAAGATCAATCGAATATTTTTTAAGAAGAGAAGCGATGAGTTTTTCTTTAAAATCTTTACTGGCATCAAAATTATAATCCACCAGAACATTTTCTCTTACTTCTTCAAAGGAAAAATATCCCGACGGTTGTTTTTCAAAAATATATACCAAATGATAACCATAGCCAGATTTCAACGGGCCGTCCCACATATTTAATGAAAGAGAATCCAAAGCTATTTCGAAAATGCCACCAAAATCACGAGCTATTTTCACTCCATCTTCATTTCTATATTCAAAAGGCAAATCCAGTGGGTCACCTTTTGATTCAGGAGATCCTGATCGTAGCGCTATTTTGGCATCTGCTTCAGCAGATTTTCTTTGGTCATCACTAAAGAAAACGTGCTTAAAGCTATAAACCGATGGTTTTTGATAGTTCTCTTTGTGCTTATTATAATAGTTTTTTAGAATGTCATCTGTAGGTTGAAGGGCAGCGGACATATTATCGGAAATAAATTCCAATTTTTGGGCCAGTCTTCTTTTTACGACATCATCATTATGATCGAGATTCATTACCAAAGCCTCCTGGTAAAGTACTTCCTGTTCAACATATTGATCAACCAATCCGACCAACTCTTCCAAAGAAGGCTGGCTATTTCTCTGTAATTCCCATTTGGCTATAAGTTCATTGATCAGATTATCATCAATACTAATTTCATTTTCCTTTGGTGCTGGATTAAGCAAACCGTAAAGAAAAAAGAAAAAGGCTCCAATTGCTAAAAAATGAAATAAAGGCTCTTTTAAAAGTTTCCTCATTACTTATTTAGGCGTGTACCAAATAGGTGATGTATAAGCGCGTTCCTGAAGCGTTAAAACTGCATCAGTAGCACCTTCTGGAAGCTTGCCTCCAAACACTTTTAAATCAAAAGCTACCCATGAAGGTGTTGGTATTTCAATGACACGTACATAGTAAAATGCGCGTTGTGTAGCATCAAAATCAGGGTCTGACCAATAGGTTCCTAAAGTTGGATCACCGATAGAATTCGAATAACTCAAATCCTCCATATTAATGGTGTTGCCTACAGGTGGATATTTACCTGTAGCATTTGGTTTTCGATCATCTGACACTGCGACATCATAAACTTTTTCCTGAGTTTGTCCATTTTTATCTACCCAACCTTTAATTATTTGAACACGGTCTAAATTGGCACCATCCGGGTCACGAACTGCTTTAATCAGGAATTTTGGTGCGCCATTGTCAGGAGCATCCTTTAGGTCACCGCCCATTGGGACCCCTTTTTTATAGCCGTTTTCAGCAAAATTAGAACGTGTTAAATCTTGGGCAATAAAGTCCCATCCCGCAAATACACGGACACGAATACGAGTTCCTGTAGTAGCATAAACTTCTTTACGTGCCATAGCATCCCAAAGTGCTTCGCGGGTGTTCTCACGTGACCATACTGCGGCAAGTCCGCTTGCCGCTGCCCGCCAGTGATGGATTTGTTTGGTTTTGTCTGGATTTGTTCGTGCTACAATGACCTCATCAAAGCGATAGTAAGGATCGGCGCTGGGTTCTGTTAAACTCACTTTACCAAAAAAATTATCTTCTGTAGTAACAGGTATTGATGTATGAGAATCTGAAGAACCGATCATCCCAAATTTAAAAGGATTGGTTCCAAGTTTTTCCTCAAAGACTAAACCTCGTTTTAAGGCTTCTCTGGCATATTCTCTAGGCCACATTTCTTTGGTTGTAGTTTCCGGTCCAAGTGTACCGGTATCCCAGGTATAAAAATCAGCAAACTCATCGTTGGGCGATAAAAATGGATGGGCTTCACCATCACCTTTTATTTGGGTGACCTCATAAATAGGTTCCTTTTGCATACGTCGTTGTGCGTAATCTTTATCAATGGGCTTTTTAGTAGTTAACGTCACATCATCAAACATCAAACCATTTGACATATTGCCATTATGAGGAATAGCCAATACTTTTCCGCCAGTCTTTTTTTCGTAAGTATCCATATAATTCCAAAGTTCTTCAGGATCTGTAGTATCATACGAGGAGATTGGTATGATCTGTCCCGTTTTTGTAGCATCATCCCTAAAAACCAGATTTCGGTGTAAATTGTTGCCATTAGGCATCGACGTCCATTCAAATCCAATAAAGGCCGTGAACAAGCCCGGTTCATTATATTTTTCTGCAATTGCATTTGAACGATTCCACCAAGTTTCAGCCATTCCCGAACCTGCAAGTTTATCATCTTGTGAATTGACCTGTGTAATCCACATATCGAAAGCATCTGTAGGCTTTCCAGCCTTAACGTAATCATGAATTTTTTTGCCCCATTCATTTTTTAGCAAAGTTGGGTCAGATTCGGCAATCGCAGGGGCTAGCCCAAGGTTTTCTGCGTGGTCAGAAACCACTAAAAAGTCGAGAGGTCTTGACAATTTTACTTTAAGACCAAAGCTTGAGGTAATTGTTCCACCCTTAGCCAAACGATAGGCATCTTCCGGCCCACGAATGTTACCTACCATACCTGCATCTGTAGACCATGACGTATGTAAATGGGTATCTCCAAAATAGACGTTATTCGGAAAGTCTTGCTCCGGAAAAGGCGAATATTTAACAACCCTATCTCCCGGAGGAGGCGCATCCTGCAAAGCAACGGATTCGGCAGACTCAGACCTGGCAATATCTGTATCTGCGGGTGTGGTATTTTCAGTTTCTGAAGTCGATTCATTTTTGTCTTTGCAACTCACAAAAATGAGGGCAATAAAAACAAAAATTGATGCAAGTAATCTTGAATTTTTCATGAGTATTTGGTCAAATTAAACGATGGGTAAAATTAGCGAAATCTTTGATACCAATTGTTAATGTATTTTTGAACAATCATTAGTGCTACCTTAAATGGAAAAAAGAGTTTATATTTTTAAAATAATTTATTTGGGAAACAGAAATACTATAACAGCTCTAAATCCTATATCTGCTTTTGCACCACTTGGAGCCGCTAAATTGAATCGTGGTCCTATAGCAAATTGCGTTTTTTGTGTTCCTAAACTGGTCACTGCACTTATGGTGGGATTAAACCAAACGACGGTGGTATCAGACTTCCAGTTTTGAGTTATTTCAAAGTTACCACCAATCCCAGCACCACTTTTCCAGTTATAATTGAAAAATGGTTGGAAAAATAGCGAACTCACATCGCTTCTATCTTTATTTCCTGCAACACTCCAGATTTGATTGATCAGGCCTCCAATTGTAAATCCGTTGTTTTGATAAAGACCCACTGCCGTTGGACCAACCCCAAACTTTTTGGTGGTAAGAAAATCATCAGTGCCCGTAGGAATCAGAAAAACAGGGCCAGCACCCCATGTAATTCCATTTTTTGAATTGGATGGACTTAAAAAGGCACTGAGTTATCCCATAGATTATAATTAGAATTAAGACACAATATTAATGCAAATCGGTAAATATTATATTTGTGGGTTACTATATAATTTGCTCAGACCTCTTGCGGGGGTTGATAGGGGGCCATAATAATTTCGATTTCAAAAAGGCCTGCCAATAGTGCTTTTGTTCAGCCTTCTTCTCGAACAATTTCATTCATCACATTTCATGCATTTTGATTGTGGACCCAAAGCCCCCTCTGCCCAAGCTTCACATCCAGCTTTTGTTTCAAAACAGGGATTGCTTAGATCAAGATTCCAAACAGACCATGGTTTTGAAGAAGGACAATGGTCGCATACAATGATATCCCAATCATCGCTACCTCCACAAGTGCTTAAAAAAAAACTTGAAATGAGAAGTAATATTAACGTAAGTCTACTTCTCTTCATTATTCAAGTAATTTTGTTGTGGGGTATATTGTTTTAACTTGGAAAGAATTGATGTGTACGTACCTCTATCACCGTTTAAAATGAACTTCTTCTTAGCTGAACCAACCCCGACCCCAATAAGAGCTCCTAGTGGAGCGCCAAGGATTCCGCCACCTACCGCCCCTACATCTTCCCAGCCACTTCCAGATTCAGAGGCATAGCCAACAATAGCACCTGCTAGCAAGCCACCTACAGCTCCAATCCATGCGCCTTTACCTACACTCCCATCTCTCCTTACTTTTATTACATCAATGGTTTGTGGATCAATGTTTATCTGGTTTAAATCTTCTCCCAAAATCACAAACTTATCTTCATTGGCGGAATACAATATTCCTTTATGATTTGTTTCATTTATTAAGGTTACCCATACCTTATAGGTTTTTACCTTTTGGGCATAGGCAGAGGAAAGGGTAAAAACAAGGATCAGAACGGACAGTAAACGAATCGTTTTCATCATTCGAGAATTTTCAATAAAAGTATTTCCCCAAAGTGGACGGTGACATGATTTAAATCAGTCAGACTGAAATGATTTTTGCAGTTCGATCCAATTGCTTCATCTTGTGTTCGATTGTTTTCATATTTGTAGCGCACTTCTTTTTTTAAAACTAGGGAAGCACTTACTTTTGGGGGTTTCAGGTCGGGCTCGAAAGGTAGAATTGCACGGAAATTCAATCCCAATATCCAGGAACTTGCCCTTTGATAATACCGTATCCCATCGGTCATCATCTGACAACTTTTTGTAATCGTAGAGGGTCATTATAATTCGTTATTAATTATATCCTTGGGTAATTTGTAAACTACTCATTCACTCAATTTCACTTAATTCATCCTTGATCGGTCGGAGGACTCTTTTTGTATTATCCAAAAGTCTGTATAGTACCATCTTCAGTAAGGATCGAATTCCAGATCCTCCGGATGCCGATTCGGAAATTTTTTTATGAACAGGGTCGCAAGCTTGAATGCCGATCAATAAAAGGCAGAATAGGAGGTATTTTGAGGTGTTGATGAGGGTTCTTTGCATTTATCAGATTTGTGAACGCCTCAAAATAGCTTATAAAAGCCTTCCCAAGGGTCAAAATGTTATTAATAGGGTCCTGCGAATTGTTGGATAACTTCAAGTATTGAGTTTGTTGTGCCATTAAAACACATACTACTATGGGACAGATATCGGTATTTTTGTGATGCAAATCCTCTATTTTTAAGATACTTCCCGTCAAGCAGTTGAGTTGGATTTTTCATATTCCCTGAAAATACCTTTCGAGAGAAAAAAATGACCGCCCCAATGAACTTATATAAAACGAAATCCCTCTTTTTTGGCTAGGGGAATCGCATCCCGCAACTTCCTATTGTTTTCATCTGGTTTTACATTTTAAACCAATCATTTCAACCTCGCCTATATGGTGAAGATTGCTGTTCGTCTCCTTAAAGTGGCAATATGGATATTTACATCATGTAATCATCGATTTTTTCTTTTTCGAAACATGAATAGAAATAATTTAAGGGTGAATTTTAAAAGCTTCTTAATCATGAAAAAAGCAGTTTATGTGGTTATTTCGCTCCTTTGCGCCTCATGGTGTCTTCAATGTTCAAATTCCCCCGATGATGGATATCAAGCAGTAGATAATAATCCAAAACCTGATCAAAAACTGTTCCTTTACGAGAATGGACGGCTAGGGAATTATTCCACCTTATTTAATGCCAGGATCACCATCAAGAGTATCGACAGCTTAGGAGGCGATTCCATATCATCTGTTTCGTTGAAGAATGCATTTTTAGGAATCGATGTGCCCGGCTATTTCGAAAATACAACTGCCACCAGTAAGGTGTTCGTCGATTCATTGAGCAATGACCTATATATCTATGTTAATCGACCAGATTATTTTAGCGTACTTGGTCATAGCGATCCAAAAAATGGTTACGGAAGCTGGAATGAACTGAAGTATGAAACGTGGAGTTCGGGTGATCTTTCCATATTTGGGAAAGGCCAAGGTGCTTATATTGACTGTGGGGTGGTAGGATATGACTGGGAAGATTCGGGCTTCGTTTTTACATTTAATGGCCTTTACAATGCCAGCTCCAATGCCTTTGAAGGCCGTTTTTTATGGAAGCAGATATCCAGTGACGGCACATGCGATATTCGCTGCGGTGGTACCATGGCCATGTTATTGGATTGAACGGGTATAAGGTGTAGGCGATTATCGATTGATCTTGCAACGATCCTATGGATTCTCTCCTTTTTGAAACCTGAAAGGAAAAATTGTAACGCTAATATTTAAATCTTCTTAGTCATGAAAAAAGCAGTTTATGTAGTTATTTCGCTCCTGTGCGCCTCATGGTGTCTACAATGTTCAAATGCCCCGGATGAAGGACATCAAGCATTAGATAACAATCCAAAACTCGATCAAAAACTGTTCCTTTATGAGAATGGACAGTTAGGGAATTATTCCACCGTTTTCAATGCCAGGATGACCGTCAAGAGTATTGACAAATTTGCAGGCGATTCCATATCATCTGCTTGGTTAAAGGATGCTTTTTTAGGAATCGATGTACCCGGCCATTTCGAAAAAACAAATGCCACTACCAAGGTGTACATTGATTCATTGAGCAATGACCTCTATATTTATGTTCAACAACCAGATGAAAATTTTGGCGTTCTTGGTCATAGCGATCCAGAAAACTATAACGGAAATTGGTATGAAATAAAGTACTCAATAGAAGGGGATAAAATAGCCATAGAAGGAAAAGGTTATGGGCTGTATGTTGGTTGTGAGGTGCCGGCAGATTCATGGGGTGCCGAGGGGGCTTTATATTTTGAATTTCAGGGCATTTACAATGCCAGTTTCAATAACTATGAAGGCGGTTTTGTATGGAAGCAGATATCCGAGTTACGTGAATGCCGTTTTAGCTGCGAGGGTACCATGGCCATGTTTTTGGATTGAACGGGGATGGTATGCTAAGGATTTTTCATCAGTCTTTCATGGACATTCATATAGCTTCTGCCTATAGGCAGTTCGAGATTTCCAATTTCAACATCATATTGTGTGAAAGCGGTTACCTTCTCTAGGGCAACAATAAAAGACCGGTGTATTCTAAGAAATGAATTTTTGGGCAGCATATTTTCCACCATGCCCATGGAAAGTTTCACTATTATTTTGGGCTGATCTTCCCTATGGATGGCTATGTAGTCTTTAAGGCTTTCTATATAGAGAATGTCTTCAAGAATTACCTTTACCATTTTTCGTTGGGTCCGAAAATACAGAAACCTTGGTTGTGAAATTATGGATTCCTGGGTATTATATTTATTGTACAACAGCAATTTATTGATTGCCCTTAAAAAGCGTTCATAGGAGATTGGTTTTAATAAATAGTCTACCGCATCAAGTTCGAATGCCTCTGCAGCAAATTCGCTATGGGCCGTTGTAAAGATTACCTTTGGTGCAATTGGCAAGGCCTTTATAAAAGTGGTACCCATCACTTTTGGCATTTGAATATCCAGAAAAAGGACATCAATTTCTTCCTTGCCCATAAAATCCATGGCCTGTAGCGCGTTATTGCAGACACCAACGATCTCAATGTATTCAATGGACTCCAGATACTTCGTGAGTACTTTGATTGCAGGCGGTTCGTCTTCCACGATAAGGCATCGATAGATCATTCGATTCAACTTTACATTTTGATCAAGTTTCCAAAAACATTCACTTTATTTTCAAAAGGCCCCACTGTTATAGCCTCAAGTACAATATCTAGGACCACGATATAAAACTCATTATCCTTGATTGCTTCATAATGGTAATTGTTTCCATAAAGAAGTTCCAACCTTCGTTCTAAATTCTGTAAACCGAACCCTCCGTCGGATGCATTTTCGGGAATATGTGCCCTATCAATGCTGTTGATCAATTTAAAATTCATCATGGAATTTGTAATAGTCATATCCAGACTGATCCAACATTGCTCGATTTGTTGGCTGGTTCCATGTTTGAAGGCGTTCTCCAAAAGGGGCAATAAGAGAAGTGGAGGTATTTGATAGCTTTGAATATCCCCCTGGATCGAAATAGATATGTCAAGTCGCTCACCATAACGTAAATGCTCAAGTGCTATATAGCTTTTTAGCAGATCAACTTCTTTTTCAAGCGGTATCCTTGGCGAATTGCTTTCGTAGATCATGAACCTTAAGACCCGGGCCAATTTCAATAGGATATCCGGTGCATTGGGAGATTGGTTAAGCACATGGGAATAAAGATTATTAAGGGTGTTGAACAGAAAGTGTGGATGTAATTGCGCCTTTAGCAATTGAAGCTCGGCAAGCGTCCTTTTTTGCTCCGCTTCCAAGGTTTGTTGTTTTTGGCGATACCAATAGCCCAATAGTTTAATGGACAGTGCAATACCCGCCACGTGCAAAAAAGGCAAGATTGCCCTTCCTGTACTCATGGTAAATCCATTAAAGGCATCGTTGGCGGTCAAGGTTAGCTGAGCAGCCCAACCATAAAAGGTACAAATCATTAAAACAAACAAAAGCCCTAGAAAAAATTGCAGATATTTTTTTTCGATCAAATAGCGAGGCACAAGCCAATAAAACAGTGAATAGACCATTAGCAAATGACCAGGAACATAAAGGAGGGCATTGAGAAAGGAGCGTTTCGGGTTGACATTGAATCCAAAACCCCAGGCAAAATACGTCACTATCAAAATCCAAAAGAGGATATGAAGCATTACCTTATTCAATCTACGCAACGGATTTTGAGTTTGGCTGCTCATTACCCTAATTTTTATAAAGTTATGCAAGATCTTATTTGCAAATGTCAAGTAGCGCCTTTTATTTTTTGGATTATGGGCCGATAAACTTTTGTTTCGAGGACTTCGACAGTATAATGGGCAAGTATGGCATCGAGAAGAATAAGACCATATCGATGCCCATAAGGCGGCATTGAAACGTGACAACTTCATTAACGGACGGAAAGAAGCTGCCCAACATCCATTTCAAGATCTGCAATACGCGGTATAACGAACGATTTCATATTAAGGGTTAAAATCTTAAAAAACAGTAAAAACAATCACAAATCTTGATTCTCGCATCCATTCCTTTTATTTCTATAGATTTCGGCAGGGGTGCCGAACAATTGAAATAATAGAGGGGAGTGTTTAAGAGCTTAGCTCCAAGGAAGGTATAAGGGCCTGATATCGAATATCGAGATTTTCCAATAGGTAACTATGTACGGTCAGAAAATGGAGGTCTTATTTATGCCAAAAAATAACCTTTATAGGACATCTTAAGAAAGAATAAGATAAACAACGCTAAGTTATGGCAGTAGTATTAAATACCGGTTAATGCATTTAAAAACCTTTAAACCTCATTAATCTGCACATAATCTAATACTTAACGTTTTGTTTAGATCGGAGTTTAAAATCTCTAATTTTGTAGTAAATATTAAATAAAAAAGGGTGTTTGGATAAGACAGTCTTTATAGTTATTAAACTTAAGGTAGGGTTTTTGTCTATGAAACTGTTATATACAGCAAGTATATAATATTAATCCTTGGATTAATATTATATATTTTAACAACCATCAAATAAATTAAAATGACTTTAAAGCGTTTAAGATCCTTAGTGTTCATTTGTATTGCCATTTTTTCAATAGCAGGCATTCAAAGTTGTAGTGAAAGTACTTCTCCTATAGAGGAATTAAGTTCAGAAAACCAAACTTCGAGAGTTCGATTAGTCTTAGTTGATGCTCCTGGAGACTATATGGAGGTAAATGTTGAGATTGTAGATATTCAATATAATAGTTCAGAAGATGATGGAGGGTGGAAAAGTTTTGACCGTGAATATCCTATTAATGTTGATCTAACAGAACTAATTGCTGATAATACCCTTTTATTGTCAGATGAAATTATTCCTTCAGGTATGTTAAAACAAATAAGATTGGTCTTAAGCGATAACAACAATATTGTTATTGAGGGAGAACCTGAATCTATTGACCTTGACACTCCCAGTGCACAACAGTCTGGTTTGAAATTAAAATTAGATACAGAGTTGGAACCTGGTTTTTCATATACTTTTATTCTAGACTGGGATGTTGATAAATCAATTGTGAAAGCAGGTAATTCAGGGAAATATAATTTAAAACCTGTTATTAATGTGATTGCTGAAGTTAATTCTGGAACGGTTAAAGGAAACGTTATTGGAAAGTTGAGTATTAGCGAAGCTGATGCCGTTGCTCTTGAAAATGTTACAGTAGGTGTTTTTTCTGTTAATGATTTAGATAATTCTGTTAGTTCTACTCAAACGGATGCAAATGGAGACTTTACATTCTTAGGTCTTGCAGGAGGTTCTTATATCTTTAAAATTATGAATTTAGGATATCAAGACTTTGAAACTCCTCAAGATACCCCAATTGTTGTTGAAGTCGGTATAGTTAATGTATTAGCAGAAAGCATTGAACTGTTGCTTTCTGATTCTATAAAAGGGAATGTTGTAGGGAAATTAACGGTGGATGATGAAAACCCTATCGCATTGGAAAATGTGACTATTGAAATATTTGCTTCTAACGACCTCGTCAATGCAATGGCTACAACAATTACGGATATAAATGGAGATTTTTCATTTCAAGGACTATTGACAGATTCGTATGTTATAAAAATAACCAATGAAGGATATAATGATTATGAATCTACACCTATTGATGTTGAATTTGGTGTTTTATATGAAATAGCGGAAAGTATAGAACTATTGTTAATAGAATAGTATTCTTGAAAATATTCGTTGAGTTAAGGACAAAAGAAGGACTTACATTTTGAGAAAACGATATTCCATTGGTCATCTTCAGATAGCGTTTTGTGTTCGTAGAGGACCAACAAATAAGTTAGTTAGCCATTCTGGTTTAGCGTTTTAATGGTTTCCTTGCAAATAGTGCAGTAATTTGACCGGAAGTCAGTTGGTTTTTTTCTAAATTGGAAGGTATGAAAGCAATGCTAATAACATCAGTTTTGACCTTGTTGCTAGGTTGTGGGGAGAAACCACAGGAAAGTCTCACGGAGAATCAGGACAGCATACAGAACCAGATAGATGAATTGAATCAAGAGAGATTACGTCTCCTTGAGTCAGTTGATACTTTGAACCCTATTATTCTCAATCTGGACAGTCATATCCATTATCTGCAAAGGAAGAGGGATAGTCTTAATATGTTGGACAAGTCTCCCCTATAATGTGTTTTACTGTTAATAAACCATACTGAAGGATGGTTATAATGGTTAGGTTAATCTAACAATACAGATAATACCTACTTATAAGCGAAGTCATCCCCATTCCCATCCATCCTAAGTTGTGATGAAATGCAACACCTGTAGCACAGTCTACAAGCAGATAGTTTTTTAGACATAGTCCTTTATTTGCAGTCGTTACATCCTTTAAGCCCTGCCGCCTATGAACAGGATGAATGCAAAAACCCCTATTATAACTGGGATTATCACAAGCCATGTTATCATGGTATTGGTGTTTTTCCTTATGCGTTATACGTAAACTAAAGTTGTTCCGCTGAATCAACTCCTTTAGTATCGCTTTCAAGATGCCAAAGTCATCAAGGTCTCCATATTTATCATTGAACTGTTTTGCCTTGTGAAAAAAGGTTTTTGCGGATATTTCGGAAGAGTTTGATCCTGTTTAGTTCATACCGCTTAATTCATGTTCAATAAGTTTGAGAAGCTTTTTACATTCTGTTTGGGTTTTTT
>JAHENB010000033.1 GCA_024643345.1 Maribacter sp. | reverse complement strand
GGCCATTTCAATAATATTATAATCTTTTCCAACGGTCGAACATGCCCTGTACCTGCTGGGCCAACATGGCTGCCGCTTCCTGGGTCTGATCCGTGGGACGGGCATCGGCACTCTGCAATACTTCCAATAAAAAAAGTAGTTTTTCCTGAAGGGAGATCAGTGTTTCCTGCTTCAATGCGGTTTGTGTAATACTGCCATAGAGCACGTCACGGACTTCCGGCTCCCCTTCCCCCCTGAACTGCAGCAACGATTTCCTCATTTTTTCACCCTTTTTGGGGTCGGCCAGTCTGGTATCGATGGCCTCCCTAACATTTTGTAGCGATTCATAATGGTCGTAGCATTGCCGGGTAAGATCCGATTGCAATTTAAGATCGGCTACATCGATCTGGGATCGTGGATCTAAACGAACGGTGAGCGACCTTTCCATGATCTGGCCGTCTACGTCCAAACGAACTATATAGGTGCCCGGTGCCACCCATGGTCCTCGGGGACCACTCGGGGTGTTTCCTTTAACAGCGGCAATGGAGAAGGCCCGTTTTGCACCACGGGGCGCTTTATAACGCAGATCCCACACAAATCGATGGTGTCCGGGCCCGGTTTGCAACTGCCGTTGGGGCCGAATCCAATAGGTTGGGTGCTGCAACCCTGTACTATCGATGGTTTCTTGCCTATCATCGCTTGAAAACCGGTTCACCGAATTCCCTTGCGCGTCCAGAATTTCCAAACTGATGTTTTTGGCAGCTATTGGTAACTGATAATCCAAAAGAGCACCGTCCGGCGGGTTTTGACCAGCTGGTTCCTCGGGAGGCAAAGGCGTATCGGCGAACATATTGAAACGTACCCGATATGCTGTTGAGGGTTCATGAAAATAGGGCTTGCTCCCAACCGCCTTAAGCTCGCGCAATGGTGCGAAGTCGTCCATGATCCAAATGGAACGCCCATGTGTGCCAATAACAAGATCATTATCATGCACTACCAAATCCCGTACTGAGCTGGCGGGCATGTTCTTTCGCAAAGATTGCCAGACCCCACCGTCATCGATCGAAAAGTAGACTTCCCGTTCGGTACCAGCGAATAGGAGTCCGGGCTGCTTAACATCTTCCCTGACCACGTTCACCGGGCCGGAGGTGGCCATTCCAACAACGACCTCTTCCCATGTATCTCCATAATCGTGTGTCCTGTAGATGTGCGGGCGCATATCGTCCTTTCTTATGGCGTTCACCGCAATATAGGCCGTTCCTTTATCAAAATGACCCGCATCGATTTGTGATATTTTATCCCAGGCCGAGAGCGACGTCGGGGTAATGTTTTTCCATGTTTTGCCCCCATCGATGGTGAGCTGTACAAGACCATCGTCGGTGCCCGCCCATAGGATATCCTTGTCAAGCGGCGAAGGCCCCAGGGCATAAACGATGGCCCGCTGTGGCATATGTTCCATAGCCTCGGTTCTGAAGTCGCCTACACTTTCGGGTACCGCTGTTTGGGTGCGGGTGAGATCTTGACTTATCTGATTCCAATGTTGACCGCCATCCAGTGTTTTCCATATCACATTGGTCGCGAACAGTAACATGCCATCATCTGCAGGATGAAACAGTAAGGGCATGGTGCGCAGATATCGAACATCACCGGAGCGCAATATTTCGGGTGCCACATTCTGCGATTGGCCGGTCTTCTTATCGAACCGGATCACACGCCCCCCATAAACGATATCGGGGTCTTTTGGATCGGGTGCCACATAGGCATATTCATCGGCTCCCACGCCCATCCAATCCCTAAAGGAAATCTGGCCGCCATTGCCCCTACTGGCAATTCCGATGGCCCCACTTTCCTGTTGGCCACCGTAGACCCAATAAGGAAACTGATCGTCCGTTGTCACGTGGTATAACTGTGCCGTGGGTTGATTGTACCAAGAGCTCCAGGTCTTGGCTCCGTTCACGGTGACCACGGCCCCCTGATCGGCGGCAAAGAGCATGATGTCGGGTTGGAGGGGATTGATCCAAATGCGATGGTAATCATCGCCTCCGGGGGCCCCTTTGATGGAGGTCCAGTGAACGCCCCCATCCTCGGATTTATAGGAGGCCACATTCGCCACAAAGATTACATTTTCATTTTTTGGGTGGACCTTGATTTCTGCAAAGTCATCGCCCCGACCCCAGAGGCGACCGTTGTTGTTAATGAGCCTCCAACTTTCACCCCCATCGTCACTGCGGTACACCCCCCCATTTAACGTGGCATCGACCGTAGCGTACATGCGCATGGAATTGCTCGGGGCAATGGCAATCCCTATCCTTCCCAGGCCTTCGTCCGCTCCTGGGAGGCCGTTCATGACCTTTTTCCAGGTGCTGCCCCCATCCATCGATTTGTACAACCCACTGTTCGGGCCTGAAAAAGAGGCATTTTCCCAAGGACCCTCTTGATTTTCCCATAGGTCGGCAAAGAGGATTTGCGCATTGTTGGGGTCGAATTCCACCTGTACCGCACCGGTATTGTGGTTGATATACAAGGTCTTTTCCCAAGTTTTTCCGCCATCAAGTGATCTAAAGATTCCGCGCATTTCGTTCGCCCCATAGGGGTGGCCCAAACCCGCAACAAATACGATATCCGGATCGGTGGGATGTACGATGACGCGACTGACCTGCTGAATATCACTTAAACCGATGTATTCCCAACTGTTGCCCCCATCGGTCGATTTGAACAGTCCATCCCCTACGGAAAGATCGGGCCTGTGCAAGCCCTCTCCTGTGCCCACGTAGATGATGTCCGGGTTCGATGGTGAAACGGCGATATCGCCCACAGATCCAGTGGGGGCGCTATCGAAAATGGGATTCCAAGTGCGCCCAAAGTCATCCGTTTTCCAAACACCTCCATTGTTAACCCCTATAAAAAACACGTTGGGTTGTGTAGGAATTCCCACCGCTCCAACGGTTCTCCCTGCCCTGAAGGGCCCGATCATCCGGTATTGCAGGTTTTGATAGGTCGTGGGAGCAATCTGGGCCAAGGAGAGTGCACTAAAAAGTAAAAAAAGATAAGAGATTGGTCGGTACATGGTTTACTTTTAGAAAAATTCGATTTTAAAAATACGTTTTTTAAAGGGCAATTCATAGCGGTAACGGGAAACCCTAGTCCCAGTTTCCCTTGACCAAGGACCTTATATTTTTTCAAATTTTAAAACACATCTTATCGCTTTAAGAGTCCTTTTAATTTCCAGGGACCTTGATGGTTTTTGGCAACATTGAAAAACAAGATTCCCAAAATGATTATGAGTCCGCCAACGATCTGTTCTCCAAACAGTTTTTCCCCAAAGGGAAAAGCAAGGACCACCGTAAAAAATGGGATCAAATTCATATATAGGGTTGAGGTAGTAGCCCCAACCTTCATCACACAATAATAAAAAGCGGTATAGGCGAAGGAAGTGCCCAAGAACCCCATAAATAGAACGCTGGCCCAAAATGATAGTGACCCGGGTAGGGCTACCCTAAGAAGCTCGGGCATGGAAAAGACAGCAAAAAGCACCAAGGCCATGATCGAACTTAAAGTGGTGAGTTGGGTAGCGTCGATCTTGACCAAATACTTGCTCACGATAACCTGTGAAAGGGAAAACACCAAAGCCATAAAAAGAATATATACATCGCCCACTTCAAACTGCAGGTCGGCCAGTTTGCCAAGGTCTCCTTTAACCAAGATTAGGGCCACACCAAAAAAACTAACGGCAATGGCAAGCCACTGTACCATGTTCAACTTCTTTCGCTGGAAAAAGTAGGAGAACACCGCTGTGATGGCCGGACTGGTGGCAATGATCAGAGAACCATTGATGGCACTAGTAGTCTTGAGTCCAAAATTAAAAAAGTATATGGTGAGGAATATACCAAAGAAGGAGGTGAGAAATACGTACCACCATATCTTAACCGAAAAGATGAACTCGAAGGCTTTTTTTCCAAATTTAAAATACATGATCCCGACCAACCCCAGTACTCCAAAGAAAAAACGCCAGGTGGCCACGCCCATAGGGCTGTAAAAAGCAAGGGTCACCTTGGTAATATGGAAATTGGCTGCCCAGCAAAGCATAGTCAATACCAATAAAAATAATGGCAATAGTTTTTTCATATTAAACCAAAGTTTGTTTAAGTGCTTTGATCATGCTTGATATGACATGGGAAAACGGGTGAAGGCCCCATAGCATCAATAATGGTGACAAAGGTAGTTTTAAATCAATTGTACCTGTGGCATTACATACAATTTTGAGAATATAATTGATTCGTTTTAAGTATATTTACGATTAGCTAAAACAATAAATTCAAAAACCATGTTCCATATTTTAATAAAGTCCCCCTTAAAATTCACAGTATCACTTTTCTTCTTTGGCACAGTCCTTTTGAGCGCTCAGGAACATTTTGGGGGCCTGGCCCTCTATACCGTTCGTGATGATATGGAAAGCAACAACAAGGCTACCCTACAGGCGGTTGCCGATGCCGGTTACCAAAACATCGAGGCTGCAGGTTATCAGGATGGGAAATTTTATGGAATGGCCCCCGCGGCATTTAAAAAACAGTTAAAGGAATTGGGACTAAAACCCATTAGTACCCACCAAGGTTCGGTGACCTTGGAAAATGCCGATGCCATGATCGCCGATGTGAAAGCGGCAGGATTTAAATATTTTGTGATTCCGGTACCGCCCATGGGCCTTTTTAAATATGATAATGCAAGCCAAACCATGGGCATGACGGGCGGTGCGGCAAACCTGGCCAACATCTTGAACACGCTGGGCGCCAAATGCAAGAAGGCAGGATTGAAATTATTGTACCACAACCATGATTTTGAACTCAAAAAAGATGCGGATGGTATCGTTACATTGGACTATTTGTTGGAACATACGGATCCCTCGGAAGTAAATTTCCAGATGGACCTATATTGGATGACCAAAGCAGGTGCCGACCCAGTCGCATACTTTGAAAAGTATCCGGGACGCTTTAAGATATGGCATGTAAAGGACATGGATAATCAAGGCCGGTTCGCCCCTGTGGGAACGGGCACCATTGATTTTGCAAAGATTTTGGCACAGAAGAAGGTGTCGGGAATGAAATACTATATGGTAGAACAAGATCGCACTTTTGACAACCTGAAACCTTTGGAAGCCATCAAAATAAGTCACGCTGCTTTGAAAAAAATTGGCTTTAATTGATTTGTTTTAGCTTCCTTCCTTTTTTGATCAGGGTCATAAAATAAATACAGATCAGTAAGAAAGGTTCCTACTGTGTTTTCATTTTTGGCAAGGGGCCTACCCTGCCCTGGTATCGGATCGAAAATCTATGGGTGCTGTTCATATTGATATTTGATGCACCATTGGGATACAGCAAAAGGTTCACCGTATAGGTTTCGGTCTTGTTCCGTATGCTAAAATTAATTTCGTATCGCTTTCTTTTTTCATCCTTATTCGCTTCGTAGGCTATGGGTATGCCGTTAAATTGAACGGCTCCCCCATCACTGTTATAGCCCGCGCCCATTTGTCGTTCACCGAAATAGGGCAAATAAGCCGAAATACTGTCCCCTTGTACCTTTAAGTAATTTGGGTTGCCCACCAAACTGATCCTGTTTGGGGAACTGCCAGGTGGCAGAAGTCCTGCGTTAGAGATACTGTTCAAGCTGTTCGTCGAAATCGGTAAAGCCCAGTCAGATTGAATTTCGAACATTTTCTGGGAAACCAGATCATCCAAGGCTTTCGATTCGGCAAGCGTGTTCTTGGATACGGTACCACATCCCCAAATGAATAACATCCCCAATGCGATAGGGACAATCACAATATGTTTCATCGTTTTCATTTCATTATATTAAAATACTATGCATAGAGCCGCCAGATTTGGGCGACCAAGAAGGTGACCACAAATCCCATGACAATGGGGAGCACGGTTGCAACGGTGGTCCATTTCAGACTCTTGGTTTCCTTGTAAATGGTATAGATCGTGGTACTGCAGGGGTTATGCAAAAGACTGAACAACATCAGGTTAACGGCGGTGAGTAAAGTCCAGCCGCCTGACCTTAAGATTTGCCCGGTGGCATTGACCGAATCGAGTTCGAACATCACCCCTGCCCCTTCACCCCCCGGGATACCGCTGACCAAGACCGTGAGCATCAAAATGGTCGGAATCACGATTTCATTGGCAGGTATGGCGACGATATAGGCAACCAGGATCACCCCGTTCAATCCTAACAGAAATCCAAATCCATCCAATGAATGGATCATCCATGATGCGATGCTTTCGTCTCCCAAATAAATGTTCGAGATCAACCATATCACGGCACCTGCGGGTGCGGCAAATACAATGGCCCGCCAAAGTACGATAATGGTGCGGTCAATCAAGGAGGTATAGATCGTTTTCCAAAATCGGGGCGGTCTATATGGCGGTAGCTCGAGATTGAAGGTCGAGACTTCCCCTTTTAAAACCGTTTTGGACAAGGCCCAAGAAACCAAGAACATAAAAAAGATGCCCAATACCGCGATTCCGATAACCGCCGACAAAGAGGCTATTCCCGCCATGGAAGGCGAAACAATGGCTCCGATAAATATCGTGGCGATCAATATTTGGGTCGGCCAACGCCCATTGCAAAGGGAAAAATTATTCGTAATGATTGCTATCAGACGTTCTCGCGGGCTGTCGATGATCCTCGTGGCCACTACTCCGGCGGCATTGCAACCAAATCCCATGCTCATGGTCAAGGCCTGCTTGCCATGTGCTCCGGATAGTTTGAACAGGTGGTCGAGATTAAAGGCCACCCTGGGCAAATAGCCAAAATCCTCGAGTAGCGTGAACAGCGGAAAGAAAATCGCCATAGGGGGCAACATTACCGCGACCACCCAAGCGACCGCCAAATACACCCCATCGATCAAAAAACCGTCGAGCCACCATGGCAGGCCTATGTTCGATGCAAATCCCTTTAAGGCGGGGTGCACAGTATCCAACAACAAACTAGACAACATGGCCGACGGGTAGTTTGCGCCAACGATGGTTACCCAGAGCACCAGTGCCAAAATCAGGAACATCAGTGGAAAGCCCCAAAGCTTACTGGTCAATATTTTATCGATTCGGGCATCAAGACGGAATTTTCGATCAGCGTCCTTGGTCTTTACCGTCGTACTGACGATTTCTGCCGCATCGGCATAAATGCCCTCAGCGAGATTGTCGTGAAAATCGTCTCCGATCTGCCAACGCAAATCGTTGGACAACGCAATGATATCTTCTATGCTTTTTGATTTCATCATTTTTTCATACGAATTCCCCGGTTCTCAAAACTTCCATGATATGCCGATCTCCTTCCAAAAGCCTGAAAGCTATCCAACGGCTGTTGGGAAGGTTCGGATATTCCTTTTTGATCTCGTCGCTTAATTTTTCAACCGCTTTCTCAATTTTTTTCGGAATGTTCTTGATGCGATGGGGCTTGCAACTCACTTTGCCATTGGCCAGATCACTTATGGTTTGGATCAGTTCGGGGATACCCTTGTTGAACCTGGCACTGGAAGCTACGACAGGAATGCCCAATTCACGGGCAAGACTGCGGGTGTCGATTTCGATACCATTGCGATCGGCCTCATCCATCAGGTTGAGGCAGAGCACCGCCCTATCGGTGATTTCCAATATTTGCAATACCAGATTTAAGTTCCTTTCCAATCTACTGGCATCGACTACGATAACGGTAACCGAAGGTTTCCCGAACAATAAAAAGTTACGGGCCACTTCCTCGTCCTCCGATGTGGAAAGCAAGGAGTAGGTGCCCGGGAGGTCGACCATCTTAAATTTTTTTTTGTTGTATTCAAAAGCCCCTTCAGCACGGGTCACCGTTTTACCGGGCCAATTGCCCGTGTGCTGCCGCAATCCGGTTATCGCATTAAAAACGGTACTTTTTCCCGTATTCGGATTTCCTGCCAAGGCCACCACAAAATCAAAATTCGTGGTGTTCACTCCCAATTTTTTAAGGCCCTCGGCATTAAAATGTACGCAGGTATCACAAGCCGATTTAGGTTTCGTATCCATAATCATTCTTTTTTGATCAATATTTTTGAGGCCTGATTATTTCGCAGTGCAATGCTTGTTCCCTTGATGAGGAAAGCTTTGGGTTCCCCTAGTGGATTGATCAGGTCGATCCGCACATCAGCACCTTTAACAAAACCCAGATCCAATAATCTTCGTCGGCTATCGCCCCTGATTTCTTTTGATATTCCAATAATTTTGGCTGTTTCGCCCTCTTTTAAATTCGACAAACGTGCGAGATCATCTTCAAAGGTCATATCTTTTTCAAGCACCGTTACGGTGATATTACCAGCTACTATGGGCGCTAAGACGAAGGCTTCCCCTTCCGAGTGAAAAACAATCCTTTCGGGCGTTTTTTCCACAATGCGTATCAAAGAGCCGATATGGATGTTTTCTGCCAAAATCTGTCTGTATATGACGTCGGGCTTGTCTTTGATATGAATGATCCTACCGATGGTATTCACTTCCAGTTCAGATATGGGAGTGCCCTTTATTTTTGCAATTTTACCGGTTTGGGTAGGAATGGGATCCCCGTGCGGATCGAATTGGGGATTGCCCAACCGTGAAGCCAATTGCTCGGTTTCGGCCGCGCTTAGTTCATGTTCTTTCTGTTCGGCTAGCGCGTGCCATTCGGCTTCTTTAAAACCAGTTTTTTCAGCCAAAAACTTTTCCCAAAGCCTATGGGCCCGTACGATGCGCAAGGCATAGTCACTTCCAGATTTGGTCAATTTCACCACATCGCCCTCTACCGTAATGAGTTCGTGCAATACCATTTTATTGATATTTTCGATAATAAGCCGTTCATTGTTTTTTATGGTGCGCACAATATCGTTCGTGTTCAAGTGCTTGTCGGCATTTTCATTATGGTACAACAATTTGAGGATATCCTCCACCACAATTTTGTCATTGGTTTTGGTGCTGTTGAGAATTAACCACAACCATCCTTTACTTGGCCTAAAAACAAAGAAGGCCATGATCAAAATGGCAAAAAATAGGAGCAATGCATTGATGGGATTATAGGTAGACATGATTATTTTAAATATAAATTTTTGGCGATTTGCTCGGAGATCACATGCTCCTGGGTATTATTGTCAATTTTGATGCTCTTGTCAAAGGGCTCAATGGCTATTACCTTGATCCGATCTCCAAGGCCAAGGTTTTTTTTGTTCAAATATTTTAAAAATTCTTCGGAAGAATCCTTCACATTGATCAATACCCCCTCCTCCTCTATTTTAAGTTCTGTCAGACGCTTCCCCTTTACTTTTAGTAGCTCTCCCTTACTGCTGGGTATGGGGTCGCCATGCGGATCGTATTTCGGATAGCCTAAAAAATGCTCGAGACGGTCTGTCAATACTTCCGATTGTATGTGTTCTAATTGTTCTGCGATATCGTGCACCTCTTCCCAACTGAAATTGAGCTTTTCCACCAAAAAGGTTTCCCAAAGTCGATGTTTTCTGACCATTGAGATGGCCATGGTCTTGCCTTGTCGGGTAAGTTGAACCCCTCGGTATTTCCTGTAGTGCACCAAGTCTTTCCCTGCCAGTTTTCGAAACATTTCGGTAACCGAAGAAGCATTGGTCTGCATTTTATCGGCCATGGCAGTGGTACTCACTTCCTGCCTTGGGTTGTTCTGCAAGCTATAAATCGCTTTCAAATAGTTTTCTTCCGCTTGTGAGTGCATTGTTTCTCAATTATTTACAAATATAAAAATATTTATTTTGGCTTGTCTAAAAATTAAGTTATATTTTATTAAATAATTTCTTTCAAACGTTAATTTCATTACTTTCACTTCGATAGTGAAACCAATTTCTAACGATACATTCCTTCGAACATGGATGCTCCAGCACTAGAGAAACTGATCAATACCGTTTTTGAGGCACTGAAACCGGAAATCGCCTCATACCGAAATAGCCCGGAAGATTGGAACATCTCCGATGGCAATGTCGCCATCTGCATTATCACGGAGGAGGGGAAGATCTACGGCAAGGTCTATGGGGAGAATCGGTTAAGGCAACGGAACTTTTTTCAGATTGCCTGGCGAAAAGCGAGCCAAGTCTGGATTACAGGGCATAAGACCGGAGATTATGAAAAAATCGTTTTTGGCGGCGAAATGGATCCCGAAGATTCTCCCATTGAACTTCCGGATTTGATCGGATGGGTAGGCGGACAACCCATTCAAATCGACGATGAGACCATCATCGCAGTTGGTTTTAGTGGCTTTAGGGGCTTCAATGACATTAATATCGTACAAAAGGCCATACAAAAAGCCAGGCATATGCTCTAACCAAGGAGTTGCTGAAATCTGCAATAGATGATCAATGGCCCATTAACCACCGATTTGATACCTCCCCAATTGCAACATATCATTTGAATCTGCCGATTCAAAATAATTGGATAGTTTTGCGGCGAACACAAGAATCTTCATCATGCCGTTTATCAAAAGATCGTTTACCTCTTTTCTTTTTATAGTGCTCCATATACAGATTCAGGCGCAATTGGTCAATATTGAATCGAAACGCATGCAGGTCGATTCTGTTAGGTTTGCCTTGAAAAGCGACCTTTTATTCAACTATTCGAACAACAATGGGGATTACCTGTTCCAGATCGGTTCAAACGTCACCACACAGGTCAAATCAAAGGATTTAAAAAAAATCTATTTTTTTATCGGTAACTACAACTTGATCAGGAGTAAAGATCAAGATTTCCAGAACTCCTGGTTCCTCCATTTCCGTTACAATCAAAAACTTTCCCAACTCTTTCGTTTAGAAGCTTTTATTCAAAGCCAGAACAATGCTTTGCTCACCATCACCAACCGGAACCTTGCAGGAGTTGGAATACGGCTGAAGTTAATCGCCACTGAAAACACAAAGGCGTATTTTGGCAATGCCTATATGTACGAAATAGAAGAGATCGATGCCACACAACAGCAGTTTTACAACCACAGGAACAACACGTATTTGTCATTGACACATGCTTGGAAAAAAGCCAATCTCGATTTAACGGGAACGGTTTATTTTCAACCCTTGTACAAGGATATTGGCAACCACAGGATTTTGAGCCAATTGAAAGCGGAACTCCCCATAACCAAAATTGTAAGCCTATCGGCCCTGTTCAATTATTTTTACAATAGCTTTATTCCCGGAGCGGCCAAGGACTATTCGTCCAATCTCATGGTTGGATTCACCTTTGAAATCTAGGAATACGCCTGGTCCTTGAACCACAGAATCACATCCCCCTATATGCATGAAACCCATCGATATTTTAAATTGTACAAACCTTTTGGGATACTCAGCCAGTTGCATTCCAATGACCCCAAGGAGAATCGTAACAAGCGGTTTTTACATGATTTGTATAATTTCCCGGAGGGTACCATGCCGGTCGGGCGTCTCGATGAAAAATCGGAAGGATTGCTTCTAATGACCACAGATGGGAAATGGGCCGATACCATCAATCGATCCGGGGTGGAAAAGGAGTATTACGCCCAGCTCGATGGCGTAATTACGAAAGAGGCCATTGCCCATTTAAAAAAGGGAATTGAAATTGGTTTAGCCGGCAAAAAGTATTGTACCAAATCGTGTAAAGTGAAAAAATTAAAGGCCGCCCCTCCCCTTCCCGTGCCAGATTCCCAACTTCGATTAGGCCGGCATAGGCCCACTTCCTGGATCAGTATCATCCTTACCGAAGGTAAATTCCGGCAGGTACGCAAGATGACCGCAGCCGCAGGTTTTCCAACATCGCGCTTGGTCAGGGTGCGTATCGGGCCCTTCCTGCTAACTGGGCTATCTCCTGGAAAGGTTCATGAAATAGATGGTTCTGCCCTAACAATCACAGCTCCTTAAAAAGGCTCTCCCAATGCACAGGGTCAAGGGTCGTGTTCTTGGTCCTCAATCCTTGTAAAAGGCACAAAACGTACCGGCATGAGATCTTTCGTTATTATTTTGTGCTTCTTTTTGGTGAGCAATTTCAATTGCCGTACGGCGTGGTGTGGCCCTATGGGGATGATGATCCGTCCGCCTTCCTTAAGTTGATCGACCAAGGGCTGTGGAACCCTTTCTGCGCCGGCGGTGACCATGATGGCATCAAAAGGTGCCGCTTCGGGCCAACCCAGATACCCATCGCCCGAACGAACCATTACCTTGGAATACCCCAACTCTTGGAGCTTGTTTTTGGCTTCTTGGGCCAGTGCATCGACAATCTCGATGGTATAGACCGTATCGACGATTTTGGCGAGAACGGCCGCTTGATAGCCTGATCCGGTACCGATTTCCAAAACACGATCGCTGCGTTTTAAACGTAAAGATTGGGTCATAAAAGCCACAATAAAAGGTTGTGAGATGGTTTGACCATGCCCAATGGGCAGGGCATTATCGTTGTAGGCGTAGGGTTTGATATCGTCCGGGACAAATTCGTGCCGAGGAACGTTCAGCATGGCGGTTAGGGTGGCAAAGTCGTTGATGCCCCTGTCCTGTAACTGTTGCTTCACCATTTCTTGCCGCTTTGTGATGTAGGAATCTTGGGCAACCGATACTGGAGCAAAGCTAAAAAGCGAGCCTAAAAGAAGTAAGAGGTTGACTTTGATGGAGAACATATGAATCGATACTGTTTCTTCTCAAAATAGTTCAAATCCACCCAAACACCCATGATTTGCATCATATCAATGAAAAATTGACCAAAATGATATCATGGTTTATTCAAATGGGTCAAAATCACATGACCAGTGAAAACAGGTAATAATTGCGGTTTTCAAAATGTAGCATTAGCCATTTTTGCTGTAGGGATAATCGGCTTTTTGACCCCATTCACGAAATACATTTTCATCTTGCTCCTGTTCTTGACATTGATCTGTCCCCTATACTCACAATCAAATGTATCTTTGACCAGTTCATAGGTATTCTCGGCTATATTGATCTTCCCCGGTTCCGAATTCGATTCCATATGGGAAGCCACGTTGACGGTATCGCCCCAAATGTCATAAGCAAATTTCTTATTGCCTACCACCCCTGCCACCACTGGACCTGAATTTATCCCAATTCGAATGTCTAATTTAAAATCGGAGTTTGTGTTTTTTTTGGTCTCTTCCACAAATTCCAGGACATCCATCGCGGCGTACACCATTTTAAGGGCATGATCCTTCGTATTGGCATGAAGGCCGCCCGAACACATATATGAATCCCCTATCGTTTTGATTTTTTCCAAACCATAGTTTTCAAAAATCTCATCGAATTTGGTAAAGTAAAAGTCCACGCTCTTCACCAGTGCTTCAGGGCTAAGCTTTTCAGAATAACGGGTAAACCCTTTAAAATCGGTAAAGAGTACGCTTACCGATTCGAATTTTTTTGCCCGTACCCTTCCTTTTTGCTTTAATTCCAAAGCGGTTTCAGAGGGTAGGATATTCAATAATAAATTATCGGAACGGTTCTTTTCGGCTTCGATGATCCGTTTGGTCTTTCTGATAAATAAGAAGCGGTTCAAAAGACCTATAGCCATGATCAAAACACAGGCAAGGGCAATTATGGCGGCTAGCATGACTTTGCCCTGGCTTTTTTCCTTGATCAGCTGCAATTCGGATTCTTTTTCCAGAAGGTCTACCTGAACCTGCTTTTGTGATAGTTCATGGTTTGTGCGAAGATTCGCCATTTCGCGCACTGTCGCCAGATTGTTGACGCTGTCCCTATACGTGATATAGTCCTTGAAGTATTTGTAAGCGCCCTGTATGTTGCCTTTTTTTTCATAGAGTTGGGAAAGTTGCAAATTGGCCTCACTGATCTGGTCCTTCAGACCATAAGTTTTGGCCAGTTGTAGACTTTTTAGCGCCGCCTGTTGTGCACGATCCAAATCATTGTCGATGGCATAAATATGGGAAAGTGTGTTGAGGTATACTGCTATTGGATAATAATCCTTCAAATCCTCAAGCATGGCGATGGCTTCGTTCAACTTGGTTTTGGCTTCTTCATTCTTGCCTTGTCCTGCCAAGACCATCCCGACTCCCCCCAAATAATAGGCAAGGCCATTCCTATGGTTTGCCTCCTTAAAAATAGCACCCGCCTCCTCAAAATACGACAGGGCCAAATCGTATTGCTGACCGTGTAGATAAAAATCGGCTGTATTTAATAAGGCAGTTGCCAATGCAACAGAATCCTCGGTTTTTCTCAAAAGTTGAATGGCCTTGTCGTAATAAAGTTCTGCATTGCCCTGATTCCCTTCCAAGGAATAGACATCGGCCACCGCCATATACCCACTGCCTTCCCCTGCCAAGTATCCTGCGTTCAAAGCCGCTTCGCTGCTCTTAAAAAAGGCTTCCAAAGCTTTTTCCAGCTCTCCGAGCCTTAAGAGGGTGTTTCCTTTCTGTAGATATCCCCTATGTAAGTATAATTGGTTGTCTTCGCCATGTGCAAGGCCGATCAATTTCTCGGCATAGCGAAGTGATAGCGCAGGATTATGCAACTCGTTGAACGACAAATTTCTCAATAATTCGAGCTTTTCATTGCCGGCGAGCCTTCCCTCTTTATAAATAATGCCCAGACTATCGGCAACACGTTGGTCCTGTGCCAAAACGCCGCTTCCATGGAAGGGCAAACAGCAAAGAATCAAACAAAACTTGATTAAGACATATTCACGAAATCCCAATGGTTTAGGTATTAGCTTTCATTTTTGGATCAATTTCAAAGTATTTGCAAATCCCTTCCGGATTGTGCACGCTAAAATTGATCGTGTATTCATAGATTTGGCCATCCAATCGTGGATTTTTATTTAGCCTTTTCCTTACGATTCCATCCGAGCCCGTCATCGCTTTCTCGAAAAAATCGAATTTTCTAGAGATATGCTCTATTTTGACCAAATAACCATGGTCATCGTCTTTGGGATATTTAATATTTGCATCCCAAATGACTTCCTCTCCGATATAGACATCTGATTGAAAGTTTTCTATCTTACCGCCAGGCGCGCATCCGTTATTGGTATCGGATAGTGTCAAAATTTCCCCATTCCTGTTGTTGTTCGCCTTATCATTTGTGAAAAGGTTGAATGCTTCAACAGTCAATGTAATTGTTACTGCTTTTCCCATCGTTTTCAATATTTAGGTTGTTTGTTTTCGAAGCCTTTAGTGGGGATGTCCGGATCGATATGTTTCCTTTATTCTCAAGCCTAAATAGTATAGGTCCACTAGGTTGAACAAAATGCTCAGGACACCTATTTATATGGGGGAAGTTGGTTTGGCTGTTTACGGAAATAATACTAAAAGATAGGGAGAATTTTCGAGACTTAAAACATTTACAACGTATATTTTTTGTATCGATGGTTATCTATCTTCTTGATAACCAGCAATTTTAAAAATAATTAAGCCAATAATGCCTGCCATTTCAAAGGCGTCATTTTCAATTAGATTTATGGAAAGGAATCCGATCTTTAAGGCTTTTAGAGGCGGATCGGGCGTTCTTGGCTTCCTCAGATATTTGAAACTTTTTATAAAATACATTTTCAATTTCCACTTATTAGTGGCTTCCTCCTCGCCTCTGTATTTGTATTTGAATTGGTCTTTGTCGAAACCCATTCAATGCAAGGTATCAGCATTGGCATACTTTGAGGTCATTTGTTTTAAAAAGACATAAAAAGCCCCAAAAACCAAGTGTCTCACTTAATTTTTGGGACTTTCGCCCATCTAAAACCTGTACTTATGCCGGTTTGATATTCTGATTGACCCTGAAAAGATTTTGGGCATCGTACCGCTGTTTAATTTTTAACAAACGATCGTAATTGTGCCTATAACTGGCTTGAACACGTTCCTGTCCTTCGTCCATTATAAAGTTCAAATAGGCTCCTCCAGCTGAATAAGGATGTAAGGCTTCCCAATAGGATTTGCACCAATCGGTAATCTTCCCAGCATGCTTTGGATCTGGATCTACCCCAACAATGACACCGGCATATTTTGCATCCCTGTAGGCCCAAGGTGTTTCCTCCTTGCCTACCCTGCTCGCGGCACCACTTAATGGGTACATATGCATTTGGGATAAAGGAGTAGGAATTTCAGATCCATATTTCCGATGTTGTGCACTAAGCTTAGGACTCAAATCTTGAAAGAAGTCGGCACGCCAATACCATTGCAAGCCTGGCGGTAACAAGCCATCAAACATGGTTTGTATCGAGGGATAAGGCATTTCACCCATATGTTCAAAGATGGGCTTTTTAGCCAATATAGGTTCAAAAACCTCCTTGGCTCTGGATTGTTCTCCCGTATAGCACCAGACGATACCACAAAATCGCTTATGGTGCAGAAATTCTGGAAAAGGAGGGCCCGGAATTTCCATCGTTGCAATAAAACCATTTAAATCTTCAGGAGCGTTATGTATAAACTCATGGTACCAAGCCATAATCTCTTCTGTTTGTTCGATGGGCCATAATGAAGGGCCTCCGAAGACGTTTTTAACCGGATGTGCCTGAAATTTAAAGGAAGTGACGATACCAAAATTTCCCCCGCCCCCACGAATGGCCCAAAACAGATCGGCATTTTGATCCTTATTTACGGTTACAAATGAACCATCGGCCAACACCATGTCGGCTTCCAACAAATTGTCGATGGTAAGGCCATATTTTCTGGTAAGATGGCCTACACCGCCTCCTAGGGTGAGTCCGCCTACTCCAGTGGTTGAAATAATTCCGGCTGGTACGGCCAAACCAAACGGATGGGTCGCATGATCTACTTCCCCCCAGAGGTTACCGCCACCGACCCTCACCGTATTATCGGAGGTGTTGACCCTAACAAATTTTAATCCGGAAAGATCGATCACTAAGCCTCCATCGCATAAGCCTAAACCCCCGCCATTATGTCCTCCGCCGCGAACCGCCAATAACAGCTTGTTTTCCCTTGCAAAATTTACCGAAGCTATCACATCTGCCACGTCTACACACATTGCGAACATCCCTGGGTGCTTATCGATCATGGCATTGTAAACTTTGCGCGTTTCATGATAATCGGGGTCTTGGGGCATCACCAATTTTCCCCTGAGTTTCTGAGCAAATTGATCGATACTATCTGCATTCAAATCCTTTATTGTTTTCATTTGTTATAATTGGTATTTAAGGTTGAAAGAAAATTTACTGGGAAATGATCATCCCTTTTAAAGACCATAGAATAGCCAAGACGTCTTTTTTGGTATCCTCGGTCATCCCGTTCTTGTCGAGGGCCAAAAAAATATCATCGATGACGTGCATGTATTCAGCCGGACTGATATTCATGCCCTTATGCGCGGTGACCATATCTTTTCCATTATAAATTTGGGGGCCCCCACTGCCCATGCTAAAAAACTCGATGGTATGCTGCTTGATCATGGCCAAGCGTTCGGGTTGTTCCAATAAAGGCAAGAACCTGGCATTTACGTTGACATTTTTCATATGCTCATTGACGGTATCGTCAACGATAACGGCTATGCCCTTTGAGCCGCCCAATCTTTCAAAAAGTGTGTTTGTCATCTTGTATATTTTTTTGGTTGTACCCAAAGCTAGCGAAGATTAACGCCAAAGACCTCAACATTTAATTCAAATGATTACAATTTTGATTCAAATTGAAAAAAAACGAGGGGATACTTCCTTTAATACAACTGCATGTACCTTGAAGGGAGAATGCCAAATTTATCGAGAAAGCATTTGCTGAAATAGGCGGGACTGTTGAACCCGGTTTCGAAGGCAATTTCGGAAATGTTCCCAAATTGATCATGCAATAACCTCAATGCCCTTTTTAGTCTAAATTCACGAATAAACTGGTTGGGCGAAATTCCGGTCAAATGGGTAAGTTTCCGATAAAGTTGTGATTTGCTCAACCCCAATTCTGTACTGAGCACGTTAAGATTAAAATTCGGTTGGTTAAAGGCTTTTTCGGTGAACGCCATTAACTGCGCCAAAAAATCTTCTTCTTGAGGATTTAAAGTTCGAATGAGCTGGGAATCAATTCTCGTATTGTGGTTCTCATTTTCATACAAGGTCTTAACCAAATGGGAAATTACCAAGGGGTCTTTTACCACCTCGCACATGCAAGTGGCTATGGAAATCACATCCGAAAAAATACCTTCCTTATCCGTGACGGGAGTACCTGCACTCAGACCTATCTTTAAGCGTCGGATATTTGGATCGAATTTCGGAGTGACATATTTTAAGTTCGATTGTATTTTCAAGGCGCACATTACCGCATTGGTAACCGATTTAAAGGATGCCAAATAAGTGCAATTGTCCCGTTTGGCAATACTTCCGTCGTATTTTTTCATACATTTCAAAACACTCTTATGGAATTTTTGGTTAAAAATCCCCAATTGGTTGGCATCCAATCGATTTAGATAATTGTTGGTCTCCAACACCATAATGATTCGGAATGCCGGTTCATCAATGATGTTCAAGATTTCATTTTCGGCTTTAACCGGGTCCTCTATGCGTCCTAAAAAAGATTCCACCAATTGGGCATCTACCTCTATGATCTGGTGGGGCATGGCGCCATGGGCATGATTGTGCATTTGTTGGAGCGCCTCTTTGTTCGGGGCCTCTATCAGGCAAAAAGCCGTATGCCTTTCGCTGTCGCACCAATAAGTCATTCCTTTACATCCATAGAGATGCTGCACTTTCAAATCTTCCTGATGCATCAATGCCACATGTTCTGCTTTAATGTCGTCGGGAATATCATGCCGATCCATATATAATGGCATAGGTAGTTGTTTTGCTACAAGTTAGCAATTTATTCTCAATTTCGGCAGGTTTTGGCATCAACCCATCACCCTACCCTTTTAGATTCTAAAAGGGTTTCCTAAATATCAAAATCGCTATCGGTACGGGAGTCAAATGGCAATAAAAATGAATGAACCTGGGACACGGGTAACCTCATATTACGCGAGATGCAAATGGCGCAGATTGGAAATGTCAAAAGTCTATTTAAAATGTTTCTTCAAAAAATTGGAACCGTTGGACGACATGACCCTATCTACGATTTCATCTGCATCAATATTGTTCGCCATGACCCTGAATTGGGCATTTTTCATATAGTTAAAGGCATGGCGTTCCAGAAAATCGGACAAAAAGGGCAATTCTTCTGCCGTCCAAAAGCCATTGAGGGCATCGATGATGCCATCGAAATCAGTGCCCAAAGCCATACAGTCCCATGCAAATATCTGATTGTCATCTAGCACTTCAAGGATATGTTGTATCTGGTTCCAGAGCAATTCAGAGCGGTAGTGCATGATCTTGGCTCGCTTGGTTGAGCGCTTCGTGGCCTTAAGCGTAGCCTTGCTCGCAATCCTTCTCTCATCCAATTGTAGGCCGATAATACCTTTACTTTTGGCCATCCGTATCAATTCGTCATTATAAAAGTTGATATCGACCGGATTTAACTTATGGGCCACCTTAGAGCCCTTCTGTTGCCTGAGGCCTGGTGAATGCAATCCATTCGCAGCCCCATGGCTTATGATGATTGGGATTTGGGCATAATCAGGATTGTTGTCTAGTAATGTATAGTAATCCTTTCGTGAGGTCACGCTCATATGCTTTATATCGATAAGAATTCGTTTGCCATTACCACGATCCAGCAATTGGTGCACCACCTGTTTTCCCAACGATGTAAATCCGGAATTCAAGCCTTCACTTTGGTCGACCTTCTTTTTGACCAAGGCCGTAAAACTCTCGGCATGCCCGCACAGATGGTTCCAGAAATGATGGGCCAACGTAACAAATAAAGGAGGGAAATACCATTGTTTCATTCGATTGAGGTTGGCCAAAAACGCTGCTTTATTTGGGGGTTTTCCAATGTTGGAATTCAGCACATGCATTCCCTCTATCGTTAACACGACCGCAATGGTAGTCGTGGTCTTGTTTTGACCCTTTAGAACCGTTTCGATTTCGGCGTAGTTGCGCACCAATTGATAGGTATATTTTCCTTCTGGCAGCTTGATCACCGTATTGTTAAGTTGCCTGTAAAAAGCATACTCTAGTTCAAGATCTTGGAAATAATCGGTCATTCCCTGAACGGTATCTACCCGCTTCTTTCCCACGCCCGTGGCGAAATTGGAGGCGATATCCCGCAGGAATTCATTTTTGATGGCATTGTCAAAAAACCCCTTTTCAATGGGATACAATGATGCACAGACTACCCTTACGCCACCTTTCGCCATACTGCTGAAATTGGCTTGGGAAAACTTGGTCAGGTGCAGCAGGTAATTGATCAGTTTATCAAGGAAGGTTGGTGGGTCGTAACGCCATATGCTATTGCCATGGTTCCTGTACTTGCTATTCTGGCCAACGGGATCGCGATTATGGCTCTTCCCGAAAGGTTTCAGCGCCGAGTGGCAGTGCAGGTCGAAATAATTGTTGTTATCGAGAGACATGGAAGATCGTATTGGTATCGATACCATTGATTACAAAAAACCGCAAGATTGCCTTTATTTTATAGCACAGCATTGCGCTATAAAAAATAAAAAACAACCTCACGATAAGATGTAGGCGGGGAAACTTCGGGGAAGGAAAAGATAATGATTATATCGCTTAGGGCATTGCGAAAAAACCTTATAAAAATTAGGTCTTATTTCTATAAATCCTTGTACATTAAAGCGTTGGTTGATTAAATCGATGGTTTTGAACCACCGAAGGTGTTCCGATCTCACCAAAGAAGGTGATTTTGTTTTTAAAATCCATTTCATTTTGGACGAAATGGCGATTTGGAGGTCCGAAGTCCCATCATTTTTTATCGAGCAGAACAGGCATTCCTTCTTCTTGGCATCAAATTGTAATGATATATTCACCATTGAATCTGGAACAACCAAAAAATTGGTATCTTTCCTAAAGAACAGCGTACAGCGGTCAATTCGTAATTTATGACATCTAAACACTTTAATAAAAACCATTATTCAAACCCCATATGGCTGTTCCTTTGGATTTTCCTTGGTGTTGTTTCGTGTAAGCAACACAAGAACGAGGCCGCCCATGAAGCCATGGTCACTGTTGCTCCGGAGGAAGGTTTCGTACCCATCTTCGATGGAAAAACCTTGGAAGGCTGGCAAGGCGATCCAAAATACTGGCGCGTGGAAAATGGTAATCTAGTGGGTGAAGTGACCCCCGCTACCCTTCTAAAAACCAATACTTTCATCGTTTGGGATAGGGGTCAACCTGCGGATTTTGAAATGCAATTGGAATTTCGGATTTCAGAAGCTGGCAATAGTGGTATCAATTACCGAAGTGAAAAAGTGGACAGTATTCCCTATGCCCTTCGGGGATATCAAGCCGATATAGATGGTAGAATCAATTATACGGGCCAAAATTATGAAGAGCGCAAGCGCACTACCTTGGCGTATCGTGGCGAAAAAGCAAAGATCTTGGCCCAGACCCATGCCGAGGACCCCCAATCCCTTCGCAATAATATCAAGAACAATGCTTGGCAGCCAAGGGATATCTTTGGCACGCTTGGAAATATCGATTCCTTAAAGACCAAAATAAGATTTGAGGACTGGAATACCTGTAAATTGGTAATCCAAGGCAATCAGCTACAACATTATATCAACGGCATTCTGATGAGTGAGGTGATCGATAACGATAGTGTGAATGGTCGGTATTCGGGACATCTTGGTTTACAGGTTCATGTTGGGCCCCCGATGAAGGTGGAATACCGCAATATTAAACTGAAACAACTTGACTAAAAACCCGGAGCACCTTCTGAGTTGAGATTTTTTGAAAGTAAATATTCCGAAACGATTCTATTATGAAACCCATCGTACAAATATCCTTGGACCTTACCAATATCGATGAAGCCTTAGAGACCGCATCAATGGCCTTACGTGCCGGAGTGGATTGGCTTGAGGCAGGTACGCCATTGATCTTGGCGGAAGGCCTACATGGTGTTAAAAAATTGAGGGAAGCCTTTCCTAAGGTACCCATCGTCGCCGATCTTAAAACGATGGACGGGGGCTATTTGGAAGCGGAAATGATGGCCATGGCCGGGGCGACCCATGTGGTGGTAATGGCCCGGGCACATGAAGAAACCATCAGAGTAGTGGTGCAGGCCGGGAAAGACTATGGCATAAAGGTAATGGGAGACAACTTGGGATGCCCCGATATGGTAAAAGGGGCGAAATGGCTGGAAACTTTGGGCTGCGATTTTATTGTACACCATATCGGCTACGACGAAAGGCGCGGGATTGCCGCAAGGGGTTTGCCCATGCCCAGTCCGTTAGATCAGTTACGGGAAATCGTCGACGCGGTAAAGGTTCCTGTACAGGCCGTTGGGGGGCTCACCCTGGAACAAGCCATTCGCTGCCCTGAATTCGGCGCGCCACTTGTAGTCCTCGGAGCACCTCTGACCATTGATGCCGATGCCTTTAAAACGGCCGATGGAGATCTGGAAAGTTCCTTGCGGCTCATTTGTGACAAAATACATGCCTATGGCGAGGTGCCATTGAAATCAAGATAATTATTATAACAACATCTAACCTATGGATTCGATTGCCGTTGTAAATTTTGCCCCTGAAAAAGGCAGTGTCGAAATAAGGGAGGTAAGTAGGCCTCGAATCGGTGAAGAGGACGTATTGCTGGAAGTGGCCAATGTCGGCGTATGCGGAAGCGACCTTCACCAATGGACGGCCGACCATAGCTGGCCCGTAAACTATCCCGTGGTATTGGGACATGAATTTGGCGGCCACATCGTAGAAATGGGCAAACGCGTCGGCGGATGGAGGGAAGGCGATCGGGTGGTGAGCGAAACGGCTGCCGTTATAGATACCAATAGCCCCCTAGCGAGGCAAGGACTATACAATTTAGACCCTTCCCGAAAAGGATTTGGCTACGGTGTAGATGGGGCCATGACCCGTTTTGTTCGGGTACCTGCCCGATGTTTGCATCGCGTACCTGAAAACCTGCCATTTGAACAGGCCTGTTTAACCGAACCCTGTTCGGTAGCCTATAATGCGGTGATCATGAATTCAAAAATAAAACCGGGCGACCGGGTTTTGGTGATCGGACCCGGCACCATTGGTATATTATGTGCGGCCATGGCCCGGCTATGCGGTGCAGAAGTAGCCATAGTAGGTTTGGAAAGTGATAAGAACCGATTACGCATTGCCAAGCAATACGGATGTGACACCATTATTGGGGATGCAACGGCTTGGGCGGTGCAACAAGACGGACTCGGGGCCGACAGTGTGATAGATGCCGCAGGTGTAAGCCACACCTTAAAAAATGCACTGCAATGGGTACGACCCAAAGGGCACATCACCAAAGTGGGCTGGGGACCCACCCCCCTAAATTTTTCATTGGATCCCTTAGTGCAAAAGAACGTTACCCTGCAGGGCAGTTTCAGCCATAATTGGCCCATCTGGGAGAAGGTCCTTCATTTATTGGCTAGCGGCAAATTGGATGTAAAACCCATTATTGGAGGTGTTTGGGGACTACAAGATTGGCATGAGGCTTTCGAGCAAATGCACTCGGGAAAGGTGGTTAAAAGTGTACTTAAACCCAATTGATAAGATATGCGATTAGAAAACAAGGTCATTCTAGTGACAGGTGCTTATACGGGTATCGGAAACGCCATCGCCCGTGCCTGTGTCAATGAAGGAGCCAAGGTGGTGGT
>JAHENB010000032.1:13300-23942 GCA_024643345.1 Maribacter sp. | reverse complement strand
TGGTCTCCAAAGGATACTTTCGAAGAACCATAGCATAAGTAGGTTAAGTTCATGGTAAGATTTGGGGAAAAAAGGTGGAGCATCGCTCCGCCTTTTTTATTGTACAAATCGTAAATATTAACAAGCTTTTCCCCACTTTTTATCGGATTGTGAACCATTTTCTGTAGCGCAAAACTTCTAAAATTTCTTAAAATTTCTTTTTTATTTCCCACAATACCAGTAATTTAGTACTGCCATAGCATAAGTAGGTTAAGTTTATGGTAAGATTTGGGACGAAAAGGGCGGGGGCTTCTCCGCCCTTTTCTATTTCGATGGCGCTTTGACGTTTTATACTATTAAGGTAAGGTCCGTTAAAGTTCCTGTTCTTTTTGAAGCGTCTTATTGTTTGTGCAGCATCTACCGCTTCTCTTCGATTTGATAGACTTGTTTATATCAGATGGGAAAACTTCATAAAAAAACCATTCCAAGGTGTTTAGAATGGCTTTTTTTAAAAATCAAAGTTTTTGGATTATTTGTTCGCTTCATATAATGAAGCCACCTTGTCCCAGTGGATTACATTAAAAAAAGAGGAAATATAGTCTGGCCTCCTGTTTTGATAGTTAAGGTAGTAGGCATGTTCCCATACATCCAATCCCAAGATTGGAAATCCGCCACATCCCGTTCCCGGCATCAATGGATTGTCTTGGTTCGGCGTGGAGCATATTTCTACTTTACCACCTTTATGAACACATAGCCATGCCCATCCGGATCCGAACCTGGTAGCCGCCGCCGTGCTAAACTTTTCTTTGAAGGCATCAAAGGAACCCAAGGCTTGATCAATGGCCTTTGCCAATTCGCCCGTAGGTTTTCCGCCACCCTTAGGCGACATAACTTCCCAGAAAAGGCAATGGTTGTAAAAGCCCCCTCCGTTATTGCGAACTGCAGTATTCGCCATATCCAGGTTTGTTAAGATTTCTTCAATGGATTTCCCTTCCAATTTCGTGCCTTTAATAGCGTTGTTCAAGTTGTTGGTGTAGCCATTGTGATGTTTGGTATGGTGTATCTCCATGGTGCGCGCATCAATATTGGGTTCCAATGCATCGTATGCATAGGGTAAATTAGGTAGTTCAAAAGCCATTTTACAGTGTTTTAAGGTTACAATTATGTGTAATCCAAAATTACGGTTTTAACAATCAAAATGCGCTAATAAATTGTTAAGAACTGTGCCTTATTGCTTAATTTGCGGCTAAAAACAAGGTGACCGTATATCCATTTCAAATCTATAATGCCTCTGCCGGGTCTGGAAAAACGCGCACCCTCACTAAGGAATACCTTAAAATCTCCTTATCTGCGCCCAAAGCGTACGGAAAAATTCTGGCGCTTACATTTACGAACAAGGCAGTGGGTGAAATGAAACATCGCATTTTGGATAGCTTGTACCAATTTGGGCAGACTACCAAAAAGGAAAATGCCGATTCCATGTTTCTGGAAATGATGGATGACCTGCAAATGGATCTGGGAACCTTGCAAAAAAAATCAAAAGAGACCCTAAAAGACATTTTGCACAACTATGCCTTTTTCGATGTTTCCACCATCGATAAATTTAACCATAGGCTCATACGGACATTCGCCAAAGATCTAAAATTACCCCAGCATTTCGAGGTGGTGCTCGACAAAGATCTTCTATTGAATGAGGCTGTTTCAAGATTACTCCTCAAGGCTGGCACAGACCCCATAATGACAAAGGTTTTGATCGATTTTGCCCTGGAAAAAATCGAGGATGACAAAAGCTGGGACATAGCATTGGACCTTATTAATATTGGAAATCTGTTGTTTCAGGAGAACCATGCACAGCATCTGGAAAAATGTAACGACAAGGACATCGAAGACTTCTTGGGATTGAAGCATGCCCTCAAAAAAAATATGGCATTGCTTGAAGGGAAAATCGTAGCGGAGGCTAAACAAATATTGCAGCTGATCCATAACAATGGATTGCAATACAGCGACTTTAGCGGCAGCTATTTCCCAAAGTTTATCGAGAAGCTGTCTTTGGCAGACCTTAAAGTTAATTTCGATTCAAAATGGCAGGTCGAATTTGGCAGTAAACCCCTTTATAACAAGACTTGTGACGAGTCGATAAAAATGACCATCGATGGGCTGTTCTTTCAGCTCATTGAATCATTTCAAAGCTTAAAGCAAGCTTTCCACGAGCTTGCTTTTTTAAAGAATGCCTATGGCAACATCGTACCCCTAACGGTGATGAACTCATTAAGGCAAGAAGTGAAAAAAATACAGGCTGAAAGGGATCAACTTTCCATTTCCGAATTCAACACCTTGATATCGAATGAAATTAAAAATCAGCCAGCACCTTTTATTTATGAACGGCTAGGCGAGAAATACCGACATTATTTCGTGGATGAATTCCAGGACACCTCCACCATGCAATGGGAAAATTTGGTCCCGCTCATCGGGAATGTCCTTGAAAGTATCGATGATGAAGGGAAACGTGGATCGTTGTTTCTGGTCGGTGATGCCAAACAAGCCATTTATAGATGGCGCGGAGGAAGGGCCGAGCAGTTTCTTGACCTGATTGCCAACCACAATAACCCCTTTAGTTCCAATCCCAAGATCGAGCCCCTGCCCAAGAATTATAGGAGTCATGAGGAAATAATAAGGTTCAACAACGACTTTTTTCAGTCTACCAGTACCTTCCTCAGCCATACTGTTTACAGCGAATTGTTTTTGGAAGGGAACAAGCAGGCCATCAATGCCAAAAAAGGGGGCTTGGTAGAACTGACCTTCATTGATGGCGATGGGGAAACCAAAAAATCGGAATCTTTCGGCAAGACGGTCATTGAAACCATAGACCGTGTTATGGCATTGGGATATGATTATGGTGATATATGTATTTTGGTGCGCCGCAATGCCGATGGTCTGCTATTGGCCGATACCCTGACCCAACAAACGATTCCAGTGGTCTCTACTGAAAGCTTATTGCTCCAAAGCAGCGACAAAGTTCTGTTTTTGGTAGACCTCTTGCAGTACGCCAACCAAACCGATGATCGGGCGGCCAGTTATCGCATACTTACTTATTTATCGGCCGACCAACCTCATAGGCACCGGTTCATCCATGAAAATCTCGATCAACTTGAATATCTTTTTTCCAATAGTTACGGTTTTGAATTGACCGCGCTCAACCAGCGGTCGGTTTTTGACGGCCTTGAACTGGCGATTAAACAATTTGCATTGGCAGAGGAAACCGATGCCTATATCATTTATTTTATGGATGCCGTTTTGGCCTTGGAAAACAAGGAGGGTAGCAATATCCAGTTATTTTTGGATTATTGGGAAAGGCAAAAAGGGAAATTGGGAATCAGTGCGCCAGAAGGACTGGATGCGGTTCAGATCATGACCGTGCACAAGGCAAAGGGACTTGAATTTCCGATTGTGATTTTCCCTTTTGCCAATGAGCACATCTATAGAAGAAGGGATAAAAAAATGTGGGTCCCGGTAAATAAGGAAAACTACCTTGGTTTTGAAGAACTGCTGCTCAATGAGAAAAAAGAGGTTGTCCAATATGGTGCCAGTGCGGCCGAGCGCTACCTCGAAGAAGAACAAAAGATGGAGCTCGATGCCTTTAATTTGTTATATGTAGCGCTGACCCGAGCAGAAAAAGCGTTGTTTATCGTGACAGACAAACAATTAGACCAGAAAGGACAGCACAACATCGATTATTACTCAGGCCTCTTCATTCATTATTTATTGCAAAAAGGGCTATGGGATGCAGGCAAGAATGTCTATGCCTTTGGTTTTTTGGAGGAGGCGGAATCAAAAACACTTCCCATGCAGCAATCCATCCCATACGCCTATTCCAATAAAACAATGCCCGCTTTTACAATTGTAACGACTTCCGGTAATTTATGGGATACCGATAGGGGCAATGCACTTTTCAAAGGAAACCTCATCCATTATGCAATGGGAATGATCCATACCGCTGCCGACGTGGGGTTGGCCTTAAGGGAAGTGTGCCGTTTGGGAGACCTCCCATTAGACGAAATGGATACCATACATAAGGCCATTGGTCAAATTGTTGGGCACGAAAAATTGAAACCTTATTTTAAGGATGGAAACCTTGTAAAAAATGAACAGGAAATAATAACCAAAAACGGAACGTTCCTAAGACCAGATCGTATAGTGATCAATGGCCAAAGGGCCACCGTCATCGATTACAAAACCGGTAAAAAGAACCCAAATTATGTAGGGCAGCTCGACCGTTATGGCAATGCCCTTGAGGAAATGGGGTATCTTGTTGAAAACAAGATACTTGTTTATATCAATGAAGATATTATTTTAGAAACCCTATAACACAAATTATGTACGGAAAGATTCAAGCGCATTTACAAAAGGAATTGAAACAGATAAAGGAAGAAGGACTTTATAAGTCTGAACGCATCATTACCACCCCCCAGGATGCGGTGATCCGAATTTCAACCGGAGAACAGGTAATCAATTTCTGCGCGAACAACTATTTGGGTCTGTCAGCGCACCCAGAGGTAGTAAAGGCGGCAAAAGACACTTTAGATTCGCATGGCTTTGGGATGTCGTCGGTGCGCTTTATTTGCGGTACCCAAGACATCCATAAAGAACTGGAACAAAAGATTGCCGATTTTTATGGTACTGAGGATACCATATTATATGCAGCGGCTTTCGACGCCAATGGTGGGGTCTTTGAACCTTTGCTGGGGCCAGAAGATGCCATCATTTCCGACGCCCTGAACCATGCCTCAATTATCGATGGGGTTCGTTTATGCAAAGCCAAACGTTACCGCTATGCCAATAGTGATATGGCCGATCTAGAAACACAACTGAAACAAGCCGATGCCGACGGGGCCCGTTTTAAGATCATTGTGACCGACGGGGTCTTTTCCATGGATGGTTTGCTCGCACCGCTCGACAAGATCTGTAAACTTTCAGAACAGTATGATGCCATGGTGATGGTCGATGAATGCCATGCCGCAGGATTCATAGGAAAAACGGGCAGGGGCACCCTGGAAGAAAAAGGCGTCATGGGCCGCGTCGATATTATTACCGGTACGCTTGGAAAAGCCCTGGGGGGCGCCATGGGAGGATATACGACCGGAAAAAAGGAAATCATAGAACTATTGCGCCAACGGTCCAGACCCTATCTATTCTCAAATTCCCTCGCCCCTGCCATTGTCGGAGCCTCCATTAAGGTGTTCGACATGCTTGAACACGATACTTCCCTCAGGGACAAACTCCAGGAGAACACGGAATATTTTAAAAAGGGGATTAAAGCGGCCGGTTTTGATATCATCGATGGCGATTCCGCTATTGTTCCCGTGATGCTCTATGATGCCAAACTTTCGCAAGAGATGGCAAATCGCTTGCTCAAAAGGGGCATTTATGTTATTGGGTTCTTTTACCCCGTTGTTCCCAAAGGCAAGGCCCGAATAAGGGTACAACTGTCGGCGGCACATACCAAGGAGCATCTCGATCAGGCCATAAAGGCTTTTTCCGATGTCGGAAAAGCTCTGAATATCGTTTAAATGCACCATTTGCCTTCTGAAATACAGTAAAAAAAATAAACAATTGATTTTGTTAATAATAATTAACAACTTACATTTGCGGCTAATAAACACTTAAACTTAAAATTTTGAACATGAAACATCTAAGCAAACTATTAATTGCTGCCCTGCTTGTTGTGGGATATAACAGCATACAAGCTCAAGACATGAATAACCCTTGGCAGGTTAGTTTTGGGGTAAATGCCATCGACACGTATCCTACGGGGGATGGAAGTTCTTTCGGAAATGAGTTTTTTAATGTTAACGACCATTGGAACATACTTCCTTCCATATCTTACATCGGCTTATCGAAATATGTAGGTAGTGGTTTTTCAGTCGGTGCTAGAGGTTCTTTGAATAAAATAAACAAATTGGGAGATGTCAAAGTTGATGACCTTTCACATTATGCCATCGATGGTACCATTAAATATAATTTCATACAGAATACGGTGGTAGATCCATTCGTAGAAGTGGGTGGAGGTTATACTTGGGTCGACGAAATCGGCGCAGGAACTGTTAATGCCGCTTTGGGTCTCAATTTTTGGTTCTCTGAAAATGTAGGTCTTACACTTCAATCTACTTATAAGCATGCTTTCGAAGACTACGGCGTGAAGCATTTCCAACATTTGGCCGGTATCGCCATTAAATTTGGTGGAACCGATACAGATGGTGACGGCATTTACGACAAAGATGATGCTTGTCCAGAAGTAGCCGGATTGGAAGCTTTCAATGGTTGTCCTGATTCTGATGGCGACGGTATTGAAGATAGCAAAGATGCCTGTCCAAACGAAGCTGGTTCAAAAGAAATGAACGGTTGCCCAGATGCTGATGGCGATGGTGTTGCCGATAAAGATGACGCTTGTCCAAATGAAGCTGGTTTGGCCAGCCTTGCCGGTTGCCCAGATGCTGATGGCGATGGTGTTGCCGATAAAGATGACGATTGTCCAAACGAAGCAGGTCCTGCCGCCAACAAAGGCTGTCCTTACCCAGATAGGGATGGTGATGGTGTCTTGGATAAAGATGATCAATGTCCTGATGTTCCCGGTACCGTAGCCAACAATGGTTGCCCAGAGGTCACTGAAGCTGTACTTAAAACTTTGAACGATTATTCCAAGACTATCTTGTTTGATACAGGTAAAGCCACCATTAAGCCGGTTTCCGCCGATGTATTGAACAATATCATTGCAATCTTGCAAGAGTATACCAATTCTAAGTTCACCATCGATGGTCACACCGATAGTACTGGCGGTGCCAAGACTAATCAAAAACTATCCGAAGAAAGAGCCTATTCAGTTATGAATTACCTAATTGAAAAAGGAGTTGCTTCCAATAGACTGCAAGCTGCAGGTTACGGTGAAGATCGTCCATTGGCAGATAACAACACCACTGCTGGTAGGGCCACAAACCGTAGGGTTGAAATAAACTTGATCAGAAACTAAGTTTTAGAAAACTCAAATAAATGAAAAGCCCTGGCGTTTACGTCAGGGCTTTTTTTATTTTTGGCTATGCGAAGTTTTCTGGAAGAGGTGGTTATCGAAGTATCACAAAAATATGGTTCACTTGAAGAACTTATTTTTGTACTCCCCAGCAAAAGGTCGGGCACCTTTGTACGCCAGGCCATTTCGAAATCATCCCAAAAAACGATTTTTGCCCCTGCCATCTTCAGTATAGAAGATTTCATATCCCATGTATCAGGTCTCAATTATGCCACCAATACCGAACAGCTTTTTGAACTATATCAGATTTATTTTGAATACATAAAGGGGGAAAAAGATAGTTTCCATGCCTTTTCTTTATGGGGCCAGACACTACTACAGGATTTTAATGAAATCGATCGTTACTTGATCGACAAAAAAAAATTGTTCGCCAACCTAGGGGCCGTCCAAGAAATGAATATTTGGTCTCCTGAAGCCAAAAAGACCCAAATGATGGAAAACTATCTGTCGTTCTGGAATAATTTGGAACATCTCTATGACCAATTCAACAGCGCCTTGCTGGCAAAACGCATTGGCCACCAAGGCCTCTTATATCGCGAAGCCAACACGAAGTTGAATGCATATCTGGAAAAAAATACGGATAAGGTGCATGTTTTTATCGGCTTCAATGCCCTTAACAATGCCGAGAAAGAGCTCATGCAAACCATATTGGCCACAACCCCTTCCGAGATATATTGGGACATTGATCCCTACTTTCTGGATGACCCCATTCATGACGCCGGATTTTTTATAAGACAGCACCAAAAGACTTGGCCCTATCTACAAAATCGGACCTTGAAGGGTCCCTGTCATTATTATCTGACTGAAAAACGAATAGAGGTCATTGGGGTTCCCGGAAACGTATCCCAGGCCAAATATGTCGGCAATCTGTTAAAACAAATGCAGGGCGGGACGGGAGATCCCTTAAAAACCACTGCAGTCGTGCTCGGAGATGAAGCCTTGTTAAATCCCCTCTTGAATTCGATCCCGGTAGAAGTCAGCGAGGTGAATATTACTATGGGTTTGCCCCTCTCCAAAACGCCATTGGCCAGTTTATTTTCGCAATTATTCCGGTTGTATATCAACAAAACGCCCCAAGGATGGTTCTATCAACCCGTACTGGCCCTATTATCGCACCCTTATCTACAGGCCCTATGGGCCAACGAACCGCTTAATCAGGCGAGCCTGCTCGCCGAGAATATAAGAAAGCACAACCATACCTTTCTCAGTTCACAAAAACTGAACACCATTACCATGAATGATACGGTGATTGCCCTGCTTTTTGTTGACAATCTCTTGGGGCCAAAAGATCTGGTAGAACGCTGTTTGGCGCTTATTTCAAGGCTAAGGGAAAAAACGTCCCGGAAGAATGATGCGCTGTCCCTAGAATATCTTTACAGGTTCAATAGGTTGTTCAATCAACTCTTGAATTTGATATCCAACCATCCTTTTATCAACGACGTGAAATCCCTTGCAAGCCTTTACAATGAACTTTTATCCTCGGAAACCTTGGATTTTAAAGGGGAACCTTTGCAAGGATTGCAGATTATGGGCATGCTAGAAAGCCGTAACCTCGATTTTGAAACCATTATCCTCACTTCGGTGAACGAAGGTATTCTTCCATCAGGGAAATCGAATAATTCGTTTATACCCTTCGATCTAAAAAAATACTTTGGACTTCCCACTTATAAAGAAAAAGATGCTGTTTATACCTATCATTTCTATAGGTTGCTCCAAAGGGCCAAAAACATTTATTTGCTCTACAATACCGAGCCCGATGTTTTGGAAGGTGGGGAAATGAGCAGGCTGATCCGCCAACTCCTGAGCGATGAAAACATTAAAAACCAAATCACCGTACATATTGCCGCGCCGCTTTTAACTCCAATGTTCTCCAAGGCAGAAGAGATCGAAAAGGATGAAAGCCTGATGGACCTTATCAAAGTCCATGCGCTGGAAGGCTTTTCTCCGAGTTCCTTGAGCAATTATATCAAGGACCCCATGGATTTCTATAAAAGGAACCTACTTAAAATCGAGGATGTCATGGAGGTAGAGGAAACCGTGGCCGCCAATACCTTTGGCACCATAATACACGATAGTTTGGAAACCCTTTATACCCCATTTATCGGGAGCAAACTGAACATGGAAGGGCTCAAAAAATCGAAAGCGGCCGTAAAGGAAGTGGTCGCGCAAAATTTTGCCAAAAGTATGATGGGCGGTGACATGAAGCAGGGCAAAAACCTGTTGGCGTTTAAAGTTCTGGTACGCTATGTGGAAAACTTTATCGACAAGGAAATAAAAGAAATTGAACAGCACGAAATAAAGATCCTGGGCCTTGAGGAAAAATTAAAGATGTCACTGTATATTCCAGGGATTCCATTTCCCGTTGCCCTAAAAGGAAAGTTAGACCGAATCGACATCAAAGACGGAACCTTGCGAATCATCGATTATAAAACAGGGAAGGTCGAAGTGAAAAATGTTGAAATCATAGACTGGGCATCCGTTGTCGAAGATTATGCGCATGCCAAGGCCTTCCAGTTGCTGTGTTATGCCGCCATGTACCATGAAAAATCTAAAATTGACAACATGGAAGCGGGTATTATCTCCATCAAAGGACTCAAAGCCGGACTATTGAAATTTGCCAAGAAAGATAAGAATGGTCCGGGAGCCAAAAAAGAAACAGCGATTACCGAAGAAACCTTATCGGCATTTATGCCACAGCTTTATAAATTGATTGCGGAAATCTGTGACCCCAATTTTGCTTTAAAGGAAAAGGAACAATAATGCCCGCAATATTTCGATATCTATTTCTTATCGGGCCGTGTTGGGCGTACTTCGATCTTGCTGGGCAAGGTTCGTGGGTTGATCTTTAACAGGTCGAGCACCAAATCGCCAATATCTTCGGGCTGTATCTTCCAAGCGTCGTTATCGTTGGGTTCGTGGCCGTTAAAATGGGTCGCTACGGAACCGGGCATGATGGTGGAAACCTTGATATCGAATTTTCTAAGGTCTAACATGGCCGCTTGCGTAAAGCCCACCACACCGAATTTCGTTGCATTGTAACCCGCACCGGAAGCAAAGAAATTGGTCCCCGCCAAACTGGCCAAGGTAATGTAATAGCCTTTAGACTTCTTTAAGGCGTCAACACTTGCCTTTAAAGTATGGAAAACCCCATTGAGGTTGGTATCGATCATTTGGTGCCATTGCGCTTCGGACATTTCATCGATTGGGGCAAAATGGCCCACCCCTGCATTGGCCAATACCACATCCAATTGTCCCCATTTTTCAAGGATGCACTGTATGGCCTTTTGCTCGTCCCCATGTTTTGAAACGTCCGATTGCAGGGCCAGCACTTTTGAATCGTCTCCCAAAGTCCCAGCTGCCTTTTCCACGGTTTTCATTGTTCTGCCACTAATGGCGACTCGCATTCCGGCTGCCAACAACTTCTTGGCAACCCCCAAGCCTATGCCTTTGGAACCCCCTGTTATATAAGCTACTTTATTTTTTAGATCCATCATTAAAATTTTTATAAAGATAATTCCCTGTCCCAAACGACAAAAATGAACCTTGTTATACTTTTCCCAAAAAGTCAATGCCCATTGAATA
>JAHENB010000032.1:0-13200 GCA_024643345.1 Maribacter sp. | reverse complement strand
TATATAAGCTACTTTATTTTTTAGATCCATCATTAAAATTTTTATAAAGATAATTCCCTGTCCCAAACGACAAAAATGAACCTTGTTATACTTTTCCCAAAAAGTCAATGCCCATTGAATATAACGACCAGACTATAGGGTGATACCGAATTATTGTTGCCATTTAAGCTCATGGCCTTGTGATCGAATAAATCAAATTTGGTATCTTTCAAGAACCCCTAGAAGTTAAATGAACAATTAAACCAGTATGGGCAGAAGGTGCAGGGCAGCCATAGCAAATGGTAATGGAGGTTTTGAATTGGGGGAAATCCTTGTTCATGACCCGCTCGAAGATGAAATATTGGTAGCGATAAAAGCGGCCGGACTCTGCCATACCGATCATGATTCCATGTACTGGGGCAAGCCCGTTATTATCGGTCATGAAGGAGCGGGCATCGTGGCCGCGACCGGCAGCAAGATTGGACATGTAAAAGTGGGCGATTCGGTAATCTTGAATTGGGCAACGCCCTGTGGCCGATGTTTTCAATGCCTTCTTGGCAACACCCACCTTTGTGAACTTAACTCTCCGGTGATCGCAGGGGGCAACGGCTATACCCAGGGCCATGCCCATTTAGAGGGCACCTCTTGGCAGGGAAGGCCCATAGAGCGGTCTTTTAACCTGGGTACCCTGTCAGAATATACCTTGGTCAAGTCGTCTGCCGTGGTCAAAAATCCTTCCCCTACCCTTTCATTTGCCTCTGCAAGTATCATCAGTTGCGGGGTGATGACCGGTTATGGTTCCGTAGTGAACTCCGCCAAGGTCAAAGCGGGCAGTTCCGTGGTGGTCTTGGGCGTGGGGGGCGTGGGACTCAGCGTGATCCAAGGGGCCAAGATCTGCAGGGCAAGTACGATCATAGCCGTTGATATCAACGAAGGCCGGTTGGCAATGTCCAAAGACTTTGGTGCCACCCATATCATTAAGGCGCGCAAAGACGACAAAGGTTTGTTAAATATCGCCAAAAGAGTGAAAAAACTAACGCAGGGCCGAGGGGCAGATTACGCATTTGAATGCACCGCGGTCCCGGAGTTGGGCGTCGCCCCCCTGGCCATGGTCAGAAATGCCGGCACCGCTATTCAGGTTAGTGGCGTGGAACAGGAAATCACCGTGGACATGAACTTGTTCGAATGGGATAAAATATACCTGAATCCCTTATATGGCGGTTGCAACCCCGTCATCGACTTTCCCCAAATCGTTCGTTATTACGAAGCCGATGAAATCAAATTGGACGAGATGGTCACTAAGACCTATGCCCTTGACAACTTGCAAAGCGCTTTCGACGATATGTTGAGCGGAAAAAATGCCAAAGGGGTAATTACCTTTGATTGAAACAGACCTTAGAGATGACCTCAAAATTTAGAACCACCCAAATCTCAAATCCAGAGTTCGAAAGCGACCACTTGCGGTTCATCACCATAAAAACGGCCAATCTTAAAGGCCGTGGGGACATTTGCGTTTTTGTGCCTCCAGGAAAAGATTTAAAAGATATTCCGCTGGTGATTCTGTTGCATGGGGTTTACGGGAGTTCCTGGGCCTGGCCGCTCAATGGCGGGGTGCACCGTACGGCCCAAAAAATGATGCTGGCCAATGAAATGGCCCCCATGGTAATCGCCATGCCTTCGGACGGCCTTTGGGGCGATGGTTCGGGCTATACCGCACACCACGGATTGGACTTTGAACGCTGGATCGTTGATGACGTGCCCAATGCCGTGATGGAGCATATCGAAGGTGTCACCGAGAAGTCGCCGAGGTTCATAGCCGGACTTTCAATGGGCGGTTATGGCGCCTTGCGCCTGGGCATCAAATACGGAGCACGTTTTAGGGCCGTTTCGGCCCACTCGGCGATGACCCATTTCGACCAGATGAAGCTGTTCGTGGAGGAGCCGATTGCCGAGCTGATGGCCCACGGGGCCATAAACGAAGGTATCTGGGACCTGGTGCAACGGGCCCAAGGCAACTTGCCCCCCTTGCGCTTCGACTGCGGGAAGCAAGACCAACTGCTCGACTACAACCGAAAATTGCATGCCCAGCTGAAAACGGCAGGAATACCGCACGTTTACGAAGAATTTGAGGGCGGTCACGAATGGGCCTACTGGCAAGAGCATGTTAAGGACAGCTTTAGGTTTTTTAATGCCGTGGGCCTTAAATGATTACCACTGTAATACAAAAGGAAACCCTTGCTTTATCCTAAAGATTATTGGGATAAAGCGTTATTTTTATGCGCATATAACGAGTTACCTGCAAGCTGAAAAAACAACCGGAACAATCAATAAACCATCGCATCTATAATATGGACACTAAAACTAAAATAATGCGATTGACAATATTGATGGTCATTGTACTACTATCCACCGTCTCTAAGGGACAAACTTCACTAAAGAAAATTGACTTGAATTCAGGAATTTATGATGTTGGATTTAAGCATTATGTTGTTGCTGACAGCACAAGAACCTACCAAATCAAAAACGATTTTAACAATCAATTTATAAATAGACCCATTCCGATTAGTATATGGTATCCTGCAATAATTAAAAACAACAATTCTAAGCCGTTAGCAGTTTTAGATTATTTGGAGATTTTAAAAGAAGAGGAAGAATGGAAAAACTTACCAAACGAGTTTTTATTAGATTGGTTTCCTTACTTGTGGAATACACCTGAAAACAAAACACATCTTTCTGAAAATGTTAATGCTTTTTCTAATTCAACTTTTTTAGAAAAGAAATTTCCAGTAGTAATTTACGCGCCAAGTTACCAAGCCTCATCCATTGAAAATTTTGCGCTATTCGAATATCTAGCAAGCAATGGTTTCGTAGTGATATCAAGCCCTTCAAGAGGAACAGAGACAAGATGGTTAGAAGGAGGCACTACAAAAGATATGGAAACCCAATCTAGGGATATAGAATTTCTCTTAAAAGAAATCTATAATTACGAAAGTATAGACTTTAATAGAATAGCACTTATGGGCTTTAGTTTTGGCGGACTATCAAATGCCATAACGGTTATGAAAAATAAGAATATAAGTGCCTTGGTAAGCTTGGATGGTACTGAGAGATATAACTATCCTGTCCTTGAAAAATCACCTTATTTTGATTTAGATAAATTTGATATTCCCTACATTCATTTTGCTCAAAAAGAGATTCCAGAAGAAGTATTGACTAGTGATAAAATTCCTGTCGAGTTGAACTACAAATTCCAATTGTACGACTCTTTACGATATAGTAATAGGTATAGTTATAGATTTCACGACTTGACACATTCCTATTTTAGTTCTTTCGGAGTATTGTTTGCCAATAGAGATAAAAGGCAAGATAGAAGTGATGATAAGATTATGGCTTCTTATAAAACTCTTTGTTTATACACCTTACAGTTTTTGAACGCTACCTTAAAGAATGTAAAAGAAGCAAATATTTTCATTGAAAATAAACCAGACGAGAATGGCTTTTCAGAAATGTTGATTTCAAAAAAAATGAAAAGATCACTTGAGACAGAATTTACATACAAAGATTTTAATGATTTAGCGCTTAATCAGGATTATCAAGATTTAATCCCATTATATGAAAAAACAGTTGCTAAACATCCAATGCTTCAACTTGAAGAAGGTATGCTCAATACACTAGGTTTACGATTGTCATTTAACTCTAAAAAGATAGAACAAGGTGTCAATGTCTTTTGGTTAGCTTTACATCTATATCCAAAATCAGCAAATCTATATGATAGTTTAGCTGAAGCATATTTTTACAATAAGGATTTTAAAAATGCTATTTCTAACTACAAATTGTCCTTGGAATTAAATCCTGAAAACCAAAATGCAATAGACAGATTAAAACAACTTAGTGAATAAAGCCTGCAGGTAACTACGTATATAAAACATAGCTATTACAAGCCTCCCGAGTGATTTGTGTGTATTTGAGAAGACTGCCAAAATTTTTAATTTGGCTTTTTGAAACATTCAAAAAAAAGAAAATTAAAAAATTCGGCTCTGTGTTAATCACTAAAAGTGAACGTCTTTTTACACACTAAGTTTCATATACAAGACCGTTGTGGTGCTTTATTCCTAAGCTATTCAACGTCACTAAAGCTATGTTGCATTTAGCGCTTCGGAATGGAAACGATGACCAATCTCTCACCGATGAAAAAGTTTTTTAGTCGAACAAGGTCAAAACCCCAGCTTTACGTCATCGGAAAGTGAATTTAAATAGTTCTTTTGGTCCAATTTGTATAGAATCGGCGGGCGACTACCCGTCTTCTGCTTTGAGGTGCCGATTTTCTCTAAAATCTTTGTCTTTAAAATACGTTGGCGGAAATTTCCACGATCCACAGGTCTTCCCAAAATAGCCTCATAGAGTTTTTGCAGTTCGGGTATCGTAAAGGTCTCGGGCATAAAACTGGAAAGCAACGGGCGACTCTGCAATTCCGAACGTAGGGCCAATAAAGCTTCTGAAACCAGTTGTGGATGATCCATTGCCAAATGTTCGGTCTCGGCCACATTGACCCATTTGACTTCCTTGAAAAATGGCCCGGCTTTCAGTTTCCTTTGTTCCTTGCCTACAATGCTATAATACCCAATGGTCACAAAGCGTTGGGAGAAATGGTCAATGATGTCTTGCGGAAAACCCATTTTAGGATTTCTTGTTATATCCTTAGCTACCGATCTTTCCGCAGAACCAAAGGTGCCGAACTGGCTCAACATCAAATTATCGATCCGGGTCTGTTCCAGAAGAATGCGTTTGGCCGCTTCGTATATACCCTCATCTTGATAGATAAATCCTCCTGGAATATTCCAAACATCTTCATCCAAAAATCGCACAACAGGAACCTGAAGGGTTTCCCCGTCGAACCTGAAGATCACACAATTGATCGATAATTGTGGTATCGTTCTTTGAAAATGATTTCTTATGGATTCAAGGGTCTCTTCGGTAAATTGGGTCATTCTCTATGTAAATATCTATTCAAAAACGAAATTAATGTTTAAAAATGTAATTGGTGTCATATTTTTAATATATTTGAGTGAATTTTACTCATTTAATTTTAGTGACAATGACCAATGTAAAAAAAGGAAGAACCAAAAGAAGAATTTTCAGGGTTCTCGGAGTGTTGGGAATCTTACTGGCAATACTTGCGATTGCATCTTACTTTATGTTTAAACCAGCAGAAGTTAAGGTGCTGGTCTTTTCAAAGACCGAAGGTTTTCGCCACGAATCCATAGAATCGGGTATCGAAGCCATTAAAAAACTGGGGGAAAAGAACAATTATACCGTGGTCGCCACGGAAAATGCAGAGGATTTCAATGAAAACAATCTCAAGGGCTTTATGGTGGTCGTCTTTTTAAACACCACTGCCGATGTCCTAAATCCCGTACAACAAAGTCAGATGGAACGCTTCATCCAAGCGGGAGGTGGCTTTGTGGGCATACACGCTGCGACCGATACCGAATACGGTTGGCCGTGGTACGGTAAATTGGTCGGGGCTTATTTTGATAACCATCCCATAGACCCCAGCAACGTACAGGAAGGAGAACTAACCATAGTAAATCCGAACCATCAGGCAACCGATTCCCTGCCCTCAGTTTGGAAAACCGCGGATGAATGGTATAATTTTAAATCTATCGACCCTGCCAATCAGGTATTGATGACCCTCGATGAATCAACCTACATTGGTGGTACAAACGGAGCCAACCATCCTATCTCATGGTTTAAGGAATATGATGGCGGCCGTTCCTTCTATACCGGGTTGGGGCATACCAAGGAGCAGTTTTCAGACCCGCTTTTTCTGAATCATTTATTGGGCGGGATAAAATATGCCATTGGATTGGGGCAACCTGTAGACTATAGTAAGGCATACGCCGAAATGGTACCGGAGGAAAACCGTTTTATGAAAACGATGTTTACGCAAAACCTGAACGAGCCTATGGAGTTGGATTTTCTGACGGACCATACAATTATCTTCATCGAAAGAAGGGGGGGCGTTCATATCTATGACCTTGAAAAGGGAAAAGACTCCGTCATTCTTACGATGGATGTATATACCGGGGCCGAAGATGGTCTGCTGGGCCTTGCCGTAGACCCCAATTACAAAGAGAACAATTGGGTCTATCTGTATTATGCCGAAAACAAAGGCAAGGATCAGAACAACCTGTCCCGTTTTGAACTTAAAAATGCTCAGTTGGACCTCAATTCCGAAAAAATCGTGCTACAGGTTGCCACCGAACGACATGATGGCCATTCTGGAGGTTCCCTGGAATTTGGGCCGGACGGGAATCTTTTTCTGGGCGTTGGGGACAATACCAGCCCTAGGGGAGATGGTTTTGCGCCCATTGACAACCGTGAGGGTAGAACAGCTTACGATGCCCAAAGGTCTTCCGCAAATACCAATGATCTGCGCGGAAAAATCCTCCGCATCAAACCGGAGGACGATGGCACCTACAGCATTCCCGATGGCAATCTATTTCCTGTGGGAACCCCAAATACACGTCCGGAAATTTACGTGATGGGCAATCGAAACCCTTATCGTATTTCGGTCGATTCCCGAACTGGCTTCCTATATTGGGGCGAGATAGGGCCCGATGCCAACAAAGACTCCCTAAATGTGGGGCCAAAAGGGCATGACGAAATCAATCAGGCGCAGAAAGCAGGTAATTTTGGCTGGCCTCATTTTGTGGCCAATAATAAAGCTTACCACACTCGGGATTTTGCCGCCAATACTACAGGAGCCCTTTTTGATTCCTTAAAACCCATCAATGATTCCCCTAATAATACGGGCCTTCGCGAACTGCCTCCATCGCAGCCTGCAATGATCTACTATCCCTATGCAACATCGGAAGAATTTCCCGCATTAGGTACCGGTGGAAGAAGTGCTATGGCCGGACCGTTCTACTATAGTGAGGATTTCCCGGACAGCGGAAGAAACTGGCCCGATTATTTCGATGGAAAACTCTTGGCCTATGATTGGATGCGCGGTTGGATCTTTGCAGTATCCTTTACCGAGAATGGTGAAATGGATAAGATGACCCAGATCGTACCCACCATGAAATTTCATAACACCGTTGATATGGTCTTTGGGCCAGACGGAGCATTGTATATTTTGGAATATGGCTCGGGGTGGTTCTCCCAGAATGTGGACGCCACCCTTTCACGGATCGATTTTATTAAAGGTAACCGAGCACCTAGGGCGGAAATTACTGCTGACAAGACCATTGGGGCCAATCCGATGACCGTTAATTTTGCGGGTCGTAACTCTATTGATTACGATGGGGATGCCTTGACCTATAAATGGACCTTTGGCGATACCGGAGAGGAATCCTCAGAAATTAATCCTGTCCATACCTTTGAGGAATCCGGCAAGTACAAGGTAAAATTGGATGTAACCGATTCCGAAGGCAAAGTGGCAACAACGGAAACGGAGATTATGGTAGGTAACGAATTGCCGGAGCTATCCTGGGAAATCACCGGAGGTAACGGTAGTTTCTACTGGCCGGATGCGCCCGTAAACATAAAATACAAGGTAGATGTAAAGGATGCCGAGGACGGTAACCTTTCAAATGGATCCCTTGATGCTTCCCGTGTGATCGTTTCCTTTGATTATTTGGCCGAGGGCAGTGATAAAATTATGGCCGCAAAGGACCATGCCGACATGGCCGATGCCACTTATGCATCCATTGGAAAAACCCTAATGAACGGATCGGACTGCGTTGCGTGCCATAAGGAAAAGGAAAAGTCTATAGGCCCCGCCTATATTGACATTGCCGAGCGGTATGCATCGGATTCAAAGGCACCTGAAATGCTCGCCAATAAGATCATCAATGGTGGAAGTGGCAATTGGGGCGAAGTGGCCATGGCGGCACACCCCGGTCTGAATATCACGGAAGCCAAACAAATAGCCGAGTATATCCTGAGTCTTGCCGAAGGGAATGCCCTCCAAAAATCCAAATATCCAGTGGCAGGTAACTATACGAGTGATGCGCACATAAAAAGCAAGTCCAAAGGCACCTACGTGATGACTGCGAGCTATACCGACAAAGGCGGTGGAAAGATCGAAGGTTTGAATGTACAACAAACCTTGTTGCTCAGATATCCAAAGGTAGAAGCAGAGAGTTTTGATGAAGGTTCAGGCAGCAAAATGAATCTTCCGGCGGGTACCACGCCAGGACAGGATGAGGACATGGGAATCATAATAGGTCAAAAGGATAAATTTGTTGTCTTCAAGAACTTTGACCTTAAAGGGGTAAAAGCGGTAAGGGGTAGATTTGGCGTAGCGCCAGGCATACTCAAAGGGGGTACCGTGGAGTTGCGCTTGGGTAGCTTGGATGGGGAATTGGTCGCCACTATTGTGGTAGAGCCAGGTTTTGCGGAATTCGGCATAAAGGAGTTCGAAACGGACCTTAGTAAATCTGTGGATTCGGCGCAAGACCTGTACGTTGTATTTCGCAACGAAGATCCAGACCCTGCTACCATTGTTACCATAATGGATTGGTTGGAATTCCTAAATAAACCGATGAAGTAAAAACTATTTTATGCCCAAAAATTGAACCTCAATGGCACTTAAACGCAAACTGAAAGTTTTTCTATTGTCCTTTTTAGCGTTGGTATTGCTCCTTTTATTAGCGGGCGGACTTTTCATCTATAAAGCCGTTTACGGTTTTAATTTCTATGAAAACACCCCTCCGGAACTACCGGTCGACTTGGCCGGCAATACCGTCCTGCTCTTTTCGAAAACAAATGGGTTCAGACATGGGGAAGCCATAGAAGCTTCTATTCCTGCCTTTGAAAAGATGGCCAAAGACAATGGGTGGTCGCTCTATATTACAGATAATGGGGCCGTGTTCAATTCCGAGCAGTTGCAAAAATTCAAGGTGGTCATTTGGAACAACACCAGTGGAAAGGTATTGAATGAAGTGCAACGTGAAAACTTCAAAAATTATCTGGCAAATGGTGGGGGCTTCGTGGGCATCCACGCTTCGGGGGATAGCTCCCATCAATGGGGTTGGTACGAGGATAATGTCATCGGGGCGCATTTTTCCCACCATACTATGAATCCGCAATTTCAAAAAGCATGGATGCATTTGGAGGAAGGAAATACCATGCTGACCGAGGGATTATCGAAAACATGGGAACATGAAGAAGAATGGTATATGTTTGTAGACAATCCCCGTAAAAAAGGTTTTCAGGTTTTATATACCGTTGACGAAACCAATATGAACCCAAGCGGGAATATTCCATTGTTGGCATCCGACAAAGATTTTGGCATGGGGGAAGACCATCCCATTGCTTGGTACCATGACCTTAATAAGGGCAGAATATTTTATTCTGCCTTGGGCCATCAGGGAAAAGCCTTTCGGGAGCCCAACCATTTGATCATGTTGGAAAATGCGGTACATTGGGCGGGCCGTTTCAATGAACGATGAACAACACAAAAAACAATCTAAACCGAGGATATTATGAATCAAAGACGAAAATTTGTCAAGCAATTGGGTCTAGGAACTGTTGGAGCAGGATTGCTGACCACCTTACCGGAATCCCTTTACGCAAAAAATGAAGCTACAATGAATTATGGAATTTCCTTGGCACAATTTTCTTTGGCCTCCGAATTTTTTACCGGAAAGCACGACACCTTGGGATTTCCTGCCCGCGCAAAAAATGAATTTGGAGTCAATATCGTGGAATATGTTTCCATGTTCTTTGCGGACAAAGCCAATGATACTTCGTTCTTCGAAGAACTTAGAATGCGCACCGATGATTTGGGGGTAACCAACAATTTGATCATGGTAGACGATGAGAACATTGCCGACCTCGATAAAGCGAAACGTGACCATGCGGTCGAGAGCCATTACAAGTGGGTGGATGCCGCCAAGATCCTGGGCTGCAGTTCCATTCGCGTGAACCTTGGCAGCCTAGAACAGACCGGAACGGCCCAGGAAGTGGCCTATGCCGCCTTGGAAGGCTATAGTAAACTGCTCGAATTCGGAGATCAGAACGAAATGGATATCATCGTGGAAAATCACGTGGGCCATTCCTGTAACGGAAAATGGTTGGCCGCAATCATGAAGGAAGTGAACCACAAAAGAGCGGGCGTTCTTCCAGATTTTGGCAACTTCTGTATCAACCGGACCAAACCGGAAACTATGGACATTGCCGGCTATATGAATACCAAATGCCTTGAAAAGTACGATATGTACCTGGGCGTGGAAGAACTCATGCCCTATGCAAAAGGCGTAAGTGCCAAGACCCATCGATTTGACGATCAGGGAAACGAAACCGAGATCGACTTTTCAAGGATGTTCGACATCATTAAAAAATCGAACTTCAAAGGCATCATTGGTATTGAATACGAAGGGGGCCTCATGCACTTGCAAGGAATGCCCGGTTATTTGAGCAACGAAGAAGGAATAGTGGCAACAAAAAAATTGATCGAGAAATCTGTGGGTTAGCCCTATATAGGACACTTTTGATTTTCTTACAATTTTTTCAAAAAGAATTCCTCCCTTGCACATAAGCGGATAATACGTTTATTGAACCCCTTTTGACCATAAAAACCCGACTTGAAACATGAATTTCAGAAAAATTCTAAAATGGACAATAGGTTCAGTTCTCGTGATGGTTTTAACCTTGGTTATCATCACATGGGTTTCGCCCATCCCCAAAAATCCCCAAATTGATATTGAAGCGATGCGCAAGGAGGTAAAACAGCCCTACCATTTGATGAAAACTTCGGATGGGGAAACCCTTTTTATCAGAAGGTGGAACCCGGCTGACAGTTTGACCAAAAAGGGCGTGGCGGTACTTATTTTACATGGGATTACCGCTCATAGCGGGGCCTACGGTTTTATGGCCGAACCGCTGTCCACTGCCGGCTATACCACTTTTGGCCTGGATTATCGAGGCCATGGACTTTCGGGTGGAACCCGTGGTGACAGCCCCAGCAAAGAGCGGTCACAGGCAGATCGGGTCGAGGCTTTGCAGTACGTTAAGAACCTCGGTTTTCCCAAAGTGATCGTCATAGGTCACAGTTTGGGCGTGGCTTCGGCCATCTATTTGGCCAAAGAAGTGCCCAATCAAATATCAGGGCTTGTACTACTTTCGGGGGCCTATCGTGGAAAGTTGCCTCCCAGGGAATTCGGTTTGTTCGAAAAAGCAAAGATTCTTACCAATGCCCTCATTAGGCCGGGCACGCCCATAATCGAGTACAAAAGGGAGGGGATGGTGAAAAGTACAGACCCCTTATTCAATTTTGTCTACACCCTTCGGTTTGTGAGTATGCTGGATGTAAAGGAGTTGGTTTTTAAGGAAGCACCTCCCATGCCCGTATTGGTAGGGGTCGGGGACCTGGATGAACTTTTTTCTGTGGCGTCGGTTCAGGAATTATACAATGGTATCCCTGGGAACAACAAGGAATTCTGGGTAATCAAAGATGCCCTGCACGCCAAATTCCCCCCGGCATGCTGGAACGACCTGGTCAAATGGTTGGACAGGCAGAATTTTGATTCATCTCGATCCAGTCTTGAATAAACATGGAACTTGAACCATAATAACCCCAAGAATTTATTGGGTTTTTTATCGGTTCGTTAGTGAACTCCGAACAACTGATCCTTGGGGCACTACCCCCTATATCTAGCAGAAATCCAAAGTGTTTGCAATAACATTCAAGAAAATAAAATTTGATGGGATTTAACCTATGCCGCGTATGGGATGCGCCTAAGTTGCAATCGTCATACCAAATTCTTGTTGCCAACTACATGCCCATATTTTAGCAATGGTAATAGGACCCCTCCTCTATAATATAAGATGGGATTATCGGGCAAATAGGTAGGCCATCGGCCAAGGAAAGTAATTTTTAAAAATAGCAAAAACATTTGCTCCCCTTTGAATAAATCCATATCTCCTTATATTTCAATGTTTTATGTTCATATTGTTGTTCCCAATTATTGATATAAATGTTAAATATTACATAATATAGTACCTTTTTATGCATAGTACTGTAACAAAATGAAGCTTCTTCCGTCTATCTATTGTAAGCAAGTTAAAAACAACTAATAATAACATTATTTAAAACTAGAAATCATGCAAGCATCAAGTAATAGAACGGCAACAGAATCAAGAACAGGACAGTACTTTTCATCGTTCAGCAATAGCAAAAGAGCACAATGGGCACAGTACAGGAACTTTAATCGCTAATCACGATTGAACGACACATCCATCGTAAAAGACCTAAGTCATGAAATCATCAATCATCAATCAATCGCCAACGGGATCTAGAAGGTTCGCTTTCCTTTCAACTTTAAAAGACAGTAAGAGAATCCGTTGGGCAGCATCAAAACAATACCTTTAACAAGCATTCTGCATAAAGCAGGACTAAAAAATGGGATAGACCCTCATCAAAGTCTATCCCTCTTTTTTTTGGATAACACTTTTTGCGTTCACTCTTGTAAATTATTTCTACTTTAAAAGTTGGAGAACAAAATCGAAGTCAATGAAAACATTCGAAAAATTAATCCGGAAACATATTCAGGGTAAAAAAGTTTTGATGCTCTTTATACTGACCAATTTGGTCTATGTAGCGATGCTAACGATCACCATTCCAATGGTAATGGGCTTTGCCAATGGAATGAAACTATTGGATATGATGCCCCTGGGCTATGACTTCGAATACGTGCATGAGCTATTCAGGGCGTTAGGGCCAAAGGGAAGAGATGTTTATTTCCATAACCAAATTCCTTTGGATATGGTTTATCCTGCCCTTTTTGCGATCGGCTACAGTCTGGTAATGGGCTACTTTCTGAACAGATTAGGCAAACTACAAACACCCCTAATATACCTATGTCTATTGCCCTTTGTGGCCGGAGCAGCAGATTATGCAGAGAATATCGGGATAATTACCCTACTGAACAATTATCCCGAAATATCCAAAAGTACTGTAACCATAACCAGCGCTTTCAGTTTTGTTAAGAGTATGGCTACCACACTTTATTTCGTGATTTTAATCAGCTCCCTGGTTATGCTTGGAATAGGATATTTGAAAAAATGAAAACAATATCATATCGTAGTTCTAACGATGCTTCTGCTGACTTCCTGTTCACGGCTTCGGGAGGAGAAAAGCGGTGAAGGAATAATACAGGAAGTTTTTACACATGGCAACTTTACCGGCAGCTTAACTTTCGAAATAAAAAAGAT
>JAHENB010000031.1 GCA_024643345.1 Maribacter sp. | reverse complement strand
ATCCCAAAAGAGAAACACAAAAAACACCACGCCCAACGTAGTACTTAGCGATTCTATGTTCCATGGTCTGAAATGGCGCAATATAGGTCCGTTCCGTGGCGGTCGTTCCGTAGCTTCAAGTGGGGTCGTGGGGCAGCCCATGACTTATTATATGGGCAGTACCGGGGGCGGGGTCTGGAAAACCGCCGATGATGGCATTACCTGGAAAAATATTTCCGATGGGCAATTTAAGACCGGAACGGTTGGGGCCATCACGGTTTCGGAAAGCAATCCGAACATCGTACTTGTGGGCATGGGCGAACACGCGGCACGTGGCGTTATGACCTCTATGGGCGATGGTGTTTACAAATCAACTGACGGGGGAAAGACCTGGACGCACATCGGGCTGGACCACACCCGACATATTTCCGATGTGATCATAGATCCCACCAATCCGGATATCTTATTTGTCGCGGCCCAAGGGGCGCAATACGGCCCGTCGTTAGATCGTGGCATATATCGCTCCACGGATGGGGGAGCGAACTGGGAAAAGGTACTGTATGTGAACGACAGAACCGGGGTCTCTTCCCTGTCGATGGACATGACCAATCCCTTGATCCTCTATGCGGCAATGTGGGAGCATCAAAGGTTCCCTTGGACCATAGAATCGGGAGGAAAAGGCTCGGCGCTCTATAAATCTGCCGATGGTGGGGCCACATGGGAGAAATTGAAGGAAGGCCTGCCCGAAGCATTTGGCAAAGCGGGAATCTCGGTCTCACGTGCGAACCCCGAACGCGTATTTGCGGTCATCGAGGCCGATGGTGATAAGGGCGGGGTGTACCGATCCGATGATGCGGGCAAGAAGTGGGTTCAGGTCAATAAAGACCGGATCAACATCACACGGTCCTGGTACTATATGGAAATCTTTGCCGATCCCCAGGACGAGAACAGGGTTTATGTACTGAACGCACCGGTTACCAGATCGATCGATGGCGGTAAGACCTTTGCACCCCTTTCAACACCTCACGGTGACAACCACCATTTATGGATCAATCCGAACGACAATTCGAAAATGATCAATTCGAACGATGGGGGCGCCAACATTTCCAATAACGGCGGCGCCAGCTGGAGCACACAGGAAAATCAACCCACGGCGCAATTCTACAGGGTAATCACTGATAATCAAGTACCCTATATGGTCTATGGGGGCCAGCAGGACAACTCGGCCATTGCGATAGCGAGTAGGACCAACGGTATGGGTATCGATTGGAAGGATTGGTATTCGGTTGCGGGTTGCGAAAGTGCCTATCTGGCCTTTGACCCCAATAATCCCCAGGTAGTGTATGGCGGATGCTATCAAGGCATCATCGAAAAGTGGGTAAAGGCTTCCAGGGAAGGGAAGTCGATCAAGGAATATCCAGAACTCAATCTGGGCAACGTACCCGCCGATTTTAAATACCGCTACAACTGGAACGCGCCCATTATCAGTTCGCCCCATGACCGGAATACCATTTACCATGCAGGCAACGTCGTTTTTAAATCATCCGATGGCGGCAATAGCTGGGCAGTGGTAAGTCCAGACCTCACCCGTAACGATAAAAGCAAACAAGGCCCTGGGGGAAGACCCTATACCAATGAGGCCGCGGGAGGCGAAAACTACAATACTTTGATGTATTTGGTAGAATCCATGCATGAAAAAGGGGTGCTATGGGCTGGCAGCGATGACGGGTTGATACATATCACCAAGGACGGTGGCAACCATTGGGAAAATGTGACGCCAACAGGTTTGCCGGAAGGCATCATCAACAGCATCGAGGTATCTCCCCATGACGCCGCGACCGCCTATGCAGTGGTAATGCGCTATAAGCAGATGGACTTGGCCCCATACGTTTTCAAGACCACCGATTACGGCAAAACATGGACCAAAATCGTAAACGGCATCAAAGGCGAACATACTTTCGTGCGCGTGGTGCGCGAAGACCCAAAGCGAAAAGGGTTGTTATATGCCGGTACCGAAACCGGACTATATATTTCTTTGGATGACGGACAAAATTGGCAAACCTTGCAACTCAATCTGCCCCTGGTTCCTATCAATGACCTTGTCTTTCAGGACAACGATCTGGTGGCCGCAACCGCAGGGCGTTCTTTTTGGATACTAGATGATCTAGGGGCCATACAAAACCTTGATGCCGACAAATCTTCAATCAGATTGATCAAGCCCAAAGACACCTATTTGCTTTTTGGCGGTAGCACTGAAAAACCGATTCCGGGCTTGGGAGAAAATCCGAAACAAGGGGTTACGTTTGATTATTATTTGGATAAGGATGCCGATAGCCTGGACCTGAAACTGGAGGTGCACTATCAAGGGAAATTGATCCGTTCCTATACCAATAAAAAGGACAAGGACTTTAAATCATGGCCGGGTGGCCCATCCAAACCAAAAACATTGCCCTCCAAAAAGGGCTACAACCGATTTACCTGGGATTTCAGAAAAGATGACCTGCCCGCGGTGGAGAAGGTATTCGTATATGGTGATTACAGTGGATCTCGCGTGGGCCCCGGTAGTTATGGACTCAAATTGACTTTGGAGGGTTCGTCCGCCGAGGTCGAAGTGAATATCCTGCCCAATCCGAATGTAGGCGTTCCCCTGGCCGACTATCAAGAGCAGCAGGCGGTATTGGGCCAGATCGAGCAGGCTATCAGGAACATCCACGAATCGGTAAACCAAATGCGCTCGGCGAAGTCACAGTTAGAAAACTACGCCAAACTTTTAAAGGATAACGAGCAGGCCAAAGTATTGTTGGAAAAAGGAAAGGCATTGATCGAGCGAATCGATACCTGGGAGCAAAACCTCATACAGCCCAAACAAAAAACCTTTCAGGACGTGATCAATTTCCATAATCAGCTCAACGCTGAATTCATGGAACTCAAGAGCTATGTTGATGCCGCGGAACCCAAGGTCACCCAAGGCGCACAAGAGCGGCTGAAAGACCTTATGGCCTATTGGAACACCTACGCAACGGAACGCGATGCCATTGTGAAGACAGAAATGGCGTCGTATAATGACACCTATAAAGCCTTAGGGCTTCCGGCCGTTATCCTTTCCGAAGATTAGGGTCGGGGTTTTACGGCCCATAAAGGCATAGGACATAAGAATTTGCGGTTAACGCATTTCTGCAAAATCTTGAACCTTGTTTTTCTTGATTTTGGCGGGAAGGCATACTGGCGGTCATAACGTATTAACCATGTCACATTATATTGAGGACAAACACTTTATTGGTGAAATTTTCACCCAATCGCGCCTTCCTAAAGGCGACTATGATCACTGTGTCTTTGAGCGTTGTGAATTTGCGAACGCTTTTCTGGACAACCAGAATTTCATAGAGTGCCAATTTTTGGACTGCAACTTGAGCAATGCAAATGTGGCCCATAGCATCTTCAACGAAGTGGCATTTGTCGGCTGCAAAATGATCGGATTGAAATTGGAGACGTGTAATGATTTTCTGCGTTCCTTTAGCTTTAAGGATTGTTCCCTGAACCTTGCTTCGTTCTATGGCATGTCATTGAAGAACATATCGTTTGTGAACTGCAAACTGGTCGAGGCCGATTTTACGGAGGCAGACCTAACGGGATCATGTTTCGATGATTGTGATCTGCAACGGGCCATTTTTATGAATACCCAACTTGGCCAGGCCGACTTTAGATCAGCATATAATTATCAGTTCGACCCTTCCCAAAATCATCTCAAAAAAACAAAGTTTTCCAAAGAAGGCGCCTTGGGCCTGCTTTCCAAATTTGATATCGAAATCGATGGATCACGACTTAATCGTTTGTAAACGGTTTTTTTGTATCTTGTATGTGCTTAGCACACAGCAGATATGATTCGCATTGCTCTATTTTTGTTTTTATGTTCAATCGCTGGCCGCGCGCAACATACCCTTAGCTATAAAGAAAAAAATGGTTCCCCGAAGGCAAGTTTGGCCGACGTGGCGTGGATTTCCGGACATTGGAAAGGAACGGCATTCGGAGGCATTACCGAGGAGATCTGGAGTCCTCCCCTAGGCAATTCAATGATGTTCTCTTTTAAGCTGGTCGTTGACGATAAGGTACGGTTCTATGAACTTGGCCATATCCAAGAAACCAACCATACCCTACTGCTGCAACTGAAACATTTTGACGGCGATCTGAAAGCTTGGGAAGAAAAGGACGAAATGGAAAACTTTCAACTTGTAAAAATCGACCGGGATCATGTCTATTTTGACGGTTTTACCTTCGAAAAAATCAATGACGCAGAAATCAATCTCTATGTGGTCATCGTAGAGGAGACCGGTAACGAACAAGAAGTGAAATTCAATTACAAAAAACAATAAGTTGAAAAGAAAGTGCTTGGAGTGTGGGAACGAAATTTTGGGCAGGACCGATAAAAAATTCTGTTCTGACCATTGTCGAAACGCCTTCCACAACAAAGTCAACAAAGACAGCAAAAACCTGATCCGCAACATCAACAATCGTTTACGAAAAAACTACAGGATACTCGATAGTTTTGAATTGAGGGATGGTAAAACACGTGCCACACGTACCCGGTTAATCGACAAAGGTTTCGATTTTGATTTTATTACCAACTTATATACTACCAAAAAAGGAACTACCTACTACTTTGTATATGACTTGGGTTATTTGCCCTTGGATAATGATTATTATATGATCGTAAAACGGGAATGATGCCCGTACGGGATTCAAGATATATTATTTCCAGTTCTGGGCGTTCAATTTAAGGGCCGCTACCACAATATCCTTACGACTGATCTGCCCGACCAAAAGTCCGTCTTTCATCACTGGCAATCTTCTTCTATTGTGCTTTACAAAAACCCCGGCAGCATCAAAAATGCTCATGTCGTGTGGAATGGTTTCAACGCCCTTGGTCATGTAGCTTTCCACGCTCTTATCCAAAATGGGTTGGTTGAAATAACGGCTCTCGGATATTTGTTTCATACAGTCGGCTTCCGAAATGATGCCCACCAAAAAACCATTATCGTCTAAAACCGGCCCCCCGGAAATATTGTACTTGGTGAACAGTTCCATCACATTGAGAATCGATTGGTCCGGCGTAAAGGTGATCAATTTCCTGGTCATATAATCCGATACCAAAATAGGGGCGTGGTATTCCTTTTTGAAAGCCTTGCGAAAGCCCTGAAAACTCTTGATTCCCATAGTGATTGGTTTTAGGTTGATTTCTAAAGATAGGGAAATTTCCCTAACACGCTAAAAAATATCGACATAATGCCTTGACCCCGTAGAATTTTATACTTTTAAGGCCTGCGCCTTTTGGGTTATGCACTTTTAATTAAGCTCGATCAATAGCATGCTTCGTTGTATAAGATTAAAGGGACCTTTGCCAAAAAATGAGTAATTTGAAACCATGAAAAAATTCCCCTCCACGCTCACTTTTTTGATCATAGTATTGGCCATATATTGGTCTTTTCGATCCTCGATGCCCAGTTATGAACCGGATGGAGCTATTGAAGCCACTTCCTTCTCTACCGACAGGGCCCTGCAACATGTGTCGGAAATTGCCAAAAAACCCCATGCGGTAGGATTTCCTGCCCATGAAGCGGTGCGGTCTTATATCGTATCCGAATTGGATAAAATGGGGCTTGAAGCCAGCTTGCAAGAGGGATATACCGCAGGGGACTGGGGCAATTTGAGCAAGGCGACCAACATTTTGGCACGCATCAAGGGGTCTAGTTCGGGCATGGCATTAATGCTCCTATCCCACTATGACAGCAATCCGCATTCGGCTTTGGGCGCCAGTGATGCGGGCAGTGGGGTCGCCACTATCTTGGAGGGGGTTCGGGCCTTTTTGGCTGAAAATAAAACTCCAAAGAATGATATCATCATCCTAATTTCCGATTCCGAGGAACTCGGACTCAATGGGGCCGACCTTTTCGTTAACCAACACCCGTGGGCCCAGGAAGTAGGCCTTGTACTCAATTTTGAGGCCCGAGGTAGTGGAGGCCCCAGTTACATGCTCATAGAGACCAACCGGGGAAATGCCAACTTGATCAGGGAATTTACGGCGGCAGATACGCATTTTCCCGTAGCGAATTCATTGGCATACAGCATCTATAAGATGTTGCCCAACGACACCGATCTTACCGTTTTCAGGGAAGACCTTGATATTGAAGGCTTTAATTTCGCATTTATTGATGACCATTTCGATTACCATACGGTACGCGACAATTATGAACGCTTAGATCGAAAGACATTGGCGCACCAGGGAAGTTACCTTATGCCACTACTGCACCATTTTAGCAAAACGGACCTCGGTAATTTAAAAAGCCTGAATGATATGGTCTATTTCAACATGCCTTTTTTTAGGCTGGTCTCTTACCCTTTCGACTGGATTTGGATCATGTGGGCCTTGGCCCTGTTGCTTACCGGGCTTCTCCTTTTCCATGGTTTTCGAAAGAAGAGTTTGGAGCTGCGGCAAATCCTTAATGGCTCTTTACCTATGTTCATCGCTTTGGGCATCAATGGCTTGATCGGCTATTATGGGTATCAATTGCTCCAATGGATCTATCCGGCATATCGCGATATGCTGCATGGTTTTACCTATAATGGCTATACCTATATTCTTGCTTTCATTTTGATTTCCACCTCTGTATGCTTTTGGATCTACCATAAATTCAAATCGATTTCAGCATCAAATCTTCTTATTGCGCCTTTGTTATTTTGGTTGGCCTTATGTTATGGCGTGGCTTGTTATCTGCCGGGAGCAAGTTTTTTCATCATTCCAGTATACGCTTTGTTGGCCTCGTTGCTGGTATTGATCAATCAAAAAGAGCCCAGTGCCTACCTGTTGGCGTTCCTGACCTTGCCCGCCCTATGGCTGTGCGCCCCCTTCATAAAAATGTTCCCAGTGGGTTTGGGACTTAAAATGATGGTAGCTTCCACCCTGCTCACGACGCTAACCTTTATCCTTTTGCTTCCATTGTTCGCCTTTTATAAAAGAAAGGACCATTGGGCCACCTTCTGTTTTGTTGTGTTTCTGGGCAGTATGGTGTTTGCCCATTTCCAGGCCGGGTTCACGCCTGATCGGCCAAAGCCAAGCAGTCTTTTGTACGTTCTTGATACCGACCATAACACGGCCCAATGGGCCACCTATGATCAAGTGCTTATCGATTGGAACGATCAATTCCTGGGAAAAGACAAAAGGGTGCCCGTTCAACCTTCGGAGCATAGGCTCAGCAGCAAATATAGTTCCGGCTTCAGTTTTGTTTCCAATGCCCCATTGAAACCGATCAACCCCACCTTGGTGGAAACCAAAACAGATACCGTCATCGGGGATCTAAGATGGATAGAGCTCAACATTGCCCCACAGCGCAAGGTCAGCCGACTCGAGCTCTTTACCAACGATGTGCCGATTTCATCGGCATTGGTAAATGAGGTGCCCTTGTCGGCCTACTATTTGGAAAACAGGAAAGGCGGCAGACTGGTTACCCATTACATCAGTAACAATGAACCTACCCATTTGAAATTGAATTTTCCTAAAGATTCGGTTTTCGAACTCACCCTATACGAAGCCTCCAATGACCTTTTGGAAAACCCACAGTTCACGGTCCCGGCGCGTCCTGAGAACAGTATTCCCATGCCCTTTGTTTTGAACGATGCCATTCTGCTCATCAAAACCTTAAAATTTGAATAATCGAATCGCAATTTTAGGTTGTGGCTGGTTGGGCCTTCCGTTGGCAGAATATCTACAAAAAAAGGGGTATCGAATACAGGGTAGCACCACCTCTAAGGAAAAGCTCGGCATACTACAAAATAAGGGAATCGAGCCATTTTTAGTGTCCCTTAGCGAGAAGGGAATCCTTGGCGATCTGGTCGGGTTATTATCGGGCGTCGACATTTTGATCATCAATATCCCCCCTAAATTAAGGGGGTCGGAACAGGAAGATTATGTCCTGAAAATGAAATTCCTGCACAAAGCGTTGCAAGATACCGGAATTAGTAAGGTCATTTTTGTGAGCAGTACCTCGGTTTATGGGGATCTGCAGGGTGAAGTGACGGAAGCCACGCCGCCTCGACCGGCTTCCAAATCAGGGAGTCAACTCTTGGCAGCGGAAGGACTTTTTCAAAATGTAAAATCACCGAAGACCACTATTGTGCGTTTTGGGGGGCTCATTGGAAACGATAGGCATCCGATTCGTCATTTGACGGGGAAGAAGGGTCTTGAAAACGGGCAAGACTACGTGAACCTGATCCATCTTAACGATTGCATTCGCCTTTTGGAACATATCATCATGAATAATTGGTGGGGCGAAATTTTCAATGCGGTTTATCCCCACCACCCCATAAAAGCGGAATATTATAGATCGGAAGCCCTAAAAAGAAAGCTTCCTTCCCCAGAGTATGAACCCGGTATGGGTGCCAAAGGGAAAAAAATATTATCGCCCGCCCTTTCCAATGTTAAAATGTTTAGGTACGAGACTTCGATTGTCACTTAGTTCACAACGAAAACACTGCTTTTCACAACAAAGTCTGCGGCACAATGTTAAGACAGAATGCATTCCATCGATGAAACCGTAACTTTATTCCATGATAATAAAACAGTGATTGCCATGGAAAATTCAGGATTGGCCGATAGGATATTAAAGCAGATTGAAGGCCTTATTGGCAAAAGTACCCGTACACAAAATACCGCGGAAGAATTTAAATCGTTTCACGAAATCCTAATCAGGAAACACTACAATGCAACCGATGTAACCATCGACTATCATAGGAGAAGGATTAAAATGAACATCGTTACCGACGATTCTGCGTATGACCCCAACAAGGTCAATACAGAATTGCCCACCTTGCCGACCAACCTATGGTATCGAAATCTATACGACTTTTTGATCTCCTGTATCGATCGTGACCAAAGAAGTCTTGCATTTTATTCGCGATTGATCAAAGGATTGCAGATTGAAGACCCTATTTTGGTTCCTTAATTGTACGGTATCGCTATTTTTAACAGGAGGCCTTTGGGCCTCCTTGTTTTACCTACATTACTACAATACGCTATCCAGACGATATAAAACGGGATAATTGTATATGGCATTGTTGATTTATGGTGTTCGTTAACAGTTCAATATCAATTATTTTAATAGTTTTGCGCACCAAAATAAATCGAACATGAAACATATTGCGATTATCATAATATTATTGATGGGCATCAATGCAACTGCCCAGACCGAGAGCGCGCTACAAAAACACTTCGAGGCCTACTATAAAGAAATGAGACTTCAGGGCGATGTAATAGGTGTGATCGGCGCCCTGACCCATTTGAACGTCATTGCCCCATCTAAGCAACGTACCGATACCTTAGCGTATATCTATGCCAACGATAACCAGCATTTGCAGGCCTTGAATACGATCGGAATCGAGAAAGACGATTCAGATTCAGATTTAGCGGTACAGGTAAAAGCGATTTCATTGAAGGCTTTGAACCAACCGAAACGTGCCTTGGAACAATTCGAAGTATTGTTTAAAAGAAATCCAAATCCTTATTTGGCTTACGAATTGGCCGATCTAAAGATCCAAACCGGCGACAATTCCGGGGCTACCACCGACATTGAATATGGTCTTTCAAATGTCAAAGACGATATGAAATATGCATTTTATGAACGCCAACAGCCCTACGAGGTTTCGCTTAAAGCAGCCTTTATGCACTTAAAGGGTTTGGTACAATACAATCAGGATAAAAACAATATCGATGCTGCCGTGGCCTTGATCGATGAGGCACTTAAGATAGATCCTAATTTTAACTTGGCAAGCCTTAGCAGGCAAGCCTTGATATCCCGCAAGGAAAATCCGGAGACCCCCAAGGAATAAGGTTTCGGCCCCAAACAATAAAGAGCGGTATACCATACCGCTCTTTTTTTGTTCCCATTTTTTTTGAATTCTTATTGTTCCAAGATCAATTTGGTGTCCAGGGTGTTATTGACCATGATATTGAATTGGTTTCTGAAGGCATTATAGGCAGAAATCATTTCTTTGACAGCGGGTTGTACATCCAGGCGATAATAAAGATCGCCCTTTACCTTGAGGATAAAGGTCTTGAACATCTTTTGTCGGCCTTTTATCTGGGGTTTATCGAATTCCTGTGGATAAGCCGACGCTTCCAAAACCTTTTGTTTTTCGATCAAATCCTCTATCACAAGGCTTAGATCTTCCCTGTTCACCACTGTGAATAGGGCATCAAAGCTGGCTTCCAAGCCTTTGAACTCGGTCCAGTTTTCAATCAAGGCCTGTGCCTTGGAATTGATGGCCACTTTTTTGGCCCAGTCGGCAGTTTCGATTTCGAAGGAAGCAATATCGTTTGACGCGGTTTCCTTAGGTTCCGGCCTACAGGAAATGAACGTTAAAAATACCCAAACAAAAAGCAATATTCTTTGCATGCATCGAAGGTACAAATTTTAATAAAGGCTATCTTTATGAACGAATTCATTTAACGCCACTTTAATGCAAAACTATATCCTCATCATTGGTGCCTGCGGACAAATAGGTACAGAGCTGACTTATGCTTTAAGGGAAAAATACGGTGCTGACCAGGTCATAGCGAGCGACATTCGGGAAGGCAATAAAGATTTGATGGAATCTGGGCCTTTCGAAATATTGGATGCCACCGACTATGATGCGTTGGAGGAAGTGGTTGCTTATTATGAAATCAATGAAGTGTACCTAATGGCGGCCATGCTCAGTGCAACTGCCGAAAAATTTCCGGAAAGGGCCTGGAGCCTCAACATGAATTCACTTTTCAATGTGCTCAATCTTGGAAAGGAAAAAAAGATAACCAAGATTTTCTGGCCTTCGAGTATTGCCGTTTTCGGTGCCAATACGCCTAAAAACAATACCCCGCAAAGTGCCATTATGGAGCCGAGCACGGTTTATGGCATCAGTAAGCAATCGGGCGAACGTTGGTGCGAATACAACCATCGTAAATATGGTGTAGATGTTCGCAGCCTTCGCTATCCAGGCCTGATCAGTTGGAAAACGATGCCCGGCGGAGGTACCACCGACTATGCCGTTGAAATTTATCATAAAGCTTTGTCCGATGGTAGGTATACCTGTTTTCTTAAAGAGGATACGGCACTTCCCATGATGTTCATGGACGATGCCATTCGGGCAACCATGGAACTTATGGATTCGGAAGGAAAGAATATTAAGATCCGTTCTTCCTATAATCTGTCTGCGATGAGCTTCACGCCTGCAGAAATCGCGAATAGCATACGAAAAAGACTGCCAGAATTTCAAATGACCTGCCAGCCCGATTTTAGACAGAACATAGCGGATACCTGGCCCAGCAGTATTGACGATTCCAAAGCAAAAAGCGATTGGGGTTGGAAGGCCGAATTTGATTTGGATGCCACCACGGAAACGATGTTGAAGAACTTAAAATAGACCAAGAACCATTCAAGATGAAGGTTTATCCAATTTGGAAATCGTATTACTTCCTCACTTTATTGGTCTTACTTTAAACCAATTCTCCAAACCGCAACTTTTTTTCAATGGCAATAATCATGGTATTGGCGATATCCTTCCCCGTTGCATTTTCAATACCTTCGAGACCTGGCGAAGAGTTGACTTCCAACAGCAGTGGCCCTTTGTTCGACCGAATGATGTCGACACCGGCTACGGATAGGTTCAAAACTTTGGCCGCCTTGATGGCCAATTTCCTTTCTTCCCCCGTGATCTTGATGGTGGATGCCTTTCCGCCCTGATGCAGGTTCGCCCTGAATTCGCCCTTTTCGGCCTGCCTCTGCATCGAGGCGACCACTTTGCCATTGACCACAAAACATCGAATGTCCTGCCCGTTGGCTTCTTTGATAAATTCCTGTACCAAAATATTGGTCTGGACACTTTTGAAGGCATTGATCACACTCTCGGCCGCCTTATTGGTTTCGGCCAAAACCACTCCCCTCCCCTGTGTACTTTCCAGTAATTTAATGATCAATGGTGCCCCGTTCACCATTCGGATCAAATCTTTTGTGTCCATGGGCGATTTTGCAAAACCCGTTATGGGTATATGGATGTCGTTTTTGGAAAACAACTGGGAGGCGAACAATTTGTCCCTTGACTGGGCAATTGCTTCGGCCGTATTGAGACAATAGACCCCAAGGTTGGCAAATTGACGGATCAAAGCACAGCCATAGAAGGTTACGGAAGGTTTTATGCGAGGTATGATGGCATCGAACTCATTGAGGATATTCCCTCCACGGTAACGGATTTCGGGAGAATGGGCATCGAGTTTCATATAGGCCAGTTCCACATTGAGAAAAACGATTTCATGGCCTCTGGCCTCCGCCGCCTCTATAAGCCTTCGATTGCTGTAAAGTTCAGGGTTGCTGGCCAATAGCGCCAGCTTCAAACCGGTCTTCTCCCTGAAATAGGAAGCATATTTCTGTGCGATCTCTTCTTCAGTGATTCGTTGTTGGCAAAAAGTTTCCGCTGGATTAACCATGTACTTACCGCTGATGGCCTCCCTTCCCAGTAGCATGCGAAATTCCATGGTATCGCGATTGGCCAAGGTCAACTCAATATCGAAAGTTTTGTTCCCTAAGGTCACGGGCGACTTGATGACCAACCGCTGTTCAGAAATCCCCGAAGAACTCCGAACCGTTCGTCTATCGACCAACTTGGCCTCACATTCAAGGGCAATGCTGCGATTATCTTGCAAGGGATTAACTTCAAACCTTACCCATTCCTGTGCCCCCCGGGAAAACAATTTAATATTGGCGGCCTGTATCGAGGAAGTTTTCGCGCCAGAATCTACCCTTGCCTTGATCGCAGGGATGCCCAAACTCTCAAAAACGCACCATTCCTCACTACCGATGAGCTCTAATTTCTTCAAACGAATCTGTATTGGTTACAACTTACAAACTTAAAAAAAGCCAAGGAATATTGGCCGGTATGCCTTAAAGGTCGGTTAATTGACGAAACATGTCTTTTGTCTTTAAAAAGCTCTTGAACTCCAACATGTGTCCATTGGGATCTTTCACAAAAAACGAAACGTGCTCACCGACCTGATCTTTTAAAAAGGTGGCCTCGGTGGTCACTTCATATTCCGATACCATTAACTTTTGGTATAGGGAATCCCAAAGTTCCCTGTCTACGATAACCCCAAAATGAAATGCTGGTAAGACGGTTTCCTCAAACTTGTAGGATCTGTACGAAAAATTGAAATCGCCCGATTTGGTAAAGGTAATTTGGTTGCCGAACAAATCAATATCTATCCACCGGGAAGTGTTTCTGCCCAGATCGGCACCGATGACATCCATATAAAAATCCTTTGTTTTACTGATGCTGAGGCAAGGCAGTGACATGTGAAAAGGTGCTTTTTTCATGGGCTCGAATTTAGATTCTTTATCTAATTTACAAAATAGTGCGTTATGGTCACTTCCAAATTTAGTGTATCAACAAATCACGAACTTCCGTCAAGATCAATACAACGATAGCCACTAGATCTGGCTGCTTTCGGCATGTCACATCATGTCTTAGCACAATTGAAGGTAACCTTTTATGGCCTATGTTGAATTCTACCGCAAGGGTCGAAAAAATGTTCCTTGAGACAACCTTCAGTGGCCACCTTGGTCAATTCCATTATTTTCTGTATTCCGTTTGCTGTATGATTGAAGAAGGAAACCAACGCATACCGAAAAATGTAAACAAATTTTCGATCCCCATTTTTCAGATAGCGTGCATCACTATCTTAAAATAAAAATCTTAACGCCAAGAACGATTTGCACTGCCCGATATCGATGGAAACCGATATCGGGTGAGCAATGGCTTCACCTAGGGCCTTTTAATCTTCTTCTTGGTCGTCGTCCTGCATCATATCAGGGTCTACCACTGCATCCGGATCGTCGTCATCGAATTCCTCATAGTCATCCTCATCGTAGTTTTCCATGGTACGTTCGAGCTTTGCACTGATCTTCACCAAATACTTCGTGTCTTCAGTGGTCACCTCTACGGCTTCGATACGTTCTCCTTGGGCATTTTTAAATGAGATGATGTTTCGGTCGTCATATCCATCGGGATACTTATCGACCAATAACTTAAGAACCTCTGGGGTAAGCTTTTTAAAATCTACTATGACTCTCTTTAAGTTTTCCATAATTACATGTCCAAAAGGTAAGCAAAAATAAGGGGCGCAACAATGGTCGCATCACTTTCTATAATAAATTTTGGGGTATCGATATCAAGTTTCCCCCAAGTTATCTTTTCATTGGGTACGGCCCCGGAATATGATCCATAGCTAGTGGTACTGTCGCTGATTTGGCAAAAATAACTCCAGAAAGGCGTTTCCGGGCGTTCCATGTCTTGGTAAAGCATGGGTACGACACATATGGGGAAATCACCCGCGATTCCACCACCAATTTGAAAAAATCCTATTCCTTTTTCCGAATTATTGGTGTACCAATCGGCCAGGAAGGTCATATACTCTATGCCCGACTTCATGGTACTGGCCTTTATCTGGCCTTTCAACACATAGGAAGCAAAAATGTTTCCCATGGTGCTGTCTTCCCATCCCGGACAGATGATCGGCAGGTTTTTTTTCGCCGCGGCATACATCCAGGAATCCTTCAGATCGATCTCATAGTATTCCTCCAACACGCCCGATAAGAGCATTTTGTACATGAATTCGTGAGGAAAATATCGCTCTCCGGCAGCTTCGGCATCGCTCCAAATTTTAAAGATGTGTTTTTGCAATCTCCTAAAGGCCTCCTCTTCAGGGATACAGGTATCCGTGACCCTATTAAGGCCCTTTTCCAAGAGTTCCCATTCATCCTGTGGTGTAAGGTCGCGGTAATTCGGTACGCGCTTATAATGCGAATGTGCCACCAAATTCATGATATCTTCCTCCAAATTCGCACCGGTACATGATATGATCTGCACTTTGTCTTGCCGAATGATCTCTGCGAATATCTTACCCAGTTCGGCGGTACTCATGGCCCCTGCCAAAGAAACCAACATTTTTGAACCCTGATTTAATTGGTCTTCGTAGCCCTTGGCCGCATCCACCAACGCCGCAGCGTTGAAATGAAGATAATACTTTTCGATAAAATTGGAAATGGCCCCTTTAGTCTTCGTCATCATCAAATTTTGAATTGTTATTGTTGCCCGACTTATATTCAACGTCATAGGTATTGTCGTAAACATCGTCAACGGCTTCCCCCATAAACTTATAGCTCAGCATTTTATAATATAATTTAGCCGCCAAATAGTCCGATGATTTATCCGATGGATTTGGGCAGAGTTCAACGATATCAAACCCAACCACATTTTTTTCCTCAAAAACCTGTTTTAAGAAATCGAGGGTCTCGTACCAAAACAGTCCGCCCGGCTCCGGGGTTCCCGTTGCTGGCATGATCGAGGGATCTAGGGCATCCAGATCGAAGGTGATGTAAACGTTATCGGTCATTGAATCGATTACCTTGTCGATCCAATATTCATCATTGACCATATCATGGGCAAAAAAGGTCCTTTCCAAATCCATAAAGGTTTTCTCTATGATATCCATGCTCCGAATGCCCACCTGTACAAGATTGGTGTTCTGGCTTGCCTCATGTACGGCGCAAGCGTGGTTGTACTTGCTCCCATTGTAAGATTTGCGCAAATCTGCATGGGCATCGATATGTAAAACGGTCAAGTTGTCGAAACATTCATTGAAAGCTCTAATGGTACCGATTGAAATGGAATGTTCCCCCCCGAATATGGTCACGAACTTATTGCGCTTAATATACTCCTTGGTGGCTTTATGTACCGCGTCCACCACTGCTTCTGGACTGCCCTTTTCGGTGATGGCGTCTGCAAGGTAAATGCCCTGCTCAAAAACCTGGGAATCGGTTTCAATATCGTAGTGCTCCATATTTGCAGATGCCTCCAGGAAGGCTGCAGGCCCTTTGTCGCTACCTTTTCCCCACGTACTGGTACCGTCATAAGGTACCGGTATCAATATTACCTTTGCTTTTTCCAATTGGGCGAATTCGTCGGGAATTCCAGCGTAATTCTTATTTGTTTCCATATCCTAAAATTTTGAGCAGATCAGCTGCAGTTTGTTCTTTGCTAAAGAGTTCATAGGTTAAATTGCCATCCTTATCCTTGTCGATCAAGATATGTTTGGGTTGCGGAATAAGGCAGTGCTGCAATCCTCCAAAACCGCCAATGCTTTCTTGATAGGCGCCTGTATTGAAAAAGCCAATATACAAAGGTTTATCTTTTCTGTACTTGGGAAGATAAATGGCATTCATGTTCTGTTCGCTATTATAATAGTCATCGCTGTCACAGGTGAGTCCGCCCAATAACACGCGCTCGTATTCATCGTTCCAACGGTTGATGGGCAACATCACAAATCGTTTGTTGATCGCCCATGTATCGGGAAGGGTAGTAATGAAGGAGGAATCGATCATATTCCATTTTTCCCGGTCGTTCTGTTGTTTCTGGTATAAAATCTCATAGATCGCACCGCCGCTCTCGCCCACGGTAAAGCTACCAAATTCCGTAAATATATGTGGAACGGCCACTTCTGCTTCAGTACATGCGATTTTTATCTGGTTGATGATCTCATCGATCATGTATTGATAGTCATAATTGAAGGCCAGTGAATTTTTGATCGGGAAACCGCCCCCTACGTTAAGGCTGTCAAGGGAAGGACAGAGTTTCTTCAGCCGAACGTACACCTTTAAACATTTGGCAAGTTCGTTCCAATAATAGGCATTGTCCCGTATTCCGGTGTTGATGAAAAAATGGAGCATTTTTAATTCTACCTTGTCATTGTCCTTGATCTGGTTTTCATAAAAAGGAACAATGTTCTTATAGCCAATGCCCAAGCGCGAAGTATAGAATTCGAATTTAGGTTCCTCTTCCGAGGCAATGCGAATACCTACTTTGAAGGTGTCGTTGATGACCTCTGATAGCAGGTCGATTTCTTCATAATTATCAATGATGGGAATACAGTTGCGGTGGCCATTATTGATCAAATTGCCAATATTGGTAATGTATTCATCGCGCTTAAAACCATTACAGATGACGTAGGTATCGTCTTTGATCTTCCCCTCTTTTTTCAAGTCTTCCACAATGCTGATATCAAAGGCCGAAGAGGTCTCGATATGGATGTTGTTCTTTAAAGCCTCGTGCAGTACGTGCTGAAAATGCGAACTTTTGGTACAATAGCAATAATGGTACTTGCCCTTGTAGTCGTGTTTGGCAATGGCATTCGCAAACCAACTTTTGGCCAAGTTGATGTTTTCAGATATCTTGGGCAAATAGGTAAACTTCAGCGGACTTCCATATTTCTCGATCAGTTCGAACAGCGGAATGTCATGGAATCTAAGGTATTCCCCGTCCAAGGTAAATTCTTCCTGGGGGAAATAATAGGTTTGATCAATTAGATCGAGGTATTTGGTATTCATTTAGAAAGGGTTCTGATGTCGTAATATTGGGATCTTGGAAAATCCATCGTGTCAAAAAAGAAATTTGAAATACAAACTTCAGATCATTATTTGGAGTTGTGTGGTGGGTATAAAACCATATTCGTGCTGACTGCACACGATATTAAAAAGGTTGGCTATTTGTCTTGAAAATTGGGTTCCCAACCATTGGGCCGCCTTGGAGTTTATCTTCAAACGCCTTCTTAATCCGAACTTAAAAAAAACTTGCATAGTATTCCGCTAAACGCTTTTCGCACAAACCCATTTTGTTGTTGGTTTGGGAGAACAAATGAAAAGAAAAAAACTGGAAAAACAAGGGTTTCCCATAAAAATACCGCCAGAAAATCGATGACTGCAGTTTATATTTCAAAATTTTCTGTAAGATGTTCATTTTGAGTACGTTAATTTATTATATTGTTTGCAAAATCTCAAGAACATGAAAGTAAAAACATTGCCGGTCTATATCATTATATTGTTCACGCTTCCTGCTTTCGGGCCGCTCAGCGCCCAAATTCCCGAACGGGTCTATCAATTTGAATCGGAAACCAAAGGGAAAATGCAGCAACACGAGCTAAAAATCAATGAAAATTATTTGACATACAGCGTTTATGAAAGTGATCCTCCCCATTTCGTAAACACCCTGGGGGGATTCTATAAAATGGAGAACGATAGTCTAAAGGTGCAATTGGAGTTCAATTCCGATGCTTCCAATAATAAGGCCACCACTTGGGCGGTTCCATATTCCGTTGAAGGCGATCGGCTCACCCTGCAGGATAGAACTGATTTGGTATTTTCACCGACACTAAACCAACCACAAGACCTTGATGGCCTATGGCTTTTCGCCACCCGTGGCCCTGATGAAGGACAAGACCGCCGAGATGGCACCACGCCGAGAAAGACCTTAAAATTTCTGATGGACGGTCATTTCCAGTGGATCGCGTACAATAGCGATACCATGGAATTTTTTGGGACCGGCGGAGGCAGCTATACGGCCAAGGACGGCATCTATACCGAAAACATTAAATATTTTTCGAGAGACGATACCCGTGTGGGCGCTTCTTTGGAATTTGAATACCGGATCGATGGCAAAGACTGGCACCATACCGGGATAAATAGCAAAGGAGAGCCGCTATATGAAATTTGGGCGAAACGCTGATTCCCGGTAGGCCCCTTCCCTATCATCTCATGCCTTCACAAATAATGGGAGTTGCGAAAACCCAATTCAGTTTTAGTTGAGGAACACTTTAAGCCCAACGTCGTCTTTTGGGGCTTAGCAATTTTAGATTAGATTTACAATGCCCTACCTATTGGATATAACAAGTAGCGTTCATCATAATATTTTGTTTTGGCGTAAAACCAGCTTAGGATCGCATTCGGGTCATTGGCAAATATTTTGTCCGCAGCTTTCTTTTGTTCAAACTCCTTTTTGAGTTCCGGGGAGGCTTCCAACATCCGCTCGGCCATGGGTTCCATAACATAGGCTTCAATATATTCCGTTCGCTGGAAAATGGTCGGAAAAAACCCCCAACTGAAAAAAGAATCTTTTGCGAGTGGTTCCAATAAGACCATTGCCAGATCGCCCAAGATCTGGTCGGTGGAAATATAGGCAGAACCCACAGGGAACAATTCATTCCGTAATTCCGGATGTGTGGTTCCACTCACCTGCATATGTCCTTCGAAAGGGACGACTTCATGGGCTTCGCTTTCGAATTTGGCATCCCGAATCCGGTACATTTCTACAATTACTTCGCGGGGCTCGGTGATAATTTCCATTTGTATACCGTGCAATTTCAGGCGTTCCATGACCTCTTCACAGGATGCGGGCACCCAATATCCTTTGGGCCTTACGATCAAATCGATAGGTTCCGATGCCAAGTAGTTGACCACTTTCATGGTTTCCGGTTTCCCGGTCCATTCGATAAAATCCGAATCGGTAACCGATGATTTTAATATTTTCGATGAAATCCCCAATAAGAGCAAAGTATCGGGAGGTATAACGATTTGATCTGAAATTTGAAAATCCGATTGGGTATCATAACCAATGGCATTTTTCATCTGTGGCACTTTAAAGCGCATTGGAATCTTTGAGGATCTTGCCGTTTGGTCCTCTATTGTTATTTCCCTAAGTTTTTGCCCTTCAGAAGCCAATAACCTAAGGGTGCTTTCCAACAGGACATAGGTACCCAATACCCTTTGCTTAAAAGGTTTCAAAGAATGGTTTTCCACTAAAATGGTTGGCATATGTCTCAAATTGCCATAACCATCCGAGAATCTGGGACCGCCCATGTTCAAAATATTGCCCTGTGAAAAATCGCGATCGTTCAAGGCGAACAATAATGGCCCCGGTAGATGTCCATTGGCCTTTAAATCACGGTCGGCATAAGGTTTGTAAGCGGTTTCCAGCCAGTTGGAAATGGAAGGGGAATACCCCTGTTGTCCCAAACCGCCGAAAGTAACATCATATTGGTAATCGACCCCATCGGTCACGTGGATGTCCATGTACAAAAGCGGGTCATAGTCGTTCATCACCTGAACTACGGCCCTGATTTCATTGGTATCGAGTTTGGCATAATCCCTGTTCAGGTTCAAATTCTGGGCATTGGTTCTCCATCCCATATTTTGGGGACCCCTTTGGTTGGGCCTATTGAATGGGGATGAACGCTCATGGGCATCTACGCTCAAAATGGGGATGAACAGAAAATTTACCTGATCCAACAGTTCTTTTTTATCGCCAAAGGCAATGTCACGTAGCAACATCATGCCTGCATCCTTGCCATCTATTTCCCCGGAATGAATCCCTGCCTGAGCAAGCAGAAGCGGTTTTTCCGATTCTTTTAGGGCTTCGGGAGCCGTATCTAGATCCGTAGAAGCGATGATCATATAAATCTCCCGGCCCTCTACACTCGTGCCAATGGAAACCATATGCAATAGCGGGGATTTCGAACTCAGTTCTTTTAACCACTCCATGGTTTCCCCATAATCAGGCGTGGTCACAAAATCGGACATTTCGGTGGGCGTGATCCACGGATCATTGGACCGGACGATCAAGGATTCGCTTGTCCCGCTCCATGCCTTTACGGGTGGAAGAATATTTTGGCCCGAAATGGAAAATAGCGTAAAACCAAAAAAGGAACAAAGTGTTGATTGCAAGAAAGTGCGTGGTGACATTTTAAGTATTTAGAGTTTTTCGATTTATCGCAATTATTTGGTTGGAACAAAGTCTTCGATTTCCACAGTTCTAAGATAGGAAATACCGGATGGGTTGAATGATGTTCCCAATCTTTTTGGATACCCCATACATTGGCCGACTTTTATATACTATTTTTTAGCTAAAAAGTCCTTACCTACATCGCTGTAAATAAAGACTTTGCAATATCATATGGTAGCCTCACCAGGAATCGAACCTGGATCTAAAGTTTAGGAAACTTCTATTCTATCCGTTGAACTATGAGGCCTCGTAGACAGGACGGCAAAAATAAAGTTTTTTTCGGGAGTCTGGAAAGCCTTCCTTCACTAATTTGAAAATTGCCTACCGCACCCCAATATTCCCGGATACACGCTGCACAAAATTCAACAATAAGGGAACCGCCGGATACACCATATTATGTCCATAACCATCCATTTCCATCAATTCTATATCGGGATGTTCCACCACTTTCATCATCCGATATAAATAAGCGTTTTCTTCATAACGGCCCAGCAACTCCAATTCACGGTTACCTGTGATCAATAGCATGGGCGGGGCATCTTTACGCACATGGTACAAAGGGGCGAAGCGGTCAACAATAGGTTGGGTGCCCGAAATTCCCATTTCCTTTCGAATGGTGAAATGGGTGATGCCATGCCCACTGAAGGGAATCAAACCTGCAATATCGTTGGCATCGACATCGAATTTTTGCAAATAACTTTTATCCAATCCCACCATACTGGCCAAATAGCCCCCGGCCGAGTGCCCTGTGACGAATATTTTTTTTGGATCGCCGTTGTATCGGTCGATATTTTTAAACGTCCAGGCCACGGCAGCCGCAGCATCCTCAATATAGATTGGGTGCTGAACCTTGGGGTGCAAACGATAATTGACCGATACCACGACCACGCCTTGCTTCAACAAGCCTTCTGGAATGTCTTTTTCTCCAAATTCGAGACCGCCACCATGGAACCAAACCACCGTGGGGACATTTACCGTATCCTTTGGGTAATACACATCGAGCTTACAACGATCTTTTAGATAAGCATCGGTATTTTGTGCGGCTAAATCATAATAGGGCAGATCTTTTACCAATTCATATCGAAGGGTTTGGGCCAGACCGATACTTATCGAAAAACAACTTACAATAACCAAACTAACAAATTTTCTCATGGGATTCAATTTATGATGGCGGAGTTTGACAACTGAATTTAAATACGTTCGGTTAACGATTATTTTGGTCTTCTCGCTAAATTATATAATTCCCATGGGTGGTCCTGTAATTTTTTGTATTTTCAAAAACAATTTATACGCATTGACCATTACAAACCATCTTTGTTTCGGAAGCGCGATGAAATTCAAAAACACATATGTCTAAATACAACGTAGCGGTGTTAGGCCCTATTCCAAGGGACCATATAACCACCCACAGGGGCGAGGTCATAGAGAAATATGGATGTACGACCCATACGGCCATAGGATTGTCTAAACTCTTGGGCGGTGAGGGAACGGTATACCCGGTGTCCCATGTACGAAAAGTTGATGAAGTGGCAATCAAGGAACTCTTAGGCGAATATTCAAATATTATAGTGGATCATATTACTTCCGACGCCGATCAAGGCGATGTGATTCAACTCAAATTTGTAGATCAAAACAACCGTTTAGAGAAACAGACCGGTTTTATGAACCCCATCATTCCTGAAGATGTACAGGATCTATTGCATTGCGATGTCTTTGTATGTGTTCCGATCACCGATTATGAGGTGCCGCTGGAAACCCTCAAATACATAAAGCAGAACAGTGATGCCGTAATCATATTCGATGCCCATGGGCCGACCAATACCGTAACCACCCTTGGGGATCGTTTGATCAAATTCTGGATCGATCGGGATCAATGGCTGCCTTATATCGATGTATTAAAAATGAACTTGGAAGAGTCTAAATGCTGTTGGTTCGAAAAAGAGTACCGATTAGAGGATCTAGGCCATTTCGATGCCAAAGATACCTCCCATTTACCGGCTTTGGCAGCACATGTACTCGATAAAGGTATCCAATCATTAATAGTAACCTTAGATGCTGAAGGTGGGGCCGTCTTCTTTAAAAAGGGAGATGACGTGCATCATGAAATGGTGCCTTCCGTGAAAGTGGAGCATGTGGTCGATACCACTGGCTGCGGTGACTCCTTTGCCGGAGGTTTGGGTTTTGGACTTTTGGAAGATCGCAGTGCCTATCTAAAAGCCGCGCGTTATGCCAATGCCCTAGGCGCCCTTCGCACCCAAGGTCGCACTTTTGAAGTGTTCAAGTCGAAAGAAGATACCGATTTGATCATCTTGGCCACTTATGGCGTGGTTTGAGCCAGCGGCTCTTTTAAAAAACTTAGGGATATACCTCTACGATCATCTCCACCTCAACAGCAATGTTATTGGGCAGGGAGCCCATACCAACAGCGGCCCTGGCATGCTTGCCCTTATCCCCAAAAATGGCGACCATTAGATCCGAATAACCGTTGATGACCTTGGGCTGGTCCGTGAACTCTGGAACGGCATTGACCATTCCAGTTACCTTTACGATGCGTTTTACTTTATTAAGGTTACCCAATTCGGCCTTCAGTACCGCGAGTTGATTGATTCCCGTGACACGGGCAGCTTCGTATCCTTCTTCAATCGAAAGATCTCCTCCCAATTTGCCTAAAATATATTCCCCGTCAGATTTGAGCGGGCCTTTGCCTGCAAGGAAAATAAGGTTTCCCGTACGAACGGCATTCACATAGTTGGCGACGGGCGCTGAAGGGGTCGGCAAGGTGATGCCAAGGTCTTTGAGATTGGATTCGGGATCGTACCCTGCTTCCGCCTTTTCCACTACTTGCATAGGTTTCTCGGCATCTGCATGGGGCTCGCCTTCATGCGACCGGTTACAGGAAAAAATAATGGTGAGCGCCAACATTGATATAAATACTTTCATGGGTTTATAATTTGTTGCTTACATTGTCACTATTTCACAAACACTTGCTTTATACATGTCTCTCGATTTTGTATGGTTTATTTAAAGGCCACGATAAAAATGAAATATACGAAATTATCAAACTATATGAAGGCCACATATATTCCTTTTTTAATTAAACACAAAAGGGCCTTTCCTGAAGAACGGCCCTTTTGTATTAAGACAACCTTAGGAAGATCGGCAAACAGTTATTTCTTAAAATCCCCGGCATTCACCACCGTCCATTTTTCGTAGGGCTGAATATACTTTTTAATGGCCTTGTTCACATCGGCAACGGTGAGTTTAGCGACCTTTTCTTCCATGGCCTTATGAAAATCCATGTTACGATCATAAAAGATATTGTTGTTGATCACACTGGACAGTTCGTTGTCTTTTGCCCT
>JAHENB010000012.1:56595-91571 GCA_024643345.1 Maribacter sp. | reverse complement strand
CTGATCTGAAATCCTAGGTTGATTCCCTTGAAAGACATGCTGTTGATGAAGTTCATGGTATAGTCTGGAATGGCATCCCCGATGATGGGAATGTTCCCGTCCAGATCTTGCTCGGTGACCACGTAGTTACCGGCATCGTTGGTAATAAGGTTGCCGGCGTCATCCCTCAAGATGGCGTCCCCTACTATGGTACCCAGCGACTTCCCTTTGATCGCGGCGTTACCACCGATGAACAAAGCGGTGCTACCACTATAGATAATGATATCCTGTTCTTGTTCTTCAACGGTTTCTTTGTTGGTGAAGAAGTTTACGCTCGAGTTCCAGTTGAAACCGTTATCGCTTTGGAAAATGTCAACGCCCAGATCCGCTTCGACCCCGATATTGCTGATCTGCCCAATGTTACTTTGGGTAGTCGTAAATCCGGTAGAGGGAGAAAGGGGTTCGGTAACGATCAAATCGTCGGTCCTTCTGTCGTAATAGGTCACATCAAAGGATACCCTGTTCCTTAAGAACTTGCTTTCAAAACCAACTTCAAATTCTTTCAACAGTTCGGGCTTCAAATCTTCGTTCGCTTTGAAACTGCCCACTTGGTTGATGGTGAACTCGCCACCTTCTCCCCAAACTTGAGTGTTCTGTTCAACCACGTTCACGGTAGGATACCCGGTAGGGAAATTCGCAGAGGTACCGTAACTGGCCCTTAATTTCAAATAGTTCAGGCCACCATCCGATTTTAGGCCGTCAAATGCAGCGGTAGGCAAGAAGGAAAGACTTGCTCCCGGATACGTAAGGCTCCTGTTTTCGGTAACCAAGTTTGATACCCAGTCGGTCCTGCTGCTGAGGTTAAGGAAAAGCATGTTGTCATAGTCAAAACTGACTTCCCCAAAGACGCCTATAATATTCCTTTTTTGGGAAAACTGTATGGGCTGTTGGTTCGAATAGTTGAAGTGGCGTTTGATGCCATAAACGATCTGTCCTTGGCTGAATACCCCTTGCCTGTCAAAGGCATCGGAACGTGAGTTCACCCCAGCGTTGAAGGTCATCCCTATCTTTTCGGAAAGATCATAATTCCCGTTCAAGGAAAGGAAATGATCCCAAATGGTATTGTTGTTATCGTAAGTGGACAGGAATCCGAAAATATCCGAGTTGAATTCCACCCCGCCCTTATCGGAGGAGTTGACGTTGCGCTCGTTATAAAAATCGAGACCTGTTCTCCAGGTAAGGCCCAAGTTCTCGTTCAACTCATAGTTCAAGGTCGCGTTCCAATAAAAGCGATTGGTCAACTGGTTGAACGTAATGTGCTTGGCGACCCAGTTTGGGTTGATGATGTCGTTCCCGTTTCGGTAATAAACGCTACCCCCTGTGATTGGGTTTTCGAAAGGCAGGCCAACAAGATCCACACTGATCGGGGTAAAGAGAACCGCTCCGTAAATGGAGTTGCCACTGACACCACCGTTACCTTGGCTCGCCGCAACGGGTGGCGTCCTGTAATCGGTACGGGCATAGTTCATGGCCCCGGTGATCGTGAATTTATTGGATAATTTCGAACGGCCCCCTACGGAAAAGTTCATACGGCTTAAAGAGTTGCCAGGGGTAAACCCTGTATCGTCCAAATACCCTAGGTTGGCATTGTATGTGGTGTTGCCATCGTCTGAACCTCCTGCAAAGTTAATGGAGGTATTGACTACCTGTCCGGCCTTGAAAAAGTTTTTTACTGAATCATAGGGTTTCCATGGATATCTTGCATTCTGCAATTCCGGGAAGGCATCTTTCGTAGCCTGTATGGAAGTCGTAGAATAAGGATGTGCCAATGTACCATTATCATCTATTTGCGATTGGCTGCCCCATCCCGCAACGCCACCTCTATCGAAACTGGGTCCCCAGTTACTGAAGAACCATCCGAAGGCCTGGTCAAACCCGCCTCCGTATTGTTTTTGATAATCGGGTAAGGATGCATATTCGTTCACAAAGAACGATTGGTTCACGGTGATCTCGTTTTTCTTGACACCACTTTTTCCGGCACCTGCCTTTGTGGTCACCAAGATGACCCCGTTTTTACCCAACGTACCATATAAGGTGGTCGCTGCCAAACCTTTAAGAATTTCTATGTTCGCTATGTTGTTCGGGTCGATGTCAAGAAAACGGGAAGACCCGGTGTTTCCTGAAAGGAAGTCCCCTGAGGAGTTTGTATCGTTGCTGAAAGGAACCCCATCAACGATGAACAATGCCTGGTTACTGCCACTGAATGAGCTCAAACCACGAATGGTAACGCTGGTCGCCGATCCCGACATACCCCCTGCGGCGGTAATGTTGACCCCCGAAGCTTTACCGGCAAGTACCCGTGCCACATCGCCTTCGGCGCGTGACTCCAAGGCTTCCTCGCCTACCGAGCTCACTGCGTATCCCAGGGCCTTTTTCTCCCTTTTGATACCTTGTGCAGTTACGACCACTTCTTCCAACGCCTGGGCATCTTCCTCCATTTGGACGTTCACGGTATCACCGGAACCGATTGCCTGCCTTACGTTCTTCTGCCCGATATAGGAGAAGAGCAAGGTTTGTCCGGCACTGCCCCTGATGGAGTAGTTTCCGTCAAAATCGGTTTGGGTACCATTGGTCGTACCTTCTACTACAATGTTGACCCCGGGAAGCGGCAGACCATCCTGGTCCGTCACGGTACCGGTAATCGTTTTTTCCTGTGCAAATGATAAATGCACAACAAACGCCAATAACAGCGTTAAGATTACATTAAGTTTTGTTCTCATTTTTAAATTATTTGAATTAGCTGGGCAAAAATCACAAAAGGAAGTTAATTATCCAAACCTTTTTTAATAAAACTTTAAGATTTGAGTGTTAATTGGGAGTTACAGCTAAAACAAATCATCTAATTGAATAACTATTATATAACAATGTCGATTTTTGATGATTTGACAAAAATTTGCCAAGGGTTCATTTTTTTTTTAAATAAACAGGTTTTTTTGATGTCAGGCATACCTTATATATAGTATATGCTTTAAATGCATTTTCTTACATAAACTTTTTTCAATTTTTTTATCCATGATTGGGTCTCCAAGGGTGGTCCGTTTGCCCAAAATTGCATCGGAATCGGATCGGTAGCTTTGGGAACAATGGGATTTGCATATGTCAAGTTGGTGTTTTAGCGGCGCCATATATACCGAGAGCCCTTGAAAAGGATGAACATGTCCCCATCTTTTAGATAAATACTTATCATTATATAGGTAGATGACCACATTGTAAAGCCCGCCATGAAGTTCAAAGTCCTCATACGGCATTGCATTCTATTGGGAAGTGTGCGGCGACCGGGCCCGAATTGCGGTCTCTATGCGCAAAGACGGAAATTCTTCATACAAGGCAAGCCTGCCAAGACCTCGTTTGCAACGTATTTCCCCAGCCGATTTGCAGGAAAAACAGGGTTCTATAGCGCTCTCGATAAGGAACGTCCCAATTTTTTGGGAGCCACCAAATCCGGGATGGTCGAGGCGCTTGGAAACAAAGGACGACAAACAGCTCCTTCGATTCATCAAAAAGAGGCGAAACGATTTGGATGATAGGAGCGGGCTGGTCGATCTAGTCGCTTTTGTCAATAATAAGGACTGATCTTTGGGCTAAGATTCAGGGGTATTCTTATGTACTGTTCCAGGTTTCATGGAAAAGCCGTCTTCAAATGACAAGGCACCTTGGTGGCCGCCCATTCGCAATTTTTCATTGCTCCGATAAACCCCTTTAAGGCCCGATTGCTATAAGAGCATCCTATTTTCTTCTACTTTTTGGAAAATTAATGTGCCGGCATTTGAATTTCTTGAAAATATCATTACATTTGCCACCCCTTAAATAGGGGGTAAGTTTTTATACATATAATATAGTATGCCAACAATTTCACAATTAGTACGAAAAGGAAGGGCCACGATTACTAAGAAGAGTAAATCGGCTGCTTTGGATTCGTGTCCCCAACGAAGGGGGGTTTGTACCCGTGTTTATACCACCACGCCGAAGAAACCGAATTCTGCCATGAGAAAAGTGGCCAGGGTTAGGTTGACCAATGGTAAGGAGGTAAACGCTTACATCCCCGGAGAAGGGCACAACTTGCAAGAGCACTCGATAGTATTAGTAAGGGGCGGAAGGGTAAAGGATTTGCCAGGAGTTAGGTACCATATCGTGAGGGGGGCACTCGACACCGCAGGTGTCGCGGGAAGAACCCAGCGAAGATCTAAGTACGGCGCAAAACGACCCAAAAAGTAAACAAGCGTTCGCATGACGGGGTTTTGGTGATGAAATTTTCACTGCTCCCGCTCTGCAAACCAAAACTTTGAAATGTAATGAGAAAAAAACAGGCAAAAAAAAGGCCACTATTACCGGACCCGAGGTTTAATGACCAGTTGGTCACCCGCTTCGTGAACATGATGATGTGGGACGGGAAAAAATCGATCGCATTCAGTGTTTTTTACGATGCCATGGATATCGTCGAAGCAAAGAAAACAGATGAAGCCAAAACGGCTTTGGAGCTTTGGAAAGACGCATTGTCAAATGTAATGCCCCACGTTGAGGTAAGAAGTAGAAGGGTTGGGGGTGCTACTTTCCAGATTCCAATGCAGATACGTCCAGACCGTAAAATCTCGACCGCTATGAAATGGTTGATCAGTTATGCCCGGAAACGAAATGAAAAGGGTATGGCCTTGAAACTGGCCGGAGAAGTTCTTGCGGCTTCAAAGGAAGAAGGCGCGGCGGTGAAGAAAAGAATGGATACGCACAAAATGGCAGAGGCCAATAAGGCATTCTCTCACTTTAGATTCTAATTAGAATGGCAAGAGATTTAAAATTTACAAGAAATATAGGGATTGCCGCTCATATCGATGCCGGTAAGACCACCACTACCGAGCGAATCCTCTATTACACCGGCGTAAGCCACAAGATAGGTGAGGTTCATGACGGGGCGGCGACCATGGATTGGATGGAACAAGAGCAGGAGCGTGGTATCACCATTACTTCGGCCGCGACCACCTGTACGTGGAATTTTCCCATGAAAAACGGTCAGATGATCGAGGAGACCAAGCCCTATCACTTTAACATCATCGATACCCCGGGCCACGTTGATTTTACCGTAGAGGTGAACCGTTCCCTAAGGGTCCTTGATGGCTTGGTGTTCCTTTTTAGTGCCGTTGACGGTGTGGAGCCGCAATCGGAGACCAACTGGAGGCTTGCCGATAACTACAAAGTGCCGAGAATGGGCTTTGTGAACAAGATGGACCGACAGGGCGCTGACTTTATGATGGTATGCAACCAGGTAAAGAGCATGTTGAAGTCGAATGCCGTGCCCATCGTTCTTCCCATTGGGGATGAGTCCGATTTCAAAGGGGTTGTCGATTTGGTGAAAAACCGCGCCATTGTTTGGCATGAGGATAATTTGGGCGCGACTTTCGACGTCATAGATATCCCTGCAGATATGGTTGCTGAGGTCAAAGAACACAGGGCGGCGCTCATTGAAGCGGTTGCCGAATATGATGAGACTTTGATGGAAAAGTTCTTCGAGGATGAAGATTCCATCACCGAAGATGAAGTGCATGCCGCCTTAAGGGCAGCGGTCATGGATATGAGCATCATACCAATGATTTGTGGCTCATCCTTTAAAAATAAAGGGGTCCAGTTTTTATTGGACGCCGTATGCAGGTATTTGCCTTCTCCTATGGATAAGGAAGGCATTGTGGGTATTAATCCCGACACCGAAAAGGAAGAGATTCGCCGGCCCGATGTAAAGGAACCTTTTGCAGCCTTGGCCTTCAAGATCGCCACAGATCCCTTCGTAGGCCGTTTGGCTTTCTTTAGGGCGTATTCTGGCAGGTTGGATGCAGGGTCTTATGTTCTGAACAACCGCTCTGGCAACAAAGAAAGGATTTCAAGAATCTATCAAATGCATGCGAACAAACAAAATGCCATTGATTATATCGAGGCTGGTGATATCGGTGCAGCGGTAGGTTTTAAGGATATCAAAACCGGGGATACGCTTTCTTCCGAGAAACACCCCATCGTTCTGGAAAGCATGAATTTCCCCGATCCCGTAATCGGTATCGCGGTTGAGCCTAAAACAAAAGTAGACGTCGATAAATTGGGCATGGCCCTTTCCAAATTGGCCGAAGAGGACCCCACTTTTCAAGTGAAGACCGATGAGGCGTCAGGACAAACGATCATCTCAGGGATGGGCGAACTGCACCTGGATATTATCGTAGACCGTTTAAGGCGTGAGTTCAAGGTAGAGGTGAACCAAGGTCAGCCACAGGTTGAATATAAGGAAGCCCTTACCAAAGCTGCCGATCACCGTGAAGTGTACAAGAAACAATCTGGAGGTCGCGGTAAATTCGCAGACATTGTCTTTACCATGGAACCAGCGGAAGAGGGTAAGACCGGCCTTGAATTCGTTAACGTGATCAAAGGCGGTAACATTCCAAGGGAATTTGTGCCCTCGGTGGAAAAAGGATTCAAAGAAGCCATGAAAAATGGTCCTTTGGCCGGTTTTGAAATGGACAGCATGAAGGTGACCTTGAAAGACGGTTCCTTCCATGCGGTGGATTCCGATTCCCTATCCTTTGAACTGGCAGCCAAAATTGGCTACAAAGCGGCGGCCAAAGCGGCCCGTGCCGTATTGTTGGAGCCCATAATGAAAATTGAAGTACTTACGCCCGAAGAAAATATGGGTGATATTGTTGGGGATTTGAACCGAAGAAGGGGAACCATTACCAACATGAGCGATCGCGCCGGGGCAAAAGTGATCAAAGGTGAAGTGCCGTTGTCCGAAATGTTCGGCTATGTCACCTCTTTGCGAACACTATCCTCAGGTAGGGCAACCTCGACCATGGAGTTCTCGCACTATGCGGAAACACCGTCGAATATTTCAGAAGAAGTGATCAAAGCAACCAAAGGCGTAACCGCTTAATATTTTAGAGATGAGTCAGAAAATCAGAATAAAACTAAAATCATACGATCACAATTTGGTGGATAAATCTGCCGAGAAGATCGTAAAGACGGTAAAAACTACCGGAGCGGTGGTCACTGGGCCAATACCTTTGCCAACGCATAAAAAAATATTCACCGTGTTGCGGTCCCCGCACGTGAACAAAAAATCAAGGGAACAGTTCGAGTTGAGCTCTTACAAGCGATTGTTGGATATTTATAGCTCTTCGTCAAAAACGATTGATGCCTTGATGAAATTGGAACTGCCCAGCGGAGTTGAAGTAGAGATCAAAGTCTGATGGGAACAGGTTGCCAGAGGCAATCTATACGACATGTCCCGAGCCGCGTGCGAGGGAAAAACGGTAAAAAGAACACATTCAGGGCTGGATGATTTCTTTGCCCTGTTTTTTTGTAATAAAATTTTAGAGTAAGAACGCGTAAAACAATTCATAAACAGATTCATGGTAATCGTTTCCGAAATTGGAATCTAAAACCACAAAATCTAAAAACTAAATCAAATGTCTGGGTTAATAGGAAAAAAAGTAGGCATGACCAGCATCTTTGATGAGAACGGGAAGAATATTCCCTGTACCGTCATTCAGGCTGGACCATGCGTAGTTACCCAAGTCAGAACCGAAGAGGTCGACGGGTACAGTGCCCTTCAGCTTGGTTTCGATGACAAGGCAGAAAAGCGTGCAAATAAGGCCGAAACGGGCCATAGCAAAAAAGCAGGCACTTCTCCCAAGAAAAAAGTCGTCGAGTTCAAGTATTTTGAAGCGGATTACAAATTGGGAGACACCATCGGTGTCGACATTTTTGTGGAAGGGGAGTTTGTTGACGTGGTCGGCACTTCAAAAGGGAAAGGCTTCCAAGGCGTCGTAAAACGCCATGGCTTTGCCGGTGTTGGGCAGTCGACACACGGGCAGCACAACCGATTAAGGGCACCGGGATCGATCGGTGCGGGTTCTGACCCCTCCAGGGTGTTCAAGGGCATGCGCATGGCCGGAAGAATGGGTGGCGAAAGGGTGACCGTTCAAAACCTTAGGGTTATAAAAGTGGTTCCTGAAAAGAACCTTATCGTAGTGAAGGGAGCCGTACCTGGCCATAACAACGCTTACATAACGATCGAGAAGTAATGAAAGTAGCAGTCTTAGATATCAAAGGAAAGGAAACAGGAAGGAAGGTAGAGCTTTCAGACGCTGTTTACGGTATAGAACCCAATAACCATGCGGTTTACCTAGATGTGAAACAGTACTTGGCCCATCAGCGCCAAGGGACCCACAAATCAAAGGAACGTGCTGAAATTTCGGGCAGTACCAGAAAGATCAAAAAACAAAAAGGTACCGGTACCGCTCGTGCGGGAAGTATCAAATCACCTGTCTTTAGGGGCGGTGGAAGGATTTTTGGGCCTAGACCAAAAGATTATACCCAAAAACTCAACAAGAACCTGAAGCGCTTGGCCCGTAAATCGGCCTTGAGCATCAAGTCAAAAGAGAATGCCATTCTGGTGCTTGAAGACTTCAATTTGGAAGTTCCGAAAACCAAGGATTTTGTTCAGATTTTGAAGTCATTGGGCCTTGAAAACAAAAAATCTTTGTTTGTGTTGGGCGATTCAAATAATAGCGTATATTTGGCTTCGCGTAATTTGAACCGTTCTGAGGTTATAACCAGCTCAGAATTAAGCACTTACAAAATATTAAATGCCAATAACATCGTCCTTCTGGAAGGATCTTTGGAAGGCCTCGAATTGAATTTAACAAAATAGAGAAATCATGAGTGTGTTGATAAAACCCATTATAACCGAAAAGATGACCGCCTATGGCGAGTTGTACAATCGTTATGGTTTCGTTGTAGATACCGGGGCGAACAAAATCCAGATCAAAAATGCGGTCGAGGCGACTTATGGTGTTTCTGTGCTCAAGGTGCGTACCATGAATTACGGGCCCAGTAGAAAAACGAAATTCACCAAGACCGGTGTACAACATGGAAAGACCAATGCTTTGAAAAAGGCCATTGTTGATGTTGCCGAAGGTGATACTATTGATTTTTACAGTAATCTATAAAGACAAGAAATGTCAGTTAGAAAATTAAAACCAATCACTCCTGGACAGCGATTTAGAGTTGTAAACGGATTTGACGCGATTACAGCTGATAAGCCGGAGAAAAGCTTGCTTGCTCCGTTAAAAAAGTCGGGAGGTAGAAACAGTCATGGAAAAATGACCATACGCCAAAAGGGTGGGGGTCATAAACGTAGGTATCGGATCATTGATTTTAAAAGGGACAAACAGGATATGCCGGCCACAGTGGCGTCTATTCAATATGATCCCAATAGAACGGCTTTCATCGCATTGGTGGAATACACCGATGGTGAAAAGCGATATATCGTTGCCCAGAACGGGCTTCAAGTAGGTCAGGAGATTTCTGCCGGTAACAATGTGGCTCCTGAAATAGGAAATGCTTTGCCGTTGATAGAAATCCCTTTGGGAACCATCATCTCCTGTATCGAATTGCGTCCGGGTCAAGGGGCGGTAATGGCTAGAAGTGCAGGTACTTTTGCGCAATTGATGGCAAAGGAGGGAAAATACGTCACCGTAAAGATGCCTTCTGGGGAAACCAGATTGATCCTATCGGGATGTATGGCGACAATCGGAGCCGTTTCCAATTCTGACCACCAATTATTGGTATCCGGTAAAGCGGGAAGAAGCCGATGGTTGGGCAGAAGGCCAAGAACTAGGCCGGTAGCGATGAACCCAGTGGATCACCCTATGGGTGGTGGGGAAGGAAGGGCCTCAGGTGGCCATCCAAGATCTAGAAACGGAATTCCGGCCAAAGGCTACAGGACCCGTTCCAAGACCAAGAGCACGAATAAGTATATAATAGAACGTAGAAAGAAATAAAAAGTAGAAAAAAATGGCACGTTCATTAAAAAAAGGACCTTACGTTCATTACAGTTTGGATAAAAAAATCCAACAAGGGGCAGCGTCCGGTAAAAAGACGGTGATCAAGACTTGGTCAAGGGCTTCAATGATAACACCCGATTTTGTAGGTTTTACCATTGCGGTCCACAACGGGAGGCAATTTGTACCGGTTTATGTGACAGAGAACATGGTAGGGCACAAATTGGGAGAATTTTCACCGACAAGATCGTTCAGGGGTCACGCCGGTGCGAAGAATAAAGGAAAAAAGTAAGCTATGGGAGTTCGAAAAAGACAAATGGCCGAAAAGATTAAGGCCGATAAAAAACAGATCGCTTTTGCAAAATTGAACGACTGCCCTACTTCGCCCAGAAAAATGCGATTGGTAGCCGATTTGATCAGGGGCGTGCAAGTGGAAAAGGCTCTGGCCATCCTAAAATTCAATTCAAAAGAATCTTCCCGACGTTTGGAAAAACTATTGTTGTCGGCAGTCGCCAACTGGCAGTCCAAAAATGAAGACGCCAATGTGGAAGAGGCCGACCTTTTTGTCCAGGAAATTAGGGTAGACGGAGGAACAATGCTCAAGCGTTTGCGCCCGGCACCCCAAGGGAGGGCCCATAGGATCAGAAAACGTTCCAACCATGTGACTTTGGTTTTGGGATCTAACAATAATACAGCAAGCTAGAATGGGACAGAAAACAAATCCGATAGGGAATCGTCTAGGAATCATCAGAGGATGGGAATCTAACTGGTATGGTGGTAGCGATTATGGCGATAAGCTGGCAGAAGACGACAAGATCAGAAAATATATCCATGCCCGTTTGGCAAAGGCCAGCGTATCAAGGGTGATTATTGAACGTACCTTGAAATTGATTACCGTTACGGTTACCACGGCGCGTCCGGGAATCATCATCGGTAAGGGAGGACAGGAAGTCGATAAACTGAAGGAAGAGTTGAAAAAGATCACCAATAAGGAGGTTCAGATCAACATTCATGAAATTAAAAGGCCCGAAGTAGAGGCCAATTTGGTGGCCGCAAGTATCGCACGTCAGATCGAAAGCCGGATATCATTTAGAAGGGCCATAAAAATGGCTATAGCCGCTGCAATGAGAATGAACGCGGAAGGAATCAAAGTAATGATTTCCGGGCGTTTGAACGGCGCGGAAATGGCAAGATCCGAATCCTATAAAGAAGGGCGTGTCCCGCTTTCGACCTTTAGGGCCGATATCGATTATGCCCTGCACGAGGCCCACACCACCTACGGGCGTTTGGGAATCAAGGTTTGGATCATGAAAGGCGATGTGTATGGCAAGCGAGATCTTTCCCCTCTTGTGGGAATGTCTACGGGCCAAGGGAGTCCTTCAAACAAACAGGACGGGCCAAGAAAACAACGTCGCAGAAAGTAATTTTTTAAAGAGAGAAAGAAATGTTACAGCCAAAAAGAACCAAGTTTCGTAAAATGCAAACCGGCCGGATGAAGGGGATCTCGATGAGGGGTCACCAGCTTTCAAACGGTATGTTCGGCATCAAGTCCTTGGATTCAAGTTTCATTACCTCAAGACAAATTGAGGCCGCCCGTATCGCGGCAACCAGATATATGAAAAGGGAAGGCCAGTTATGGATCAAGATATTCCCAGATAAGCCCATTACCAAAAAACCTTTAGAGGTTCGTATGGGTAAAGGTAAAGGTGCACCGGAATATTTTGTGGCCATAGTAAAACCGGGAAGAATTATGTTCGAGATCGCAGGGGTTTCCATGGAAATCGCAAAGGAGGCCTTGCGACTTGCCGCGCAAAAATTACCTGTGAAGACGAAGTTCATCGTCGCAAGGGATTACGTGGATCAAAATTAATTGGGAGGAAGCATGAAAAATAAGGAAATCAAAGAATTATCGGTAGAATCGCTTATAGAAAAGCTTGCCGAATACAGAAAACAGCACGCAGATTTAAAAATGGCGCATTTCGTTACCCCTTTGGAGAACCCACTTCAAATAAGGAACGCCAGGAGAACTGCGGCACGATTGGCAACGGAATTAACAAAACGGGATAACCAATAATTGGTTCTGCTTTATGGAAAAAAGAAACTTAAGAAAAGAAAGAATCGGTGTGGTGACCAGTGACAAGATGGAAAAATCCATCGTGGTCGCAGAGGTTAAGAGAGTGAAGCACCCCATGTACGGTAAGTTCGTATTGAAAACGAAGAAATATGTTGCGCACGACGAAAAAAACGATTGCAACATTGGGGATACCGTTAAAATCATGGAAACCCGTCCAATGAGTAAGACCAAGTGTTGGAGGTTAGTAGAAATTTTGGAAAGAGCTAAATAATTATGTTACAGCAGGAATCTAGACTAAAAGTAGCGGACAATACCGGGGCAAAAGAAGTTTTGACCATCCGTGTCCTCGGAGGCACCAAAAGAAGGTATGCTTCGATCGGAGACAAAATTGTGGTCGCCGTGAAGGAAGCCACTCCGAACGGGGGCATTAAAAAAGGTGCCGTTTCTACCGCTGTGGTGGTAAGAACCAAAAAAGAGGTACGCAGGCCCGATGGATCTTATATTCGTTTCGATGATAATGCTTGCGTGCTTTTGAACCCAACCGGTGAAATGAGGGGAACCCGTGTTTTTGGTCCGGTGGCCAGGGAATTACGTGATAAGCAGTTCATGAAAATTGTATCATTGGCCCCCGAGGTACTATAATTGATCAAGATGAAAAAGTTAAAGATAAAAACAGGAGATACCGTAAAAATTATCGCAGGCGACCATAAAGGCGTTGAAGGTAAGATCATGAGTGTCGATAGGGTAAAAAACAAGGCCATTGTTGAAGGCGCAAATTTGGTGTCCAAACACGAAAAGCCTAGTGCAAAGAACCCACAGGGCGGTATCATCAAAAAAGAAGCGCCGATCCATATTTCCAATCTATCCTTGATCGACGCCAAGTCGGGCGAACCCACCCGTGTGGGTTTTGAGGTAAGAGATGGCAAGAAAGTAAGGTTTTCCAAGAAATCCAATGAAGTAATTTAGTTATGGCTTACGTAGCAAGATTGAAACAAGAATATAAAGACCGCGTCGTAGATGCGCTCAAGGTAGAATTTGGATATAAAAATATCATGCAGGTTCCGAAACTTGAGAAAATTGTGTTGAGCAGAGGTGTAGGTTCTGCTGTGGCCGACAAAAAGCTGATCGACTACGCGGTTGATGAACTCACTAACATAGCGGGTCAAAAAGCGGTATCGACCATTTCGAAAAAAGACGTGGCCGCCTTTAAATTAAGAAAAGGCATGCCCATCGGAGCCAAAGTAACCTTGAGGGGTGAAAGAATGTATGAATTTCTAGATCGTTTGGTGACCAGTGCGCTGCCAAGGGTAAGGGATTTTCAGGGCATTCGCGCCACTGGGTTCGATGGCAGGGGAAACTATAGTTTAGGCATTACCGAGCAGATTATTTTTCCCGAAATCAACATCGATAAGATCAATAGGATCAATGGGATGGACATTACTTTCGTAACCTCGGCAGAAACCGACAAAGAAGCGAAATCATTATTAACAGAATTGGGATTACCCTTTAAAAAGAACTAGTATGGCTAAGGAATCAATGAAGGCCCGTGAACGTAAAAGGGCAAAAACAGTTGAAAAGTTTGCCGAAAAACGCAAGGCGCTAAAAGCGGCCGGGGATTATGAGGCATTGCAGAAATTACCTAAAAACGCTTCGCCGGTTCGTATGCACAACCGTTGTAAGCTAACCGGAAGACCAAGGGGCTATATGAGAACTTTTGGCATCTCAAGGGTAACGTTTAGGGAAATGGCCAATCAAGGATTGATTCCAGGAGTAAAAAAAGCCAGTTGGTAAAAAAGGATTCGGGAGAACGGGAAGGCCCCTTCGATTTAAAACGATGAGGCATCTTAAAAATCCCAGGTCTAAAACATAATATTAAGAAAAATGGTAACAGATACTATCGCAGATTACTTAACCAGGGTCAGAAACGCCAGTAGTGCGGGCCATAGGGTCGTTGAAATCCCCGCTTCCAACCTAAAGAAGGAAATCACCAAAATATTGTTCGATCAAGGCTATATTTTGAGTTATAAATTCGAGGACAACGACATCCAGGGTACGATAAAGATCGCCTTAAAATACGATAAGGTGACCAAGGAGCCCGTAATACGAAAAATTCAGCGGGTAAGTAAGCCAGGTCTGCGAAAATATACCGGTTCTGAAACCTTACCCAGGGTACTTAACGGGCTAGGTATTGCTATTGTATCAACCTCACACGGGGTGATGACCAGCAAACAGGCCAAACAAGATAATGTAGGTGGCGAAGTGCTGTGCTACGTTTACTAATTGAAGAAAGAAGTAGAAAATGTCAAGAATAGGTAATAATCCAATCGCGATTCCCGAGGGAGTCACTATCCAGATCAACGACGGTATCATTACCGTAAAAGGTAAATTGGGCGAGCTTTCCCAAGAATATTCAGAAGTAGCGATCAAGATTGAAGACGGACAAGGCTGGGTGACCCGACCTTCCGATTCAAAAGAACACAAGGCAAAACATGGCCTTTACCGTTCGCTCATCTTGAATATGGTGGAAGGGGTGTCCAAGGGATGGACGAAAGAATTGGAATTGGTAGGGGTTGGCTATCGGGCCAGCAACCAAGGTCAAAAATTAGATTTGGCCCTTGGATTTTCCCACAATATTATACTGAACCTTGCCCCGGAGGTGAAGGTTGAAACCGTATCGGAGAAAGGGAAAAACCCCGTTATAAAATTAACTTCCCACGATAAGCAGTTGGTGGGACAGATAGCCGCCAAAATTCGATCTTTCCGCAAACCTGAACCGTACAAAGGAAAGGGAATCAAATTTGTGGGCGAGCAATTGAGAAGAAAAGCAGGTAAATCAGCTTAATCATAGTATTATGGGATTGTCAAAGATTCAAAGAAAACAAAGAATTAGAAGAAGGATACGAAAGGTTTCGGTCGGTACCGAATCCCGCCCAAGGCTGTCCGTTTTCAGGAGCAATAGTGAAATCTATGCCCAAATCATCAACGACCGGGAAGGAAAGACCTTAGTGGCCGTTTCCTCTAGGGATAAGGAGCTGGCAAAGGCGAAGGGCACCAAGACCGAAGTGGCCAACCTTGTGGGAAAAGCCATTGCGGAGAAAGCCAAGAAAGCGGGCATTGATAAAGTCGCTTTTGACAGGGGAGGCAATTTATACCACGGTCGTGTGAAATCTTTGGCCGATGGCGCAAGGGAAGCGGGACTAGAATTCTAAATAAAACTTATGTACCAGAAATACAAAAACGTAGAGACTGTAAAACCGGGAGGTTTGGAGCTAAAGGATAAATTGGTTGGCGTACAACGCGTTACAAAAGTGACCAAAGGAGGTAGGGCTTTCGGATTTTCGGCAATTGTGGTGGTAGGCGACGAGCATGGTGTCGTAGGACATGGTTTGGGCAAATCGAAAGAAGTGGCCACGGCCATCGCCAAGGCGATTGAGGATGCCAAAAAGAACCTAATACGTATTCCTTTGGATAAACACACCTTGCCACATGAGCAAAAAGGGAAGTTCGGGGGTGCCCGGGTATATATTCAACCAGCTTCGCATGGTACCGGAGTAATTGCCGGTGGTGCCGTAAGGGCCGTATTGGAAGCCGTAGGGGTGCACGATGTATTGTCGAAATCCCAAGGTTCTTCGAACCCGCACAATGTGGTAAAGGCCACCTTCGATGCACTGCTTCAATTGAGGAATGCCGGTACGGTAGCACGCCAAAGGGGCGTTTCTTTGGAAAAAGTTTTTAAAGGATAACAACAAGAATGGTTATGGCAAAGATTAAAGTAACACAGATTAAGAGCAGCATCAAAAAACCGAAAACCCAAAAGAGGACTTTAGAAGCCTTGGGCCTTAGGAAAATTGGTCAGGTAGTGGAGCATGAGAACTCGCCCAATATTCTTGGAATGATCGGTAAAGTTAAACACTTAGTTTCTACGCAAGAAGCTTAATATATACTAAGGGAATGAATTTAAGTAATCTGAAACCGGCAGAAGGCGCAGCCAATAAAGCTGGAAAGATAGTAGGCAGGGGACAAGGTTCCGGCAAAGGCGGAACTTCAACAAGAGGCCATAAAGGAGCAAAATCACGATCTGGTTATTCCAAGAAGGTAGGCTTTGAGGGTGGACAGATGCCATTACAACGCCGAGTGCCCAAGTTTGGTTTTACCAACATCAACCGAAAGGAATATAAAGGGATCAACCTTGAAAAATTACAGGAGTTGGTCGATAGCAAAATGATCAAAGACGTCGTTACCCTGGATACCTTAATCGAAAATGGCTTGGCCCGTAAAAACGACCTTGTTAAGATTTTGGGGAATGGAGAACTTAAGGCATCCTTGAAAGTTTCTGTACATAAATTTACCGCCACAGCCAAAGCGGCCATCGAAGCAGCTGGGGGCGAGGCGATAAGTTTATAAGCAAAACAGATATGAAGAAATTTTTAGAGACCATATCCAACATCTGGAAAATCGAAGAGCTGAGGAACAGGATCCTTGTGACCCTCGGACTGCTTTTGGTATACCGACTTGGTTGCCAAATAGTGCTTCCGGGAATCGATTCGAACCAGTTGGCGGAATTGGCTTCAAGCACAGATCAGGGTATTTTTGGTCTGTTGAACGCTTTTACAGGGGGTGCATTTTCAAACGTGTCGATATTTGCGTTGGGAATTATGCCCTATATCTCTGCTTCCATTGTGGTTCAGTTGATGGGAATTGCGATTCCCTACCTTCAGAAATTACAGAAGGAAGGCGAGAGCGGTAGAAAAACCATCAACCAGATCACAAGATGGCTGACCATTGGCATCTGTATCGTTCAAGCACCTGCCTATCTGTACGGACTGGGAGCTTTTGGGGTGCAGGACAGTGCCTTTTTATTGGGTAAGGGATTGGATTTTATGATTCCTGCCGTGATTATTCTGGTTACGGGATGTGTGTTTGCGATGTGGTTGGGCGAAAAGATTACCGATAAGGGTATTGGGAACGGGATTTCCCTCTTGATCATGATTGGGATCATTGCTAGAATGCCTCAATCATTTGTACAGGAGTTTATTTCAAGGACAACGAACAATACCGGTGGACTGATGTTCATTTTAATAGAGGTCATCGTTTGGTTCTTGGTGATTCTGGCCTGTGTGCTCTTGGTAATGGCCACCAGGCAGATTCCGGTTCAGTATGCAAGGCGAACCGCTTCTGGAGGCTATGAAAAAAATGTGATGGGATCTAGACAATATATCCCTTTGAAATTGAATGCGTCCGGAGTAATGCCGATCATTTTTGCCCAAGCGATCATGTTCGTGCCAGGATTGATAGGGAGCACTTTTGATGATACGGCCGCAGGACAATGGATACAGGTGCAGTTTGCCGATATCTTTGGATGGGCCTACAATATTCTGTTCGCCTTTTTGATCATTATATTCACCTATTTCTATACGGCTATCACGGTACCGACCAATAAAATGGCAGATGACCTGAAGCGAAGTGGAGGATTCATCCCAGGCATTCGTCCTGGAAAGGAGACCGGGGATTTCTTGGACAAGATCATGTCGTTGATTACCCTACCGGGATCTGTGTTCTTGGCGCTGTTGGCGGTATTGCCGGCAATAGTGGTAAAATTGATGGACGTACAGTCTGGATGGGCGCTGTTCTATGGAGGTACCTCCCTTTTGATCATGGTGGGGGTAGCGATAGATACCGTACAACAAGTGAATGCCTATCTATTGAACAGGCATTACGACGGCCTGATGAAAACCGGTAAAAATAGAAAAGTAGCATAAGTGTATGGCTAAACAAGCAGCTATAGAACAAGATGGAAGTATAATCGAGGCCTTATCCAATGCGATGTTTCGTGTTGAATTGGAAAATGGCCACGTGGTGACTGCCCATATCTCTGGAAAAATGCGCATGCATTATATTAAATTGCTTCCCGGGGATAAGGTGAAATTGGAAATGAGTCCGTACGATTTATCGAAAGCAAGAATTACATATAGATATTAAGATAAAGGGATGAAAGTTAGAGCATCAATAAAGAAGAGAAGTGCCGACTGCAAGATTGTTCGCAGAAAGGGTACGTTGTACGTAATCAACAAAAAGAATCCTAGATTTAAACAAAGACAAGGATAATTATGGCAAGAATTGCAGGTATAGATATACCAAAACAGAAAAGAGGCGTAATCGCCCTGACCTATATTTTTGGCATTGGCAAAAGCAGGGCCAAAGAGATATTGCTCAATGCGAAGGTAAGCGAAGATACCAAAGTGTCTGATTGGAACGATGATGAAATCGGTCGAATCAGGGAAGCCGTAGCACCATTTACCATTGAGGGAGAGTTGCGCTCAGAGACCCAACTGAACATCAAGCGCTTGATGGATATTGGCTGCTATAGGGGCATTCGTCACCGCTCTGGATTGCCATTAAGGGGTCAACGTACCAAGAACAACTCCAGAACGAGAAAAGGAAAAAGAAAAACAGTAGCCAACAAAAAGAAGGCCACTAAATAATAAGTAACACAGTATGGCAAAGACAACTCCAAAAACAACGAAAAAACGCAAGGTCATCATCGATTCTGTCGGAGAGGCCCATGTTACGGCGTCTTTCAATAATATCATCATCTCTTTGACCAATAAAAAAGGAGACGTGATTTCTTGGTCGTCCGCCGGAAAAATGGGTTTCAGAGGTTCTAAAAAGAACACGCCTTACGCCGCGCAGATTGCGGCCGAGGACTGTTCGAAAGTGGCCCATGAAGCCGGTTTGAGAAAGGTAAAGGTATATGTAAAAGGTCCAGGAAATGGTAGGGAGTCTGCCATACGATCCATTCATAATTCAGGAATCGAGGTTACCGAAATAATCGATGTGACCCCAATGCCGCACAACGGCTGCCGGCCTCCGAAAAGAAGAAGAGTTTAATCAATAATCAATACATAAATTGAAGTGTAGTTAAAAGATTATCGAAGGAGAAGCCTTAATTCATAATCACACTTCCAACAGATAAAAAATGGCAAGATATACAGGACCAACTAGTAAAATCGCCCGAAAATTCGGAGAAGCGATTTATGGGGACGATAAGGCTTTTGAAAAAAAGAGCTACCCTCCAGGACAACACGGACAGAGCAGACGTCGTGGAAAACAGTCAGAATATTCCGTCCAGTTGATGGAAAAACAAAAAGCAAAATACACTTACGGTATTTTGGAAAAGCAATTTAGAAACCTTTTTGCCAAGGCCAATCGTAGCAAAGGCGTAACGGGCGAGGTATTGCTTCAGTTATGTGAATCGCGTTTAGACAATGTGGTCTATCGAATGGGCATTTCCCCTTCAAGACGGGGCGCCAGACAATTGGTTTCCCATAGGCACATCACGGTGAACGGTGAATTGGTAAGTATTGCGTCCTATTCCTTAAAACCAGGCGATGTCGTCGGCGTTAGGGAAAAATCGAAATCGGTTGAGGCCATAAACGACTCCCTTTCTGCCAGTAGCAGTGTATACGAGTGGATAACTTGGAACAATGCGAAAATGGAAGGAACCTATGTTTCCATCCCCGAAAGGATCCAGATTCCCGAAAATATCAAAGAACAATTAATAGTGGAGTTATACTCTAAATAAACCAACAAGGATCCAATTATGGCATTATTTAATTTTCAGAAACCCGATAAAGTAATAATGATCGATTCCTCAGATTTTAAAGGGAAGTTTGAATTCCGCCCTTTAGAACCTGGTTATGGATTAACCGTTGGGAATGCATTAAGAAGGGTATTGCTTTCAGCATTGGAAGGTCATGCCATAACTTCGGTAAGAATTGATACGGTGGAACATGAGTTTTCGATCATTCCAGGCGTAGTGGAAGACGTTACCGAAATCATCCTCAACCTGAAGCAAGTTCGTTTTAAGAAACAAATTGATGATTCGGAGGCCGAAACGGTATCGATATCGGTAAGTGGTAAAGACAAGATGTTGGCCGGGGATTTTCAGAAATTTATTTCAGGGTATCAGGTGTTGAACCCAGATTTGGTGATTTGCAATATGGACTCCAAAGTGAGTATCAATATGGAGATTACCCTGGATAAAGGTAGGGGTTATGTACCGGCTGAGGAAAACAAGAAATCCGGTACGCCTTTGGGAACGATCGCTGTCGATTCTATCTTTACCCCGATCAAAAATGTGAAATACAGCATTGAGAACTTCAGGGTAGAGCAAAAAACCGATTATGAAAAATTGGTTTTCGAGATTGAGACCGATGGTTCCATAAATCCGAAAGACGCCTTGACCGAGGCAGCTAAGGTTTTGATCCATCACTTCATGTTGTTCTCCGATGAACGCATTACTTTGGAAGCCGATGAAATTGCGCAGACAGAGACGTATGACGAGGAGTCATTGCACATGCGTCAGTTGTTGAAGACCAAATTGGTCGATATGGATCTTTCCGTTCGTGCATTGAACTGCTTGAAGGCGGCGGAAGTAGATACCTTGGGCGACTTGGTTTCCTTCAATAAAAACGATTTGATGAAATTCAGGAACTTCGGTAAAAAGTCATTGACAGAATTGGAAGAACTGGTCATCAACAAAGGTTTGAGTTTCGGCATGGACCTTTCAAAATACAAATTGGATAAAGATTAATTAACTTTTATTGGAAGGGAGAATCCCAGACAAGAAAGTCAATATAAATAATAATGAGACACGGTAAAAAAGTCAATCATTTAGGAAGAAAGACCGCGCACAGAAAAGCGATGTTGGCCAATATGGCCTGTTCCTTAATTGAACATAAGAGAATCAACACCACAGTGGCCAAGGCCAAAGCCTTGAAACAGTTCATTGAACCATTGATCACCAAATCAAAGGCCGAGAACAACTTAACTGCGGAAAAGGGTACCCACAACAGGCGTATCGTTTTTAAGAACCTTCGCGACAAATATGCGGTTACCGAGTTGTTCAGTGAGGTTTCGGAGAAAGTGTCAGACCGGCCAGGAGGATACACCCGTATCATCAAATTGGGTAATAGATTGGGTGACAATGCCGATATGGCCATGATAGAATTGGTAGATTTCAATGAACTCTACAATGCTGGCAAGCCTAAGAAAAAGACCACTAGAAGAAGTAGAAGGGGTAGTGGGGCTAAAGCGGAACCCGTGGTAGAAACGACCCAGGAACCAAAACCTGAAACGAAAGCCAAGTCGGAAACGGTCGCCGAACCTAAGGTTGAGGCCAAACCGGAAACGGTCGCCGAGGTGGAAACGCCAACTTCCAAGCCCGAATCCGGATCTGAAGCTGAAGCTTCGACCGAAACCGGATCTAAGCCGAAAACCGAAGCTAAGGATGAAGGGTCGGAAGCGTAAAATGTCGATAAAATATAATAATTTTAAAGGATAGGCCTAAAAGCTTATCCTTTTTTTATGTTTTTTTGTGGTATGCATACGAATGGCAGCAATGCCCTTTGACAAGTAATAAAACAGGAGTTGGGATTAAAATCAAAAAGTAGCGCCAGAAATGAAATATCAATCAAGAAAAAAAGCATTGTTGTTGTTGGCCGATGGAACCATATTTCATGGGAAATCGGTTGGAAATAAAAATGGAACCGCATTTGGAGAGGTCTGTTTCAATACGGGGATGACAGGATATCAGGAAATATTCACAGACCCGTCCTATTTCGGTCAGCTCATGGTGACCACCAATGCCCATATCGGTAATTATGGGACCAATTCAGAGGAGGTCGAATCGGATTCGGTCAAGATTTCCGGACTGATCTGCCGTAACTTTAGTTATGAATATTCGCGACCTATAGCCGATGCCAGTCTTGAGACTTTTTTGGACGATAACCAACTTTTCGCCATTTCTGATGTCGATACAAGGGCTTTGGTAAGCTACATTAGGGATCATGGTGCAATGAATGCGGTAATCTCAACCGAAGTGGACAACATTGAAGAACTGAAAAAACAATTGGCCCAAGTGCCCAGTATGGAAGGTTTGGAACTCGCTTCCAAAGTATCTACCAAGCAACCCTATTTTGTGGGGGATGAAAAGGCCCCTTTTAAAATTTCGGCCTTGGACATAGGCATAAAAAAGAACATCTTAAGAAATTTGGCCAGACGGGGCGCTTACATCAAGGTGTTCCCCTACGATTCAACATTTGAAACCCTGGCCGAATGGAATCCGGATGGGTATTTTATCTCTAACGGACCAGGAGATCCTGAACCCTTGACCGAGGCCATTTCCTGCGCAAAAAAAATGATTTCCAGTGATAAACCGGTATTTGGTATCTGCCTGGGACATCAGGTCATCGCCTTGGCCAACGGAGTCTCTACCTATAAAATGTACAATGGTCACCGTGGCATCAATCATCCCATTATGAACCTGATCACGGGCAAGGGGGAGATCACCTCCCAAAATCATGGTTTCGCAATAAATCGGGAAGAAACCGAAGCCCATGGAGATTTGGAAATCACCCATGTACATTTAAACGATCATACCGTGGCCGGAATCAGAATGAAAAACAAAAATGTCTTTTCGGTACAGTACCATCCAGAGGCAAGTCCTGGACCCCATGATGCGGAATACCTTTTCGACCAATTTTTCGAGCTGATCAGGTCGGTCGGCAAGGTAACGGTATCCTAGATCAAATTGATGGTAACCAGCCAATACAACTTTAGAACGGGTGCCAAATAACACATCGGTTTTGTATCTTTGCCGCTTAAACTAAACCTAAAAACAATCAAATGAGCATCATCCTAAGCGTCCACGCAAGGCAAATATTAGATTCAAGGGGTAATCCTACCGTAGAGGTGGATGTGATTACCGAAAACGGTATAATGGGCAGGGCGGCAGTTCCGTCGGGTGCCTCCACGGGCGAACATGAAGCCGTTGAACTCCGTGATGGGGGCAAGGCCTATATGGGAAAAGGTGTTGGACAAGCCGTGAACAACGTGAATACGATTATTGCGGAAGAAATTTTAGGGATGTCTGTTTTTGAACAAAACCTCCTCGATCAGGTGATGATCGATTTGGACGGCACACCGAACAAATCGAAATTGGGGGCCAATGCCATCTTAGGGGTATCCTTGGCCACCGCCAAGGCGGCCGCCAACGAATTGGGGCTGTCACTTTATCGTTATGTCGGCGGCGTTAGTGCCAATACCCTCCCTGTTCCCATGATGAACATTATCAATGGCGGCTCGCATTCCGATGCCCCCATAGCCTTTCAAGAATTCATGGTAATGCCGGTGAAGGCAAAAAGTTTTTCACATGCAATGCAAATGGGGACCGAAATATTCCACAATCTTAAAAAAGTATTACACGATAGGGGTTTGAGCACTGCCGTTGGTGACGAAGGCGGTTTTGCCCCGACGCTCGATGGTACGGAGGATGCATTGGATACCATTGCCAAGGCGGTTGAAAAAGCGGGCTACAAATTGGGCGATGACGTGATGATTGCACTGGACTGCGCCGCTGCGGAGTTCTATGTGAACGGAAAATACGATTATACCAAGTTCGAAGGCGATAAGGGAGCCGTGCGCTCTTCTGCGGAACAAGCCCAATATTTGGCTGATCTTGCTGCCAATTATCCCATAATATCGATCGAGGATGGAATGGACGAGAACGATTGGGAAGGGTGGAAAGTCCTGACCGAAAAAATTGGGGATAAGGTACAACTGGTCGGTGATGATCTTTTTGTGACCAATGTAGAAAGGCTCTCCCGGGGTATTGAGAACGGCATAGCCAATTCCATTTTGATCAAGGTAAACCAAATAGGCACCTTAACGGAGACCATTGCTGCGGTAAACATGGCCAAGAACGCAGGTTACACTTCGGTAATGTCGCACCGATCAGGGGAAACCGAGGACAATACCATCGCCGATTTGGCCGTGGCCTTGAATACTGGCCAGATAAAAACCGGTTCCGCCTCGCGATCGGATAGGATGGCGAAATACAATCAATTGCTGCGAATTGAGGAAGAACTGGGCGAAATGGCCTATTATCCGCAACTTAAAGCTTTTAAGATTCGCTAAGCATCGGAAAATCAATGATAAACCTTTCCTCCCTACTTCCATAGGGTCGGGAAAGGTTTTTTTTTGGTATCTCCACCATTATCTCATATAATTGAATATCTTGTATTGACTGAAATCCTTTCTAAGAAGTATGAACAATTTCCTTTTTGTAGCTGCCGAAAACGACGCCATTCCGGAATGTAAGGCCGGTGGAATGGGTGATGTGGTGCGCGATGTACCGCGACAGATTTCCGAAAGGGGAGATAAGGCCCATGTAGTGGTGCCCTCTTATTCGAGGCTGCATAAAAACGGCACCTTCAAATCACATCTGAATGTTCAGCTCCGCGGGCAAACATATACCGCCGATCTATATGAGGTGGTTCCCAAAAAGGAATTCAAGAACCTGCACCATTATGTAATTCATCATCCTGAAATCGAAGCGGGCGACATCGCCCATATATACCATAACGACCCAACCGAACCCTTTTATACCGACGCGGTCAAGTTTATTATTTTCTGTACCGCGGTGGCCGAGGCCATTAAAAAGGATTGTTTTGGTAAGCTAGATATTGTTCATGTGCACGATTGGCACACTAGTCTTGTGCTCTTTTTAAAGCAATATCACCCCAATTATAAGGCATTGAATGAAATACGGTTTGTTTACAGTATTCATAACTTGGCCATTCAGGGCATTCGTCCCTTTAAGGGAAATTATTCCTCGCTTCAAAATTGGTTTCCCGATATCGAGCTCGATACCAAGGCCTTGATGGATTACCGTTATCAAGATTGTGTGAATCTGATGGCCGTGGGCATTCGATTTGCCGATGCCGTGCACACGGTTTCCCCTTCTTATAAGGAAGACATTCTTAAACCCAGTGCGCCGCCGGAATTTATCGGTGGTGAATCTCTTGAATTGGATTTGGTAAAAGCCAATGATATGGGCAGGTTATTCGGGATCCTCAATGGGTGCAATTATAACAATATTAGGGAGGCCGCCACCGGTTTGCTCTATCGCAACACCGTAAAGGCATTGTTCAGGTGGCTGCAGGAGGAATCGAAAAAATATAAAGCGGATTTCTTGGCGCATACCGGGGAAAAGGTAATGAAGTATGTAGATGCGCGGCCAAAATTCATTATGTCAAGTGTGGCAAGATTGACCGAACAGAAGTTCTATTTCCTGAAACGTTCCCCTGAAGCCTTGGTAAAAATTCTACAAAAACTCAAAAAGGTCGATGGCATATTCATGGTCTTGGGAACTGGCGCACCTGAGTACGAAGAGCTATTCAGGAAAATGAGCTATGAGCATTCTAATTTTATTTTTACCAACGGGCAGTCCGAGGACCTAATCGATTCTATCTATCTTGAGTCCGACTTATATTTTATGCCCAGTCTTTTCGAGCCCTGCGGTATTAGCCAAATGCTTTCAATGCGCAACGGAAATCCGTGCCTGGTTCACCATACGGGGGGGTTAAAAGATACGGTTGAGCATCTCAAAACCGGTTTTTCGTTTGACGGTGACACCTATGATGAAAAAATAAAAAACATGGTCTCCACTTTTGATAGGGCTTTATGGCTATTTGAAAACGATAAGCCCAAATGGGAAGAGATTAGGGCCAACGCCAAGCAGATGCGGTTTACTTGGAAAAAATCGGTCGACGAATATTACAAAGTGCTTTACCTGTTATAATGGGCCATGCAAGACAAAACCACCACTTTTTATTGCCTTTGTTAATAATAACCTAAATGAAAATACTAAATTGTTAACGTGGGGCGATTTCCTTAAATTTACGTTTAACCAAAAGTAACTACCACAAATGTCAGACTTCGCAATTATTGAATACAATGGTCAGAGATACGAATTCCCCGTAATAAAAGGTACGGAAGATGAACCGGCCATTGATATAAAAAACCTACGTTCGGTAACCAAAGGGCTCATTACCCTCGATCCCGGGTACAAAAATACCGGTTCCTGTGAAAGTGCCATTACCTTCCTTGATGGGGAAAAGGGTATTTTAAGATATCGCGGTTATTCGATTGAGGAGTTGGCGGAAAAGGCCGACTTTTTGGAAGTGGCCTATCTCCTGATCTTTGGGGAGTTGCCCAATAAAGAAAAATTGGAAGCCTTCCATAAAGATATCAAAAACGAATCGACCGTCGATGAGGAAATGAAGAAGATCCTTGACGGTTTCCCTAAATCGGCACATCCGATGGGGGTTCTATCGTCATTGACAAGCGCTCTCATTGCCTTTAACCCAATCTCTGTGAACGTGAGCTCTGAAAAGGCGATGTACCATGCTATTGTAAGAATATTGGCTAAATTCCCGGTGCTCGTGGCCTGGACCTTACGGAAGAAAAAGGGGCTGCCTCTGGACTATGGTGATGATAGTCTCGGTTATGTAGAGAACATCCATAAAATGATGTTCAAAAAACCGAACCAAGAATATAGGAAGAATAAAGTGGTGATTGAAGCCTTGGACAAGTTACTGATCTTGCATGCCGATCATGAGCAAAACTGTTCCACATCGACCGTACGTATTGTGGGATCCTCACATGCCGGTCTTTTCGCTTCTTTATCAGCGGGAATTTCCGCTTTATGGGGCCCATTGCATGGAGGTGCGAACCAGGCCGTGCTCGAAATGCTCGAGGCCATCGAAGCCGATGGCGGTGACACCAAAAAATATATGGCCAAAGCCAAGGATAAAGATGACCCATTTAGGTTAATGGGCTTTGGGCATAGGGTCTATAAGAATTTCGATCCACGGGCAAAAATCATAAAAAAGGCTGCAGATGAAGTGCTGGAAGATTTGGGCATGGAAGACCCTATTTTGGATATCGCCAAGGGATTGGAAAAGGAGGCACTGGAAGATCCCTACTTTGTCGAAAGAAAGTTATATCCGAACGTAGATTTCTATTCCGGCATCATTTATAGGGCCCTGGGTATCCCAACAGATATGTTTACCGTAATGTTCGCTTTGGGAAGACTACCGGGCTGGATTGCCCAGTGGAGGGAGATGCGGTTGAACAATGAACCAATCGGCAGGCCAAGACAAATATATACCGGAGAAAATCTACGACCCTATGTAGACCTTAGCCTTAGGTAAACCGATAGGTATCAAGAACAATGCATGCTCCTTTATTGTTTAAGGAGCATTTTTTTTACTGATATTCAGTCTTATCTTAGCACAAAAATTTCGAATGCTGCAGTTGAACATCAATGACGAAACATCGCGCCTGAGGGCAGTGGTTTTGGGAACGGCTGTAAGTTGTGGCCCGACCCCTAAACCGGAGGAGGCCTATGATCCAAAATCCTTGGAACATATTTTGGCCGGCACTTATCCGGTTGAAGTCGATATGGTAAAGGAAATGGAAGCCTTCGCCGCTGTTTTCGAAAAATATGGAGTGCAGGTCTTTCGACCAACTGTACTTCAGGATACCAACCAAATTTTCTCCCGAGATATTGCTTTTGTCATTGGGGATACCTTCATCAAAGCGAATATTTTGCCAGATCGCGAAGATGAGTTTTTGGCATTGGGACCTGTACTCAAATTGATAGACCCGGCCAAAGTGGTTTACCCACCCGAAGAAGTACATGTTGAGGGTGGCGATGTTATGCCGTGGAACGACTATATATTCGTGGGAATCTATACGGGAGAAAATTATTCGAACATTATCACGGCACGTACCAATAAGGAAGCAGTGGCTTTTTTGGCCGAATTGTTTCCCATGAAGACCGTGAAGACATTTGAACTGAGAAAATCTATCAATGCCAGGGAAAACGCACTACATTTAGATTGTTGTTTTCAACCGGTGGGAAGAGACAAGGCCATACTCCATAAAAATGGATTTTTGAACGAATCGGAATACAAATGGCTTGTGGACTATTTTGGGGCAGAAAATATTTTTGAGATTACCTCTGATGAAATGTACAATATGTATAGCAATGTGTTTTCGATTTCTCCAAAGGTGGTGGTGTCCGAAAAAAACTTTACAAGGCTGAACAAATGGTTGCGTGAAAATGGATTTATCGTTGAAGAGATACCATATGCGGAAATTTCAAAGCAAGAAGGACTTCTCCGATGTAGTACGCTACCTTTGGTTAGGGAATGATCAATAATATCAACGATGTCATGAAACAGATTACGAATACCATTTTAATGGTTCGTCCGGTGCGTTTTAGGATGAACGAACAAACCGCTGTCAATAACTTCTTTATGGAAGATATCGATATACAGAACCAGACCATTAATGCCAAAGCCCAGCAGGAGTTCGATGCCTTTGTTGAAATATTAAGGGCAAAGGGCGTCAACGTCATCGTGGTAGACGATACCAAGGAAGCCGATACCCCCGATTCCATTTTTCCGAACAATTGGATCTCGTTCCACAGCGATGGTACGGTAGGTTTGTATCCCATGTTCGCCGAAAATCGCAGGAAGGAACGAAGGGAGGATATCTTGGATCTGCTGGAGACCAAAGGATTTTTGATTAAAAATGTAATGGACTACACCGCTGCCGAAGCGGAAGGGCTGTTTTTGGAAGGGACAGGCAGCCTTTTGCTCGATAGGGAACACCAAAAAGTATATTGCGCACTGTCGGCCCGTGCCGATGAGGATCTTGTGATTGAGTTTTGCGAAGATTTCGATTGCCTGCCCATCATCTTCAGTGCCTTTCAAACCTATGAGGGGAAGCGATTGCCCATTTATCACACCAATGTAATGATGTGTCTGGCGCTAAATTTTTCGGTGATTTGCCTTGACAGCATCGACGATTTGAAAGAGCGGAAAAATGTGGTGAAAAACCTTAAAGAGGATGGAAAAGAGATCATTGCCATTACCGAGGAACAGATGCACCACTTTGCCGGGAATATGTTGCAGGTATTGGGAACCGATGCGATGCCCTATCTCGTGATGAGTTCACAAGCCTATCACAGTTTGACCCCAACCCAGATCAAAGCCATAGAAAAGTATTGTGAGATCGTTCACAGTTCTTTGGACACCATTGAAACTTGTGGTGGTGGCAGTGCACGATGCATGATGGCCGAAGTGTTTTTGCCTAAAGCTAAAACATAATTCCGGTTGACCAGATTAGAGAGGGTTTGGCCCTATTTTTAAATTCGACCGCTACGCGTCGATATTGGGCGGGGCGACCAACAGCCGTTTCATAAAAATTCCCGTCATGGCCACGATGAAAAAAGCAAAGGGCAGCGAGGTAATGACCAATAGTTTCTGTACAGCCGTCAGCACATCGATATCGGTCCTGAAATTGCCCAGTAAGATAAGGGCCAAGGTGGCCAGTAAAATAAATACGGACCACAGCAGCCGATGCCGCTTGCTGGGGTCTTTTTTTCCTTCGTCGGTAAACATGCTGAGCACAAAGACGGCGGAGTCTACGGAAGTGATCAAAAATCCCATCAGTAAAATGATCGTGGTAATATTGAGTATGCCCGCCATGGGATAGTATTCTAGAAAAACAAAAATGGAGGAGAACACATTCCCAAATTCATTGTTATAGGTTCCCCAAACTTCGATCATTTGAAATGCCGATGTGCCAAATACCGAAAACCAAAAAAAAGTGCCAAGCGAAGGTATGATCAAGACGCCGAGCAGCAATTGTCGCAAAGTTCTGCCCTTTGAGATCCTAGCGATAAAAATCCCGGTAAAAGGTGCCCAGGCCAACCAAAATGCCCAATAATAAAAGGTCCAATCAGTCAGGAAATCAAGCCCTGGATCATACCCATTCAGCGCTAGGCTCATAGGGATAAAGTCGAACAAATATTGTAGGGTGGCTTTTGAGAAGGCCACCAAGATGGCGCCCATGTCACTTGTGACAAAAATGAAAATCAGCAGTGCCAAGGTCAATAGGATGTTTATTTTTGAAAGCGTCTTAATGCCCCTGTTCACCCCTTGCCATGCCGAATAAAAGGCAATGGCCGATATAAGGGTGGCCAATACCAAAGTAGTGCCCAAACCAAAACCCGATCCAAAAATATGATTGAGGCCTCCATTGATCTGGGTGGTGCCCAATCCTATGGCCGCAATGAGTCCAAAAACCGTGGTAACCATGGTCATCACATCAATACCATTTCGCGCCCACTTGTTTTTGATGGTACCCTCGATGGTTGCGCTTACCAAAACCTTTTTTTTGCCCACGAACAGGGCATGGCCCACCACCATGGCGAACAAGCCATAAAATGCCCATGCGGTAAAGCCCCATTGATAAAAAGTGAATTCCAAGGCCAGAATTTCAGCATCCAATACCGAGGGATAGGGTGGGTACTGTTGCATGTAAACCGGTTCCTGTACGGCACGCAACAAAATGCCGGCGCCCATTCCCGCGCTGTACAACATGGCGGTCCAGGACCAAAGCGAATGCTCGGGTTTAGAATCGACCTTGCCCAGTTTCACCTTTCCCAATGGCGAAAGGGCAATGCCCAATAACAAAAGCACACAGCCCAAGCCGAGACATAGATAAAAATAACCAAAATGGTTCCGCACCCACAGCGAAAGCACTTCTATGGCCCCATAACTCGCCTCGGTAAAGAAGAATACGGTTAGGGTAAACAAAAGCAATATGCCCAAGGACAGAAAAAGCAGTTGATTTTTCAAAATAACGTTCAATGATGCTGTGCTTAGGCCTAATTAAATTTCACGAACTTTGGCGATATTTCTGATCATTCCCCCAAAGATAAAGTAATGAAAGGGAACAATGCTATACCAATATAAGCGGCCCTTTAGTCCCCTCGGTCTAAAAGTGGCCGTTTGATGTAGGATGTTGTCTTCATCGATTCTAAATTCCAACCAAGCTTCACCGGGAAGTTTCATTTCAGCGAACAGTAGCAGCCTTTTTCCCTTTTTATCGGCCAATAAAACCCGCCAAAAATCCAAAGCGTCACCTGGGTATATCTTATCTGGGTGGGTACGTCCACGGCGCAAGCCAACGCCTCCGATCAATTGGTCCATAAAGCCCCTGGTTTTCCAGAGCCAATTACCATAGTACCAACCATTTTCGCCCCCTATTTTCCAAATGTTCCGCATCACAAGCTCGGGATCCGATATTTTGAGGGCCTTATGGTCTTGTAATACGCCATATTTTGGCACTTGCACGTATTTGCCCAGATTCTTGTTGAATCGCCCACTGACCATACTGTCCTTCCAGCTGCTCACCACAAGGTTCTGCTCTATTTTTTTAAAGGCCATGTCGATTGCTTCAATATAGGTATGGGGCTTGATGCCCAAAAGTTCTTGGAGCCGTTTATCCCTGGCCACAATCTCTATTTTCATGCTATCGACCAAGTTCATGGCCAATTTATAAGAGGTAGAGGTGACAAAGTACAACCAATACGACGAAAGTTTTGGGGTCATTACGGGCACGGTGAATATCCAGTTCTTAAAGCCACGTGCTTGGGCATACTGCTCCATCATTTGTTTGTAACTCAGCACATCGGGACCTGCAATATCAAAGGAATCGCCGTAGGTGCTTTCATTGCCCAAAACCCCTACGAGAAAACTGATGATATCCCTGATGGCAATAGGCTGCGTTTTGGTCAATACCCATTTCGGGGTGATCATCACCGGTATCTTTTCGCAAAGATCCCTGATGATCTCGAACGAGGAACTTCCCGAACCTACAATGATTCCAGCCCTCAGTACCGTTAAGCTGAAATTACCCTGGAATAATATTTCCTCCACATTTTTCCTGGACCAAAGGTGTTTGCTGAGGGTGGCCTCATTGGTGATTCCGCTGAGGTAGATGACCTGTTTCACTTTGGTGCCTTCGAGATGACGATTGAAATTATGGGCGGTTTTTGCCTCCATTGCATCGAAGTCCTGTGTGGAGGTGCTCATCGAATGGATCAAAAAATAGGCCACTTCGATATCTTTTGGCATTCTGCCCTCCACTACCTCTTTCAAAAAATCGATTTCCACCACCTCGATCTGTGCAAGCGTTTCCCTGTCGACAGAGAGGCGCTTGGCATCGCGCACGGCACAGACCACTTCATGGCCCAATTCGAGTAACTGGGGCAGCAATCGCATTCCGATATAGCCGTTGGCACCGGTTAGGAGTATTTTCATGGTTTGGCGCTTTTTTGGACTTAATGCTTTAACGACGGGAAATTCTTTAGATCGAATTTTCCATTCTCCGAACTATTCGAGTCTGGCCCTTTAACATTAGGCTACAGATCCAAGATATCCACAGGTCCATTGTCTGCTTTATAATCCAGTATTTTCCGGAAAAATTTTTGTATGGCTTTGGTATCCGATCTTACCTTGATAAAATAATGGTCCTTAAAAATGGAGTAAACGGCAAAATCGCCTTTATAAACGCCTAACTTGTAATAGGGAACAACCAGGGCAAAGGTTTCCAGCAGGGAACGGAACCGGACAATGAGTCCCTTCGGCCTCATTTCTATGTTGCAGGTATCGAGGTTATTGTCCAAAAGCAACAGATTTCGGATTTCGATGCTGGCTTCTGTAATGAACAATTTCGGCGAACCGATACCGCCCATGGCCCATCTTTCTTTCAAAGTAAAGGGCCGGCCTACTTCATCATCCACTTTACGGGTAATTTCCTTGTTGTTATAGGAGACGTTGACGAGCATATGCTTTTTCTTAAGCTTTTTTTTCAAAGTTAGCCAAAAGCAGGTGGATTACCTTGGGCCATCGCCTGCAAAGCTTAAAAAAAAACGTAATTTTGCGCCTTTGTGAAGCAAAAATAAATGAACCTCCAAACTGTTTTAGATGTAAAGGTAAAGGAAGCCGTAAATGCTGTTTTTGGGGTGGCCCTTCCCAATGTTGAATTTCAGCCCACCCGTAAGGATTTTGAAGGCGATATCACCGTGGTGATCTTTCCGATGCTTCGATGGGTAAAGGGCAATCCGGAACAGATTGGCGCCAAAATAGGGTCCTATTTGGTTGCGCAGGTTGAAGCGGTCATTGATTTTAATGTGGTCAAAGGGTTTTTGAACCTTCTGATCGGTGATGATCATTACCTGCAGTCATTTAATGCCATCAGGGAAGAGGGGCATTATGGTTATATCGCGCCTAGTGAAACCGAAGCGATTTTGGTGGAATATTCTTCTCCAAACACCAATAAACCCTTGCATTTAGGGCATATACGCAACAATCTTTTGGGATATTCCGTGGCTGAAATCCTGAAAGCCTCCGGTAAAAAGGTGTACAAGACCCAAATCATCAACGATCGGGGCATCCATATCTGCAAGAGCATGTTGGCCTGGCTTAAATTCGGAAACGGTGCCACCCCGGAAAGTACCGGTCTGAAAGGGGACAAATTGGTGGGAAATTATTATGTGGCCTTTGACAAGGCCTATAAAATGCAGGTCGCAGAAGCGGTTTCCAAGGGTGTGGATATCAAAATTGCGGAACGGGAAGCCCCCATTCTCCAGGATGCTCAGAAAATGTTGTTGCAATGGGAGGCGGGTGACGAGGCCGTGGTTTCCCTTTGGAAAAAAATGAACGCATGGGTCTATGCCGGCTTTGAGGAAACCTATCGCAACATGGGGGTCGATTTCGATAAGCTCTATTACGAGAGCGATACCTATTTGTTGGGCAAAGACGTGGTTTTGGAAGGCATACAAAAAGGCGTTTTCTATAGGAAAGACGATGGCAGCGTTTGGATCGATCTTACCGAAGAAGGTTTGGATGAAAAAATCGTACTTCGTTCCGATGGCACCGCAGTGTACATGACACAGGATATCGGCACGGCGATTCAAAGGGTGAAAGACTATCCCGACATTGACGGTATGGTTTATACCGTGGGCAATGAACAGGATTATCATTTCAAGGTATTGTTCCTCATCCTTAAAAAGCTGGGCTACTCTTGGGCCAAAAACCTCTATCATTTGAGCTACGGGATGGTCGATCTACCCAGTGGCAAGATGAAGAGCCGCGAGGGCACCGTGGTCGACGCGGATGATCTTATGGCCGAAATGACACGTACCGCAGCTTCGATTTCCGAAGAATTGGGGAAGTTGGAAGACTACACCATAGCCGAAAAAAAGGAACTCCATCGTATGATCGGACTTGGGGCGCTGAAATACTATATCCTTAAGGTGGATCCCAAAAAGCGCATTTTGTTCGACCCAGAGGAATCAGTTGATTTTCAAGGCAATACAGGTCCGTTTATACAATATACCTATGCGCGGATCCAATCTATTCTGAGAAGGGCCGATGCAGAGTTCAATTATGGGACAGAGGTGAAAAACCTGGCCGATGGTCTACATGAAAAGGAAAAGGAACTCTTAAAGCAATTGTTACAGTTCCCTGAAACCGTTCAATTGGCCGCGGAAAACTATAGTCCGGCCTTGATCGCCAACTATACCTACGATCTGGTGCGGGAGTTCAATTCGTTCTACCAACAGGTTTCGATATTGGGGGAGCCCGATCTGCAAAAGAAAATATTTAGGGTACAATTGTCAAAGAAAGTCGCTGAGGTAATCCAATCGGCATTTCATCTCTTGGGCATTCAAGTTCCGGAGCGCATGTAAGTCATTGCAATTCGCATCAGTCTTTTTGCAGTTCCCATTGCTTTGGGTTCGCCCTTAAATATTTAATTGGCCTTTGTTCACCTAAGGGTGATTTGATCCACGGAAACAACCTTTTGAACCGGAGTTAAAAACGTACCCTGAAGCTCACATTCGGCGTTAGGCCCAATGATACGTTCTCTACTTTTTCAATTTCATTTGTCGCATTGAGGCGGTAGTACGTATTGAAAATGTTCTTTCTATCAGTAAAATTAAGGATCGAAAGCCCTATGGTGGCAGCCGCCCTTGATCCCAATTCAAAACCATAAATGGCCGATGCATCGGCCCTGAGGTATTCCGGGAGCCTGCTGTCATTCGGTGCGTCATAATTGATACGATTGGGAAAAACGCTCTCGTCGATGGGGTCGCTGGCGAGGGGTTCGGTAAAAGGTTTTCCTGTGCGGTAGTTGAGCCCTAAGCCAAGTTTTAGGCCGCCAATATCGTAGGTTCCGGCCAAGGTCAGGGTATGCCTTATATCGAGATTGTTGGGGAATCGGCTGGGCACGATATCTTCGAAGGTGTAGTTGTTAAGGTTATAGGTATAACTCGTCCAGAT
>JAHENB010000012.1:0-56495 GCA_024643345.1 Maribacter sp. | reverse complement strand
CTGGTAAAATACATATTGAGGTAGGTCTTGAACCTATTTGTCCATTTACTGTCCAAACTGCCACCGAATGAGAGGTTGGTCTGATCAAGACTGCTTTGGGTGGCATTGGCGTTATCCCTTGACAACTCGGAATAATCCAAGGCATTATTGATGTTGATAAAACTCAGCCGAAATTTCTGATTTGTGCCGATGTCATAAAGCAGCTTCCCGGTAAAATCATAAAAATAAAAATTTCCTTCCCGCTCCACGATCTGGCTATCCTGGAAGGCCCTATCGAAGAATTCGTTATAGGTGGGCGTATTGAAGAAATCGGTCAGGGATCGTCTTGCGGAGAGCTGCAAAGCCATTTTATCGCCCAAAGGAAACTGCCCATAAACGTCCCCACTGATCAAGTTGATGCCCGCCCCACCAAAAAATTGATCCTTGAGCTCATTTTTGGTGTGCATATCGATGATACCGCTCACGCCGTCCCCATATTGTGCGCTCGATCCGTTTTTGATCAAGACCACCTTGTCCGTTAGAAAAGGATTGAAAGCCGAGATGAGACCAAAAAAGTGACCCGATTGGTACATTTTTATGCCATCCCAAAGCAACAGGTTTTGATCGTTGCTGCCCCCTCTGATGTTGATGTCCGATACCGTTTCGTCGATACTTTTGATTCCTGGAAGGGCCTGTACCGTTTGCAGCACATCGGGATCGATGGTACCGGGCAGGATGCCGAATTCTGAACTGTTCAGTAAGATACTGGCATCGGTTTGTTTGCTAAGTCCCGTGGTCAGGAATTTGTAAACGACCACTTCTTCCAATTCCTGATAGTATGGGTCTAGAAGCAAGGTCTTGCATGGGTCTTTACCGATCAATTCCCCGGCTTCCACAAAAAATGTTTTAAAGCCCAAAAACTTGATTTGTAGAATCGCTTTTCTAGGGATGTCCTTTAAGGAAAAGCGACCCTCAGAATCGGTTACAGTGACGATCTTGGTTCCCAATACCTCCACTGTGGCCCCCATAACGGTATTTTTTTCAAAATTATCCAAGACCGTCGCGCAAATATTGACCGTGCTGCTTTTGGCCAAGGAGTAATATCGGTCGCTGATTTTTTGGACCTTGATCTGGGTTTGGTTCGTGATACTGGTCAGTATACCTACAAGATCTACGGCATCTGGTGTTTTGATCTGAACATCCCGAATGTCGTCATCAACATAGGAGAACTTGATGTCAAAGTCTTTTTCGAGCTTTTGGATAAAGGGTATGAGGTAGGTTGAGGCTGTTGTCTCCTGCGCCTTTGTTTGTAAGGCGGAAATCAACAACAAACAAACAAATAAGGATAATGCCTTATGGAGTGTTTTCGGCATAGAACAACACTTTATTCCCCTCAAATTTAAACTTTATTTGGGAAGGAATACTGATGCTCTGCAAAGCCAAGTGGGCATCTGTATTACTAAAGGTACCTGTAAATAATTGATCGGTATCTACATTTTGGGTCTCTACCATAATATTATGCTGTCTTTCAAATTCGGCAATCACATATTTCAAGGGAATACTTTTGAAACTGCTCTCTTGGTTCATCCAGGAGGGTAAGTTCGTTTCGGGAGCGTCACTATTGATCATTTTACCATTGATGGCGATGAAGGAAGTGCCTGCAGGCAATTTGGTTTCTGCACCATTGAAGGTCACGCTCACCAAGCCCTCATAACAGGTCACTTCAAAAAAGCCCCTACGATTTTCCACATTGAATTGGGTACCCAAAACGGCGACGCTGCCGCCTTCGGTGATTACGGTAAAGCGCTTGCCCTTAGCCACCTTAAAATAAGCCTCCCCCTCAAGATTTACGTTGCGCTGTTTGTCCCATTTCTTTTTGCTATAGCTGATTTCAGAATCGGCATTCAATACGATTTCAGAATTATCGGGCAAAACCACCTGCTTGTTTTCCGCATACTGAGTGGTGATCGATTCGTTAAGACTGTTCAGGTAAAGGTAGGCTCCCGCCAATAGTACGGCCACCACCGCCGCAACGCGCAGGAACATTCTAAACGGAGCTAATTGCACCACTTTGGTATTGTCTTTAAAAATGCGCTTGTTTTTGACCGCTAACAAGGCCTCTTCCATATCGAAATCTGGGGCTTCCAAAGTATTTGCCGCCTCGAGTATTCGCTGGTAGGAGGCATATGCTTCAGATTTTTTAAATTCTGCCAGCTCTGCCTCGGTAAGCTCATTGTTGAGCCATTTCGCTAAGTAATTCTCTTGCATGATTTCAAGCTTTAGTACCTTTATAACAATCGGGCTTTAAAAAACCCTACCATTTATCGATAATTTATTAAATGGAGGTTGTTCCAATGTCTTATATGGCCCTCCATAACTCTGTTTGTTTTAGATGCCATGGATTTGATCCCTTAGGGTTTTCAGTGCCAGGTGCATCCTTTTTTCTATGGCTTTAACACTTACCCCTTCCATCTCGGCAATTTCGGCATATTTCTTTCCGTCGATCCTGTTCAATAGAAAAACGGTGCGCTGGTTTTCTGGCAGTTGGTCCAAGGCCCGTTCCAATTTTTCTTGGAACTGCTTTTGTTCCATCAAATATTCGGGCGATTCGTGGGTGGTCTTAAGCGACTTGTCGGCATATTTAAGTCGCACCTTCTCGGCTTTGATCACATTCAAATAGAGATTATTGGCCACGGTGTAAACGAAGGATCTGGCTTTCTCCGGGGATACTTTGCCACAATTTTCCCAAAGCTTTACAAATGCCTCTTGTACGGCATCATGAGCCTTTTCCTCGTTGCCGAACTTATAATAAATATAGTTAAAAACCGTTGTTGAATTAGCCTTGAAGATACTGGTGAATACCATTTCTTCGCAGACGTTTTCCTTGTTGTTGGTTTCCAAGTTGGTCGAATTTTAAGATCTATATACCTGTTGACTGCACCATGGATGAAGTTGTTTACACCTGAATGGAACATAATCTCGCCTTAAATAAATGGCGCTATCACAGATAAAACGCATTGTTGAACAAGATATTTCAAAAAAAATCAAGATTTGGGGTAGGGTGTTTTCAGTATCGGTTGTTTTAAGAGTGAAGTAACAAAAAAATCCAAATCGTTATGAAAAAGTATTTAAAGCATGCAACCTACCTTGTCCTTACGGTAATGGCTTTGTCATTTACCGCTTGTCAAGATGAATTTGAAAAAGTGGACACGGTCAACGAACAAGAAACCCTTCTGGCCAATTCCACTACTGCAAAACTCATGGAAAATACAGTTTCCAATGATGGGTCTATCGACAATATCGTGGACGGTACCAGCTGTTTTAATATTCGTTTTCCCTATACCGTAAAGGTCAACGGGGCTGAGATTACCATCAATGCCCTTCCCGATCTCGATAAGATCGAAGCTGTATTCGATGCCATAGATGGTGATGAGGATCTGTTGGACATTATCTTCCCGATAACAGTGACACTGGCCGATTTCACCGATATTACCTTAACTGGTATTGAAGATTTGCGCCAACTTGCTGAACAATGCACCGAAGGTGGCCAGGACGATGATATTGAATGTATCGACTTTGTATACCCCATTAAGTTGTTCACCTTCGATGCCAATTTGCAGAAGACAGGTAACGTAATCGTTGAAAGTGATAAAGATATGCGCCGATTTTTCGCCGGCCTTGATGGCGCCGATTTGGTGAGCATCGAATTTCCGATTGCCTTGGAACTATATGATGGTTCTGAAATAAGGGTAAGCAGCAACGCAGAATTGGCCGATGCCATAGAACGCGCTAAAAGCGAATGTGACGAAGATGATGACAATGATTACAATGATGATGATTTTACCAAGGAACGATTAGACAATTTGTTGGTCGAATGTCCATGGTTGATAACTGCCGTCGATAGGGATAATATGAGCCAGATCGATCAATATCGCGAATGGTTGATGAATTTCAGCAAAGATGGCTCAGTAACCGTTATTGATAGAATGGGCAACAGCCTAACAGGCACCTGGAACACCAGGGTGACCGATTGGAGGGTTGCGCTTACACTGGAATTCGATGGAATGGTCGATTTTAACCTCGAGTGGTTCGTTTGTGAAATAGCGCCGGGCAAGATCAAACTCTTCTCAGGTGAGGGTAACAAGATCATCATGGAGAACGTTTGCGGCATCATCGACCAAGACCCCAATACGTTGCGAAACATCTTGAAGGAATGTAGCTGGGTCATTAAAAAAGTGAAGGTTGGGGGTGAGGAGATCAGAAGGCTTTTGGGCTTCGAGTTCAAGTTCATGGCCGAAGGGGTGGTGACCTTGAGCAACGGGGAACTCACTTCTCAAGGCACCTGGGAAATCGCCCTGAATGCCCAAGGCAGATTGGTGATGGCTATAGTGATGGGAGAAGAGCCCGGCGTAAGTTTTGAGTGGCCTTTGAGCGAGCTTAGGAACGACCGTTTGAAATTTGAGATCGAAGGTACCGATTACGAATTGATCTTGGAGCGCGTTTGCAACGATAACATGGATGACGGCGATGTGCTTGCAATAAGGAACATCCTCATGGGTGGTGATTGGATGGTCGCAAACTATACAGGTGGCGAGGCAGGGACAACTGACTTTACGGCCTATACCTTTAATTTTCAAGGAGCTAATGTGGTCGCGGTTACTGCAGGTCAAACCGGACCGACATTGTTGGCCCATTGGAGGGTGCTAAGAAACAGTGATGGGAAATTGAACGTCTATCTCAATTTTGGAGACCAAAGCCCCTTGGGCGAACTCACCGATGACTGGGATCTTTTTGAAATCGCTTCCAACCGTCTTGCCTTGAAAGATCTTAGCGGTGGCAATGACAGTTTAAGGACCTTGGTCTTTGAAAAACCATAAATCATAGCAGGCCCGGTGGCGAGGCACCGGGCCTTTGCACTTAACCTAAATTTAAAATCATGAAACTAAAAAGTTTAATTGCCATTTCGATTGTACTTTTTGCAATGGTTATTATTTCATGTAGCAATGATAATAGCAACGCAAATGATGCTGGGACCATGGATGCCGACGCCGTCAAGAATGCCGTAATAAGTGGCGATTGGCAGATCAGTTATTATTTTGATACCGATAAGGAAGAAACTTTGGAATATGCTGGCTTTGTGTTCAATTTTAACCTGGATGGATCATTAATTGCCACTGATGGCAGCACGGCCCTTTCGGGCGCTTGGTCGATAACGGTTTCCGACAATGGTACAGACGACCTTAGGGATGATGATGTGGATTTTAATATCCTTTTCGCTTCGCCCGTCAAGTTTGAGAAGCTCACTGACGACTGGGAAATCAAGACATATTCAGCCAACAAAATTGAGTTGATCGATGTGAGTGGAGGTAATGGGGGCACCGATTTCCTCACCTTCGAAAAGATATGATATAAACCTTTTGCCCCATACCTTTTTTGCCCCATAAGAGAACGCCCATCGAAAGATGGGCGTTTTTTTTTTACGTCATCAAGGGATCTTTTGGGTATTTGAATTCAATGCGACAAGCACTATTGCCACTGGCCTTGACTCCCAATAAACTTCTTGCCAATGGCCACTATATTTTGTTACTTTGCAATCCCAGTAAACAAACGATACCATGTTCGATAATTTAAGTGAAAAGCTCGATAAAGCCTTACATGTCCTTAAGGGGCACGGCCAAATTACCGAGATCAATGTGGCCGAGACGACCAAAGAGGTTCGTAGGGCTTTATTGGACGCTGATGTTAACTTCAAGATTGCAAAGGAATTTACCAACAGGGTAAAAGAGAAGGCACTCGGCCAAAATGTCTTGACCACTTTGCAGCCTGGGCAATTGATGGTGAAAATCGTCAAGGATGAACTTACCGACCTAATGGGGGGTGAGAACGAAGGCATCAACTTATCGGGTAATCCCGCTGTGATTTTGATGTCGGGCCTGCAAGGATCTGGGAAAACCACTTTTTCCGGAAAGTTGGCCAATTTTCTAAAAGCCAAAAAATCTAAGAAACCCTTATTGGTGGCCTGTGATGTCTATCGTCCCGCCGCCATTGACCAATTGCACATCGTAGGGGACCAGATCGGGGTAGAGGTTTATTCCGATAAAGGGAACAATGATCCCGTTGCCATTGCCCGAGCTGGCATCGCACTTGCTAAATCGAAGGGTTATGACGTGGTGATCATCGATACCGCGGGGCGTTTGGCCGTTGATGAAAAAATGATGGCGGAGATATCAAATATCCATAAAGCCATCAAGCCACAGGAAACCCTTTTTGTGGTCGATGCCATGACCGGTCAAGATGCGGTGAACACCGCCAAAGCCTTCAATGACATCCTTAACTTCGATGGGGTGATATTGACCAAGCTCGATGGCGATACCCGTGGAGGGGCGGCGATATCCATTAAGTCGGTGGTCAATAAGCCGATCAAATTCATCGGCACCGGCGAAAAGATGGAAGCCATTGACATTTTCTATCCCTCGAGAATGGCCGAAAGGATTTTGGGAATGGGCGACGTGATCTCCTTGGTAGAACGTGCGCAGGAGCAATTCGACGAAGAGGAGGCAAGGAAAATCCAGAAAAAAATTGCCAAAAATAAGTTTGGGTTCGATGATTTTCTAAGTCAGATCCAACAAATCAAAAAAATGGGCAACATTAAAGATTTGATGGGCATGATCCCAGGCGCAGGAAAGGCACTGAAGGGAATGGATATCGATGATGATGCCTTTAAACATATCGAGGCGATCATCCATTCGATGACCCCGGATGAACGTTCCATCCCCGCGAAGCTCGATGTCAGTCGTAAAAAAAGAATTGCCAAAGGTAGCGGTAGAACCATACAGGAAGTGAACCAATTGTTGAAACAATTTGATCAAATGGGGAAAATGATGAAGATGATGCAGGGCGGTGGCGGCAAAAAGATGATGCAGATGATGGGGGGGATGAAGGGACTGAAATAGGTGGTTCGGCATGGCTTCCAATGTTGCGATGCGCATCACTGAAAACCCTGTCATTAGATTATCCGATAGAATTACATAAGAAACATTTGCATACCGCTTCATCTTGGTGTGGTGACCAGATCTAAAACCAGAACGCATGGAAATCCTTGACGGAAAAAAAGTATCGAACCAGATAAAGGAAGAAATCACCGCCGAGGTGAACAAAATGAAGGAACGGGGCGAAAAAGTACCACACCTGGCCGCCATTATCGTGGGCAATGATGGTGCAAGTCTTACCTATGTCGGCAGTAAAGTAAGATCTTGTGAAAGGGTAGGTTTTGAGTCGACCTTGGTGCGCATGCCAAGTACCACTTCAGAAATGGAGCTCCTGAACAAGATCGACGAACTCAATCAAGATTCTGATATTGATGGCTTTATTGTGCAACTGCCCCTCCCGGAACAGATTGACACCCAAAAAGTGATCATGGCCATAGACCCGGATAAGGATGTTGATGGATTCCATCCTACCAATTTTGGAAAAATGGCGCTCGACATGAGCACCTTCATCCCGGCTACCCCTTTTGGCATTTTGGAACTTTTGGAGCGCTACAAGGTCGACACCAAGGGGAAGCATACCGTAGTGATCGGTAGAAGCCATATCGTGGGCCGTCCTATGAGCATTTTGATGGGAAGAAAGGGCTGGCCGGGCAATTCTACGGTGACCCTTACCCATAGCCATACCAAGAACATTACCCAGATCACATCCCAGGCCGATATCATAATTTCCGCTTTGGGGGTTCCCAATTTTTTGAAGGCGGAAATGGTAAAAGACGATGTAGTGGTTATCGATGTGGGCATTACGCGCGTTCCAGATGATTCGGAAAAGGGCTACCATATCGCCGGTGATGTCGATTTTAAAAATGTCAGCAAGAAGGCCTCTTACATTACCCCGGTTCCTGGAGGGGTAGGCCCCATGACCATAGCCATGCTCTTAAAAAATACCCTTTTGGCCCGGGAACGTCATCGAAGCAGGAACTAGCCTAAAATCCAAAGGTCTTTGCCCGAATCTACCTTTAACGAGTATTGGTACTGTATGGGTATAGAAATATATATTATAAGGATCAAAGTTTCGGCCTTATGAAATCAATAAATCAACCATTGCCTTGTAACATTTGACATACAAACTGGTCTAATAGACCAATGATTGGCATAAAATCCAAAACAAATGATGAATAACACTATTAAAATTTCTCCTTTGGCCGCCATATTGATGATGGTAGCTTGCCAAAATGATAATAAAAAGGAAATGGAAAAGGAATTGGCCTCAGGCGTCTTGACCCAGTATATGGATACTTTGGTCAATCCAGGGGATGATTTTGATTCATATGTCAATGGCAGTTGGATAAAAAACACTGAAATTCCTGCTGATAAGTCGTCTTATGGTGCGGCCTATATGCTTTTTGAGGAGTCTGAAGAAGATGTCAAAAAAATTATTGAGGAATCCGCTTCCGGAGCATTTGAAAAGGGATCTGAAGAACAAAAAGTGGGCGATCTATACAAATCGTACATGGACATGGAAACTAGAAATACCCTTGGTGCAATTCCTCTTCAGGCGGAGTTTGCCAAGATTGATGCCCTTAAGAACTATGATGATTTGGCGGCTTACTTCGCCTATGCAATTAAATTAGAAATCAATGCGCCCATAAATTTCTTTGTGAACCCAGATTTTAAGGACCCGACCTTTTATGCCGTATTTACCGTGCAGTCGGGATTGGGGCTTCCAGATCGGGAATATTATTTAAAGACCGATACAAGATCTAATGAGATTAGGGCAAAATATCTTGAACACATGGAAAAGATGTTCGAGTTGGCCAACCTGCCAAATGCCAAAAGTACGGCCCAAACGGTGTTGGCGGTTGAGACCGCCTTGGCCGAAAAACATCTTGAAAAGGAAAAGGCGAGAGATTGGGTAAACCTTTACAATATGTTTCCGTTAGATAGTCTTAGTGCGGCTATGCCTCGATTCAATTGGTCGGCCTTTTTAAAAGAGGCTGGTTTGGACAAGCAGGAGAAATTGGGCGTTTTGATGTTGGATTACACCAAAGCGCTAGACAAGATCATCACTTCCACCGATATGGAGGCTTGGAAATCTTATTTAAAATGGGGGGTCATCGATGCCAATGCAGCGCGCTTGAATGACGCGCTTGACGCACAGAATTGGTCGTTTTATAGCAAGGAGTTAAGGGGTATCCAAGAGCAACGCCCCCAATGGCGCAGGGGTGTTTCTACCGTCAACGGTACTTTGGGAGAAGTAGTGGGCAAGGTTTACGTAAAAAAACACTTTCCACCTGAAGCCAAAGAACGTATGGAAAAGTTGGTGCAAAACCTTTTGAAGGCATATGAGGGCAGTATCAAGGAATTGGATTGGATGAGTGAAGCCACTAAAAAAGAGGCCCTTGATAAATTAGGCAAATTTACTCCTAAAATTGGGTATCCCGATAAGTGGAAATCCTATGATTTGGAGATCAAGCCGGAAGACCTATTTGGGAACATGAAACGAGCCAAAATCATGGAATTCAATCGCGAACTGGCAAAATTGGGCCAACCTATAGACAAGGCCGAATGGGGGCTGACCCCACAAACCGTAAATGCTTACTACAATCCAACGATGAACGAAATTGTATTTCCGGCCGCGATCTTGCAACCTCCATTTTTCGACCTAAATGCTGATGATGCCATCAACTATGGCGCCATTGGGGCGATTATCGGCCATGAAATCGGTCATGGTTTCGATAATAGGGGCAGTACCTTCGACGGCAGCGGTGCATTGCGTGACTGGTGGACCGATATTGACAAGGAAAAATTTAAAGAACGCACGGCGGCCTTGGTTGCGCAATTCGACCAATTCAAAGTGTTCCCCGATTTAAATGTGAACGGAGCGTATACCCTTGGCGAAAACATTGGCGATTTGGGTGGCTTAGGGATAGCCCTAAGAGCCTATAGGATGTCCCTTGATGGCAAGGAAGCCCCTGTTTTGGAAGGTTTTAGTGGCGATCAAAGGGTTTTTATCGGTTATGCCCAAGCTTTCCGTAATAAAACCAGGGATGAAGCACTTCGGGTACAGGTGAATACCGACCCTCATGCCCCCAATCACTTTAGGATAAATGGCGTAGTTCGAAATGTGCCTGAATTTTATTCGGCTTTCAAGATTCAAGAAGGGGATTCCCTTTTCTTGGTACCTTCAGATAGGATTAAAATATGGTAAACCGAAGCGCTTCCTTTCAACCGATCGGAAAGATCAATCTGCATAAGAGAACAGCGTATGAGATCCCTCCGGTTGGAGGGATTTTTTAATTTCGACCTAGGGTAGCTCCCGTGTTAAGGGAATCATTTGGGGTAAGAATCTCTAAATCGGTATTTCGCTCGTCATTGGTACAATTGGCCGTCCCCAGACAAAGGGCCACTAAAACCAAGACCATGATCATCTTTTTCATATCGGGCAATTTGATTTTTGACATCGGCTTGTATCTATGGTTATAAAACGTTGGAAAGGCGAGTTTGTTATTTGTAGATCAAATCAAATTCAGTACCTTTTCTTGAAATAACCGAACGATGAAAAAATACCTTCCGCTATATCTGTTGGCGCTATTATTTTTGCAGGCATGTCAAACCAAAACGGCACATAATACCCAATTCGACATCAATGTGAGCTTTTCCAACCTGGTTGGCCAGGAATCGATGGATGGTCGATTATTATTGATGTTTTCCAATAATGAAGTTTCGGAACCCAGGTTTCAAATCAATGATGGCCTTCAGACCCAAATGATTTTCGGAATGAACGTGGACGGTTGGAAGCCTGGGGACTCCAAAACATTCACTGATGACATCTTTGGTTTTCCATATCCCAGCTTGGCCCAAGTGCCTCCGGGAGAATACAACGTGCAGGCCCTTTTACATGTGTACGAGACCTTTGATCTGTCGACGGGCCATACCGTAAAATTACCTATGGACAATGGGGAGGGCCAACAATGGAACCGATCCCCGGGCAATCTGTACAGTAAACCTTTTAAAGTCACCATTACCGACAAGGGCCTACAAAACATAGATGTCGTCATGGACCAGGTGATTCCCCCAATAGCCCAACCGGAAGACACCGAGTGGATCAAACATATTAAGATAAAGTCCGAAAAATTGTCAGCCTTTTGGGGAAGGGACATGTACCTTGGGGCCCATGTCTTATTACCAAAAGGTTTTAAGGAGCATCCCGAAGCCAAATATCCCCTGATGATTTTTCATGGGCATTTTCCTTCAGATTTTGGTGGTTTCCGGACCACGCCCCCAGACCCAGCCCTAAAACCGGAATACTCAGAACGGTTTCAGTTGGAGGGTTATAACATTATCGAGCAGCAGGAAGCCTATGATTTTTATAAGCGTTGGAACGAACCCGATTTTCCAAGGTTCCTGATCATAGAAATACAGCACCCAACGCCCTATTACGACGATTCCTATGCGGTAAATACGGCAAGCCAAGGCCCATATGGCGACGCGATCACCTATGAGCTGATTCCCCATATAGAAAAGGAGTTCCGCGGTATGGGCGAAGGTTGGGCACGTTTTCTTTATGGAGGTTCTACCGGAGGATGGGAAGCGTTGGCGGTCCAGGTAAAATATCCCGATGCCTACAATGGCTGTTTTGCGGCCTGTCCCGATCCCATCGATTTTCGTGCCTATTGTTTAACGGATATTTATGAAGATGAAAATGCCTACTACTACGACAGTGCGCATAAAAAGGTGGAAGTGCCCAGCCATCGAAATTATTTGGGGCAGATACAGTCGACCATCCGGGAAAGCAACCATTTGGAATTGGTTTTGGGAGACAAGAGCCGGTCGGGCCAACAGTGGGATATTTGGGAAGCCACCTATTCTCCGCAAGGTGCTGACGGTTATCCGGCACGGCTTTGGGATAAAATGACGGGGGAAATCGACCATGAGGTGGCCGATTATTGGAAGGAGAATTATGACCTACGCTATATTATGGAAAGGGATTGGGGCAAATTGGGGGAAAAGCTCAAGGGCAAGATCAATATCTATTGTGGCGATATGGACAATTATTATTTGAACAATGCGGTATATCTGATGGAAGATTTTTTGGAAAGCACCACAGATCCCTATTACGATGGCGAAGTACTGTATGGGGATCGTGACGAGCATTGTTGGAACGGCGACCCAGATCAGCCCAATGCCATCAGCCGCTTGCGATATAACAGCATGTACGTGCCCAAGATCATGAAGCGTATCGCCGAAAGTGCGCCTAAGGGCGCAGACTTAAAAAGTTGGAGGTATAACTAGCTATGCATTAAATTCCAGATTGGTCTAATGAAATGTAACTGGGGATATAAAATGCTCGGACGCCCAAGGACATGGCAACCAAATAACATTTATTCGGTCCTATTCCATATTTAATATTATATTTAGTCAGATAACAGGCTTTCCAAATCAGAAGCCGCCCACCTAAAAGAAACCAACATGCAACGATCACGACGGAATTTCATAAAAAAAAGTGCCTTTGCCGCAACGGCCATATCCATTCTTCCCAGTTATGCTGCTACCCTCTCGAAGAAGCAGATCAAAACAGGGGTACAATTGTATTCGATACGGGACGAAATGAAAACCGACCCCCAGGGCAGTATGGAAAAATTGGCCAAAATGGGATATACGGTGGTAGAGCACGCCAACTATGTAGATCGAAAGTTTTATGGGTGGTCACCGATGGAATTTAAGAATATCCTGAATGGTCTCGGCATGAAAATGCCCAGCGGCCATACCGTTCTGGGGATGAACCATTGGGATGCATCAGGGAAAGACTTTACCGATGCTTGGAAATATACGGTCGAGGATGCGGCCACCGTAGGGCAGGATTTTGTGATCAGCCCATGGCTCGATGAGAAGATCTGGCAAGATTATGACCAACTCCTTGCTTTCATGGAAATATTTAACAAATGCGGGGAACTGTGCCAAAAATCGGGCATGAAATTTGGGTACCACAATCACGACTTTGAATTTGACCATAAAGTAAATGGGCAGATTTTATACGACTTGATCCTTCAAAATACGGACCCCGATTTTGTGATCCAACAGTTAGATTTTGGCAATATGATGAACGGGGGTGCCAAGGCAGATCCTTGGTTGGAAAAATATCCAGGCCGTTTCGCTTCGGTTCATGTCAAGGATATGATAAAGGGCAGTGGGGATCACCCTTATGAGAGCACCATTCTCGGGGAAGGAATTGTTGGGGTGGAAGCTATTGTTCAAAAATGTAAAAAATTGGGCGGAACTACCGATTTTATTATCGAACAGGAGTCCTATCAGGGCAAAACTCCAATGGAATCTGTAGCTGCCGACCTGAAAATCATGAAACGCTGGGGCTTTTAGCGTTTTAGAATTAAACCTTCCCTAGCGTGATCTAGATCCCGATTCAATTATCATATCTATACACAAATCCAACAATTCAGAATGAAAAAAACTTACTGTGCCATTACCTTGTTATTGTTCATTGGACCACTTCATTTGTTCGGTCAGAAGGCGACCCTGAAAAAGAAACAAGAAGTACTGGCTTCCGTTGCCAAGCATCAAGATGAACTGGTAAAGATCAGCGATCAGATATGGGCCTTTGCCGAACCCGCAATGATGGAGTACCAATCCGCAAAAGTATTGGCAGATTATGCCGAGGCACAGGGCTTTACCGTAGAGAGGGGTGTAGCGGACATACCTACCGCCTTTATCGCATCTTACGGATCCGGCAGCCCGATCATTGGTATTTTAGGGGAGTTCGATGCCTTGCCCGGACTCTCACAAAAGGCACTGCCGACTAAAGAACCCCTAGAGATCGGGGCTGCTGGCCATGGATGTGGCCACAACATGTTCGGAGCAGGAAGTTTGGGTGCCGCATTGGCCATTAAGGAATTGATGGAAGAGGGCAAACTAAAGGGCACCATTCGCTTCTATGGCACCCCTGCCGAAGAGGATTTGGCCGGAAAGGTATATATGGCCCGCGCCGGTTTGTTCAATGATCTCGACGTATGTCTCGACTGGCATCCCGCCTACGAGAACGAAGCCAACATGGCCAGCTCCCAAGCGGTGTCGGATTATTCCATTTCCTTTAAAGGTAAAAGTGCGCATGCTGCGGCCGATCCTTGGAACGGCCGAAGTGCCTTGGACGCTGCGGAATTCTTTACCACAGGTATCAATTCGCTCAGGGAACATGTATTGCCGACCGTGCGCATGCACTATGTGTATACCGATGCGGGGAAAGTGCCCAACGTAATTCCCGATAAGGCGAGTGTCTGGCTTTGGATACGCGATTCGAAGCGGAGCGGGGTGGCCGAAGTTTCCGAACGGATGAAGGAAATTGCCCAAGGCGCCGCACTTATGGCAGGTGTTGAGGTGGAAGTGAAACTCAACAGTGGACTTTATGAACTCTTGATCAATGAAGCCGGGGCCAAAATATTGCAAAAAAATATGGAGTTCGTGGGCCCGATCACCTATACCGATAAGGAACTGGCTTTTGCCAATGAAATCATGGGTGAATATGGTGCGGAACCAAAGGGAATCAGCGGGGAAATTAAACCTTTGGGTTCAGAATTTCAGGAGGTTCCGGGAGGGTCTACCGATGTGGGCGATGTGAGTTACATTGTTCCCCAGATTACTTTAATGGCCACCACGGCACCTTATAATTCCCCATGGCATTCCTGGGTGGTTGTGGCCTGTGGCGGCATGGAAATCGGCCACAAAGGGATGCTTTTTGCCGCCAGATCATTAGGAACGACCATGGTCGACCTTTTTGAAGACGAAAACTTGCGCAAACAGATCAAGGAAGAATTTTCAAGAAGAAAGGGGTCCGAAGTCTGGAAAGCAATGCTCCCTGAGGGGCCGCCACCGGTTCCTGCCATAAATTCGGGCGCCTACTGATAAATAGAAAAAAATGAACTCGACCAACAAGGTAGCTTGGATAGTGTTTATGGTTTTGGCCATTGCAGTCGGACTCTACCCCTTGACCTATTTTTTCTTCGATAGGGAGTTTGGTCTGCTGGCATCTAAAAGCGATGCCCTGTTATCGAATACCTTTTGGAACATAGGGTTTTATGGGCATATACTATTTGGAGGGCTGGCCCTGATGATCGGTTGGTCGCAGTTCAGTAAAAAAATGAGGTCTTCTCATCTAAAAAGACATCGCTTGGTGGGTAAGATATATATCGTTTCTGCAATGATCAGTGGCAGCTGCGGTATTTATATCGCCATTTTTGCAACCGGTGGACTCATCTCAACGCTGGGATTTATGGGTTTGGGATGTCTTTGGCTCTTTACGACCATTAAGGCCTATTTGGCGGTAAAAAATGGCGATCTTCAACTTCATCAGGGTTTTATGATCTATAGCTATGCGGCCTGTTTTGCAGCGGTCACCTTGAGAATTTGGTTACCGATGTTAAGCCATTTGTTTCAAGATTTCGTAATGGCATATCGTCTTGTGGCCTGGCTTTGTTGGGTGCCCAATATGGTATTTGCATATATTTGGGTACGAAGAAAAGGCATCATTTTGGGCTGAGGCATTAATGTGATCCTACCTACCTACATAGTAAAATGGGAATTCGTAGTTGCAAATAATCGATAAAGGATTATTCCTATCTTTATATGGGATAGTGTACGAAAAATTAACCCTGGACACTTCCGAATCTTTTTATATGAACCAATAATTTTTTAAAACATGACAACTATTTTGGTGTTACTTGGCTTACTGGTATTGATCGTTGTATTTCTGGTTGGAATATTCAACCGATTCGTTAAAAATAAAAATGTGGTAAACGATGCCTGGAGCAATATTGACGTTGCCCTTAAAAGGCGGTATGACCTCATTCCCAATTTGGTGGAAACCGTAAAGGGCTACGCCAAACACGAAAAATCAACATTTGAAGCGGTAATCAGTGCAAGAAATGCTGCCATGCAGGTTCCGAAGGGCGACATCAATGCCCAAATCAAGGCAGAAAACCAATTACAACAGGGCCTGAGAAGTATTTTTGCCTTGGGTGAGGCTTACCCTGATTTAAAGGCCAATGCCAATTTTTTGGATCTACAGGAGAAATTGAATACCATTGAAGAAAATCTCGAACGGAGCCGTCGCTACTATAATGGTACGGTCAGGGAAAACAATACTTATGGTGAAAGTTTCCCTGGGGTCTTGTTTGCAGCAATGTTCAAGTACCAGCACTTCGATTTTTTCGAAACCGATGAGGCCAGTAGGGCAAATGTAAAAGTAGATTTTTCTTAATATAATGATTTGAATTAATGACTGCGGCTTTCCAGTGGTTCCCTTTTCGATGATCCTAGGTTCAGGTTTCTCCTATAGTGCCCAAGATACAGCTGTTTTCGGATATAGGGTATATAGAAATGGGGCAATGAAGTAAACTTTACAACATGAATAAAGTCTTGCTGTTTCTATTAACAATGATGTGGTCCTTGACGGTCGGGGCCCAGGATTTTACCGTAAAGAATTATTCGGTGGAAATCATGATCAATGGGAAAGGCTACTTCGATGTCGTGGAAAATTACGACCTTAATTTTGATACTTACAAGCACGGAATCTACCGCACCATTTTAACCAACTATGACCTTGTCGATTCGGCGGGGAAGGCGTCAAAAAGGAGAATAAAGATCGACAACATTGAGGTGCCCAATCATAAATTCGAGGCGCCCTTCGATTTTGTCCAAAAGATGAGCGATCAAATCGATATCAAAATAGGGGATAAGGATATCACCTTGATCGGCCCGCAACACTACGAAATTAAGTACCGGGTTTACAACGCCTTTCTTTTTGAAAACAGCCAAATCCGATTTTATTGGAACCTCAAGCCCCAAGACTGGCAGGCCGATTTTGAGCAGATCAACTTTAAGGTGTATCCGCCGGGACAAGTTCGGTTAGGGCCGGAAAATTGCTTTGTATACAGCGGTGCAAGGGGAACTTCTTCTTTGACGGAAGATATGGAGATCACCTTCAATAAGGGTGCCTTGGAAGGGAGGAGCCGGCGCAATTATACATCGCATCCCGGCGAGAGCGTTACGGTTTTGATCAATCTGCCTCTCCAATCAGTAGAGGAATTTAAGCCTTTTTGGCCATTTTGGGACAAGTTTGGCTGGTTGTTCCTTGTTGCCGCATTGTTCAGTGGGTTTTATATGACTTGGCACAAGTATGGCAAAGATGAACGGGTGGTTCGCACCACGAGCTATTATCCCCCCGAAAACCTCGATCCCGCAATGGCGGGTTTCCTCATCGATGATAAGGCAGATCATTCGGACCTCATTTCCCTGCTGCCGCATTGGGGATCGCAAGGCCATCTCAGGATTGAGGAAATGGCCAAAAAAGGGCTGTTCGGAAAAAAGGATACCAAATTGATAAGGTTGGGCCCGTTGCCGGAGACTGCTCCCGAATATGCCAAGGAAATATTCAATGGGTTGTTCGGGAGCGTCGCCGAAACTACCAACGCAGAGGTATTGGTGAGTAGCCTGAAAGATAGTTTTTATACTACCATGGCCAGTGCCCGAAACATTTTAAAGGAAAAAGCACAGCCCTATTACGAGGCCGAATCGAAAAAGGCACAAACAATTACCTTGGTCATATTAATTGTTTCGGCCATACTGCTCTCTTTGGCGGGCCTATTCTTTTGGGGCATTTTGGCCTGTGTTTCAATCTTGTTGAGTTGTCTTATCTTACTTGGTTTTAATACCTATATGGTCAAGAAGAACAGCTGGGGGAATCGCATACTGTCGGAATTGAAAGGTTTTAAACAGTTCATTAAGATCGCGGAGGAAAATAAATTGAAAATGCTGCTTAAGGATGACCCCAACTATTTTGAAAATACCATGGGTTATGCACTTGCTTTCGGGATGTTCGAGAAATGGGCCAAAAAATTCGATGCGCTCAATGTACCGCCTCCCCAATGGTACTCCTCAACTTCGGGCAATGTGTTTGGCATGCAACAGTTCTCAAAATCGTTCTCAGGGGCAATGGCATCGACCAAAACGAATATGGTGAGTAGCCCTTCGAGCAGTAGTTCGTCAGGTGGCGGTTCTTCGGGAGGCGGATTCGGTGGTGGAGGTGGGGGAAGCTGGTAGGCGTGTTTTGATCAAACCAGTTTTTGAGTCGAAAATCCATCCTGTTTTATTATCTTGTTGTCAACAACCAATATTTGATTTTTATATGAAACCATCCCTTTCATTCTTTTTTCTCATAATTTCGACATCGATCCTAGGCCAGACCGGAAAGGTCTATGATAACCTTTCGATGACCAGTAAGATCCTAAAAAGTGAGCGGAAGTATGCGGTATACCTGCCGCCCGATTATGAAACATCGGACCGAGCGTATCCCGTATTGTACCTATTGCACGGTGGTGGTGATGACCAAACGGGCTGGGTACAGTTTGGCGAGGTGCTCCGTATTGCCGACAATGCCATAAAGGACGGTACCGCAACACCCATGGTTATCGTGATGCCCGATGGCAATACTGGAAAAAGGGGGTATTTCAATGTGGGCGATTGGAAATATGAGGATTTCTTTTTTCAGGAACTGATGCCTTTCGTTGAAAAAACATATCGCATCAAGGGAGAAAAGCGCTTTCGTGCCGTGGCAGGGCTTTCAATGGGCGGTGGCGGCACTTTTATGTATGCGCTGCACCATCCAGAACTGTTTTCATCTGCCTGTCCATTGAGCGCCTCCGTAGGATCGCTTACCATTGATGATTTGAAGGAAAGGCTTCAAAGGAACGGTGATAATTTGACGGAAGAACAAACCCAAAAATTCTTTGAACAACACAATGCCCTAAACCTCATAGAAAGTGTGCCGGTCGAGGATATCAAAACGGTGCGTTGGTATATCGACTGTGGGGATGACGATTTTTTGTTTGAAGGGAACAGTCTGGTGCACATCGCCATGACCAAAAAGGAAATACCGCATGAATACCGGGTTCGAGATGGGCGTCACAGCTGGACGTATTGGAGAGAAGCACTGCCGACGGTATTGGGCTTTGTGTCCGATGCTTTCCATCAGTATTGAATAGAGCATGATCAAAAAAATAGGATTTAGGGTCTTTACTTTTATTGTGCTTTTCGTGGCGGTTTCGATCATATTGGAAGGGGAATATACCCTAGCCTTGCTTCAAGACAAATTACGCGACGGATCGATCATTGGACTCATTTATGGGATCATTTTATGGGCCGTGTATCAGTGGAAAAATAAAAAAGGAAAAAATGATTTATAGAAGATTCGGAAGAACAAATTGGCAGGTAAGTGAGATTGGTTATGGCATGTGGGGCATGGCGGGATGGACAGAATCGGATGATCGTCAATCGGCCAAATCGCTCGATTTGGCAGTAGAGCGCGGTGTAAATTTTTTTGACACCGCTTGGGGTTATGGGGAAGGGCACAGCGAAGAATTATTGGGGCAATTGGTACGTAGGCATCATGACAAGAAATTATATACGGCCAGTAAAATACCCCCAATGAATTTCAAGTGGCCCGCCAAGCCCGAATATCGTTTCGAAGACTCCTATCCGACCTCCCATATCGTAGCGTTCACGGAAAAGACCCTAAAAAATTTGGGAATGGAACAATTAGACCTGATGCAGTTCCATACCTGGGATGATGGTTGGGCCGATCGCGAAGAATGGAAACGCGCTGTGGAAGATTTGAAGTCCTCGGGAAAAATCGCTGCAATGGGTATCAGTATGAACCGATGGGAGCCCGAAAATGGGGTCAAGGCATTGCAAACTGGGTTGCTCGATACCGTACAGGTAATTTACAATATTTTTGACCAAAACCCGGAGGACGTGCTTTTTCCATTATGTGATAAAATGGATATTGGTATCATTGCCAGGGTTCCTTTTGACGAGGGCACTTTAACGGGCAATATTACCAAAGAGACCACTTTTCCGGAAGGCGATTGGCGGGGTACTTATTTTGTGCCTGAAAACCTGATTCCCAGTGTGGAGCATGCCGATGCACTGCGGCCTTTGATACCCCAGGGTATGACCATGGCCGAGATGGCCCTGCGTTTTATCTTGAAGAACAAGTCGGTGGGCACCATCATCCCGGGAATGCGAAAAGAAAGGAATGTGCTTGCCAATACGGCGACCAGTGATGGTAAGGGATTGTCGGATACCTTGCACCAAGCCCTGCGAAAACACCGTTGGGATCGAAAACCTACAGCCTGGTCGCAATAGCAAAACAAGGTAATTGCAAGTTGCAAAATGGATGCTATTCGACCTTTTCGGTGTTCTAGTGGTTGAACGGTTGTAACCTGTTCGTAAGGCCCTACTTGGCGAACAATTGCCCGATATCTTTGAACGCCTTGAATTCCAAAGCATTTCCTGCTGGATCTAAAAAGAACATGGTCGCCTGTTCGCCCACCTGGCCCGCAAATCGGATATAGGGTTCAATTACGAAATGTACCCCCTTTGCTTTGAGTTCCTTGGAAAAAGACTCGAAGGTATTCCAGGGAAGTACCACCCCATAATGCGGTACGGGAACATCGTGCCCATCAACCGGATTGTGGTGCAGGTCCCCGCTTTCGGCCTTGGGCTTGTAATGGATCACCAATTGGTGGCCAAATAGGTTAAAATCGACCCATTGGTCGCTACTACGGCCTTCCTCACAGTTGAGTATTTCTCTGTAAAAGGTCCTACATTCGGCCAGATTGTGAACCGGAATGGCAATATGGAAAGGGGTAACGGCTTGCATTGTTTTTTATGGATTAGGTTTTCCCAATTTTAAAAATGATTGATTGGTAAGTGGTGCTAAATTAAGCTTTATCTATGAGTTCAAAAAATCAATGATCTGCTCATTCACGCTGTCTTGGTGCATTGAATGGCCCAACCCTTCGGTACTGATCAATCTGCTGCCCTTCCAATGGGCATGTACACGTTCAGAGGCTTCATGTTTGGTGATGGTATCGAATTTGTCATGAAGCAATAAGCCCCTTTTGTCATTGGCATCCACAAATTTTACTGAAGAGAAATCCCTGATGCCTAAACCAAACTTAGTTTTGATATGGGTATCAAGCGCATTCAAAACGGTATCATTGAATCTTAATAATTGTTGATAATGTGACATGACTTCATGAAACTCCGAGGGCGATCCAATGGTCACTATTTTTTCAGAGTTGGTGTCCTTTCGAAGGTACTGGTGATAAAGAATGGCAAAGCCCCCCATCGAATGTCCAATAAGGTGATTTGGAGCATATGTTTTTACTATATGATCCAGGACTTCCTCATAAAGCGGAAGATGAAGTTGGGTTCCGGAAGAATGCCCATGGCCGGGGGCATCGAAAGTGATGACATCAAAATCGGCCGCCCTGAGCTTTTCGATGAGCTTTTGCCATCTAAAACTGTTGCTTTCCCATCCGTGCAACAAAAGCACTCGATTTTTCGATCCTTTCCAGCGATACGATTGTACCCTGTGTTTCCCGATGCTATGCAGTTCGTCTTTAGCAACGTTGAGGTAGCTTTCCTGATTGGGCAAGACCCTGCCCTTCCTAACCTTACTAAAGACATCAAAAGCTTTTTTTGCGGCCATTTTTTTTGAGAAAAGGGCCAAAAAATTCAAATAAAAACCATAAAAACCTGTAAGCAATCGATACGTTGTTGGATGCATACTTTAAAAAATTGGCAACTAATGGGAACTAGGTTTTAGGGGTTTTTCAAGTCAATTCAAAGATGCGAAATGACTTCAAGAACGGTTTTTCAATCCCAACCCAACATCATATATTTGATTTTGGCCTTATCGGGAATTTGTACGGCCTCTATGTTTTCACTTGAGGCATAACGGAGGCTACTGGGCAATTCCTCCTTGCTGATCGTAAAATAGACCTCACTTTCTTTCACAAGAATCAAAACATTGTTCATAGACGTAATTACCTTTTTAATCGTGTAGGCGTCCTTGATATCCTTGAAGGTACTGTTGATGCTTATACCTTTTTCGGTATGGTAACGGTCATCCTCGAAACGTATATTCTGTATCTTCGGGATGCTATCGGAACTGGGGGTGAGCGTGAGCAATAATTTGCCCCCTTTTTCAAATATTTTGAATCGCTTTGCCATGTTGCCTAGGTTAAGGGAAGTGGTGTCCCTGACCACCGAATCTTGAGAATATATCAGTGCGATGTCCCGTGACAGGCTATTTTTCTCCAAATTCCCGATAGCGTCGTCCCTGATCAAAAAGGTAGTGTCAACTTCGCTTTTACAATGGAGCAAGAATAGGGCAATGACAACAATGTAAAATCGATCTTTCATAGACGTATATTGTAGTTTCCTTTTTTTATAAAATGAGTTTGGGGGTAGTCCATTGGATCTCAACCTTTTTTATATTCGAACGAAATCTCTTTGGTTTGGCCATTTCGAATTATCGCATTACTTTTTTCAAGATCCCGAATACACTTCGGATGAAAGTTGCACTTGTCAGTACTTTAACCACGGGGTTCATTGCGGTACTTCTTCTGCCACTGGCGGTTCTTCTTACCGTAGTACTTTCCTTTTCATGCTCTTTTTCCTTTTCGGCCTGCAATTCGGCCCTTTCTATTTTTTGGTTCAATATTTCATAGGCACTTTCCCTATCCAAGATTTCATTGTATTTTTTTACGAGTTTCGAGTTGTCGATCACTTCTTTTAATTCGCTTTCGCTCAGAATGTCCATTCTACTCATCGGTGCGCGCAATAGGGTGGCGGCCAGGGGAGTAGGTCTGCCCTTTTCGTCCAGGGCAGTGATCAAGGCTTCCCCGATTCCCAGAGAGGTCAATACCTCCTTGGTGTCGTAAAATTCGGAGTCTGGATAATTTTCAGCGGTAAGTTTTATTGCTTTTCGATCATTTGCCGTGAAGGCCCGCAGTGCATGCTGAACCTTTAATCCCAATTGTGCCAATACGTCATTCGGTACATCGGTTGGGTTTTGGGTAACAAAATAAACCCCAATCCCTTTAGAACGAATGAGTTTTACAATATTTTCAATTTGATCCAACAGGGCTTTGGAAGCCTCATCGAATATCAAGTGGGCCTCGTCGATGAACAACACAAGCTCTGGTTGGGCACTATCACCTTGCTCGGGGAATGTCGAGTAAATTTCGCCCAATAAACTGAGCATGAACGTAGAGAAAAGCTTTGGGCGATCTTGGATATCGGTCAAGCGGATAATATTGATGTAGCCCCTGCCGTTTGCGTCGATACGGGTAAGGTCTTCCACTTCGAACGATTTTTCGCCAAAAAAGAGGTCTGCCCCCTGTTGTTCCAGTTCAATGACCTTACGTAGGATCGTGCCCGTGGAGCTGGTACTGATACGGCCATAATTTTTTGTGAATTCTTCTTTACCTCCTTCGGTGGCATATTGCAATACTTTTTTAAAATCCTTTAAATCTAACAGAGGTAGTTTCTGGTCATCGCAATACTTGAAGATTACCGCCATAATGCCTTCCTGTGCTTCTGAAAGGTCTAAAATACGGGAGAGCAATACTGGACCGAATTCTGAAACGGTGGCCCTTAATTTAACGCCATCCTGATCGGAAAGCGAAAGAATTTCTACCGGAAAGCCTTTAGGCTCGAAGGGCAGGCCAATCTTGGCGTGCCGCTCTTCGATTTTTGGATGGCCGGGACTGGGTTGGGCCAGGCCGCTCAAATCTCCCTTTAAATCCATTAAAAGTACCGGTATGCCCTTGTCTGATAGGTTTTCGGCAAGCACTTGTAGGGTTTTGGTTTTTCCAGTTCCAGTGGCCCCGGCGATCAAGCCGTGGCGGTTTAAGGTTTTTAAGGGGATCTTTACCAAAGCATTGGTGAGCGCTTCTCCATTTAACATAGCGGCACCCATGGCGATATAGTCGCCTTTGGTGGTATAACCATCCTCCATTTGCTTTCTGAAATCGTCTACGATACTCATCCGATAATAATATTTGGCATAAAAATAAGGGAAAATTGCATAATGACGCAGAATTAACCAACTGTGATACGAACAAATATGGCCTGGCATGTTCTTTAGCCCTGCCATGTTATTAAAACCAAGCGCTATAATGATCAAATTCCAACGAAGGTGTATCTTTGCCAAATGAATAAAGAGGATGTTTTGACCTTGGTCGACCAAGGACGGATGCTGCCGTTGATGGAGGAGTTTTACACCATTCAGGGTGAGGGTTTTCATACCGGTACCGCCGCCTATTTTATTAGGGTGGGCGGATGCGATGTAGGTTGCCATTGGTGCGATGTCAAGGAAAGTTGGGACGCCGATCTGCATCCGCCCACGCACATCGATCAAATTGTTTTCAATGCGGCCAAATATGCCGATACCATTGTGGTTACGGGCGGTGAACCACTTACCTGGGACATGGCTCCTTTGACCCAAGCCTTAAAAGACAAGAAGCTCAGGACCCATATCGAGACTTCCGGGGCCTACCCTTTGACCGGTACATGGGATTGGATCTGTCTTTCGCCAAAAAAGAACAAACTGCCGCTAGCCCCCATTTACGAAAAGGCACACGAATTGAAGGTGATCGTATACAACCGGCACGACTTTGTCTTTGCCGAAGAACAGGCTGCGGAATTGAACAAGGAATGTATGCTTTACCTGCAGCCCGAATGGAGCGTCAGGGAAAAAATGACGCCATTGATCGTCGACTATGTCATGCAACATCCGAAATGGAAGGTTTCATTGCAGACCCATAAATATTTGAATATTCCCTAACATGGGGTAACGCGCCAAGGCCTCGTTATTTTATTTACGATGAAATGTCGGTGGTGGCGGCTCTCCCTTTTTATTTCCCCCCGTTGGCCTGTAGATCCAAAACACACTCGGCATCAAGCGGCGGAATGTCGGCAAGGCCCTTATTGTTGCGACCTTTTAATAATTCCATCACGCTTTGCCCGCTCAGGGCACACCCTGCCACAAGGCCATCTTGGGCGGCCATTGTTTTTTCAGCAATGCTTTTCCTAGCGAACCCACCGAACTGCAGCTCAGCGCGCATCAGGCACCCCGCTACGTTGCAATGGTTTATTGCTTCGGCATCCTCATGCTCATTTACCGAATCTGTGCCCAGATTCACCAAGCCGAACAAATGCCCGAATTCATGGTTCAAAGTGGCCGTTTCCACATCGGCATTGGTTATCAATGGACTTTGGGCCGCCAATTTCTTTATAGTGACCTCATGAATGATCATCGAGGTATTGCGGTAGACCGCACCCAGGGTCACCAAACCCGCCGTTTCGTCATCGTCGTCAGATGGTGCATCGGCAAAGTAAATATAGATGGCCAGGGTATTTCCACTGTTATATGCGGTTCTGTTGTCACTTTCCAGATCGGCTATTTCCTGAAGGGTCAGCGTTTCTTCATTTGGGGAGGGCAGTTCATTGTATACTATTTGAATATCGGTCTTGAACGTATGTTGCCTAAGGTAGGCCGTAAAATTGTCCATGGTCTCGGCGGTCGGCCTAAAACCGGTTACATAAGCGATTTCAACAAGTAGCGTGCTGAAGTTGTCATTGGATAGGATGTCGTTTGCCGAATCTCCCGTTCCCAACAGATTGGCCGATTTGTCGATAGGTTTTGGTGGAACTTGGGGGTCATCGGAATTCTTGGAACAACCAAACAACAACAAAGCTACCCACAAAAATATGCCCAAATGATATCTGCCCATCATACTAACTTTTTAATGTATTTGAAGGTAACGCAAAAACCGTACCTACTATTATCGATTCAACCACAATCTAGCCAAATAGTCGTAATGCGCTCCGGAAATTACGCGTTCGCAGCTAAAATCATGGGCTTCGGCAATCGCCTTCAGGCGGTCGAAACCGATATATAGCCATGAAAAGGACTTGCTTTTCTTCCCTTTATACGCCATGGTATATTTTACTTCTCCATAATATTTACCGTTATCGGGTACCCAAAAGCCACCATCTTCGTCTTGTTCGAACATATAAATAATATCGCTGGAATCCAATAGAATTTGTCCGTTCGGATTTAAGAGCGTCTTCAGATGTTGCAGAAAAGGACCTAAATCATCCAATTTTTCAGCGATTCCTATGCCATTCATCAGCATCAACAGCGTATCGAACTTGTTGTTTTGATAATGAAGTATATTGGCCCTTACGGTATTTTTGATGCCCCTTAATCGACAGGTTTCAATGGCGCCCTCGGAACGGTCGAGCGCAAAAACTTCCGTTCCGTGCTTTTGTAAATATAGGCTATGGCTTCCAGCGGCACAGCCAATATCGAGTACGGTGCCTTTACATAATTCCAGGGCCTTTTGTTCTATAAACGGCATTTCTTCGAAATCGCGAAACAAATAGGGCAAGGGAATCCTATCCTCCTCCTCCAGGGAGGAAATTGTGATCAAATCCTCGGTATAGTCACCGTTTTGATAATCCAGCAAAGCCGCACCCATGATATCAGTGCCCATGAATATGTTGATTGAATTGCAAAAGTGGTATTTTTCCCTTTCAAAAATCCTTCTTTTGGCCCTTTTTTAAACAGAAACAATAAAGATCGGACCGGAAGATTTTATTGAAGTACAATTATGGGATACCTTTGGAACGCCATATGTGCTGGAACCCATTCATATTAAATGACCGACATGGATGATCTTTTGCGCCTTCTGCCCTCTCGGGCAAAGGAAAAACAAGTTGAAAACGGGAAATTCTTCAAGAGTCTCAAAAAGAGGCCCCCTAAAGATTTGGACTATACCATGCAGGAGCTCCATGAGGCCGAATTTGAACGAACCGACTGCCTGAAATGTGCCAATTGCTGCAAGACCACGGGGCCACTATTCACCAGTGCGGATATTGAGCGTGTAGCAAAACATTTTCGGATGAAGCCGCAGCAATTTATTGAAACCTACTTAAGAGTAGATGAAGATAACGACTTCGTTTTGCAACAACTGCCCTGTGCTTTTTTGGGAACCGATAATTATTGCTCCATATACGATGTACGGCCAAAGGCCTGCCGCGAATTTCCCCACACCGACAGGAAAAAGTTCGAACAGATAACCGACCTTACCCTTAAAAACGTTGCAATTTGCCCAGCAGCCTATAATATTGTCGAGAAAATGAAAAAAAGGCTTCAATACTAATGGCGCGAGGCAGTAGGCTTAGGTTCTGTTTTTTTGACCAAATCAGAGATATCGATGCGCCACTTCATAAAACAATTTTAAAAGTGGAAAACCGAATTTTGTATCTTTAACCAATGGAATCCATCATACATTATTTCGAGACCATACCTTCAAGCCATCGTTCTTTGTTATTGGTCGGGGGCATTACCTTTTTCTGGCTTTTGGAAGGGGCCGTACCCCTCTATCGGTTTCGTTATAAAAAATGGAAACACGCGATCCCGAATCTTTTTTTTACCCTGACTACCATCGTCATCAATTTTGCATTGGCTTTCTTGCTATTGAAAACCGCGGATTTTACAGTGGCCCATAAGTTTGGATTGTTGCATTGGTTGCCCAGTATGCCCTTATGGCTTTATATTTTACTGGGCTTGCTCCTGCTCGATTTGATTGGCGCGTACCTGGCCCATTGGATCGAGCACAAAGTTAAACCGTTATGGATGATCCATTTGGTGCACCATACCGATCACAATGTCGATACCACCACGGCCAATAGGCACCATCCGCTGGAAAGTATTGTACGTTTTGGCTTTACCCTTTTTGGGGTCTGGATCATCGGGATACCCATAGGAATCGTGATGTTGTACCAGTCCTTGTCTCTTTTGGCCACCCAATTCGGCCATGCGAACATCAAGCTTCCCAAAAACATTGACACGGCTTTGAGCTGGGTGATCGTCTCTCCCGATATGCATAAGGTGCACCATCATTATGTCTTGCCCTATACCGACAGCAATTTTGGCAATATATTTTCGATTTGGGACCGGCTTTTTGGGACTTTTATGAAAATGGACCGGGATGCCATTGTTTATGGCGTGGACACCTTTCCCGACGAAGTAGAGAACGCGAGTATCAAAGGGCTGCTCAAACAACCTTTCCATACTTATAGAAGGCCCACCACGGTAACCCTCGACCAAAAAGACTAGTCGTACAACAGGTACTTTTCCCTTATTTTCTTGAACTTTTCCAAATCGGTTTGCCACGTGGCCTTTATTTCTGGCTCTGAAAGCCCGGCTTCGATCTGTTGTTGCAGTATGGCAGTCCCGGCATGTTTGGTAAATCCGTTTTCATTGAAAACCTTTTTCTTGTCAAGGGCATGCGCATAGGCGTCGATCAGCCAATGCAATCGAACTTCCGATATTCTTGCCATATTCGAGAGGTCTTTTCCAAAACAGGGTGTTCCCATGTGTTTGGGTGTTTTTGAACCAAAATTAGGAGTAGGGGTATAGCTGAAATCATAGAAAGAAGGGTCTAAAAATGGCGCCCCGTAGCGTTGGAACTGGAATTCGGTACCTCGCCCGGCATTGATGTTCGTTCCTTCGAAAAGTCCAAGGCTGGGATATAGGTTAATGGCGGTATCGTTCGGCAAATTGGGAGAAGGTCGTATCGGTAAGCGATACACTGTTTCATGGTTCCAGTTCTCAAGCGGGATCACGATCAATTCAGCTTTAACTTTACCGGCCAACCAACCTTCTTCATTGATCAATTTGGCGTATTCCCCAATGGTCATCCCATACACCAAAGGGATGGGTGTCATTCCCAGAAATCCCATATGCTCCTTTTCCATGGTGGGTCCATCAATATAGTGTCCGTTTGGGTTGGGGCGATCCAAAACGATCAGCGGTATCTGGTTTTCGGCGCAGGCTTCCATCACCAATTGCAAAGTGGCGATATAGGTATAAAACCGAACCCCTACATCCTGTATGTCGAACAATACCACCTCAAGATCCTTTAACTGCTCCGCTGTCGGTTTCCTGTTTTTTCCATAAAGTGAGATCAAGGGCAAACCTGTTCTCTGGTCGAACCCATCCACTACTTTTTCGCCGGCATCTGCCTCTCCCCTAAAACCGTGTTCGGGTGCAAAGACCTTTTTGATGTCGATTTGCAAAGTGAGGAGGGAATCGACCAAATGGGTATGGGAGCCAAGCGCCCCGTCACCAATTGGTTCCTTGAAAATTACCGTGGTCTGGTTTGCGACGATGCCCACTTTTTTCCCTCTGAGCATGGGAAGGTATAATGGGATTCTGTTGGCAGCCACGATTATTGATTTTACGGTATCTATTGGAATTTTTTGGATTGTTGGATTTGACGATTTGGCTGTATTTTGTATTGGTTTTCCGCAGGTGGAGTTGAGCAAAACCCACAATAAAAATGTACTTTTGAGACCGGATAGAAACACCATATATTGAATTTTGAGTTTTACATCGCCAAGCGATTGATTACCGGCAAGGAACATAAAATTAGTATTTCCGCCCCAATAATAAAAATAGCCATCGCCGCCATTGCCATCGGCATTGTAATGATGCTCATCGCTATTGGCACCGGCGTTGGGTTAAAAGTAAAAATCCGGGAAAAAGTAACCGCATTCAACGGGCACATCCAGATTTCGAACTACGACAACAACAACTCGGATGTATCGGTAGTGCCCGTTTCCAAAAATCAGGAATTTTATCCAGAATTCAAATTGGTAAACGGTGTTGCGCACATACAGGCAGTGGCCAATAAGGCCGGCATTATACGTACCGAGGATACCTTTGAGGGCTTTATAGCAAAAGGGGTCGGTGCCGATTACGATTGGCATGCGTTTACCGAGTATCTCGTAGCGGGCGACTTGCCCAAATACAAAGGGGAGGTCAATGAAGACGTTTTGATGTCGCGGATCATGGCCGACCGTTTGCAGCTTAAGGTGGGCGATTCCTTTTTTGCCCTCTTTCCAAAGGAAGACGATCCGCTCACAACCGCCAATCAGCGAAAGTTTAAGGTCACGGGCATCTATGACAGTGGGTTCGAGGAATTTGACGGGCTTTACATTTTTGTTGACATCCGTCATGTTCAGCGAATGAACAAATGGGGCGAAGATCAAGTGGGTAATTTCGAGGTATTTTTAGACCGTTTCGATGAGATCGATGATAAGAGCAAGGAAATCTATGGGAAAACACTTTCCAATTTAGACACCGGAACCATTAAGGATAAGTATTACAAGATATTTGAATGGATCGGGTTGTTCGATTTTAATATAGCCCTCATTATCGGCATCATGATCATTGTAGGGGGAATTAATATGATTACAGCCTTGCTGGTGCTTATTTTGGAACGCACCCAGATGATTGGTATCCTAAAGGCATTGGGCACCCCCAACTGGAGCATTAGGAAGATATTCCTGTATAACGCGACCTATTTGATCGGGGTAGGATTGTTTTGGGGAAATTTACTGGGTCTGACGCTATTGCTGCTTCAGCAACGCTACCATTTCCTGAAGTTTCCAAACCCGAAGGAATATTATATCGATTATATACCGGTCTCTATCGATTTGCCTATGGTTCTGTTACTCAACATCGGCGTGCTCCTGCTTTGTCTTTTAATGTTGTTGCTCCCTTCTTATATTATTACAAAAATCACACCGGTAAAGGCCATTAAGTTCGAATAGGGCCTTTGATTGGGTTGAGAAAATACCATATCGCCCATCATGACGGAATCGGATTTTCATAAAAGGGAGCACATATCAATAAACATCCATACGGGTTAGGATGGTTTCCGCTCCCAAATCCTTAAATTTGCATTGCCTATGAAATACGCAGAAAACATCCTTGAAACCATCGGTCATACCCCTTTGGTAAAATTGAACCGCTTAACGGCCGAACTGCCTTGTTTGGTCTTGGCCAAATACGAGGCCTTTAATCCGGGCAACTCGGTAAAAGACCGGATGGCCTTGCAAATTGTGGAAGATGCCGAAGCTGCCGGTATCCTAAAACCTGGCGACACCATAATCGAGGGAACGTCAGGGAATACCGGAATGGGCCTTGCCCTGGTGGCAGCAATAAAAGGATACAAACTCATCTGTGTGATGAGCGACAAACAATCCAAAGAAAAGATGGATATCCTTAAGGCCATGGGAAGTGAAGTCTATGTTTGCCCGACCGACGTGGCCCCTGAAGACCCCAGAAGCTATTATTCCACCGCAAAACGATTGGCATCAGAAATCCCGAATTCATGGTATGTGAATCAATATGACAACCCCTCGAACTGCCGTGCGCATTTTTTGAGCACAGGCCCTGAAATTTGGGAACAGACCCAGGGCAAAATTACCCATTTTGTGGTAGGGGTAGGAACCGGTGGCACCATTTCCGGGGTGGGCTCTTACTTGAAAATGAAGAACCCCGATATTAAGGTTTGGGGCGTTGATACCTATGGTTCGGTTTTTAAAAAATACCATGAGACCGGAATTTTTGATCAAAGTGAGATCTATCCTTATATCACCGAGGGGATAGGGGAGGATATTCTTCCCAAAAATGTACGATTCGAGATCATCGACGGCTTTACCAAGGTTACCGATAAGGATGCCGCGGTCTATACCCAACGCTTGGCCAAAGAAGAAGCCATGTTCTTGGGCAATTCGGCCGGTGCGGCCATCAAGGGCGTGCTTCAGTTCAAGGCGCATTTTACCAAAGACGATGTGGTGGTGGTTCTTTTTCACGATCACGGTAGCCGTTATGTTGGAAAAATGTTCAATGACGATTGGATGCGCAGCAAAGGCTTTATCGAATAGTTTTGGTATATTCGAAAAAAACTGATGAAGCTAAGATACTTTCCCATACTTGTTTTTTTTTCCTTTTTTTCGGTTCAAAGTTTTACCCAAAATTTGAATAGGGCCGAAAAAAAATTGATCAAATCGATAGAAAACAACAATGTTGAGGCCATTGCTTTTTTGAAAAAGGTGGTCAATATCAACAGTGGCACATTGAATTCAGATGGGGTTCATGAAGTGGGAATGGTCTTCAAAGGAGCCTTTGATGCCATTGATTTCAAGACCTCTTGGATACCGATGCCGGAAGACATGAACCGCGCAGGGCATTTGTTTGCCGAAACCTCCGGGAAGAAAGGGAAAAAGTTGTTGCTCATAGGGCATTTAGATACCGTCTTTGAAGAAGATAGTCCATTCCAAAATTTTGAAATGGTCAATGACAGTGTGGCCCATGCCCCAGGGGGCAATGACATGAAAGGGGGCGATGTTATCGTGCTTTATGCATTGAAGGCACTACATGAAAATGGTTTGTTGAAGGATTCGCAAATTATTGTGGCCTTTACCGGTGATGAAGAAAGTACCGGAAAACCATTGGATATCAGTAGAAAAGATTTGATAGAGGCCGCAAAGCGGAGTGACATCGCCTTGGGATTTGAAACTTCCACGGGCTTCAACTATGCTACCGTGGCCAGAAGGGGTGCAAGTGGTTGGGAAGTGAAGGTCACCGGTAAACGTGCCCATTCTTCTGGTATTTTTAATGAAAATACAGGGGCAGGGGCCATTTTTGAGATATCCCGAATCTTGAACGAATTTTATGATGAGGTAAAAGGGGAAGAATACCTGACCTTCAACCCCGGTATTTTATTGGGGGGCACTTTCTTGGATTATGACGAAAAAACTGGGAAGGGGAATGCCTTTGGCAAGAGCAATGTAGTATCTCAGACGGCGATTGTAAAAGGCGGACTTCGATTTATCTCTGAAGATCAAAAAGAAAATGCCCGAACAAAGATGCGGCGCATCGTGGCCAACAATCTGCCCCAGACCAGCGCTGAAATAAGTTTCGAAGACAGTTATCCGGCAATGGCACCAACCGAGGGAAACTTAAAATTATTGGAACAGCTAAGTCAGGTTAGCGTTGCCTTAAATCAGGGTGAGGTATTGCCCTATGACCCGGGAAAGCGGGGTGCGGCAGACACTTCCTTCGTCGCGGACTATGTCGCTTGCCTTGATGGTCTGGGTACCATGGGTTCAAGTGCCCATACCCCTGAAGAGACCGTTAATCTGAATACGATTGAGGCGCTCACCAAAAGAACTGCCGTACTCATCTACCGACTTATCAATCAATAGAAATGCCCACACTTACCCTTTTAGGCCAAACCGTAACCGTTGATGCCGGTGAATTGTTAGGATATCAAATCAATGATCATGAGTACATCCACCAAAAAGGAAGTCCTGGATGGAGGAATTCAGATACCGAGATGTTCCCCATCATAGGGCCTACCAGCGAGGCCCGGTTTCAGGTGCAGACCCCGAGGACCATCGCTGTACAAGACCAACATGGACTCTTACGGGAACTCGATTATGAACTGGTCTCCCGGACGGATACCACAGCTTTGTTCAAAAAAGATTACAAAGCACATGCCCGGGTCAAAAATTCAAAATATCCTGAAAAGTCGAACCAACAATATTTGTTTTGGCCTTATGACTTTCAATTTCAAAAAAAGTTCGAATTGCAACCCGATGGTCTTGTCATTACCTTTACGGTCTCGGGCGAGCGCGATGCCCCCTTTATGCTGGGTTATCATCCTGCTTTTAAATTGGATACGGTCAACCCCGTGATAATTGCCAAGGGAAAGAAGATTACACTCGATGCCATCTTGGGAGTGGGGAGCAGGGCCTTATCGGTATCCGATTGTGATGAAATTGTTCTAAAGGATGAAAGGGATTTGCGCATTACGACTGAAGGCTTCGGAAATTTTATGTTGTGGACCGAGGTCAGGAACATGGTATGCATCGAACCTGTCACCTTTTACCCATATGACGTCGCCCAAAATAGATTGTTCGAGGGTTTCCAATTTTTGTTGGATGCCCCAAAGGAATTCACAGTGCGACTTACACCAATGAACTGAATCTAAAAATTATGACTACAAAATTCCAACAAAATTACGGCTACCTTTTTGAGCAGGAACTGCTCGATGAAATAGAGGCCGTGGGTATTTATAAAAAGGTGGGCCAGGGCGATTTGTTGATGGACATCGGTCAACCTATTACCATGATGCCACTGCTGTTGACGGGTGCCATAAAAATCTTGAGGGAAGACGATAAAGGCGATGAGTTGCTGTTATATTTTTTGGAGACCGGGGATTCCTGTGCCATGACCTTCTCCTGTTGTATGGGGAAACGTATCAGTGAAATACGTGCCGTTGCCGAATCAGATACCGAACTGCTGATGATCCCCGTGGGTAAGATGGAGGTTTGGATGGGCAAGTACAAAAGCTGGCAGCAATTTATTTTGGACAGCTATCACACCCGAATGTTAGAACTTTTGGATACCGTTGATACCATTGCCTTCATGAAAATGGATCAACGCCTTTTAAAACACCTTCAGGACAAGGCCATGGTAAACCATGATGAATTGGTGCAAACCACACATCAAGAAATCGCGGATGACCTGAATACCTCAAGGGTCGTTGTTTCTAGACTGCTAAAAAAATTGGAAAACGAAGGCAAAATTGCGATGAACCGCAATCAAATTAAGGTTTTAGCGCTTTAATAATCCTGTTGCTATTTCAAGGAACAGACCTTTTAATTAGTATTTTTGTTGGTTTTTATCAAAAACCAATAACACGAAACCATATTATATGAAACACCTTTCCCTCCGAATCTTTCTTCTTTGCCTTTTTATGTTTTCTGCCACTTACAATAATGCCCAAACACCATCTAGGCCCATTCAAATCGATGACATTTTAAGCCTGAAAGCGGTCAAGGACCCTCAATTGAGTCCGGATGGCCAATGGATCGCCTTCACGGTCACCGAGATGGATATGAAAAAAGACAAGCCCGAGACCCGAATCTATATGGTACCGTCAAAAGGAGGGGTTTCCATTGCCATGACGGCCAAGGGCTACTCGGCAAGTCAGCCCCGTTGGAGCCCGGACAATAAATACCTATCGTTTTTGGCCTCCAAAACAGAGGAAGAAAAAACGCAGGTCTGGAGGTTAAACCGATTGGGTGGGGAAGCGGAACCAGTTACGAAAATACCACAAGGCGTTTCAGGCCACGATTGGTCGCCGAAGGGAGACCGTTTGCTTTTGAGCCTGCGCGATCCAAAACCGGAGGAATTGACCGAAGACAAGGAAGATGATAAAAAAGCCAAGCCCTATGTGATCGATCGTTTACAGTTCAAGCAAGACTATGAGGGGTACCTAGATCGATACAGAACCCATTTATATGTGATCGTTCCCGGGGATTCAATACCTACACAGCTCACTTCTGGAGATTTCGACGATAGCGATGCCAAATGGAGTCCGGATGGAACTGCCATTGCATTTGTGAGCAACCGCAGTGAAAACCCAGACGCGAATTCCAATAACGATATTTGGATCGTTTCGTCAACCGATCAAGAAAAGGGAAAGAGCCTGCGACAGTTGACCACAGATCCCAATGACGATAATAGTCCGGCATGGAGCCCCGATGGCAAACAGATCGTTTATAGAACCATCATCGACCCCAAATCGATTTGGTATGCCACCAACAAGCTGGCCGTGATTTCCGCTACCGGCGGTACCAGAAAATTGTTGCTTGATGATTTGGACCGGAATATCAACCAGCCCGAGTTTTCAGCCGACGGTAAATCCATCTATTTTCGTTTGGAAGAAAGCGGCACCGATGTCTTGGCCTCCGTTGAGGTTAGTGGTAAAAACCTGGATAGAGTGGTCGCAGGGGATTTCAGTATTTCCGATTTCGATCAAAAAGGTTCACAAATCGCGCTTTTGTTGAGCAAGGCCAACGATCCCTATGAAATATACACTTTTGAGAATAAGGCAATCACCAAACGCAGTATGATCAACGAGGCGCTATTGGCGGATATCCAAAAACCGACTGTTGAGAAAATCCACTTTAAAAGTGCCGATGGCACCGAAATTGAAGGATTCGTGGTCAAACCGATCGGATTCGACGCTTCAAAAAAATACCCGACCCTGCTTTGGATCCATGGGGGTCCCGTGGCCCAATACCAATTTGAATTCGACCCGGAACCACAATTGTTCGCGGCGAACGGTTACGTTACGCTCTTGATCAATCCGAGGGGATCCTCGGGTTACGGACAGGCATTTTCGGAGGCTCTTTTCGCGGAATGGGGCGTAAAGGATTTTGAAGATGTGATGGCCGGGGTAGATCATGCGATTGCCGCCGGTTATGCAGACCCTGATAAACTTGGAGTAGGGGGTTGGTCTTATGGAGGAATCCTAACCAATTATGTGATCACTAAATCGACTCGGTTCAAAGGGGCCATTTCGGGCGCCAGTGAGGCCCTCTACAGGGCAAACTATGGTCACGACCATTACCAGCTCACTTGGGAACTCGAGCTGGGCTTGCCTTGGGAGAATGTAGAAATTTGGGAAAAGTTGTCCCCTTTCAATGATGTTGCCAAAATAACCACGCCTACCCTATGGATCGGAGGGGAAGAAGATTGGAACGTGCCCATACTCAATTCGGAACAGATGTACCAAGCGACCAAACGTCTTGGATTGGACACCCAATTGGTGGTATATCCCGGGGAGCACCATGGCATTAAACGGCCCAGTTTCAATAAAGACCGGTACGAAAGGTATTTGGCATGGTTCGGCAAGCATGTAAAAGGTCTGAAATAAAGGGCATTGGATCAGTTTTTCCAGAACTTTTTATCCTTTATCCGATAGGCGTCCTGTAATCCCGCGGTCACAATGATGTTATCGATTTTCTGCAATGAACTGTGCCGAAGCGAGCGCATCATTTTACGCCATTCCGTGCTCATCTATTCCAAGTGGACCGTTAAATGCGCTGTATTCCAGAAGCCTACATCAACATAATCCTTGGTCTGGCTGAAGTAGCAAAAGGGCCTTCCGTCGAGACAATAGAAGGGAATCCTGTACCGATATTTTAAACCCACAAGGGGAACCCTACGTTCTATGACCGAACGCAGGTGCATTAACATCGCTTGATAAGGTTCGGGTTTTTGCAGTATGTATTCTTCTGCAGGATTCATATCTTTATGCTTTAACGATGACCATGTTGGCTAAATTATCATTTTTTATTGCGATGTTGACATTCGCTCTTGCCTATCCCCAAAATTATGGGGAGGTAGACCGAAAAGTCAAATCTTATCCCCATTTCAACTCCCTGACCGCCTTGGGCTATCGAATTCAAAACGATTTCAATGTAGATTCGTTAAGGGTCAGGGCCGCTTTTATTTGGATCGCGCATCATATGCTATATGGAAAAGTAAAAGATCCCGAATCGGACGGTACCCACAAAATCACCTTTGCCTCTGAAACGGATAAACTAAAAAAAATCCACCATTTGGTCAATGTAAAGATCACCAGGTCGTTCAATGCCCGAAAGGGGGTCTGCATCGACTATTCGTTAATGCTCCATGAATTGTGCAGGCAATTTGGGATTCCATCAAAGGTTATTGCCGGGGTGGCAAAAACCGAGATCAAGGACATAAGGGGCGAACAATTTTTCAAAAACCATAGTTGGAATGCCGTACAGATCGAAGGAAAATGGAAGCTCATGGACCCAACTTGGGCCTCCGGACATTTCAATTCGGAGCGGGGACAGTTCGAGAGGAAACTGGTTGAACATTATTTTTTCACCGAACCTGCGGCCTTCGTCAAGCACCATTTGCCGAGCAATCCGGATTGGCAGTTATTGGACCGTCCTCTGGATGCCAAAAGTTTTTATGGGGCGCCCATTTATTTTCCCGACTATTTTGGCAAGAGCATTGCACTTTCGGAGAGAACACCGGGAATATTGGAGGTATCCAATAAGGAAGCCAATTATATCTACTTTGACAAAATTCCCCGGATCCATGATTTGCACTATAGTTTCGACGGTTCTCCGGAGTTGAAAAAAATGGGCTTCAGGAAAATTGATGACAAGTCGTATCGCTCGCGCATCCGTTTAAAAAAGAGTCTCAAAAAGAGCAATGGTTTCCTCACGGTGTATTTAGAAAACAAACCGATCTTGAATTTCAAAGTTGAAAACTACCAGAATAATTGATTTCATTTAACCTAAAATTTATGAAAAAACGTTCCCTATTTATCATATTGCTGTTCTCGTGCATAGCCTTCTATGGCCAAAACCACACCCACCAGGGCAATTTGGCGTTGAGTTATCCCAATATCCCTGGCTACCTCTCATTAAAGGCCGATCTGCACCAGCACACGGTTTTTTCCGATGGCAATGTTTGGCCGTCCATAAGGGTACAGGAATCGCTGCGCGAAAATTTGGATGCCATTTCATTGACCGAGCATTTAGAGTATCAGCCCCATTTGGAAGATATTCCCCATCCCGACCGAAACCGCGCCTATCATTTGGCGTTGGAGGAGGCGCAAGATCACGATCTTTTGATCGTGCCAGGTTCGGAGATTACACGTTCGGAACCCATAGGGCATAGCAACGCCGTTTTTATTTCCGATGCGAACAAAATTCTTAACGATGCCCCGGAAACCGCTTTTAGTGAAGCCAAAAAGCAGCGGGCCTTTGTTTTTTGGAACCATCCGGCATGGCATGCCCAAAGTCCGACCGGTACCCCCATTATGAGCGATTTTCAAAAGGAGCGCATCAAGAATGGGGAATTGCACGGGATTGAGGTGATCAATTCCTTGGATTATGCCGAAGAATCCCTTGCCTTGGCACTCGAATATAATTTAACCGTTATGGGGACCAGCGATGTTCATGGCCTGATTGCCTGGGACTATACCGAAAAAGGAGATCACCGACCCATTACCTTGGTCTTCGCCAAGGAGAGAACCCTGCCCAGCCTTCGTGAAGCATTATTTGCTGGAAGGACAGCTGCCATTTTTAATGATCTTATGGTAGGGCGGGCCGAATATCTGGAGCCTTTGATAAAAGCCAGTGTGGAGGTCTTAAGCGCTTCCTATATAGAGGATACGGCCGTTTTGGAACTGGAACTGAAAAACATTTGCAGTAGTGATCTATTGTTCGAAAACCAAATGCCCTATACCTTCTATACCAAAGCGCCGATTTTTGAAATCAAGGCAGGGGAAACGGTGGTATTGCGCATCAAGACCTTGGATATTTTGACGGAGCTCAACTTGAGATTAGCGGCTTTGGGTGCCTATACGGCACCTAAGCAACATCCGGTCATTTCCTGGAAAGTAAAGGTGATGTAAGAAGGGTCGGCAACAATTTTGATTGATTTCCATTTCAAAATCGGAGGCGATGCATTGGAGGTAAGCTTTGGGTGTTTTCGAAAAAAAATATTGGCCTAGGACTTCCCATCAACGAAATCCTGAAGATACCTATAACGTTCGGTGAGCTTTCCGTTTTGCGTCATTCGGGCACGCTGAAGAATGCCATCCTGGTCTCCGTTAAAAAATGAGGGGATGACATGTTTAAGAAATGCATTGCCAAATCCGTTGCTCGAATCCCGGGGCAATTCACAGGGCAGGTTGTCGACCGCCATCACCGCAATGGCGTTGGGCGCTTTATAATCCATTTCGTTTTCGGTTATCGGATCGTACCCGTAAATGGGGTCAGCGATGGTGGAGGCCCTAATGGTAGAGGCCACTGGACCATCGACATCACAACTGATATCGGCCACCACCTTGATCTTAAACTCAGGATTTTTGGCATCTTCCCTTGTGAATAAATAGGGAGCGCCCTGCCCATAAAAATGGCCGGCGATGTAGAAATCGGTCACCTTGGCAAATCGAAAAAAATTAGAGCTGTAGTCTTGTGGATTTTTGAAGAAGTCCTGCTTATTTCCCCGCTTGGCATCTTTGCGCTTATTGTATTCCGAAGTGTCGATCTGGCAATACACGGGTTCCTGGAAATTCTGATGGAGAAATGCCTCTACATTTACTTTTTTGAGGTGCATGCCATCAAGGATTTCCTTGGCTCCGTTACCTACCCTTCCCTTACCGGTAAGCAGAATTTTGATGTTCGGCAGCTGCACTTTTCTGAGAGCGACGATCAAGGCCTCCAGATCTTTTAAGGATTCTGCCTTTGGGAGCTCGAAAAGATCTTGTTTTAAACCTAGCGCCCGAAATCCGTTATAGGCACCTACGATACCCGCATAGCGACCAAAGGCCACCAGTCTTATACCTTTTGAATCGGTAATGACTTCGTGATCATAGAGTTCTATGCGTTTCTCCAATATGGCCCTTAATAACTTTCTGTTATAGGATTGCTTCTTGATGGTGTGTGAAAAGAAAAAATATCTTTTGCCCGGGATCAATGCATCGATAGGCACTTCCTTTACCCCCAAAAGCACATCGCATTCCTCCATTTTTGAAGCGACGGTAATGCCTTTCGAATTGTACTCCGAATCGGAAAAAGTTCTGATGGGCGATGGTTCTACGCAAATCTCGGCGGTTTTGTAGGTGGCCAATATCTTTTGACAAGCCTCCGGTGATAGTACTACCCTTCGATCGGGCGGCTCTTTGCGTTCTCGTATGATTCCGAACCTCATATAGTATGGTATTGACTGTATTGATTTCAAATGTAACAGTTGCGTGGGCCTTGACAAAACATTTTGTTGGAATACCGGACCAAGGGTTTAATTTAAGGGTCAATCTTTAACCAACAGCCATTCTGTTATGTTGCCCTTTTGTAATTTTTTAACCATACGGAAGCCGTTGCTTAGATAGAAATGGCCTAGGTTTTCCTCTTCTATGGTGAGCCAGTACTTCGCTTTGGGATCGTGTTTTGCCAATTCCCTTAACCAAAGCGATCCCAAATGCTGCTTCCGTCTGTTTTCAATGACCCATAAGTAGCCGATATATCGGTAGCCTTGGCCTACCCATTCTGAAACTTCATGAAAAAAATGCGCCATGTCTAAGGGCAAACCATGGGCCACAACGCCCCCGGCTACAATTTGATCCCCGTCTATCAGTACGTAAATATCGGCTTCGGGGGCATATTGTTCCCAGACCGGGGCGATTTCCTTTTTCCAGTCTGCCGGTAAAATATTGAAAAACGCTTCTGGATTTCCGGGAAGTTTCTCAAACTGGATGTGCATATCTTGTACCATTAAAGGAGTCCCCAAGACCAGAGTTTATCGGAATCCTCGAACCAACGGTCCCCAATATCGGTCCTGTAGTATCCGTTATTGATGATCACATTGTTGATCCTATTGTACATCATTTTCTGTGCATCGCGCATGGTGAGTCCTGTACCGGCCACCAAAACGGCGATACCTGTATTTCCAGTGATCAGCCATTGGTCGTTCACCTTTTTAACGTGCATGGGATGCACGCCTTCAATTTTGTCTTTTTTGAATACCACCACGGCATCTTTTGAAAAAAGTTCAAAGGTTTTTTTATCATCGTACGGAAAGGGTGGTACCACGATATAAGCACCCACTTGAAATCCCTTTTTCACTTGTATCTGTTTTTTTTCCCCACTGGCCACTCCATAGAGCAAGTCACTAATGGGTTCGGCAAGGCCCGCCCTTTGAATAAAAATTTGGGGAAAGCCAAAGCGTGATGTGAATTCAAGGGGATAGATCCCTACGCCGTTAACGATGCAATTAATGTCGATATGTCCCCGGAATTGGGACTTGGCCAATGAGGTCTCGAACTTCTTTAAAGTACGGTCGAAGATAGGCGAATCTTTGGTCCAGAACATACTGGTGCCCATTTCCCCTGTGGAGACGCCAAGTTCTTTGGGAAACAGTTTTTTGTGTTCGAAAGTAATATTTACCGGACTGAGAAATTGGGTGCCATTAAAAAAGGCGGCAATGGAAATTTCAACACCCTTCACCTTGCGTTGCAGTTGAAAGGTTCCAAAATTATCGCCCCATGATTTTTCGTAGGCTTTTAAGATCCTGATCACATCGAGTCCTTCGTCATCATTGCCCACGAAGAGCAATTGCTTCCATTCCTGGGTCTCTCCGGAGGGCTTGATCACATAGGCATTCGGATGGTTTTCCACGTAGCGTATGGCATCTTTGAAAGTATGGAATTCCTTAAAGGGTAAGATGTTTATTTTGTGTTTTTTGAGCTCATCCTGTCCAAAATTCCGGTCCAATTCGAGTTTATCGGTATAGGGGGTGCCGCCAAAAACAAATTTTCCCGAGGCCCTTAATTTTTCACATTCTTCCCCATTACCGGTATAATCAAAAATTACCACATCGGCCCAGTCGATGTGTTTGCGCCAGTCTTTTACCTTGGGTACAAAACCATGGCCGATTTCTCGACAACTTTTTTCCTCGATACACATTTTTACGGCATTGCCTTCGTTGAGGGTCGCGAGTACAATATCCAACGACTCTCCCCAGCGTGAGATAAAGAGGAATTTTTTTAGATCTTTAGAAGCATTGTTCAATTTCGTAGTTCATTTTTGTATGTGGTACAACAGGTTCTTCTTTTATAAAAGCCAATCCGCTGCGAAAGTACAGTGAATTGTCTTATGTTTTAAAATAGGCGCATCTTCGTTCAAAGGGCTTAAAATAGGATGGACTTTAGTAATATCAATATGCAATTGGGCATGACAAAAAATGCACACAAATGAACTAAAAAAAAGAACATGAAATTACGGATTCGAATGGAATATTGGAAGGGATGACAACCCTGTGCGCTTAGGGTTGGATTTATATCATAAACCAACCTTGAAATTAGGGTTTCAAAAACCTCATCATGGTTTTGAATTGATGTGGATGCGACTGTCAACTTGGCCTATTTTTTTTTTGGAATACTTTTTGGGGTATCTTAGCAGACCGCAATTGGTACATGAATGGCGGATAGAATAACAATAGTTCTTTGAAAAAAATCATGAGTGGAAAAGATTCGGAATACTTTGCCGGGTTCGATCCTTTTAAAATCTCATCGAATGGGGCCGACTGGTTTTGACAGCGAGACCAATTGGAATGTAAGCATGCCGAGCGCTGGGATACAGCTCGTTAATCTCATATTTCACACTTTTAATTGGCGAATCTAATTACGCTCTTGCCGCTTAATCCGAATCACAGTAGGATTTAGCCTCGTTCCGACTAGGTCGGAAAGCGAGATGTCCCTGAAAAGCCCTTGTTGGCGGCGGTTCATCAAGGGGCACCAGAAATGTCAACATAAGGACACTATGGCTTCGCTAGTGTCACCAAAACCTTAAGAAGCTAAGTGTACGATAGGCGGTTTTCGGTCGGTCGTGCATCGAAAAACAAATGAAGACTAAGCATGTAGAAGGCATTGTAATTGCTTGTTTGGACGAGGGTTCGAATCCCTCCGGCTCCACGACACTCAAAAATACGCAGCAGACTAAAGCATGAGAAAATGCCAAGCTTGCTTGTGTATTTTTGCAAGCTTTAGAATGCCCATTGTGACTACAATGGGTATTTTTATTTGCAACATTGCGAGACCCATGGAACACCGTAGGTAATCCCTCCGGCTCCGCGATTAATGGAAAAAGTTACCTTTGCTAACCTTCAAATTTATGTTCTAATTCGCCTCCGTTTTCTCGTAGGAATCATAATTTGAGCATCATTCGACAATTTCCCTTCGAATCTGATTACTTCCTAGGTAGGCCAGACCTCCGATTTTTTTTGACGCCTTCCTTCTGTCCAATTATGGAGCCCAAACGCAATGAGTATCCCCAAGGATACCAAGTGTATTTCAATGAAATATTGATGCCATTCACACCTGAGCTGTTTCCATGTCTTTTTCATGCTTGTTGATTAAAATCAATCCCAGCTAACGGAGCCCTGCGTAACAAAGGATTCGATGCGGTGTCCCATCGGTTCTTCTTCGGCCCAAAATAAAAGGGCGGACCCAAAAAATAGCAAAGGATGTCCTTAGAGGGAATAGGTGAACCTGAAACTAAGGGATCTGAATATCTTTTCGGCTTCAAAAAGTTGTAGATCAGCTTCCCCATTGGTCGCTATGTCAAAATACAATCGGTTGGGGGCGTTGTCATAAAAGAAGTAATATTCTATTTCCAATCCGATCTTTTCCGTTACATCGAATTTTAGTTTGCTCGTCCAATCTACCCAATAATCAGCCCGTGTATCCGAAAATGGGCCCTCTTCAACCTTGTTGGTGAATTCTCCAAAAACACCCATTTTTATGTACGCTTTTGTGGAAAATGAAAAATTGTCGTTTTTCCAGACAAAACTCGGCCTTAGGACCATTCTGAACCGGTTGGTCGCATCAAACGTCCATTTTCTTTCCAAGGCCCCGTCATACAACTGCAATGAATCTGCCGTTCGTTCCAATTCATAGTTTAGCCCGCCCAGAAGCGATAATCGGGTGGTACTGTAATTTTTCTTGATAATATTTTTGAATCGGTTCCCGGCGTTGCCCAATGTTTTGTTTTCTTCTTTGGCACCTATTGTATTGGAAAGGGAATCAACATAGGCGGTACCGGCCGATTTGTTAAAAAACGGGTTTTCGTCCAGCGCTTTCATTTCCTTTTCCCCTTCTTTGGTGAGACCATTCTTATTCTTGTCTTTTGCCATACCGTCCTTTTTATCTCCTGAATAGGCATTTAAAACAACCCCCCCTCCCATTTCGTATCGCTGGTCGATACCCAAGAAACTGTTGTTGTTGCCGTTCACAAAGACATAGGCTTGCTGTGCCAAATTTTCCTTTAAAAAATAATCGAATGAAATGGCCAGGTTGGAAACCGATTCCTCCAAACTGCCGTTCTGTATTTGTGCCAACACCCCTGAACTGACTTCAAATGCAAAAGGATAGGTTCCGTTGGCTAACGAAAATCCTGTATTGATCACGAACAAATTGTTGTTCTCCCCTTCCAGGCCATTTAATCCGAAAGAAATTTCTCCGGTAAACTGGTGTTCTTTCGCTTCCATATCTTTGAGTTTATTAAGATATTCCCTATACGCATTGGCGTGTTCGCGGTATCCAATTTTCAAAGGATTCTGCACAGCACTTGGGTATAAAATAATGGAGTCTTGAAATTGATATAGTTTGCTCAATATGATTTCAACGGTCGGCCGTATATCCTTATCCTGTGAAGATAGATTTTGAAAAAATACAAAAAAGACAAAAAACAGACCGAGGTGTTTTGTTTTCATGGGTTGGTTGGCTATCACGGTATCGAAAAAAAGCAACAACGGCTCAAACTAATAGCTACATTATCAAAAGGTACAAATATTTATTTGATGAATCGGTATTTGCTGATTCTGTTTTTTTTTACGGAATCCATGCCGCCATCATACCTTAGGCAGTGCAAGTAGGGAGCGGGAGACGGGCTAATTTGATAACAGATCTTTTTTTTCCAAGGGTGTTTTGATATAACTCCTTGATTTTCGCTTTTCCATACGCAGCAGTTGTGCTTCCCCAAAATTTTGGGCATCTCCCTTGAACAATACCCGCCAGATTTTACCTTTTTTTGAATCGGAGATATACAGAGAACCATCAGGCCCTTCTGCCAGGCCCATGGGCCGGTATTGGGCATCGTTCATTTTTACGATGGTATCTACCCCTGCAAAACCATCGGCGAACACCTCCCATTGGTCCGTAGGTTTGCCATTTTTGAAAGGAACGAAGGCCACAATATATCCTGCTTGGGGATAAGGGGTGCGGTTCGTGGAACCATGAAAGGCCACAAAAGCACCTTTTCTATAGCGTTCGGGAAATTGATCACCCGTATAAAAAAGCAGATCATTGGGTGCCCAATGTGCCGGCAGCCCCATGATGGGCTCTGAATAACCCTTTGCCTCTTTCACACCATCACCCCCATATTCAGGGGCCAACATTCTTTTATGCTTGAAGGGATCGTAATAGGTATAAGGCCAACCATAATTGTCGCCCTCCTTAATTTTCATAAACTCTTCTGCCGGCAATACGGCATTTTGCCATTCACTGTAAAATTGCGGGGCATGGTTGTGCAGAAAGTCCCGACCATGGTTCACTGCATAGAGACTTTTGTCCCCATCATTCCATGAAAGGGCGACCACACTTCTTATGCCAGTTGCAAATCGTTGACCCTCTGCGAGCGTTTGTTCCAATTTATTTTCATCGAATTTCCAGATGCCCGCCAGGATATCCAATTGAGAACAGGGGTATTCTCCTCTGACGATTGCATCGGGATCATTTCCGGTCAGGGCCTGGTCTTCACAGGCATTGGTCGGGGCGCTGAAGGTAACGTACATCCCACCGTTGTCATCAAATGCCAGAGACTTGGCATTGTGCCAACGAACGGGATAAGGATCCCTTACGATCACTTCTGGCTTCCCCGCCGGAATCAATTCGTTGGGCGTCAATTTTTGCCGGTAAACGACCAGTTCCGAACTAAAATACAAATACCCTTTGTGTATCCGCATTTCGGTGGCAAAACTGCCATCGTTGGGGTAATCGCCAAAGCGTTGAAAAATATCTGCCCGGCCATCATTGTCGGTATCCCTGAGTGCCATATTTCCCATGTTTCCGGTTTCGACCCGTAACTTCACGTAGATGTCGCCATTGACGTTGACCGCCAAATGCCGGGCCGGCCCCACACTATCCGCCACTACCAGGGCCTCAAATCCGTCGGGCAAGAACAGCCCACCATTTTCTGTATCCAAGTTGGGCGCAACCACCGTTTTCACGTGCTCGCTGTCTAACAATAAAAGACTATCAACAACGGGTTCCGTTTTGGTTACATCGGTTGATTTTCCATTCCGACAGTTCGTTAAAGTGAATACGAATAAAATGATGAAAATACCTTTAAAGCGCATTGATTTTGAATTTAATATATCCTTCAATTTTTGAATTTGCCCATCGATCAAGCCTTTGTTTTTCCAATAGCACTGTTGGCCCAAGCTATAAAGAGGCCATGGCACAATATATTCATAAACGAGGAAACTTAATAAGTCGTTTCGGCTTTTTCTTTCAATGCTTTGGGAGCACCTTTGTCTTAGGTTCCCAAAAACCACAAACTTTGATCAAGCGAAAACGAATGAAGACTTTGTGGCTCCCAAAGTTTGGTCTGCCAAAAAATACATCTTCCTATCTTTGAAATCATCTCTAAGGGCTCTAACTGGAAGAGTTTTTACGGATAATATTTTAGGTTTAACGTTGAAAACCAACCCCTTATCCAATTAAATTTTAATTCCAAACCACAAAGGCGATCTTTATGGCTACATTTCATTATTAGTGAATGCAGATTTACTAGTTTTATTAATGGGACCGAAAACAAGAATATTAGTGGCCTAGGGCAGTTCTGTTTCTTCTTTTTGGCGCTAAGAACCCCCAAAATCAAGCTGCCCTTGGTAGCCTCATTTGAACCCTATTTTATGGTAAAGAAAAGCACACTGTGGATCATCATTGGGGCGATTATCGTATGCTTTGTCGTGGGGATCTATCTGCAAGACCTTAAACACCAAGAAAGTACCGCCGCTTATTGGAAAGCAAATCGACATAATGTTGATCGGTTTACGAACATCCAAAAATTTACTCTCGAAATGAATGCCCGTAATTGGGCGGCCATGCGCGATAGTATCTATCGAGAAATGGATACCATTGTCATCCTACGATTTCGAAAGGAGATGGACAGTCTAAACAAAGTTCGCGAAACAAAGACCCCCCAATAAAAAATGGCGCATGGTCGGCTTTGAAAGCTACTGCAACCTGCCCATAGCGTTGCCCTCGGAATCAGCGCTTTGATTTTCGTGAATCCTATTCATTTATTCCTCCTTGGGCATTGTCCAAAGCTTTCCGGGAAATTCTTTTGAATGCCGATCAAAACTTTGGCATTGGCTGATTTCAATGATTAGCCCTTTATCGCAGTGACGTTAAATAAAGCCTGAAGATGCTCACCTTGGTGATTTCAATCTGCAATTCCAAGGAGAATCAGTAGGTAAAACAACTGATACCTGAAAAAATAGCATAACATAACTTTAAGTAAGTGATTCCTGCAAAAGACCAAAAATAACCAAACAGTGCATTTCATCGAAAATATGATTTGTTTCATCGATCATTCAATGTATTTGTTTAGTTTTGATTAACCCGCAAAGTGAATTGCTAATTTTTACCTTGGTCTACTTATGAAATCTTCCCCCTTAAAAATCATTCAATTGAGCGTGCTTTTTATTGTCATTATCAGTGCGGTTTCATGCGGAAAAGATCACGATTTGATGGCTGAATACGTCGTTTCGGCTGCCATAAGTCCAAACGATTTGGCAATGTTGACAACGGATGATTTCGGTACCACCGTTGCCAAAGGTAATGCCAGCCTCGACGCGTTCACTAAAGCAATCCCAATCGGCGAGGTTCAGCCAACCGAAGCGGCTGCCCCAGCTAACGGCACTGTTGAGATCGATGACCTCACGAATACCATCATTTACACACCCGCAATTGAAAACGGTATTGCGGCAAAGAAAGTGTCGGGAGCCCTTTCTAAATAATTCATTTTGGATAAATATTTCCAACGACCGAATCTGTATCTCCATTTTTAGACCTCCTATCGCTTACCACATTCTGTTCATAACAAGTTTAAGTTCACCTCCAAATTAGGACATCAGTCCCTCAATAGGCCATTTGCAGAGCATGGATTCCCCTAAATATTTGGTCCCTATACAAGCTGAGGTGCAGCGAGGTATAAATAAAGTTGGTGTACCAAATTCCTGTTCATAATAATTCGCTATTTTTAGAAGAACAAACAGCTTCCAAAATCGGTTAACGTATACTGTTCGTTGTAAATTGAAATTCTAAAAATTAATGGGGCACAGTTTTGATTCCAAAAAGAATCTTCGAGGAGAGGTAACCATGCCTTTTAAATTTTTCATTCACGGTCTTTACTTTTTTGTCTCCATTTTCTTTATGGGCTGTCAGCCCAATGGAATCGAGGGCCCATGGGACTATGAGATCGACTTCGGAGACGAGGTGATCCATGGGGTCATGAAAATGGAAAAAGAAGGAAATGCCTATAGGGCAACCCTTGTTTCCTTGGATTGGGGCACCTTCGACCTAGGGAAAGACGTTGTCGATGCAGGGCAATTGTCAGCAAGTTTTGATCTTTTTGGAAACGATTCGGAGCTAAAGGGTTCATTTCAAGGGGATATTTTTAAGGGAACCTTGACTACGGACCAGAAAGATTATTCCTTTTTGGCAAGGAAACAAGCAGTGGAGCCTTTTGAGATCGATCGATCACAAATCACCTATGTGCTTTCCGAAACCGACCTGTCCGTTACCGAAAAAAATATCGATCATGCGGGCATCATTGCCGATGCAGACCTTGAAGGATTCAAGAGTGGAGAACGGATCTACAGTTCCAATTGCATCAATTGCCATGGCAACCCAGAAGTTGAAGGGTCTATTCCCATGTCGATCAAGTTTTGGGAACAGCCATTAAAAGCGGGCAGTGATGCCTTTTCAATGTATCAAACCATTACCCGGGGACACGGATCAATGCCCCCGCAACCCGTACTCACTCCTCAGGAGAAATACGATGTCATTTCTTATATACGGGAAGAATTTATCAGGAACAACCAACGGGAAAAGTATATTTCGAGCACCCCCGGCTATTTGGCAATGTTGCCAAAGGGAACTTCCAGGGGTCCGGCAACCGAGCCCTATCAGCCATGGGCCGATATGGACTATGGGAATTTTTTCATCAACACCTATGAATTGGCAGACAGCGCTACCGGTCCCGAAAGATACCATTCTCCTGGGCCGGCGCCCTATCCCGATGAAGACTACAGCAACAACAATTTTGCCTATAAGGGCATTGCAGTACGTTTAGATCCGGGAAAAGGTGGCATCGCCAAAGGAAGGGCATGGATGATCTTCGACCACGACGTGATGCGGGTCGCAGGAGGATGGACAGGGGAAGGCTTCATAGATTGGAACGGCATTCTGTTGAACGACAGGCATGAAACCTATCCGCGTACTATAGGCAAATTGCATTTCGAAACGCCCGTTGGTCCGGGATGGGCCAATCCCAGGACAGGCTCTTTTGAAGATCCAAGGTTCAGGGCCAGGGATGGCCGTGCCTTCGGACCCTTGCCCAAGGATTGGACAGATTATAAAGGCCTCTATCACAATGCAGATGACATTATCATTTCCTATTCGGTGGGCCAGTCGGCGGTACTTGAAAAGCTGGGGATGGAGGAAATGGACAACGCGGCCATATTCACCAGAACGCTGAATATAAGTCCCTCTGCTTCGATTCTCAAAATGAGAGTGGCTCCTGTGGCCAATAAAGTGGCCCTTTCGGGGGAAGGTGCCACCTTGTTGGCAGAAGCCGGTTACACCGTCCTGAAGGTTCAAAGGAACAAGGCGGCCCAGGTAAAATTGTTCGTTGCCGATTCCTCCGTTTCCGATTTAAGCGATTTCGCAAAGAACTCTGATGCTCCGGAATCTCTGGCAGCATTTACGGAAGACGGGTGGAAGGCCCACTATCCTGAAATTCAGAAAACGGTCATCACAGAAGGATCGTCCAATGCCCTTTTTGCGGTTGACCAGCTCACCCCTCCTTTTGAGAATCCATGGGCCAGCAGGATGAAACTCAGCGGCATCGATTTTATGAAAGATACCGACAAGGCGGTGGTCTGTACCACGGATGGCGACGTATGGAAGATTAGCGGACTTTTAGCTGGCCATGGCGAGCTGAATTGGCAACGTATCGGCTCGGGACTGTTTCAACCCCTTGGGATCAAAGTGTTGAACGATAAGATCTATGTGATCTGTAGGGATCAGTTGGTATTGTTGCGCGATTATAATGGGGATGGGGAAACCGATTTTTACGAGAGCTTTAACCATGACCATCAGGTGACCGATCATTTCCACGAATTTGCTATGGGCCTTCAGGCCGATGCGCAAGGCAACTTGTATTATGCAAAAAGTGGGCGCCATGCCCGTGAGGCGTTGGTGCCACAACACGGGACCCTTCTGAAGGTGAGCAAAGACGGGTCAAAAACCGAAATCATCGCCAAGGGTTTCAGGGCGGCCAATGGGGTGTGCATCAATCCGGATGGTAGTTTTTTGGTGACCGACCAACAAGGTTTTTGGAATCCCATGAACCGGATCAATTGGGTTTCGGGAAAAGGCAGGTTCTATGGAAATATGTGGGGTTACGACCCCCCGAAAGACAGCACCAGGGTCGCCATGGAGCAGCCAATGGTATGGGTAGACATGCAATTCGACCGATCCCCATCGGAACTATTGTGGGTCGATAGTCCCAAATGGGGCCCTTTGGATGGCGCCCTGCTCAGTTTTTCCTATGGCTATGGGAAAGTACAATTGGTATTGCCGGATAAGGTAAACGGACAAATGCAGGGCGGGGTCATCGATCTGCCCGACATCAAGTTTTTGACCGGGGTGATGCGGGGCAGGTTCAATCCCGGAGACGGCCAACTCTATGCCTGTGGCATGTCGGCCTGGGGCACCAATCAGATGTTAAGGGGCGGCGGGCTTTACCGCATACGTTACAATGAGAAACCATTGCCGGTTCCCATCGCGCTGCATGCCTTGAAATCGGGGGTGGAACTCACCTTTTCCAATCAACTGGATGTTGACCGTGCCTTAGGAACAGCCAACTATAAGGTGGAGACTTGGGAATTGAAAAGAAGCAGCAGGTATGGCTCGGATCGGTATAATCAGAAGATTCTGAACATTTCAGAGGCCGAGGTGATGGCCGATGGCAAAACGGTTAAACTTTATTTAAAAGACATCGAAGCTGTTGATGTCATGACCATTTCTTACGATCTAATCGATAAGGAAGGCCATGCCCTCCAAGGCACCGTTCAGAATACGATCTATCAGCTGAATCCCGATAAAAGTGCGCTATGATCCTAAGTAGTTCAACATGCTTAGGGGACAGGTTCTAATTCGAAGTCGATTCATCCTTGGGAAACCTTTCCAAACGCCATCTTTTTCAATGATAAACCCAGTATTTGGCCATGGAACAGAAAATAAGGAGGCATAAAAATTCCGCAAGGAAAGGGATTAAAAATTGCCATATTTAAATCAAACCGTCCTATTTATAGGACCTTCAAAAGGTTCATCGCTTTTATAACCACCTTTCCAAAACTTTGGATTTAAGCGATGTAACAAAAAAAAACGAAAACCTATGAATTTTTGCTAAGTATCGCTTCATCGATAATATTGACCTTTGAACGTATTAACCCTCAAAATTTTATATGATGAAAAAGACGATAACCTACGGTGGGGCTTTTTTTTGCCTCCTTTATTTGATGTGCTTTTCTTTAGCAGCACAGGGCCTCAGGACCTCCAATGTTCAGGATGCCGATATTTATGAAGCCCAAAAAAGGGTAGACCACTACCACCATCTTAGAAATATGGGATACCAGGACAAGGAAATATTCGAAGACTTGGGAAATGCCAATTTTCTGGCCGAAAATTACGAATCGGCCCTGTTCTGGTATGAAAAACTGATCGAACTGAGTGAAGATGGTGTCATAGGTCCTACCTATTATGAACGGTATCAATATGCACAGGGAAGAACCGGAAGGCCTTCCTTTACCAATGTCAAGGAAGACAAAGATTGGTACGCTGCCATCAAGGCAGACTACGAAATCAGAGAGAATTCGGTGGAATATACTTCGGCTACTCCCGCATCTGACAAGTACCGCGAGTTGGATTTCTTGCAACAAAGGGATGGATCTTTTGATGACGAAGTGACTTCCGTAAGGGAATTGGAATCATTGATCGGGGATGACATGGGGGACCAAAACGGATACAAAGCCCCAATATCGTTGACCGCTGATGGCAAAACCGCCTATTTCAGTAAGGCCACTTTTGAAAAACCCTTGTACGGTATCTTTTCGAAAAAAGAGTTGGTGCACAAGATCTATAGGGCTGAAAAGTTGGATGGGCAATGGAGAAACATTCGGGAAGTGGCCTTGGCCCCAAAACACGCTTCTACCATGCATCCTACCGTTACGGCAGATGGCAAACGACTGTTTTTTGCTTCCGATATGCCGGGAACTTTCGGAAAATATGACATCTACGTCGCTGCGATCCAAAGCGACGGTTCTTATGGTGTTCCAAAAAACTTGGGTGAAAAGGTAAATACCGATAAAAATGAACTATACCCCAATTTAGCGGGGGGCACCACCTTGTTTTTTGCATCTGAAGGACGCGAAGGCTATGGAGGGCTCGATGTTTTCATGGTACAGGTGAACCATAAAAAAGTAAGTTGGGCCGTGAACCTGGGCAATCCCATTAATAGTGAGGAAGATGATTTTTCAATATTTCTTATGGCCGATAAAGGCGAGGGCTATGTCATGTCGAACCGTGGCAAGGACAATGGGGCCATTACCAAAGTAGCGTTCTCCTATACCAATAAAGGGAATAACCAGGCGACGGAAAAAAGGGAATATAACCTTTTGGAGGCCCTTAATAACGACTTGAGAATTGATTATTCTTCTTCCGTATTTGATAATGAATAAGGAAAACGTTAATGATTTCCGGGCTGCGCCAAAGGTTCTAAGGGCATGTACTTTGCAACCAAGAATAAATCAGGAAACCGTTGGCCAAAAGTTTTACGAAACTGAACGGAATTAATTTCCGGTGGGGAAGATGACGCACTAGATCAATATTAATTTTATCACTATGAACAGCAATACGACGATACAAAATAAAATATACCTGCTACTGCTATTATGCGGGCTGCTTTGTACCATGGCTGCCTTCGGACAGGAAACCATAAGCAACAACAGTTCAAATAGTACCTATCACAACCAGTTGTTTTTTAATCGATTTTTGATCAATCCGACTTTTTCGTTGGTAAGGGAGAACAAATCGTATTTGAACTTGCTCCACCGTAATCAATATGCCACGTTTGAAGATAACCGTCAAAATTATTATCTCGGTTTCAGCAACCAATTGAACGACCATACCGCCGTTGGTGTGGGTATTTACAGCCAATGGTCGGGGGTCATCCAGGAGTTTGGTTTCAATGCCAACTATGCCACCTCGGTACAATTGGGTTCGGACAGCAAACTCACTTTTGGTACGAATGTTACCTATTTCAATCAAGGCCTAGATAAAAATAGGGTAGTGGCGACCGAAAACGACCAACAGATCATGGAGGCCAAAAAAGAAAGCAAGTTGGCCATCCAGCCCGGTATCACCCTTTCGTTGGGCAAATTTGATTTTGGGATTTACGCGGAGAACATGTTCCAGTTCAATCAGACGACCAATGAATTTTCGACCACTTTAAATGATAAGAGTCTCAAAGCGTCGCTGCAATATACCCATACTTTTATGGCGACAAGGGGTTTATTCGCGAATGCCAGGTTAATGCCGCTATTGCAAATGGGCAGAAAAGCGGACAATAGTTTGTCGTACATTGGAGCCATACTGTTGGACCTGCCCAATTACGGTTGGTTGCAAACGGCCCTGGACGATGAATATGGACTATCCATGGGTTTTGGCTTCAATATCAACAAAAAAATGTCCTTGGGATATCTGCTAGAGAAAGATTTCATACAAGACGAAGCCGATTTCGGTTGGAACCATGAATTGTCGCTTGCCTATACCTTTGAAAATTATAGTGCCGGAAGCCGAAATTATGTAGGGGATTCCGATGACCAAAAAATTGATGGCATCATTAGAAACTATGAGGAACAGATCTTGAAATTGGTCGCCGATAAGAATAATGCAGCCAAAAAGGACCAAGAAGCTATAGACCCCAATACCATGGCCTACGAAAATCGGATGATCTTGGACGAGTTGATCTTGCGACAAGACTCTATGGAAATCGCCCGTAACGAACAGTTCGATCAAAGGTTCGAAGCCTTGGTTCGCATTTTGCAAAAGCATATCGAACAGGACGGCAATAGTAACAAACCAGAGCTTGTTCATGATCAAAATAGCATCATGGTGGCCGCTGTGGAAGAGAAGGCGCCAAAAATCATCAATAAGGTAGAAGAAAAAGGATATGTGAAGCTCCCCATCAAGGTGCTCGATCAATCTGACATTGTTGGGGTCAATACCGGCTATTATGTCATCGCCAATGTGTACAAGGAAAAAAAGTACCTCAATGCTTTTATGAAAAGCCTAAAGGACCAAGGGCTGAACGCGAAGCAATTTTATAATAAGGAAAACGGACTCTACTATGTGTATTTGGCCGATTATAACTTTAAGGAAGACGCTGAGGTTGCCTATACTTCGAATCTTGACGGAAAATACCGTGATGAAAAATGGATCATGCAGGTCGATAATCCTGCGGCCACGGTAGCGAATACTTATGAAGACCAGGATGCTTTCATAAACCGTAACGATTAGCATTACTGTTGCTGTTCCCCTGGGGGAGGCTACTTACCATAAGCTCTTGATCAATGGCCGCTGTTGGAGGCGGGGGAAAACGGCTTTTTGTCGTTCATAAAGATCCAGAAAGCTTTAAGGTATGTAAAAAGCCGACCCCAGTGGTCTTCATGACCTTTAAGATTGTCATGTTGTGAGATAGTCCATTACAATGGAAATTGTTAAAATGAGGGCCTAAAAAAGGGTATCACCGGATTTGGAAACAAATAGTGTAATCGCTTTACTGTAGGGTGTTAACGTGCATTTTGTCGATTCTTCAAGAGTGCTAAGGGTGCATTTGAACGAAAAAACCTACGTAACGCAAAGGTCTGTGTTTTATTTTACTACATTTAAAATAGATACCAGTTGAAAATTATTATTAACCCCCAAATCCAACACATTATGAATACCTACTACATCCTCGAGTGGTTCCAAAAAAACGACCTTGGTACCAAAACCAAGCTCAGCACCGACCATCCAATTGCATTCAATAGGGATGGCTTGCCAACGTATGGGTCAAGCAATTTGCTTGTGAAACCCAACGACCACTTTAAAGCGGTTCCCACATCCTGAACGGCCTTCTAAAAGAAGGAGATCCGTTGTGATTTGTTGACATTTTTTTAAAAGAAGGGAAATCCTTTCTTCAAAAAATGGGCATCAAATGCATTTCGGTGATGTAAAGTGGTGAGGGCATCAATTTCAGTCTAATTTTTTTCGATGTTTTTCCCAAAGGGCCATGCCCCTTGGCTTGCCATGCGCATTTTCCCGATGTGAACGGTCGACCCTTCTTTTTAAAATATCAGAGATCATTAACCAAAACCCCATGCGTTATGAAATCAAATATTCTAAAAATAATCGTTATCGACAATGATGTAACATTACATGAATCTTACCATTATTATTTTGAAAAATACCAGGATTACGCCCTTAAGGGCATTTATGTTTCCGTGAGGGATGCTTTATCCGATTATGATAAGCTCTGGCCCGATATCATCATATCGGAGGTGGCCATGCCCGATCTTTGTGGTATAGATGGCATACGCTACTTTCATAAAAAGGATCCGGAGGTAAAGGTGATCATGATCAGTGATCAAAGTGATTTTGAAGTGATCAAAAGAGCTTTCAAGAATAGGGCCAATGGTTTTCTGACCAAGCCGGTCACCAAAGATCGCTTACACCATGCTCTGGATTCGATCAAATTTGAGGGCGCCATGATGAGCAACGACATTGCCAAAAAGGTAATCGCCATGTTCCAGAAAAAATCGTATGATTGCTTTTCCGCAAGGGAAAACCAGATCGTGGATTATCTCAGCCAGGGCGCCACTTATAAAACGATTGCCGACAAGCTTTTCGTGACCCCCAGTGCGGTGAATTTTCATATTCAGAACATCTATCTGAAGCTCGATGTGAACTCCAAGTCGGAGGCCTTGTTGAAATTACAGGAAATGGAATA
>JAHENB010000065.1:35450-94140 GCA_024643345.1 Maribacter sp. | reverse complement strand
TAAATACTAATACAGTTGAAGAAGAAGATAATATGATAGAAGTAACAACTAATGTGATGGATTTTCAAATTCCGTCACAACTTAAATCTGGATGGACAACCTTCAAGTATAATAACAAATCTGAAGAAACACATTTTTTCATATTCGAAAAAATGCCCGAGGGTGTTACTATTGAAAATTACAACAACGAATTAGTACCGCCTTTCAAGGCAGCTTTTAACCATTTATTAAATGATAACGTTGAGGATGCCATGAAAGAATTTGAAAAAGTTCCCGCCTGGTTGAATGATGTAGAAATGGGTGGTGGTGTCGGTTTGACATCTCCAAAGAGTACAGCGGAATCAACAATATATATGCACCCAGGCACTTATGTAATGGAATGTTATGTTAGAATGCCAAATGGTATGCCTCACGCATTTTATGGAATGTTAAAACAAATTGTGGTAACTGAAGAAAAAGGTGAGCATAAAGAACCTTCATCTGAACAAGAAATTAGTATCTCTAGTGAACAAGGTATCGCCTTCCAGGATTCTATTAAAACTGGCGAATACCAGTTCGCTGTAAGGTTTAAAGATCAGAAACGGTATGAAACACTTTTAGGCCATGATGTCAATTTAGTGAGACTTGATGAGATTTCACAATTAGATACATTAGGTAATTGGATTAATGCCTCCAATATAAAAGCTTTTAGAACTCCTGTTCCAACAGGTTTAAACTTTTTAGGAGGTGTCGAAGATTTGGAAGCAGGTGAAACTGGTTATTTCAAAACTAAACTTGAAAGAGGTAATTATGTGTTGATCTCGGAGATTCCCAATGTGCTAGAAAGAAAAATGTTTAAGGTCTTTAAAGTCTATTAAAACAACTATTGCCAACAATGGCTATAATTCAGCATTCCCTGACATCTACTAAAAATAAATACCTTTATTCGGCCTGATTTCCCAGGTGGAAAATCCTGACGGATTTCCCAAGCCGAAATCAAAGCCGGACCGTTGTGCGTGATTTTAAATGCTATAAAGTGCATGAAACAAATAAGTAATATAATTTTTTTCTTCTTTGGAATAACGCAAGTGGTACTGGCACAAATCCCTTATCCAACTACGCAAAAAGTGCCATTCGACACATTGATTTATAACCAAAGGCTTTCTGATGATTTCGCTTGGCTCTCAAGTCCGGAAAACGAAACAGAAATGCTGAAATGGGCAAATACGCAAAGTGGCTTTACTAACAAAAAACTGGACAGCATTAATGGAACTGAAGTAATTGAATCTCTTTTTGAAAAAGTATTCATTTCAAACCCCAATGAAATCATCGTAAAAGGCGCTCAAGGCAATGATTTGTATTATTACAAAACGCTACCTGATGGAAAAAAATGGTTGCTCCGTAAAATAGTCGGTCAGGAGACAGAAGAAACTATTTCAGCCATCCCATTTTCTATTCAGGGCAAAAAATACCATGCTAAAAAATTTGTATTTGCCCATCAAAACAAATTGCTTGCACTAATGCTTACGGAGTCCGGAGAAGCTAATCCGCACATCCGCTTTTTTGATTTGGAAACAAAACTGTTCCTTAATGACAGTATTGGTTCGGTAATGTTTAATGATGCAAGTGGGGTTTCTATGGCTTGGCTACCTGATGATTCCGGGCTTCTTTATTCCCAGGCTCCTTCTGATAAAAATGAAGAAGAAAAATATTATCGTGGACAGCTCAAACTACATATTACTGGAAAAAAACAAGAAGAAGACAAACCTATTTTTGGTTTTGGGGTTAATAGGTCTATTGATATTAAGGAATATGAAACGCCTTATGTCTATACATTCCGCCACTCTCCTTACATCATTGCAAGAATACGTGCAGGCAAAGGTGAAAACTATGCCTACGCCATACATTATTCACAACTGAATGACGACCAATCTGAATGGGTTAAGTTGAATGATTACCGTTGCAACCACGGAACCTTCACCGCAACGGGACAATTTCTATATGCTGTGGATGACGGCGTTCCCAATATGCAACTGATAAAAGTGGATTTAAAAACTGGTAATCCACCCATAGTTGTTATACCAGAAACTGAAAAAGTATTGGCAATGAGTACCGGTGACCCATCAGTAGTAAGTGGTGAGAAATATCTATATGTCAAATACAATACAGCAGGCAAACAGGGTATTCTGAAATGGAATTTTGCCGATAAACGACCAATCGAAATACAAATGCCTTTTGAAGGTTCCGTAATGGAATTTAACTTGTTGAAAGATGATAATCTATTGTTTGTATCCACAAACTGGATTCGTGATTTTGAATACTTCACGGTTAATCACAAAACCAATGAATCTGTTGCATTTCAAAAGCCAGTCCATCTTGCAACCAACACCTCCAATTACACTTCTGAAATCATTTATGTACCATCTCGTGACGGTATGAACATTCCAGTGTCATTGGTATATAAAAAAGGCTTGAACTCCAGTAAACAACCAAAACCGTTATTGATTGATGCTTATGGCTGCTTTGGTGCTTCAATGGATCCGTATTTTCTTCCTGAAAATTTTATCTGGCTGGAATTGGGTGGCATCTATGCTGTTGCCCATATCCGTGGCGGCGGCGAATTAGGTTCACAATGGTATACCGATGGAGCTTTCCCGAACAAAATGAATTCCATCAATGACATTATAGACGTAGCAGATTACTTTGTTAAAAACAACTACACTACTGGGACAATGCAAGCCATAACTGGTGCCAGTTGCGGTTCCCTAAATGTGGGTTTGGCCACCCTTCAAAGACCAGAATTATTCAGTGCCGGTGTGTTTGCCGTAGGCATTCCCGATTTGGTCACAAATAAAGGAGCTTCTTTTGGTAGGGGTCAAAACGATTTTGGACCGTTAGACACTGAAGACGGATTTTATTCTCGGCTTTCTATCAGTGCATATTATCATATAATCCCCGATAAATCTGCACCCGCTATGCTAGTCATCAACGGGGCAAATGACTACATCGTACCAATACATAACGCTGCCCGTTATGTCGCGAAATTACAACAAGTGCAGCAAAGCGAAAGACCAGCTTTGTTTATGGTAGACTGGGAAAATGGTCATGAAGCAGCCGGAAACAGTGAACAAGACATTATCCGAAAATGGAAATTTTTATTATGGCAAACGGGTCATAAAGACTTTCAACCTAAATAGAGATTCAATGATACAGTTTAGACATAAAACGAACGCACAACAATGGCTATACGAAATGCAGACTTTAGGGCTAAACCTCAAGGTCTGTGTATGTTTATGAAGTCGCCAAATCTTATGGATTTAGCTTTGGATAAGAAAAAATAAAACTAATCAATAAGCTTTAGATGCGTCGGTAGACGGAAACGAAAAGTTTCCTTGCCTCCACTCTACGCGTAGCCGAAGCGTTCTGCGTCATATAATTCAAAATAGAATAAATCAATGAAACTTAGAATCTCAATCAAATTATTTACAACTATTTTTCTATGCAGCAGTCTGATTTCTTGCAATGGACAAGAGAATAAAGCTAAGATTGACAAAGGAGTAAACACTTCTGATAGTAACCTACCTAAAAAAGAAGAAACTCCAGAGCCAGTGATTTTTCCAAATTTTACAAATCAGATAGCTGAAACGGTTAGAGTAATGTTCCAAGATAGTAGAGATATTTTTTGGTTTGGCACACACAACGGAGCTTTTAAATTGGTAGATGGCACATTGATTCATATTGATGGGATTAGAAGTGAATCCGGCAAAGGAGTGGCTATACGTGCAATTAAAGAAGATATAAATGGGATAATCTGGTTTGGTCATTCTGATGGTATTAGCTTCATAGATAAAGAAAAGGTTATAAATTTATACGAATCAGATGGATTAATAAGTAATGACGTTTGGAGCCTTGAAACAGATTCTAAGGAGAATATATGGATAGGAACTATTGATGGAGTCAATATATTTGACGGGCAAAACTTTACTTTTTTTGAATTACCCAAAGGTAAAATTGACACAACATTAGGTGTCTCAAGCCCCAGTATAGTTCATAATATTATGGAAGATAGTAAAGGGAGAATTTGGTTTAGTACAAATGGAGGCATCTATATAAAAGATAATAATGTTTTAACAGAAATCTCAGAAAAGGATGGGCTCAAAACCAATTTTGTTAATAAGGTTATTGAAACTCAGAAAGGGGAATTTGTAATTTCCGCCTCAAAAGGGCTTTATCTATATAATGATGATTCTGTGATTGATGTATCGAGTAAGATATTTGAAGAAATCAAAGGCACTAGCAACGTTATTGAAACTTCAAACGGAGACATTTGGTTTAATTGCTCCAGAAGCATTTACTGTTTAAGTAATAATGAACTTACTGAACATAGAATATCAGAAGGAAATTATGGACCTCTTGCCTATCAAATCTATAAAGATCGATACGATCGCGTTTGGTTTGTAGGCTGGGGCGGAGCCTTTAGGTTTCAGAAGGGAAAGATATTGAACATTACCAAAGAAGGACCTTGGTAAAAAATACGAACGCAGAACAAAATATATGTGATAATTGCTTCCTATCGACAGCAACTACTCATAGCCGAGACCGTTAGGCAACATTTCTCAAAACCATTCTTCACTTAAAATAAAATACTTATCTTTGACGTTAGTAACGTGAAAAGATATGATAATATCCTTTGGTTCAAAAGCAACCGAACAAATTTGGAACGGAATACGAGTTAAAAAAATGCCTATTGAAGTTCAGAAAGTTGGACGCCGGAAACTCAGGATGTTGAATAACTCACAGGACATCGCAGATTTAAGGATTCCGCCCTCAAACCAACTTGAAAAACTCGGTGGAAAATTAAGGGAGTTATATAGTATTCGGATTAACAAACAATGGCGCATAGTGTTCAAATGGGACAAAGGAAACGCAAGTGAAGTGGAAATAATTGATTATCACTAAAAAGTAAGAAATGGAAAAGTTAGCAAATGTACATCCTGGCGAAATTTTGTTTTATGAGTTTCTTGAACCTCTTGAAATTACGGCATACCGACTTTCGAAAGATTTGAAAATACCACAGACACGGATTTCCCAAATCGTAAAAGGTAATCGCAGAATAACAGCGGACACAGCTTTGCGATTAAGTAAATATTTCGGGAATTCCGCCAAATTTTGGCTCGGGCTTCAAGACGATTATGATATCGAAGAAGAGAAGGAATCAAAGGAATCGGAGCTAAACCAAATCAAGCACTTCGAAAATAAAAACGTTGCCTAATACAACCTATAAATAATTCGGGCTTCGTGCATAAACGCAAAGGTTTGCGTATTTTTATAAGGTCGCGGAATCTTTTGGATTTTGCTTTGGACAGAAAAAGAAAAAATAAAACTAAACAATAAGCTTTAGCTTCGTGCGAATACGGAAACGAAAATGTTTCATTGCCTCCGCACTACGCATAGCTAAACCGTTAGCAGTCATAAAAAGAGAATAAAACAAACATCACAAAATGATAATGAAAGTAAAATGAAACAAAGACCAAACCTTCATAACTTACTAAAACGATTTGACGATATTATCTATAATTATAAACCAATTGATAAATTAGAAATGAAAAAAAACATGCTAATTATTACAATCGCTCTAACTCTTCCAGTTTTTGGATTCGGCCAAGCCAATGAAGCGATACAAAAGCTAAATGATGCTGGCGTAACTATAGAACAAATTGAACATTCTCTAAAGGACGCTGATGCTGAGTTTTATTTTAAATCCACCAATACCACTGTTTCAAAAAGTGAAGATGGTAATCCATATACCTCAGTAACTATATGCGAATTTGACCCTAGTAAGAGCAGCGAAGAACACTGGAAACTAATTAGTACCGATGGAATTACTCCTACTGAATCGGAGAACAAAACTTTCAACAGAACATCCAATTCCAATGATGAATTTAATGGTAAAATTGATCTCGAATCGGTGAAAATATTAAGTGAGGATGATAGTCGTTTGGTAATAGGCCTCCGTTACTCAGAAAAATCACTGCCCAGAAAATTTCGTTTTTATGCTGATTGTGATGTTACATATACCATTGATAAAGTAAATAAAAAATTAGTATCTGGGACAATTGTCAACTTTAAGGAAACCAAAATGTCCATAGCGAAAATTTCTAATGTTAAAGTGGATTTGGATTTCATTTTTCTGAATGAAGCAGAAGGATATCATATCAAAAATGAGCAAATAGAAATGACAATACTGGTTTTGGGGCAGCAATCTGAGTCAAATTCTACTATTGTCTATTCAGATTTTAAGAAAGTTAAGAAGTAATTCAAAAGTTGGTAAGATTGACGCGTGTCTCTTACCGACTAATCAAGGAATTTTGATATTGTTTCCTTTTTTAACTATAGCATTGAGCAATGGTTATTTTAGACAAAAACTGCAGATGCGATTAATGGAAAAGCAATACACTCGCTATTTTTCTAGGATATACACGAAAAGATAGACTCTAAATAAACATGACAGTATTTGAAAAGAGTAATAATTCTCTTCCACCAGTTTTCATATAAAAAATTGATGGAACACAACTTCACAGCAAGAGAAAAACGACTCTAACATTTTGTATAAGTAATGTCAGGCGATGTTGTAAATATCAAGGTCTGTAGCCCGCTCAAACTGCTTAGCCGTTCAATAAGAAAGAACTACTCAATCTGGCACTACTCATACAATTTTCCGTTGGCCTTAATTTTGAACAACCATTAACCAATGATAAAATTCTTTAGAAAAATCAGGCAAAAATTACTTTCCGAAGGTAAAACAGGCAAGTATTTAAAATATGCTATTGGTGAAATATTCTTGGTTATTATAGGAATCTTAATCGCGCTTCAGATTAATAATTGGAATTCTGAAAGAATTGACAAGAAAACTTTCAACAGTAATCTGCAATTTGCAATTGAGGATTTAGAACAAGACAAAACTGACCTAATCCGCCTTACGAGTGAAAGAAAGCGCATTTTGGATAAGGCCGGTTTAATATTACAAGCTATAAAAGAACAAAAACAATTATCGGCTAATGTGATTTTTGAAAATTCTGAAATTATGATCTGGAAATCCTTTGAAATGAATAGCAATGGATTCGAAAGAATATTATCATCCAATATATATGAATCCATTGAATTTCAATCCATAAGAGAAAAAATAAGAAAATACCAATATAGCTATCAGCGAATTAATGGTCTTGAAAAAAAGCTCAATGAATCGATTGAGGAAATGGAAATAGAAATGTCTAAAGACGGCTCTATTTTGGAATTATATGAATATTCCGATTTGGCATTTAGTTTATCTTATAAAGGAAAAGAAATTGATGCTGACACAGATCAGAAAATTGTAAACTATTTCATTGATTTTAATAAATCATACATAAACAATCCGCCTATGATTTCCTTATTTCAACGTGGTAAACTTATTACCCGAGCTATAATTCAACAATATAATTATCATATTGATTTAGGAGAAGATTTAAAAAAAGGGTTTGACAACTATTTAAACGAACAATAACGAAAGCACAACAATGGCTAAAATTTATTGCTTGTTGTCGCCTAATTTGGGAATTCCGCAGGGATTTCCAACTTAGTTTATACTTGCAAAGTTAAGTGCTAACCCGCGCAACTACTCATAGCCGAGACCGTTGCGACTAATTTGAAAAAACTCAATGAAATTATTTAGAAAAATACGACATAAACTAATTTTAGATAATAAAAAACTCAATACTTAAAGTACACTTTAGGAGAAATCAAATTAGTTGTTATTGGAATTTTAATTGCAATACAGATAAATAATTGGAATCAGTCAATAAAGGATAAAGATTCGTTAAATGAATATTTGACTAAAATAAAAACACATACGGAAGAAGATATAGAACAGTTAGAAGAACTGTTAAATGGGAGGAAACAAATTGCAGCCCTCTGTAAAAAAGCACGAAATAGCATCTTAAATAAGACCGAAAATGAAAATCTCTTTTTATTCAAGATAAGTGGTGCTGCTTTTGTCGATTTCTATTTCAAACCAAATTCAGGTGGTTATGAGTCGTTAAAATATTCTCAATATTATGGTAAAATAAATAATACCAAACTTGATTCATTTTTGGCTAAATATAAGGGTTTTGCGGATGTCATTGCAGTTGGTACACAATGATTGAACATTATCGTGAGTTAACAGAATTAGGACATCTGATTATAGAGGAAATAGATGCTAAAACCACAGACTAAAAAAATATGCTAAAAAACAAAAAAGCTAAGTGGATTGTTCGCATTTTGTTGTTCGTTGGAACAGCAATATCATTATATTTCGTTCCTTGGATTTTGGTAAAGGCTTGGATTTTACCACTACCCGACACTATTCAAGAACAAGTAGATGAAGCAATTGGACATGGATTTGATGGCATTATTGTATATGTTGATGAAGCAGGAAAACCACCAGCGTTTTACACAGGTGGTTGGAAAGATAGACAAAACAAAATACCAGCAGACCCAAATTCACTATTTAAAATTGCTAGTATAAGTAAGTTATATACTGCTATTGCAATCACTAAAATGGTTAAAGAAAAACGATTGTCTTTAGATGAAACGCTCACCAAATATTTTCCTGAACTTAAAGGAAGAATTGAAAATGCGGAAGAAATTACCTTGAAAATGATGATTCAACATCGGTCAGGAATTCCTAATTATACAGATAATCCCGAGTATTGGTTAGATGAACAAGGGAATGGTCAAAATGCTCTTGAATTTGCCCTAGATTTACCAGCGAGTTTTAAACCTGATAAGGGCTATGAATATTCGAATACGAATTATTTGTTGGTGCGCAGAATTATGGATAATGTTTTGGGATATAATCATAACGAATATATCAAGGAAAATATTTTGAGACCTCTGGAGCTCAAGAATACGTTTTTTTCGATTACCGAAGTCAATTTAGATGATGTAATGAGCGGTTATTATGTCGGATATGACGAAGATTTTAAGGCTCGAGAATATGGAATGTTAGCCACGGCAGAAGATGTTGGTATATTTTTAAGGGCTTTAAACGATGGTTCAGTGTTTACCGAGGGAGAACAAGAAATCTATCCTTATGAATATACTCATGGAGGTTTAGTAGTTGGCTATCAAAGTCTTACTGAATACCACAAAGATATTGATGCTGTGGTTGTTCAATTTATTAATACCACAGATTTTGAAGGGTATGAATGGAATTTATCGGAAATTACAATTAACCGAATTGTGAAAATAATAAGAAAGAAAAACTAACCACAACAATGTGTATAAGTAATAGCGGTTTAAGTCATAAAACGAAAATGTAAACATAGAATAAAGGTTGGCGCAAAACCGAAAGGTTTGTGAGTAGAAAGCCGCTACTACTCATAGCCGAGACCGTTGTAGCCAATTTGTCTTATCCAGAAATCAGGAACTGTCTTTAAACATTAAATACTTAAATCTAAATTAATTATGAAAGCAAAATTTATCTACTGCGCAGTTTTTACCATGATGTTCTCAATACATTTCACGGTTGCTCAAGAAGTAAAAAGAAACTTGGATGAAAATGTCTTTTTCATCGTGGAAGTTAAAATTAAACCCAACCAGTTTGATAATTTTTTGAAGGTAGCTCGGGAAATGTCGGAAGTAGTGAAAAGCAAGGAGCCTGGAGCACTGAATTATGAATGGACAATTAGCCCAGATAGTACAATGTGTTATATACTTGAAAGATATGCAACCACGGAAGCTGCTATGGTTCATATGAAGGTATTTCAGGATGAATTTGCTGATAAATTCAATGAGGTTGTTGAAATGACTGGATTTACTGTTTATGGCAAGCCTGACCCAGAACTCATTGAAGCTTTAGGAGCTGCAGCGAAAACAAGCCGAGTACTAGTCGCAGGTTTTGCGAGGTGATCATATACTTTCTATATGTTCCTATAGAAATTAACGGAACTGCTTTTGGTTTCAACTGATTGAATAAAAACTGGCTACAACAATGGCTATAATTCAGCATTCCCTGACATCTACAAAAAATAAATACCTTTATTCGGCCTGATTTCCCAGGTGGAAAATCCTGACGGATTTCCCAAGCCGAAATCATGACCGAGATCGTTGTGCGTCATATTAGAAAAATCCATAATGAACAAAAAATTAAAATTGATTTGCCTAATATTCATTTTGACTTTGAACTTTTCTTGTGTTGAAAAGAAATCAACCGAAAAAGAGATAATTAAATCTGAATTGGCAATTACTTCAAAAACCGACACCTTAATATTCACTTCCGGAATACGTGCTATATTTCATGACAGTAAGGGCAATTATTGGCTTGGAAGTCATAAAGAAGGTGTAAGCTATTATGATGGAAAAACATTTGAATACTTTACAACTAATGAAGGTTTATCAGATAATCAAATCCGTTCAATACAAGAAGATAATAATGGAAATATCTGGTTTGGAACTGCAAACGGAGTAAGTGTATATGACCGAGGAAAGTTCACTAATTATTTAACCAAAACTAACGACCCAACACTTGAATGGAATCAAACCAGTGGGGATTTATGGTTCTATGCAGGTGAAAAAGACGGAATAAATCGTTTTGACGGAAAAAATATGAACTATTTAATTTTTCCAAAACCAAAAAATCAAAGCCCGAATAATTCATACGGTGTAACTGATATATCAAAAGGTCAAGACGGTAAAGTATGGATAGCAACTTATGCGGCATTATTCTATTTCGATGGAAAAGCAATAAATGTTTTTGATAAGAATAAATTAGCTCTTAAAGAAAATGAAGTGTTGCACATACGCACTGTATTTGCAGATTCAAAAGAACGAATCTGGATAGGAAACAATGGAATTGGAGTATTACTGCTTCAGGAAAATTCAACAATTAATTTTTCAGATAAAAACGGACTTATACATCCTAACAGTAGTAAAAATGGGAACCATTCACCAGCAGGAACTTTAGAACACGTTTTTGTCATTGAACAAGATTCTGAAGGAAATATTTGGTTTGGAGATAGAGATACAGGAGCTTGGAAATTTGACGGCAAGATTATGACAAACTATACAATAGATAACAAACTTTCAACACCAATGATTTGGAGTATCTATAATGATAAGAATAACAATTTACTTTTTGGAACGGCAGATGGTGGAGTTTATAAGTTTAACGGAAAATCATTTGACAAAACGTTTTGAAAAGGAAAAACGAACGCACAACAACGTATATGAAATCATGGCACCTTTTTGTATGCTACGGTTCATATACCAAACGTTAGCGGCAAACCGTAGACAAAATTATTCGATTCGAAAGATGTAAAGCATGATAATGACCACATTTACAATACCATCAATTTAATAATCTATGAAACCACTTTTTGGAATATTTATCATGACAATGGTCCTACTGAATGCCAATGCTCAGACGCCTGAACAAAAACTTATTGAGTTAGGTATTACTCTTCCGAATCCACCTGAACCAGTCGCCACTTATGTAACTTGGCGCAGAGCAGGAAACATGCTTTACATAGCCGGTATAGCCGCTGAAATACCTGGACAAGTTGGAAAAGACCTTACAATTGAACAGGGTTATGAGGCAGCAAAACAAACTGGGATACAAATACTATCCGTAATAAAATCTGCGGTTGGTGATTTGAATAAAGTAAAACAATTTGTCAGGGTTCACGGAATGGTAAATTCAGCACCAAATTTTTACGAACAACCAAAAGTAATGAATGGGTTTTCAGACCTAATGTTGAAAGTCTTTGGCGAAAAAGGATTGCATGCAAGAGCCGCTGTAGGCAACGTGTTGCCCGATAATTTTGCTGTTGAAATTGAGGTTACTCTTGAATTAGTTTCATCTAATTAAACTTTATTAACCAATTGGAATAAGTCTTTTAACGAAATTACTTGAGACTTGGAGAAGTAATTCCAATTAAATAAATTGAAACGGCCTGCCGCTAACACCGTGTTTATGCCATTGTGTTATAGGTGGGTTTCTCATTATTTTTGCAGCACAACGGCATAAACATAACCTTTAGTTGTAATTAATCATCGGAAACTAGAAACAGAAAATAAATCCTAAAAATAAATGAGATGAAACAAAATATTATTTATTACACATATGCAATTTTATTATTTACAAGTTGCCAATACTCTAAAAAAGAAACAAACTCAAATTCAAAAAAAATTGATACATCTGAGATTCAAAAACAAATTGAAGTTGTAGAAACGGACTCTCCTATTATGGAAGATTATCAAATAGAAACTTCCAACGATGAAACAGCAAAAAAAATAATAAATTTTTTACTGGATAAAAACAAAAATGAGGTAGAAAAGAACTTATTAACCAGTGATGACCGAAAATTTAGTTTCTATGAAATTGACTTAAATGATGATCATAAAAACGAATATATTATTTTTCTTAAAGGACGATACTTTTGTGGAAGTGGCGGATGTTCCTTTTACTTGTTAAATAATGATTTCTCTATTAATACTTATTTTAGCGTGACATATCCACCAATTTTTAGAAGTTCAAGTAAAACTGATGGGTGGCACGATTTGATATTGTTTGGTGATTACAACCAAGATGGTGGAATCAAAAACTATATTTATTTAAAATATGACAAATTAAAAGGTAAGTATCCTTCAAATCCTTCATTGATTGAAAAAGTTGATATGGCACCGAGTGGTCACGATTTTGTTATGTGGCACGATGAATTTAGTAAAGCGAAACCATATACTTTCTAAATTTTGAAAATTAATAATAAACTACCACTAACAATGTATAAAAATAATTGCTCATTTTTAGGCTTAACCAAAAGTGGTTTAAAGTTTACCACGTCTGATTTACCAACGGAAAATTCTCGCACCTAAACCCGCAACTATTCTTATACCTGACCGTTAGGTACAAGCTGAAAAAATAATCAATTAAGTTACCATAATGGTAACTTAATTGATTATTTGTCTGGAATTATAGGCTTTGAGAGTAATAGCTACACGTACTTTAAGGGATTTCTGGACAAAGCACTCCGATAGCGAACTACAATTGACCGCCTGGTACAGGGAAACTGAAAAATCCGAATTCAAAAACTTGAACGAGCTGAAAATTGAGTATCCGAGCGCAAGCATATTGAAGGACAATCGAATAGTTTTCAACATAAAAGGCAACCGATACCATTTAATCGTAAAGTTCAATTTCGAGTCTCAAATCTGTTGGATTCGCTTTGTTGGAACGCATGCCGAATATGACAAAATAAACGCAAACGAAATTTAGAATTAAAATAGCACCTATTAGAAACGAAAAAGACTATCAGAGCGCCCTTAAGCGACTCGAACTGATTTTCGATGCCAAAAAAGGAAGCGAAAACGGAGACGAGCTCGAAATCCTATCGATTCTGATCGACCGATATGAAAATGAGAACTTCCCCATCGGAATGCCCGACCCAATCGAGGCCATCAAATTCCGAATGCAACAGAAGGGAATGAAACAAAAGGACTTGGCAGAGGTCGTGGGATTTAAAAGTAGGGTAAGTGAAATTTTGAGCGAAAAGCGTAAACTGACTTTGGACATGATAAGAAAACTCAATTCGACCTTACATATTCCAACGGAGGTTTTGGTTCAAGACTACTAAAGAAAAAAAAGCCTGTGCTTAACAATACCTATAGCAAGTAGTGCGGTAAGTGCTGAATCAATTGCCTAGGAGGTGTTTGGAATGTCCGCCAAATCTTTTGGATTTACTCATGTGATTTCTATTTTTGAAAAAGGAATTCGTGATAACGCTGCGCTAAGTTGGCAATTAAAAGTAAAAAGATAATTACAAAACAAAAAGCTTTGGCTATGAACTCAACGGAAAGGAAAGTGCTTATCCGCCGCCCTACTTGCCATAGCCCAACCATTATATGCAAACTAAAGAATAAATATTAAAGAATAAAAAAATGAATATGATGAAATTAAATTACTTGACTTTAACCCTATTTGTAATTCTAGGATTTACTTCCTGTAGTGACAGTGAAGATTCAACACCTGCACCTATTACAAAAGCTGATATTATTGGCTCTGTAAATTTGTATGACGAAGGCACAACGCAGATTGAAAATTCTGGTATGACAGTAAAACTAGAAGGAACTGGACTATCGGCAACAACAGACGCCAACGGTGACTTTACCATTTTGGGCGCGCCTTTTGGAACTTATGCCCTTATTTATGAAAAATTAGGATTTGGAACATTTAAAACGTTTAACCTAGAGCATACAAACACGGGGTCTCCAACAATAATTACTGTAACCCCATCATTAGGAGAAACATCTACTACTCAAGTAACAGCACTTACAGCAAGTGTAAATGGAAATGATGTTCTGATTTCATCTACAACTAATCCTGCTGGAAACAATGGCAATACTCGTTACGTTCGGTACTTCCTTTCTACGGATTCAAATGTTAGTAATGCAAACTATACCTATTATTCTCCCGGTCTTGTTTCTCAAATAAATCCTTATGAAATTACCCTATCGCAAAATGACTTAAGCAGCGAAGGTTTTTCTTCAGGACAAACCGTTTATGTGAAAGTATATGGGGATTCCTTTTTTAACAATGAATATGAGGACAGTAATTTAGGTAGAAAAGTTTTTCCAAACTTGAATATGACTTCTGCTAATTCAGTGTCTTTTGTTGTTCCTTAAATAAAAAGTCAGCATATAACAACGTTTATAATTAATTGCTTGCATGGTGTTTAAAGAGTCTCACGGAAATTCTGCCGAATTTCCAAAACGCAGTTCCTAAGTGTTATCATAGTGCTTACAGCAACTAATCATACACCAACCGTTATCACCAATAACAAGATGGATAAGCTTTTTCTATTAAAAAAATATTTAAGTAGGGTGTAATAATCTTTGACTTCAGCCACTAACCAAGTAAAACAAATAATTATGACACTAAAAACAGCGCATAACCATTTTAAAAGCTTACTATCTAAAGCGAGTAAAAAGTCTGACATCAAGGTTTACCAAGAATTCATTCAAATAATTACCGGTTTAGAGAATAAAAATCTTTCGGAAGCTGAAATTCAATCCATAGAGAAAGAGCTTGATACTCTTAATTTAAATTCTACTGGCATAAACAATAAAAGATTTTTTAATCAAGCACTTAAGCAGTTTAAAAAATACTTAAAGGATACATATTCTTTTACTACTAAAGGATATTACACCAGCATAGGTATTGGTTTAGGATCGTCATTTGGGGTTCTATTTGGAATTGTATTTTTACGTGGTTTTGAGCGGTCTTTGGGCATATCACTAGGTATCTCTCTTGGAATGTTAATAGGTTTAATTGTCGGCTATCATATGGATCTTCAAGCCAAGGTTTCGGGTAAGATAGTATAAACTCTTTTGGAGTAGGTCATCAAACAAAAAAGTGAACAACGATTTTTATTCTTCATCAATTCTGCCCTATGCGGCAATAATCATCAAGATATGCAGGGCATATACGGATACTCAGGAAGATTTCGAAGATTACTATCAAGAAGTGTGCTTACAAATTTGGAAAAGCAGAAACAACTTCAATGGGCAATCTGAATGGTCTACATGGGTATATCGGCTTTCGCTGAATGTAAATATGACCTTGCTGAAGAAAAGGAAAAACAACCAGAAAGACTCTTCTTCCGATCTCTTGGCAGGGGAAGCAACAGAAGAGCCTCAAGCTTTTGCTGATGAATCTCTCGATAAACTTTACCGGGCCATTAGGCAATTGTCAGAAGTTGACAGGGCTGTGATTCTGCTTTATCTGGAAGAAAAGTCATACCAGGAAATTGCAGATATCATTGGCACCAACTCGAACAATATTGGGGTACGCATCAAACGAATTAAAGAACGACTTAAAAAAATACTAGATGGAAAAGTCAATTGAAACCATGTGGAAGGAAGGATTCCTGAATAGCGATGTTTTAATCGTGCCAAAGGTGAATAACCTCTACGATAAAAAGTCACTATATATCATGACTAAATTTAAGAAGATGTTCTTGAAAAACATCCGAGGCATTGTAATCGGCTCTATCCTTCTTTGCATTGGTTCTTACATTATAGGAGCCATACTGGCAGGCAGCATTGTCTTGATAATGATGCTGTACGTTGCATATACTGCGTACAATGAAATGAAGGGTTTAGAAAAAATAGATAAAGGACAGAGCAGTTATTTATTTTTAAAATCATTTAAAGACTGGATAGAACGATCTATTGATCGTTATGGAAGGATGTACAGATTCGTATATCCAATCCTCATTCTTACGTTCTACTTTGGGATTTGGTTCTCTAGTAGTTTTGAGGGCATGCGAGAAAGAGTCGGGGAGCATAGTGATCTGTTTTTAGGACTTCATCCAGGTACGACAATATTGGTTCTGTCCTTTGCTATATTGATGAGTATTTTCAGTAAAGTCATTCATCGTAAAGATGTAAAGATCATTTATGGTGGAATAGTCAACAAACTTGACTCCGCCCTTACTGAAATGGAAGAGTTGAGAGATTAATACTTTATCTTATTGCCAGAAATGGTGATAACAACACCTATACTATATACCCTTCAGGATACGCAGCATAGCCATACCGTTAGCAATAATTACAAAAATGAAATACTTAAAAAGAGTAATAAAAATAATTTCAGCTTTATTATTAACATTAACTATTGTAGTTATCGTTTTCATAATAGTTGATGTTTATAATACCGCATACCTCAAAATTAAAAACAACCCTAGTCTACATGAAACTTCCTACTTAATAACTAACATCAATATTGTACCCATGTCAAAAGACACTATTTTGACACATAAAACGATATGGGTGAAAAACGGAATTATTGAAAACATCGCTGATTCAATTCGGATGGAAGGCATTGAAATCATAGATGGGGAAAACAAATTTTTGTCTCCAGGATTAATAGATATGCATACTCACCTGTGGGACAAACAAGAGCTTGGACTCTATCTAGCCAATAGTGTTACAACCATTAGAAATTTATGGGGATACCCTATGCATTTAAGAATAAAAAAAGCCTTAAAAAACGAGAATATTATAGGTCCGCTATTTTATACGTCGGGTCCCAAACTAACAGGTGAAAATGACTTTGGAGATGACAAAGTACAGGTCAGCACTCCTGAAAAAGCTAAACGATTGGTTATATCCTATAAAAAACGAGGGTTTGATTTTATTAAAACCTATGCTGGTTTACCAGAAAACATTGAACATGCTGTTGTAGAGCAATCGATCCTTTCTAATATTTCGATTGTATCTCATCCCAGCCGAGAAATACCTTATCTAGACCAATTTCAACCTCAAATATCGAGCATTGAACATGCAGAGGAAATTGTTCAGCAAGCACTCGAGTACAAACTTGACAGTTTAAAACTAGACACGATAATTCAAAAATTCGTTCGTACCCAAAAATCATTTTGTCCAACATTGACAGGCTACTACAAGATTTTTGAAATGCTTGAACTGGGTGAAGATGTTTTGACATCAGACCCCGCCTATTATATAAATCCGTTAATGCAAAATTTTGATAGTAAGGTGCAATACGATAGATGGGCAAACGAAAAAGAAAATAATAGCTCCATCAAAACGGATATCTATGCACAACATCAATTTCATTTATACATCATAAAAAGGATGAATGAAGCTGGAGTAAATATAATATGTGGAACAGACGCAGGCATAGGCATAACAGCCCCTGGATACTCTATTCATCAAGAACTCGCATTCTACAAAGAAGCAGGATTAAGCAATTATGACGTATTAAAAACAGCAACAATTAATCCAACCAAAACACATAAAGAATTGGAACAAATTGGATCTATTGAGAAAGGCAAGTTGGCAAATTTTATATTGACATCTAAAAATCCTCTTGAAGATTTGAGTGTTTTGAATAATCCTGAATGGGTTATGATAAAGGGTAGAAAAATTGATAAAATATTATTGAATGAATTAACAGAAAATGCTCTAGATCGAAATAATTTAGTTGTAACTGGTTTGAGGTATGCAGAATATTTATTCAGTGAAAAATAAAAACTATTGCCCTTATTCCCACCTTTATCATTTATCGCTTTATCATAAAGCGCTTTAAAACGAAGCAAATTTTTATAACTGAATCTCTTCTGACTATGCTATTCATGCTTGTCCTACCTTTCTTACACCTCTTATGAGCGTATAATGGAGGATTTGAAAAGCAGGGCTGAACATAACATCTGGTCCGTAAAGAAGATTAATGAACATACAGATTATTATGCTACAAGAATGCCAGATGGTTTCTTCCGATTACATATATAACGTCCGACAGAAGAACTAGCCCATCCAGATCGCTTCAAAAGTTATGATACTTATCCGCCAAGCAACCCTGCTCAAGCACCCAAAGGCTCAAGCTCTAACCTTTGGACAAATACAATGATCTTTCGTGAACAAAATGAACCGCAAGGCAGCAACTTTCAAGTTCCAATTTATGAACGACTTAGTAATGACTGGGATGAAGATTACATTGAGTCAGCAAATGAACCTTAAAATTCATTTACACTTGATATGAAAAGGGTAAATTAAATCAGTCAATAGAGAGGCACATGATCTTGCATTCAAAGTGTGTGTCTGTGCCAACGCATGGAAGAAAATGAAAGCGTACGATTGCCCAACAAGGGCTATAAGTAATTGCTGCTATACGCCTACTCAGAATATTCCTGCAGTATTTTCGGCTTGTTCAAAAAAAATGCTGAACAAAATTGTTCAGCATTTAAGGTCGGGATGACAGGATTTGCATAATCCTAAACAGCCCTCCTTGTAAATGAAAAGTAGTACGCCAAATAGCGTACCTATTTATTTTATTTCTTGCACCTCAATTAAACTTGTTTATTTCGCTTTCAGAAATAAAAAAAGTGATTTGCTTTCGCAAATCACTTTTCGCTAAGTCGGGATGACAGGATTTGAACCTGCGACCACACGCCCCCCAGGCGTGTACGCTACCGGACTGCGCTACATCCCGAAAAAACAGCTTACGCTATTAAAACTCAAGCTTCAAATTCCATTTCTAAATTGCAACGCCTAATTTGACCAATTCAGTGTGATGTTTGAAAGTATAAGCAATTCAAAACGGATTGCAAAAATATAAAAGTTAGTCAGATTACCTTCTATCTTTTCAAAAAAATGGCTAAAACTATTCCAAACTTTCCATCCATTCGAACAGTCGCTCTGTCCAACCTCTTAAATGCAAATCGTTTCTGGCCAGTGAAAATCCATGGCCACCCTTCGGATAAATATGCATGGTCGCTGATACGCCATGGTCTTTTAAGGCCTGGAAGAACAATAGGCTATTTTCAACCGGTACTGCATCGTCATCTGCGGCATGGACCAAAAAAGTAGGCGGGGTATCATCGCTCACCTGTTTTTCATTCGAAAATCGATTGGTCAATACCTCGGAAGGATCCTCTCCCAAGAGATTTTTCCTTGACCCTTGATGGGTCGTCGGATTGTCAAAAGTAATCACTGGATAGCCAAGGGCCATAAAATCGGGCCGGGCGCTTATCTGGTCTACTTGATCCAAGGGGTCATATACTTTTTCATGATAATGGGTGCCCAGTGTGGAAGCCAAATGTCCCCCCGCCGAGAAACCTATGATGCCAATTTTATCAGTGTCAATATGGAAGTCCTTCGCTTTGCTCCGCACCAATCGCATGGCCCGCTGGGCATCGATCAAGGGAACATTGTACCGCTCTTTTTGGGATATTACGCTTGGTAGCCGGTACTTTACCACGATCCCGGCGATGCCCTTCCCGTTCAAAAACTTGGCGATATCGGTGCCCTCCCAGTCATAGGCCAAAATGCCATAGCCCCCTCCGGGAAAAATCAACATGGCCTGTCCGTTGGCATTGGGCCCTGCGGGCAAATATACTTCAAGGGTGGGCACCTGTACCTTTGATATCCTCAGGATCCCTTCGTGCTGTCGTTGCTCCTGCTCGTTCGATTTAAGTTGATTGGGTATCTTTCCTTCGGGCCATAAGGGCATAATGGTATCCTGTGCCATGGCCATGTTAATAAAGAGGAAAACGATGAGAACCATTGCTGTTCGTAACATGTTCCATTTGGATTTAAGTTGATTTATATAAACAATTTCACTGATCGCATTTCCATTTAAAATCGGCCACCCGGTCATTGGAGGCGGCCCCAAGGTTATAGTGCCACCACTCTGTGCGAACCGACCAAAATCCGTGCTTCTCCATGGTCTCCTTCAACAACTTTCGATTATCGAGAATCTTCTGTGGCAAATCGAAATTGTCATGGTAGGCACGCTTTCCAAAAAAATCAAAGTCGGTTCCCATATCCAGTGCTTCGCCCTCCAGGGTTACCAAGGTAATATCAACCGCCCCACCCTTATTGTGAATGGAGCCTTTTACCGGATCGGCCACATATTGTGGATTGGGTACGATTTCCCACATCAGATATTGTACCGAATTGGGACGGTAGCAATCAAAAAACTTGATTTTTACGCCATGGGCCTCAAACTCGGCATTGGCCGCAAGCAATGCCCTTGCGGTTTTTACGCGAGTATAACATTCGGCGCAGTCATAGACCTTGGCTTTCAAGAAATTATTTTCAGTGGCGTAGCGCATATCATATACTAAACCATCGCTGAAATCGGCCAAACGCACAAAGGTGGTATCGGCCAAGCCCTCGAGGCTTTTAAATTCCTTAAGATGGATTTGTTCCTTTACAGACAAAGAATCGGCAACCGGTATTTTGACCCCTATCGGCACCACAGCTTGCTTTTTGGCATTATTTTCTTTACAAGACAGGGTCATCAAACAGAAAATTGTAAAGCGTATCCAAATTTTCATTCAAAATTTTTATGAAGTCAAGATACTAATATTTTTTATTGAAGGAAGATTCAATAGATCCTTTCCCAACCGATATTTGTACTGTTAATGATAGCGATTGTGTAAATATTTGTGGACATTTATAGCCAAAGGTCAATCCATATATATATTGGCATCGCTAATCAACTCAAAATGAAATTCAAAGTAACTTCGATTATCCTAATGGTGCTTGGTTTTATAGGTTGTAGGGAAGAAAATCCCAAAACCGATCAAAAGGAATCCGTGACACAGCAAGAATGGATGCTGGGCTTTGAAAAAACGGCCAAAAATCCAATTATGACCGCCGATTCAAGCTATGTATTTACCGATCCCATGACCAACACCTCGGTGCAATGGCAAAAGGCAGATGTTTTTAATCCGGCGGCGGTGGTAAGAAACGATACTGTTTTTATGCTCTTTCGGGCCGAAGACAATCCAGATGCGATATTAGGGGGTAGAACCTCTAGAATTGGTTTGGCCTACAGCACCAATGGCATTGATTTTACAAAATATCCAGAACCGGTGTTTTATCCTGCCGATGATGGGTTTAATAAATGGGACTATCCAGGAGGGGTTGAAGATCCCCGCGTGGTGGAAACGCCCGACGGCCAATATATCATGCTCTATACCAGTTGGAACAAGGATGTGGCCCGGCTCTCAAGCGCTAGCTCGCCCGATCTAAAACACTGGACCAAACACGGGCCCGTGTTCCAAAAAGCCAATGAGGGGCAATTTTTGAACATCTGGAGCAAATCGGGCTCGGTGGTCACCGAATTGGTCGATGGACGCCTGAAGGCCAAAAAATTCAATGGAAAATACCTGATGTACTGGGGAGAACTTTTTGTAAACCTGGCCACTTCGGAAAACGGGATCGATTGGGACCCGATGCTAGATAGGCAAGGTGTGCCATTACATGTATTTGAACCTACCCTAGGCGAATTCGACAGCCATTTGACAGAGCCGGGGCCACCGGCGGTGTATACCGAAAATGGGATTCTTTTGCTCTATAATGGCAAGAACCTTGAAGGGGAAGGCGCCAGTTCAAAATTCCCTGAAGGCACCTATTGTGGAGGGCAGGCACTATTTGACAAGGACGACCCTTCAAAACTTCTGGCCCGCTTGGAAACGCCCTTCATATGCCCGAGTTTGCCCCACGAAATCAGCGGACAGTATACGGCCGGAACCACTTTTATTGAAGGACTTGTCTACTTTAAAAACAAATGGTTTTTGTATTATGGAACCGCCGATTCCATGGTGGGCCTGGCGGTGAAGGAATAATGGAAGGATGAATAATCCATCACCTTAAAACTCAAAAAAATGAATCCGTTTCAGGGTCTTAAAATTTGGGGGATGATCCTTCTGTTCGTGGTCAGCTGCAAGAAAGCCATAAAGGAGGAAGTGGCTTTGAAAGGCACCAAACCCAATATAATCCTGATCATGGCCGATGATCAGGGGTGGGGCGATCTCAGTAGCAGTGGTAATAATAACCTCAACACGCCCAACATTGATGCCATCGGTCAAAATGGGGTGTCGTTCGTGAACTTCTTTGTACAACCCGTTTGTTCCCCTACCCGTGCCGAGTTGCTCACGGGACGTCATTTCCCCAGATTGGGGGTATATGAAACTTCTTCCGGTGGCGAACGCATGAACTTGGGGGAAACCACTTTAGCGGATATTTTTAAAGAGGCCGGCTACAAAACCGCCGCCTATGGCAAATGGCATAACGGCATGCAGCCCCCTTACCACCCCAATGCTCGCGGTTTCGATGATTATTATGGCTTTGCCTCTGGCCACTGGGGCAATTATTTCAGTCCGATGTTGGAGCATAATGGTGAAATTGTCCAAGGAACGGGCTATTTGGCAGACGACCTTACCGATCACTCCATTGAATTTATGGAGAAAAACCAAAAGAATCCATTCCTGCTGTACCTTCCTTTTAATACCCCCCACAGCCCAATGCAGGTACCGGATGCCTATTGGAATCGATTTACGGACAAGGAACTGATCCAAAAGTATCAAGGTCCTGAGCCCGAAAATGAAAATTTTACAAGGTCCGCTTTGGCCATGGTCGAAAATATCGACTACAATGTGGGGAGGGTAATGGCCAAATTAAAGCAACTACATCTGGAAGAAAATACCATCGTCATCTATTTGTCCGATAACGGACCCAACGGTTGGCGTTACAACGGCGGTATGCGGGGCAAAAAAGGATCGACCGACGAAGGCGGGGTGCGGACACCTTTTTTCGTACAATGGAAAAACACCTTGCCAAAAGGTAAAATCGTGACCCCTATTGCAACTGCCCTCGATATTTTACCCACCTTGTCCCATTTGGCAGGTATTGAGGTCAGAACAGAGCGCCCGATCGACGGAATGGACCTTTCGCCTTTGTTGTTTGAAAACGACCCAACATGGAAAGACCGGTTGATCTTCAACCATTGGAATGGAAATACCAGCGTACGCAACCAAAACTATCGCCTGGATGCCCAAGACCGGCTTTACGATATGGAAAACGATCATGGACAAATGCGCGATATCTCCGCCGAATATCCCCAATTGACCGATTCTTTAAAAACGGCCAAAGCGTTTTGGTTATCGGCTGTTATGCCCATTGAAAAAGACGACCGGCCCTTTACCCTTGGCGACCCCGACTTTGAATTTACCCAACTGCCCGCAAGGGATGCCGTACCCCACGGCAATATTGCCCGAAGCAATCGCTTCCCCAATGATACCTATTTCACCAATTGGATCAGTACCGACGATTTCGTTACCTGGGATGTACTAGTACTTGCCGATGGGGAATTCGAAGTACAGCTCTATTATGCCTGTGCGCCGTCAGATGTGGGGACTACCTTAAGCCTTAGTCATGGCCGAAGTCGCATGACCGCCAAGGTCACCCAAGCCAATGACGCTCCCTTAAAGGGCATGGAAAACGACCGTGACCCCAGAATGGAATCGTACATCAAAGATTTTAAACCCATGACCCTGGGAAAAATCGCTCTAAAAAAAGGACGTGCGTCACTTACCTTAAAAGCCATGACCATTGCCGGGGAAGCTGCGCCAGAGTTTAGGCTATTGCTATTTAAAAGACTTCGTTGACCATTTTGTCGGACTTTTGAAAGCAACATCCCATGTTGAAGCATTTTTAGATTTTATTACCTACAACTGCTATAATTGGCCATCACCAAGAGTCGATTCGATCAGCTTCATCATTTCCGGGTCGGTATACCGTTCCGGTGCCAAATATGCCGCATATTCCGGAAGCTTCCCTTGCCCTAAAATATGCCCTGCGCATAGTTCTCCCGCAGCACAGCCCGCCATTGTGCCATATCCGGCGAGGGCACCGACCACGAATACATCCTGTTTTTCGGTGGGCCCGATCAGGGGCAAATTTTCCTTTGTTCTGGTATAATAACCCGAATACGCGATCAAGGGTGATGGCATATGTTCTTCATATTCACGAAGCGCGGGAATAAACTTGCTGGCCCCTTTTAAAACGACCTGGGGGAAAAAATCGAGTTTGGTGGTTTCCCAAACGGGTATTTCATCACCATTCTGAATGGCCCACCCCAATTTTATGCCTCCAGAATCGGGTTTGATATGCAAACCTGCCGGGAATCGTTGCAACAACCAATGGTACTTTTTTTCCGATTTAAAAAATTTGGCTTCCTCCGCCGACCAATCCAAAGCTTGCGCATCACCATAAATCGTAAAAGGCATATCGGTAGGGATAATCTCTTTTGGGTCGGGGATTATAAATTTGTGTTGCAAGGTGTTGATGATCGGAAAATGAAGTCCGACCATATCAGCCAAGTGGTTCAAAAAAGGTCCCGCGGCCAGGACCACCTGATCTGCTTTCAGAACATTCCCGGAATCGAGCATAATTTCAAATCCGGAGGCACTTTGTTTTATGGCCAGGATTTCCCCTTGCTGAAACCGCATGCCCTTTTGTTTGGATTCCCGCAACAGCAAACTCCCAAGGGCATGAACATCGAGCCTACCAGCTTTTTTTATGGTAACCACTTTTTTGATCGATCCGTCGAGATAGGGGTACTGTTTTTTAAGGGTCATGGGATCGGTTGTCACTTTCATGTTATCATTGGAACTACTTTCATCGGTACTTCCAAAAATGGGCGCTCCTTTATGATGGCTGATAAAATTATAGCCAGAAAAAACCATTTCAAAACTTGTGACACCATGGGTTTTCCGCAACGCCTGCATCAAATCGATACTGCGCCCTACAAAACGTTGCATAATAGGTTGTGGCCAGTAATCCCTGAAATTTTCCCCTGATTTGCTGGTCGTAAAACCTAGGGGTTGGTTTTTATCGATCAGTACCACCTCAACGTCCCCGCTTTGTTGCAACAGATAAAAGGCCGTGGCAACCCCAGCAATACCGGCCCCACAAATAGCAATCGATTTCTTTTTGGTCATTGTTCAGGGCATTATGATCTAAAGCTTGGAATACTTTCAAGGGGTGGACAATACGCTATGGCTCCTCTTTTTCGTAGTGCAATATTGGACTATCGGCATACCCTATTCGTTCCGCCTTTGCAACAAATGAAATCGATTCGGGCAAGGGGTCTGCATAAATATGCCATGTGGCATCCTGCGGTTGTTTCCAAATGATGGTGGCATCCGACTTCTTGGAAAACAGGTAAATCCCATCCTCCCTTGCTTCCATTTCCAAGGCTGGCAATTCTGGTGGTACGCCATTGGGCAGCCATTCCGTTATCAATTCTTTTTCGGGATATTCACCCAGATCCTTGGTTGCTATGATCCAATCGGTCAGTACCGATCTTAAATGGCGCAAAGTATCCCGCAAGATCTCCTGATCCGCCAAATTCCGGAGCTCGAAGGGGTCATTCTCCAAATCGTACAATTCCTCATCGGGTTTTGGCGTTCGAAGCCATAAGGTCTGAACCGAATCCAGTTTTCCTTGTGCATAAAGCGTTCGAATATTCCGCATCATGGGCATCTGCTCCCTATAGGCCACGGGCATGGCGTTGCTGATTTCGGGATTAAAATTTTTGATGTATTTATAACGCCGTGAACGTACCGATCGGAGCCGGTCGTACAGTTCATCGAAACGGTCGGAAGAATGAAAGGTATATTTGGGTTTTTTGGCAACTTCATAAGCCCCAAACTGTGCGGTTCCCTGCATTACCTTCGGCGGCTCGATACCCGCCAGGGAAAGCACGGTAGGGGCCAAATCGATGAAACTGATGAGCCGATCATCCTTACTGTCGGCGTTGGCATTTTTTGGAAATTTGATGATCATAGGGACCTTAGTCCCCGATTCGTATAGGGCCCTTTTGTGTCTTGGAAATGGGCCCCCATGATCCCCATAGAAGAAAATGATGCTATTGTCATAGAGGCCGTCTTCTTTTAGCTGATTTATAATAACGCCTATTTGATCGTCCAATCTTTTGAGGTTGCTATAATTAACGGCCAAATCATGCCTGATTACCCCGTTATCCGGGAAATAGGGGGGTACCGGTACCTTATCGGGTTCCACAAAAAGGGGATCCCGCCCCCTGGCCCAAATTTGGGATTCATGGCAGACACTGAAGTTGAACACCGAAAAAAAGGGTTGATCTTTTGCCCGCTTCCGCCAGTGGGCTTCTTTGCCACTTTCGTCCCAGGCCGATTCGAGTTTTTTGAAATTATAATCTTCCTTAGGTCCGTTCGAACAATAGTAGCCTTTTCGCCTTAAATATTCGGTAAACATTTTAACGCCTTGGGGCACGATGGGCGAGTAACTGGGGATTCCGATGCTGGGCTGATTGTCCTTTGCATATGCATTGTAGGTACGCATATTATGGGTGCCCAGGGTGGTGGGATACATCCCGGTGATGATCGCACTGCGGGCAGGGGCGCATACCGGAACGGGAGAATAGGCGTTGGTAAAGGTGATGCCATCCACTGCCAAGGATTCTAAATTGGGCATGGCCATGGTGCTATCGCCATACATGGGGAAAAAATCAGGCGATTGGTCTTCGGCGACCAACCAAATGATATTGGGCGTTTGGCCCGTCGTCGCAATTCGCTTTTCGGCCGGTGTATCGGGTGCACAACCCATCAGCAAAAAAATGATGGAGGCATTGCAAAAAAATGGCCTTATCTTTTTCATAGGCAGAGCATTCATTTTCAAAATGGCCCTTGACATTTTGAACCACCAACTTCACTGTGAAGCAGCCAAAAAAAGAAATCAGATTCCTTTCAAAAATGCCAAACTTTGTGGCACCTGTTCCACTATGTTGGAGGACTCATCTTCAATGAACATATATTCGATGCCCAGTTCCTTGCCACGTTTTACCAAACCTGCAATATCTACCTTGCCGGTGCCCAGCACCACATTGGTTTCCACATCTTCATGGCCAGTATCATTATAGGCCACACTTTGCGCCATATCTTTGAGGTGCATCAGTAAAAATTTATCCGGATAGGTGTTCAGAACCTTTAAGGGGTTTGCGCCTGAGTGTTGCACCCAGTACACATCCATCTCAAAACCAAAGTGATTCGCATTTTTTGCCATATAATCGAACAAGGTACCGTCTTCATAGGGCCGCCACTCATAACCATGGGCATGATAGGCCAGTTTCAGGCCTTCTTGCTCCAATCGTTCCCCTGCATTGTTAAAAAGTTCGGTGGCTTCTTTCGTTTCCTTGATGCCAAAAGTATTGCCGTCGTGAGGTATCCATGCCACCATAACATACTTTGCGCCAAAAGTTTTGGCATTATCGATGACCTTGTCGATATCATTCTTCAAGTCGTTATAATTGGCCCCGACACTGACCACTTGTAAATTACGATCTGCCAGCGCCTTTTTGAAATCTTCTGTAGAAAGCCCATAGGTACCCCCACCTTCCAGTTTGGTAATGCCCCATGACTGGATAATGTCTAAACTTCCCATGACGTCGGTCTTGAACTGGTTTCTTAAGCTATAGAGCTGAATACCTATTTCTTGGGCGTTCGATGAAATCCCCATAGCCATGAGCACCGATAGTGCCATTAATTTTCCCGTTTTCATTGTTTTGACTTTTTGATTATGATTTTAAAATACTGGAAGGTAATTTTCTTTTCTCAAGAAAAAATCCTGTTGGCGAAGCCTTCCTAGGTCAACAAATTTCCTTTTTCATCCCATTCTGCAATAACGCCCCTCTGGCTCTGATCCACGCATTTGGCGATCCACTCTGGATCGTATGCCATGCCATGCTGGGCCAGCACGTCTTCGGGTACCCCATCCCATACATTGGGTTGGTTGCCCTTGTACCCCAAATCTGCAATACCTACTTTTGAGGTATAGTAACCTGTTAAGGTAAGGCCCCTCATGAGGTAAAAGAATTGGATTTCCAAGGCCTGTTGATCCAAGGGCACCTCCATATCGTGGAAGGCAATGGGATCTAAAATGGCCTTTTGCTGCTCCAATGTGGCCGCTTTGAATTCCGTTCCATATTCGGTATTGCTTTTGTGATCTAGCCACATCAGCCCACCCAATAAGGTGGTCTGTAATTTCGGGACATCTTTGCCCATAAATTCTATGAATTCGGGAACGCCGGCTTCTATTGGCCCGCCATGGGGCTCTTTCGGGGGCAATATCACGGTGCTCAATGCCGAAATGGTTTCCATTTCATGCGCGTTGAACAATTGTTCCGCATTTAATTTTGCCAAGCGCTCCAATTCCTCGGGGGTTCTTCCGAAATACGTCTCGGTAGATTTGGCAATGGCTTCCTCCGTTTGGGTAGACCCGTCGGTATTACAGCCGTGCAGTGCGAGGCCCGCTGCGCCCGCACCAGCACCCAGGATCATGGTTTGTATACTTTTTCTTCTATCCATCTTTAGATATTTTGTTGTTTCAATTGTTCGATAATATAGTCTGAGGCCCTCCAGGAAAGGGCCAAGATGGTCCAGGTACAGTTTTTATCCCCTTGGGAAACAAAAGGTCCGGCATCGACGATAAATACGTTTTTGGCATCGTGCAATTGCTGGTACTTGTTGGTGACAGAGGTTTTTGGGTCATCGCCCATTCTGGTGGTACCCACTTCGTGTATGATTCGCCCTGGCGCTTCCAGGCCATAATCTTGCTCTTTCGTCGGGGTATCGCCCAGAGGTTCGCCTCCCATATTATGGATCAGTTCCTCAAAGGTCTGTTGCATATGCCTGGCCTGTTTTTTCTCAAAATCGGACCATTTGTAATTGAATTTTAAAACGGGGATACCGAACTGATCCACCGTAGTTGGATCGATCTCACAATAATTGTCCTTACGGGCAACGGGTTCTCCCCTGCCCCCAAATCCAATCACCGAGCCATAATATTTTTTAACATCGTTCCTCAGGCCTTCGCCGTAACCCCCGACACTTAATCCAAAAAACTTATTGAAATCATTCGGATTGAAACCAAAACCATAGTTGGGCATACCCATGCCGCCCCAAACCTCAATATGATAGCCCCTGGGGAAATCTAACTTGGTATTATCGCCCCACCAGGGCGTATAGACGTGCATGCCGCCAACCCCGTCCTCGTTGTAGGAAGGTTTTCTGTTCATGAGGCCTGGAATAAAGCCTGCCCTGCTGCTTCCTGTAGAATCGTGTAGGTATTTGCCGACCACATCGCTGCTATTGCCCAATCCGTTCGGGTGCTGCTTGCTTTTTGAATTAAGGAGGATCCGTGCCGAACTACAGGCCGATGCCGCCAATACCACCACCTTTGCCTTTAATTTGTATTCTTTACGATCATCCTTGCTGATATAGGAAACACCGGTTGCTTTGCCCTCTTCATCGGTGGTGACCTCGCGGACCACTGAATTGACGAAAATCTTCACTTGGCCGCCATTCTTTTGTGCGGGGAAAATCAGACAACTGCCCGCCGAAAAATCGGCATAGACCGAACAGGATCGGGAACATTGGCCGCAATAAAAACAAACCCCGCGATCGTTATTTATTTTTTTGGTCAACATCGACAGCCTTGACGGAATAACGGGTATGCCCGTTTTCTTTGCGCCTTGGATATAGAACAGTTCGTGCAATCTCGGTTTCGGCGGGGGCAAGAAGAAGCCATCCGGGTCATTGGGGCGGCCCTCGTTGGTCCCGAAAACCCCGATCAATTTATCGACCTTATCGTAATAGGGTTTTACATCATCATAGCTTATCGGCCAGTTGTCGCCCAATCCGTCCTTATCCTTTCCCTTAAAGTCATGAGGGCCAAAGCGCAAGGAGATACGGCCCCAATGATTGGTTCTTCCCCCCAACATATGGGATCGATACCAATCGAATTCGGTGCCTTCTTCATGGGTATAGGGTTCCCCTTCGATCTCCCAGCCCCCGTAAGCCATATCCCATTCCCCAAATACACGATCCGTATTAGCCCCCCTTCGAGGCGATTCATAGGGCCATTTCAATTGGGTCATGGTTTTTGGATCTGCAGGATCGAAATAAGGCCCGGCTTCCACAACGGCGACCTTTAGCCCTGCATCCGCCAATTGTTTGGTGGCCATGCCTCCACCGGCACCCGAACCCACAATAATTACATCATAAACATCTGAAGATTCCTTTATTTGCATAGTTTTGGTTTAATCGGTTATTGCTCTTTTTCTTTTAGCGATGATAAGTTACATTTTTTCATCGAACAGGGAAATAGAATTTCCGTTTTCACACTAAATTTCATGAAAACAGGCATCAGGGCCACAAACAGCCGCAAGGAAAGAACAATTTTTTTTGAACTTCTTTTAGCACCTACTTACGGCTACCTCCAAAAACTGTTTATCCCCATTTAGCAGTTCGGCCTAAAAGTTCTTTATCTGGACCATCGCTTTCTCCACGGTGGTAACGGGAAGCTTGCAGGTGGTTTCCCGACAAACATAAATGAAGGTCGCATCGTCAAAATATCGATCTTTGAACAAAGGGAATTCACTCTTGGTCGCGCTACCGACCACCAAGGCATTTGGTAAATAGTTTTGGTTGAGGGCTTTCACCAATTTTCCGGCATCGCTCCCGACTACCGCAACTTCAAAATAGGGAAAGGCATGGTGCAACAAAAGTTCGTTCCAATGGGCATAACTAGGTGCGGCTTCCACGATTAAGGGAACCATGGTCGAAAGCATCCGTTTGCTTTTTTCCAACAAATCGGTATCGTAGAGCAAGTGACCGATCTGAAACAGATTGTGCGCCATCACCCCATTCGGGGAAGGCATTACGCCGTCATCCGTTTTAATGATATTGGCAATGAGTTCCCCGCCACGGCTATAACGGTAGAGGCCTGAAGCACCATCCGCAAAATAGTCCTCGACGGTCCGGGTAAGCCTTTGGGCCCTTTCCAGATATTTCTGATCGAAGGTTGCGCCGTAAAGTTTTAGGCAAGCATCGGCCAAATAGGCATAGTCTTCCAAAAAGCCCTCTTTTTGTTTGCTGCCCACTTTGAAAGAGTGAACCAAATCATTTTCCTTGATGCAGTGAACTTCCAAAAATTGATATATACGTTCTGCTTCTTGGAGCTGCTCATCCCCTCCAAAAACAGTATAGGCATCTACCAAAGCCTTGATCAACAAGGCATTCCAGGAGGCGATCATTTTATCATCGACCCGAGGGGCCACCCGCTTGCCTCTAGCGACCATCAGTTTTCTACGCCACTCGGCCTTATTCTCTTTCAATTGCGAAACGGTTAAACCATGCCCCTCGGCAAAGGACGAATCATCCTCCAAGCGATCGAGCACATGGTTCCCATTCTCCCAAACATTGCCGGGAAGAATGCTATAGTAGGCCGCGAACAGATCGAACCCGTTGCCCAGAACCGACTTTAGATCGGCTTCCCGCCATACGTAATATTTGCCTTCTTCCCCTTCGCTATCGGCATCGATGGCGGCATGATAACCCCCAAGGGTATCTCGCATGTTCTGTTTTAAAAAGTTGATGGTTTCGAATACGATATCCTTATACTGCTTATCCTTAAATACCGAATAGGCCTTACTGTAAAGGCTGATGGCCTGTGCATTGTCGTAAAGCATTTTTTCAAAATGGGGCACTTTCCAATGGGAATCGGTGCTGTACCTGAAAAATCCGCCGCCAAGGTCGTCATAGATTCCGCCAAGGGCCATTTTATCCAAGGTTAGTTTTACGTGGGAAAGTGCAGCTTCATCTGCCGATAAATTGGCATAACCGAGCAAAAACTCGAGATTCACGGGAATCATGAATTTTTGACTCCCTTTGTCGCCCCCATCGGCCATGTCCCAAAAAGGTTTCCAGTTTTCAATACTTGCCCGTAATTCATCTACGGAAAGGTTACTTGGATCTACGGTGGGCCTGATCCGGTTGGCTTCCGAAATACCCTCTGCCACCATATCGGCATATTCGGATGCCTTTAAAGGATCTTCCTTGTACAGGTCGCTGATCTTAACCAAAACCTGCTTCCATTGTTCCTTTGTATGATAAGTGCCCCCATAGAGGGGTTTTCCATTGGGCAGCGTTATGACGTTCAACGGCCACCCCCCATTGCCATTGATCAATTGAAGCGCGGTCATGTATACCTGGTCAACATCGGGGCGCTCTTCCCGGTCTACCTTGATGCTGATGAAATTATCGTTCATGATCTTGGCCACTTCCACGTCCTCGAAGGTTTCCTCTTCCATGACATGGCACCAGTGGCATGAGGAATAGCCGATACTGACCAAAACCAGTTTATCCTCTTTTTCTGCCGCATCCAAAGCATCCTGGCTCCAAGGGCGCCAGTTTACCGGATTGTGCGCATGTTGCAATAAATAAGGGCTCGTTTCATCTGCCAGGGCATTCGTATAAGGGTGCACGGTTTCTTGTGGTTCACTTACTTGTTTGCATGCCCCAAGAAGCACAACCATACTTAATAAAACAACGCTTAAGATATCTTTTATTCGTAATTGAACCATAGGAATAAATTATGCGTGAATTTAAGCTATTCACGGTAAAAAAAGGTCTTCATATCAATGCGACCAAGCTTCGGTGGTAAAACTTGAGGCGGGCAATCCCGCATCGTTGAACAAGGTCGCCAAGTCGGTATTGTTCCAGGCGAAACGAACGTTTGCGGGTACGGGGACCGACTTGCTGGAAAGGATCACCATATCGTTCTTAATTCTTGCCGAGGCAGGATAGTATATGCCGTCGGCACCCGCCATTTCGAACTGCCCCACTTTTTTATCGCTGGAGGTCAAACCCTTGGCATGGTCGAATGATACTTCCACATGTTTTCCATTGACTTTCATCGCTTTGAACAGGGGGCCGTTTACTTCAGTGTTGATGGCCTTGTAATGATCGTTCAGCGCAAGGTTCGCAAACCGCAATCCAACATCTTGTTTGTTTTGCGGATGGATGTCATCGACGGTGCATATATCGCTGACCACCACCATACCTGTATTCTCGACACTGTTTAAGGTACGCCTTTGGGCATCCCTGACCTGCACGCCAACTTCCGGGGAACCGTAATTAAAAGGTGCTATTTGCACAAAATAAAATGGAAAATCATGTTTCCATTGTGTACGCCAGGAAGAAATCATGTTGCCGAACATGTTTTGGTAGGTATCGGCATTGGCCGTATTCGATTCCCCTTGGTACCATATGGTGCCTGCAATGGGAAATGTGGTCAGCGGTGCGATCATCGCATTATAGAGGCTGGAGGGCCGAGTGGTCACCCATGGATTGGGGCCAATTTTTTCGGCGGCTTCCTTCAGATCGGCGTGCTCTTCAAAAACGTATTCCGGGGTCCATACTTCGGCACAAGTAGCGCCCCATGAAGAATCGATAAGTCCAATTGGTATATTGAGTTCTGCCTGCAACCTTCTGGCAAAAAAATAGGCCACGGCACTGAAGTCGGGCATGGTTTCCTTCGAGCACACCTCCCATTGCCCGGATAAATCGTCTTGTGTGGTGCTTGAGGTACGCTTATCCACGGTGAACAAACGGATGTTGGGATGATCGGCATTACGGATTTCCTCCTCCTTATTGTCTATCTTACTATTGGCACTCCATTCCATGTTCGATTGTCCAGAACAGAGCCAAACCTCTCCAACAAGCACATTTTCGAGCAATACTTCGTTCGAATTGCCCGTGATTTTAATCAGATAGGGACCTCCTGCTTCCGGTGTGTCCACTTTCAATTCCCAATGTGCGGCATTATCGGTCTTGATTTGATACGTTTTGCCGTCCCATCCTGTGGTCAGGGCAATCTCCTCCCCTGGCGCGCCCCATCCCCAGAAGCTGAGCTCTGTATTTCTTTGCAGCACCATATTGCTGGAAAAGATATGGGGCAGCACCACTTGGGCCGAAACGGCCTGAACTACCACAAGAACGATTGCCAAAAAAAAGAAAGATCTCGATTTCATACAAATAGGGTTTACTAAAATCCAATCCCTAAATATACAGATTTAGCCGATAATCCGAATCAATATGATTTTTTCAATATCTTTAAGAAAATATAACCAAAACCACCATCCCATGGAAAACAAGAACGCATACATCAATCGACGCCATTTTTTGAAAGGCACCACAGCTGCCATGGTGCTCACCTCTTTTGGATCTTATGGAATTGATTTGACGCCCAAAGACAAACCTTGGCGTGTTGGTCTGATCGGTTGTGGTTGGTACGGAACGAGCGATCTTTTTAAACTGATCCAGGTCGCCGATGTGGAGGTCATATCGGTCTGTGATGTAGATTCCCATTTTATGAAGAGCACTGCGGATCAGGTCGCGGAGCGCCAAAAATCGAGGAAAATGCCAAAACTATATTCCGATTACCGCAAAATGCTGGAAGAAAGTAAATTGGATATCGTGCTGATCGGCAGCCCGGATCACTGGCATGCTTTGCAATGCATCGAGGCCTTAAAATCGGGCGCCCATGTATATGTCCAAAAACCGATCAGTGTAGACGTGATGGAAGGCGAGGCGATGGTGGCCGCAGCCCGTAAGTACAATAAAGTGGTGCAAGTGGGCACACAACGAAAAAGTACGCCCCATTTGGTGGATGTTAAGAAACAAATTGTAGATGCGGGCCTTCTCGGTAAAATATCACATGTAGAGATGTGCTGTTATTTCCATATGCGGGCCAACGGCAATCCGCCACTTGAACCCGTTCCCGATTTTCTGGACTATGAAATGTGGACAGGGCCTGCACCATTTCGACCTTATGATGGGTTGCCCCATAGAAGGTGGTGGCGTACGTTTATGGAATATGGCAATGGCATTACCGGGGACATGTGCGTGCATATGTTCGATACCGTAAGATGGATGTTGGGATTGGGATGGCCTGATAAAATTACTGCAACGGGAGGAATCTATGTACAGAAGGAAGGCAAATCGAACATCGCGGATACCCAAACGGCCATTTTCGAATACCCAGAATTGAACTGTGTTTGGCAGCATAGAACATGGGGCACGCCCGCCGATCCAGAATATCCATGGTCTTTTAAGTTGTACGGGGAAAAAGGAACCTTATCGGGCAGCACCATGAAGGCCGATTTCGTGCCTTTTGATAAAGATGTTGAGCCCATTCATTTTGATGTACTCTACGAAAGGGAGCAATACCCGGAAGATCTGATCGAAAAAGACAATGAACTCAATGCCGCCCCAGCCACCCGCAGGCATATGCTCGATTTTCTTGCTGCCATCAACAATGGCACTAGGCCCATAGCCGACATTGAAGAGGGCCATATTTCCACGGCCAGCTGTATCTTGGCCAATATGGCCATGGAATTGAAAAGACCGTTGATCTATGATCCAAAAAGCAGGACCGTGGTGAATGATCCAGAAGCGACCAAAATGTTGGTACGCCCCTATCGTGGACCTTGGAAGCATCCCATGCCGGCGCAATTCGAGTCGTAACAGAAACCCTCTAAGAATCTAAAATGCCTTCCCCGTAAAAATTTATGATCTGTTTGATCCATGTTTTCGGTATGGCAGATTTAAGTTTGTTTCGATAATCATAGGCCATGGTGCTATTGCTGGAAATAGCCGCTAATTTGTTATGGCGCTTACTGTATATTTTACCCACACAGATGATCCTATCATCTTTTAAAGTCATGACATCGAGATGGATAATGACGGTATCGGGATAGGTTACCGGAAAAATATATTTGCAATCTTGCCAGGCCAAAATGGGGCCAATTTCAGCAAATTCCATTTTGCCCGAATTCAACTTGGTAAAGAGTTCCAACCTCGCCGATTCCATCCATCGCAGGTAAACCGTATTGTTCACGTGCTGTGCGGCATCCATGTCGCCCCACTGTACCGGAATTTCAATACTCGAGAATGAACTGGTGCTTTCTTGCATATCCTTAATTGAAAAAAATTAGTCGATTCGGTTAAAATCCCCGTAACCTTGCAAAACGGTCTAGATGATATGGGTAATCGCCAAGGGTCTGTTGGGCCACCCTGCCGCGCTTCAGAAAAAAGCCGATCTCCGCATCATCGGTCATCCCGATTCCCCCATGCATCTGTATGGCCTCGTTGGAGACCAGTTTTATCGTTTCCCCCAGTTTGGCCTTGGCCAAACTTGCCATTCGGGATAAATCGGGCGTGCCATCGTCAATGGCCTTCAAAGCTTTGATGACCACCGATTTGCAGAGCTCGATATCGATGAACATTTTAGCGGCGCGATGTTGCAAAGCCTGAAATGATCCAATTGGCACACCGAATTGCCTACGTTCTTTCAAATAGGCAAGGGTGCGTTCAAAGCACTCCTGGGCACTGCCAAGCATTTCAGCTGCCAAGCCAATGCAACCAATATCAAATATTTTGACCAGGGTATCGTAGTCTCCCGCTTCCATTAATTGGTCTTTTGGAACAAGAACATTTTCAAAACTTATTTTGGCCGCATTACGGCTGTCCATCATTTGGGTGCGCTCAACTTTAAGCCCTTTGGCAGTGGCATCGACCAAAAACAGGGCAATACCTTTGGCATCGTCCACTTTGCCCGCCGTTCTGGCCACTACGATAAACTTATCCGCAATATGGCCATCCAAAACAAAGGTTTTATGCCCGTTCAGCACATAACCGTCTCGCCGTAGTTCTGCCTTCGTGGCCACGTGGCCCGGATCGTGATGGGCCTTTTCTTCGTGTGCCAAGGCCATGATCAATTGGCCCCTGGCCAATTCGGGCAGCAAAGCCTTTTTTTGGGCTGCGCTTCCTGCCAGGTTAATGGCGGTGGTACTCAGAAGCACCGTTGATATCAAAGGCGATGCCGTTAGGGTTCTTCCGGTTTCCTCCAGCACCAGTCCCAATCCCAAATAACCAAAATCCAGACCTCCGAAAGCTTCTGAAATGGTCAACCCTGTCAGACCCATCTCGCACATTCCGCCCCAGAGTTGACGGTCAATGCCATCACTGTTCTTCTCATCCCTTAACTTTCTCAAAGCGGCCAAGGGAGATTGAATTGCTAAAAAATCCCTAACCGATGCCTTGAGCATTTTTTGTTCCTCGTTGATTACAAGCATTATTTCTTCTATTTAATGGGCAGGCCCAGTATATTCTTGGAAATGATATTCAATTGAACTTCCGATGTTCCGCCTTCTATGGTGTTTCCTTTGCTCCTCAAAAACCTTCTGGCCAAAAATGCATGTTTATCGGCACTATCGTCCATCATCAATGCATCACTGCCAGAGGCCGACATGATCAGCTCCATGGCCTCGACATTCAGCTCGGTGCCATAATATTTGAAAAGTGATGAAAGGGCTCCTGAATCATTTCCCGCTTTGGCTTCATCTATGGCGCGATCTATGGTCAACGCAAATATCTCCCTGTTCATTTCATGTCGTGCCAATGCCGTTCTCAAGATGGTGTCATTTAGCTTCCCATTGACCGATCCAATTGCATCATTTACAATTTCGAGGACATTTAATTTTTCATCAGTTTCGCCGATGCCTCCTATCATTTGTCGCTCATGGGTCAAAAGATACTTGGCAATGGTCCATCCTTTGTTGAGTTCCCCTACCAAATTTTCCTTGGGCACCTTTACATCATTGAAAAATGTTTCGGTAAATGGAGACTTGCCGCTGATCAAACGTATGGGTCGCGTTGCGGTGCCCTCCGACTGCATATCGATCAGCATAAAACTGATACCATCCTGTTTTTTCCCTTCTGAATTGGTTCTTACCAAACAAAAGATCCAATCGGCCAAATCGCCGAACGATGTCCATATTTTTGAACCGTTCACCAAATAATGGTCACCCTTGTCCTCTGCTTTCATCTGCAGACCGGCAAGGTCGCTGCCCGCATTGGGTTCGCTGTATCCTTGGCACCATCTGATCTTTGCGTTGACGATATCGTTGAGATAATGCTCTTTCTGCGTTTCGGACGCGAACTTCAAAAGGGCCGGACCCAACATGGCAAGTCCAAAACTGAATAAGGGCGGCTTGCAGCGCAAGCGTGCCATCTCCTCCATAAGGATCTTGTGTTCCCTGTCCGATAATCCGCCACCACCATATTTTTTGTCCCAATGCGGAGCGATCCATCCCTTGGCATGCATACGCTCGAACCACACTTTATGGTCATCACTTGGAAATGCACCTTGTCTGCCGCCCCAGTAAAGATCGTTGACATCCTTGATCTGGCCCCTCATGGTCAAGGGGCAATTCTCCTCTAACCAGGTACGGGTTTCTTTCCTGAATGGGTTCAAACCCCCAATTTCATTTTCCATTTCCTTTCATTTTAAAATAAATTGTCCAATTGCTTTTTTGCGATTGCTTGTTGGGCCACCTCCCCAAGTACCCTTACGCCATCGATCAATCGTTCAAACCTGGGATCTTGGGTAATTCCCTTTTTGTATCGGTAATAAATCTGCTGTATGATCACTGCAATTTTGAAAAGTCCGTAGACATAATAAAATAAGATTCCATCTACACTTCTTCCACTTTTTAAGGCGTACCGATGCACCAGTTCTTCCCGGGTCAGATTACCTGCCAATGTGGTAGGGGTCAGTTTCAGGGCCTTCATAAAATCGGGGTCATCGGGATTCACCCAATATCCCAGCGAAGTGCCCAAATCCATCAATGGATTTCCAATTGTGGCCATTTCCCAATCCAAGATGGCCTTGATCCGGGTCCAATCATTTGCATCCAACACAACATTATCATATTTAAAATCGTTATGGATCACTGAATAGGACCTGGGTTCTTCGGGCATATTATCTAACAACCATTTTGCCGAAGCTTCGATCTTTGGCACCTCATCGGTTTTGGATTTGAAATACCGTTTGGTCCACCCTTCCACCTGTCTTAGGCAATAGCCTTCCGGTTTTCCAAACGACTCCAAACCTACTTGATGCACATCAATGGCATGCAGTTCCACAAAAGCATCGACAAAACTGTTCGCAATGCCAGCCATCAAGGTTTCGCCCGGCAACATTTCCTTTGGCATTTTGGCCCTTAAAATAATCCCATGAACCCTTTCCATAAGGTAAAATGGCGCCCCGATAATGGTTTTATCATCGCAGTAGAGTATGGGTTTGGGTACCTTGTCATAAGTAGGCCTTAGCGCGGATAGGATATCGTACTCGCGCTTCATATCATGTCCCGATTTAATATTGGCACCTATGGGCGGTCTTCGCAAAACATATTCCTGGTTTCCAAAGACAACGCTGTAGGTCAAATTCGAGAAACCACTCGGAAATTGGGCAATGTGCAGTGGCCCATTTTTTAACAAATGGTTTCGGAGGAACGATTCCAAATGATCAACGGGCAGGCTTTCCCCTTTTCGGATTTCGGTTGGTTTATCTTCCCAGTGATTTGGCACTTCTTCGTTTTTATTGTTCTTTATTTCGATGGTCTCAAAGTTGTTTGGCCGCCCTGTTAACGCGAGGCATACTGCTTCAAAATTTGTTTGGCCACCCTGGTCTTGTGAACTTCATCTGCACCATCGTAAATTCGGGCTCCGCGTTCGTGGCGGTACCAAAACGACAGCAAGGTGTCGTCGGTAATCCCCAGGGCCCCATGCACCTGAATGGCCCGATCGAGAACATCTTGCAAGACCTTGGCACAATAGAACTTTATGATAGAAATATCGGTTCGGGCCCTGTAGGCCCCTATGGTATCGATTTTATGGGCCGCATCCTGCACCAGTAGCCGCGCCGCATTGATTTCTGCCCGTGATTCGGCAATCCAGTTCTGAATGGTCTGCTGATCCATTAGCCGTTTGCCATGGCCCAACTCACGCGTCGCCGCGCGTTCGCACATCATGTCAAAGGCCCTTTCACAGATGCCCAACCATCGCATACAGTGGTGTATCCTTCCTGGTCCCAGTCTCTTTTGGGCAATGGTGAATCCCGAACCTTCCTCACCCAAAAGATGGCTCCGCGATATATGGCATTGGGAAATGAGAATTTCCGAATGGCTTTCCCATCCTCCGCCAACATCGCCCATGATCGGTATGTTTCGAACCAGTTCGAAACCTTCGGTATTGGTGGGGACGATCACTTGGCTGGCCCGCTGGTAGGGGTTCCCTCCCTCAGGATCGGTCAGTAACATTACAATGGCAAATGCTGCGCCATCGGCACCCGTAGCAAACCACTTGTGGCCCTCTAACACATAGTTATCCCCATTTTTGGTGGCAATGGTGCCCATGTTCACAGGATTCGATCCCGCATAACCGGGTTCGGTCATCGCAAAACAACTTCTTATCTCGCCCGCCAATAAGGGCAGCAGATATTTCTCTTTTTGTTCTTCGGTACCAAACTCCAACAATATTTCCATATTCCCGGCATCCGGAGCCTGGCAATTAAAACAGAAGTGGCCATACGGACTTGCCCCCAATATTTCGCTGATGGCACCAAATTGAGCGACGTTCAATCCCATTCCTCCATAGTGTTGTGGGATTTGGGGCGTCCACAAACCTAGGTCCTTTACCTTATCGCGAAGCTGGTTCAAGAGCGGTAGCTTTTCCTCCCATGCCTGATGGCGAAGCGTTGCTTCGATGGGCAAAAGCTCATCTCTTAAAAATGACTTTACCTTTTCCAATATGGTATCAAACTGCATACAGCGTTATTTTATTTTTTTTAAATCATTCAAAATCCTCAGATCAAATCAATGGTAAAGATCATTTTCCGATGAATTTGGGGGTGCGTTTTTGTAAAAAGGCCGAGACACCTTCCACCAGGTCGTGACTTCCAAATGCCGCTACCTGCTTTTCTGCCTCGTAAGCGATGGTATCGTATAGGCCATTGCCCATGGCATAAAACATATCCTCTTTGGTGATGCCCACTGCCAAAGTGGGCAATTTGGCGAGTTCATGGGCCCATTCCTTGGCGGTCTTCAACAGTTCTTCACCTGCCACCAATTTATTGGCAAGTCCAAGGTGCAAGCATTCTTCCCCGGCAATTTTTTTTCCTTCAATGGCTATTTGTAATGCCCTACTGTAGCCCACTTGCCTTGCCAGCAGCCAGCTCCCGCCACCATCGGGGCCCAAACCAATATTAATAAAAGCATAGAGGAGGCCGCTTTTTTCGGTCATCACCCTGAAATCACATGCCAACGCCAGGGAAGCCCCCACTCCCGCTGCGGTGCCGTTGATGGCCCCGATGATCGGTTTTTTTAAAGTGAACAGGTTGCGCATGAGTGGTTGGTACACAGAGGTGAGATAGGCCCTGCCCTCTTCCGGCGTAATCTTACCGAACACTTCCAGATCGGCACCGGAACAGAATCCCTTGCCGGCACCGGTCATTACCACGGCGCGGATTCCATCATCTTTTCTAATCTTTGCAATGGCATCATTGATCCCATGGATGAGAACATCGTTGACGGCATTATATCTTTCTGGTCTGTTCAGGGTAATAATGGCAATGTCACCTTCCCTTTCAAAAAGAACCGCATCGTTCGCCTCCTTTCCTGAAACCACATTTTGGGTTTCCACCCGATCACTTTTGGGCGGCGTATAGGCCTGGGCAATGAATTCGGCCACACAAGCGGGTTTATCGGCCCCTTTCAGTTCAAATACAATATTCAATTTATACTTGGCCCCACCTTCGAAAGGCTCAAAAGCCACTAGGGAAATCCGCGCCCTAAGCAAGGCCCCCACGGGAGTGGCATTGACGAATCGAACCCTATCCAGACCGTAATTGATGCCCATGGCCACATCTTTGATCTTAAGGGTCTCAAAACAGAATTTGGAAGCCAAGGAAAGCACCAAAAAGCCATGGGCAACAGGTTTTTTATAGGGCGAATATTTTGCCGCCCTTTCCGGGTTCACATGGATCCATTGGTTGTCCTCGGTGGTCCTTCCAAAATTATCGATCATCTCTTGGGTAATGGTCATCCAATTAGACAATCCCAACTCCTTTCCGATATATTCCGATAGTTCGGAGAGATGGGCCAATTCTGTACTATGGGCGCTTTCTTTAGTAGGGTCAGCTGTCATCCTATTTCTTATTTTGATTTATCCCGTATGTTTTTGGTTCAGGTATTGAAGCCTCCCGCGATCATATGGCCACCATCGGCAGTAAAAATGGCACCTGTACAATAGCTGGATGCCGGTGACGCAAGAAAACAGGCCAAACCGGCCATTTCATCTGGCAGCGCCATTCGACCTGCAGGTAAATACTGGGTCAACTGTTTCAAAAGCCCTTCGTTGTTCCAAAGTGCCGCGCTAAATTTCGTTTGGATCAGCCCCGGACAAATGGCATTGGAGCGGATGCCAGCTTTGCCCCATTCCCCGGCCTGTACTTTGGTGAGCATGATCAGGGCGGCCTTGCTGACACTATAAAGTCCGAGACCGTGGCTCGGTTTCAATCCCTCGACCGAAGCGATGTTGATGATGCTTCCATTTCCGCGCTTTTTCATATGCCCGTAACAAAGGTTGGCAAGTGAAAAGGCCGCTTTTACGTTCACGTTCATGATTTTATCGAAAAGGGCATTTTCGGTATTTTCCAAGTTGCCATAAAAAGGATTGATGGCCGCGTTGTTCACCAAGATATCGATTCCTCCGTACCTTTCCAATGTTTTCGCCACAAGTTGCCGCAGTTGGGCCTCCTCTCCCACATGGCAAGCGAAAGCTGTGGCCTCCAGCCCATCATCACGAAACGATTTGGCGACCGCATCGACCGATTCCTGGCTCCGTGAACTCACCACCACTTTAGCGCCATATTCGGCCAGACCTCGGGCTATGGATTCACCGATACCCTTGCTGGCACCGGTGACCACGGCCACTTTACCCATCAAATCGAACTGGTTCTTGATTCTTATGTTCATCTAAGGAAATTTATTGAATTTAATATTAGGGTTCTCAAATTTTTCATTGGGCAAACCTCGGACCATTACATGGGCATGGCGCCTCCATTGGCATGTAAGGTATGGCCACTGATGAAACCGGCTTCTCTGGAAGCCAGGAACAAATAAGCGTGCCCCATATCCTCTGGAGTGCCAATGCGTTTTACCGGAATCATGGCTATTCCTGCATCGACCACTTCGGGCGGCATGGAATCTGACATTTCAGATTTGACAAATCCAGGGGCCACCGCATTAACCGTAATATTATATTTTCCCACCTCCCTGCAGAGCGAATGGGTAAAACCTACTATGGCGGCCTTGCTCGCCGAATAATTGGTCTGCCCGAATGCACCATGATAGGCATTGATAGAGGAGGCTGAAATGATCCTTCCGTAATTGGCTGCCTTCATATGGGGCAGTACCGCTTTGGCGGTAATGAACAAAGAATCTATGTTTACGTGCATCACCTGGTCCCATTCTTGGCGGCTCATGTTCAAAATTGATCGGTCGCGGATAATTCCGGCGTTATTGATCAGGATTTCAATTTTACCATGATCTTCAATGATTTTTCCGACGGCGGCATCCACCGATTCTTGATCGGTTACGTCGACTTTTTGAAAAAATATTTTACCTCCATTTTCCGCAATGCGATCAGCAGTTTTTTGACCGGAATCCATTACATCCCAGAGGGCTACGGTAGCGCCTTCATCACAAAAAACCTTGCAAATGCCTTCCCCGATACCTCGTGCACCCCCCGTAATGACCGCAACCTGACCTTCCAATCGTTTCATTCTTTAACAGTTAATTTTGTTCCAACCCATTTTATGTGGTTAACAGTTCCATGGACGAAACTGGATTAGAAATTGGAAGATAAGAACAATATTGCTGCAATTGGGAGCGATTTTGCAATATTTTGACCATATTTGACCAGATTAGACTCAAAAACCGATGGATTTATGAATAAGCAAATTATATTGGTGAAAAGGCCCGAAGGTTTGCCAGATGCCTCTACTTGGAAATTACGTGAAATTCCCGTCCCCGAGCCAAAGGAAGGCGAGGTCTTGATCAAGCAACATTATATATCCTTGGATCCGGCGATGCGCGGCTGGCTGCGCGAAGCGAAATCTTATATTGAACCTGTATCCCTTGGCGAGGTCATGCGATCTGGATCGGTCGGCGAAGTGATCAGGGCCAATAAGCATCCCAAATTTAAGGTCGGCGATTATTTATCCGGCTGGGGCGGGGTTCAGCAATATGTGGTCACCGAAGGTAAGAATTTCTTTAAGGTCGATGCCGATTTCGCTTCCTTGCCCATGTATATCGGGACCCTGGGCATGCCCGGCATGACGGCCTATTTTGGCATTTTAAGGGTGGGCGAACTCAAAGAGGGCGATATTGTTTTAGTCTCCGGAGCCGCTGGAGCCGTGGGTAGTCTCGTTGGACAGATCGCCAAAATTAAGGGTTGCCGGGTGGTGGGCATTGCCGGGGGAAAAGAAAAATGTGACTATTTGGTAAACGAATTGGGCTTTGATGCAGCGATCGATTATAAAAGTGAGAATATTTACAGTGCCCTAAAACAGCATTGCCCCAAGGGCGTCGATGTGTTTTTCGACAATGTCGGGGGCGAAATTTTGGATGCGGCCCTGGCCCATTTGCGAATGAACGCCCGAATCGTGATCTGTGGGGCCATTTCCCAGTACAATACCACCGAAAAAATTAAAGGTCCCAGCAATTACCTCTCCTTATTGGTCAATAGGGCGACCATGCGCGGGATGGTGGTCTTTGATTTTGCCCAAGACTATGGCGAGGCGATGTCGCAATATGCCCAGTGGTTGAAGGAAGGGAAGATCAAAAGCAAGGAAGATGTTTATGAGGGCATCGAGAATTTTCATGAAACCTTTATGCGATTGTTCTCTGGGGACAAAAAGGGCAAATTGGTCTTAAAAGTTTCGGAGTGATGCCGTTCGCACTAGACAATTTGCTGTCGCATTAAACCTTCCTGAGCCACAGATGCCACTAGGGAGCCTTGCCGGTCAAAAATACTGCCCCGTGAAAAGCCACGGGCATTTGATGCACTCGGACTGTCCATGGCATACAACAACCAATCCTGTAGATCAAAATCGCGATGGAACCATAGGGCATGATCCAAACTGGCATAAAAAGTCCTGGCTTTGTTCAAATCTTCCCGATGCGGGAAAGAAGCTGTCGTCAGCAAATTATAGTCAGATACATAGGCCAATAACTGATGTTGTAGGGGCATGTCGGCCTTTAACTTATCAGAAGTTCGCATCCATATGTTATTGAAGGGGGCCGTATTCTTTGTCAGTTGTGATGCCACACGCTCTATGGGCTTAAATTCAAATTCTTCGGGCAATACCATTTTTAGACGTTGGTAAGCTCTAGGATCCAAATCTTTTATGTCTTCAATTTGGTCCAAAGTTGTGGCCAGCTTCTCAGGTGACAATACATTGGGCATATTGATCTGATGATCGACACCAGATTCCTTTATTTGGAAAGAAGCGCCCATGGTAAATATCGCCTTCCCATTTTGCCGTGCCACCACACGTCTGGTCGTGAAACTGCCACCATCGCGAATGATATCCACTTCATAAGTGATCGGGATATCGAGATTTCCGCCCAAGATAAAATAACCGTGCATCGAATGGGCAAAGCGATCTTTAGGTACCGTTTGATAGGCCGCATGTAAAGATTGTGCCAAAACTTGGCCGCCAAAGACACGGCCCCATGGGGCCTGATAATTTTGTCCCAAAAAGGTTTGTTCATCAAGTCGTTCGAGGGTGAGCAGTTGAATAAGTGCTTTGATGGTATTCATCCTATATTTCTATGATTTTTTTAGGTTTAAGTAGGCGCAATATGTTCAAGGATGGCAAATTACGACCAAATATGCGAATCCTGAAATTCTATGCCATTTGACAAGTGTTGAACCGCTTATGTTTTTGATATTACGGTGAGTAAAATACGGAATGTCCCATTACAGATAAGACATTGATACAAGCCAACCAACTTACCGGGCGACAAATATGTTATATTTGTGAATACGCCTATCGATACATATGAAAGCAAGATATCATCGTAATGTGCAGTACCTCTTATTGGTTTGGTGCTTTTGCTGCTGGGTCAACCCACCGCTCTATGGCCAAAATCTGGATATAAAGAATTTTAAAAAAACCGTGATCACCCGCGATTTTGTTTCGGAAGGGGTGGCAGTGGCCGACTTGAACCGTGATGGCCAACCCGATGTAGTGGCCGGTTTTTTTTGGTTCGAAGCGCCGAATTGGACACGGCATGAGTTGGTGCCCGCACGTACTTTTGATCCCAGAGCGGAATACAGCGAATCGTTTCTTAATCTGGGGATGGACGTCAACCTCGACGGCTGGGACGATGTGGTCATCGTCGGCTACCCGGGTACACCGGGCCTTTGGCTTGAAAACCCCGGAAACGCCGAGGGTGCATGGGAAAAACACCCCATTAACGATGCCGTGGGCATTTCAAATGAATCCCCGGCATTTATCGATGTCGATGGGGATGGCAGGCTCGATATCCTATGCGGCGATGTGGATAAAAAACAAATCGTTTGGCTCCAGGCACCCTTGGTGCCAGAGGAAACCCAATGGAAGCGTTTTGCGCTCAGCGCCGAAGACGTGCCGGGAACGGAACAGTATTCCCACGGAATCGGATATGGAGATTTGAACGCAGACGGTTATGCCGATATCGTGGTGCGTGAAGGGTGGTTCGAAGGCAAGGCCGATAAGGGATCCGGAGATTGGTTGTTCCATGCGGCGAACTTGGGCGAGCCCTGTTCCCACATGCAGGTCCTGGACGTAAACGGTGACGGGCGCAACGACGTGGTCAGTGCCTCTGCGCATGCGCTCGGAATTTGGTGGCACGAGCAAGGCGTAGGCCAAAATTTCACTACCCATTTGATCAGCAATACCACGGCACAGACCCATGCCACGATCATGGCCGACCTCAATGGGGATGGGAAGGCCGAATTGATCACCGGGAAACGATACCTTGCCCATAACGGCCGTGATGCAGGGGATGCGGACACACCGTACCTTTTTTGGATCGAATTTACCCCTGGGCAAGAACCCTATTACAAGGAGCATTTTATCGATGATGATTCCGGAGCCGGTTTGAATATTGTAGTTGCGGATATCAACCAGGATCAAAAGCCCGATATCGTAATTGCCAATAAGAATGGGATTTTTGTTTTTGAGAACAATATCGATCCCTAAAACCCTGGAATCGGAACAAACATCTCACCTTTGACCAGATTTTCGATGACGACGCATTTTATTGCGAAGCCGAATGTTATTTCTTTACAAAGATCATTTGTTGTGCCCGTTATTTTATGAACTTAGAGGTAAGTGTATTCACGAATAATATATTACCTACCTGATCATAGCCTTCAAAAAATTCAATCCCTTTTTCGGTATTGACCATCCCTTCGTGAAAGCCCAAAATCGTAAGGTCTGCATCCGCGGAGTGCCCATTGATCAACTTCTTTCTATCGATGCCTTCTTCAAGCTCCAAAACACGGATATTCTTTGCGGAGATGGGCAGTCTTCCGCTTGAGGTCAATTCAATCAGATTTTCTTCCTCAAGCTTAAGCTGTCCTTTAGAAAATGTGGCGAAAATCTTAATTTCCCCCTTGTTCCAATCTTTATGGCCCAAAATGATATAGGATAGCAAAATCATTAAATTGGCATTTTCATAATCTTCTTTTCTTATCCAAATATGGATATCTTTTCTGTAGCCAAAACCTTTGTCTGAACTTCCCAATATGCACAGGTCGTAATTCGCCGTTTTCAAAAGACTGTAGTTATCGATGATGTCTTCCAACCATTCTTTTTGTCCCTTTTTATACTCGAACAACATCATGTTATTGGGTTGGCCAGAAATTCCGGGCTGCTGGATTGCCTGTACTATGGCCGCGGTATTGGAAGGGGATATCAGTGTTTCCAAGAAAACATTGGAATTACTGTTGGAAGCGATCTGGATCAATTTCGCCAGTTTTTTTTCCGCCATTTCTTTCGACTCCTTTGAAAAATAGGCTTTTTCAAAATGTATATACGTGCCAAATCCATAGCGGTGGGAAATCCATTTCATTAGATCTAAGGCGCTGTAGCGCTCAAAACTATCCTGGGAAAGACATAAAACCGCAGGTCTCCAATCTTCTTCTGTTTTAACTTTTTCGGATTTTTGCAGAAACACCTGGATTCTTCTGTTAAACTGATGGATCACGCCTTGAAAAATATTGGCCATCCCTTTCTTTGTATCGCTCTTGATCGAAATATAAAAGTAGAGTCCGACCATAAGAAGAATGGCCGCTATGGCATAGGGGGTATTGATTTTGAACATCAGATAAATACAGAGTACGGCCCCTAAAAGCGATAAATACCATTTTGATTTAAAGGAAGGCCTATAGGATGGGTCTGCTGCAAAATGTTGCATAAAAGAGATCAGGCAAAGCGAACCATAGGTGACCATGAAGAACATTGAAATTACCTCGGCAACGGCGTTCACATCGCCCATCAAAACAAAGATCAGGGCGATGGCACTGGTTAATATGGTCGCATTTCTGGGTTCATTGTTTTTTTTGGTCCCTTTCGCAACCCAGAAATTAACATATTTATTGTGAAAAACCTTATCCCCGCCTATGGCTTGCAAGGTTCTTGGAGCCACCATGAACGATCCCAGGGCCGAAGAAATCGTAGCTGCCGCCAACCCTATCGGAATAATGGGGCCCCATAAGGCAATTTTACCCATCACAAGCTGATCGCCGACCAAAGCCGCAACATCGGCAGAGCTGGCCAACTTATAGGCAATGAACACATAGATGATCATCCCGATTACCGTAGCTGCCAAGGTGCCCATGGGAATCGATTTCTTGGGGTCTCGTAGATCTCCTGAAAGTCCAACCCCGGCCGTCATGCCCGTGAAAGCGGGAAATATTACCGCAAAAACAAAAAAGAATCCCTTGCCAGAATCGACATTTTTAAAGAGCAAGGAGCTGTCAAAAACTTCAGAATAAGGCGTTGTTCCCAAAAAGAACAATACCAGGGAAACCGCTAATATGGCCACGACCACATATAAGGCCTTCATGCCCAAATCGGCACCTTTGGTGACCATTAACCATATGAGTAACAGTAATGCCGGAATGCTGAAGATTCGATTATCATAAATCTCATAACCAAACTCGGTGATCACCCAAGGTTTTATGGCCTCAAAGGCCTCCGCAAAGGCGATGACGTAAAAAGCGACGCTAATGGCCTGTGACAAATAGAGCGCTATACCAATGGCAGCTCCAATATTCACGCCAAATGAACGCGAAATAATAAAATATTCCCCGCCTCCCTCAACCTTTTGATTGGTTGCAATTTCTGCCAAAGCCATGGCCGTCGGAATCGTAACGGCATGGCCGATAATAATAATCGCCAAGGTTCCCAAAAAGCCCACGGACCCAACGGCAAAACCAAAGCGAAGGAACATCACTGCCCCTAAAATGGTCGAAATCGCCGTTAAGAAAACGGGAAGTGTTCCAAAATTGGCCTTAGAATTAATAAGGGTCTTACTCATAGCCTTGTGGATATCGGCCAAATATTCTGAGTTGGCCTTTGTTAGATACTATTAAATGAAAAAATCACTTAAAACTGCAAATAAATGTAGGGAAATATAACACCAATAATTGAAAATACGGTATAAGTATATTTCCTAGTTCCGCCAATAGATCTTCCGCAGTGGCCCTATAGCATGAAGCGGGGCCCTTAGCAACTTCGCCGCGATTTCTTAAATCTTATGTGTATCTTAGATTCCCAACGACTTGATCTTCTAAAAATCGCAACATGCCAATGGGGCGATTTGCCAAATTATACTTTAAAAAATATGACAAAGTTATTGCCACAACATGTTGTCGCTTCTTCAAAAATGCCATGGATACCCTCGCAACCTTTAGAGCGGCCAAAAACCCAACTTTGCCTTAAGGCGCTCCCTGGCAGAGCATTGAAGGTTATTTCCGTAATTGCACTGCTCCTTATAATCTCTTGCCAAAAAAAACAGGGGGAGACCAAACTGGTGGATGCCGCGAAAACTTTGTTGGATTACCCTATCCGGCCAGTACCGTTTACTGCGGTCAATATCAATGATCATTTTTGGACCCCACGTATAGAGACCAACCGCCGTGTCACCATTCCATACAATTTCCAAAAATGTGAAGAAACCGGTAGGCTCAAAAATTTTGCCATAGCGGGCGGTATGGAAAAAGGGGAATTCGAAGGTATTTTTTTTAATGACTCGGATGTTTACAAAGTAATCGAAGGGGCAAGCTATTCGCTACAGGTGCATGATGATCCCCAACTCAAAACCTTCCTTGATGGCCTGATCGCCAAAATCGCCGCGGCACAGGAAGCCGATGGTTATTTATATACCAATCGCACCATTGACCCCAGCAAAGCGGCCGACGGCGCGGGTACCGAAAGATGGACGAATCTCAAATCCTACCACGAACTCTATAACGTGGGCCACCTTTATGAAGCGGCAGTGGCCCATTTTCAGGCTACCGGGGAACGAGCGCTCTTGGATGTGGCCCTTAAAAATGCCGACCTCATCGATCAGGTATTCGGACCGGGAAAAAATATGGGCGTGCCCGGCCATCAGGAAATTGAGATCGGACTGGTGAAACTTTATCGTGTTACAGGCGAAAAAAGATATTTAGATCTTGCCAAATTTTTTATCGATCAACGGGGAAATGCCGAAGGACATAATATTACCGAAGGCGAATATGCGGGAAAATACCAACAAGACCACTTACCGCTCACCGAACAGAACGAGGCCGTTGGGCATGCGGTCAGGGCCGGATATTTCTATTCGGCGGCGACCGATGTGGCCGCACTGACCGGGGAAACGGCTTATGACAAAGCACTCGACAATATATGGAAGGATATCGTACACCGCAAGATCTACCTAACCGGTGGTATCGGTGCCGAACCCAAATACGAAGGTTTTGGCCCGGCCTATGAACTTCCCAATGCCACCGCCTACACCGAAACCTGTGCCGCAATTGCCCTTATGCTATGGAACCATCGCATGTACCTCAAAAGTGGGGATGTTAAATATATGGACGTTTTCGAAAGAACGCTATACAATGGTTTTCTTGCCGGGGTATCTATGGAAGGCAACACCTTCTTTTATCCCAATCCTCTGGAAGCCGATGGTTATACCAAATTCAACCAGGGCGTTTGTGGCCGATCGCCATGGTTCGATTGTTCGTGCTGCCCCGTGAACGTGGTCAGGATCTTACCTTCCCTTCCCGGATATATCTATGCCAACAATGGCAATGAGGTAGTTGTAAATCTGTATATCGGCAACCGGTCCGAAATCGTCCTGGACAATCAAACACTGCAGCTCGATCTCACCACCAACTATCCCTGGGATGGCAAGGTAACACTTCAGGTATTGAACACAGAACCCATAAATGCGACCTTTAAATTAAGGGTCCCGGGCTGGGCGCGGAACGAAGTCATGGAGGGGGACCTGTATCATTATCTTGATGGCCAAACCCCAGCCACTACGCTTTCGGTAAACGGAGAAACGAAGGAAGTCTACATAAAGGAAGGTTACCTCATCCTCGAAAAGGGTGAATGGCAACAAAACGATAAAATCGATCTCACATTTGAAATGCCCATCCGCAAAGTACTTACCGATGAACGGGTCACTGCCAACAGGAATAAAATAGCATTGGAGCGGGGGCCGTTGGTATATTGTATGGAGGAAGTCGACAACCCCGACGGGGTACTGAACTATCTTGTTCCCAAAACCGAAAAATTGGAATATGCTTTTGACCAAAACTTACTTGGTGGCATTGGGGAAATCAAAGGTGCTACCCTGACCGCCATTCCCTATTATGCGTGGGCGCATCGCGGAAATGGTGAAATGGCAGTTTGGTTACAATATGAAATGCCGCAATGAAGGAAATAATGAAGCGTATCGCCCCATTGGGCCTGATGATCCTGATCGGATGTGGATCGCCTTCGGTAACCCCCAAAAAAGTACGCCCCCCCAACATCGTGCTGATCCTGGGCGATGACATGGGTTATTCCGATATCGGCAGTTATGGTGGGGAAATCAATACCCCACGGCTCGATGCACTGGCTGCCAATGGCCTCCGATTCACCCAATTTTATAATACCGCCCGATGTTGTCCTACCCGAGCCTCATTATTGACCGGCCTATATCCGCAGCAAGCGGGGGTGGGACATATGGTAAATGATAGGGGAACGCCCGCTTTTAGGGGAGACCTGAGCAAGCATGCGGTAACCATTGCGGAAGCCTTGAAAGGGGCCGGTTACGACACCTATATGTCGGGCAAATGGCATGTGACCCCCTATGTCATCGAAAATCCCAATAAGGAAAATTGGCCCAGACAACGGGGGTTCGATCGGTTTTTTGGAATGATTTCGGGGGCCGGGAGCCTGTACGATCCGCGTTCCCTTACGAATGACAATGACTATGTAGCACCCAGGGAGGGGTTTTATGGTACTACCGATTTCAGCGATTATGCCGTAAAAAGCATCGAGGAACATCAAGGCGACCAGCCCTTTTTTCTTTACCTGGCGTATACGGCGGCGCATTGGCCGATGCAGGCACCCGCCGAGGCCATCGCCAAGTACAAAGGGCACTATGATACCGGATGGGATGCCATGCGCGAAGCGCGATTTGAACGCATGAAAAAAATGGGATTGGCCAAATCCGATTGGGTGCTTACCCCCAGGGACTCCTTTGTGACAAAGTGGTCTGAAGAAATTCCCGACAAAGCATGGGAACTCGCCAATATGGAAACCTATGCAGCCATGACCACCCTGATGGACGAAGGGATCGGCCGCGTAGTGGATGCCTTGGAGGCCAAAGGACAATTAGACAACACGGTCATTTTCTATTTACAGGACAACGGTGCCTGTGCAGAAGAATTGGAATGGCTAGAAAATCGTCCCGCCGTTGAAGACCCAAAACCCATGGCCCCTGATGAACTGCAGACCGAGACCATTCCTTATGTGACCCGGGACGGCAAACCGGTAAAGATCATGAAGGCGGCATGGCCCGGGCCGCCGGAGGGTTTTACCGCCTATGGCCTCAATTGGGCCAATGCCAGCAATACCCCCTTCAGGGAATACAAACATTGGGTGAACGAAGGCGGTATTGCTACCCCATTGATCGTGCATTGGCCCGCAAAAATTAAAACGGGCGGGGAATTCAGGACCGCCCCTGCCCATTTGATCGACATTATGGCGACCTGCGTGGAAGTAGCCGGCGCTGATTATCCCACAAGCTATCATGGCAATGCGATACAACCGTTGGAAGGCAAAAGTTTGGTCCCGGCCTTTGAAGGCAAAGACTTGGAAAGGGAAGCGCTTTATTGGGAGCACGAAGGGAACCGTGCAGTTCGCATGGGGAAGTGGAAACTGATTTCCAAAGCGAGTAAAAAACAGTCTTACCTCTGGGATAAAGTGGATGATTTGGCCCTGCCGAACTGGGAACTTTTCGACATGGAGCATGACCGTACTGAAATGCACGACCTCGCATCGGATCATCCCGAATTGGCAAAAAAAATGGCCACAATGTGGCTGGTTTGGGCAAAACGCACGGGCATTGTGCCCAGGCCACCGAACTAGGAGGAACCCTGTTTATGAAAAGTATATCGCTATCGCCATCCTTTGGGCCTGTTCGTTTCTTGTTTTATTGAACGTTCAGGAAATTTGCAAGGATTTGGGTTTATTGTAGAAAATCACAACAAAGAGATCTCAAGAATCACCAAAAATGCCAAAGAGCGTTTGATCGAGTCCATTGAAAATAATGACTAACTATTCAATCGTATTCCTCACCATAGCAATGCTTCTTATCTTGACATGACCCCCGAAACCTTGTGGCGTTTAGGGCCAAATTCAGAAAACCAAAAACATGATTTAAATCAATTTACAGGATTTTGCTTTGATTTAATTTTAGGTCATAAATCAAAAAACGATATATAAAGCCAAAAGTGCCATGGATATGTCGCTTGGCCTTGTTTACCTGGCCTTAAGTGAAAATATGAGCAGCACGCCATTGGCTTTTAAATTTCTGTGATGAAGCATGATGATGCTGTCATGGTTGATATCTTCTACCCTGTAATTGATATACAGGGACAAGTTTGTTGTGGATTGAACGGCAACGATTTAAATAAATCAAGCAGTCTTAAACTTTAGGGGGTAACTTCCGAGGTTCTTGGTTGTTATTCATATACTTTTGTCATTGCCTAAAATATTCTACCTTTCGCAAAAATTAAATTCCGTTATGAAAACCCTTACCATTATTGGCGCAGCCACACTTCTTCTTATCGCAACTTCATGTGGGTCGGCCATGAAAAACATCTGGACGAAAGAGGGGTATACCGGGAAGCACTACAACAAAATATTGGTTTTGGGGGCTGTTAGAAATTTGGACAGTAGAACTGTTTTTGAAAACACCGTTGTCAAACTTCTGGCCTCTAAGGGCATTACCGCGGAAAATAGTTTAAAGGCCATCCCCCCTATTGAGGATATCAACCAAATTTCCGAAGATAAAATTGTTAAAGCGGTGGAGGAAGGAAATTATGACGGTGTAATCGTCGCATCCTTGCTCGATATTACGACCAAAGATGCGAGGGAAGGCGGTTCTCCCATTTATGGCTCCATTAACAATGGTATGGGGTACTACGGTTTTGGTTATGGTGGTTATATTTACGCCAATTACAATACGATGTATACCCCGGACTATTATAGGCAGGTACAAAACTATGTGGTGGAAACCCGCTTGTTCGATGCGAAGGCCAAATCGGTGAAAAATGCGATGGTCTGGTCGGGGGAATCAAAGATCATCAGCCCCAGATCATTTGAAATGGCCGCTGAAAGTTATGCCAACACCGTGGTAAAGGCTTTATTGACATCCCAAATGATTCAATAGATATAGTAGCGATTCACTCTTAACGGCCCCACTCCGTTCAGGGCATTTTTTGAAAGCGTTCCCGCATCTATTTCAAAAAAATGCTATGACCATTGTTCGGTAAATTCGGTCGTTTTTTTTAAGCACGCATGCATTGAAACCGATGAAGCCATCTTAAATTAGGTAGCCAACGCTTTATGGAACTGGATTTCTTAGGGAACTGGATTTCAATTACTTTTGTCAATGTTTAAAAAAATTCTACCTTTCGCAAAAAATTAATACTGTTATGAGAACATTTAATATTATTAGAACCGTCTTCGTTTTACTTATCGTCACATCCTGTGGTTCGGCCATGAAATACACCTGGACCAAGGAAGGGTATTCCGGTAAACATTTTGATAAAATACTGGTCATAGGGGCTACCAAAAATTTGGCAAGCCGTTCGGCCTTCGAAAATAACGTGGTAAAACTATTGGCCGAGAAGGGGATTACGGCGCAGAATAGCTTACAAGCCATTCCGCCCATTCAAGATATTACCCAAATCTCGGAGGAAAAGATCGTAGATGCTGTAAAGGCAGGAAATTATGACGGGGTGATCGTTGCCACCCTTATCGATGTCAATACCCAAGAAGTAAGAGAGAGCGGAACGCCGATGTACGGGCCCATGTACGGTGGGCGCGGCTATTATGGATATGGGTATGGACGTTACATCTATTCTGGATACAATTATATGTATACTCCCGATTATTACAGGCAGCAAAAGATCTATGTGGTTGAAAGCCGTCTGTTCGATGCAAAGGCCGAATCTGCGGAAAAGGCCCTTATCTGGTCAGGGCAGTCGAATATTACCGATCCAAGCTCTTTCGAATCCGGTGCTTCCAGCTATGCCAAAACCGTGGTGAAGTCGCTCCTAAAATCAAAAATGATACAATAGGCGCATCCAGCAATAACGGCGGAACTATTTAAACCACCGCTTATTCAAGGAATATAAATGAGCTGTTATGTCAAAGTTGACTTTACCGGCCCTAATACCAAGAAATGAAAAAGATCGTATGCATTGCCATTATTTTGTTGGCACAGTACACCAACGCCCAGGCGGCACTTTTCGCCATATTGTTCGGTGAAAAAGTAGCTTCAGAAAATTTTAACGTTGGCATGGAGTTTGGCATACCGTACGCGAGCATTTCAAGTGCTTCAGGGACCAATGCAAAAACGGGGATCACCTTCGGTATCGCGGGAAATATAAAACTGAATGAGCATTGGTCGGTACACCCAACCGCCTATTTTTTGAGTAGAAGGGGGGGTAAATTCGATGCGCTGTCCCTCATTTCCAACGATTTGGAACTGAACGCCAAGTTCCAGAACGTACCCACTGAACTGACCCTGAACTATATTGACGTTCCGGTGTTCCTTAACTATCGGTTCACCGATAGCCCTTTTAAAATCGGTATCGCTCCCCAGATTTCTTTCAGAACGGGCAGTCAGGCCATTTTCAGCAATGCCCAGGGCGATTTTGACGCTTCGGTAAAAGATGTGACCAATGGCACCGATCTTGGGATGATCCTTCAGCTGGGCTATGTCCTATTTAGTGAGAAGTTCGACAAGGAAGTACATATTCAGTTGCGCTATTTCCAAGGTTTTAACGATGTTTACGACGACAGTTTTGTATCGGGGTCGAATACAAGCAGCTATTTCGGTTTGGCACTCAGCTTTCCCTTTGTTGCCAAAACAGAAAACGAATAAACATTAGGTTGTTTTCCAAAGAAGGGCATGGTTCTTGCAAAGCTTAAACCTAAAAAAAATAAATCATAAAATGTATTCGCTCAAAACTTACATCACCACCAATTTATTTAATACGATACTTGCCCTTTTGTTCGTGCCACTTGGCATATATGCTCAGGAAAGCAGTGGTCTCGATTGGCCCAAGGATATTGACTCTGGGGATTATACCATCACCCTTTACCAGCCGGAAAATTCGAGCTATTTGGAGAACCGGCTTAAATCGAACCTGGCTTTCGCCGTAAAAAAAGAAGGTAAGGACCCTGTTTTTGGTATGCTATGGACCACTTCCCTGCTCGATGTCGACCGTGATAGCCGACAGGCCATGCTGGCCTCGGTCAAAGTAGATGAGGTAAGGCTTTCCGAAGACGTTTCAGATCAAGAGAAACAGCAACTCGAGGACCTGATCAACAAGGAAATCCCGAATTGGAACATTGAATTCTCTTTAGATTCCCTCTTGGCCAGCATTGAGGAAGTAAGCGTTAGTCCCGCCGACCTAAAAAACGACCCGCCCAAGATACTCTTTGCCAATGAACCCACCGCCTTGATCATGATCGACGGGGAACCTGTGCTCAAAGAAGCCGATAAAGGGTATGAACTGGTGGAAAATACCGGGGCTTTGATCATTAAAGATTCTAAAAAAAATAGCTTTTATCTAAAAGGGGGCGAATTTTGGTACCAGTCCATTGCCGCTACCGGTCCTTGGGAAAATGTAAAAAAAGTACCCTCCAAAGTGAGCGCGATCGCCAAGAAGGCCGAACCGGAAAAGAAAGAGGAGGAAGAAGCTGAGACAGAAGATTATAATGGCAAAGCACCCAGCATTAAAATAGCCACCGAACCCACCGAATTGATCGTTTTTGAAGGGGATCCCAAATACAGTCCCCTGCAAAACACCAGCCTGCTCTTTGTGGAAAATACCAAAAGCGATATTTTCATGAATGTGAACACCCAAGCTTATTATCTTTTGGTTTCGGGGCGATGGTTCACCACCAAAGACCTAAAGGCGAACTGGACCTATATCCCATCGGAGGATTTGCCCGAGGATTTTAAAAACATTCCCAGCGACAGCAAAAAAGCCAATGTCTTGAGCAATGTAGCGGGAACGCCGGAAGCAAAAAGTGCGGTCTATGATGCACAGATCCCACAGACGGCTGCCGTAAAGAGAGACACCAAGGCCAGTACAGTGGAGTACAATGGCAAGCCCGAGTTTAAAAATGTGGAAGGCTTGAAACTGCAATATGCAGTGAACACGGAAAGTGCCGTATTCAAGGACAAAAATACCTATTACCTCTGTGACAATGCGGTTTGGTTCAAAGCCACCACCCCCAACGGACCATGGCAGGTAGCAGATGAGCGGCCCGAAGAAATAGAGAAAATCCCCGCGGAAAACCCGCAATACAATACCAAATATGTGTATATCTACGAAACCTCCCCAACCGTGGTATATGTAGGCTACACACCCGGGTATTATGGTTCTTACGTGTATGGCCCGACGGTCATTTATGGTACAGGGTACTATTACAATCCCTGGTACGGAGGCCACTACTACCACCACCACTATACCTATGGATTTTCGATACGCTACAACCCCTGGTACGGTTGGAGCGTGGGCTTCGGCTTCGGCTCCCCTTACGGATGGTACGGCCACGCCTATTGGGGCCATGGTTATCACCATTGGGGCCCTCCCTACTATCGCCCGCCCTACTATTACGGGAACCGCTATCGCAGACCTACCCATCCCATCTATAACGGAAGAAGGGGCATCAGCCACTATAATAGGCCGGTGACCAGACCCAATACCCGACCTGGCGTTGGAACGAACCGACCAACGACGAGACCAACGACGAG
>JAHENB010000065.1:0-35350 GCA_024643345.1 Maribacter sp. | reverse complement strand
GACCAACGACGAGACCAACGACGAGGCCGTCAACGCAGCCAGCGAACCGGCCAGCAACGAGACCTGCAACAAGGCCATCGACCCAACCCACAACGCGACCGGCCAATAGGCCCTCCACCCAGCCATCAACCAGGCCCAGTACGCCCATGAACAGACCTTCGAGCATGCCCAATACAAGGCCTTCAAGCAGGCCCAGTACGCCCATGAACAGGCCTTCGGCCAGGCCTACGAACAGGCCGACCGCGAGACCGGCAGGAAGACCCAGTGGGGGGGTAAGAAGAAGAAATTGATCAATGGATCTAAAATGATTCAACGAATACCATGATTAAAAGAATTTCGCTAAAAACTAATACCTATGAATTCAAAACTTAAAGGAGTACTGCTGTTTTCGCTACTGTTGACCTATTTCAACGGCCAATCCCAAACCGTGGAGATCATTCCTAGCTATGGTTACCAGTTCGGAACCAAACTGAACTATGGCCCCAATTACCTGAAGGCCAAAGACAGTGATCAATATGGCATTTCGGTAGGTTTCGGGATGGATGAGTATCTTAAGATCGGCCTGTCCTACACCCGTATGGGTACCGAACTGAGAATAAGGGATAGGATCGTAAGTCCGGCTGAAGACCGGCTTTCCGATCTCAATTTCGACTGGTTTCAATTAGGGGCAACGCGCTATTTCCAGACCGATAAAGTAAGGCCGTTTGCCGGCGGTGGCCTGGGATTGGTGGTAATCAGTCCTCAAGATGTGAATACGGCCATTGCAAGCAGGGGACTGGATTCAAGCACCCGCTTCGCCTTTAGCTTTAAAGCGGGCGTCAATATCATGTTCAGTGACCGTGTGGGACTCAACCTGCAAGGCAATTTGTTCCTCCCTGTGGAATGGGGCGGGGTGTATGTAGGTGGAGGCTCAGGGGGCGTTTCCAGCGGGGTAAGCGTTGGCACTACCACGGTAATGGGCGGATTTAGCGGCGGATTGGTATTTTTGCTGGGCGATTAGCCAAAAAGATCCCCCGAAGTAGGTAATAAGACATGAACATGATCCAGAGGTCTTTGATAAATCATATAGGCAAAAAGGAATTGTAAATGGGCATCAAACAATCCATAAATATCTTTGTGCTAAGCACACTTTTAATAGCTTTTACGGCCTGCAAGGGAAAGGTGAAAGAAGTGGTGATTGAACCCGACCATGATACCCTTGACTGTGGTTCTGTTTCCCGCGCAGATTTGGTGGGAAACAAAGATGGGGGGGGCATGGTAATCGCGACAGATTCAATGGCCACCGACCAAAAGGAGCAGAACGATTATGCGGGGATGGTGAAAATATCCGGAGGGGTTTTTGAAATGGGCGGGGATGTTCCCGAAGGCTTTGAAAATATGCCCAAAACGGCCCTTCCCCAGGGCGACGAGCTTCCCAAACATATGGTGCGCGTCAATGATTTTTGGATGGATGCACATGAAGTCACCAATGCTGAGTTCAAAGCCTTCGTGGATGCCACAGGCTATGTGACCACTGCCGAAAAACCGGTAGATTGGGAAGAACTCAAAAAACAACTGCCCCCGGAAACGCCAAAGCCCCCTGCTGAAAATTTATTGCCGGCCTCTTTGGTTTTCAACTATGCCGCCCCGAATGCCTCAAGGGACAATTTGGCCAATTGGTGGACCTTTAAACAGCAGGCCGACTGGAAACATCCCAAGGGTCCCGATAGTTCCATTGAAGGCCTTGATGACCATCCCGTGGTTCAGGTAAGCTGGTACGATGCGGTGGCCTATGCCCAATGGGCGGGAAAACGTTTGCCGACCGAAGCGGAGTGGGAATATGCCATGCGGGGCGGGAAAAAAAACAACATGTATCCCTGGGGCAATGAGAAAACGGAACAGGGTACCCATTATGCCAACCATTTGCAGGGCAATTTCCCCTATACCAATACCGTCGCCGACGGTTATGAGGGCACGGCCCCAGTAAAATCGTTCCCAAAAAATGGTTACGGGCTTTACGACATGGCGGGCAATGTTTGGGAATGGACCAACGATTGGTACAGTGCCAAATACTATTATGAATTGGCCGAAAAAGGAGGCATTGCCGACAATCCCCAAGGTCCCGAAAAAAGTTTTGAGGTCTTCGACAATTTCGAAACAAAAAAATCGATCAGGGGCGGTTCTTTTTTATGCAACGATGACTGGTGTTCCGGATTTCGAAATGCACGACGCATGCGCAATACCCCGGATACCTCAATGGAACACATCGGGTTTAGATGTGTTCGCGATATAAACAACCAAAACTAACCTCATATTCTAAAATATGTTAAACAAAACCAATCCCATTATAGCAGTATTATTACTTGTTTGTATGGGCAGCTATGCCCAAGAGGAAGGTGAATCCGAGGAGGTCCAAGAAGGCAAGATCCATAAAGTGGCCCTGGTTTTTGGGTATACCAATATTCCATCGGCTTTTGAGGAAGGCAATGCGAGCGCATCGGTATTTGTGCCCACCATAGGCATCGATTACTTTGTACAATTCACCGATGGCTGGAAAATAGGTACCGTGCTCGACCTGGAACTGGCCAATTACTTGGTTAACTTTAACAGGGAAGCACTGGAACGGTCGAAAGCATTGGTCACCGGCGTATTGGTCGGTTACGAATTTTCCAACCGATGGAGTCTGTTGCTCGGTCCCGGGATGGAATTTGAAAAACATAAGAACCTTTTCATTTTAAGGATGAGCGTTGAACGCGAGTTTGAACTGGGCGGGGATTGGGGGCTGTTCCCTTCCATCAATTACGATTTCAAGGAAGAATATAGTTCGTGGTCAATTAATATCGGCCTTAGTAAACGCCTGTAAATAAAGAATTTTTATTATCTTTCCGTCCTTATATTTGTTCCCTCTTGATTATTAATAAATAACCCAATAAAAACGAGTTATGAAAAAAACATTTTTGACCTTATTACTTTTAGCTTTTTTTGGCATATCCCATGCCCAAAAAGAGAAAAAACCTAATGTACTTATTCTTTGGGGTGACGATATCGGGTATTGGAATATCAGTGCCTATAACCAGGGCATGATGGGTTACAAGACGCCCAATATCGATCGTATCGCCAAAGAAGGTGCCTTGTTCACCGATTGGTATGGTGAGCAAAGCTGTACCGCAGGGCGTTCGGCATTCATTACTGGACAGAGTGGATTGAGAACCGGTAACCTTAAGGTTGGTTTACCAGGTGCCAAGGAAGGCTTGCAGGCACGGGATGTGACGCTCGCTCAATTGCTAAAGGCACAAGGCTATATGACAGCACAGTTTGGTAAGAACCACCTTGGCGATGCCGACGAAACATTGCCAACGGCCCATGGTTTCGACGAATTCTTTGGCTCGCTTTACCACTTGAACGCAGAACAAGAGCCAGAAAACCCAGATTACTTTAAGGATCCTGCTTTACAAAAAAAATATGGTACTCGTGGTGTAATTCACACCTGGGCCAATGCGGATGGCACTCAAAAAATCGAGAGCACCGGCCCATTGAATATTAAGCGTATGGAAACCATTGACGAAGAAGTCACAGAGGCTTCTTTGGATTATTTAGAAAAGCGCGCAAAAGACGGCAAGCCGTTCATGCTGTGGTGGAACGCTACGCGTATGCACATCTTCACGCACCTTAAGGAAGAAAGTAAAGGTGTCACTGGTCTTGGACCATACGCAGACGGTATGGTGGAGCATGACGCCATGGTCGGACAATTGCTCGACAAGCTTAAAGAACTAGGTTTGGATGAGAACACCATTGTGATGTATTCAACTGACAATGGTGCCGAAAAGTTCTCCTGGCCAGATGGAGGGAACTCTCCATTTCGTGGAGAGAAGAATGAGAACTGGGAAGGTGGCTATCGTGTACCAACTGCTATCAAGTGGCCTGGTGTAATTAAGCCAGGAACTATTAATAACGACATCCATTCACAAATGGACATGCTGCCTACCATTATGGCTGGAGTGGGCGTGCCCGATGTAAAAGAACAATTATTGAAGGGGATGAAGGTTGGAGACAAGACCTTCAAAGTACATTTAGATGGTTATAACATGCTGCCTTATTGGTCTGGTAAAACAACAGAATCGCCTCGTCATGAATTCTTTTATTTCAGTGATGATGGTGCATTAGTTGCGTTACGTTTTAACCAATGGAAATTAGTATTTCAGGAACAACGAGCTCATGGGTTCGATGTTTGGGCGGAACCTTTTGTAGAGTTACGTATGCCCAAGTTGTTTAACCTACGTACCGATCCGTTTGAAGAAGCCGATCATATTGCTATGGATTATGATCACTGGCGAATTGATAGAGCATTCCTGTTCGTTCCGGCGCAACAGTATGTAGGGCAGTTCCTGGCCACCTTTAAGGAATTCCCTCCAAGTCAAAAGGTGGGTAGTTTTAGCTTGGATCAAGTCATGAAACAGCTCACGGAAGCACCTAGTGGAAGTAACTAAGGTTACACACTGAAATTTAAATTAATAATGGGTCTCATCCTTACTAAAGGGATGCGGCCCATTTCTAATTTTTGAACGTATGAAGAACAAACCCCGGAAAAATAAAAATAAGGATGCAACCGCTCCAAAGCTAGTAATTGAGCAACCTGTACAAAAAGGCAAATCATTTTGGCCTGCTATATTGTTGGTGGCTTCCGGAACTACGGCACTTATTTTCCAAGTACTATGGATCAAACAACTTACCCTTATTGTTGGTGTAGATGTATTTGCGGTTACAACGGGGGTCAGTGCATTTTTTGCCGGACTTGCATTTGGGGGTCTTTATTTTGGACGTAATGCCGATCGGGTTGCCAGGCCATTGTTGCTCTATGTGAAACTAGAGATTGGTATCGCAATGATTGGGATAATCATGACCTATTTACTTCCCAAATCGGCTTCTTTGTTTGCGAATTTGGAAGTTCATAACAGTGTACTGGCCTGGACTTTGGTGTTTTTAATGGTTACTGTAGGGCCTTTTTTAATGGGAGGCACCTTACCTGCCGTGGTTCGTTCTCTTTCACTATTAGACACAAAAGTGGGTTCGGGCGGAGGTAAGATGTACGCTGCCAATACCACGGGTGCCATTATTGGAGCCCTTGTTTCTTCCTTTTATCTCATCCCATCATTCGGGATACAAGGGTCTGCCATTATTGCTTCTGGTATAGGTGTTTGTGCTGCCTTGGGAGGCTATTGGCTAAATAGGTCTAAAACAGATTTAATTCCAGTAGATAAAAAACCAACGCAGAATTTGTTTATTCAATCAGCAGGTATGGCCGTTCTTTTATACGCCATAGCTGGCGGTCTTGCACTTGGATATGAAGTGGTTTGGTCGCAATCCATAGTTCAGTTCATGAGTACCCGTAGTTTTGCGTTTTCCGTGATGCTGGCCACCTATCTTTCCGGTCTTGCCATAGGTTCTGCCCTGTTGGCGCGTCGGATAGATCGATTAAAAGATCCATGGGGTTTATTTGGTTTGCTTATCGCTGCAGCGGGATGTATTTCACTCATAGAAATAAACTTCTTGGGAGATTGGCTTTTAAGCCTACAATCTTCCGCTGATCGTTTTGTTTTCTCATTAACAGAAAGTAGGCTTGCGGCCATGAGCGCAAGGTTTACCACAGCGGCATTATATATCGTATTTGTTCCCACTCTTTTTCTTGGGGCAGCTTTTCCGGTAGCACTGAAATTAATAGTAGATTCTACACATATTGGTAGAGATATTGGAAAAGTAGTGGCGCTTAATACCATTGGTGGCATAACAGGTACTATAATTACAGGATTCTTGTTGGTTCCGCAATTTGGTATTGTTGTGACTTTGGCGATTCTAGCACTTATTGCATGTATAATAGGTGTTGTCGCAGCCTTCAAGGGTAAGCGTTCTGGATTTCATTTAACGAAGAAAGGCATTTTGGTTATCACTATGGTTACGCTTTTGGCAGCCCTATTTACCCCAAAGGACCGCTTGGCCAAATTACTTGTCGGTACCTGGGGCGGAAAGAACGTTTTTTATAAGGAGGGACGTGGCGGTACGGTTGCCGTCCTTGAACAAAAAGCTGGCACCAAATCTTTTCGCAGGCTATACATTCAGGGTGTTTCCAATACAGGAGATGCCATGCCTTCATTACGGTATATGAGGTTGCAAGCTTTAATACCATTGATTATTCATAATGGGGAACCAGAATCGGCTTTGGTCATTGGTCTTGGGACTGGAATAACTTCTGGAAGTTTGTTGCGGTATCCAGGATTAAAACAGCGCGTTGTTGCCGAGTTATTACCCGAGGTTGTGGAAGCATCTACAGTTTTTGAAGGAAATTTTGGGGCAGCTTCAGATCCAAGATTAGATATAAGGCTTCGCGATGGAAGACGCGAATTATTAAGCAATAAAACAAAATATGATCTTATTACGCTTGAGCCTCCACCGCCTTCGGCTGCTGGAGTGGCTAATCTTTATTCAAGTGATTTCTATCAAATTGCCAGTTCGCGTTTAAACATTGGTGGGATTGTCGCACAATGGCTGCCGATACCCACTCAAAATGATGAGGATACGCGTTCTCTTGTGAAAAGTTTTCTGGATATTTTTCCACATGCATCACTATGGACTACTGAATTGCATGAGATGTTACTCGTTGGTTCCATGGAACCCATAGTTTTAAATGCACCTAAAATTATTGAACAATTTAATGATCCTGAATTGGCCGATGCATTAAAAGAAATAGGCATTGATTCCCCTGAATCATTGCTGGCAACTTATGTTATGGATAGAAATGGATTGGAAACCTATGCTGGAAATGCGCTTCCGGTAACAGATGACCAACCTAGAATAGAATATTCCGATTGGGTTCGTTTCGATGAAATACATCGTGTGCTTCCAAAGTTAATGATGTTGAAAACCAATCCCCCTATTGAAGGCGTTGGTGAGGAATTCTTGAGAACTGTTGAAAGTGAGAGGAATCGATTGCTGCTTTTTTATCAGGCTGCATTAAACGGTTCTCTGGGGTATAAGGACTTATGGGCAAAAGATATGGATGTCGTTCTTGAAGGGGACGCAAACAATGCTTATTTTACATGGTTTGGTGATGGTGAACAATAATTATTTTAATGTTTCAATGATAACACTTATTTTTAACAATACTATATTAATTTTTATTACCATGACATTCAATATTAATTCATTAATCTCAAGTATTTATTTCAAATGAAAAAAACCACAACTTTAATTTTACTTTTTGTGCTACCATTAATGATGGTTGCCCAAAAAGAGCAAAAACCAAATATCCTTGTCATCTGGGGCGATGACATCGGCACCTGGAACATCAGCCATAACAATCGTGGGATGATGGGTTATATGACCCCTAATATAGATAGAGTGGCAAAAGAAGGGGTTGGCTTTACCGATTATTATGCACAGCAAAGTTGTACTGCCGGCCGTGCCGCATTTATTGGCGGAGTGGTACCGGTAAGAACCGGGATGACCAAAGTAGGTATGCCCGGTGCAAAAGAAGGTTGGCAAAAGTCTGATGTTACCATGGCGTCCGTACTTAAGGCGCAAGGTTACAATACGGGACAGTTTGGTAAAAACCATCAGGGTGATTTAGATGAGCACCTTCCTACCATGCATGGGTTCGATGAATTTTTTGGCAACCTATACCATTTAAATGCGGAAGAAGAACCAGAAAATTTTGATTATCCGACAGGGATGATTTTAAAGAATGGTAAAAAGTTCGAAGACGTTTATGGTCCTCGAGGTGTTATCCATAGCTGGGCAGATGGCAAAGGGGGTCAGCGTATTGAAGATACGGGGCCGCTCACTAAAAAACGGATGGAAAATATTGATTATGAGTCCATTGCAGCTGCCAAGGAATTTATTAAAAAACAAGTGAAGGATGGAAAACCATTCTTTACATGGTGGAACGCTACACGTATGCATTTTAGGACGCATGTTAAAGAAGAAATGCGTCATCCCGGAAATGATGAATACACGGATGGGATGATCGAGCACGACATGCATGTTGGTGAATTATTGGACTTACTTGAGGAACTGGGAATAGCGGACAATACGGTGGTGATGTATTCTACGGATAATGGCCCGCACTATAATACGTGGCCCGATGCCGGTACCACGCCCTTCCATGGTGAGAAAAACTCCAACTGGGAAGGTGCCTATCGTGTGCCTGCGTTCGTGCGGTGGCCAGGCCATTTTCCAGCTAATGTCACTTTAAACGGCATCGTTTCCCATGAGGATTGGTTGCCGACCTTTGCAGCGATAGCGGGAAATCCCGACATTAAAGAGCAACTCTTGAAAGGAACAACCATTAATGGCAAGACTTACAAAAATCACATAGATGGTTATAATCAATTGGATTATCTGACCGGCAAAACAAAAGTGTCTCCACGGGAAGGATTTATATACGTTGATGATGCTGGTGCCATAGCGGCCTTACGTTATGGCGATTGGAAAGCCACTTTTTTAGAAAACAGGGCCAGACAATTACAAATATGGTTGGAGCCGTTCGTTGAATTAAGAGCGCCATTGTTGGAAAATCTGCGTCGCGATCCTTTTGAAAAAGCCTACGAAGGTTCAAATACCTATTACGACTGGTATATTGACAGGGCATATATTTTAATCGCCATACAGGGTTATGCTTTTAACTTTCTTTCAACCTTTAAAGATTATCCGCCAAGCCAAACCGCAGGTGATTGGAGTTTAGGAAAAGTTCAAAAACAAATTGAGGCCATGGTTCCAAAAAGTAATTAATATAGATCACACACAAAAAAGGTAGGTAAAGCCTGCCTTTTTTGTGTTTTAAAAATTTAATGAGATGATAAAGAAAACACTCTTAAGCCTTGCGCTAACTTTATTAATAATAGTAAGTTGTAAAAAGGTAAATTCTGAACAACTGGAAACCGTTGTTGAAACTGAAACCTTAATTGGGGACCCATTGCCATCCTGGAATGAAAGCAATACCAAACAAGCTATAATAGCTTATGTAAATGATGTCACTTTAGAAGGAGGTGCAAATTTTGTACCCATTTCGGAGCGCATTGCAACCTTTGATAACGATGGCAATTTATGGTCTGAGCAACCCGCTTATTTTCAGTTGTTCTTTGCCATGGATCGTATCAAAGCCTTAGCGCCCGAACATCCCGAATGGAAGACCACCCAACCCTACCAGTCGGTTATCGAAAACGACATGGCCACTTTGATGACCTACGGTGAACATGGCCTTATAGAAATTGTCATGGCCACCCATGCCGGCAATACGGTAGAAGAATTTGAGCAAATTGTAAAAGATTGGCTCACCACTGCCAAACACCCCCGTTTCAAAAGGCCTTATACCGACCTGGTATATCAACCCATGCTGGAGTTATTGGATTACCTCAGGGAGAATGGGTTTAAAACCTTTATCGTTTCCGGTGGCGGAATCGAATTCATGCGCCCATGGGTAGAACAGGTATATGGTATCCCCAAGGATCAGGTTGTAGGCAGCAGTATTAAGACTGAATTTGTCATGAACGATGGAAAGCCGGAAATAAGAAGGTTGCCCGCGCTCGACTTTATTGATGACAAGGCCGGAAAACCCGTGGGCATCAATAAATTCATCGGCAGGAAACCCGTATTCGCTTCCGGAAATTCCGATGGTGATCTGCAGATGCTGCAATGGACAGACAGCAATGCCTATCCTTCCTTTCAGTTGTATCTTCACCATACCGATGCAGAACGCGAATGGGCCTATGACAGGGAATCGTCGATCGGCAGGTTGGATAAAGGGCTCGATGAGGCCTATGAGAAAGGATGGACGGTAATCAACATGAAAGAGGATTGGAAAGTTGTTTACCCCTTCGAGCTGAACAACTAAAGCCTCATTTAAACGGATGGTCGCTTGTACAACCAACGGAAATTCATATTTTAGTTAATAATAGGCACCAAATCCTCACAATGGCCCGTGCACTCCCATCCGGTTATCGTTGTTGAAACTTATTCTATGCCAAAAAGGTTTTGGGTTCTATTATGCACGGTGCTTTGTTTGAACGCATTGATAAAAGCAAATGCGCAGGACAGTATCGTAGATCAGGACGTGCGGGTAAACCGGCAGTTCTGGATCGATTACAACCATCCGAACCAATGGAGCGAAACCCAATCGGTACGGACGCAGATCGCATTCAGGACTATTGTTCCGAATGTCTATAACCGTTTTCAGGCCATATCTACCATCACCTTCAAAAATACCAACCGGTCAGAAAGAACGTGGGGTCTCATAGACTCCTATCAATTGGGCGGTGGGGCCATCTATACCCAAAATACTGCAGCCAAAGATAATTTTGAATTAAGACTGCTCCAGGGTTTCAAATTCAATATCCCCACCATTAAACCGATTACTTTGAACAATTATGTTCGATTGGAAGAACGGTTTCAAAAGTCCTTTAATGACAATGGTTGGCGGAGTGGTTATCGATTTAGGTATCGCCTGGGAACAAACATTAGTTGGAAAAAGCATTATCTGGGTTTCACCGAAGGGCTCTATTTCCCCCTCCAGGCAGAATTTTTTTTCAATCTTAAAAAAACGGACCGTTTCAATGATCTGATCAGAATATCGCCGGGCATTGGATACAAATTGAAAAATAATTGGCGGTACGAGCTGTTCGTGATTTTTAACCGTACCAAGAATATCACTGAGACCAATAATAAGTCGAGCGATTTTATCCTGAGGCTCCGTGTGTATAACGGAGGCAAGAAAAGCCCAGGGAGCCAAAATCAAAATGACTTCCAGTTGGATGACGGAAGTCAATAAAGGTTCGCTCCCGGATCAACCCATGACCCCCCCGTATATGAAGGAATTTGCAGGAAGAAGAAGCTCTTATGGATTTTCATGGCTTGCCATTAATTAATATCTTGCCCAAACAAAATCAACACAGGACATGGGAGTTATTTGCGACAGAATAAAACATAGACGAGGCCAGCGCCTCACTTTAATATTTTTATTGTTTATAAGTGCTATGGTAGCTGCACAAAATGATTCCATCAAACTCAGAAATAACGACCTTTTGGTGGGTGAAATCAAAACAATGAACAAAAGTGTGCTTACCTTTAAAACGGCCTACAGCGATAAGGATTTCAAAATAGATTTTAATGATGTCGTTTCCATAAGCACTTCCGAACTTTGTGTAATCTATCTCACCGATCGTAGTCAGATCAGCGGACGACTGAAATCGTTTTCACCCGGTAATGTTCGTATTATCAATACAGAAGGTGTGGCGTCCGAATCGGCCATTCGTGAAATCATCCGAATAGAGGGAATTGATGAAAAATTTTGGAGCCGGTTTACGGGGGCTCTTGATGTGGGCTTTAATTTGTCCAAGGCCAACAACAACCGACAACTTACCTATGCCGGAAATCTTAAATACTCAAGTGACAAATGGAATGCGAAATTCGATTTTAACGTGCTGTATTCGAAACGGGATGATACGGATAGGATCGAAAGGAAAACGATGACATTGGCAAGTCAAAGATACTTAAAACAGTGGTACCTGTCCGGTGACGTTTCCTATTTACAGAGCACCGAACTGGGTATTAAAAACAGGATAACCCCTGCCGCGGGTGTTGGGCGGTTACTCGTGGTTACCCCCAAGTTGTATTGGATTGTGGGCACAGGACTTACCTATAACATAGAAGATTTTTTTGACACGGAGTTAAACAAGCAATCATTGGAATTACAGTTGCTTACGCAGTTTGACATGTTCAATTTTGAAGATTGGAATTTTACGACTAAGGTTTTGGGCTACCCAAGTTTATCTGAAAAAGGTAGATTTCGTTTGGATTATAGTTTTGTGTTGAAATACGACTTGCCTTTGGACTTTTATATCAAAGCCGAATTAACATTGAATTATGACAACCAACCTGCCATTCAAGGTAATTATACCGATTATGTGTTTTCAAGTGGCTTTGGATGGGAATTAAAATAATGGAATTGAAACCAATATATTACATGCTGCCTTACTTGCTGTTCCTATTGTTTGTGGGCACAGGGGCTTATGGTCAGCAAGCTAAAGAAATCGATTCCACTTTTAACGAGGCCTCCAGGACCTTGCTGGTGGTCCCATTGATCAGTAACAGCCCCGTGATGGACACCGGATTTGGTGGCCTTGGGATGTATTTTTTTAAGATAGAAAGGGAAGACGTTGCATCGCCCCCATCCCTGGTATCCCTTTATGCCATCTATACCACCAACAACAGCTATATTTTTACCCCTTTTGGCCGATTCTTTTGGAACGAGGACAAAAACAGGGCTTCCATTGGCGTGGGCACCCTTAGGATCAACAACGACTTCACCTATGACGACCAGGGCAACGACCTGCGCTTGGTCTACTCCGAAATACGCAATTTTGTGACCGCGGAATACAGCAGAAAGATTTTTGGGGATTTTTATCTGGGCATGTTATACCTTGGCACCAAAACCAAATATAAATTCGACCAGGGCAGTGATCAGGAGAATGATTTTGCCAGAGATTTTTTTGCGCAAAACGGAATAGAGGATAATTTTGTCTCCAGTATTGGCCTTAACCTTTCCTTTGATAATAGGGATTACCCCTACTACCCTACCAGAGGATTAACCTTTAGTATACGACCAAAATTGAACAGGGAATGGCTTGGGAGTGATAATGATTATATAGATACTGACTATATGATCAGCTATTTTAATTCCCTACAGGATAACCTGATCCTGGCTCTTAATATCTCCGGAGGGTTTGCTTCCGGTGATGTGCCTTTTGACGGATATCAGAATTATGGTGTGCGAAATAGCCTGAGGGGCTATGAAGCAGGCAAGTACAAAGGTCGTAATATGATCGCTTCCCAGGCAGAATTGCGATGGCGGTTCTACCGTAAATGGGGGGCAGTGGCATTTGGCGGAACGGGAAGCATATGGGGGAACGAGAACAATGGGGAGGAAGAATTTGAAAGGGCCTGGTTGCCCAGTGCCGGTTTGGGCTTGCGCTATATGGTATCCAGAGAGAAGAAAATAAACGTTCGCCTCGATTATGCTATTGGTGTCGATGGAAACCAAGGCCTTTATTTTGGGGTAATGGAAGCTTTCTAGTAATAATTGTACCTATATTTATGTTGAAATAAATATTGTATGCTATGAAAAAGATTCTACAAATAGTCTTCGTGTTCACCTGGCTGGCATGCTTCCAAACCACTTATTCACAAGAAAATACACAGGAACCGCCTCCGGAAAGTGCTGAGGCCTTGGCCAAAAAATTGGCCAATCCCATCTCGAGCTTGATCAGTCTACCTTTTCAAAACAATACGGATCTTGGTATTGGAACCAATAACGGTTCTCGCAACACTTTAAATATTCAACCAGTTGTTCCCGTTACCCTTACGAAAGATTTAAATTTGATTGCCAGATTGGTCTTACCCGTTATTTCGCAATATAATATAACTTCAAATGGCGGCAATCAAACAGGCCTTGGCGATGCGGTCCTAAGTACTTTTTTAAGTCCTTCCAATTCTAAAGGGGGGATCACATGGGGCGCTGGTCCGGCATTTTTGATACCGACCGGAACGGATGATTTTTTAGGCACCAAGAAATGGGGTATTGGCCCAACGGCAGTTGCCCTTTATCAGAACAAGGGGTATACCGTTGGTGCCTTGCTAAACCAGATCTGGAGTGTTGCCGGTGACAAAAACCGAGGCGATTTGAGTACCCTGTTTTTTCAGCCCTTTTTCAACTATAATTGGAAAAGTGGGGCCGGTGTGGGCGGAAATTTTGAAATCACCCAAAATTGGAAAGGGAATAGCACGAACATCTGGTTTAATCCCACCATTAGCGCGGTTACAAGCCTGGGGTCCCAAAAAACCCAGTTGGCAGTGGGTCCCCGATTTAATCTTGCATCTCCCGAAGGAGCCAAATCGGATATAGGGTTTAGGGCGGTCGTGGTTTTCCTTTTTCCCAAATAATTTTTTACACATAATTAACTTTAACAATAAAAAAAATAAAATATGAAGCGCAATAACACCTTGATTTTTTTAATGGTTTTCAGCCTCTTTGTTACCAAAGGTCTTTCACAGGAAAAAAGCAAGAAGGAACTCCGGGCCGAAAAAAAAATGGAACGGCGACAACAGACCGAAGCATTGGTCAATTCCAAATCCTTTGTGTTCGTGGCCAGGACGGCTCTGGCCTCAAGTGGCAGATCCATCAACCTGGCATCCAACGCAAACTTTGTGAAATTCGAACCGGAACTGATAGACGGGGATATGCCCTTTTTTGGAAGGGCCTATAGCGGGGTTGGATACAGCAATGACTCAGGCTTGACCTTCAAGGAAAAACCGGAAGTCTTTACCGTAACGAAGGACAAGAAAAAATTCCAGGTGAATGCCATTGTTAGCGGGAAAAACGATAGGTTTCAACTATCGCTGTCGGTAGGTTTTGAAGGATCGTCCACGCTTACCATAATCAGTACCAACCGTAGCAGCATGACCTATCAGGGAACGATTTCTGCCCCTAAAGAGAAAGCGGAGAACTGATCTTCGCATTCATTGACCCAATTGTTGTTTCTTTAACCAGCAGTTTACATTCACCCATAAATCCGAGCCATGAAATCATTCCTCATCTTTTTTAGGGCAACATTAACTGGGGGCATTTTATTTTTATTGCCTTCGGTATTGCTAATCGTTTTTTTGACCAAAGCCTATGGCATACTGGCAAAGCTTGCCGAACCCTTGTCCAAAAGGCTGCCCGAAAGCGTATTTGGACTTGATGGGAGCATGACCCTTACCATACTTTTGTTGATTGTGATCTGTTTTTTGAGTGGTTTACTATTTCGTTCCGTATGGGTTCAAAAATGGGTCAGCAGATTGGAGCATACGGTACTTATCAATATCCCCGGTTACGCCATGATTAAATCGATCACGGCCGATACCATTGGTGTCGAATCTGAAGAACGGATGCAGCCCGTTACGATCCGGGACGGCGACACATGGAATATTGGGTTTTTGGTGGAAGAGGGCGAGCGCCTGAGCATGGTCTTCATACCCGACGCCCCTAAATATGATGCCGGAGAAATGAGGATAGTCGCTTCCGATACCATTCACAAATTGGATATGACCACCAATAATTTTATCAAAGCCATCAAAACCTTTGGCAAGGGTATTGTTCAAAAAATGGACTGACAGCATCTTGGGTTCCCTTTCTATAGGGACTTTCCAAAAATCATGAACTTATATGAAAAATAATCGGGAATAATGGGCATCTTCAAAACAACACGGCACGCCCCTGGGGATGCTGCCATCATAAAAACAATCCTTGTCCTATGTTTGGGCCTGGTTTTTTCAACCTTCAATTATGGTCAGGAAACCAGGGTTGAAACAACAGCAGCCCCTTTCGAGGTCGCCCCGGTAAAAGTGGACGGTAACCTTCTGTTCGAGGTACGCGGTATTTCTTCCCTGCCTGCAGCGCAAAGGGCTGAAAACATTAGTGAAAAGATCAAGATGGTGGCCGAAAATGAATCGATCCCCGCTGATTCGGTCCAAGTGAGACAAATTGAAGACCATAGCAGCATTTATGCCGGCGGTCAGGAAATCATGCGAATCTATGAGCCTGATGCGACCGTAGAAGGGGTTTCACGACAAATACTTGCAAAGGCCCATGCGGAAAAGATCAAGAACACCCTGAGTTCATACCGGTACGCAAGAAGTCGCCCGGTCATCCTCAATAACTTTCTGCTTGCCGGAGCCGCCACTGTGGTCATGATCCTGGTCATGCTTTTCTTGCTCTGGTTGGTAAAACGCATCAATAGACTCTTTCAGAACAGGATCAAGCATCGCATTGAATCGGTGGAAAACATCTCCTTCAAATTGATCAAGTCGAATCAGATCTGGCGGATCTTCCATGTTTTGTTCGATACGATCAGGGTGATCCTTATCATTTTTTTGGTGGTATTTTATATCGAATATGTCCTGACCCTCTTTCCCTGGACGAATGAGTTTGCGCAATATGCCTTGGGATTGATAACAGATCCGATCATTTCGATCGGTACGGGTTTCATCGGCTACATTCCCAGCCTCATTTTTATTATAATTATTTACTTCGTCACAAAATATGTGTTGAAGTTGATCAAATTGTTTTTTACCGGAGTAGAGGATGGCGCTATCATCATGAAGGATTTTAGACCTGAATGGGCCACCGCCACCTTTAGGATCATTCGCCTTATCATTATATCCTTCGCCATAATTGTTGCATACCCTTATATCCCGGGATCTGACTCGGTTGCCTTTAAAGGGGTGTCGGTTTTTATTGGTCTCATCTTTTCACTGGGTTCTTCCTCCTTCATCGGTAATCTTATTGCAGGTTATTCCATGATCTACAGGGGAGCATTTAAAAAAGGGGATCGAATAGAAGTAGATGGCCAAATCGGTTTCGTGGAGGAACAAAAACTTTTGGTCACCCGATTGCGCTCCCATAAAAACGAGGAAATCATCATTCCAAATTCAGTGATGCTCAACAATAAGATTATCAACTTCAGCGCAAGGGCCCAGGAACTGGGATTGGTAATCCATACGATTGTCGGGATCGGCTATGAAACCCCATGGCGCCAAGTGGATGCCATGCTGAAATTGGCAGCTGACCGAACCGAGGGCCTTTTGAAACAACCCCCTCCTTTTGTGCTAAAAAAATTACTGGGGGATTTTGCCGTGAACTATGAAATCAATGCATATTGCAGGGAAGTTTCCAATATCAATGGGATCTATACCGCTTTGCATCAAAATATTCTGGATGTCTTCAATGAGAACAACGTGCAGATCATGACCCCAAACTATGTTGCCGATACGGAAATACCGAAGACGGTACCCAAAGGTCAATGGGAACCGCCCCTTGCCAACGAATAAGGAAAAACAAAAAATGTAACCCTTTGAATTTAGCTTATTGCTTTTCCAGACTTTTCATCATATTGCTGGCATAGACCGCAGCGGTTTTGTATGCTTCCTTGGGATCGTTGACACTTGACGTGACCACGGCCACCAATTGATTTTCACTGGGTTCGTCTAGATTATAGGCAACGGTCTCCAGAATATAGTTGTTGTACGTTCGGGTCGAAGTGGAAACCGGGATATACCCCCCAAACGATTCATAATAAGGGCCATTGGCATACGGATAAGCATAGTAATTGTAAAAATTGCCATAATAGCCCGGATAATAGCTTCCGTAACCAGCGCCCACATATACCCCCACCCCACTGCTTGAGGTTGTGGTCACTTGCTCCTTTTCCTTGATTGCCGTGAGCACAATACCGGTATATCCTTCACTGTCAAGTAGGCTCTTGATCAAGGCGACCCTTTCTTCCGTAATTTCGCGATTGGGGTATATTTTCGGGGCTTTCTTAAAACTTTCCGTGGCTTTGATTCCTTTTGCCCTGAGCTCCAAGGCAATCGCTTCTTCAAATGCGATACGTGCATGATCGTTGGCCGTTCTGGCAATGACCAGTACATTTTTTTCTTTAAAAATATCCACAACATTCTGATCGGCCTTCCAAGCCCCCGTTACTTTGGTTTTTGAAGAGGAACACCCTTGTACCAGAAAACATAATGAAAGAAGAAATGCCACTTTAAAATTATTTGTCATTTTGAAACATTTTAGATTTTATGATTTTACTTGAACCTTATGCCCTTGGATTAGTGAATTGCCCAAATCGTAGGGGTTACAATGCTAAGGAAATATCCGAATCGCCTAAGGCAGCTGCAAATCTCCAACTTTTTGGGGAATTTCCCATCCTTTCATGGATTAAAAAATGTTGACGGCCTATTTGGCACGAAGCAATATCAAAAGAAGCTGGTTTTATCCAAGATGCAAACCAAAACCCCAAAGAAAAAATATGGGTTGGGAGGATGGTTAGCTGCGAAAGGTAGCGCTTTACAAAGGTCTCAAAGATGATAAACAAATGCAATCCTATCCCTGATTACTGCCTATTTTATTTATCTTTGGAACGAAAAAGAAAGCAAAAATCGATGAGGAATTTTATTTATGTGCTGTTATTTTGCCTGACCTTTGGTAATGCCTTGGGGCAGGTTTATACCGATAAGCCCAAAGTGCTCACAGACACCACCGCCTATAATTCCCTTCTCCCCATTTTTGGCAAAAAGGTAAGGGAGCTCGGTTTTGATCTCCCGTATTCCGCTGGGCTATCTGTAAATTACCTCTGGCAAAAATCCGAGATCAACATCTCGAACGTGAAAGTGGGCTTTAACAATAGTCCATTGTACGATGTGGACGAGTTGTTGCGCTTCAATAGTACAACGGCTGAATCGAACGGCATAAATATTCGCCCGGATATCTGGATCCTCCCCTTTTTGAACGTTTATGGCATTTTGGCCAATGCCCAATCCACGACCAATGTAGACGTGAGCATTTGGATACCGCGCATCAATGCATCCGAGGAAATTTTTTCCATACAAACCAATCCAGATTTCAACACCACCACTGCCGGATTCGGAATAACCCCTACCGCAGGGTTTTTTGGCGGATGGATCGCTTTTGATATGAATTTCACATGGACCGATGTCGATGCCCAGGAGAAGCCGGTCATGGCCTTTGTCTTTGACCCCAGGATCGGCAAGACCTTTAACTTCGCCAAGCCCCAACGAAATATCTCCTTTTGGGTGGGCGCTTTTCGTTTAAAGGTGAATCGGGATACCCGGGGAAATTTACCTTTAAGTGATGTCTTTCCCATTGAAGAATGGGACCAAAAGGTTGTTTCCGGACAAGAAAGGGTTGGTGCCGCCCAGGTGGAACTGGACGAATGGTGGACAAGTTTGAGCCCGATAGAACAAAAAAATCCTGTGAACATTGTTAAACTGGAAGGCAATCAGAAAAAACTGGATCTGGCCTCCACTTTTTTGAATGCAGCGGAAAACGCCATTGATACCGCGGACAATTCCACCTTGCAGTATACCTTGGACAAGAAACAGAAAAGTATGTGGAACTTTGTGGTGGGCAGCCAGTTTCAGTTGAACAAAAGCTGGATGATCCGCGCTGAATATGGCCATGCCACGGGTCGGGACCAGGTCTTTTGTGGCCTGCAATACCGATTCAACTTATAGGACCACAGCAGTGGCTCGGTTTATAAGAACAAAAAAGGTTTTTGGCCGCAACGCTGCCGGCTCAAGACATGGTGCTGGTAAAAATGGCAATATTTGATGCCGTGAAGAATTTACAATTATGTTTATGTTGAACCCTTATAATCTTGCCACGGACCACTGATCGATTTCGGAGCCCAAAGGCCTTATAATTTAAATAAAACATATCATTATGCCAGATAACTCCCCCTTGAAACCATCGAAGTTTACAGATAAACTTGAGAGATTTTTTAAAATAAAATATTTGGCCCTGATCGTCTCCATTCTGTTGATGTTAAGTGGTCTGCTCGCCATAATAGTCGGTACCAAAAAAATTGTGGAAGCCATTCTCATCATTGCCGGGTTTCATGAAGGCATTCCTGGAATACATGTGATTGAATCGGTAGATACCTTTCTTTTTGCCTTGGTGATTTTCATTTTGGCAGGGGGAATCTTCAAGTTATTTGTGGGCGATGAGCACACCTTAAAAGACAGTATCGTTTTCTCCAAAATTCATAGCTTCATGGACCTAAAGGTCTTGCTTTGGGAAACCTTATTGTTGACCCTGACCGTATGGTGCTCATTGGACTTCTTTCTGCGACCGGAAGAATTGTCCTTTGAGTTATTAATTTTACCGGTAAGCATCGTGCTTCTGGCCCTGGCTTTAAAACTGATAAAAGGAAACAACCATAATTAGATCAATGACATTGATGCATTTTAAGCAGGTCATATTGTTCTTTTTTTTAGTTGGCCATATAGGAATTGCACAACAAGGCAATTACAAGTATAACAATTTCGGGAACCGTACCATTCTGCTCGCGGGCAACGTGACCGGAAGTGTTGAGGACTTTGGCCTTGCCTACTACAATCCCGCCCGATTGACAGAGATCAAAAATGATGGCTTCGCATTTAATGCCAAAGCCTACGAATACAGCACCTATAAATTGGATGATGCCATTGATGGGAATGCTACGCTGCGGGATTCAAAGTTCAACACCTTGCCTTCCATGGCCGCCGGAACCTTCAGTCTTTTTGGAACCCGTTTTGCATACTCGGTTTTTACAAAATATGCCACGAATACCAACCTTAATTTCAGAAGTGACCTACTGGAAAAAGACATCATTGAGACACTCCCCGGAACGGAAAAATACAATATCGATTTTCGGATCAATTATTTATTAAGAGAGCAATTGTTGGGGCTAACCTGGGCACAGGCCGTTACCGATAAGTTCAGTTTAGGGATATCCCTCTTTGGGTCGATTTATAGATATGGGGGAGGTAGCAATCTGGAATATACGATACAGGCCCAAGACAATGGTGTGGCCTATTATCAAAACCGGCCAAGCTTCAGACAAGATTCCTATGGTGTTTTTGTAAAAATCGGGGGCAGCTACCACTTTCCTGCTTTTGATTTTGGGGTTAACGTCAACCTGCCCTATATGGAAGTATTTAAAAAAGGAAGGTTTGATTATCAAAGTGTCATCTCCGGAATCGGCCAGGATTCCGATCAGCTATTCAGCTATAAACTAAATGATTTAGAATCGAAAAGAAAAGAGCCTTTGGGTATTTCCATTGGGGCAGGTGTTCCGATCGCCAGGAACAAGCTGCATATAAATTTGGACTATATGAAGGATTTGGCATCTTACCAACGTATTGAGGTCCCGGAAATAGATACCGGTCAAACCGAACCGACGGCCGTGGCCTTCGAGGAGCGCCGCAAAGCGGTCTTGAATTTTGGGGTGGGTGCCGAGATTTATGTCAATGAAATGGTCAACCTGTATGCAGGTTTTTCAACCGATTTCAATTCAATTGTTTCTTCCTCCAATATTATGGCCATAGCCGGCAATTCAAGCGGGTATACCGATCTGGACAATGATTATTTCCATACCGGTTTTGGTGCCGTATTAAAATTTAGCTGGGCAAGTTTAATTGTAGGGGCCACCCATACGAAAAACACCACCGATTTCAATAGTCCCTACAAGTTTCAGAGCGATGATATCGATCTTGGGGAGAGCAGCCTTTCGGTATTGAGTTTTACCCGATGGCAATTTATAGCAGGGCTCGATATTCCTTTCCTGAACCGGAAGCTGATCGATGTCCAAAAGGGCAAAACGGAAGATTAAAGGATGCCCTTCCAAATGCCAATAAACCCATAGTTTTTCCTATCCTTATCTTACATCCACGGGTAATATATGACCAAAATCATTTCATGATCTAAATTTTCAAATCTTTGGATTTAATTATAAATAAAATTAAAGATTAACCTCTTTCTTCCTTATATTTAATCTCATTTTTAAAACAATCGACCATGCGGTATTTCTGGATTTCATTGCTGGTATTTTTATACATCGTTCCGACCACGGGACAAGACGGGTCTGAGGACCCTGATTTGGAAGCGAACAATAGAGTGGGCCTTATGGTAACCGATATGATCAATGGAACGCTGCTTTTCAATTATGAAAGAGCGCTGGGGAAACACATTTCGGTAGGGCTAAATGCTGGACGTAAAGGGAAAGACGGCATATTGGCTTTATCCGGATTGGATACCGACCAAATTAAAACAGGGGATATTACCTATTCAGGAATGAAAATAATACCGGAATTCAGATACTATCTCAATGAAAAAGGAAGCAATATGCTTACAGGTTTCTATTTTGGGGCGTATTTGAAGTTCTTGCAATATAAATCAGATCTGGGCGGTACTTTCATCGATAGTGCGGGCGATTCCTTTGATTTGCTTTATCAGGGCAAAATCAATGTGGCCTCAGGTGGTCTTTTGGTCGGGTATAAATTGGACATTTCCAAGCGGCTCAGTATCGATTTCTTGATTGCGGGACCAGGCGCCGGCAATTATAATTTCAAATTGAAGAATATTACCCTGCCGCCCGATGAGTTTTATGATGCCCTGAACGAAGCCTTGAAAGATTACAGCATATTCGATCTGCTCAATTCAGATTTTAAGTTTAAAGAGACACGTTTGAGTACCAATGTTCTGTTGCCCGAATTCAGGTATGGGATAACGCTGGGGTATTCGTTTTGATCTATGACATAGGAGTCGAAAGTCCTTTTTTGTCTCAAATAATTCTTTGCAGGAAAATTTCAGATGAGCTATGGCGCCCTATTGGCCATTGGCATAATTTTACCGCAAAATTTTAAAAAAGTTCATTATCGTCAAGGCAATTACTTAAACATACCCAATCGGAAATGAAAAAAATTCTTTTGGTTGTAATTTTCCTATTGAGTGTTCCTTTGGCCATTTTAGGTCAGGATTCTTCAAAGAACAAACAAACGGGAACAACCCCATGGAAATTTGATTTGGCACCCTATTTATGGTTTTCCAGTATTAAAGGCGATATCGGATTTAGGGAGCGATCGCTGCCCGTAAATGCCAAGTTCAAGGACATTTTGGACAAGCTTAGCTTTGGAGCCATGTTACATGCCGAGGCAAATAAAGGGAATTGGACCCTCATTTCGGACCTTCTGTACATAAAGGTCAAGGAAGAGGGCAGTATCGAAGGGGTAGTTCAACAAGTTGACGTGGAAATAGATCAGACCGTCTTGGAACTGGGAGCGGGCTATAAAATCGTAAACATTGAGGATTTTTTATCGGTAGACGGCCTATTTGGCTTCAGATATTTTGGTTTGGGACCGCAAATTGAAGCCGACCAACAAATGGTCTTGGATAAAAACCTTACTTTTATAGATCCCTTTTTCGGAATTCGGTTCAGGTCCGTTAATGAAAAATGGACGAACAGTGTGCGTTTCGATGTAGGCGGTCTGGGCATCGGTTCTGAACTGAGCTGGAAACTGAATTTTTTGATCGGGTATCACTTCAATGACTTGCTCTCTTTACATTTGGGCTACCAAGGGTACAATGTGCATTATAAAGGGGACAATGCCCTTGATTATAATGTTTATACCGGAGGATTTCTGACAGGACTTAATTTTCACTTTTAATAAAATCTAAATACTCTAAATTATGAAAACTACAAATCGACTTAAAAGAAAACTAATGCTCCTTTTTTTCATGCTGGGTTTATCCCTAGGAACCTTTGCCCAAATTGGGGGTTGGAACCCTGAATTGCAAAATGAGGCCAAGGAAGCCATGGACGACATGATCAAGGACGCCCCCAAGTTACAGTCGTTCTACGACCAAGCCTATGGCATGGCCGTTTTCCCAAAGATCACCAAGGCCGGTTTGGCCATTGGGGGCGCTGCGGGCAACGGCATAGTATACCAGAACAAGGCAGCCGTGGGCAGTGCCAAGCTAAAACAGGCCTCCTTCGGATTGCAGGCAGGCGGGCAGCAGTACAGTGAAGTGATCTTTTTTGAAAATAAGGAAGCCTTCGACCGATTTACCAATGGCAATTTGAAGTTCGATGCGCAGGCTTCGGCCGTGGCCATTACCAAAGGAGCCTCGGCAGATGTCGCCTATCAGGATGGGGTGGCTGTTTTTACCAGGGTAAAGGGAGGTCTCATGTATGAAGCCTCCATAGGTGGGCAGCATTTTAAGTACGAACCCAAAAAAGAATAAGAACACTTAAAATTTACCAAAAATGAACCGAATTAAAAAAACAACTTTTACACTCTCTGCCCTCATCATTATTTGCGGGATGCTCAATGCAAATTGCCATAGTGTAGAAAAAAATGATTCAAAAGCAGATTCGAATTCTCTGAATGACAACGCTGTTGATACCGTTCAAATAGAGGATCTGCAGCAAAATGCAATCGAGCCTGTTCAGTTGGAAGCACCTTCCAAGAGCCCGGCAGAAACTGTTAAAATACAAGAACCCCCCACTTTACCGACTGGCACCATTTTGTTTCTTAAATCGAGCAAAGAGATCGTGGCAAATCATTTTAATGCCGGAGATCATTTCTTTGTAGAACTGGAAAAGGAAATCACCAGTAAGGGCAAAGTGTTGATTCCAAAAGGCACTGTTGTCCAAATGGAAGTTTTGCAATCGGACAATAAGAAAAAAAGAGCCAGTACCTTTGCCGTTACCGTAGGCGGTTTCATCATTGACAATTTTCTACAAAAGGTGACCACGGAGGCCAAAGTGGTAAGCACAGAAGATCAGGCCGGGCAGACGGTTAAAAAAGCGGCCATAGGTGCAGGGGTCGGTGCCGCTTTCGGAGGTTGGAATGGGGCTGGAAAAGGAGCTGCGATTGGCGGTGCCGTAGGCTTGTTAAAACCTGGACAATCGATTCGGTTCCCTGCCGGTACCGAAGCCACTTTTGAACTTAAGGAACCTTTAAAAGTCGATTGGCTGTAATAATCCAGGATTGGTTTAAGAGGAATTTTATCCATGTTTTACGGAACAACAGGGGTTAAACCTTCCTTTAAGGTCGATGGAAACTGCATCGCTTTTGCAAGAGACCGTTTTGATCGAAGGGTATAACGTTGCTTCCGACCTGTATCTCAAGGAACTGGGGCCAACCCTATTTCGGATGGCATTGAAATGAGATTCTAGTTTCTGTTTAGGTCGCTTTATTTTTCGGAATTACCTTCAAATCGGAAAAAATAATCAGGGATACTGACAAATTGCTAATCTGTGACCTTGATATGAAATACTTGTTGATCATTTGGTTTTGTATTCTGGGAACGGCTTTGGCACATGGCCAAAAAATCAAACCTTATGATCTGGAAATACAGGCCAAACATGCACAATTAAAAGGGTACGACCCTACTTTCAGGGTTAATTATTTTGAAAATATTATTTTAAAAACCGATCTCACTTCAGATGTGGCCAATCTACAATTTATCAGTGGACGCACGGGTGAGGTATTGGACCTTAAACCAGCGGCCCAATACCAACTGGGTTATAGTTTTGATTATAAATGGGTGGCATTAAGCCTCTATTATACTCCGAAATTCCTTTTGGATACCCAAAATAATCCAGACCTGGAAAAAAGCAATTCCTTATTTGCCAACCTGAATTTCTTTTATACCGATCAATGGAGACAGGAATTGAGCTATCGCTATTATAAGGGCTTTTATAGCGATTTTGGGACGGCTGCCACAAGTAACGCGCTAGGACTCCTGACCAATACGACCCTCGATGTTTTTGAAGGAAGTACATTTTTTATTGCCAATCCGAACTTTTCATTTCGCGCCCATTATGCCCAAACAGAAAGGCAATTGCAAAGTGCGGGCAGCTTCATTCCCAAGATGCGATATGCCTATAGTGTGATCAAACCCAATTTTCAAAATATAAACACCCCCGACGAGCTGAGACAGATCAACAGTATCGATGTACTGGCCCAAGTAGGTTACCTGTATACCTTCGTTTATGATCAAAAATGGTATGCCACTGCGGGACTTCATCCAGGAATAGGATATAACTATTCTAAATACCAATATGATAATGGTTCCCCAATCAAAGTCAATTTCAACAGCTTTACCTTGGCCACGAACACTGAAATTGCGATGGGATACAGTAGCTACCGATGGTTCTTTGGAGGCAATCTCAAATGGCGCAATTATAATTACACCAACAACCAGGAAGACCAATTTGGGAGGGATGCTTTTTACTTTTCGGTCCATTTGGGCTATCGCCTTAATGACAACCTGCCCATGCGTAAGTTTTTTGGTTGGTTCGAGGATAAATTAGGATTTTAAGGGAACTGCGATATGCATTTGCTTCCTGGCGCATGGATGTCCATCGCATATTTGGACCCCCAATTTGAAATGGCACTTCACTTAGGGTATTTTCCAAATATGGGTTGAAATTCAAAAACCAACCTTTTACTTTATTGCATTTTAAATCAATGGATTGGCAGCTATTGGGAAAAACATATTCACTATTGAAAGTTAGGCGGAGATCCATGATTTATGCTATATTTGGGAAAATTTTTAAGGTGGATCTACTGTTATTCCCGACCACGCAATTCAAATCAATTATAATTTTATCTCGTTAAAATCATGAAAAAAATTACGTATTTGTCCCTTGCCTTTTTTACATTTTCAATCCTATGTTTTCCACTGTACGCGCAGGATACCCAAAACAATCAGCCGCCAAAGGAGAAATGGAGCCTGGTCACCATGGATGGTACGGTGACCAACATTGTAAAAGAAACCCGAGAAGTTACATTGAAAGGACCCGATGGGGAACTTGTTACCGTTACCGCCAGTGACGAAGTGAAAAGGTTCGATGAAATTAAGGTGGGCGATGTTGTTACCTTTGATTATTACACCTACTTGAAAGCCGAATTTCGAGAGCCTACCGCAGCAGAACTCGCAGAACCTTTGGTCGCGGTTGCCGAAGCCGGAAAGGCGCCAGAAGGGATGGATCCTGCAGCCATCGTCGGGGCCGTTGTAAAAGCGGTCGTTTCTGTTGAAATATTGAATCGACCCAATATGACGGCTACTGTAAAGGGTCCCAGAGGGAATTATCTGACCGTTGAGATGGAAGATGAAGGGTTGATGCAAAATTTGCATATCGGTCAAAAGGTAATCCTTACCTATGCAGAAGCCATGGCCCTATCCTTGACCAAGGTCGATTGACGACAGAGGATCTGGCCTTGAGCACCAAGGCCAACCGACTTGGGTTTCAGGGCCGTTTGGATTTTTAAAATGGGCGTATTCCATATTTTACGGTTGATTTCTTAGATAAAAAGGGCTGGAATCTTAAGGACCCACGTATCTCTGGAAAACGTGACAAATTACCGATGGGAAAATTAAAAGACGCCAAAACGTTTTTGGAGTCTTAGGTCATTTATCTGGGCAAATGCGATGTAGATGCCACCTGCGAGCCTTTTAAATCGGTGCGGTTGAGCATCCCATGCCATTCAAAAAATTAAATTTAACCTTGTCCAAACCCAATCATGGTCAAAAATATAAACTGAGGTCTTGATAAAATTATTTTCCTCCCTATTTCTGATAATGCCTTTCATGGTCACCTTGGCCCAAGAGCCTGAAGAAGATTCATTGGCCATCGTATCTTATGCCGATAAGTTTGTGTTTAAAATCAATTGGGATACCCAAACGGATACCTATTCACTTAAAAATAGCCAGGATGGATCCAAACTCAGCATAACCCCAAATAATAACTATAGGTTGTCCCTCTCATTGGATTACCAATTCTTAGGGCTTAGTATTGGGTTTTCCCCAACTTTTTTTTCAGGGAACAATGACGATGAACTCAAAGGGGAATCTTCTTTTAGTGATTTCCGTTTTCGGTCCGCCTTGGGCCAATGGATCCAGGGTTTTCAAATCAGAACAATACAGGGCTATTATGTAGAAAATACGATCGATTTTTTTCCAGATTGGAAAGAAGGTGTGGATCCCTACCTCCAAATACCTGACTTGAAGAGCCAATTGTGGGGCATGTCGACCTCCTATGTATTCAATCCAAATTTCTCCTTTAGAAATATACTTTACCAAACCGAGTGGCAAAAAAAGAGTGCCGGTAGTTTTATTCCCACCCTGTATTACAGCTATGGCCGATTGTCCTATGAACTTGCCGGACAACGAGCGGAAGAGAATACTTTTCCGGTAAGATTGGCACTGGCCTATTATTATACCCTTGTATTGCACAAAAACTGGTTCTTGAATGCCAATCTTTCCCCCTCCTTGGGGGTTCGTTTCACAAAAAGTTCATTAACTGAAAATGGTGTCCGAACTTATGAGAAAATTACGGGATTTACAAGAACCCTGGAAGGTGGTCTACAGTTAGGTTATGCCTCGAAAAAGTTCATATTTGGAGTGGGCTTTAGCTTTGATGTCAAAGCATATAAAGAAGATAAGTTCAATGCAGTGGTCAACGATAAACTATACGGCAATATTTATTTTGGCTATCGCCTGAATACCCCTCCCTTTATCGATAGGACCTATAATAAGCTTGCCAAGAAACTCGGGCTATAGTCTATCAATCAAATTTCCTAGCATTTTAATGAACCGTTCAAGTGGTTTATTTTCAAACGGTACAAGGCTGATACCTTGTAATCCTGTAGATTGTTGGGTGAAAATAACCCCGGGCTGTTGCAGCAATCATGTGTATGGATTCCAAGCCTGGTAAAACTATTACATCAAGTGATACGATAAAAAAAATCAGGTCTATGGAATAACCAGGGACCAGGTCAGTAAAAGGCTATTGGTATTGGCACCAATGTCTTTAAGGGTTTGAGAACGAATATAGACTATTTTGGCGCTCTGTCCTTTTCCCACTGCAAAACCCAGGGAAGCAGCCCCAAGTAAATTAGACCGTTCATCATCATTGGAAAGTCTGTTGACGCGGGAGGTACCCCCTATGCCGTAGCCCGTACTAATAGAAGCCCATACGCCCGACTTAAAACGCTTGATAAGATGTGCCTGTGTAGCAGCAAGGGGATTCTGTCTTTTTGAACCGTCATTAAAAAAATTATTGTTCTTGGTATAAATATATACCGATGCGTCCCATTCGACCGACCAGGGTCCCCAATTGTGCGCGACGCCGAGCTGTGGTCTGAAAACAAATTGATTAAGACCCAGGTTGATGAGCTTATCTTCAGAATATTGACCCATAGGCAGGTTGATGGCCAAGGAAACCCCCAGGGTCGTATAGGTGGTGTGTTCTGCCAGATATTCCTGTAATTCCTTTGGTGCCATGGCCGGCGGACCTATGAGATGATAAGAAAATCGCAGTTTTGGATCTACAAGTCCCGTTCGCTCAACACTCGTCGGCACGCCTTGTAACAGGCCTTCCCATGTTGCGCTGCTAAAGGGGAGCAATACATCGATCCTGGCAAGTTTTTTACCTATTCGAAATGGCTTTACATAGGAAGTAATTATCGTATGTGCCTTCACAACGGCATCCTCAGCTTGTAAGAGGGGGTCAAAGTATACATCCCCGAAGGTATAACCATAGCCTATGCCCACTGCCGTTATACCCAAAGGCAGATTGGTCCATCGCCTTGGTTCAACATCCTGTGCATTTGAAACTATGGGACATAAAGCTAATAATAGTAGAAAGGGAAATACAAAATGACCATATGCCAGACGTAATTTCCCAAAGTGGTTCGGTGGAATCATTTACTTGAAATAATTACGCATATTACCGCAAATAATTTTATGATAAAAGATTTATGGCAACAAAAATTTAGAAATGGATTTATGACCGCCCTTACTTAATGCGCTATTGTGACGATTTAGGCAGATCTGAGAAAGCAATAATATCCGTTGGGCACAGTAAAATTGAAAAACCTTGAAATCGATTGATCAACCGGGTTTGAGGCCCATTGAATAGTGGTTCGTCGTAGTGGCAGCGTTAGATTCTCCTTCACATTCCATCAATAACCCTAATGGTTATACTATTTTTCAAAAACAGGACATGTTGTAGGACACGTTTCCATGTGTTTTAAGACTTTCTATTCTAGAATATCCATAAAAGGTATAACCAATTCAAATTCAATTTTGACATGAAAGAAACCACCTATCAATAATTGAACTATACCCTTTAGAAATATAAATAACGCAAATGATTCAGTGTTTAAAGTATTTTGGTCACTGTCTTAAAAAACGTTCTTTTTAAAGGACTACTAAAAACCCAGATAAAAAGGAATTTTGGCACGGATGGTTTTTTCAACTAGTCAAAGTGGATGTGTCTTTTAGAAAAGGCTGATGATAGTGTCGTTTTCCCGTTGCTCCATAAAGGGCATTGGCCACCGCTGCAAAAATCGGTGGAAAGGTGGGTTCGCCCAATCCGGTTGGATCGATATCGCTTTCAACAAAATGGATATCGATTTCTTTGGGTGCTTCCTTCATCCGTATCATACGGTATTTATCAAAGTTGCTTTTCTGTGGTACGCCATCGACAAAGGTCAGTTCCCCATATAGCGCGTTACCTATACCATCAACGATACCGCCCTCGGCCAAATTGGTTGCCGCATCGGGATTGACCACCAGGCCGCAATCAATGGCGCAAGTTACCTTTTGTACTGTGGGTTTGCCATCTTTGATGACCATATCCAGCACCTGCGCCGCATAGGAGTTATGACAGAAGTAGGCCGATACACCCCGGCTCATACCGGAGGGTTCTTTGCCCCAATTTGATTTTTCCCTTACCAATTTAAGCACCCCTGCATAGCGCTGGGGGTCATAATCATTGGTCTTGCCTTGGGGGTCGGTGATGGCCCGGTCGAGCAAGGCCAATCTGAAATCGATAGGGTCTTTCCCGGCCGCTTCGGCCACCTCATCGAGAAAGGATTGCTCCGCACAGGCCATAAAATTGGAACTGGGGGCCCTAAAGGACCCAACGGTGAGATTGGTATCGATGGTCCAATCCTCGGCAAGGTAATTATCCACAGCACCGGCCGGAAAACGATCTTGGTGCAGCGGACTTTGGGGGATGCCCCCGGTCTTGACATGGAAAGCGATCAAGTTGTTGTCCGCATCCAGACCCGCCCTATATTTTGCCTGATAGGCCGGGCGATAAATACCATCGGTCATATCGTCTTCACGGGTATACACCAATTTTACCGGGGCGTTCATTTTTTGGGATATGAGCGCGGCCTCTACCAGCCAATGGGCATAAGACCGTCTTCCGTAACCCCCGCCCAAACGGGTCATCTGTATATCTATATTTTCTATGGGCATTCCCAGTCTCGCCGATAGTGTCTGTTCGGTAAGTTCCGGCTTTTGCAAGGGGCCAATGAGTGCTGCCTTTTCTGAGGTCACATCGGCAAAAAAGTTCATGGGTTCCATGCAATTATGCGCCAGAAATGGAGCTGTATAAGTTGCTTCAATGATCTTCACCGCCCTTTTGAAAGCAGTTTCCGGATCCCCGTCCCTTCTTCGTACTTCCCCCTTTTTTGCAGACATGGCTTCCATTTGGGCATAATGATCAGCGGTGCTTTCCAGGCCTGCCGGAGTATGTTCTTCCCATTTCCGTCCAAAACGGTCTCTTGTCTCGGTAGCACTTTCAATGGGCCCGCATGCTATTTGCAAGACCTTTTTGGCGTTCATGACCTCCCAAGTGGAATTTCCGACGATTACCGCAACCTCGTTGAAGGTCCGTGTATCAAAGAAGGCTTTTTCGTAGTCGTCATTGAATACCTTGATTTTGAAAATATCCTTGATACCCGGCATCGTTCTAGCTTCGGAATCATCAATGCTTTCTATTTTCAATCCGAATGCCGGGGGATGTACGATCATGGCAATGAGCATGCCATCGCGGTGGGTGTCTATACCGAAGAGGGGCTTTCCGGTCACTATTTTTTGGCCGTCAACATTTTTTTGTGAGGTGCCGATAATCTTGAAATCGCCAATTTCCTTAAGTTGCACTTCTTCGGGAACCTTTATTTTGGCGGCCGCGGATGCCATTTCCCCATATCCTGCGGATTTTTTGCTCGAATTGTGAAAGATGACCCCGCCCTCCGTGGTAATTTCTTCAATAGGTACCTGCCATGCTTCCGCAGCCGCGGTAATGAGCAATATTCTTGCAGACGCCCCCGCCATTCTAAGGCCTTCCCAACCTCTACGTATGGCCTGGCTACCTCCTAGATATTGAAAAGTAAAGGCATCGGTGTCCAAAGGGGCCTGTTCTACGATAACGTCTTTCCAAACAACGTCTAGTTCCTCTGCGACGATCATGGGCATGGAGGTCTTTACGTTCTGGCCGCCTTCTGGATTTGGAGATAGAATGGTGACCTGGCCATTGTCGGCAATTTTTAGAAACCCATTGATCTTGAACCATTCTTTCGGTAATTCGTTGACCTCCTCGGGCGACAATTTACAGGAAGCCAACCAGCTGAAACCAAGCATCATTCCCCCTCCGGCCAAAGCAGAATTCTTTAAAAATGATCTTCTACCTACTTTGGTTTTTATAATGGACATTCTCTATTTTTCAATTTATAGCGATTCGACCTTCAATGGTTATCCTAATATTTGCTTTTCCGTATTAAATGGCTGGCTATAATGTCGTTGGCCCGTGGCTTTGTACAAGGCATTCGCCAACGCGCCTACAATTGGAGGCAACGAAGGTTCGCCAAGACCGGTAGGATCTATACCATTGTCAACAAAGTAGGATTCTATTTCCTTGGGTGCTTCGTTGTTGCGTATCAAACGATAGTTATCAAAATTCTGCTGTTCGGGAACGCCATCCTTAAAAGTCATTTGGGAATACATCGCGTGTCCTATCCCATCTATAATTCCCCCTTCTATCTGGTTCTTGGCACTGATAGGGTTGATGACGATTCCACAATCTACCGCACACCATACCTTATCGACCTTTGGTGTATTGCCATCCATAGTAAGGTGCAACACTTGGGCTACATAGGAATTATGGCAATAATAAGCGGAAACTCCCCTTGCTTTATCACCGGAATTTGTCCAATTTGATTTTTCCTTCACCAATTTAAGGACGCCTGCATAACGCTCTGCATCATAATCGTTCTTTTCCGGATCGCCCACTGGATTTTTCATCGCCCGATCAAACAAATCCAATCGGAATTCGATAGGGTCTTTTCCAGCTAATTCGGCAACTTCGTCCATAAAGGACTGTTCCGCTCCTGCGATAAAATTAGAACGCGGTGCTCTCCAAGCCCCAGTGGTTATTTTGGTTTCTAAACTGGTCTTTTCCGCAAGGTAGTTGTCCACCGCTCCTGCAGGAAACCTGTTTTCGAATATAAGGTCATCATTGGTACCTACACCCTTTACATAGTATGCTATCAGTTTATTATCCTCGTCCAATCCGGCTTTAAATTTGACTTTATAGGCTGGTCGGTATGTGCCTTGGGTCATATCGTCTTCACGGCTATAGACCAATTTAATGGGTGCTTTTGCTTTTTTCGAAATGACCGCTGCTTCCACACCAAAGTGTCCGTAAAGCCTACGTCCAAATCCACCACCCATCCGGGTCATCCCGATATCTATTTTATCCAAAGGCATATCCAAGACTGCGGATACCGTTTTTTCCAAGAACTCCGGAGTTTGAATAGGACCCTTTAAAATCGCCTTTTCATCGGTAACATGCGCATAAAAGTTCATTGGCTCCATGGTATTGTGAGCTAGAAACGGTGCACTATAGGTGCGTTCAATAGTTTTAGCCGCACCTTTGAATGCCCTGTTAAAATCCCCATCTTTTCTGGCCGCTGTTACCGGTGCTTCCAAAAGCTTGTCAAGATCATTTCCATAGGAAGCAGTGCTCTCAAGTTCAGAGGGCCCTTCCCATTCCACTTTCAAAGCTTTCTTTGCCTGCATACATTGCCAAGTACTTTCACCGACTATGGCTACCAATTCCGGTATACCGCCTCCATCGGACCATTGTTTTTCTACACCTTCGGGATAAACGGTAATAGGGAAAACATCCTTGATACCGGGCATTGATTTTACGTTGTCCACGTTCATGGACTTATATTTTTTTCCGAAAGCGGGCGGGTGGACAATCATTGCCGTTAGCATACCCTCTTCATAAACGTCAAGACCGAATAAAGGTTTCCCCGTTACTATATCAGGTCCGTCTACGTTCAATCGGTCCGTACCTATGATTGTAAAATCCTTGATTTCTTTTAATTCTACTTCTTCCGGCGCCTCAATACTCTCAGGAGCCGCATCCGGTGATTGTACGGTTACAGCAGCGGAAGCCATTTCACCGTATCCGGCGGATTTATTACTTGCTTTGTGGTACAATACCCCATTGGATGTTGTAATTTCCTCTATTGGAACTTCCCAAGCCTTGGCCGCCGCTTGTTTTAGCATTTTACGTGCCGTTGCCCCTGCCATTCGCAGGCCTTCCCATCCAGCCCGGATGGACTGACTTCCTCCTGCCAATTGGCGTTGGAAAATATCAAGGTTCAAGGGAGCCTGTTCTACGATAACATCCTTCCAATCCACATCCAACTCATCTGCCACAATCATTGGCATGGCCGTTTTTACATTCTGTCCTATTTCTGGGTTGGGTGACATGATGGTTACTTTACCATTATCACCAATTTTTAAAAATCCATTAATTTCAAACCATTCCTTTGGAAGCGCATTTACTTCTTCCGGAGTCATTTTACAGGAGGCCAACCAACTGAATCCAACCATCATACCACCACCGGCAAGTGCCGAAGTGCGAATAAAAGAACGTCTTCCTATTTTTGTTTTTACAAGTGTCATTTTTTTCTTTTTAGAGATATATGGCTATTTTAAGCGTTTGTGTTTTCGGCCGCGGCCGTTTTTATGGCCTTTTTGATTCGGGTGTACGTACCACAACGGCAAATATTTCCGTTCATGGCACCTTCAATTTCATCATCGGAAGGAGAAGGATTGCTCTTTAAAAGAGCGGAAGCGGTCATGATTTGTCCCGCTTGGCAATAGCCACATTGTGGCACATCAATTTCCAACCAGGCTTTTTGTACGGGGTGGTCTCCATTTTCAGAGAGTCCCTCAATGGTGGTAATTTCCTTTTCCCCTACGGATGAAATGGGCAATTGGCACGATCTAACTGCATTATCCCCTAAATGAACGGTGCACGCTCCACATTGGGCGATGCCACATCCATATTTTGTACCAACAAGTTTAAGGTGGTCACGCAATACCCACAGCATTGGGGTACTGCCATCTACTTCTAGGTCTACGGTCTTTCCATTTACTTTTACGCTAAAATTTGCCATAATTTTGATATAAGTTGATAGTTGATTGAATTTAGGAAATTAATGAATATGATTAAAGTTTAAATGCGGCATACCAACCGCAATAACAAATATTTAACAGTTCTAGCACCTTGATTGTTAACTTCTTAAAACAGTATAAAACTAATGTGTACTTCTAAAATCAACCTATAATTTCCCTAAGCTTGTTAAAAGGTTGCTGATAATGCCGTTGGCCCGTGGCTTTGTACAAGGCATTGGCCACAGCCCCGAAAACAGGGGGAAACGGAGGTTCTCCCATTCCCGTTGGGTCGATTTCATTCTGTACAAAATGCACATCGATTTCTTTTGGAGCTTCGTTCATACGGATCATTTGATATTGGTGGAAATTATTTTTCTGGGGCACCCCGTCCTTAAAGGTCAATTCTCCAAAAAAGGCATTTCCTACACCATCGGTTATGGCACCTTCTGCCATGTTTGTGGCCGCATCTGGATTTACCACGACCCCGCAATCAATGGCGCAACATACTTTTTCCACCACAGGTTTTCCGTTCTCCATCCTTAAATCCAGCACATGCGCCGCATAGGAGTTATGGCAAAAATAGGCCGCAACACCACGATGTTTCGTTTCATCATTTTCCTTCCAGGCCGATTTTTCCCGCACCAGTTCTAAAACTCCCGCATA
>JAHENB010000047.1 GCA_024643345.1 Maribacter sp. | reverse complement strand
TTATGAATATTTTGAAGTATGCTATGGCCATATTGCCATATGCACTTTTCTTTTGAAAAAAATTAAACATTTGAGGCCCGTATGGAATTAGAGCCGTTAGTGGCTTAAAGACATAACACCTATCGATTTTTAAGTTTCGAAGCCCAACGTTGCAGTGTCAATTGATCGATTGGCCGATAGCAAAAATTCCATTTTTAGATCAATCGTCCCGTTTTTGTTTAAAGCATTGGGTTTGATTTCCTTTCTAGAGCATAGAATATTTGAGAATAATATTGGCACGTTGACTTATTTTAAGGTACATCGAAATTCCTTTAAGCATTAATGCCGTTTAGGGCGCCTCCTATATTGAGTTGAGAGCACTATACCATTAATTCCTAACAAAAAGGAAACTATATGGCCTCAAAATTCTCTTTGAGATAATCGGATAGGCGATGAGACAACGCAATCAACGTCAACGTTGGGTTAGCGGCTCCCGAGGTTGGAAAGCATCCGGAACCAGCTATAAAAAGATTGGTCATGCCGTGCACCATGCAATTCGCATCCACTACCCCTTTTTTAGGATCATCGTGCATTCTGGTGGTTCCCATATGATGGAACCCACCACTGACCAATTCCGGAAATCCTGTGTCACTTTCATCCTCTAGAAATTCCTTGAGTTTTACACGTCCTAATCCCGAGGCGCCCATTTGCTGCCCGATGAGCGCTAAAGTACTTCTTATGGAGTGTTTATCCAGTGGGGTCAACTCCCAACGCAAATGAACCTTTTGAACCCCAAAATAATCTATTTCATCACTTAATGTGATTCTTGAATTGGGATTCGGGGCTTGCTCCGCATTACAGTCCATATCGAAAGCCGTAGGTTGGCTTATTTTAGACTTTAACCTAAGGATTTTACTCATTAAAGATCTATTGTCTGTCTGTTCTAAGGCCTTTCTTGGGTCATTGTCTTGCCAAGTCTCGATTAGAGGTTTTACATGTTTTCCGACTGCCAATGGAGAATGTACGGAGACAGTGGCATTAAGAGTTTTGTTTTTAAATTGCGTTCCTTCTGTTAGGGCCAGTTCGGCTTTGGTCGGCCCCCAAGAATATAGATCGGTCTCAAAAGTTTCGAATAACCACAACTCCCCTGCCTTAATATCCAAATGTTCCATAAAATAACGACCCACTACATCAAAATCGTTACCCAAACCATTAGTTGCCTGCTTTCTGGAGGACAACAACAACCGGGCGTTTTGAATTGCTCCACAGGCCATGACAAAATATTTCGCCCTTACCTCCTGCTTTTTTCCAGATTCATTTGTAATCAATATTGAATCCACAGCGGAAGCGGTCTCGTTGGCATCAATATTAATGGCGCTCGCATAGGTATAAAGATGAATATTTGGCGCATTGATTATGGAATCCCGATATAATGATCCAAAACGGGACGGGTTAATTTGCCAAATTTTAGTCCTTATGATGTTTTCATCCAAGGGATAGGCAATAAGGTTGGGCCTTTGATTTTTCCAATAACTGTACTCGTAATTGTAAGGGCCTAGTTGCAATGTTTTTTGTGCACGCTCATAAAAAGGGTCTAAATCGGTTTTGGTAATGGGCCACCCACTATTGGGCACATGCTCCCTTTTCTTGAAATCCAGACTATCGAGTGGGGTACACAGGCCCGTCCAATGTCCGGTAGTGCCCCCAAAATAACGAAGTCTTGTGGATTGCAACGGAAAGTACTTTTGACCTGATGTACTTCCATCATTTAACTCCTGAAGCCTTGAATCATATTCAAATCCCCCGCTTTCCAATAATACAACCTTATACTTTGTGTTCATAAAGTCTAGCGCCATACTAATTCCGGCAGCACCAGCACCTACAATACAAATATCGCCTTCAATGATAGCATTATTTTCAATAGTTCTAGCATCGATATGCATGATTATTTATTTTAGGGATTGAAGATGAAAAAGTGCACATTGTCGGACTTCCGTAACAGAAAGCACCCATCCATTGATGATTCTAATATTCCCTGAAGAAAAATCTTTTTTGATAAGCTTGGTCATCGTTGATTCATCGACACTATATTGTCCTCCCGTAATGCCCAAATGCCTCCACAATATATTCTCAAATCCCTCCTCAGGGGTTTTGGCGCAATAGGTTTCCCCAATGTCCAGTATCGTATTCTTGTCCATCAAATTCATCAATGATCCAGGAATCCATACCGCATTGGCGGAGGTGCCCATTCGATGCAAAACAAAATAGATATAGAAGCCCACAACCGCAGCCCCAGTGGATAAAATCAGAATAAATTTCCTTCGCGTCAATGTTCAATATTTTTATCCAATAAATCTCTATGCAACTAAAGATAAGCTTTATGTTCCTTTACATCATCCACAGATGTAAAATCTACATAAACATCAATTATTATATGTTAATTTTGAAATAGAATTAAAAGGTACGCCAACCATAGCAAAGACAAAGAAGATTTAAAAATGTACTTAAAAAAAATCGAATTTGGCATTCAATGTGTTCCCAACTTACAAAGACCTGGATTGTGGGGTGTCATACAATCGCTTCTTTATTGTAATGACACCAATGGTAATGGTGGTAATCCAAAAGAGCACGCTGATATATGAATCCATGGCAAATTTATCGGGGTAAAAGTCCGCATCATACTGAAAATCCATATAGTAGACTTTTCTTCCAAGTTGAAAAAGTCCCAAGACAACCACCGAAGTCAATAAAGTGATTTTCGCATTTCGACCTTTCGGGAAATACCTATTAATATAACTCAAAAACGGAGCGATCAAAAAGATGCCATAACAGGTAATGTTAAGCGCAAATTCTATATTTAACAACAGCATATTTCCCATATGGAAAGCACTCAAAATCACCAGGTAGATACGCCAGGACCTTCTACTCCAAAGAAGGAATACAAAACTTAATAGTTCCATGGTTGGTGCCAGGTAATCCAAAATTTCAAAAACAATATAGGGCGTCTTGAACACTGAATCGGCAAGCAGAAGATGGCGATCATAATTGAAATACCCTTTAAAAAACCATTCCAAAATTCCGATTTGGGAGCTGTCAAAATCAACCCATCTTAGAAATTTTGGTAGGCCCGCGGTAAAAAAGCCAAACGCAATGTAAATACTTAGCAACATCAAGGCCCATTTTTGAAAGCCCGGTTTTAAAACTCTATCCTTTAAAAAGGCAGACCGTGTTCCCATGTTGGTAAAAGAAAGTGTCAAAAGGATAACAAGGTACAAATGCACTTCGTGGTCTATTTTACCAAAGCTGAACTCAAAACTGTAACCGATTAGGTTGATGATGAAAAGAAGGGCAAAAGCCAGTCGGGTTCGGATACCCAAAGTTACCAAACAAAACAAAATAATGTTCAATAAATCAAGGGACAGATAAAATCCTTCGGGCAGAAAACCGTCAAACAAATTGGTGACTAGAAAGGGCCTTGGCAGAAAAAAGCCTTGGGGTGCGTTACCGAACCACTGCCATTCGGGCATATAATGTGCCAACATGAAAAGTCCGATAAAAATCCTGAAATAGGCAAGCGATTGCGTATCTACATGGCTATGATCGGCAATCCTATCAAATAGGCGGCCTATACGGGTATCAATATAATTTAAGTATTCTTTCATCTACAACAGTATCTGATATTAGTTTTCTTGTGTTTTTATCGAGTTTTAGTTCAGAAAATCTCACAACTATCATTGAATCCGAACAATTTTGCTCCAACAATCTTTGTTTCACCCAATCTATTGTTTGGGCGATATCTTCAGGGGTTGCTTTGGCTGCGTAAGGATTATCTTCTTCTTTCGGGAAGCCTTCATAAGATAATGGTCCAAAACGATTTTCATTTATAAAATAAACTATGTGGTGGATGTATATTTTCTTGAGCATAAAGCGTTTATTCAGTTCCACCAATTGGCCACTTTCCAGATCCTTACCAAAGAACTTGATCATACCCGGAACTTTTATTTCGTCATCAATCGCAATTCTATCGGCACCTCCTGGAAAGATAGCCGCCGGAAAAATTTCATAATCGGCACCTAAGGTTTTAATCATAGTAAAGGGCACCAATAAGAAAAAAGCGATAATTAAAAAAACCAGAATGTTTTTATATTTCTTAACCATGGGACAGTATACAATTTTTTTCTATTTCTCTTAAAACAATAAGTTGCAATAAGTACAGAACTACGAGCCAAATTTATTCTTTTTGAAAGCAATTCTCTTAAAGAAATCCTAAAAATCGTTAAAACTAAATTCTAGTAGGTTGAAAGGAAAAATAGAATAACCTAATCGATTAATCTGTCCTATTAGTCGAACAATTCATTTACTTACTAAATTATGGGCTATCTTTGATAATCTCCAATGATAATTCCTAACTCATAATTCCTAACTCATAATTTCAACAAAATTTAAGGGATAAAAATGAATATATTAATTACCTCAGCAGGCCGACGCGTTTCATTGGTCCGAGCATTTCAAAAAGAGCTAAAGTATATAAATCCGGAAGCTGAGGTATACGCCGCGGATTCAAATCCGTTACTTGCAGCGGCATGTCATGTCTCCGATGGTAATTTTCAAGTGCCACGCCTTGATGATCCTCAATATATTGACCGTTTGATCGAACTCAGTAGGTCAAAGCAGATAAAATTGATCATACCAACCATAGATACAGAACTGTTATTGCTCGCAAAACACAAAGAACGTTTCACAAAGAATGGTATTACCCCTTTGATTTGTTCGGCCGATTTCGTTTTGCAATGCAGGGATAAAAGGTTGATCCATAAATTTTTTGAAGAGAAAGGGATTCGTGTCGCCAAAGAATATCCCAAGAATAATTTTCCTTTACCTCTGTTCATCAAACCTTCCAATGGGAGTCGTAGCATCGATACTTATCTTATTAAACATAAAGAGGAGCTTAAAGAATTTCATTTCACTGATGAGAAGTTTATGTTCTTGGAATATTTAGACCATCAAAATTTTGATGAATATACTTGTGATCTCTATTATGGCAAAGACCACGAGCTCAAATGTGCCGTTCCCAGAAAACGATTGGAAATTCGGGATGGAGAAGTAAGCAAAGGCCTTACCATGCACAATGCCCTAGTGCCTTTTATTAAGGAACATCTTTCCAGCATTGAAGGGGCCGTTGGCTGTTTAACGGTTCAGTTTTTTATGGATGACCAACAAATTCCGAACATTTACGGAATAGAAATAAATCCACGGTTTGGGGGGGGGTTCCCGCTTTCCTATTTGGCAGGGGCAAATTTCCCTAAATGGGTCATACAGGAGTATTTGTTGGGTCAAACAATTGATCCGCAATTCAATATATGGGAAGATCGTTTATTAATGCTCCGTTATGATGATGAAATTTTAGTGCATGGATATCAAAGTTGATAAAAATACAGTGGTGGTATTCGATTTAGACGATACACTTTATAATGAATTTGATTTTCTAAAGTCTGCTTATACCCATATTGCCAAAAATCTAGAACCAAAAAATCACCAACATTTGTTGGTATTGATGTTATCGCTTTATCGCAGCCAAGAAAATGTATTTGAAATAGTTGGCCAGCGTTATGGCCAAGAGATGCATTCGTTGATCAAAATGTATCGGGACCACGTTCCCGATATCCAATTATTTAATGGCGTCATGCCATTAATGAAAGAGATCAAGTTTAAAAAAGGGAAAATCGGTATCGTTACCGATGGGAGGGTGCAATCACAAATGGCCAAAATTGAAGCTTTGAAAATTATGGGACTAATCGACAAAATCGTGATATCCGAAGCCATCGGTACCGAAAAACCAAATCGCAATAACTTTAAAATTATAGAGGACAGTTTAAAGGGAAGTACCTATTACTATATTGGAGATAATCTGCAAAAGGACTTTTTAGCGCCAAATGCCATGGGATGGAAGACCCTTGGGCTTATAGACAATGGACTGAACATACACCATCATTCCCATTTGTATTTATACAAAGACCATATGCCCCAACATTTTTTTGCCTCTTATTTAGAGGTGAGGCTGGTATGAATCCCAGTTTAATTAAAGCAGAAAAAATGAGCAGGACAACTGATACTACGATAGAAATCATAACCGAACAACAATCTTGGGATTTTCATATGGATTCGATTGCCCAAGCCGATTTTTATCATAGCTATGATTACCATACCATCTCAAAAAATTGGGATGAAGAAGCAATACTCATAAAGTATACCGATGAAAACCAAACCATTTTACTTCCCTTATTGATTCGAAAAATTGATGGGACCCAATACAAAGATGCAACATCGGTTTATGGATATCCGGGCCCAATCATAACGAAAAGTAATCAATATTTTGACCTCTTGGGTTTTAGACAAGCACTTCAAAAATTGTTCCTCGAAATGAACCTTGTTTCTGTTTTCTCGAGATTGAACCCCTACATTCCTTTTCAGGATGAAATCTTAAAAGGTCTTGGTGCCATCGTTACCGTGGGAAATGTAATTAATATTGATTTGACCCGCAATCTCGAAGCGCAGGAGCAGGCCTATCAAAAAAGACTAAAAACATACATCAACAAGGCAAGAAGGCTTTGTACTGTACGAAAGGCTGAAACTGATGGGGATATGCTGCAATTCATTGCGATGTACTATGAAAATATGCGAAGGGTCAATGCCAAAGAAAAATACTTTTTTGACGAAACCTATTTCTTTGACCTATTAAACAGTACCCAATTCAAGACCGAGGTTTTTTTAACGACACTCAATGAAACCAATGAAATTATTAGTGGTGCCATGTTCATAAAAAAGTGTGATATCGTACAATACCATCTTTCAGGTACCAAAGAGCAATTTGTACACTTGAATCCCGTTAAATTGATGATCGATGAAATGAGGATCATTGCCACCGCCGAAAACTATTGCTACTTCAACCTTGGTGGAGGGGTAGGCAGCAAGGAAGACTCGCTCTTTAAGTTTAAATCCAACTTTTCGAAAGATTTCAAACCTTTTAAGGTATGGAAATATATTGTTGACCTGGAAGTTTATGGTAAACTGATCGAAGAAAAACCAGAACGGCCTTATTCAACACTTCATACTCCCTTTCCTTTATATCGATGTGACCACTAATTTAACTTGCCAAACGCTACCGAAATGAAAAACAATCCGTTTACTTCGGATACTTTTACCGCTATTTGGTTGAAACACTTTAGCAAGCTTGGACGCAGTATAAATTTTGATCTGTTCCCCGATCTGGGTTTTGTGCAGTATAAAAAATTGCCCTTATATA
>JAHENB010000002.1:89464-218265 GCA_024643345.1 Maribacter sp. | reverse complement strand
TACCATCAAGATTATGAGCGCAAACACCCGAACAACTCCTACATCACCAATGTTTCCATCCCTCGATTGAACAGGTTCAAAAAAAATTTCCCGGAATATTTAAAGGAAGGGGCACATTAAATCGAGGCGAATTAACTTCTTAATGCCAAACTTTCATGGGGGTGACATCCTTTTTTGAGTAAAAAGATCACGCGATGGACATGCATAGCGAATTGAAGGGCGGCCCATTGGGGCCGTTTTTTTATTTATCGAATTTTGGCATTATCTTTAGGAAATGTTAAAGGCGATTAATGACCACGCCATTATCCGATACATCCAATAAGCGGAAGGTTCGTTTCCGCCGATAACCATAAAAACAACCCGCAACAAAATCAGCAAACATGACCACAAGACGAAATTTCATTAAAAAGACCACCGTGGGTACGGCGGCGGTGACCTTGGGAAGCCTCGGTTTGCCCAGTATGGGCTATGCCAATATTATAGGGGCCAACGACCGGATCAACTGTGCCACCATCGGCATCAATGGCAGGGGCAAAGCCCATGTGGCGGCTATCCATGCAGATGCCAACGCCAGAATATTATATACCTGTGATGTAGACGACCTCATCTTGGAGCAGCATAACGCCTGGTGCCAGAATCGCATCGGTTACTTGCCAAAAGTGGAAAAAGATTTCAGGAAAATCCTGGAAGACAAAGAAGTGGATGCCATTTTTATCGCCACCCCTGAGCATTGGCATGCCCCGATGGCCATCATGGCCATGCAGGCGGGAAAGCACGTCTACGTAGAAAAGCCCTGTAGCCATAATGCCCACGAGACGGACTTATTGACCGCTGCACAACGGAAATATGGAAAAAAGGTACAAATGGGCAATCAGCAACGATCTGCGGAAACCTCCATTTCAGCCATAAAGGACATCCGTGAAGGCATCATCGGCGAAGTTTTCAAGGGAGAAGCCTACTATTCGAACAACCGCGGTTCCATTGGGGTCGGCAATAAGATTCCCGTTCCCGCCACCCTCGACTGGGAACTTTGGCAGGGTCCCGCCCCAAGGGAAGATTACCGAGACAATGTGCATGCCTATAACTGGCATTGGTTCCGAACATGGGGCACCGGGGAACTGCACAACAACGGCACCCACGAAATAGATATGTGCCGCTGGGCCCTTGGTGTGGATCTTCCACTTAGCGTGACCTCCTATGGCGGCAAGTATACCTATGATGATGATTGGCAGTTTCCGGATAACCAACAGGTGACTTTTCAATTTGCCAACGACAAATTTATTACCTGGACCGGACATAGCCGAGGCGTGCTCAAACCAGAAAGACCAGGACGCGGCATCACCATCTATGGCAGCAAGGGCTCTATCCAAATGGATAGAAATTTCTATAAACTATTCGACCTACAAGGAAATCCCATCAAATTTGAGTTCGAAAGGGCGGCCAGTGCCACCACCGATACCAGGGGGGAAGGGCAATTGGATGTAAACCACGTGGCCAATTTCTTCGATGCGATTCGAAAAGATACCTCTTTGAATGCCGAAATCAACGATGCAAGCATTTCAACGATGTTATGCCACTTGGGCAATATGGCACAGGATACGGGGGAAATGTTGAAAATAGATCCGTCGAACGGGAAGGTACTGAACAGCGAAAAGGCCATGGCCCATTGGAAACGGGAGTATGCAAAAGGTTGGGAGCCCAAAGTATAGCAATGGATCGGGAATTGTTCCAAAGGATTGTGCGCTGACACGATACGGGATTTAAAAGTAAGATCCAATAAAATAGATTTTAATGAAAAGAAGGGAATTTGTCATCAAAGGCGGTCTGGCCACGACTGCTTTGGGCACTTCTTCATTGGCCATAGGGAAGGTATTCGCCCAAAGCAAGAGTGACACCTTACGTATCGGGATCATTGGCACCGGAGATCGCGGAGGGGGTTTGATTCCGTTCATCAACCAGATAGATCACTTCGAAGTGGCAGCATGTTGCGACATATTGCCGTTCCGATTGGAAAAAGCCCTTAAAAGTGTTGAAGGTGCGCAGGCACAAGGCTACAAAGATTACCGCAAAATGCTCGAAAGCAACGATTTGGATGCGATTCTTGTGGCCACGCCGCTCAATAGCCATTCCAAGATTGCCATCGACGCTCTCGATGCCGGCAAGCACGTTTACTGCGAAAAAACCATGGCCAAAGGTTATGAGGGAATCTTGCCCCTGGTTGAAAGGGCAAAAGCCTCGAACCAAATATTCCAAACGGGCCACCAATATCATAGTTCAAGACTATATACCCATGTGGTCGATTTGATCAAGGCCGGAAAAGTGGGCAGGATTACCGCCTTTGAATGCCAATGGAACCGCAACGGAGATTGGCGTCGCCCAGTTCCCAAACCTGAATTGGAACGCTTGATCAATTGGCGCATGTACCGCGAATTTTCTGGTGGCCTGGTCGCCGAACTCTGCTCCCATCAGATCGATTTCGTGAATTGGGCCACAGGCGAAGTACCTGATAAGGTAACGGGTGTCGGGGGTATCGATTATTGGAAAGATGGCCGGGAGACCTACGATAATGTACACCTCATCTACAGCTATCCGAACGGGGTGAAAGCAAAATTCAGTTGTTTGACCAGCAATGCCGTGGATGATTACAAGATCAAGGTGATGGGCGATAAGGGTACCTTGATCTTGGATTACACCAAGGCCTGGTTTTATCCGGAAGGCAGTTACCAAAAAGAAATTGGAACGGTAGACGGGGTTGCAGGGGCCACCGTTCCTTGGGAACAAGGTAAGGGCATTCCCATTGAAGTGAAACACGAAGACCCGAGCAAACAGGCCCTGATCGATTTTCGAGAAAATGTAATGAATGGCACCTTACCCATCTCTAATGTGGTTTCCGGAGCCAAGACCGCCGTCTGTGTTCAAATGGGGCTCGATGCAATGCACAACGATGACATTGTGCATTGGAACAATGCCCTGCCCCTATAAGGCGCTTATGGCCATGCCAACCGCAAAGCTCCTTTAGAGTGGAAACATTCCAATAAATCACTATATTTAGGCTGAATATGTCGACCCCAAGACTTATCACCTATGAAAAAAACAGTAACGCTATGTTGCCTGTGCCTGCTATTTTCCTGCAGCAAGGCGCACCAAAAAAAAGACCACCAGCGCATTGAGGTAAAAAAAACCGATCGACCACCGACCTTGGATGGCAAAGCAACAGAACCCATATGGGATCAGGTAAAATGGCATGCCATTGACCAGAACTGGCTTGGCCCGGCCTATGACCACAATGACTTTGACGGCCATTTCAAGCTCGCATGGGATTCCGAAGCGCTTTACATCCTGGTACGAATAGAGGATGACGTGCTTTACGACAGAAATGAAGACCCACTAAAATTATATTGGGACGATGATGGTCTGGAAATATACCTGGATGAGGACAATTCAGGTGGACTGCACCAATTTGACTACAATGCCTTTGCCTATCATCTGGCTTTGGACGGTAAGGTGGTTGATCTGGCCCCCGATAAAACACCACATGTATACGACAATCATGTTATCTCAAAACGGCTTACCGAAGATCGGAGAAGTACATGGGAAATGGCGGTTCGTGTATATGGTGCCGATTATATTGATGGAAGCTCCAACAAGGCCAAAAAATTGATGAAAGGAAAGAAAATGGGATTTATTCTTGCTTATTGTGACAATGATGGGAGCATGGAAAGGGAAAATTTGATCGGTTCGGTTTTTATACCGGGAGAGGATAAGAATTTGGCCTGGATCGATGCGGATTTTTTCGGGACCTTGGAACTTGAAGAATAATCAATTAAAAACCACATCGCTGTAGCTGGCATTGATCGTTATGTTCTTGCCATTATTTTTATTAAGGTGAAATCCTTTACTGACGACGTTATTCTGGTTTTTGGTTTTCTCCAATTTGATGCGGTCCGGGTATGCCAATTCCGAAGCGGTTCCGTTCACGTAGATGACAAAAGCGGTTGCTGGGGTCTTGCAATGCAGTTCGGCATTTTGCAACGAGATGTCCATATCTGTAAAACCATCGGAAATATTGTTGATCGTAATGGGGCCAAATTTGTTTTTGACATAGACTTTATCGATGAGCCTACCAATGGTAACATCGGAGGCGGTAGCCGTAAGCCTTAGGTTGCCCACTTCCTTTAAATCGACCTTGTCGGAATAATCGACCTGTAGCTCCCCATAGTTCCATTTATTTACGGTCACCGGCGAATAGGTGGCTATGATTGAGGTTTTGTCTCCTTCGATCGTAGCGGCCAGCAACCTTGAATAGGTCAAGGTTGCATGGATGTTTTTGGTGTTTTCTGCCAACTTCACTTCCCCATGGCGGACATTCATCTGAATCTTCATGCCTTTGGGCATTTTGACTTTAATGGTTTTCTTTACTTTATAATTTTTATGCTGTCCATCGGAAGAAAAGTAGAATATATTGGGCTGGTTCCCATCGGTATTGCGGGAGATGATGACGTTCCTTTCTTCCATTTTCCGGGCCATATCCTCAGCCTTTTTTTGCATGGCCTCCGATCTGGCCTCCATTTCCCGTTCTCGCTCCTCCATTTGTAGGGCCCTGCTTTCCTGCATTTTTTCGAAACGCTCGGACCTGGCCTTATCCATAGCTTCCCGCTTTTTCTCCACCTCTTGGGCCTTTTTTTCCATTTTTAGGCTCCATTCCTCCATCTTTCTTTCGTAATTTTTATCGAAGCCTTTTGAAAACTCCTTCTGCCATTTGATCATGTACTTCTCCCCGTCTTTCTTGAAGGCCTCATAATCAAAATTCTGATCTGGCATGGGCGGCATAGGGGGCATATCGGCCAGCACGGCCCAACCCATGTTCAACGAATCCATATGGATCATGAGTGAATCCATGCCCATCATCGCACCCGAGATGAAGGTATCCAAATCGAACTGAAATTCCTGATCAAAGTGTATTTGGGGATCCCCGTTTTTGAAGGCCCATGAATTTTCGTTGCCGGTGGTTATCGACACCTTTTGGCTATTGCCCATGATCTTGATGCCGCCATCCTCAAAATAGCGTTTGGTCTCTTCCTCCGAAGCCCCATCCAATTCAATGACCGCTTCTACGGCGATCTGGTCCTTGTCCCAGGTCTCAAATTCGATGTCGGCATTATTGGTATTGATTTCCAACACCGTTTCCGGGCGCACATTGAACAGTTCGCTATAGGTCTTTGACTGCTTCTGGCCATTGGCGATGGTCCCGATCAGGAATGCCCCTAGGAGCACTACTTTAAATGGCATTCGTTTTAATTTGTTCATTTTTTGATGGTTTTAATTCGTTCAACTTCGTTTTTAACTTTTGCAATAACTGAAGGCGCAATTGAAGGTTCTTGATCAGGGCGTTGATGGTCTGGTCGTTGGGACCAATGGTGTTCAACTCCTTGTTTAGATTCTTGTATTCAACGTCCAAAGAAGACAGTTGATCCATAAAACTATCGACAAGCACCTTGTTTTCTGGGGAAACTTCTAATTTGGACAGGGCCAGATTGATGTTCGCCACATAATAATTCTCGACCTTTTTCAGATCGGGGGAAAGATCGCCCAGGGAAATACCATTTCCTTTTTCTTCTATGGGTTCCTTATTGACCACCGTGGTTTTGATAGGTCCATCGGTATTGCCGGTACCGATCATGACGTAGATACCCAACGATAGTAGAATGGCAACGGAGGCGGCCAGCTGCAACCAAAACCTCATAGACGCCTTTTTCTTTGCAGGTATCTCCCTTTCGAGCCTTTCCATGAAACGCTTCTCATGCCCGGCCTTTAGCTTGATTCTTTGGGCGGCTTCTTCCCTATTCGATTCGAACATTTTTCTAAGATCCTGTGCCATCTCTCTTGTCTTTTAAAATTTCTTTTAAATATCCTTTTCCCCTCAACAATCTCGTTCTGCATGCACTTTCTGAAATATCCAGTATTCCGGATATTTCTTCATGGTCGTAGCCTTCCATCAGGTAAAGCCTTACCACGGCGACGTACTTTTCAGGAATATGTTGCATGGCTCGCACCACTTCTTCGATTGTAATCCCTTCGTCGACGGTCCAATCACCGTCTTCGGCCACTTGCATGTAGCTTTCGTCCAAAGCCACAAGGTTTTCTTTTTTCGATTTCAAAAAGTCTAAACATCGGTTCACCACTATGCGTTTCAACCATGCACCAAAAGTAACCTCACCTTTAAACTGGTCTATCTTCTCAAAGGCTTTGATAAAAGCTTCCTGAAGCACATCTTCAGCATCATCCGCATTTTTAACGAAACGAACGGCCACATAGAACATCCCTTCGCAATACTGATTATAAAGCGCTAATTGTGCCTTGCGATCGTTAGCCTTGCATTTCGCTACCAGATCAATCTGAAACATTGGCCAGTTGCATTTTTTGGTTAGGGTTGTTGTTACTAAAGGACGACAAAAAAAAGTCGATGTTGCAAAAATCAAGTATTTTTACAAAAACAATCCTTTAGGTCTTGAAACAAGTTACCCTTAGCAATTCCTTTATTACGCTTATCGTCCTGGATTATGGAGCCATTGTACAGAAGCTCCTGGTCAAGGATGTTCATGGCGATACCGTAAATATGGTGGTCGGCCATAATTTTCCATCGATGTACCTGAAGGATCAATTTTTTTTGGGGGCCTGCATAGGTAGGTATGCCGGCCGAATCGCCAATGGAAGTTTTGAGTTGGATCGGGAGACCTATCCGCTTTATCAACAAGACGGGGTTCACCTGCATGGCGGGAAATCCGGCTTCGGCAAAAAACATTGGACCTTTGAAGCGGTTGATCATGGAGAGAAGCCCTTCGTAAGACTGTCATATTTTAGCAAACACCTTGAAGAAGGCTACCCGGGAAATCTGAAAGTTTCAGTTACCTATCGATTGGATAACAATAGTCTTCATATAGACCATAGGGCAACCACCGATCGAAGTACCGTGGTGAACCTAACCAACCATTCCTATTTTAGTTTGGATAGCGCCCTTTCCATCGACCATTATGAATTACAGCTCGGTTGCCCCAAGATAGCGGTCATGGATGACAAACTATTGCCTACCGGGGAATTGGCCCCGGTTAACGATACCCCCTACGATTTTATGAGCAGTAAGGCCATTGGAAAAACAAGATTGGACACCCCTTATGTGATTGACCATGAGCAAAAACCTGCGGCCAGGGTATATTCCCCGTTATCCGGAATTGCCATGTCGGTCATGACGAACCAACCGGCCATGGTCGTCTATACCCCATTGCATATGCCGGCTATCTGCTTTGAAACCGAAAATCTTCCTGATGCCCCCAACATTCCGAAATTCCCAAACAGCGTCTTAAAACCAGGGGAAGTCTATGAAAATAAGTCTCAATTTATTTTTGACCTCGTAAAATAACGTTGAACCCATCTCTTTGTCTGACTTAAATGGTGACCTCTTGAAACCATTTAAACCTATCCTTGGTTAAAATAATGGAATATAATCTGATTGGTTTTACTAATTTTAGGGAAACACAAAATATTCGTTATGAAAATTTTAAAATGGGTACTCATCCTCCTTGTTGTACTTGGTTTGCTCGGGTACTTTTTTGGAATGCCCTATATCCGGGAGCAGACCAAAAAAAATAGCCCTGAAAAAACGGCGACCTATGCCAAAAATGAGCTGGAGTTAACAGTACACTATTCGAGCCCTCTTAAAAAAGGGCGGGTAATATTCGGCGAATTGGTTCCTTACAATAAGGTATGGAGAACTGGTGCCAATGAACCGACCACTTTTACCACCGCTACCGATATGAGGGTCATGGGCAAAGTGCTGCCAGCGGGGACGTATTCACTTTGGACCATTCCCGGAGAGCAGCAATGGAGCGTTATTTTTAATAAGGAAGTCCCTGATTGGGGCGTAACCATTTTGAGCGGGGGCAAAGATACCACTAGAGATCCTTCCAAGGATGTAGTACAAGTGGAGGTACCTTCGACGACCGTGGCACAGCCTATAGAATCGTTCACGATAGAATTTGAAGATTACGGCGAACTTAACATGGGTTTATCTTGGGACCAGACCAAGATTGCCGTTCCATTGAGCAACTAAACTTGAAAAAGCACCGTCATAGCAATCCCAAAAACATTTCCAAATTACGGGAGAGAAGGAAACAATTGCCATCGGTTGAGCTACTGTTAAACGGTATCAAAGCTGGTGACCAAACCCTTTTGGCAAGGGCAATAACCTTGGTAGAGAGTGTAAAAAAAAGTGATGTGGCACTTGCCAATCGTATTATCGAAGGTTGTATTTCCCAAAAAAAAGAGACGTATCGAATAGGGGTCACAGGGGTACCCGGTGTAGGGAAAAGCACCTTTATTGAAACCTTGGGCATCAATGTATTGTCTGAGGGAAATAAGTTGGCCGTACTTGCGGTAGATCCGAGTAGCAGCCAAAACAAGGGCAGTATTTTAGGCGACAAAACCAGAATGCCATTGTTGGCCAAACACCCGAACGCCTTTATCAGGCCATCCCCTGCAGGTGACTCCTTGGGAGGCGTGGCCAAGGCCACTCGGGAAAGCATTATCCTATGCGAAGCCGCCGGTTTCAATATCATATTGGTGGAAACCGTAGGGGTAGGACAAAGTGAAATCGCCGTCCACAGTATGGTTGACTTTTTTTTATTGCTGAAATTGGCCGGTGCTGGCGATGAACTTCAGGGGATTAAGCGCGGCATTATAGAAATGGCCGATGCCATTGCCATCAACAAGGCGGACGGGGATAATACCGTTAGGGCCAAACGCGCCGGAGAGGATTTCAAAAGGGCACTACAACTTTACCCGCCCAAAGAAAATGGTTGGAAACCCGAAGTGAAACTATGTTCCGCCATAGAAAACAAGGGGATGACCGAATTATGGGACATGGCGCAAACCTACCTGAAAGGGGCACAAAAAACCGGTTATTTTGAAAGAAAAAGAAAGGCACAGAATCGGCAATGGCTTTATCAGACCATTGACGAAAGGTTGAAACGCGATTTTTACGGAAGCCCAAAAGTAAAATCGATGTTGGAGTCCCTTACAAAGCGGGTTATGGATTACGAAATATCCCCTTTTGGGGCTGCCGAAATATTGTTGCAACTCCAAAAAAAAGAACTTAAATAAAAACCATAACTTTGCCGCGAGCAATACAGCCAATACATGACTCCCATTACCACCGAGCTCCTTTCCATTGTCATCCCATTATATAACGAGGCCGATAACGTGGTGCTGTTGACCCAAAAAATCCATGAAAGCCTTGTGGGCTATAGATATGAAATCATTTACGTGGATGATTTTTCCCAGGATGCCACACGTAGAACGGTAAATAAAATGGGAGATCAAAAGGTACACCTGATCGAACTCAAAAAAAACTATGGCCAAAGTCTGGCATTGGCCGCGGGAATCGACTATGCCAGTGGTGATTTTGTCATCACCATGGACGGCGACCTCCAGAACGATCCGAGCGATATTCCTCAAATGTTGTCGTATATGGTTTCCGGGGAATACGATGTGGTGACGGGCATAAGACAAAAAAGAAAGGATTCCTTCGTAAAGACCATTCCTTCAAAAATTGCCAATTTTTTGGTCCGGCGCGTGACCAAATTGGACATTAAGGACAACGGATGTGCCCTTAAGGTTTTTTCGAAGGACATCGCCAAGGAATTGAACCTATATGGTGAAATGCATCGCTTTATAAACCTATTGGCCTATTTGGAAGGGGCACAGATCAAACAGGTCCCCGTGAAGCACCACGCTCGCAATGCCGGTGTTTCGAAGTACGGACTAGAAAGGGTTTTCAAGGTAGTGGCCGATATGATGTTACTGCTCTTTATCCGTAAATATTTTCAACGTCCGATACACTTGTTCGGGATTTTTGGTTTTTTATTGATCCTTCTGGGCGTTTTCATCAACATCTATCTCCTTTTTGTTAAATTCTATTTGGGGCAGGATATCGGGAACAGACCGTTGCTGATATTTGGGCTCATGTTCATCCTTGCTGGGATACAGCTCTTTACCATAGGCATCGTGATGGAACTTTTGATACGCACCTATTACGAATCCCAGAATAAAAGGCCCTATCGCATCAAAAAAGTGACCGTTGGTGGCCTGGCAACGTAAGCATTGGATCACCGCGGTAAAGATTTCGATCAGTCTAGCACTGGTCTATTTTATCTTTACGAAAATCGATTTGGAAGTGGTTTTGAAAACCCTTCAGAAATCGAGACCCATTCCCCTTATCATGGCCCTTTTATTTTTTATGGCTTCAAAAATTTTGGCTGCCTACAGACTCAACTTATATTTTCACCAACTTCAGGTACGACTCACCCAAAGCAGTAATCTAAAACTTTACCTGTTGGGCATGTTCTATAACCTCTTTTTACCTGGCGGAATAGGGGGCGATGCCTATAAAGGTTACCTGATCAAACGTCAATTTGGGGTAAATACGAAAAGTGTGGTTTCGGTATTGCTCCTCGATAGGCTCAGTGGCCTGCTGTTGTTATGGGTTTATGCGTGTTTGCTCGCACTATTTCTTCCACACCCAGAACTAGATCGGTTCAAGATGCCCATAGCGATTCTGGGATTCCTGTCGGTACTTATCTTTTGGGGATTGAACAAAAAATACTTCGGTATTGTCTATCCGGTGTTTTGGCGTTCGATCGGTTATGCGGCTTTGGTACAATTGGCGCAGCTGGCCAGTGCCTTTTTTATCCTAAAAGCCTTGTCGATCGAGATGAACCAACTTGCCTATCTGTTTATTTTTCTGATTTCCTCGATTGTTTCAGTTCTACCGTTGACCATTGGTGGTATCGGCAGCCGGGAGATCACCTTTTTCTACGGGGCCCAGTTATTTGCGCTTGACCAAAATACCTCGGTGGGGATCAGCATGGAATTTTTCATTATTACCGCCCTGGTATCGCTGCTGGGCGTCCTATATCATTTCAAAAAGCCGGAAATGCGGGTAGTTGAAACCCAATCAGAAATCTGAAACGGAATTTTTTACGCGCAACCAAATCCCATTCTCAATCCCCAAAAAATAATGGCCCTTATCATTGGATATGAATCAAGTGCATTTTTTCGAGCACCCTTTTTCTGGTTGAAGGGTCTAAAAATTTTGCCTGAAGTCTCGTAATCCTGAAATCATATTCGGTGAATTGCCGATCCCAGTCAAATCCCAAATCATGTAAATCGTTCAGTTCGTCATTGGTGACGTATACCCATATATTCCCCTTGCCCTTGATATCTGCGATCGATGAGATGATCAATGGTTTTTGGTTGTAAAAATCCATTGACCAAGTATGTTTTTTAGACAGTTTGTACACTTTATCGACCGGAATTTCTTGCTCAGCGATAACCTTGGCCATTTCACTTCCGGCCTGATACTTCAACAATTCGGGATAAAAATGAATGTTCAATACCGCATTCAATACAATGGCGCTAATGGCAGCAACCGTGATCATCCTCGGAAAATAGAGTTCCCGTTTCAAGGAATAATAAATGGCCAATAACCCCAGTAAAAGCATCCAAAGGTAGTCGATGGGCCTCTCCAATTTGAACACGAAAAAACTGATGAAGCTACACGCAATGAAGACCACCCCCAAGATAAAATACTGGATACCAAGCATTACCTTGATGGTTTTATTATGGGAAGCATGGTACATGCGGTTCAGAAATGAGGCGGTAAGAACCGAAAACAAAGGCATCACAATATTGAGGTAATGGGGCAGTTTGAACTGCGCAAAACTGATGACGATAAAAATGAGGGCAATGCCCCCGATGGTAAGCAATTCTTCACCTGGACGGTAATTGAAACGCAGCTTTATGAACTGTTTTGCACGATTCCAATAGGCGACAAGTCCCAAAACGGTCCAAGGTAAGAACACCCAAAGAAATGTATGGAAAAAGAAAAAATAGTCGCTGCTGTTCTTACCGACACCTTCCCCGCTCAGACGTTCAAAGCTCTGTTCCCAAAAAATAAAGAAAAGTCCGCTGCGTTCCCCCTTACCCCTTATTATCTTTTCGGGATGCAGGTCAAATTGATGGTAATAGGCATAGAGCATGGGAACGATCGTCAAGGCAAAAACCAAAACCGCTACAAGGACCCGCCAGTCGAATAGCCGCTGCCATTTTCTGGTATAGGTCAAATGACAAATTATGGGAAGGCCAACCACCAGAAGGGCAATTTGCCCTTTGGTGGAAAATGCCATACCTGCGGCAAAAGCCCCAATGATGGCATACTTCAGGTTTTTCGTTTCGATATAGGCCGTCAACTGCCAAATGGCCAAAATGGCAAAGCCCGTGAGTACCGCATCGGTGCGTACATCAATGACCGACAATATGATGGTCTGGGATGTCATAAAGATCAGGGCAGCCAGCTTTCCGGTATCCCGATCATAGAGTAATTTTCCCAAGCCATAACAACTATAGGCACCCATCAGGGTCGCCAAAAGAGCAGGTATCCTATAAGCCCAAGCGTGTATGCCGAAAAATTTAAAGGCCAGCGCCGCAAGCCAATAGTGCATATGCGGTTTGTCCAAATACTCTTCGGGGCCCTTGAAAAGGCTCAAAAAATCATTTTCCTGAACCATGCGCATCGCCATCACGGCGAATTGGGCAGAGTCGTTCTCGAAAAGTGTCGCGAACATTCCGGCGAGATACACCAAAAAAACAAGGGACAATAAAAACCAATACCTGATATTGGATATCATAAATGGAACTTATGTAAGGCAAAGATAAATAACTTGGCAAATACCCATCCAAAAAACAAACCAATGGCCAAACCGGTCAGCACATCGAATGGAAAATGCACCCCTATATAGATTCGGCTGTAGCCCACTATACAGGCCCAAATCATCAATGGGATAGCGATAAAACGTAATTTGGATTTCAACAACATCGTAAAAAAACAGGCCACTGCAGCGGAATTGGCAGCATGGGCCGAAAAATAGCCATATTTTCCCCCACAATATCCTTGAACCAGGCGCATGCCCTCGTTCACATCAGTATCATAACAAGGTCTTAGGCGCCGTACCCCGTATTTAAAAAAATTCGCGAGCTGGTCGTTTACCAAAATCAGGATGGCAACGCTAACCAACAGCAGCAGGGTAGCTTTGGCTCCGAAATACCGATAGGAAAAAAACAAAAGCAGCACATAAAGGGGTATTGAACCGAATTTATTGGAAAAGAAAAGCCAAAAGCCGTCCCAGGATTCATTTCCCAGATGATTCAGGAAAAGAAAAAGTTCCTTATCCAGATGTAAAAGGTATTCAAACATGGTGATTATTCGTCGTAACGTGACACCTCCCTATCATAAAAATCCGTGGCCTGCTGTATTAGGTTTTCGGCTTCCGCTTCGAGCTCCTTCTCATCCTCAGAAGTGAAATCTTCGAGCCATTCCACTTCATCGTTCTCCAAATTAATGATGAAACGCGGATATTCGGTATGTACGATAAAAAGCGCTGTTGGAAAATCGGTATTATCCCCCAACAAAAATTTTGGTAGTTCCATTTGATGTTATGTATTACAGATCCTTTATTTGGCTCGAACGGTACACCCAAGTTGCCCCGGAAACGAACCACCTCTTTTTAACGATCATTAAAATAAATAATAACCGCCCCCTTATGCACCGATCAACTTTTTGGTCAGGTAATTAAATCGAATATACAACATAATCGCCGATGCCGATAGCCCCGTCAAAAGGCCGATCCATATCCCGACACTCTTGAGATCGGTATGCAGTCCCAAGAAATACGAAATGGGAAAACCGATCAACCAGTAGGCTACAAAGGTAATCCAGGTAGGTATACGAACGTCCTGTAGGCCTCGAAGTGCCCCCAATACCACGACCTGTGTACCATCGGAAATCTGAAAAAATGCCGCGACCAAAAGCAGTTCCGCCGATAGGAAAATAACTTCATTGTTATCTGCCATGTTGGCCAGATCGTTCACATCGAGATAAAGGGAAGGAAACCAAAACCTTCCCAACAAAAATAGGGAAGCGAAGACCACTTCGATCAGCAAGGTCAGCAAAAAAATGGATTGCGCAATGCGACGCAGCTTACGGAAATCGCCAATCCCTTTCTGATTGCCGACCCGTATCATTGCGGCTACCCCAAGGCCCATTCCGAACATAAAGGTCATACTGCTGAGGTTAAGGGCGATCTGGTTCGCCGCTTGGGCATTTTTTCCCAATACGCCGCTTAGCCATATGGCCGCTGTAAAAATGGCTACTTCAAAAAACATTTGTAGCGCGGAGGGAAACCCCAGCCCAATAATCTTACCCATCACCTTTTTCTCGATGTCCTTAAATTTGAATCGGGTGACGTAATCATGGAATTTAGGCCGCCTCTTCAACAAGTACCATAGATGAAATACCATTACAAAACGCGATATCAAAGTGCCTACCGCGGCACCTACCACACCCATTTTTGGAAATCCGAAATGTCCGAAAATGAGTACATAGTTGAGCGCTATATTTATCACATTGGCCAAAATCGTGGCATACATGGGATATTTGGTTTGTGAAAGGCCCTCAGAAAATTGTTTGAAAGCCTGGAAAATAACCAAAGGGACCAGAGAGAAGGCAACCAGATCGATATATGGCATGGCAAGGGCCACGACTTCCAAAGGTTGTTTCATCATGTACATGAGCGGTTTACAGCAAAGAATGATAACAAATAGCAGTAAGCCCAACAAGGTACAAAGCACCAACCCATGTTTTAGTGCGCTTTTGGCATCAGCTTTGTTCCCTGCGCCATCGGCCTCGGCCACCAAAGGGGTAATGGCCGTGGAAAATCCGATGCCCAGCGACATAGCGATAAAAACGAAACTATTCCCCAAGGAGACCGCGGCAAGTTCGGCGGTTCCCAATTGCCCGACCATGACATTGTCGGCAAAGACCACAAAAGTGTGGCCGAGCATCCCCATGATGACGGGAACGGCCAATTTGATATTATAACGAAATTCTTTGGTGTATTTTTGTAGCAAAACTAAAGGTACGGACTTAAATGGTCTATGGGTTGGGATTGGCAATACTAAAACTTGCTCTCAATTATTTGTTTCAAACTTACGTTCTCATAATTGCGTTTTACAAAATCGAGCGCCAAATCCAAGATTTGTCCCATTTTTTTACACCTTTTAAACTTGACGTCCAAGGTAAGGGCGTAAATTTCTTCTCCCAGTTTAGCAATGTTCTCGGGGTTTGAAATCGTGTCATGTTTGCAAATTTCCCTTAACTTCTTAATACGGTTCCCCGAACTGAGGATACGCTTGGCCACGATCGACCGCTCTTCCACTTTGTATTGATCTACCGAGTGCTTTTGGAGTCTGTTGCGCACCAGTTCAACCATTTGGTAGTTTTCCTTAAAAAATTGCGGACGGTACACTTTTAACTTGCCTTCATAACACTGCTGATCAAAATCAATGGCCCTGATCTTATAGACCACGTGGTCAAAATCATGGGTGGGCACGATCACATAATTGTAAGATCGCATATCGCCCAACAATCGTATCATACAACGTTCGTTGAACTTTACGAATTCTTTGGCAAGTTGCGCTTTTTCTGACGCATCGCATTTGGGCAGAAAATCGCGAATGAAAACATCACCTGGAATACCGGCGATATGCTCTTCTATCAAGGTATCCTTATAAACCAGAAAGTTAAGGTTATAAGGGGATAACATATGCTCCAATTCCAAGCCGTATACCCTGGAGGCATCCGTTTTTTTTACATAAAAATAGGTGAAGTTGTCATTGAGGATGTTCCTTATTTTGATTCGAAAAGGTTTGGAATTCCCAAAAGTGCAATAATCGACCGCATCAACGTTCAAATAAGGGTTGATGCTGTTACTGCCATCGGAATGCAGGATCGAGTACACCTTTTTAAGACTTTGGTCAATTTCAATACGGTCATACTCTGAATAGTACGCCCTGACCCAAAGGGTATCCTCCTCATTGGCATCATATACGACCACACTACCGGAAAAACGCAGCAAATCCTCATAAAATATGGGAATCTCAATTTTACGGTTATACTGATGTAAATATTCGTCGAGCTTTTCGTTCACGGAAAATGCCGGCTTTTTCTTTGACATCAATCTTTCTTCGGACATAATTTCATTTAAGTTGTAACAAATCTAAGGTTTCTTCGTCAAGTTAACAGCAACTCTTCAAAAACCCATACATTTTGGCAACGATTCTCTCTGTAAATCATCTTACGAAAAAATATGGGGCACTCACAGCGGTCAAAGACCTATCATTCAATATAGAAAAAGGTAATGTTTATGGAATTCTAGGTCCCAATGGAAGTGGCAAGTCGACTACTTTGGGCATCGTTTTGAACGTGGTGAACCGAACGGCAGGGGAGTTTTCCTGGTTCGATGGCAATAGCACTACCCATGATGCCCTTAAAAAAGTTGGTGCCATCATTGAAAGGCCCAATTTCTACCCCTATATGTCGGCCGTTCAGAACCTAAGGCTGGTCTGTAAGATCAAGGAAGTATCGGAAGACAAAATCGAGGAAAAATTGGAATTGGTAGGATTATTGGACCGAAAAGACAGTAAGTTCCAGACCTATTCTCTCGGCATGAAACAAAGACTTGCGATTGCCTCCGCATTGCTGAACGAACCGGAAATATTGATTCTGGATGAACCCACCAATGGACTTGACCCTCAGGGAATCCATCAGATCAGGGAAATCATTAAGAAAATAGCGGCCGAAGGGACGACCATTCTCTTGGCTTCCCATCTGTTGGACGAGGTTGAAAAGGTATGTAGCCATGTGGTCATCCTTCGCAAAGGGGAAAAATTGTATTCGGGAAGGGTCGATGGTATGTTGGCCACCCATGGATTTTTTGAACTCAAATCGGCACAAGCCGAAGCACTGGTCAAATTCCTGAACGGCCATGCAAGTTTTGGGGAGGTAAAAGTGGAAAACGGACTGATCACGGCATTCCTTAAGGAGGAAATGGGCGCGGCGGAGTTTAACCAACTCATGTTTTCCAAAGACATTGTGCTCTCCCATTTGGTCAAGCGGAAGGAAAGTTTGGAAGAGCAGTTTTTGACATTGACCAAAAATCAAGCTAATTGAGTGAACTATGTGGCGATTATTACAAATTGAACATATAAAATTATGGAACAATCGGGCGAGTAGGTTCCTGATCATCTCTTATTTTGTACTACTGACCTCCATTGCCCTGATCGCGGCCATTAAATTCGATATCGGACCTGTGAAATTTCATTTGGCCGAACAAGGAATTTTCAATTTTCCCTATATCTGGCATTTCAATACCTATGTGGCGGCCCTTTTTAAGCTATTTCTAGCCATTGTAATCGTTTCAATGATGGCGAATGAATACAGCAACAAGACCATCAAACAGAATTTGATCGATGGTTTGTCGAAAAAGGAATTTATCCTTTCTAAATTTCTGACCGTGGTCGCCTTTGCCTTGATCTCTACCCTATTCGTTTTTTTGGTTTCAATGGTATTGGGTTTGATCTATTCTGATTATAACGAAATATCGATCATTTTCTCAGATCTGGAATTTGTGTTCGCCTTTTTTGTCAAACTGGTCGGATTCTTTTCGTTCTGCCTATTTTTGGGGATCTTGGTCAAAAGGTCGGCCTTTGCCCTTGGTTTTTTGATCTTATGGCTGATCTTGGAACAAATGATATTTGGCTTATTGGGATGGCAGTTGATGACCTGGGATCACGCAAGAATGGTAAAAAGCTTTTTTCCATTGGAAGCCATGGCACGCCTTATCGATGAGCCTTTCAGCAGATTGGGGGCCGTAAAGACCGTAGCCGATCAGATCGGAGAAAAAATCAGCTTGGATTACCACGTTCACTGGTATGAAATCTTCATCGTATTGGCCTGGACATCCATTTTCGTTTATTTATCCTATGCATTGTTGAAAAAAAGAGATCTATAAGCAACACTTGCATCACTCCGGAATAGGGGTCATCTCGATCTTCGATCAAAATCATTTTAAAGCTTCGACCTGCTTAGGCCATACCTAAGTTTCAGTGTTAAAATCAGTTTTGAACCTTTCTGTCGCCTGTGCTGAAATCCTTCCGGTAACGCCCAATTTTATAGCGTTGTACTTTCTAACCTCTATTATATGTTTTTTGACCCAAGTTATCGGGATAGTTAGCAACTTTCATTATCTTACCCTGTTTGAATTTTATTCAAATGAAAAAAGAATTGCTATCGCTACCCCTCATGCTCATGGGTTATTTTTCCTATGCCCAGTATGCATGTCCCAATATCAGTAATCCGGTGGATGGGGATACCGATATAGCCATTGATACTGAAATTGCATGGAACCCGGTGGCAGGGGCGGACGGCTATTTTTTATCCTTGGGCACAAGCCCGGGAGGCACCGAAATCTTGGACCAACCTGCCATCAGCGCAAACTCCTGTAGACCCAAGTGGGCACTGCAAAAAATTATATAAATTATGCAACCCTGACCCTATTTTTCTTTGATGAAGATCATATTCAATGTCCCAATGAAAGTTTTGAGCACGAAGATGTCATCCCACCCCAAATTGCAACGCCGGAGTATTTTCTACAGTCGTTTCGCCGGATGTGGAGGAGCAAAGCGATGGAATGAGGTTTTCTGGTTAAGGGCCATCTCCACAAAAAAGAAAAGATTGAAGGGCATTTTACGCTAAAACGATGAAACAAAATTGCACTATCTTAGTATGCTTCGAAAAAGGGAAATGAAAGAAACGTTCACATACCTTCTTTTTCTAATGTTAGGCACTGCCATGATGGGACAGAGCTGTCCTAGAATCAGCACACCTTTAAACGGATCAACCGGAGTTCCGGTGAACGTAACGATTCGATGGCCTGCCGTGGATGGCATCGTGGGCTATCTCATCTCCTTGGGGACCACCCCGGGCGGTACCGATATTCTCAACAGAAGATCTGCCGGCCTTACGAATTCTTTTACACCTGAAGTTGGTCTTCCGGAAGATACCGTGATTTACGTGACCATAAGCCTTTTCTTACCTAACGCACCTTTGGTCATCTGTCCGGGAGAGTCGTTCCGAACGGTTGACGTAACCACACCACCGCCATGTACACGATTGGCCGATGCAAACGATCTGCCTGATAATTCAAGAAACAGGATCAATTGGGAATATGCGCCCACTGCCACGGGTTATCGCATCACGGTGGGCACCAGTCCCGGCGGCAGTGACATCGAGGACGACCTTGATGTGGGCAACGTACTTTCATACCGACCTTCCCCCGATCTTTTATTGGATACCGACTACTACGTTCAGATTGAACCCTATAACGAAAATGGGACCAGTGGCCCCTGTGGTTTTGAGATTTTGAACACGACCGCGCCCACTTTGGACTGTGAAACTTTTGGCCCAATGATAGGACTACCAGATCAAGTCGCTATATGCCAAAACGATTTGCCGACCGTTATATCCAGCGAGGCCACCGCCGAAGGGTACCGCTGGTACAGGATCAATGAAGATTTAAGCGAAACCCCGATCTCTGACTTGGCGGAAGCAAGGATAGATGCCTTGGGACGTTATCGTTTGGAAGCCTACAATATGGTGAATCAGTTCGGTATTATACAGGAATGCGCAAGATCTCGAGAATTTGAGGTCTTCCAGTCCGAATTGGCATCCATTACCAGTATTGAACTTGCCCGTGATAGCCCTGGCATTCGGATCAGCGTCAATGTAAGGGGCAATGGGGATTATGAGTATGCCCTGGATTTTGAAGACGGGAAATATCAAGACAGTCCGGTCTTCATTAATGTGCCTACGGGAGAACATACCGTTTTCGTAAGGGACAAGAATGGCTGTGGCGCAGTGATGCGCATCGTGGAATCGGGCCTATCGGCAAAGGATTTTCCAGCTTTCTTTACACCGAATGGTGATGGTGTAAACGACTATTGGCAGTTTGCTCCACAATCCGGAAATAACGAAACTATCGTAGAATCTATTCGTATTTTTGGTCGTGGAGGCGGTTTTTTGATTCAAATAGACCCCAAATCCAAAGGTTGGGACGGAAATTACCAAGGCCTAGCATTACCGCCCTCCGACTACTGGTTCAAAGCGATCACCTACAATGGACAAGAAGTGAAAGGCCATTTTTCGTTAAAACGCTAGGGCAGGTCCAATCTCCTAAATACTTTTACCGACCTAAGGAAAATTAAGTCCGTTTGGCTATTTTTAAGGAATGAAATTTAAGGTAGTATCAGAATTCAAGCCCACCGGGGATCAACCTGAGGCGATCAAACAGCTGGTGGAAGGGGTCAACACGGACGTACGGTACCAAACCCTATTGGGCGTTACAGGATCGGGCAAAACTTTTACCGTGGCGAACCTCATTGAACGAGTACAGCGGCCAACCCTGGTATTGGCGCATAACAAAACCCTCGCAGCCCAGCTGTATTCGGAATTCAAACAGTTTTTTCCTGAAAATGCGGTTGAATATTTTGTCTCCTATTATGATTATTATCAACCGGAGGCCTATATCCCTACCTCGGGACTCTATATAGAAAAAGATCTGTCGATCAATGAGGATATCGAAAAATTACGGCTGAGCGCCACTTCTTCACTGCTTTCAGGACGAAGGGACGTTTTGGTCGTAGCCTCCGTCTCTTGTCTCTATGGTATCGGGAACCCTGTGGAGTTCCAGAAAAATGTGATCAATATTCAAAAAAATCAGATCATCGCGCGAACCAAGTTCCTTCACCAATTGGTACAGGGCCTATATTCAAGGACCACGGCGGACTTCAGAAATGGAAATTTCAGGGTTAAAGGTGATGTAGTTGATGTATTTCCCAGTTATGCGGACCATGCATTCAGAATCCATTTTTTTGGGGATGAAATTGAAGAAATCGAGGCCTTTGACCCATTTAACAATAACGTGATCGAGGTCTATGACACCTTGAAAATCTACCCGGCCAACATGTTCGTGACCTCTCAGGACGTTTTGCAAAATGCCATCCACCAAATTCAGGACGATTTGACCAAACAAATCGACTATTTCAGGGAAATTGGAAAACCCCTGGAAGCAAAACGCTTGGAAGAACGTACTAATTTTGATCTGGAAATGATTCGGGAACTCGGCTATTGCTCAGGAATCGAAAATTACTCGAGATACTTGGATGGCCGTGAACCAGGCACCAGACCCTTCTGCCTGCTTGATTATTTTCCAGATGATTATTTGATGGTCGTGGATGAAAGCCATGTTACCATCCCTCAAGTCCATGCCATGTACGGGGGCGATAGATCCAGAAAGGTGAACCTAGTGGATTATGGTTTTCGATTGCCTGCCGCCATGGATAATCGGCCCTTAAAATTTGAGGAGTTCGAAGGACTACAGAACCAGGTAATCTTTGTCAGTGCCACACCGGCGGATTACGAACTACAGTTGAGCCAGGGAATCTTCGTGGAACAGGTAATAAGGCCAACTGGATTACTGGACCCGATCATAGAGGTAAGACCCAGCCTGAATCAAATCGATGACCTTGTGGAAGAAATTCAATTGCGTGTCGATAAGGATGAAAGGACCTTGGTGACCACATTGACGAAACGCATGGCGGAAGAGTTGGCAAAGTACCTGACAAGGATCAACGTGCGCTGCAGGTACATCCACAGTGATGTGGATACCCTTGAAAGGGTAGAAATCATGCAAGATCTTAGAAAGGGTATTTTTGACGTACTGATCGGGGTGAACCTATTGCGTGAAGGGTTGGATCTGCCGGAAGTATCCTTGGTGGCTATTTTAGACGCCGATAAAGAAGGATTTTTGCGCAGTAACCGATCATTGACCCAGACCGTGGGCAGGGCAGCAAGGCACCTCAACGGTAAGGCCATAATGTATGCCGACAAAATCACCATGAGTATGCAGCATACGATCGATGAGACCATTTACAGACGCGAGAAACAAACGGCATACAACCTGGAACACAACATTACCCCTACGGCACTGAATAAAAGCCTTGACAATGTGCTGGCCAAAAATTCGGTTTCTACCTATCATTTTCAAAAAGAGGAACTTAGGGCAGCGGAGCCCGATATGGATTACCTGACCAAAGATCAAATTGAAAAATTGATCCGCGATAAAAGAAAAGCAATGGAAAAGGCGGCCAAGGAATTGGATTTTATGCAGGCCGCAAAATTAAGGGACGAAATCAAAATGTTACAGGAACAAGAATAAAAATTGAAGATAAAGACTGAACCTCTGTAGTTAATTCCCTTGTAATTTCCTTAAGTCAACTTCCATATGAAGTCATTTAAATACTTAGCATTCAATAAACAGGCATTTATTTTTAGACTGGTCTAAAAAATACCATGAACATGCGCCGCTTTTATTTTAGAAATTATTTGGAACCGGATATAAAACCGTATGCTGTCTTGATGACAGGGTTTTTATTATTGTTTTCCGGCGTTTTTACATATGCTCAAAACCTAAACAGGAAACAGTTGGAAATGGCGGCAACGGAAAAATTTCCTGAAGCCGTTACGGAACTGATTTCATTTTTGGCACTCCCCAATGATGGCCATTATTCCGATCAGTTGCAAAACAATTTGGCATGGTGCTCCAAAGCCTTTTCAAAACTCGATTTCAGGGTACAGGTTTTGCCCAATGAGGGCGCCCCGCTGCTGTTCGCCGAAAAGCAGTATCGCCCAAAAAATAAAACCATCCTTTTTTATCTGCAAATAGACGGCCAACCCGTTGATAGGCAAAAATGGAACCAGCCCGACCCCTTTGTGGCGGTTTTAAAGGCAAAGAATGCCGCCAGCGGTGATTGGCAGATCATGGATCATGCACAATTGAATACGGACTTCGATCCCGATTGGCGCCTCTATGCAAGATCGGTCTCGGATTCCAAGGGTCCCGCCATGTCCTTTATCAGCGCCCTTGAAATCCTCAAGGACCAAAAGATCAAACCCCAGTTCAACATCAAGGTGATCATGGATTTTCAGGAAGAAATGGGTTCGCCTTATTTGACCGATGCGGTTAGGCAATACCAGGATCTGCTCAGTGCGGATATGTTATTGATCATGGATGGCACCCGTCATCCTTCGAACCTGCCCACACTTACCTATGGTGCCAGGGGCATCGCTACGGCGACCTTAAAGGTTTTTGGACCGGGTTATGCCTTGCATAGTGGGCAATATGGCAATTTTGCCCCTAATCCCGTTTTCGAGGCTGCCCGTCTACTGGCCGGTCTTAAGGATGAAAATGGGCGGGTCACCTTACCAGGTTTTTATGATGGGATCCATATTTCCGAAAAGGAAAAAATAATATTGAAACAGGTTCCAGAGGATATCGAACAACTTAAAGCCAGCCTTGGAATCACAAAAACCGACGGTCTTGGCGACACTTATCAGGAAGCCTTGCAATTTCCATCTTTGAACATCAGGGGATTGCAATCAGCATGGGTGGGCCAGGAGGTGCGCACCATAATTCCATCGGAAGTAATTGCTGAATTCGATATGCGATTGGTTCCCGAATCGGATGGAAAACGGTTGATGGAACTTTTAAAAAGCCATATCACGCATCAGGGATATCATTTGGTCGATTCGATTCCCACGGAACTCGATCGAAAAACCTATCCCAAATTGGCTTCTTTCCATTACCGTTTGGGCTCAAAACCTTTTAGAACCGATATGGACTCCCCCGTCGGGGAATTCCTGAACCGGGCCATGCACAAGGTATTTGGAAACCAGGTGGTGAACATGCGAACCACGGGGGGATCACAGCCCATAGCACCGTTTATCAATACCTTGGGGGTTCCGGCCGTCTCGATCAGAATACCCAATCCGGACAACAGCATACATGCACCTAATGAAAACCTCCGATTGGGTAATTTTTATGAGGGAATATTAAGTTGTTTGGCCATTTTGGATGAACCTTACCCCTAAAAAAAAAGCGCCCCTACCCATAGGGTAAGGACGCCTTTCAACTAACCAACTTAACCAACCATTATGAAATTCCACCGAGCGGTGGATACTCACAATTTCTTAATTCTATTACGATAATTCAATCATCCTTTTGGGCTTTGGCAATGCCTCATCTTTTTTAGGAAGTGCCAATTTCAAAATTCCTTCTTCGTACCTGGCCCCAATTTTATCGACATTGATTGTTTTGGGCAAGCTGAACGATCTTTTGAAAGCATTGTGTACAAATTCCCTTCTGGTGTAATTCTCTTCTTCTTTGGTATCTTCTGTTTTAGATTCATAAGAAATGGTCAGGAGATCATTTTCCATTTCTATACTAAAATCTTCCTTTTTTCTTCCGGGAACCGAAAGTTCCAAACTAAAACCCTTTTCGTTTTCAATAATGTTGACCGCCGGCAAGGCATTGTTCAAATTCTCCATGCCACCACCAAACCAATCTGGTCTAAAGAGTTCATTCATCAATGAAGGAAATGCTAGATTGTTTCTATTTACTGTACTCATGGCTATAAATTTTAAATTGTTATTGAATTCTTTATAACCTTCAGAGCAAATCCCATACCATAACAAAAATCATGTCTTTTTGTCCGTCTACCGGTCTTGTTTACTGTCTTTTTGTCGCTATTTTTAATCTTCTTCGAATTGATAGGCCAAATCGCAATTTGGAATGTATCGTCCCCTATTCGTGCAAACTGCCGTTCGGTTGGCGCTCAAATCCGTAGAAGGATTAAAAATTATTGTGGTTTTATAAGGGATCGCTTCTTTTCTTTTTCGATAACGAAAAATAATTGCGGAAAATGGGAAGTGTCGCTTCAACCGATCGGTAATTAATGATAACTTGCCAAAAAATGACCTCATGAGCAACAACGATGTATTTAAAAAACTTAGGGTGGCGCTAATGCTGAGGGATGATGATATTGTGGAAATACTAAAATTGGTCGACTTTAAAATCAGCAAGACCGAATTGAGCGCTTTTTTTAGGAAGGAAGACCATCCCAACTTTGTTGCCTGCGGGGACCAAATTCTGCGTAACTTTTTAAACGGATTGGTCATTTATCTGAGGGGCACAAAAGAGCATCCAAAGTTTCCTGGCGATGTCCTTTCAAAAGACAAAAAAGGGGTTAAAACCCCATTGAACAGGAACAAGACCCTCAAACCAAGTTTCAAATCGCAACAGCAGCATCGAATGGAAAAAGAAGTGAGTCCGGTGCGGTATAAAAACAAAAAAAAATCCTGAGCCCTTAAGGAAAGGCCCAGGATTTTTGAACTATGTTTGAAACTATGCGGAAATCAGCACCGATACCGTATATTTCTTACCTGCCTCATAAGCAGTCATATCTACCTCATGATAATTAAGCCGGGCCTTGATAAAGGTATCCAAAGTTTCGTCATCCGTATCTACGGATAGCACCACAATTTCCCTTTCACTGTTTAATGTAAACAATACTTGGGCGACTTTTCCCTCTTCAGCGGTGGTGAAATTGTTGTTCCTTAGAAGGTCTTTGATTTGCTCGGATAGGTTTTTGGTAGGTTCTTTTCCCATGGTGGGATTGTTGGCCAAAATACTTCCTGTTGAAAGTAGCATTGCAGCTACCAGTAACAAACTGATTTTTCTCATGATTTTTGTTTTTTAATTGATGATTAATTGATGAATTACTAAATAGACGCCCTACTTTTAAGAATGTTACAGCTATTTTCGTTTTTTAACATAATTTTAGTGGTAATCTGCTATTTCATCGGATTGAAGGGCTGAGCGATTTATATAAAACGAAACCATCCGAAGTCCCTGATTTATGTCATAAAAAAAGCCGTGCATTGCACGGCTTTCTAAACTTATATATGTTTTTAAGGATTAAGCCAATACTGCTTTTACTTTGTCTGCAGCCTCCTGGAACTGCACGGCAGAATGCACTGCCAAACCCGAATTGTCGATAATCTCCTTAGCCAACTCGGCATTGGTGCCCTGCAACCTTACGATGATGGGCACTTTTATGGCATCACCCATATTCTTATAGGCATCGACTATCCCATGGGCCACCCTGTCACATCTTACGATGCCTCCAAAAATGTTGATCAATATCGCCTTCACGGCAGGGTCTTTCAAAATAATGCGAAAAGCTTCCTCAACCCTTTTGGCATCGGCTGTTCCGCCAACATCCAAGAAATTTGCGGGCTCTCCCCCGGCCATTTTGATCAAATCCATGGTTGCCATGGCAAGTCCGGCACCATTGACCATACAGCCAACGTTTCCATCAAGGTCAACATAATTGAGGCCCACTTCACGCGCTTCCACCTCTATTGGGTTTTCTTCCCTTAAATCGCGCATCTCCGCATATGCCTTTCTACGGTAAAGGGCGTTATCGTCTATGGACACCTTTGCGTCGACGGCCATAATTTTATCATCTGAAGTCTTTAAGACTGGGTTGATTTCGAACATACTGGAATCACTCTCCACGTAGGCTTTATATAGGGAAGTCACAAATTTGGTCATTTCCTTAAATGCATTTCCGGAAAGACCTAGGTTAAAGGCTATTTTTCTTGCCTGAAAAGGCAAAATGCCGGTCGCCGGATTAATTTCTTCGGTAAATATCAAATGGGGCGTTTTGTCGGCCACCTCCTCGATATCCATACCGCCTTCGGTAGAATACATGATCATGTTGCGCCCAGTTCCCCGGTTAAGGAGTACTGACATATAGAACTCCTTGGTATCGCTGGGCCCTGGATAATAAACATCCTCCGCGATCAAAACTTTGTGAACCCTTTTCCCTTGGGCAGAGGTTTGCGGCGTGACCAGGTTCATCCCGATGATCTTACCCGCGATTTCTTCTACCTCTTTCAGGTTTTTGGCCAATTTAACCCCACCGCCCTTTCCTCTTCCGCCGGCATGAACCTGTGCTTTGATGACGTGCCATCCCGTGCCGGTTTCTGCTGTCAATTGTTTTGCGGCTTCCACGGCTTCCTTTGCATTATGTGCAACGATGCCACGCTGGATACGCACCCCAAAACTGGCCAAAATTTCTTTTCCCTGGTATTCATGAAGGTTCATATGCGAGGTATATTTAGGTTTGGAAGCAAAAATAGCAAACGAATCGGATTTACCCTAATCATTCGGGAATCAAGCTGGGTCTAATCATATGGTTACGGACACATTTCAGGTTTCGTTATGCAATGCCGAATTTCGGAGTTGGCCATACAGCCCAGAAATACTAATTATAGCCCTCGATGCCCTCGAAATCCAAGGGGTCGAAATTCTTGAAATCCCCGTTAAGCACAATGGTCTTTTTGGTGCGTTCCACCTCTTTTAAGATCGCAATGGTGGTGTTCAAATGCCGGTTGATGTAATTCAAGCGATCTCGTTCACCGGGAATGAGCAAAAGTTCATATTCCTGTTCCATGGATAAGCCCATTTTGTGCACCAGAACGAAGCTATGGAACTTGTCTACCGAAATCGGTGTAAAAGGCACATCCATTAAGGCGTACAATTCCCGTATGCCTTTTAACACTTCCTGTCTCAAGCTTTGATCCGCATCGTTTATGTTATCCAAAAAAGCCACCTCGCCACCAGCATAAAGCTTGCCGGGCAAGCGGTTCTCAAAAGACAGTATCCTGAATACCTGACGGGCCACACAGGTAACATCCATTTCGCCGCCATCATAGGTATTGACCACTTCAACCAGCTGCACTTCGGTGCCATAGGCCAGCCCATTGTTAATATAAACTGGGATCCCAAAAGTGATCGCCTCTGCCCTGCAATCGAGAATCAATTGCTTGTAGCGTTCCTCAAAAATATGCAATGGCACGGTTTCTCCAGGAAAGAAAATGGTACGCAATGGAAAAAAAGGAAGTTTCATTAATTGGATTTTACTTTATGGGCGATAAGAATCTAGGTAGCGCTAATGACCCAAAAAGCCATAGGCTCGTGGGACGGTAGATACTGTTCAAAATTACGACAGATAGTGCATTGTGCAAAAAAACAATTGTTTCAAATATAACATATTGTTGCATTTATTAATATTCACTGGGATTTTTTGTGCATCACGAACAATCAACCTAGATTTGTTGAAAATATGATGTATTATGAAGCAGGAAGATTTGCTTAAGATAGCGAAAACCTTTGGTGATCCGGTATATGTTTATGATTCCGAAAAAATCATCTCCCAATTCGACCGGCTGACCAAGGCTTTTAGCGGCGTAAAAAATTTAAAGCTCAACTATGCGGCAAAAGCGCTATCTAATATCAGTATCCTAAAATTAATGAACAGTTTGGGCAGCGGGTTGGATACCGTTTCGATCCAGGAAGTTCAATTGGGCCTTATGGCCGGGTTCGATCCCGAATCGATCATATTTACCCCCAATGGGGTTTCCTTAGAGGAAATCGAGGAAGCTGCCCAATTGGGCGTTCGTATCAATATCGACAATCTGTCAATTTTGGAACAGTTTGGAGGTAAGCATCCCAACACCCCGGTCTGTATCAGGATCAATCCACATGTCATGGCAGGTGGTAATTCGAACATCTCAGTGGGGCATATCGATTCAAAATTTGGCATCAGCATCCATCAAATACCGCACTTGTTGCGCATCGTGAACCTGACCAAGATGAACATCAATGGCATCCACATGCATACCGGTAGCGATATTTTGGACATCGATGTATTTTTATACGCCTCTGAAATTTTGTTCGAAACCGCCAAAAATTTTAAAAACCTTGAGTTCATCGATTTTGGAAGTGGTTTCAAGGTCCCATACAAGGAAGGGGACATCGAGACCAATGTTGAGGAATTAGGTAATAAATTGGGGTCGCGATTCAATGAATTTTGCGCAGAATATGGCAAAGAACTTACCCTCGCTTTTGAACCTGGAAAATTTTTGGTGAGCGAGGCGGGTTATTTCCTGGCCAAGGTCAATGTGGTTAAGCAGACCACATCAACGGTTTTTGCAAGTGTGGACAGCGGCTTTAACCATTTGATACGCCCGATGTTTTATGGGGCATCCCATCAGATCATCAACATTTCGAATCCCGAGGGTCGAGAACGTTTTTATTCCGTGGTCGGCTATATCTGCGAAACCGACACTTTTGCCAGCAATAGGCGCATCAATGAAATTTCGGAAGGGGACATTCTCTGTTTTAAAAATGCTGGCGCCTACTGTTTTACCATGGCGAGCAATTACAACTCAAGGTTTCGGCCACCCGAAGTGCTTTGGCATAAAGGAAAGGCCATTCTGATCAGGGAGAGGGAGACCTTTGAAGATCTTGTCAAAAATCAAGTAGACGTTAAAGATCTGTTTGCGCCAAAGAAGGAGAAGGTGGCCATAAAATAATCCTCCCTTTTTTTCGTTAGCTTTGTAACTATTTAAAGACAAATCCCTCAAAACAAAGCAATGAAAAAAGTTACACTTACCTTATTTAGAGTAGGTTTACTATTGGGTTTAATGTTGGCGGCATCCGCGACCAATGCCCAATCGGTGAAATGGCTGAGCTGGGATGAGGCCGCCAAACTGGCCGAGGTCGATAAAACCCCAAAGAAGATTTTTATCGATATCTATACCGACTGGTGCGGTTGGTGCAAAAAAATGGATGCCGATACCTTCCAAAATCCGGAAGTTGCCGCCTATATGGCCAAAAATTTCTATATGGTCAAGTTGGATGGCGAAGGAAAAGAACCCATTGTTTTCAAAGGCAAAACCTATAAATTTGTCCCTGCCGGAAGAAAAGGCTACCATGAATTTGCCGCAGCATTGATGCAGGGCCAAATGAGTTATCCGACCACCGTTTTCCTCGATGAGAAACTGAACATGCTTTCCCCTGTGCCCGGTTACCAAAAACCAGAGCCTTTTTTAAATATCGCCCGTTATTTCGGGGATGACATTTATAAGGAGAAAGACTGGAACGCCTATTCCGGAAGCGGAAAATAACCCACCGATTTTTTATTCCTTTTTGGACACCTTGGCATAACTTAGGTAAAACACATCCATTGCCGTAAACAGGAAAGCAAAGTTATAAAGACAGGTTTTTATCGCCCTGGTTTTATTGCTTATCTGCTATAGTTGGGCGATTCGTTGGTAATGGTCACATCGTGGGGATGACTTTCATTGATTCCGCTTGCGGTAATCTTTACAAAACGTCCCATGCTTTGCAAGGAGGCTATATCCTTGGCACCACAATAGCCCATTCCTGCCCGAAGGCCACCGACAAATTGATGGATGCTCTCATAGAGGTCACCTTTATAGGGCACACGCCCGACAATGCCTTCCGGCACCAACTTTTTGATATCGTCTTCCACATCCTGGAAATAACGATCTTTACTGCCTTCCTTCATGGCCTCCACCGATCCCATTCCACGATATGACTTGAATTTACGGCCCTCGTAAATAATTGTTTCCCCGGGCGACTCTTTGGTTCCGGCCAATAACGACCCGAGCATTACGGTATCGGCACCGGCGGCGATGGCTTTCGGGATATCGCCCGTGTAGCGGATGCCCCCATCCGCGATTACCGGAACCCCACTGCCCTGTATGGCGGCCGCGACTTCCAGTACTGCTGAAAATTGGGGGAACCCTACCCCGGCGACCACCCGTGTGGTGCAAATGGATCCTGGACCGATACCCACTTTAACGGCATCGGCGCCGGCAGCGACCAAGTATTTGGCCGCCTCCCCGGTAGCAATATTGCCCACAATCACTTCAAGATCCGGGAATTTTCCCTTTACCTCTTTAAGAATGCCCACGACCCCTTTGGTATGGCCATGTGCCGTATCTATGACCACCGCATCAACTCCTGCAGCTACCAAAGCCTCCGCCCGTTCAAGGGCATCTGAGGTGACCCCGATGGCCGCCGCCACCCTTAGCCGACCATAGTGATCTTTGTTGGCGAAAGGTTTTTGTGTGAGTTTGGTGATATCGCGAAAGGTGATCAGGCCCACCAACTTGTAGTCCTTATCAACTACAGGCAATTTCTCGATCTTATATTCCTGAAGGATGACCTCGGCCTGCTCCAGGGATGTGCCTTCGCTTACCGTGACCAGATTTTTGCTGGTCATCACTTCTGTAATCGGGCGTTGGTCGTTTTTTTCAAATCGAAGATCCCTATTGGTAACGATGCCTATCAATTTTCCATTTTGGTCGACTATCGGGATGCCCCCTATACTGAATTCGGCCATATTGGCCTTGGCATCCTTAACCAATGCGGTAGTGGGCAAAGTTACCGGATCGATGATCATGCCACTTTCCGCCCTTTTTACCTTTCGCACTTTTTGCGCCTGATTTGCTATGGACATATTTTTATGCAATACACCAATACCACCCTCTTGGGCAATGGCAATGGCCATACGCGATTCTGTTACCGTATCCATGGCGGCGGAAACAATGGGCACATTGATAACAATGTTCCTGGTAAATCTGGATTGAATATTGACCTCTCGGGGAAGTACTTCAGAAAAAGCGGGGACCAAGAGAACGTCGTCGTAAGTAAGACCTTCGCCGACTATTTTATTGAGATGGGCTTGCATGGCAATTATCGATTAATTGCGTGCAAATGTAAGGATTTTAATTGGTATTCACTTGAGTGGCAAACATTAGAAATTAAGTAAGTTCCCATATTGGCAAAAAACATCCTTTTATCGAATGATCTGTCGAATTGGGAAAAGCAGATCTCTTTAATATTATTTTTATTTATTCTAAATAAGCTTTGCGTGTTTCAAAAAGTCGATTATTTTTGCATCGCCAACATTATTTTTAATCAGTCTAAATAAAATGAAACATCCTTTCCTATTACTGGCTACTTTGGCCCTAATTGATCTGAAAGCACAGTCAGTTCCCCAACAGCCCGATTCAACCCTCATTGAACTTAATGAGGTGGTCATCTCGGCCAATACCATCCTGGGCAGTAAGTTTCAGGCCAAAAACAGAACGGGATCCGCTTATTATCTATCCCCACAAGAATTAAAAAAATTCAACAGTACAGACATCAATAGGGCCCTTCGAACCGTGCCAGGAGTCAATATTTACGAAGAGGATGGGTTCGGGCTTCGCCCTAATATCAGTTTAAGGGGGACCTCGCCCGAACGAAGTTCAAAAATTACACTTATGGAAGATGGGGTACTGATCGCCCCGGCACCTTATAGTGCCCCTGCAGCCTACTATTTTCCATCTATTGCCCGTATGGCGGCCGTGGAAATCTTAAAAGGGAGCAGCCAAATCCAGTACGGTCCCTTTACAACTGGGGGCGCCATCAATATGATCTCTACACCCATACCCGAAACTTTACAAGCGGGATTAAATGCGGGCTACGGAAGTTTTAATAGCGGCCGTCTGCATGCCGTAATCGGGGACAGCGGCCCGCACTTTGGTTATTCGGTTTCCTATCTCAACTTTAATTCCGATGGCTTTAAATCTATTGACCAAGAAAAGAATACCGGATTTGACAAAAATGACGTCGTGGCCAAATTTCGGGTGAACTCTCGTAAAAACAGACCCTATAATCAAGCTTTGGAGGTCAAGTTCCAATATTCCGATGAAACATCAAATGAGACCTACTTAGGGCTTACAGATACTGATTTTGGACTCACGCCATTCAGACGTTATGAAGCGTCACAAAAGGATCAAATGAAAAATGACCACATACATTTCATGGCCACACACTTCCTAAAACCAAATGAATCCCTTACACTTACCACTACGGGTTATTATAATGGTTTTAGCAGAAACTGGTACAAGTTGGATTATGTGATCTTAAATGGCGAAAAACAAGGCATTGCGAACATTTTGGAAGACCCCGCTGGTCTTTCCGATTTTTATGAAACCTTGACCGGGACAGTAAACAGCTCCGATAACGCCCTTTTCGTCAAGGCAAACAACCGGGATTATACGGCCAAGGGCATACAGACCAAATTGGATTACCATTGGGGAGGGAACAAGGCCTTTCACCGCATTGAGATTGGACTTCGATATCATTTGGACGAAGAAGATCGATTCCAATGGGTAGATGGTTATGGAATTACCGATGGCATCATGAACCTGACCAAGGCCGGAACCCCGGGTACGGACGCCAATAGGATAAGTGACGCCAAAGCACTGGCAACCTACGCAACCTACAAACTGAAATATGGAAACCTAACTTTGACGCCAGGTTTGCGTTATGAGGACATCACTCTGGGCAGAAACGACTATGGGGTGAACGATGTGATAAGAAGTGGACAAAACCTTGCGAAGAGGGAAAACAGGGTTAGCGTTTTGATGCCGGGAATGGGTTTTAATTACAATTTCGACAGGGTATCGCTTTTTGGCGGTTTGCACAAAGGGTTCTCCCCCCCCTCGAACCAAGAAGGTCAAAAAACGGAACAAAGCGTAAACTATGAATTGGGTTCCCGGTTTGATTGGGCTGTATTTTCTGGCGAGATCGTGGCCTTTTATAACGATTACGGCAACCTTTTGGGGAGTGATCTTGCTGCCACGGGAGGAACCGGAAGCCTTGAACAGTTCAATGCTGGGGAAGTTAACGTGATGGGCTTGGAAGTACTGCTCAATTTTGATCTCCTGAAGCGGGATACGAAATTCTCCTTGCCGATAACGATTGGTTATACTTTTACGGACACTGAATTTTTAAACAGTTTCGGCAGTGAAGACGAACTTTGGGGAACGGTGAACGTTGGCGATGAATTGCCTTATATTTCCAAACACCAATGCAATATGGCCATAGCCCTGGAACATCAATATTTCGAAATCAATTTGAACGGACGATACAATGGACCATTCCGTACCCAGGCGGGATCGGGTCCGATTCCGACACAGGAATTGGTTGCGTCCAATTTTATCATTGATCTTTCTGGAAAGTACCACTACAGCAAAAACCTAAGTTTTACGGCGAATGTCATCAATTTAACGGACCAGTCTTATGCGGTATCAAGGGTACCCGCCGGACTTCGGCCCGGTCACCCTTTTGGCATTTATGCAGGCTTTGAATTAACCTATTGATCAGTGATAAGCAATGCGTATGTTATACCAGCAAACCCAAAATCAAAAATCAGCTTTCCGTCATATTACCCATGGCTTCCCATTAAATAATCTTACGTTAGAACTCCGATGCTATTCGGTCAACAAAGAATCTAAAAGTATTTGACCCCTTTGGGCCTGTTCCGAACCATCCTTGGCCAACCGGGTCCTTAAGGCTTTCAATGCTTTTTGAGAAGCACTGGTGTTCAGGGCGGCAACCCTTTGAATCGTGTACCTTAAAAAATTAGGGGTTCTGGCAAGCGCAGCCATTTGAAGCATGCGATCGGCATCTAAGGATGCCAGAGGCTCGGAAGCATACCATAGCATTAACGGCAAATTGTGGTCTTCCAAGTCTTCCGGACGCTGTACAAGCGCATTGAGGATATCCCATCGCTGGGCCGGGGCCAACCTTTGCGTGCCTGCGGCCAGATAAAGTCGAACCAAGGCCGAACTATCCGTCTTTGCCATGTCTACAAAACGTTGCAAGGTTGCCGCTGACACATTTTTATCCTCCGTCAGCAATTGAACCGCCCAGCTCCTGATATATTCATTGTCATGTAACAATAGTCCGTTCAAGACTTTTTCGGTGAGGCCATCTGTCACGTGAAGCGCCCATAAAGCCCTTAATTTCCTTGTCACATCGGGATTGTTCGCCAAGATTTCTTTTAGTGCATCATGAACGACCGGATTGGGTCCGCGCTCTTGTAGGATGGTCCTTGCCTGACGCACATACCATTCATTGGAATTCAATTGATACCGTACAAGCTCCATATCCGAAGCCTGGGCCAGATCCTCACGCACCCAGGTATCGTTCTTGTGGCTGATCTTGAAGATGCGGCCCAAGGTTTTGTCATGTACATCGGGATTAGGGCTGTGGCATTGGTTTTTATCGTACCAATCAATGGCAAAAACAGATCCACCGGGTCCATACTTAAAGTTTAGCCATTGCGACCAGGAGTCGTTCATTTCAATAAAATCCTTTTTATGCGATGCGAGATAACCCGAACCAGAACGGGTCAGCTGATCATTGTTGAGTCTTGCCCCGTTGATGTTGTTCATAAAAATCGTATTTCGGTATTCCTTTGGCCAAGAATCACCTCCCAAATAAATCATTGCCCCGGCATGTGCATGCCCGCCCCCGGCAGCTGCCGATCTAAAATTTCCTGCATGTGGCCCTCGATCGCCAAGCCAGTGGACATGATCCCCAATGTTTTTTATGTCATCGTAGGTATACGGATTGAAATGTTCGCCTGCCTGACGTTCATAGCGGGCGCCTTGAACGATATTGAACATATGTGGAATCACGCAGACCGTTATGAACGCATGTCCGTAATCGTTAAAATCGATGCCCCACGGATTACTGGTTCCTTCGGCAAAAACTTCAAATAGATGTTTTGTGGGATGATATCGCCATACTCCGGCGTTCATTCTAGTGCGCTGCTGATCGATTGCTCCGGGTTTGCCAATATTTGAATGGGTAAAAACCCCTTGCAGACCATAAAGCCAGCCATCGGGGCCCCATCTCAGGTTATTGGATACCTCATGGGTATCATCAAGGCCCCAACCATCCAACAATTTTTTTGGCGGGCCTGCAGGTTTGTCATTCGCCGCATCTATAGGAATATATAGCAGGTAAGGGGCGGCATTGAGCCAAACGCCCCCCATCCCTACCTCGATGCCACTGACAAGATTAAGACCTTCGGCGAAGATTTTTCTTTTGTCCAAGGTACCATCCCCATTGGTATCTTCAAAAATCAGGATACGGTCTTTCCCTTTTCCTTCTGCTGCAGGCACGGGATAGGTGTGCCCTTCCACGACCCAAAGCCTTCCACGTGGATCGATTGTAAAACTAATGGGGCGAACCACATCCGGCTCTGCCGCAGCAAGGCTGATCTTGAAATCCGGTGGCAGTGTCATGGCCTTGGCTGCGTCCGTTCCGGAAAGTCCTGAATTTAAAATGGGATCCAATGGAGGCAGAACGATGATATCGTTTTGATTCAATTCATTCGGAAAATATGGCCTACTGGGGTAAAACAAAAAATCATCAAAACTGATGTGTGCCCATTGATCGTCACCGATGTAAGGTATTGGCGATGTACCGGTCTCATTGTCAACGACACGAACAAAGATTTCCTTTCCTAAAAATGGTTCAAGGTCGATCACGACGGGCTGCATTGTGGCGCGTCCCTGTCCGGTAGACTTAAAGATCACCTGATTATCATCCGCAAGCACAAGCTCGACCCTGGTATCGGCCAAGGCACCTCCAGAGACCCTAAAGGATGCAAAAGGTTGTGTAACCTCAAACGGTATGGAAGTGAGCGTTCCTTTCATCTGATAGTCTTTGGTGCCGCCGCTGCTTACAAAATAATCCCCGCCAAATCTCACCTCCATGCCCTCCCCATAAACGGGGGAAGAACTGCTAAAAAGGGCATTTTTAAATGCATCCCCCGTAGCCGTCCAATCGGCCAATGTACCCCGTTCAAAACCAAGGTTCAATGGTCGTCCATCCTTTAAGGGCACTTTTCCCTCAACCGCCTGGACAGAAAGATTTCCCTCTACAATTTCAAACCTGCCAACCATGCCGGCGGCCCTATGCCCGGGTACCGTACAATAATAGGTATCATCGGTTTCCGCCCAAAATGTGATACTTGTCTTTGATCCCTTTTCGAGCAAAGTGCCGCTTTTTATCCCTAATTTTTCCATTGCGATGTCATGGGTCATGGTTTCTCCATTTGTAACCGTTATTCGCACGCGGTCCCCTTTGTTGGCACGTAAAATGGGGTTTCGGGTACCATCCTTTGCAAAATAACCCAGCATGCTGGCTTCGAGTGCATATTCCCGGTCAATAATTGTGGAATCGCGCAATACGTTATCGGCAGATTCCACTTTCGATTTGGGCCTGCAGCAAATTATTGAGCATGCAATTATTAAAACCAAACTGATAAAGGAAAATATTCTGTATTTTCTCATTTGTGGTTGCTTTGGATTATTGGCACTTTTAGAATTGGGGACAAGCCAGTCAATATTTTATCTAAGTTCTTGGATGGTAATCTCTTTAAAGGCAACTTGTGCTTTGCCACCTCCATGGATTTGAAATCCAATAAGCCCTGATTGAGGGACACCGGTATCCTCTTCGGTATAATCTACGGTTTGATGTCCATTGATGTACAAACGTATCCTGCGACCTTCTGCCCGAACTTCATAATCGTTCCATTCATCGATTTTTATCCATTCCAGTACCTGAACGGAATCAGGAGCCATCAAGGTTTTGTTCCTGCGGGATTCATCGTACAGACTTGCCCAATACCCTTCTCCCCAATCTGCTTGATAACCGCTCATTTCGTAATTGGGGTCTGAGAGTCGCCTACTTCGAAATTGAATGCCTGAATTTATGAACCCTTCATTTCCGGTTAATTTTATTTTAAGTTTCAGGACAAAATTGGAATACGGACGATCGGTGCACAGGAAATCGTTATGGGGAACGACCTTGATCATCGAACCACCAATAATGGCTCCATTTTCAATCCGCCAGGTATTGAGGGTATCGCCTTCCCAACCCATAAAAGAATTGCCGTCAAAGAGCGGTTTAGACTGGCCGATGGTGGGGTTTTGACTTGATAATAAAACAAAAAGAAAACAAAAATAGGGATGTGCCGATTTCATCAAGTTCAGGTTTTTGGAATTTTATTTATCCTATTTATATATAAGACTTTTTTAGGCATTTCCGATTAAAAAAAGCATTCTCATGCGCAAAATCGTCAATAAAAATCCGCCTACAATAAAAATAGATATTAAATTCTAATTTCAAGTACTATCCTTTGACTTTCATGTAGTTATAGTTTTTACGGCTATCACCATAAATCATCAATGAATAAGGTGCCAAAAAAAGTGTGATGAATTATGAATATTTAGAAAATAAATCCGAAGCTCTGTTGAACGCTGCTTCAAAAGCCATCCATTTGACGCCGGTGTCGATTTTTTTGGAAGTGAAATATGAAAGCATTTTTTCAGTGGGCATATTACCGGTAAGCTCATCTTTGGCCATGGGACAACCTCCAAAACCCTGTACCGCTCCATCATACCTTCGGCATCCAGAATTGAAGGCAGCATCCACTTTTTCGTGCCATTTGGTGGGGGTGGTATGTAAATGGGCCCCGAACTCGATATCGGGATATTGAGGTATCAGGTTTGAGAAAAGATAGGCGATGTTATCCGGAGTTGAGGTGCCTACCGTATCGGAAAGCGATAAGATCCTAGCTCCCATTTCGGCCAATCTTTCTGTCCATTCGCCAACCACTTCCACACTCCATGGGTCCCCATAGGGATTGCCAAAGCCCATGGAAATATAGGTTACGACCTCTTTTCCCGCATCTTGGGCCAAAAAGAATATTTCCTTCAAGGTGTCAACGGACTGGGCAATGGTGCTATGGGTATTCCGCATTTGAAAGTTTTCCGAAATGGAAAAAGGATAACCCAGATAATCAATCGCACCAAAACCACAGGCATCACTGGCCCCTCGGACATTCGCTACGATTGCCAGAAGTTTGCTCTTGCTATGGGTCAAATCGAGTTGGGAAATGACTTCTGCCGTATCTGCCATTTGGGGTATCGCCCTAGGAGAGACGAAACTGCCGAAATCGATGGTATCGAAGCCGCAGCCCAGTAAAGACTGAAGGTAAGCAACCTTTTGTTCAGTAGGAATAAATGACTTGATACCCTGCATGGCATCCCTTGGGCATTCTATGATCTTGATCCTGTCGGACATGCAAACTGTTTTGTACTACCCCAAAATTAGTATTATTTATCTGATAATAACAGATAGAGGCCGATGCATACAAAGATCACGATTTGCAGCCATTTAAGAAATGGGCCGACCCCAGAATGCCCTGAGAGGTATTTCGCAATTGCCCCGCTTAGAATGGCGATCAAACCAAATATGATAAAGGAAACGAGCATAAAAAGCAATCCCAGAATATAAAACTGTGCTATGGTGCCCATTGTTTTACTGAACAGGAAACCGGGGAAGAAGGCCAAAAAGAATATGGTCACCTTAGGATTCAGTACGTTCATGATAAACCCTTGTTTATAGAGCTGCCCCAAACTTTTTTTTGATATTCCTTCCGAAGAAAGGCTTACCGAAGCATCGGCACGAAATACTTGGAAAGCCAAATAAAAGAGATAAATAGCGCCAAACAGTTTGATTATGAAGAACAAATTGGGGTTTGTCTTGATCAAGGCCGATACCCCGAAAGCCAAGAGCGTTGTATGTACCAAACAACCCGAAATCAAGCCGGCTACGGTCGCCAAGCCATATTTTTTACCGTTGGTGATGCTCTGCAGCAAAACATAAATAATGTCGGGGCCTGGGGAGATGGCAAGAACCGCTGTGGCTAGGATAAAGGTGTAAAGGATATTATAGTCCAATTCAAATATTTTTGGGCCAACGGTCTGAATGCCACGTAAAACTTGCAACAAACCCATGTTGAAGATAAGGCTGTTTTTGTTATCTTCCGAAAAATTTTTATAATGAAACCGATCTATCTGGCCATCACCCTTTTTGCTACGCTCTCATCGTTAACACTGATTTCATTCAATTGGAAAGACAGCAACCACGAAAAAACCCATTTAACCATGCAACAAGACAGTGTTTTACGTCATGTGGTGCTTTTCCAGTTTAAGGAAGGCACCTCGGCAGAAGACCTTAACGAAATTGAAATGGCATTTAAGGCGCTTCCCTCTAAAATTTCAGAAATAAAAGGATTCGAATGGGGGATGAACAATAGTCCGGAAGGCCTCAATAAGGGTTTTACCCACTGTTACTTTCTCACTTTCCATAGTGAAGAAGATCGTGCCGTATACTTGCCGCATCCAGACCACAAGGCTTTCGGGGCATTATTGGGCCCACATTTGGCAGATGTTTTGGTAGTTGATTATTGGGCCGGGGAATAAAGCGAGTGAATATTTAATGTACGGCGCTTTCTCGATCACCAACCATTGGGGTGAATCAAGATCGGGTTGATTCCTGAATAATGGCTTTGTTTATTCTTTTCACCAGACCGGGCCCTTCGTATACAAAGCCCGTCCAAAGTTGCACCAGATCGGCACCGGCATTCAATTTTTCTAGGGCGTCTTCAGGGGAATGGATACCCCCCACTCCAATAATCGGAAACGATTTGCCACTTTTCTCAGCTAGAAATCGAATGACCTCCGTACTCCTTTGCTGAAGCGGTTTACCGCTCAGGCCGCCTTTTTCCTCTGTTTGAACCAAATCAGATTTTAGGTCGCGTCGCTCAACGGTGGTATTTGTAGCGATAACCCCGTCTATTTTGGTATTGTTGGCAATCTCAATGATATCCATCAATTGCTCATCGGTGAGGTCAGGGGCAATTTTCAAGAGAATCGGTTTTTCTTTTCCCCCATTGAGACGCTTTGCAACTTTGGTGTTTTCTTTTTTGAGTTCCATGAGCAGTGCGGATAAAGGTGCTTTATCCTGAAGTTCCCGTAATCCCGGGGTATTGGGAGAACTTACATTGACCACAAAATAATCTACATATTCAAAGAGGGCATCAAAACAGATCAAATAGTCTTTAATGGCATCTTCATTTGGGGTGAGCTTATTTTTTCCAATATTACCACCGATCAAGACCCTATGCTTTTTCTTCAGCCGTTCCACGGCATCAAAAACCCCTTGGTTATTGAAGCCCATTCGGTTGATAATGGCTTGATCGGCTCGAAGTCTGAACAACCTTTTCTTTGGATTCCCCATTTGTGATTTTGGAGTCAGGGTCCCAATCTCAATAAAACCGAATCCAAAGTCGCTCAATTCATTAAAAAGCCTGGCGTCTTTATCAAATCCGGCTGCCAGGCCTACGGGATTGGGGAAGCGGAGGCCGAATACCTCCCGTTCCAATCTGGCATCCCGAACCACATAGAGCCTGCGAAAAAGAGGTGAAAAACCAAGTTTTGAAAGTATCTTGATGAGCCTAAAGCTGAGGTGGTGCACCCATTCCGCATCCAATTGGAACAAGATTGGCCTCAGGATATATTTATACATAAAGGGCTATAAGGTTTTGTCAAAAATACAAACTCGATAACGGTATTCCTCTAGTCCTTGGCTATTTTATCAACAGTGGAAGGTTAATTACTTGGGGGCAATGCTATCCTTATAAACCATAGGGACAATGGATATGGGTTCCCTTATGGCCTCTTTGCAAAGCAATAAGTAACGTTGGTATTGCCTTTCATTGAAAACGGACAACAATTTAATATCGGTTTCCCGGGCAAGATCTACCACCTGTTGCTGTAGGGCCTTATATTTCACCGCCAATTTCATTAAATCTTCCTCGCTCGATTGTGGATGTTCCCTGAATAATTTCTGTATTTCGTCCTCCACTTTTTTCTCTTCAATCGCCAGTTGGTCCCTTAGGGTATCCATGAGTGCTTTTTGAGAAGCTTTCAATTGAAAAATGGAAACAATGGTTTCCGAATTTTTCCCGCCTATTCCAAGGGTGCAGTCCTGGCCTGCAACCTCCATAAATGAGATCAAAAATAACATCGTAGCACAAAAAAACTTTGAATACCCCATTTCATCTTTTGATTTCGGCAATAACATTTGCTATATAAACAGTAATTTTATTCAAAAATTATAACATGCAGAACATTATCGATCGATTTATAAGCTATGTTCAAATCGACACCCAAAGCGACCCCAGTTCCGACAGTACCCCAAGTACCGAAAAACAGTGGAAACTTGCCGATATATTGGTAGATGAGCTCATGCGCATAGGCATGTCCGAGGTAACCATAGATGAGAATGCCTACATTATGGCCACCTTGCCAAGCAATTTGGAAAAGGAGGTGCCGGTAGTCGGGTTTATCGCCCACTTTGATACTTCACCAGACTTCACGGCCACCAAGGTTAAGCCGCAGATCATTCAAGACTATGATGGGGGCGACATTGTACTCAACGCTGACGAAAACATTGTCTTATCGCCCCAGTATTTCGAAGATCTGCTTTTGTACAAAGGACAGACCTTGATCACCACCGATGGCACCACTCTTTTGGGGGCAGATGACAAAGCGGGAATTACCGAAATTGTTTGTGCAATGGAATACCTCCTGGCGCATCCCGAAATAAAGCATGGCAAAATACGAATAGGATTTACGCCCGACGAAGAAATTGGCCGTGGCGCCCACCAATTCGATGTTAAAAAATTTGGAGCCGATTGGGCATATACCATGGATGGAAGCCAGATCGGGGAACTCGAATATGAAAATTTTAATGCGGCCCGGGCGAAAGTGATTATCAAAGGAAAAAGTGTGCATCCTGGATATGCCAAAAACAAAATGGTCAATGCCATTAGCATAGCCAATGAATTTATGGGAATCTTACCACCAGAGGAAACGCCCCAGCAAACCCAAGGCAGGGAAGGATTTTTTCACGTAAACCACATGAAGGGCGAAATTGAACTTGCAGAATTCGAATTGATCATCAGAGACCACGACCGTGAACACTTCGAGATACGGAAGAAATTATTGATTGACATCACCGAAAAGTTGAATGTCATCCATGGAGGATGCCTCTCCATAGAAATGAAAGATCAATACTATAATATGCGCGAAAAAGTGGAACCTGTATTCCATATTGTTGAAATGGCGAGGGAAGCCATGGAAGCTGTCGGCATTACCCCCATCATTAAACCTATTCGAGGGGGGACCGATGGTTCACAACTTAGTTTTAAGGGGCTTCCCTGTCCTAATATTTTTGCGGGCGGCCATAATTTTCACGGCAAGTTTGAATATGTTCCGGTCGAAAGTATGCAGAAAGCTGTAGACGTTATCGTAAAAATTTGCGAACTTGTAGGTAATAAAGCATTTTGAATCAAATAATTACCCTGTTCTTGGGTGAGCCGCTCGCCAAGACTAAAATGCCATTCCCGACACTATGGATATTTCAAAAAAAACAGAAGCTTATTATGCAAAGGACCAACCTTTTAAAAAAGGGCTTGCCGTTTTGAGGGAATTGGCACTTAAAACTGAACTGCAGGAATCTTTCAAATGGAGTTCACCGGTGTATACCATTGATGGCAAGAACGTTTTGGGGATTACTGCTTTTAAAGGGCATTTCGGTATCTGGTTCTTCAATGGGGTTTTCTTGAAAGATCCAAAAAAGGTGATGATCAATGCGCAAGAAGGCAAAACCAAGTCGATGCGGCACTGGAAATTCACTGCTGTCGACCAAATAGATCAGCGGGATGTGCTCGCCTATATGCAAGAGGCCATTGAAAATGAGAGAATGGGATTGGCATTGAATGTACAAAAGAAAAAGGGTCCAAAAATGAAGATTCCAGTACTGTTGGCATCGGCACTGAAAGAAAACGAACTGGCAAAAAGGAATTTCGATACGCTTGCGCCTTATAAGCAAAATGAATACTCAGAGTATATCGCCACCGGGAAACTGGAAAAGACCAAGCTTTCCCGGCTGAACAAAATATTGCCGATGATTTGTGAAGGCATTGGTTTGAACGACAAATACCGCTAGCTTTCATATCCCCCTATGCATCCAATTGCAAGATAAAGGTTATGAAAATCTTTCCGGGATCGGTCTAACTCGACCGATCAAAGCATCGGCAACTCCCAACCATTTTGATAATTGGCACGTATGTACTGATTGGCGGCATCTTCTTGGAAAGCCCCTTTTTGTTCGTTCCAATAAATGCGATTGCCCGTTTTAAAGGCCACATTGCCCATATGTGATACCAAGGCCGCATCATAACCGACTTTAATGGGGGCGGTCAAAATCGAGCGATTACGGCTTTTTACGGCATTTATGAAATTAACGGTATGTAGGTCGAGACCATTGCCTTCCCTTTTCACGACCGGAATCCTTTCAATTTTATCGACACCTTCCTTATCCCATCCCATAAATTCTTTTTCGGGTATCACTTCCCATCCCCCTCGGTCGAGCACCAAGGTACCATTGTTGCCGATAAACGCAATGCCATGATTTCTGCCATAATTACCGCCGTCGATTCCCGTGGCATGCTCCCAAAGGATAGAAAACCCATCATACTCGAAAACGGTCTGCAAACTGTCGGGCGTTTCGGAAGCATCATCGGGATAGGCAAATTTTCCCCCTATGGCCATTACCGATTTTGGTGTGCCCGCCTTCATCCCGTAAAGGGCATAGTCGATCAAATGCACGCCCCAATCGGTCATTAGGCCGCCGGCATAATCCCAAAACCACCTAAAATTAAAATGAAAACGATTTTCATTGAACGGTCTCTGTGTAGCTGGCCCCAGCCACATTTTGTAATCAACCCCTGCAGGTGCGGCACTGTCTTCCAATACCGGAACCGGTTTCATCCAGCCCTGATACGCCCATGCTTTTGCCAAACGTATATTGCCCAATTTTCCTGAATGAACATATTCTATGGCATCAACGAAATGGGGTTGACTGCGCTGCCATTGTCCGATCTGTACCATACGGTCACTGGCGTTGACATGGTTTAGCATGATATCGGCCTCTTGAATGGAATTGGCAATCGGTTTTTCGCAGTACACATCCTTACCCGCTTTGAGCGCATCGGTTAGAATAAGGCAATGCCAGTGGTCGGGCGTGCCGATGATGACCACATCGATGTCCTTGTTCTCCAAAAGTTTTCTATAGTCTTTATACCACTTGGGCTTTTTTATTCCGGCCTTTTCAAGATCCGCAGTGCGTTTCGCAAGTACACTATCATCTACATCGCAAAGGGCAATGACATTCACTTCGTTGATTTTGAGCATGGAACTCAAGTCGGAAAAACCCATCCCGTTACAGCCAACAAGACCTACATTGATCTGATCATTGGCACCAACTCTTTTACGCATTTGCGCCAATAGGTCCATAGGAAACAAAAAAGCTGCTCCCGTGCCGGCCAGGGCCAACCCGCTCTTTTTGATAAAGTGTCTTCTGTTGTGCATCACAAGGGTTTTATAGTTGAGTTGAATATAAGTAAATTTCAACAAAGACGCACAAAAAAAGCACCAAACCGGAGGGATGGTGCTTGAAAATCAATCAATGTAGGGATTTACTTTTTAGCCGGAGCGTTCAGCTTTTTGCTCAATTCCATGGAAATGGCCGATTTATCGAATTTCAATTTTCCCGCCATGGTTTCCAATACGCAAGAAGCGTCATTGTCGTTCATTTCCATTATTTTCCCGTGCAGGCCGCTTTTGGTAATGACACGATCGCCCTTTTTCAAATCTGCCGCAAATCTTTTTTCGTCCTTCTGTCGCTTCATTTGTGGGCGTATCATAAAAAAATATGCTACCACAAAAATCAAAATCATCGGCAGGAACTGTCCAATATCTCCCATATAAATGTTTAGTTTGTGCTAGTTATTATTGAGATACCGGTCCAGCTTGCGGGCCACCCCCTTTGGGATTCACAAAAGCTTGGATCCTCAATTGCTCCTGTCCTTTTTCCGTATTGGCGGTTACCGTAATGGTCTTGGTCACCTGATTTTGACCGGAACCGTTAAATTTAACCAGTAATTCCCCTTTGCCTCCGGGGGCTATCGGTTCTTTTGTCCAAGTGGGGATGGTACAACCACAAGAACTTTTGGCGTCGGTGATGATCAAAGGGGCATCCCCTGTATTGGTGAACGTAAATAGGGTTTCTTGCGGGGCACCTTGTTCAATAGTACCAAAATCGTGAACCTGTTTATCAAAGGTCATCACTGGAACCTGCTTAGCGGCAGCGTCCCTTTCGGCGGCTACGGCCACATTTTCTGTGTTGATCTTGTTCGCTGCATTTTCTTTGCACGACACAAAACCGAGCATTGCCACAGCACTGAAAGCCAAAAATATTCTTCTCATAAGTTTAATTTTATTTATTATCCGCAAAATTAAAGAAATAATTTATAATAGTCCCCTACCTACCTTTTTTAGTTTCCCTTCGGCCTTATATTCCCTTACCAACTTGTCTAAAATACCGTTGATGAAGATACTGCTCTTGGGGGTAGAATACTCCTTGGCTATTTCCAGAAATTCGTTGATCGTCACCTTTTCGGGTATGGAAGGAAAATTGAGCAATTCACAAATGGCCATTTTTAAAAGAATCCCATCTATTTCGGCAATCCTATCTTTATCCCAATTGGGTGTTTTCCCCTCGATCTCCTTTTCCCATTGTGCATTGTTCAACAAAGTTTTGGCCAGCAATTTTTGGGCAAAAACCATATCTTCTTCATCCTTTAACAATCGCGGCAAAAAGAAAGCCTCGCTCTGGGTCGCCTTCACTTTTTTGAATTGCTTCAAAATAAAGGTATTCACAATGGGCAGGTCGTCTACCCATGTAAGTTTATCGTCTTCAAAATATGCATATATCTTTTCATTTGGGGCAATCACTTCCTTGAACAGATCGATGATCATTTTTTTGTCGTTTTCGTAAGAACGCTCCTTGGCGTTCATATAATCATTATAGATGTCACTTTCCAAAATAGCCTTATAAATCAACTTAACATACTCCTCATTGAGGTACCAATTCCTTAATTTGCGTTTAAGGAGCTCATCCCTAAGAGCCTTATTGTTGGAAATCTGAGACAGCAATTGATTTTCGGCGAATTTCTCCTTAACGGGAAATGTATCGGAACTGTTGGCCAAGTATTTTTTTGAAGAAAGCTTGAGTTGGCTCTTAGCCCTATCCTGGATTTCGATCAAAAGACTGAGCAGTAGCAAGTAAAGCGTATACATATTTTCAATACTTGCCCTTAAAAATTTTTCCTGTTTCTCAAGGGAATCGTCCTTTGATTGGGTCAATGCATAGATGCATTGCATTACCTTCACCCGAATATGCCTTCTTGTAAGCATTTTAAAAGAACTTTATTGAAATGGATTGAAACTATAAGCCGACAAAAATAGGAATCTATTTTCAATACAGACCAGTGGTTGCTGTTATTGTCGAAAAAAAAGCACTCCGGTGAAAGCGAATCGTTTTAATTTGCCCTATAACCAGTGACGCTAGTTCATTATTTTTCTTTTGACCCACCGCTTGTGAGGGAGTTCATATGGACTTATCTTTGACCACCTATCTACCATTATTGGATGAAAGAACTAAGACATCTCAACAAGTACTTCAGGAAATACTGGTTAAAGCTGTTCATCGGGGTAATTATCACGATCATTGCCAGGATATTTTCTTTGGTGATGCCCTCTTATGTAAAAAATTCGATCGCGGTGATCGAGAAGTTTTCGGCATCCATCATTAAGGAATCGGAAGCGCGTGAGCTGCTATTGGAATATATCCTCATTATTTTGGGAACCGCACTGCTTTCGGGTTTTTTCACCTTTTGGATGCGACAGACCATTATAAACGTTTCGCGTTACATCGAATATGACCTAAAAAACGAAGTTTTCGATCATTACCAGTACCTTAACCTCGACTTTTACAAAAGAAACCGGACGGGTGACCTTATGAACCGTATCAGCGAAGACATCAATCAGGTGCGCATGTACGCGGGTCCGGCAATCATGTATGGCATGAACGCCTTAACCTTATTCGTTTGTCTTATTCCACTGATGTTCATCAAGGCCCCTACCCTTGCCTTTTACACCATAGCGCCCTTTCCGATTCTGTCATTTTTAATATATAAGATCAGTAAGATCATTCATAAAAGGAGTACAAGGGTACAGGTATTTTTATCGAAGCTATCGACCTTTACCCAGGAATCGTTTTCCGGGGTGGCCGTTATCAAGGCTTACGGCCTTGAACCCAGAATACATGCAGAAGTGCGTACATTGTCCATTGAGGGCAAGGACAAAAGTGTGGATCTGGCGAAAGTGGATGCCTGGTTCTTTCCACTAATGATCTTGCTGATCGGGGTAAGCAACATTTTTGTGATCTATATTGGGGGCAAACAATATATGAACGGCGAAATAACTTCAGTTGGCGTTATTGCCGAGTTCATTCTTTATGTAAACATGCTCACTTGGCCCGTAGCGATAGTGGGTTGGTTAACCTCAATGGTCCAACGGGCAGAGGCCTCACAGAAAAGGATCAATGAATTTCTGCAAGTGCAGCCCAGCATTAAGAATGAAGTTGAAAAAGAGACTCCCGTTCAGGGTAAGATTGAATTCAGAGACGTGACCTTTACCTACGAAGACACCAATATTACGGCGATTGATAAGCTTTCTTTCACGATCAATAAAGGGGAAACAGTGGCTATTTTGGGTAAAACCGGATCCGGCAAATCGACCATTCTAGATTTGATCGCCCGACTTTACGATGTGACTTCGGGTGAAATACTAATCGATGATGTCCCAATCAAGGAATTCAACCTTTTTAGCTTGAGGAGTACAATAGGGGCAGTTCCCCAAGATGCATTTCTTTTTTCGGACACCATCGCCAACAATATCAAATTTGGCAAAGAAGATGCCACCGATGCGGAAGTGGTAGAAGTAGCCAAGAAAGCAGTGGTACATGAGAACATAATGGGTTTCTCACAGCAGTATGGGACCATTTTAGGGGAACGGGGCATCACCTTGAGCGGGGGTCAAAAACAAAGGGTCTCCATTGCGAGGGCCCTCTTGAAAGACCCGAATATTTATCTTTTCGACGATTGCTTGTCAGCCGTTGATACGGAAACTGAAGAAGTAATTTTAAGCAACCTAAAACAGGCCTCACAAAACAAGACCACGCTTATCGTTAGCCATAGGGTTTCCTCCGCAAAAAATGCCGATAAGGTTTTGGTTTTGGAAAACGGCAAACTCATACAACAAGGGACACATGAATCATTGAACAATTCCGATGGCTATTATAAGGAACTCTATCTCAACCAGCTTTCCGAGAAAGAAAACTAGAAAATTGTTGTCCAATACGCATTTTTTTTTCATTTTTGATAGAATAACACCTAATTAAACAACTAGAAACAATAAGAAATGGGCGAAAGAAACATTGAGGATCAGGAGGAGATTTATTCAAAAGTGCTAAGGGCTGGAAGAAGGACTTATTTTTTTGATGTACGCAGTACCAAAGCAGGCGATTACTACCTTACGATCACCGAAAGCAAAAAGTTTACGCATGACGATGGTTCCTTTCATTATAAAAAACACAAAATTTATCTCTATAAAGAAGATTTCGAGGCCTTTAGGGAGCATGTTGAGGAGATGATGGATTATATCATCAATGAAAAAGGTACGGAGGTCATTTCCGAAAGGCACCAAAAAGACTTTAAGAAAGAGGAAGAGGCAGATTTTAGCGAAAACGGGGAAGCCTCCCCAACCGATAAGTTTACGGATATTGATTTCGATGATATTTAGTGCGCATTAAAAAAAACTTAATGTAAGAACGGCCTTGTATTATAGGCCGTTTTTTATATTTAATCCCAGACTAAAACCCTTTGTAAATGAAAAGGTTATTGCTTTTTTCACTATTGGGATTCTGCCAATTTTTATTGGCCCAAGAATCCATAAACCTGAACTATTACCTTCCGCAAAATATTTCATATGACCCCAGCATTCCTAAACCCAGCGATATCATAGGACATGAAGTTGGAGAATGGCACGTGACCCACGATAAACTCATGTTCTATATGAAGACCCTTGCAAGTGTGAGCGACCGCATAACCATAGAAAATCGTGGCTTCACCTTTGAGGACAGACCCATACTATTGCTAACGGTCACTTCTCCAAAAAACCATCAAAACATCGAAGGCATCAGAAAAGAACATCTGGCCCTTACCGAAAATGGGGGAAGTTCGATCAATTTGGAAACGATGCCCATCGTGGTCTACCAAGGATTTTCGGTTCACGGCAATGAGCCCAGTGGCGCGAACGCCGGCTTGGCCTATGCCTATTATCTTGCCGCAGCCCAAGGACCGGAAATCGAAAAAATGTTGGAAAACACGGTCATTCTAATGGACCCCTCGTTCAATCCAGATGGCTTGCAACGTTTTGCCTATTGGGCCAATACGAACAAAAGTGAAAACCTGAATCCAGATGGGAACGAAAGGGAATACCATGAAGTATGGCCCGGAGGCAGAACCAACCATTACTGGTTCGATATCAACCGGGATTGGTTACCGGTACAATTGCCCGAGAGCAGGGCCAGAATATCGACCTTTCATAAATGGATGCCCAATATTTTGACCGACCACCACGAAATGGGCACCAATTCCACCTTCTTTTTTCAGCCTGGGGAAGCCAAAAGGGTGCATCCACTGACCCCGAAGATAAACCAAGAACTCACCGCGGAAATTGGCACCTACCATGCGAAGGCCTTGGACAAAATCGGGTCCTTATATTATTCCGAAGAAGGCTATGATGATTATTATTATGGCAAAGGATCTACATTTCCAGATGTGAACGGTTGCATTGGCATCCTTTTCGAGCAGGCCAGTTCACGGGGCCATATTCAAGAGAGCGAAAACGGCTTGCTGACCTTTCCCTTCACTATTCGAAATCAGTTTACCACGGCTTTATCGACCATTGAAGCGGCCCAGAACATGCGTGAAAAAATTTTGAAATACCAACGGGATTATTTTAAGGATATAAGAAATGAGGCCCTCAAAAATAAAACCAAGGCTTTGGTTTTTGGCGATAGCAAAGATGCCAACAAAGCCTGGCATTTGGCCGAGATTTTAAGTCGCCATGGTATCAAATTCCACGAATTGGCCAATGATGCCACTATCGGCGGTAAGGTTTTTGCCAAGGGCAATAGTTATGTGGTGCCCATGGATCAAAAAAATCCTAGATTAATCCAAGCCATGTTCGAAAAACGCACCACTTTCACAGATAGCCTTTTCTATGACATCTCTGCTTGGACCTTTCCTTTGGCCTTTGATCTCGACTATGCCGAAATGCCCTCGCTGATAAACGCAGGGCCCGAAATAAGCGATATAAAAGCATTGGAAGGTAGGGTTGACCGGGAAAGCGACTACGCGTATTTATTCGAGTGGAATGATTATTACACCCCAAAAGCATTGAACGCCATTTTGAACAAAGACATACGTGCCAAAGTCGCAAAAAGGCCATTTAACTTAGAGGGTCGCGCCTATGACTATGGTACAATTATGATTCCGGTCCAAAATCAAAGTTTGGATAAAACAGCGCTGTATAATTTTTTGAATGGCATCGCCCAAGATGCAAAAATAAAGATCACCGCAGTGGGCACCGGACTGACCCAAGGTATCGATTTGGGCAGCAATGATTTTGAAGCCTTAAAAAAGCAAGAAGTCGGACTTCTGGTGGGCAACGGTATCGCGAGCAACGATGCCGGAGAAATTTGGCATCTTTTTGACCAGCGATATGACATGAAACTCTCCAAATTGGATACCGATTATTTCAACCGCATTGATCTGAAACGTTATACCGCCATTATTATTCCCAATTCTTGGGGCGGGTCATTGGATAAGAAAACCGCGGATAAGCTCAAGGAATGGATAAAGGATGGCGGTATAGCCATTGGTTACCTTAGGGCGGCAGAATGGTTCGAAAAAAATGAGATGATGAAATTAACATTGAAAAAGGACAGCCTTGTAGCGAAAAACATTTCCTATGCACAAAAACGCGACTTCTTAGGGGCCCAAGTTACGGGAGGAGCCATTTTTGAGGCCGACCTTGATCGTTCCCACCCAATAGGCTATGGTTACAAGAACAATACAGTGGCCCTGTTCAGGGATTCCAATGTATATCTGGAACCGGATAAGGATAGTTACAACAATCCATTAAAGTATACCCAAAACCCCTTGTTAAGTGGTTATATCTCCGAAGAAAACCTCAAACTACTTAAAAAAAGTGTGCCCTTTCAAGTACAAAAATTGGGAAAAGGGAAGGTGATCATTTTTACGGACAATACCAATTTCCGGGCCTTTTGGTATGGCACCAACAAGTTGTTGATGAATGCCATATTTTTTGGGGGAATGATGTAGTTAAGGAATCAATGAAGGTCGAACCATCCTTTACGGTACGTTCTTTCCCCGATGCTGCGCCAGGTTCTCCTGCATCCTAAACCGAACCATTCTTTCGATCAATAAGATGGGCAAAGGTTCATCCAGGGGAAACTGAACGGATCCCTTGCCGGTCTTATATGCTGTGAGCTCTTTTTTGAAAGCTTTATTGCCTGAAGGCAGCGCATAGAGGCCAATATGGTTTTTAAAAGCCGCAAAATAGACCAGATCTCTGCCATAGATCCGAAACGCCGGCATACCATATCCGATTTTTTCTTCGGCTTCAGGGGCCACTTCATGAATTGTTTTTCTCAACCGCTGGAGAATATCCTGAACGGGTTTGGGAAAACCGGCGATATATGCATCCATGTTTATAGGTTTCTCCATATCACAGGCACAAGTCCTAGGCATTTTCCAAGAGGTCTATTTCGAGCTTTTTCATTCCTAAAATAACATTCATGACCTTTTCAGATTTTAACGGATCGTTCATTAACCGGCCCAAATGGGATGGCACCACCTGCCAAGAGAAGCCATATTTATCCTTGAGCCATCCACATTGGCCTTCCATACCCCCTTCGGTAAGGCTTTCCCAGAAAAAATCGATCTCATTTTGAGTTTCGCATTCGACCACCAAAGAAAGCCCTTCCGTAAAGGAATAATTGTGGACAAGGCCGCTATCCATTGCAATGAAAGGTTGTCCCGACAATGAGAACCGGGCGTGGTCTATTTTTCCGCCTTGAATTTTATCGTTTTCATCGTACCTGTGGATGAAATTCACCTTAGCATTTTTGAAAATAGAGCAATAATGTTCGATGGCCTGCCCGGCATATCCAAATTGTTCCCCGGTGAACATCAAAGCGGGCACGATTTTCTGACCTATTTCCAATACCCGCCCAAGGGTCAATTGCCAAGAAACCCCATATTGATCTTCCACCCAGCCGTATTTCTCACTCCATCCATAACGGTCCAACGGCATCACCACTTTTCCATTACCCAGTAGCTTTTTCCAAACCTCCTCAATTTCGTCAATTGTTTCAAAAGTGGTATAAAACGACATCGTCGGATTCGGCTTAAATTTAGCCCCGCCATTTAAAAACATGAACCGATAACCCATTATGGTCAAACCTGCAACCCAGGGATTGAACGAATTGATTTTGGAGTCTTTAAAAACCGAGCAATAAAATTCAGCTGCTTGTATGGCATTGCCGTCGAACCAAATACAGGGATAGATCTTATTCTTCATGGTTCAAAAACTTGTTTTTCAAAAAAATCGATCAAATATCCCAACCCTGACTTTTTGATCTTCCCAAACAAAAAAAGACAGTATTTTCATTTTTCTTGGTTTGATTCCGATTCTACATATTGCTTAAAATTATCCAATATGGACTGCCATCCGGTTTTTTGCAAATCGAGAGGGTTCGTATCCTCTGCTTCAAAGATTTCCGTTATTTGGGTTTGCCCATTCACATCGATGAACTGAATTCCGACCCATCTTCCATCCCCAAGGGTAAAGGTGATCTTATGGTTTGGTTCTATTTCATCATAGGTACCCCAAAAATCAAATCCGTAACTGCCGTCCTTGGCTTCCATTCTGTAGTTAAACATACGCCCTTCGCGAAGATCATTTTCGGCCTTAGGCGTATGCCAATCCGGGGAGGCGTTGTTCCATTTTTTTACATGTCGCGGCTCGGTCCAATACATCCATACCATTGGTAAAGAGGCATTTACCTTGGTTTTTACAGTGATTTTTTTCGGAACCCTCATAGGAACAAAATTGGTTGAATGTCATCTAATCGCTTGCATTCATGGGATTTATCCTAATAAAGATATGGGCAAATCAACAAATTTCCTATAAACCAAATGAAAATTATTTAGGCCAACTTTATATAGGCCCAATTGAACAGGAAATGACTAGCCACCAATAAAAATGCAGTTGGCAGGTTGATGGCCCAAGCCAAGCCCATAATGAGGAATAGGTAATAAACGGGCATTGCGAAGAGGGCAAACCCAAACCGAAATGTTGACACGAACTCGGGTTCCCAAACCTTGGGTTTGATCCAAACCCGCCAGCCGATCATGACCGGCAGGTTCAACAAGTGGAAAATAGATCTGAAAAAGTGTGACAGCATTCGTTTTTGTTCTTTTTTGGGATGTACTGGAACCCCAATCCCACCTTTCATGTTGGCTATCATAGCATTCACCTGTTTGGGTTTTAAATAATCTACCCCCCCCAATCCTTTCAAATTTGAGACCATTTTATCATATTCCTCCAAATCTTCAATGTGGGTGGTCAGTTCCATTAATTGTCCTTTTACGGTCTTCTTTGTCCTTTGGGTAGAAGCGGTAAGGTCACCTGTAACCCAAATTTTTCGAAATGGGATGCTGCTTCCGTAAAGTATCCCAACCTGATCTGGAAATTCGGTTGCGTGTTTATAGTTAAGGCCAACAGGAAGTACCCTTACATCCAAGTCGGGGCACTTTTCTTGGGCCATGAACAAAATTCGGACAAAACCGTTGCTCAACGGGCGAACCCTTCTTTTCAGGTTATGGTTGGCTTCTGGGAAAATGACAATGGTCTTTCCTTTGGCAAGCAACTGGGCACATTTTTCGAATATTTCCTCGTTTTGCTTTACGGTGTCCCTACCATCCCTGATTCGGTAGACGGGAATCATTTGTAAATAGTTAAAAAAATGTTTCAGCTTAGGATTTCGGAAGACATCGGAACGGGTTAAGAAATAAGGTCTCCTTTTGCAACTGACTGCAATGAGCAATACGTCGATGAGCGCATTTTGATGGTTGGGCAAAAAGAGTAGGGGTTGTTCGACGGGAATATTTTCTGTCCCCGTCAATTGGATCTTACCGTAATAAAGGTATAAACCGCATTTGATCCATAATTTCAATATACCATAACCAATTTTCATCTTGCCAATTCTTCTTTTTTCAATGGACGGTAACCCCAAAAACCTGCCAAAAGCAATCCGGTGACCAAATGCCAAATACCCCAAAATGCAGCGACAAGGGCCATTCCGCCAAGTCCCTCAAAAAAAGTGAATATGAGTAACAGGCCCAGTCCTGAATTTTGGATTCCCGTTTCAATGGTAATCGATCTTACATCTCTTTCAGGTAATTTGAACCCCTTGGCGATTGAAAATCCAGTGGTAAAAGCCAAAAGGTTATGCAGCACCACGATCCAAAACACATACCAAACGTATTCCATGAAAATATCACGATTGTTATAAAATGCCAAAAAAATTAAGGAAACAAAAAACAATAAAGAAATCACTTTAAGCAATCTGCCCATTTTTTGGGCCAATTTGGGCCAATAATGGTTTACTGCCATACCCATGACCAAGGGAAACAATAAGAGCAGTGAGACCACCTTGATCATTTGCAAGGGGGAAATGGCAATTTCCCTTAATATGAGGTCCGACGGGCCATACAGTGCGCCCCAAAATTGAAGGTTGAGCGGGGTAAATACCACCGCAAAAAGAGTTGCAAAAGCGGTAAGGCTTATCGAAAGGGCAGTGTTTCCTTTGGCCAAATGGGTAATGAAATTTGAAACATTCCCACCAGGGCAGGCTGCCACCATGAACATGCCCAAAGCCATACTGGCTATTGGCTCTATAAGGATTACCATAAAATATGTGACGGCGGGAAGCAGTAAAAATTGACTCAACAAGCCAACCAAAATCGATTTGGGCTTTTTAAGGATTTCCTTAAAGTCAAGAGGGGAGATGTGTAAAGCGATGCTGAACATGACCAAGGCCAGGGCGATATTCAAAACCCACTGCGCCCCGGCATCAAAATTTATATGTACGGTATCTAAGAGGTTTTCGCTCAATATTTCAAGCAATTTTAAGTCCGTTGTCCACCTGTTCATCAGGTCGTAACAATATGACGTCTTGACCGCTAACAGCGCCCAATATAAGACATTCGCTCATAAAATTGGCAATTTGCTTCTTTGGAAAATTGATTACCGCCACCACCTGTTTGCCCAATAGCTGTGATTTGGTATATCGTTTTGTCAGTTGCGCTGATGACTTTTTTATTCCCACATCCGGGCCAAAATCAACTTTAATTTGATAGGAAGCATTTCGTGCTTCCGGAAAATCATTTACCGCTACTATCGTTCCGACACGGATATCCACTTTTTGAAAGTCGGCCCATTGGATGGTTTGATTCATCACTTATTTTTTTTAAATCCAGTTTCCCTATTGTAAGGGCACTAAAATTAGCACTATTAGGGCCAAAAACATTTCAAATACCATTAACTTTATGGAAAATAAAATACACACAAAATGGCTAGAACGGCCAGCAATATGTTGCCATTGGGGACAAAGGCGCCCAATTTCAGTTTACCGGACACCGTGAGCGAAAAAATTATGGGGCTCGAAGCCTTAAGAGGAAATAAGGGAACAGTGATCATGTTCATTTGTAACCACTGTCCCTTTGTAATTCATGTGAACCCCTTGATAGGTTCCCTGGCCAAATTATATCAGCTCAAAGGTATTTCGTTTATTGCCATTTCAAGCAATGATATTGAAAATTATCCTCAAGACGCGCCCCATTTGATGAAAAAAAAGGCACAAGAAGCAGGCTATACCTTTCCTTATTTATATGATGCCACCCAAGCCGTTGCCAAGGCCTATAGAGCGGCCTGCACCCCCGATTTTTATTTGTTCGATAAGGAGTTGGCATTGGTATATCGCGGGCAACTCGACGATTCCAGGCCGGGCAATGGTATGCCGTTAAGTGGCTTAGACCTGCGCCAGGCCATGGATGCCCTTTTGCAAGGTAGCCCAATCGATCCGGTTCAGAAACCCAGTATTGGTTGTAATATTAAATGGAAAGCGACCTGACGGACCATGATTCAAATCTCCCAAGAAACCTGAAAAACACTTGAAATCCAATATTACCATCAAACCCCTAGTGGAAAGCCTTTACCAAACCTATATCGAGGTCGGTATTTTGGCTTATAGACAGCACTATCTGCATTTATGGAAAGAAGGTGACCCCACACCCTATCTGGAAAATAGTTTTACCCCACTAGTACTTCTCAAGGAGATGCTTGATCCGAATACGGAATTATATATTATTTATCATCAAGGCGAGGCTGCGGGTATATTGAAAATCACCAAGAGCTATTCTCTAGAGGGCTATGGACCCAAGCAGGTACTTTTTCTTGACAAGATTTACATCCTAAATGCCCATACCGGCCGGGGCATTGGACAACATATATTGGAATCCCTCATTCGCAGGGCGAAAAAAATGAACAAAAAAAGCATCGCTTTGGTGGCAATGAAAAATGGACCAGCACTTCATTTTTATCTCAAGAACGACTTTAAAATCCATAAGGAAATTCAACACTGGTCTCCTTCCGTTTTGGAAGACCAACGGGCAATGTGCATCTTGTTCAAACCAGTATAAACTTTTGGCACCCCTTCGGAAGATATCCCCTTTTCAAATCCACCCATTCCTTATAAGGAGTTTTTGAATATGTGCGAAATGGTGGTTCCCATGCCAGGCATATCGGCCTATATTTTCCTCGATTGAGGTTTCCACATGACCCTCAGGATGTATAAAGGTCCGTTTCAAATCACTGACCGAAAGTCCTTTTAGCAAGTAAACCAGTTTATGATGCACCACCTTGAGATGATCCAATGAGGGTTGAACGGGCGCGGTGCAACTGTCGAAAAGGGCTGCCCAGGCCTTTTCATCATAGGCCTTTATCACAGGGCGATCTTCGGTCAAGGCCCATTTAAATCTTATATAACTGTTATGGTGGCTGTCGGCTATATGATGAATCAACTGGCGAACCGTCCAACCATCAGGGCGGTAAGGCGTTTCCAATTGTAGCGTATCAAGATTCTGAACCAATCGCTGAAGGCGCTCAGGTAGAGATTCCAAGTCAAGGACCCATTCAGCGATTTGGGCCGCATCGATTTGGGTTGGCCGCTCAAATTTTCCAATTGGGTATTGCAGTTGATTCATAAGAATTCCCATCATTAAAATCCATTAAAGTTAACCCACTTTTTAAGAACTGTCTTCAAATGTTTAAAACAAGGCTTATTTTCCCAATAAAGCTATTAAACTTTAATACTTTTTTAACCTTAAATAAATAGAATTAAGATTTAATCTACTAAATTTATAGGGTATTAAAAATTAACTAAACAATCATTACTATGGCAACAATACGTTTGGGCGATACCGCTCCTAATTTTACCGCGAACAGTTCAATGGGAACCCTTAATTTATATGATTATTTGGGAGATAGTTGGGGGATTCTTTTCTCCCATCCCGCAGACTTCACCCCAGTCTGTACGACCGAATTGGGAACAGCTGCCAAATTCAAAGGAGAATTTGATAAAAGGAACGTTAAAATGTTGGCGCTAAGTGTTGATGGGCCCATCTCACATGCTGCTTGGATAAAGGATATCAATGAGGTACAACATACCACCGTTAATTTTCCGATCATCGCAGATGAGGACAAAAAGGTATCCGATCTATATGATATGATACATCCGAAGGCAGACAATAATCTAACCGTACGATCGGTGTTTATCATCGCCCCCGATAAAACGGTGAAACTGATTCTAACCTATCCTGCTTCCACTGGCCGTAATTTCTACGAACTACTTAGGGTCATCGACTCCCTGCAACTTACCGCTTACCATAAGGTAGCCACCCCAGCCAATTGGGAACATGGCCAAGATGTTGTTGTGAGTCCGTCCATTTCGACATCGGATGCGAGACAAATTTTTCCTAAAGGGGTGGAAGAAATTAAGCCCTATCTAAGAATGACACCTGATCCTACGACCTAAAAATTTCATTAAGAAATAGTTTTTTCAGCTAATCGATGGCAATAATCTGTGTTATTGGTTTTAGGAATGCCTTAGGAGATGAATTCTAAAATTAATTTATCGGGACAAATCTCATGGGTTTAAAAAATTTAACACTATATTTGCAGCTTAATTAATATTTAATTTTTTTATTATGAGTAAAGGAACAGTAAAATTCTTCAATGATTCTAAAGGTTACGGCTTTATCACTGAAGATGGTTCAAGCGAAGATCACTTTGTACACATTTCCGGTTTAATCGACGAAATTCGTGAAGGTGACGTTGTAGAATTTGAACTACAACAAGGTAAAAAAGGACTAAACGCGGTAAATGTGAAAGTTATAGACTAGGAACGCATAAACTTTTTTAATAGGAAGCCTCGACGTTTGTCGGGGCTTTTTTTATTGCGGACACAATCCTTAATCAAAAAAATCAGAACCCTCTTGTAAATTAAACGCAACCCTTGTACTTTTGTACATCTTTTATAAAATCAGTCACCTCCCCCTTTTCAAGATACCCGTAAAAGCATCTTGAATTTTATAAAAGTTTATTTCCCCTACACATTGCGATTATTGATCGGTTTGCCTTTGTTAAAGCTATTCATCTTTAAAATATAAGTTCAGGAATGATTACATTTTTTTCCATCATGTCAATTTTAATATTCGTTAATGTCATTTTATTGCTCATTAGTACAGGGTACAAAAAAAAATGACCCATCACACAGAGTTTCCCTTTTTTTCATGTTGTAAGACATGGTTATCCAATGCAGGCCGTTCATACTTTCAATCGATTTAGATCAAAATTTGCTTACAAAAGATGAAGTGCTATCCTCCTACGATTCTTATTGCGATTTCTTCGGTAATTAGGTCAATGATATAATTTAAATGTATTTTTTTTGTTTGTAACAAGATGATTTTCAATCTTCATCCTGTAGTAATGATTCCATGATTATTTTTTTGCACACTCACTTCTCTGATTGCCCTAAATATTTTATTGCTTAGCTATAGCGCAATGGATATTGATAACCCTTAAGGTGTACATATATGGTAGGGTTTTTCACTTATGGGTTGTTTGAAATTAAAAGGCATACCGCCCAAAACAGCATTCCAAGATGATTACCTTTTTCAGTATTCTATTGATCCTGGTTTTGATTAATTTGATATTGCTCTTCATTAGTCTTGATGGCAATGCGAAATCAAATAAAGAAAATGTATAAACGGTTGCTTGGTTGGCGGCAACATAAAAAAAACACCTTCGATGAGAAGGTGTTTTTTTAATAATGGTTTCTTAAAAATAGAGATGGTTTCTGACCAACCTCAATTGACGCCCATCAATTCCACATCAAAAATCAGGGTGGCATTTGGCGGAATGACGCCGCCCGCCCCCGCGCTGCCATAGGCTAGATCCGATGGTATCACGAATCGTGCCTTATCACCTACTTTAAGAAGTTCGATTCCTTCATCCCAGCCCGGAATGACCATACCTACTCCTAATTGAAAATCAATGGGTTGTTTTCTCTTATAAGAAGAATCAAAAACCTGACCGTTCAACAAGGAACCTTCATAGTGCACCGATACTTCTTGGCCCTTTTCAGCCTTGGCACCATTTCCTTTTTGGATGATTTTATATCTGAGACCACTTGCCGTTTCATTGAAGCCGGCGGCAACTTTGTTCAATTCTTCTTTTTGTTTTTCCCTTTCTGCCGCGATTCTTTTGGCCTTCGTACTTTCAAAAGTAGCAAAAGCATCGAGTGCATCCCAATCCTTGGCCGCTGCACCGACCCTTAAGATTTCGAGGCTCTTGATGACATCGTCTTGGGCAATTGCATCAACGACTTCCTGACCTTCCGCTACATGCCCGAAAACGGTATGTTTATTGTCTAGCCAAGGGGTGGCCACATGTGTGATGAAAAACTGACTGCCATTGGTCCCCGGACCGGAATTGGCCATTGACAAGACTCCCGGTCCGCTATGTTTTAGGTCTGGATGAAATTCGTCATCAAATTTATATCCCGGGTCTCCGGTCCCTGTTCCTTTTGGACATCCCCCCTGAATCATAAAATCGGGAATCACACGATGGAATTTCAATCCATCATAATATGGTGTTCCTTCCGGTTTCATGGTATTTTTCTTTAAGCCTTCGGCCAAAGCCACAAAATTACCCACCGTTCCCGGGGTCTTGTCATGGGTTAGTTTCACTAAAATCTCTCCTTTTGTCGTATTGAATTTGGCGTATATTCCGTCTTGCATTGCGCTCGTTTTTGATAAGCGGCAAAAATACTGGAATTGTTTGGAGTATGAAAGTCGATCGGCGGAAAGTTGGGAATTCTTCGGGCCAAAACCTTTATGCTTCAGGCGCTATTCCGGTGTCACACCATATTTATCAAACAGGTATACCAAAGAGGCCATGGCCCCCGCACCCAATTGCAATTCACGCTGGTTCACAAATTCGAAGGTATCGTTTGCTGCATGATGATGGTCAAAATATCGCTGGGTATCGGGTCGTAATCCGGCCAAAACAATTCCATCGGTCTTTAAGGGTCCTATATCGGCTCCTCCGCCTTTACCATTAGTAAAATAATGCAACAGATAGGGATCGAAAAGCGCTTTCCATTCCTGAACTTTTTTAAAATTGCTTTCGGAACAATCAAAGGTAAAACCCCTGGGGGTAAAACCGCCGGAGTCGCTTTCGAGCGCAAAAACATGTTTTTCATTATTTTGTTTGGCCATTTCGGCATACTGCTTGCCCCCTTTAAGTCCGTTTTCCTCATTCATAAAAAGTACCACCCGAATGGTCCTCAACGGTTGATGTCCCAATGTTTTGAATAAACGAAGTATTTCCATGGCCTGCACACAACCAGCGCCGTCATCATGGGAACCATCGCCCAGATCCCAGGAATCAAGATGTCCACCAATGACCATAATTTCATTGGGATAAGTACTGCCTTTAAGTTCCCCGATTACATTGAAGGAATCAACTTCCCCAAAATCTTTGCAATTCTGTTTAAAATAAACCTTGGTATCGGGATTTAGCTTTAAGGTAGTACTGAGCAGATTGGCTGCCTGTGTACTAATTGCAGCGGCCGGAATTCTTTGCTCGATCGGTAGATCGCCATAATTCAGGGAGCCCGTATGCGGAAAATCATCCAGCCTGAGGTTCATCGACCTCACTATTACCCCCAAGGCCCCAAATTTAGAGGCTTCAGAAGCCCCGGAAGAACGCTGATCTACGGCGCCTGAATAGGCCTCGAACGTATTGATTTTGGTTGGATCCATCGGTCTGTTAAAAAACACGATTTTGCCTTCGATTTTTTCCCTGCCCAAATCCTGCAATTCCTGTATCCCCTGTACCTCGATCACATTGGCCTTAATGCCTCCCAATGGCGTTGCCACGGAACCGCCCAATGCACAAATGGCCAAGTTTGTTGTGATGCCGGGGCTGGTTTCCATATAAGCGAACTCAGGCGCCCCGCGTACCCATTTGGGCACTTTCACAGGTTGCAGCCATACCCGATCGAGTTTAAGGGAATCGAGCTGAGCCTTGGTATAATCTATCGCTTGCTGCGCCTCTACCGAACCCGAGAGCCTGCCCCCTATTTGATTGGAAAGATAATTGAGCCAATCGTAGGCTTTGCCATCTGAAAGGGAGGCATCGAAAAAGGCCTTCATCTGTTTTTGGTCGTCGACCTGTCCAAAACAATGCCCAGCGATCAATAACATGAACAACACCATCAATTTCTTCATACCTTTCCTTTTTCCAATAATTCTTTATAATATTCAAGATTGGCTTTTACCTTGTCGCTCAACTCAGGTTCCTTGATGTCTTTGAACTGGGTCAATTCCTGCAATAAAATAGAAGTGACGATCAAACGCGAGGCGGTCTTATTGTCGGCAGGAATCACAAACCATGGGGCCTGGGGAGTTGAAGTGCGATTAATGGCCTCTTCATAGTATTTTTGGTAGGAATCCCATAATTCACGTTCTTCGAGATCATCTGGAGAAAATTTCCAGTTCTTCACCCTTTTTTCAAGCCGCCTTAAGAGCCGTTTACGCTGCTCTTCCCTGGAAAGGTGAAGGAAGAACTTAAAAATCAAAGTCCCATGCTCGGCAAGATGTTGTTCGAAGTTGACAATCTGCTCAAAACGCTTGTCCCAGAACTTTTGGTCGATGTCGCTCACTTGATGTATTCCTGGAATGTTCTCCGCCATGATATATTGCGGATGTACCCGGGTGACCAATACATTTTCGTAATGGGTGCGGTTGAATACACCGAATTTACCTTTTGCGGGCAAGGCAATGTAATGCCTCCAGAGATAGTTGTGTTTTAATTCCAGATCTGTCGGGACTTTAAAACTCGTTACCTCAACCCCGCTGATGTTGAAATCTTTAAAGACTTCCCTAATGAGGCTGTCCTTTCCCGCAGAATCCATTCCCTGAAGACATATGAGCACGCTATATTTCCCATGCGCGTATAGGACATCCTGAAATTCTCCCAAGATGCACCTTGTTTTTATCAGTTCGTTTTCGAGTTTGTTCTCGGACTTGCCAAAGTCTTCATACGTTGGGCGCTCGGACAGTTTTTTAACTTCATTTACCCGATACTTAGAGATATCTGCTTTAATCATGTGGGGAATATAAATTATTTTATCGTTTAACGGTACGATTTGTTAATAAAAATGGCCGTTCACCAATTGAAACTTTCCCTTTATCCAATTTATACGAACATGGCTGCCATGTATCGAAAAGATGGGAACTACGATGGTCTCGTTGCGTAACTTTGAATTGTAAAATCCCAAATTTTACCCCTAATTATGCATACAGTGAAAACGTTGCGGTTTATTGGCCTTGCTTTCTCCATTTTTCTCCTCTTTGCGTTCAAAGCAAGTGAGGCCTGCGAATATTCAGGTTCAAACATCAATTACATCAAAACACAGATTGAAAAGGCCATTTCCCAAAACGACCTTAGTTTGGTAAGGTATTTTACTTATAAGGCCCTGGATGGCATTGAAAAATCAAAAAAACAGCTGGAGGATTGCGGTTGCGACCATGCTGCCATCGGTATTGAGGAAAGTTCACATTTACTCAAAAGAGCCACCAAGGAAAGCACTTTAAAGGGTTCAAAGGAACTGCTCAACAAGTCTTTGAAAAACACAAAAGGGAGCATCGAAGCATTGGAACAGCATGAAGGGCATTTGGCGAAACCCAAGAAAGCCATGCTCTCAATGAACAGTGACGACACAGGGGCCAATACCCCTGAAATTCTGATGGAAAATCGTTTTTTGCAGGAAAGAATCGATATTTCCTTGGGAAGTTACAGGGAGTCACTGAACAAGGTGGTACGCACCGTTAATTGTAAAGAAGCCCGTGCTTTTGCCGAACGGATTTACCAACACAGTGAAAAAGAACTATTAAATCCCAATCAAACCGAAGGAAAAAAGTATTATCATCTGAAAACGCAACAAATTACGGCGGAGGCCTTGGAACAAATCGGCGATTGCTCACAAAACAATCTTGCCGGCAAGTAAGCCGGTCTATTCTTAGGTTGAAAAAAAATTGCCGTTGTAATTGAATTGACCCTTATTTACTGGCGAACAATTTCACATCTTTCTCGGTTACCTCTTTCCCACCTAGAATAATCAGCCGCTCCACCACATTACGAAGCTCCCTTATGTTCCCGGTCCAATCATAACCTTGCAACAATTTTGTAGCGCCCTGTGAAAATAACTTTGGGGCAATACCTTGTTCAGAAGCGATCTTTTCGGTGAAATGGTTGATCAAAATAGGTATATCATCCCGCCTATCGTTAAGTGAAGGTACTTTGATCAAAATCACGGCCAAACGGTGGTAAAGATCTTCGCGAAACCTGCCTTCCTGGATTTCCTTTTTCAGGTCTTTATTTGTTGCGGCGATTACCCTGACATCGACCTTAATGTCTTTATCGCTGCCCACCCTCGAAATCTTATTCTCTTGTAAGGCGCGAAGCACTTTGGCCTGGGCAGAAAGGCTCATATCACCGATCTCATCCAAAAAAATCGTCCCATTGTTGGCCGTTTCAAACTTACCCGCCCGATCTTTGACCGCAGAGGTAAAGGCACCCTTAACATGACCGAACAATTCGCTTTCTATCAATTCCGAGGGAATGGCGGCGCAATTCACTTCGATGAAAGAGGTATTGCTCCTTTGGCTCTTTTCATGGATCCAATGGGCCACCAATTCCTTGCCGGTTCCATTATCCCCGGTAATAAGGACCCGGGCATCGGTGGGCGCCACTTTTTCGATCATCTCCTTAATCTTGGCAATTTCCTCGCTCTGGCCCACCATTTCATAGTTTTTACTAACTTTTTTCTTAAGAATGATATTTTCGACCACAAGTTCCTTTCGGTCCAAAGCGTTGCGAACCGTGGTGAGCAATCGATTCAAATCGGGCGGTTTTGAAATATAGTCGAAAGCACCGGCCCTCATCGTACTTACTGCGGTCTCCAAGTCGCCATGGCCCGAAATCATGATGAAGGGTATTTCCGGTTTAAATTTTCGTGCCGCCTCCAATACCTCGACCCCATCCATTTTTGGCATCTTAATATCACAGAGCACCAGATCAAAATCATTGTTTTTAATGGCCTCCAAACCTCTCAGCCCATCTTCGGCCTCCTCTACCGTGTAGTTTTCGTTTTCCTCAGAAAGAATCTTCACCAAAACCCTTCTGATGGCCGCTTCATCTTCAATTACCAATATTCTTGACATTTTTTTACTTTTTTAAAGTCCAATTCTGAAACCAGTCCTGAAATAAAAGCTGGCCTTATCATTTAAAATAAATATATCGTTTCTATTTTTATCCCTCAAAACGCCAGACTGCAGTACCGTATGGCCAAAGTATGAATAAATGCCCATGACTTTGGTGATGTTGTATTGATAGCCAAGCGTCACCAGTGCAGCCGAGGAGGATATGGAAGAGGCAATACCCGTATCGGGCAGCACGGTGGTATTCTGAAGGTTCACATAATACCCATCTAAAATAAATTCGGTTTGAAAAGTGTGTTTTTCGTTATAATGATATTTCATTCCGGTTTTTGGCACGCCAATTACATAGGTCCATTTCGGATGAAACCGCTTTTCGTAATATATTACCGGAAGCGGTATCCTCAGGGCCACGGTTGAATTATAGGATATTCCCAAAACCAATCGCATAGGCTTGTCTATATCCTGTCTGTCCTTGAACGCCCCTATGGTGGCATTAATTGAAAAATCCCCGTTCTCGATACCGTTGGTTAAGGTAGAGGCCAGTCGAGGCGTCAATACTCCTACGAATCTCCAGTCCTTGCTGTGCTTATAAACATAGGCCATATGAAGATCCACTACATGGAAGTTGGTCAGGCCCTCTTCCCCAAACGGATTATTTTTCGGCAAATCATAGCGCAAGCGATTGTATTCTGACCCAATGATAATGGCGTTCGAATCTTTTACCTTTATGGGCAAATTGACCAACAATCGAATTCGTGATAAACTGGTCTCTGCCTCATTTTTTGGCATGAGCATGTATTCAACCCTAAATATATCGGGAGTCTGTGCTTTGAGGAGGACTACACCAAATAGGAACGAAAATATACATGCCAGCCTCAATCCTCTCCCAATCCCCATTCCTCAGTTGAGTTTTCTACCGCAGTATGTTGAAACGGGCTTTGCTGATATACGTGCACATCGCGCTGGGGAAAGGGAATTACGACACTGTTTTCCCTGAACTTGGCATCTATGGCATATCGCATCTGACTTTTTAATTTTGGATCCCCAAAACTATCGTTGATAAAAAAATTGAGGGAGAACATCAAGGCAGAATCTCCAAAATCATCAAATTGCACAAAGGGTTTGGGGTTTTTTAGTATTCCTTTTTGATTATTTGCGACATCTTCGAGAATTCTGGTGACTAAACCAACATTGCTGCCATATGCTACGCCCACCTTAACCGATTCCCTTGTGGAAGGATGGTTCTGGGTATAATTATAGATACTGTTGGTCAGAAAGATATGATTGGGGATTACCACGACTTTATCGTCCCTGGTGAGGGCACGCGTAGTTCTCAAACGAATTTCAAAGACTTTGGCCACTTTGTCTTCCACTTCGATTACATCGCCCACGTGCAGGGATTGGTCCAAGATGATCAAGATGCCGGAGATGATATCCTGAAAAAGATATTGTAGTGCAAAGCCCAAACCAACGAAGAGCGCCGCCGAAGCTGTCAACAATACGGTAAGATTGATCCCTGAGGTGTGAAGTACCGTGACAACCACAAATATGTAAAGAAGGTATTTGAGAAAACTAAATATGCTTACGAACTTGTTCTTGTCCGCTTCGGGCAATTTGGCGGTAACCAGTTTATGGACAATTTTCAAGATCAACGAGGTGATCAATAGGCCAATAATGATGAGTAGCAGCGTTCCCACGCTGATGATTGCACTTTCACCATCATATATCTTATAACTCAGAAGATGCTTGAGCCAGGAAAATATATTTTCCAATTGTTCCATATCAATATTTTAACCATTTGAACAGTTCCCTATAACTTGGCTTTTTTCCGTACATCAATATACCGACACGATAAATTTTTGCGGCCAGCCAAACAATTCCGATAAATGTTCCAATCAAAAGTACGATAGAGGCAAGTAATTGCCAAATGGGAACGCCCCCTTCCCCAATGCCCCCCGGCAAACGCATCATCATTACGATGGGCGAAGTGAGCGGGAACAGGGAAAAACCAACCGCAATGGGCCCGTGGGGATTTCCGAAAACCGAAAAGAAGCCCACATATATCGCCAACATCAGCGGCAAAATGATCGGAAAAATAAATTGCTGGGTATCGGTTTCGTTATCCACCGCTGCACCTATGGCAGCATAAATAGAACTATAGATCAAATAACCCAAAACAAAATAAACCAGAAAAAAGCTCAAAAGCATGAGCCATGGAATGTTAAATAATTCTTGGGTGTACAACATCATCGTTTCATTGGCCGAAGGAATGGGCGGGGCCAAATTATCAGCGGCTCCTGAAAGTAATTCTTGGCCCGGATTGATCGTATTGGGTTCGATATCGAATATGGCAAGCGCCAAAAACAAAAGGAAGCTCGCCGAAACGATCCAAATGGCAAATTGGGTAATTCCCGCCAAAGAGGTGCCAATAATTTTACCGAGCATCAATTGAAAGGGTTTGACCGATGAAATGATCACTTCAATAATACGACTGGTCTTTTCTTCGATGACGCTCCTCATTACAAAACCGCCATAGATGATAATGAACATCATGATCAAATATCCAAACCCGCCTCCTATAAAAGCCTTGATCTCATTGATTCCCTTGAGGTTCTGTTCTCCGGAAAAGGAAGCGGTATTGATTTCAAAATGACTGTCCAATGCAGCCAAATCAGTTGTAGAAACCTCCATTTCCTGAAGTCTTCGTTGCCGCAGACGCTCTTTGAAAACCGATTCAAGCTTATCTATTACAACTGTACTGGGCGCCCCTTTTGAATAAAAGAATGAATTTTTGGCCACCTCCTCCAAGTTCACCGCCTTTGGGATGAACAATATTCCCGAATAGCCCATATTTTCAGTGGAGTCTTTTGCAGATTCCAAACTGATTCCCTTGAAACGAACAAACGACATACTCTCCGTAGTGTTAAAATCGTTCGAAAAATAGTCGCTGTTATTCAAAATTCCAATGATCCTTTTCTCACTATCGTTCACTTTGGTCAAATAGGCGATCAAGACCACCATGCCTACCATCAATATTGGACTCAGGAAGGTCATGACCACAAATGATTTGTTTCTGACCTTTGCCAAATACTCACGCTTGATGATCAAAAGCAGCTTACTCATGATTTACCTTTACTTTGAACGGTTTGTATAAAAATTTCGCTGACTGAAGGAATTTTTTCCTCAAAACGGTTTACGTTGGCTTTGCTCGACAGATAGGTCAACAATTCACTGGAATCTTCTGAATGCATCTGAACCGTAATATTGAGCTGGGCCTCAATTTGATTATAATGCGATGCGGAAAGGGAAAATTTTTCCGAGATTTCCTTGAGCAGCTCCTCCCCCTTCGTGGTTGTCATACCTATATGAAAACTATTATTTTTATAGGCTCGTTTAATATCGGAGAGTTTTCCATCCAAAATTTTCTCCGCTTTGTGTATCAAGGCAATATGCTCACATAATTCTTCCACCGATTCCATGCGATGGGTCGAAAATATGATGGAGGCACCCTTTTCCTTTAAATGAATAATTTCATCTTTGATCAAATTGGCGTTAATGGGGTCAAAACCACTAAAGGGCTCGTCAAAAATCAATAGTTTCGGTTCATGTAAAACCGTTACGATAAACTGAATCTTTTGTGCCATTCCCTTAGAGAGCTCCTGAATTTTTTTATTCCACCAATCCCCTATGTCAAGTCTGTCGAACCAATATTTCAGTCTTTTCTTGGCCTCCGTTTTTGTCAATCCTTTTAGCTGAGCCAGGTACAAGACCTGTTCGCCCACCTTCATACTTTTGTAAAGGCCCCTTTCTTCCGGTAAATATCCGATCAGAGCAATATGTTCCGGTTTTAGTTTTTCGCCATCAAAATAAACGGTGCCACTGTCTGGGTATGTGATTTGGTTGATGATCCTGATCAGGGTTGTTTTGCCAGCACCATTGGGACCGAGAAGTCCGTATATGCTATTTTTGGGGATTTCCAAGGAAATCTTGTCAAGGGCCTTAAAGGTTCCAAAGTCTTTAGAAACCTCGTTGGTTACCAAAATAGTATTCATTCAAGCAATTTTGTCAAAGATAGAGAAATGGATCTATTCCATTTTGGAATTTAACGCCTATTAGGTCTTGGAAATTGGGATTCTATGGAATGGTCAAAATGATTCAAACATTATATCTAATGAAACCTCAAATCATACCATTTACACCTTGAGTGACCTTCCCTATGCCCTAGAATAACAAAACCCACCCTTAAATGAATAAGGATGGGAAAAAAATTGCTATGAAAAAGAAAATTAGTATTGGTATCCCAACACTAGGCCAAATATACGTTTTTATTTTAAAAGTGAAATTAAAATGTGCTATGAGAACATATCTTTAACCTTCTCAAAGAAAGATTTGTCAGATTTTTCTGGTTTAGGAACAAAGTTATCATGCTCCTGCATTCGTTCAAAGAACTCCCGCTGTTCTTTATTGAGTTCTTTGGGGGTCCAGACATTGATATGAACCAGCAAGTCCCCGCTGCCATATCCATTGAGGTTAGAAATCCCCTTGCCCCTCAATCTGAGTATTTTACCGGATTGTATTCCAGGTTCCAACTTAATCCTTACTTTTCCCCCAACGGAATCGATTTCTTTGGAGGTTCCCAAGACCGCCTCAGAAATACTGATATAGAGGTCATAATGCAAATTATCGCCTTCACGTTTCAAAGTATCGTGGTCTTCGGTCTCAATGGCCACCAATAAATCTCCAGGAACACCATTCCCGGGGGCTTCATTTCCTTTACCGCTTACTTTGAGCTGCATGCCTTCTTCCACCCCTGCGGGTATTTTGATCGATACGGTTTCTTCAAAAATCTTTAAACCATCGGCATCTGCATCAGATGGTCTTTTATCCAGTATTTGTCCACTCCCTCCACATACGTTGCAGGCCGCTGCGGTCTGCATTCTGCCCAAAATGGTATTGGTGATCTTGGTCACTTGACCCCTACCGCCACATGTACTGCATGTTTTAAAGCTTACACCTTCAGCCTGGACCTTTCGACGAACCTTTACCTTCTTCTCGACACCATGCGCCACTTCCTCAAGGTTCAATTTTACGCGAATACGCAGATTACTGCCCTTTACGCGTCGCTGACCACCACCGCCAAAACCGCCAAATCCGCTAAAACCTCCGCCACCAAAAGCACTGCCAAAAATATCACCAAACTGACTGAAAATATCTTCCATATTCATCCCGCCGCCGCCAAAACCCCCTCCTTCAAAGGCCGCATGACCGAATTGGTCATAACGCGATTTTTTATCGGAATCGCTCAATACCTCATAGGCTTCAGCAGCCTTCTTGAACTGTTCCTCCGCTTTTGGGTCCCCTGGATTTTTATCGGGATGGTGCTCTATTGCCTTTTTTCGGTATGCCTTTTTGATTTCGGCACTGGAAGCCCCTTTGTTAATGCCCAGTATGTCGTAATAATCTTCTTTCATATGCAATTACTAGTTACCGACCACGACTTTTGGGTGTCGAATTATTTTATCCCCTAATGAAAAACCTTTTTCCACCACATCGATGATTTTGCCAATCATTTTTTTGTTCGGAGCCGGAATTTGGGTGATGGCATCATGTACATCAGGATCGAAGGCATCTCCCACTTTGGTGCCAATTTCCTGTAAACCTTTTGATCTAAGGGTCTCTTTAAGTTTGTTCTGAATGAGTTCCACACCCTTGAAAGTTTCCTCGTCGTTGTTTTTTGAAAGTTCTTTCATCGCCCTTTCGAAGTCATCCAGTACGGGTAACAATGAAACCATTACTTCCTGCCCTGCCGTTCTGAACAATTCCAACCGCTCTTTGGACGTGCGCTTCTTGTAGTTTTCAAATTCGGCAAACAAACGCAAGAATTTTTCTTTTTCCTTGGCCAGTGCTTCTTGTATTTCCGCTTCCGGGCTTAAGACTCCTCCCCCATTTAGCTCTGGGTCGTCATCCTCTGTATTAAGGGTCGTATCGGGAGTAGTTTCGTCCCAATCTTCCTCATTTTGTAAATCACTCATGAAATTAATCTTATTTTTCCTTTACAGGGATGGCAAAAGTACTGCCAATTTTATTAAAATGTCAAAATGTCACTTAATAAAATATCCGCACAGGGCGGATAATTAAAAAAAACGGTAAAGTGCAACATTCTTTTATCAAACGTATTCCTTGGTATAAAGGGCTTTTGAAGAATTTGTTCCAGATTTACCAACTAAATCTTCCAGGGCCCTGCATATATTCTGATAGCTAAATACAAAACCTTCTTCCTCTATTTTTTTGGAACTCACACGCTGGCTGTTGAACAAAATATAGGACATCTCCCCCAATGCCGTCTGCATAACAAACTTTGGGATATTGGGTAAAATCAATGGCTTATTCAAAACCCTTGCCAACTCCTTGGTCAATTTAAGGTTGGTCACCGGATTGGGGCCAACACCGTTGTATACCCCTTTTAATTGATTTTCGATTACGTAAAGGAACATACGCGCCAAATCGCTGACATGTATCCAAGATTGCCATTGGGTACCTGCCCCGAAGGCCGCGCCCAGACCATATTTTATGGGTTTGGCCATCTCTGGCAAGGCTCCTCCATCACTGGCCATCACGAGCCCAATGCGTATTTTGGAGACTGAAAATCCATACGATTCGAAGGTATCGGCCTCTTTTTCCCATCGTTTTACCACCTCGCCCAAAAAGCTGTCATCGACTCCAGATTCGGTTTCTTCATAATAATTTGACAATGAATTGGGGTAAATGCCTATTGCCGATGCAGATACGAAGGATTTGATTTTACGGGTATCGCTTTGCTTGAGCCCCTCGTTTAACGTTCGCAAGGCATTGATGCGGCTGTTCAATATCTCGGCCTTGTACTTCTTGGTCCAACGCCTTGAAATGCTTGCACCTGCCAAATTGATAATGGCCGTAACCCCTTCAAAACATTTCCCATCGATCTCGCCCGTTGTCGGGTTCCAATAAAATCCTTTATGGTTTTCGTTTGACACCAGTTTATCGGTACTGGTAGTCAAATAATGAACCGATATGTTATGTTGATGGCATTGAGACGTTATTTCACTGCCGATAAGCCCGGTGGCCCCTGTGATTAAAATCTTCATGACTCAAAAGTATAGGTTTTAAAAGAAATCGAATGCAGGTTTAATTCCGATTTAACAGTGTTGGTTAAAGACAAGTTAATGTTGTGTAGGAATTAATTTCCAAATGCTTCCATTGTTAAAACTTGGTCGCCCGCAACATTTCCCGTTTTCCCGGGGGGCCTGGAAGGCGTTCCACTGTAAAACCTACAGACTGCATCGCCCTTCGCACACTACCCTTAGCTGCATAGGTGACCAAAACGCCATCGGTTTTCATCGCGTTGAACATTTTTAAGAACATGGCCTCGGACCAGAGTTCAGGTTGCACCCTGGCACCAAAAGCATCATAGTAGACCAAATCGTACTTCTGAAAATCGGAGATTTCGGCAAAATCCTTCTTTAGTTTGTGAAGCACAAAATATTCGGATATCTGTACATCGAGACCCCAAGGTGCCATATGCATAAGGTTGAACTCTTGGGTCTTGTCTTCCATTTGCAAAGCTTTGATATAATTGAGCTTTTGCAATTCGCTTTCGACCACAGGATAAGCCTCAACGCCGGTATAATGAATGTGGGTATGTCGTTTAGATCCTTCCAGCAAAGTGATCAAGGCGTTTAGGCCCGTCCCAAATCCGATTTCAAGAATCGCAAGTACCGGTTTGTTTACAACGGATAGCCCATTTTTGATGAACACATGGTACGCTTCTTGGATGGCACCATGCCTTGAATGGTAGGTTTCGTCCCAATCGGCTATACGTATGGTGCTCGAGCCATCGGCAGTGGTGATGATTTCGCGTTTCAAATTATTGCTTTAAGAGCACGCCATCGGCTTCGAACAAGTAAGATTTCTTTGGCTGAGAAATTCGATTGATTTCTTCATCCGATTTTCCGGCATCTTTGGCAAAGTGTCTTTGGTCTTCCAGACCCATCAATTCAATGAATGCCAAACCATTAACGATAACCTCTTTCCCGGAAATATCCTTTGGCATAAAAAACCCATAATCCTTAAAACGAACCATGGCCTGCTGCCCGTTGGGCAACGCAAGGGTCATCCAACATCCCTTGGCCTTGCAGACATCGGTTACCGTGGCAGTGAACTTGGTCAGGATGGTATCGCCAACCGATAACTGCGCATAGTGCTGTAACATCTCCCCGGTGTTTTTTACGCCCGATGCATCAATTTTTTGACCAAAAGTCACGAATTCCTGAGATTTCGCCGACAATTTACCGATTTCCGGTTGTGAATTTTGGCCTTGGGAAGCCCATATGGCCATGGTAAAGACAAGTAAAATGTTAATTCTTTTCATATTTGCCAATTTTTCGCCCAAGTTGTAAAATTGGTCATTTTTAGAGGAAAAAAGAAGAACTGGTTGGGATATTTCATTAATTTTATTTGAAATTTAGAACTAATGAACAGTATAGCACAAATTGTTGTTGAGAAGACTAAATCTTCAAAGATTGGGCAGGTTGATTTTGATCATTTATCGTTTGGCAATATATTTTCAGACCATATGTTGGTTTGCGATTATCGGAATGGTGCATGGGAATTACCAAAAATCATACCTTATCAACCGATATCATTAGATCCCGCTTCCAAGATTTTCCATTACGGGCAGTCGATTTTCGAAGGAATGAAAGCCTATAAAGATAAAGAGGGCAGCATTTGGCTTTTTCGTCCGTTGGACAATCATAAAAGATTCAATATTTCTGCCAAAAGGATGGCCATGCCCGAATTGCCAGAAGAATTCTTTCTTGAGGGCCTTAAAACCTTGTTGCGCGTAGATGAGGCCTGGATACCTAAAAAAGAGGGAAGTTCCCTTTATATCAGGCCTTTTATGTTCGCTTCGGGCAAGGGTTTTCACGCATCACCTGCCGATGAGTACAAATTCATCATTGCCAGTGCCCCCTCGGGCGCCTATTTTTCTGGAAAGGTCAAGGTATTGATAGAAGAGACCTATTCAAGATCGGCCAACGGGGGCGTTGGTTATGCGAAAGCGGGAGGAAATTATGCAGGGCAATTCTATCCCACCCAATTGGCGATCCAAAAGGGCTATAACCAAGTAATCTGGACCGATGACAATACCCATGAATATATCGAGGAAGCAGGTGCCATGAACATCTTTGTGCGCATCAAGGATACATTGATCACGGCGCCAACCAGTGACAGGATATTGGACGGAATCACAAGAAAAAGCATTTTGGACATCGCCAAAGACGAAGGAATGCAAACCGAAGTAAGAAAAATTAACGTTTCCGAAGTGGTGGAAGCTGCAAAAAACGGTACTCTCATGGAAATGTTCGGCGCGGGCACCGCCGCGGTAATCTCCCCTATTTCAGGTTTCGGGTATCGCAACAAAGATTACGAACTTCCCGAACTGGCGAACAGCTATGGGGCCAGACTTAAAAAAAGGATAACCGACATACAATATAACCGCACAGAAGATCCGTTCGGATGGCGTTATAGGGTATAATAACAAAAGATTTAAAAAATAAAAAGGGGCCCAAGGCCCCTTTTTATTTATCCAAAACACTTTGGATGTTCGGCTTTACATAATTGGGTCCTTTAAGAACCTTCCCGTCTTCCCGGTAAATGGGTTTGCCATCACTCCCCAATTTGCTCATGTTACTGCGTTGTATTTCTTCAAAAACGGCTTCTATCTTATGTTGCATTCCGTGTTCCAGGATGGTGCCACAGAGAATATAAAGCATATCCCCCAGAGCATCGGCAACCTCTATGATGTCATTGTTGTTGGCCGCTTCCAAATATTCCCTATTTTCCTCGGCCATCAAATCGTAACGTAGTTGGTTTTTTTCCACGCTTAAATTGGCGCGCATGGTTTCGGATACACCAAGACCAAAAGACATATGAAATAATTCAACGGCAGAGATCTTACTTTTCATGGTGAGCGATAATTAAATTAAGTTTATACAAAAATAATCAATATGTTCAGTAAAGGGCAACTGGTTTTCGCAGTTCTTTTCGTTATTTTCTTCACAGCGATAGTCGCTTATACCTATATGAAGGATAAAAAACTTCATCGCCAGAATTACAAAGGCGTTAAGTGGGTAGCCATATTTTTCATGTTATTCATAATTATCCTTTTCTGCATTAAATATTTGATCAAAAATTAACACAAAATTTGCCTATACATCAAAAATTGATGTTTTAACAACATTATTTTAAAATTGCCCGTATATCATAACAATTAACGTAATTTTGCGTTATTCATCCAAAGGGGGCAATAAATGATGACTTTTTTTACCATTCTTTTTATTTTGATCGGCGTAAATGCCGTGGTAATGTTCTTCTCACTTAACACTTTTGATTCTAAAGAACGCAGTACCCAAAACAGCATTACGGATGCCGATGACGCCAAAATCTATCCAATAGATTTACTTCCTTCAAAATATAAAAAAGCGATGTAATTTTATGCCTTCACAGGTATAAAGGCCGCTTGGGTTTTTGAAGATTGATAAAGGCGAATGTCCAGGATATTTCATCGGGCACCCAATACTGCCTTTTCTTTATTTTATAAAATGAAACAGTTTTTGCTTGTTTTTATGGGTGGGGGTTTTGGCACTTTGCTCAGATACCTAATTTCCAAAAACCTCAACGGTTATTTCCAACACTTTTTTTTAGGGACCTTCTTTGTGAATATCGTTGGCTGTCTTTTGATCGGGCTCTTATTTGGGCTATCCTTAAAAGGTCAATTGATGTCCCAAAATCAAACCTTGCTCCTTTCAACGGGCTTTTGTGGTGGATTTACTACTTTTTCCGCCTTTGCCCTGGAAAATCATTCCATGCTCCGTACTGGAGAATTGTTCTATTTTTCTTTTTATACCATCCTTAGCATTGTAATCGGCGTCGCAGCAGTTGCCTTGGGTATTTGGCTGGCCAAAATGGTATAGGACAGCCCGCTCTTGCCAATACCTTCTTTTACAAAATTTATAGTACTATCCCTACATATTTAGCGATATCTTAAAAAAAATGACCTCTTCGATCCATTTTTTAAGGATTTGGTATTTCCGGCTGTTAACATTCCGTTAAATAAACAATTATTTATTGTTTAAAATTCAATACCCCTAAAATAGTAGGGGTATATTTATCATTACCATAAAAATTATATGAGACACCCCAATTTTTTTAGGGGGTTAAGTAAATTAAAATATATTTGCTGCCGTAAACAAAAATCAAACAAATGAAAAAAATCGAGGCAATTATCAGAAAATCCAAATTTGATGAGGTCAAAAAGGCTTTGCATCAAATTGAGGTAAATTTCTTCAGCTACTGGGATGTAACGGGAGTGGGGAACGAAAAACAAGGGCATGTTTATCGCGGCATTTCCTATAGCACTTCGGACATCCAACGAAGGTACCTCTCTATCGTAGTATCGGACGAATTCTTGGAGCGCACCGTGAATGCCATTTTAGAAGCAGCCTATACCGGAAACGTTGGCGATGGCAAAATCTTTGTCTCAGACATGTTGGAAGCATATAGGATACGGACCAAAGAAAATGGACAAGCAGGTATCAATTAAATTATAAACTAACTAACGATAATAATTATGGACGCAGGATTATTTACAGCTAACAATGTTTGGATGATGATTTGTACCGCTTTGGTGTTCTTCATGCATTTGGGCTTTTCCTTTTTGGAAATTGGTCTCACCAGACAAAAAAACACGATCAACATTTTATTCAAAAACGTATTTATCATTTGCATTGGCCTCCTGTTATATTATATGGGTGGTTTTAACCTGATGTACCCAGGTGATTTTAACGGTTATCTTGGTTTTGCAGGGTTCGGTCTTGATCCAGGCGAAAATGGAATGACCCCGGATTACGCTAGTGGTGGCTACACCTACTGGACCGACTTTTTGTTTCAGGCCATGTTCGCAGCTACGGCCGCCACCATTGTTTCCGGGGCCGTTGCCGAGCGCATCAAAATAGGCCCTTTTATGATTTTTACCATTATCTACGTAGGATTGGTCTATCCGATTGTCGGCTCTTGGCAATGGGGTGGTGGTTTCCTTTCCACCTTGGGCGGTGACGAGGGTGGCTTCCATGATTTCGCAGGTTCAACCCTGGTACACTCCGTAGGGGGCTGGGCCGCTTTGATCGCGGTATATCTTCTGGGTCCTAGAATTGGCAAATTCACCGAGGAAGGAAAACCACAAGCCATACCCGGCCACAGTATTCCATTTGCCGCCGCCGGGGTACTTATCCTCTGGTTGGGATGGTTTGGATTCAACGGGGGTTCTGTATTGTCTGCCGATCCGGCAGTCACCTCCCTTGTCCTTGTAACGACCTCCTTGGCGGCCGCTGCAGGCGGTATAGGAGCCTTTTTGTTCTCATCGTTATTATATAAAAATTATGACCTCACCATGTTCTTGAACGGAATATTGGGCGGATTGGTAGGAATTACCGCGGGGGCAGACCTAATGTCTCCTTTTGAATCGATTTTGATCGGACTATTGGCAGGCGCCATTGTAGTGCTTGGGGTAGCCCTGATCGATAGAATGAAATTGGACGATCCCGTAGGAGCGATAGCTGTTCACCTAATATGTGGTATTTGGGGCACCCTTGCCGTTGGAATCTTTGGAGCCAAAGCCGGTGGAGATCAGTTCCTATATCAGTTGGCAGGTGTCGGGGCCGCTGCCACCTTCTGTTCGCTGACGGCGTTTATAATCATTTTTGCCTTGAAACAGACCGTAGGAATTCGGGTATCCAAAGAAGAAGAAGTCGAAGGACTCGATATTCACGAGCATGGTATGGATGCCTATCCCGATTTCATGAACGAGCGACCTTAAAAGCTAACGGAGCGTTTTGCAGAACGCTCCGTTGCTCTTGTTTTTCAAAAATTCATTTCGAACAATTCAAACCATCCCCAAAAGGGACACTTAAATCTAAATTTATGAAAACATTTATCAATACAAATTACAAAAAAATTCTTTTGCCGCTGGCATTTATGTTCATTATCGGGGCAACTTTTGCGCAAGAGGAGGAAGAGGACGCCAAACCGAAATTTTCATTGAGCGGTAGCATTGACGCCTACTATAGGGCCAATCTGAATTCGGCAAATTCAGGTGACAGCTATTCGGCCCCAACAAGTTCATTCGCCAACCTTCCGGGCTTTGCCTTGGGCATGGCCAATGTAATCGCTAAATATGAAGGCGAAAAAGTAGGATTTGTTGCCGATTTGGTATTTGGTCCCAGAGGCACCGATGCGGTATTTGCATCACCCATGTATTCGAACACGGGGGATATCATCAACCAACTGTACGTATACTGGAACGTTAGCGACAAAGTGAAGTTGACCTTCGGAAATTTCAATACTTTTCTGGGGTATGAAGTAATTTCACCAGTAGCCAATTTCAACTACAGTACTTCTTATTTGTTCTCCTATGGTCCGTTCAGCCATACCGGCATAAGGGCCGATTTTGATCTGGGAAGCGACTGGTCCGCCATGGTGGCCATTATGAACCCCACCGATCTGACCGAATTCAATACCGAAGGCTTATATACCTATGGGGCACAATTGGGGTATAGTGGCCAGTTCCTTAATTTGATTTATGGCAAACAGGGACTCGGATTGGAAAATCTATTCCAAATTGACTATACCGGTGGATTCGATGTAACCGACACTTTCTTTCTTGGCCTGAACGCATCCTATCAAGATACGGATGGATCTGGATTCACGGGCGTGGCGGTATATCCACAGCTTACCACTTCCGAAAATTTTGCCATCGGACTCAGGGGCGAATATTTTGCAGAAAACGGATTCTTTGGCGCCTTGCAGGCCACGGATGCCAATGGGGATGCCAGTGTCTTTGCCGTAACCTTAACGGGAAGCGCCACCATAGGCGACCTGATGATTAAACCTGAATTGAGATTGGACAGTGGATCAGAAGATTTCTTTACCAATGCCGATGGTGAACCCATGGGAAGCCTATCGAGCTTTGTATTGGCAGCGATATACTCTTTTTAAGAATGGATTAATTGGTTGTTTGTTATAGTTTGATTTACTTTAAAACCCCGATCTTTTGGTCGGGGTTTTTTATTCCTTTCCTTGTTTAAAAGATTTTACACCTGCAAAAATTGGAACGTTCAACGTATTTACACTTGGCACGATCGGACAGGAATATTTCTTGTTGTAAGCACAATAGGGATTATAGGCCCTGTTGAAATCGATGGTGATCGAATCGCCTTTGGGAACCCTCAAATCGAGATAACGACCCCCTGCATAGGTTTGCGATCCATTGGTAGGGTCGGTAAAGGGCAAGAATAAATAGTCCTCAAAGCCCTCTTGCAGCATTAATTCCTTGTTCTGATAGATTTCAAGTCGATGCATTTCACCATCCAAAGAAAACTGTACTATCCCATAGACCACTTCTGTAGATTTTCGGTCCGTGGTCGTGGGCATTAAAAAAGGTAAGGCTTCAGGTGTCCGTACCATTTTTGCCCGAACGATATAGGAAGTATCGGGTTCGAAAAAATCCAACATCTCAAAATCCTTTCGATACCTATCTGGCAAAGGGGAAGTTTCTGGATCTTTGAAAGAAGCGTTGAGCCCTTGTTGGAATTCCAAAATCCCCTCCACCGCTCCGGTCACCACCAAGTCTGGCCGTTTTTCCTCTAAATCATGGTATTTTTTTTCTTGCCTGCAGCCAATACCAATCAGCAGCAACACAAATAGTGGAAGTCGCATTATCATTTGTTTATAATTCAAAAATACGATATAATCCATTTTTAGCTAGTTTTGATTGCAACAACTTAAAACCGTTTTCCTACAGAAACCGCCGATATTTGCCACCCGTAATTAAAGGGGACTTTGCTTTTTTTCAACGGCCCTTGAACGCAAAGCAACCCCAACGCGTCAATATTGGGGTTTTAATGAACTGTCCTATCGATGAAAAAGCTCTACCTTTCCTATTTGAATTCCTTTCAAGGCCTCTCAAAAGAGGTCTGGTGGTTGGCCTTGATTACCTTGATCAACAGGGCGGGCACCATGGTGGTGCCCTTCTTGTCGCTTTACCTCACCCAAAACATGGGATTTACCTTGGAAAATGTGGGCAGTATCATGACAAGTTTCGGATTGGGTTCTTTGCTGGGCGCCTGGCTGGGAGGTAAACTCACCGATATCATGGGATACTACAGGATTATGCTCATCAGTCTCATTGGCGCAGGGATTCTTTTTATCACTATCCAATTTTTGGAAGGCTTTTGGCCAATGTGTATTGGAATTTTTGTTTTGATGACCATAGCCGATGCCTTTCGACCGGCGGCCTTCGTTGCCCTGAGTGCCTACAGCAAACCGGAAAACAAGACCAGATCGGTGACCTTGATCAGGCTGGCCATCAATTTGGGTTTTTCAGCAGGTCCCGCCTTGGGCGGACTTATTATCGCCACTGTGGGTTACGGCGGCTTGTTCTGGATAGATGGAACCACCTGTTTAATGGCGGGCTTGATGTTGCTTTACATTTTGCATCCAAAAAAGACCAAACTATCCGATGCCATTGGTCAATTATCTCCAAAATCGGCCTACGCTGACGGTAAGTACCTTCTGTTTATCGGAAGCATGGTCTTATTTGGATTTGCTTTTGTACAGTATTTTTCAACCGTACCACTTTATTACAACGAAGTGCATGGCTTGGGTGCCTTTCAGATCGGTTTGCTGCTCGCCTTAAACGGATTCACCATATTTCTGCTTGAAATGCCCTTGATCAAATTTATGGAAGGTCGCGCCGGGTCGAAAATTGGTTATATGATCATCGGTTTCCTGCTTCTGGGATTTAGTTTCTTGATCCTAAACTTATCATCAGGGCACGGCATATTGGTCGTGGGCATTATGTTGATGACCTTCGGGGAAATGATCACTTTCCCCTTTTCAAACGCCTATGCCATGGATCGGGCCAAAAGAGGCAATCAGGGCGAGTATATGGCACTTTACAGCATCGCCTTCTCCATTTCCCATATTTTTGCGCATAATTCCGGCATGCGGTCTATTTCCCTTTTTGGCTACGAACTTACATGGTACGGCATTGGCCTGGTCTGCTTCTTCGGTATTTTGTTACTTTTATGGCTGAAGCGAACCCTTTAAATAAATTCATGAAAACCATAATCCTTGCAATGTCGTTTGTCCTGATCTCATTGGGATGCAGTCCCAAAAAGGAAAATCCGAAGGCAGCCCAGCAAAAACAAAACCATGTAAAACCAATACCACCGAACCGTTACAACGTTGGGTTTTTGATTATGAACGGTACCTATAACACAGAATTTACGGCGCCTTTCGACATTTTTCAGCATACAAGATACCGCGATAACATCAAGGCCATGAATACTTTCACTGTAGCGAACACATTAGAGCCGATTACCACTTTTGAAGGGCTGCGCATCTTACCCGATTACGACTATACCCAAGATGGTCTCCCGGCCATAGACATATTGGTGGTGCCCAGCGCCGAACATCATTTAGACACCGATCTAGAGGATGCCCAACTTTTAGAATTTGTCCGGAAGGTAGATGCGAAAGCCCTTTTCGTAACCAGCCATTGCGACGGTGCTTTTATTTTGGCAAAGGCCGGACTGCTCGATAAGGTGGTATCGACCACCTTTCCCAGTGATATAGAGAAATATCGGAAGATGTTCCCCCAATTAAAGGTAAAAGACAGTGTATTATTCGTTCATGACGGAAAATATATTACTTCTGCGGGAGGTGCCAAAAGTTTCGAAGCGGCGCTATATGTCTGCGAAAGGTTATATGGGGCAGAGGTCGCAAGATCGATTGCAAAGGGCCTGGTCATCGACTGGAACTTGCAAGCGTTACCCTGCCTTATTCCTCAATAACGTCGTATCGGGCCTCTTTCAGGTACTTTTCGACAATCGCGTTGAACTCTGGGGTTATTCTCAAAAGGGCAGTATTTTCCAACGCATAGAGTGCTCCTTTATTAGCATATCCATTCTTCAAAAGCTCCTCCAAATAAAATAGGGCCGTACCATAATCATCAATTGCGGCGCTACCTGAAATTACCTTTAAATAGTAATCATAAGCCAAGGGTTCCGTGATGGTTTTTAGCATATAAAGCAAATTGACGGCTTCAACATCAATTGGGGTTTCAGCGATCAACAAATCAATATTATCCTCGATAAGGGCATTGATATAGCCGCGAAGCCTTTTGCCCATCTGCTGTTCGAAAATATTGGCACTTTTCCCATATTTAGAAAGTTCCTCCATCTGATGGTTCCACCAACCCAAATTATTGTAATTATAAGTGAGCACATCTTCTTCCAAATAATAGGAATAATCTTCCTTGATCAACGCTTCCTTGAAAAATGCACTGTTCTGACTTCTGACTTGACTTCGATACAGTTTATCTTTCTTCAAAGATTTGTTGAGGTCTTGCAATGAATCAGTTGCCAAATGAGAACGATAAACGCCCATCATTTCTTCCAAAAGAAAATTGGCGCGCAACGGTTTTTGTGTGGCAACGAGCTTACCAACCATGTCCAAATTTTGCCTGTACGATTGTTCGATATAAGCACTGTCTTTCAGAATATTTTTTTTGGTCATTGCCGACATGGTAAAAATTTCAAGGGCCTGGGATAAATATTGTGTCGAAGGCCATTCGGCGACTCCATCAAAAATCAGGAGTTGATTGGGTAACTTCATTTTATTCAGGGACTTCGCAACACTGAGCATCTCCGGGTAGTTGTAGTCTGACATGCCAACGATGCCAACAAAATGAAAGGGGTTTTTCATGTTCAAGACCTCTATATTGGTAATGGATGCCCCACAGGAAATCACCCCTTCGATCTTTCTGATAAATGTCGGGATCAAGGACGCCATGCGCGCCCCATTTGAAAAGCCGGCGGTATATACCCTATTTGCATCGATCGGCAGTAATTCCGCAACCTTTTTGATAAGCCTGCCGGTAATGAGCACATTATCGGTTATGGACAAGGTATCGCTGAGATTATTGGAGGCGGCCAGCACATAGCCTTCTTCTTCAGCGGCTTCGCGCAACATGCCAATGGCCTGTCGGCCTTTGCCCTCCATTTCAAATACAAAAACAATGGGCCATAATTTTGAAACCTCAAATCGTTTGGGGAGATATACCGCAAAAGTCTCGGACAAGGAATCGTTTACGACCAGGGAATCAATAACAATTCCCTTTTTGAGGGTCAGCTCTTGGGCCGAAACCAAAAAGCAGGTCACGAAAGACAATACCAATAAAAGTTGCTTCATATCATTTCGGTTAATCAAAAATAGGGCCAAAAACCAGATCAATAAAATTAACTAATATTTTTACGCTTTAGTTGTTGGGTTTGGGGATAATTACAATTATAAGTTAAAGTTAACTATGGTTTTCTTTTTTTTAGATGGGCATTTCGCACCACGTTCGATAAGATAATGTGGGTTCGTGTTTCTCCATATTGAATCAATCGATCGATAAATTTTTCGAGATGGAACTGATCTTTGAGGACCACCTCCATCACAATGTTCTCGTTGCCAGTTATCCTATAACAATTGATAACCTCCTCAAAAGTGGGTACGACTGCCAAAAATGGTTTTAACTTTCCCATAAATGCGCGCAGGGTAATGATGGCCCTGAGCTGATGTCCGGTCATTGCGTGGGAAACCATAGCATGATATCCTTCCAGTATTCCCATATCCTCCATCTTCTTGACCCGTTCTGCCACGGCAGGCGGGGTCAAGCCCACTTTACGGCCAATGGTCGCGAAAGATTCACGTGCATTCTCTTGCAGGCAGGTCAGTATACTCCAGTTTAAATCATCTATCTTTACATTCAAAATTATATTGTATTTTTTATTTGTAATCAAAGGTAAAACTACGTATTAACTATTTATTTTAAAGATTTATTTTGAAATTTGAGCGTAACTTTATAATAAATTCTTGAAAAAGGAAAGATGTCCCACAAAAATCTAAAATCGGTTCCCATTTATAAGAAAGCATTGGAGCTTTGTCTTATGAGCAGGGAAATTGCTTCTTATGTTTCCTTTAATAAAGACCTGCTTAAACTGTATCAATCACAAAGCTTAAGGGATATCATCGCCGAAGCCTTGCTGACCGATGCCATTTTAATTCCTCAGCAAATTGCGCATGCCGAGTTTTCCCAATCCCATTCCGAACGCATGAAGAGCGCCTCGTTTATCAATATTATGATTCGAAACATCAACTCTTATTGTACGGGGCTTGAGAAAGACGGGGTAAGGGAAAAAGAATACCTTAATCTCTTGCGTAAGGAAATCAAAAGTTTTAGGGCATCTTTTAGAAAGTGGCGCCAGAATCTTTCGAGTTAAGGGTATTGGGGCTAATAAATACCTTCTGTTTTCCTGCAATATCAAAAAAGGCTTTTCGATATTAAGTCGGTTATTTTTATTATCCTAATTTTGGGGCTTTAAAACAATCTTTTGAAGACCACCATTCTAATTCATTGTCCCGACCAAGTGGGAATCATCCATGCAGTAACCGGCTTCATCCAAGCCCGTGCAGGCAATGTGGTTTACCTCGATCAACATGTAGACAAGGAGGCCAACGTATTTTTTATGCGATTGGAAACCGATTTTGATCAAACTATTCCGAACATCGAAGATTTAAAATTTGATTTTGAAAAATCGCTGGCAATTCCGTATCGCATGCAATGGAGCTTGCACTTGGATAATGTAAAACCCAAAATGGGTCTTTTTGTTTCAAAATATAACCATTGTCTTTATGATCTTTTGAGTCGTTTCCATTCCGGTGAATTACAGATCGAAATACCTTTTATCATTAGTAATCATGACGAACTGAAGCCAATAGCCGATCAATTTAAAATTCCTTTTTACACCATTCCCATTTCCAAGGAAAACAGGCAGGAGGCGGAAAATAGACAGTTGGAGCTTTTGAAATCGCATGAAGTTGATTTTATTGTGCTGGCACGGTATATGCAAATTATTGGGAGTAGGCTCATTTCGGCTTATCCGAACAAGATCATCAATATCCACCATTCCTTTCTCCCCGCCTTTGCCGGGGCAAAACCCTACCATGCCGCTTTTAAGAGGGGTGTAAAGATCATTGGGGCCACAAGCCACTATGTGACCGAAGAACTCGATGCCGGACCAATCATTGAACAAGATGTCGCCACGGTTTCCCATGCCCACAGTATAGAAGATTTTATCGCCAAGGGCCGTGATCTTGAGAAAATTGTATTGGCCCGGGCGGTAAGACTGCATGTGCACCGTAAAACCATGGTTTACAATAACAAGACCGTTATTTTTGCCTAACAAAAACATCAAATAATGAAAAAAAAGGCATTCTTATTCTTGATCATTTTTCAGTTTTTGGCATGCGGGGAGCTGCAGCAGGTCGTAAACCAATTACCTCAGGGATCTACAACTTTGGGCAATACGGAAATCGCAAATGGTCTGCGGGAAGCTTTGGAGATGGGGATCACAAAACAAGTAAAAAAATTGACCCAAACCGATGGATTCTATAAAAACGAATTGGTGAAAATTTTACTTCCCGAAGAACTGCAAAAGGTTGATCAGACCCTAAGGGACATTGGATTGGCAGAACTGGCAGATGAAGGCTTAAAAATATTGAACCGTGCCGCCGAAGATGCCGTAGGGGAAGCGACACCTATTTTTGTCGATGCGGTGAAGGGTATTGATTTTGAAGACGCCAAACAAATACTGATGGGTGGTGAAGATGCCGCAACCCAATATCTGAATCAAAAAACAGCGTCGGCTTTGTACCAGAAATTCAGCCCCGTTATTCAGCAATCCTTTCAAAAAGTAGGGGCAGATGACATTTGGAAAGGCCTTATCGATCGTTACAATGCCCTTCCTTTGACCAAAAATGTAAACCCAGACCTTACCGATTATGTGACCCAAGAAGCCCTCGAAGGGGTATATGCCATGATAGCGGTGGAAGAAAAGGAAATCAGGACCAAGGTCTCCGCCCGTTCCACGGATTTGTTGCGAAGTGTTTTCGGGTTACAGGACTAGTCCAAAAAAAAAATACAACGTACAATAAGCTGAAAATAAATACGTTCAAGAATTAAAGGAGCAACGAAAAGGTCAAACCGAAGCTGTTTTTATCCAGTCGTAAAACCTTTCATCATAAAATATTTGAGTTAGTAATTTTTTGAGTTAGTTAGTCTAAAAAACCGGTGGGAGCGCCGGTTTTTTTAATTTCGGATACTTCTTGGCCAACAACTTTAAGTCAAAGGAAAACCGAGTAAATCATTATCGGGATTTACTCATTTAAGATTTCTTTCCCAGATTTGGGTAATTTCAGTATTGCTATTGCATCATCAATCAACTACCTCTTTTCGGCATGCTTTCCTAAAATGGTTTCCTTTTGGGCGTCTGTCCTTGTATTTTCCTAAGGTTGGAATTGCGAATTAAATAATTATTTAACAATTACACTCTTGTGTATACAAATTTTAAAATGAGAGTTCATTTTATTCGCCCAATGTTTTATTGTTTAATGTTTTATAATCATCTTTGAACGATTAATTCAATTCCATAAATATGAAACCAAAAATATATGGCTTACTAACACTGTTACTGGTGTTGATGACCCAATTTTCCATTGGGCAGGAAAAATCGATTTCAGGTATGGTCAACGATCAGGATGGTCTGCCCCTACCAGGGGTCAACGTTTTGGTCAAAGGAACCACCAATGGCACCCAAACCGATTTCGACGGTAATTATATCATCGAGGCCAGCGAAGGGCAAACCTTGGTCTTCTCCTATCTTGGCCAAAGAACGGTTGAGAGAACAATCGGAAGTACCAACACCATCAATGTAGAAATGGTGGAAGATGCTTCTCAATTGGAAGAAGTGATCGTCGTGGGCTATGGTACCCAAAGCAAACGAACCTTGACCGACAACATTGCCAAACTAACCTCGGATGACATTTCCGAAGTGCCCAATCCCAACCTGCAAAACGCTTTGGTGGCCAAAGCTGCGGGGGTTCAGGTCACGCAGACCAACGGAAAGGTAGAAGGCGGTATCAACATTAGGGTAAGGGGCGCGGCCAGTATCAGTGGGGGCACACAGCCTTTATACGTACTCGATGGCATTCCCTTGATAGATCCCGTTGGCGGCAATGAAGATGTGGGTAACGGAGCCCAAACCAATCCTTTATTGACACTGAGTGCCAACGAAATAGAATCGATAGACATTTTAAAAGATGCCTCCTCGGCCGCAATATATGGTGCCAGAGGTGCCAACGGGGTGGTTTTGATCACCACAAAACGTGGAAAACAAGGTAAGGCAAGCTTTTCCTTGAATTTGTCGCAGGGGTTTAGTGAACCCACCAATAAAAGGGAATGGCTGAATTCTGCGGAATATGTTGAACTATTCACAGAGGCCGCAATCAATAGTTTCGGCGAAGCCGACGGCAGGGCCGAAGCGGAGGCCACATTTGACTTCCTGGCCGGGGATACCGATTGGAGGACAGGGGAAGTGGACACCAATTGGAGCGATCTTGCATTTCAAAATGGGTATCAGACCGATGCAGACTTTTCCATGTCGGGCGCAGATGCCAAAACCTCCTATTTCTTTTCTGGGGCCTACAATAACACCACAGGTATTATTCGAAGCAATGAATTGGAAAGGGCTACGGCCAGGTCTAACGTAAGCCATAAATTCAACGATAAGTTTACCGCGGGTATGAATTTGGGGCTCTCAAGAACTGAAATAGATCGTATTGCCAACGACAATGCTTTTGCCACCCCTTTACAAGCCATTGCACAATCACCACTGTCACCGGCATTTTTACCCGATGGCTCGCCCAACCCGGATACCCTCTACGGCAACTTTTTATTGGATGATGAAAATGCCTTTTTTAAGACCATCGTAAGAAGGATTACCGGCAAGGTCTATGGGGAATACCAGTTCATCCCCTCCCTGAAATTCAATTCGGATTTTTCTTATGATTATTTTTCCCAGACGGAAGATAACTATAGGGGTCAGAATGCCTTGTTCCAATCTACCAACGGACAGGCCTTTGCCTCCGATCTGGGTTCTGAAAGCTATGTGTACAGCAACTACCTGACCTTCGACAAACTTTTTGCCGAAAGGCATAATATCAATGTGATATTGGGTACCGAATATACCCAGAACAACAGAAGGATCACCAGCGTCACCAGCCAACAATTTCCTGGAGACGATTTGCCCACCGTAAGTGGCGGTGCAGAAGTGAGTTCTGGTACCGGCATCGAGCAAAAAAATGCATTTCTTTCCTACTTTGCGAGGGCCACCTACAGCTTGGACAACAAATATCTCATAAAGGCGAGTATCAGAAGGGATGGGTCGTCCCGTTTTGGGGAAAACCAACGTTTTGGTACTTTCCCCGCGATTTCTGCAGGTTGGATAATGTCCGAGGAAAATTTCTTAAAAGATTCGAGCACCCTTTCTTTCCTAAAGCTTCGCGCCAGTTATGGAGAGTTGGGGAACGCCGAAATCGGGAATTTCGCCTCTCGCTTTTTGTTCACGGCCGTTTCCTACAACCAACGTCCGGGTCTTGCGCCCTTTCAACCCGGAAATCCTGACCTGACCTGGGAGAAATCGAGACAATCCGATTTTGGCGCTGAATTTGGCTTTCTTGATAATAGAATCACCGGGGAATTGGATTATTATATTAAGGACACCGATGGTTTGCTCTTTGCAGTGCCCTTGGTACCAAGTAGTGGGTCCGATATCATCAATCGAAATATTGGAAAGCTCAGGGGCAAAGGGGTTGAAATCGTACTCAACACCAGAAACATGGAAACCGATGATTTTTCTTGGACCACCAATTTCAACTTGGGCCAAAACGTGAACGAAATCCTTTCACTGCCCAATGCCAATGCAGATATCGTCAACGGTCAAAACATCAACCGGGTTGGAAACAGTGTGGCCGCATTTTATTTAAGGGAATATGCTGGAGTTAATCCAGAAAATGGGGATGCCCTATACTACATCAACAGCGACAATGGTGACGGGACCCTTAATAGGAATACGACGACCGATCCCAATGAGGCCCAACGCATCGTGGCGGGGAACCCCTTCCCTGAATGGATCGGAGGCCTTACCAACTCCATGACCTATAAAGGCCTGGATTTCTCCTTTACCTTCCAGGGCGAATGGGGCGCCAGTATCTATAATGGAGGCGGTGTGTACCAATCGGTGAACGGAGATTTCTACGACAACCAAGACAGGAACCAATTGCGAAGATGGCAGCAACCAGGTGATATTACGGATATTCCCCAGGCCAGGCTCTTTGGCGGCAATGGTACGGCGAACTCAACCCGATTTTTGGATAAGGCCGATTTTATACGCTTGCGGAACCTGACCCTTGGATATTCACTTCCCAGTTCGGTAGTGGATAAAATGGGCTTCAGCAGGTTACGACTTTATTTTACGGGCTTGAACCTGCTCACTTTTACCGATTACGCTTTTGAAGATCCTGAGGCAAGAAGTGATGTAAACGGATCAAATAGTCCAGGTGAAACGTTTTATTCAGCACCCCCAGCTAAAACTTATACCATTGGTCTTAACATTAATTTTTAAAAAAAAGTTATGAAATCATATCAAGTATCATTTCTAGCGTTATGTTCCATAATATTCATGGGATGTGAGAACAGATTGGAAATAAACCCTACCGATAATTTACCAGGCGAACTGGCGATTACCTCGGAGGCCAATATTTCGGCAATTTTAATCGGAACCTATGATGAAATGGGTCAAGCCGAAACTTATGGAGGGGAATTGCCATTGATGACCGACTTATTGGGCACCACCGATCAAGTGGCCTGGGGCGGCACCTTTTCCGAACCGAGACAAGCCTATACCAAAAACCTATTGGTAGATAATTTCTTTGTAGAAACCATCTGGCAGAATAGCTATGAAAGCATCAACCAAGCCAACCTGGTCATTGATAATATCGATATCGTAACCAGCAGTGATGAAGAGAAAGACAGAATCGAGGGCGAGGCAAAATTCCTAAGGGCACTGGCTTATTTCGATTTGGTCCGTAACTATGGAGCCCCTTACATTGCGGGACAACCCAACACCCAACCGGGCGTACCCCTGAGACTGTCGGGAATATTGGATTATTCCGTGCCCCTGGATGTGGCACGCAGCACGGTCGATGACGTTTATGCTCAGATTATTGCCGATGCCCAAAGTGCCTATGACCTGCTGCCCAGTGTCAATAGTTTCTATGCCGATAAATATGCTGCCCAGGCCTTATTGGCGAGGACATACCTGCAACAAGGTAATTATGCCGCTGCGCGTGACGCCGCCAATGATGTGCTGGCCAATTCCGGACATGTCTTGACAACCACCTTCGACGGGGCCTTTAACAACGATACCGATAGCTCAGAGGATATCTTCACCTTTCAGGTGACCAGCCAAACAGGAATCAACCAATTGGTGAACTTTTACGCCTCCCAGGAAAATGGGGGCCGTGGGGGTGACGTTAGGATCCAGGAGGCCTATTACAACCTATTTGACGATCCTTTGAATGATGAAAGGGCCAACTTCTTTTATATCAGTCCGGATAATGATCAAGTGTTGAGTTCTAAATACACCAATCAGTTTGCGAACGTTACCATTTTTAGGATAGCCGAAATGCACCTGATCCGCTTGGAATGCAATTTCAGGGAAGGGACCGCGGTAGGGTTAGACCCGTTGACCGAAATCAATGCCTTGCGTGCTCGATCGAATGCGGCACCTTTGGCAGGACCCTTGACGCTTGACCTTATTTTTAACGAACGTCAGCTCGAATTGGCCTTTGAAGGCTTTTTGATCCATGACATCAAAAGATTTGAAAACAACGTAGGCAGTTTACCCTTCGATGACGATAGCTTGGTATTTCCTATTCCGCAAGCGGAAACCGATACCAACCCTTCTATTGTGCAGAATCCCGGTTACGGAGGTTAAAAAAAAATACTTGTTCGGGCTAATTCAGGAAAGTCGACCCTTATAGGGTCGACTTTTTTCATTGTGCTTTGGTGTAGCGTCCATCGAACAATATATTGACCACTTGATCGTCTTGCAGCAATTCCCACAACTGACGTACGCTACCGTCGGATAGGTCGGTCCAAGTAATCCGATTGATATAGGTATTGCCATCGGTAAGCGTGAAGGGTTCTGAAGTCAGTACCATTCTGTCTTCAATACGGTTCCCGAACAGTTTTAAGGCATTGCCCGAATTATCGATCCAAAGCTGCTCCCATTGCCCGGATTTGGTGTTGTAAAAATTGAAACTGCTTCCGGTCAAATTCCCATTGGCGCTGATCCAATGCTCTTGGATAATGCAGCCCGACTGTATCTTGTCGATGCGGTTGGTCCCGGCAACCGAACCATCGGGGTTGGTCACTTCCCATTGGCCAATCCAGAAATCAAAGGCCTCATGATTTTTGGTACAACAGGCACATCCACTGTCCTGCGCCAATCCAAAGAAAACAAAAAGTAACAAGGCAAAAAAAAAGAAATATTTTCTGTTCTGACCCATAAGGCATGATTGTATCTAACTGTTTATAAGCCCTAACTGCTTATCTGGTCACGTTATTCAGATATCCGATAACGATATTGTTAAAAAGCAGCGGCTGTTCCACGTTCACCACATGACCGCAATATTCAATCATCACCAGGCTGCTCATACTATGATTTTGAACCACCTTTTTTATGGAGGGCAAAAACAGGTAGTCTTCCCCGCCCATCACATATAAAGTCGGTATTTTAATATCCGCCGATCGAAACAACCGTAGCAAAGGGTTGATTTCTGAGGTGAGTTTGAACCATTTAATGAATTCCTGTCTGTACAACTTCTTCGCTTCCCGAACGAAAAGCAAACGGGATTCCCTGTGATTCCTATGCGGCAGCATGATGAAAGCAAAAAAACGGTATAGCCATAAGTAGGGAATGATCGATTTACAGATGATGCCCATGCCCATTAATAGCTGTGATTTGAAATTCAACTTCATTATCGCCCCTCCCATGATCATGCTCTCAACACGTTCCGGATAACGTTCGGCAAGGTTTCGAATGAGGATCGTACCCAGGGATATACCTACAAAATGTGATTTCTCTATCCGTTTATGATCGATTACTTCCACAATATCGTCCGTAATGGCATCGAAGGTATAATGGTCTTTAAAAGCCTCCTTTAAGGTCGATTTAGAATTACCATGTCCCCTAAGATCTAGCAAAAGCACATTAAAATGTTCCTTAAATGCCTTTAACTGTTTGTACCATATGGTAGAACTGCCGCCAGCCCCATGCACAAAGGTTACCCAAACATCTGAATTGGCATGAAGATAGGAGGTATGGCTTAGCATAAAATTCTTAAAAATCGCAGTTCTTTAGACAACTCGGCAATGTATTAAACTTTTTAAAGGCAAAAACGTTTTATCGATTATTTTAACAATTTCATAGGGAATTTCTTATTCCCTATGATAAGAATATGTTAACCAATCATCAAATGAACCGGTTTTATGTTAAATATGACGATTTGGTAAATCCAAAAAAAGATCTGCTCCGTATATTTGAAAGAACAAGTTATAAGATCATGGAAAATCAATATTGTAAAGTGGGAACGGTTACGCCGATCACAACTGGAAACCATGCGATCAGCATTTTGGAATACCAGTATCAAAGTTTTATGGAAAAGGCTTCCAATTTGGAAGTTACCGACTCAAGATTGGTGGAATTTTTTGAACTGAAGGCAGAAAAAATAAAAAGGATATTGGAAAATCTGGTACAATAATTACCTCAATTTTTCCAGTTCCCCCATCATCTGTCCTTGAATTTCCTTTGCTTTTATAGCGGCGACCGCCGCAAAGTCCCTTTTATTTGAAGCATAGATAATGCCCCTCGAAGAGTTGACCAGTAGGCCCACCTGAGGGTTCATTCCGTATTTGCAGACCTCCGTTAAATTTCCCCCTTGTGCACCAATTCCGGGCACCAATAGAAAACTTTCGGGCACCATTTTCCTGACTTCCGCCAAATGCTCCGCTTTGGTAGCGCCTACCACATACATAAGCCGATCGGCATGCGAGTAGGTTTGTGAAACCTCCAACACTTTTTTGTAGAGGGCAACACCATCGATTTTTTGGGTCTGGAAGTCAAAGGCACCTTCATTGGAAGTCAAAGCCAACAATATGGTGTGTTTTCCTTTAAATGCCAGAAACGGCTCCACTGAGTCTTTTCCCATATACGGCGATATGGTAACGGCATCAAATTGAAGTTCATCGAAAAAGGCCTTGGCGTAACGGGTGGAAGTGTTTCCAATGTCGCCCCTTTTGGCATCGGCTATGGTAAAGATTTCAGGATGGTTATGATTGATATATTGAATGGTCTTGGCCAAAGCATTCCATCCTTTGATACCATAAGCTTCATAAAAGGCCGTATTGGGCTTATATGCCACGCACAAGTGATGTGTGGCATCAATGATGGCCTTGTTAAAGGCAAACAAAGGGTCTTCTTCTTCCAATAAATGTGGCGGAATCCTTTCTAAATCGGTGTCCAACCCAATACAGAGGAATGATTTTTTTTGTTGGATTTGGGTTATGAGTTCTTGGGTGGTCATTTGATATGTAATTAGAAAATCTCCGAGGCCTCTTTTAACTTCTCAGTATTCTCTACCAGTCTCAATTCTTCTATAATTCTTTGAATATCGCCATCAATAATATTCTGGAGGTCATACAGGGTTAGTCCTATTCTGTGGTCGGTAACCCTTCCTTGAGGATAATTGTAAGTCCTTATCTTTGCAGACCGGTCGCCACTGCTCACCTGAGAATTTCTTTTAGCGGAATCCGCCTCCTGCCTTTTGGCCAGCTCCATATCGTATAAGCGGGATCGCAAAACCATAAAGGCCTTATCCTTGTTTTTGTGCTGAGATTTCTGATCTTGGCATTGGGCCACCAAACCTGTGGGAAGGTGGGTCAAACGTACCGCCGAATACGTGGTGTTCACCGACTGGCCTCCTGGCCCCGAGGAACAGAAAAAATCAATCCTTACATCCTTTGGATCGATCTGCACATCAAAATCTTCCGCTTCAGGAAGCACCATCACCGTGGCCGCGCTAGTATGCACCCTTCCCTGGGTCTCCGTTTGGGGAACGCGCTGTACACGGTGCACCCCTGCTTCAAACTTCAGGGTGCCATAGACATCTTCCCCCGTAACCTCAAACTGGATTTCCTTGTACCCGCCACTTGTGCCCTCACTGAGGTCGATCACATTGGTCTTCCATCCTTTAGATTCACAAAATTTGGTGTACATCCTGAATAAATCGCCCGCAAAGATGCTCGCCTCATCACCGCCCGTACCCGCGCGGATTTCCATCACAACGTCTTTGGCATCTTCCGGGTCTTTGGGTACAAGTAAAAATTTAATTTCCTCCTCCAACAGGGGAAGCGCAGTTTTGGCCTCTTCCAATTGAAGTTTGGCCATTTCAATCATTTCGGCATCACTGCCATCTGAAATTATTTCCTCCGCTTCGTTGATATTATTGGTCAGTTCGAGATATTGTGTGCGTTTATCAACAAGTGCTTTCAAATCCTTATATTCCTTGTTCAGCTGCACATAACGCTTCTGATCGGAAATCACATCGGGTTGGATGATCAGGTCGGAAACCTCATCGAAACGTTGTTTTACTATGTTTAACTTATCAATCATGTATTTCCTTCGCTTGGACTGCGAATTTACGATATTTTTGAGCTATTCTTCCGTAATCTTTTGGGCAGTGGAAAGGGAAGAACAAAACAGCGTTTCAACTTAGTCCCCAATAAAGGTGGTGCCCAAGGTAATAATGAACGAATTGAGACCATCGCTTCGATCATATTTGTTCAAACGCAGATCTACTGCCTTGAGGCCGAACATCAAGATCTTGGCACGGGTAAAGATGTCCTTATAGCGAAAGCCCATACCATATTGGTGGGCGCTAAAGGCCGAAAGATCGTAATCGGAAGTATAAAAAACGCCCGTAGACGAAGCCGCATCCTTTCGATAAAAATAATCGGCCGAGGTTTGGGTATAATAGCGATACGAAGGATAGACCACAAAGGAATCCCCCAATTTAATAGGAATTTCCATACTTGCAGTATGCGCACTGATGCCCCAATCATCAAAATAATAACGATAATAGCTGCGCAAAATAAAAGTATCGTTCAAATAATAGTTGAGCCTGGCCCCTATGGGTATCTTCAAACGATTATCGGGAAGGCGTTCCACATCATCAGCCAATTGAAAGTCTTCAATAAAAAAATCGTTGGTGTCCGAAAAATATACCCTTTGAAAAGGGGTGCTCAAGAGACCGTTCTGCCGCACCAAATCCATAAAAATGGATGCTTGAAGCTTTTTTCCCAAAATTTGTGAAAGGCCAAGCGAAAGGGTGTAGGTATTTCGGTTCACTTTATCGAAAGGGGTGAACGATGGGTCGTAAATGCCGATGCCCGTGATACGGGAATCGAAAAAACCGCTTCTCAATTCAATGGGATACTGTGGGTTCCATTTATCCAAATACACTTTGCCACTCAGACTCAACTCGGTGTTCTTTTCGTTGAACAAACGGGCGTAGCCCCCACCAAAACCTAGTGAAAAATAATCATATTCAGAGGAAACATAAAGATTACCCGACCAAACCGAGTTGCGATCGTCGGAACTGTAGGCGTAGCTGGGATTAAAATGGACGAGCGCATCGCTCTGCGATGCCCCTGATGAGGCGCTGAACGGACTCGCGGGCCTATTGGGGTCACCATCAAAAGGATTGATGTTGCTGGAGGAAGCGGAACTATAAGCAGAAATCCCAACATCGACCGTTAAAACGGCATCTTCGTTCATGGGAATGCGCACCACAATGCTTGAGGTGGCATCGGTCAATTCTTCGGTACCCTGACCTCCGGTAACCGCTGCATTCTGACCATCCTGACCATAATAACTGAACAACAAATCTATTTCGGCGGTTTCCAAAACCCTTTTCTTATAGGTCGTGGCATCCGCTTGGGCCGCTCCCGCCAAACAAGAAAGTATCATCAAGAGGGCTAAAAAGGTTTTCAAATCGTTATTCGAGTTAATTCGTATGGACTAGGTCGCTCTAATAAGAAGGCCAACCCCCTTGAATATTTTTAATTCCAATGGATCCGATCAATTCTAATTACATCCGCAACCGCCTCCCGCCTTTCCGCCATTTGCACCTGCGGCGGCTTCACGATAGATTTGAAAATTGGTCTCAAACTGTTCCGATACTTTGGCCGATAACAACATTTCCTCATCGTTGATGTACACCATTTCATATTCCTTTACCGCCACACAGGAAGAGGACAGCATAACAAATAAACAGGGCAAGAAAAACTTTTTCATAAAGGAAAGGTACTAATTAATTTTTGCGCATTAGTATCAAAAACTCGAAATTGACAACCTTTTTTTATTGTGGTTCACTTTCGAATAAAATGCCATTGCTTTTATAGATCTTATTATGGTCATCTACCAAAATCACCTCGGTATCCGGCAATTGGTTGATCAATGAGATACCGGCATCTTTGCCCATGATGAACACTGACGTTGCCAAGGCATCACAAAATTCCGCACTCTTGGCGAAAATGGATACGCTGTTGATTCCCGATGCCGGATAGCCCGTTCTGGGATCAATGATATGGGTATATTTTTTGCCTCCGAAAATGACGTACTTTTCATAGTTCCCCGAGGTGGCCACTGAAGATTCGAAGATAGGTAGCCAAGAAAAAATCTTATCTTTAGACAGTGGATTGGCAATACCGATCAGCCATTTTTCGCCGCTCACTTTGGTGCCCCAAGTGGTAAGATCACCGGCCGCATTGATAATGCCCGCGACGACTTGATTGGAAATCGATAGTTCTTTGGCCTTATCGGCCGCATAGCCCTTGCCGATCGCACCAAAAGAAATCTTCATTCCAGGCTGTTTTAGGAAGACAGTACGGTCTTCCTTGTTCAATATGATTTTCTGATAGCCTACCCGGGCAACCGATTTTTTTATTTCGTCCTCAGAGGGCATCTTCTTCATCGTACCATCGAACTTCCAGATCGCATCCATCGAGGCATATGAAATATCGAAGGCCCCGTCGGTAATTTCCGAAATCTGTTTGGCACGTTCTATCAGTTTGAAGAGTTCCAGACTTACTTTGACGGGTTTGATACCGGCATTGCGATTGATGAGCGAGGTCTCCGAGGCTTCATCCCATGCCGAGATGAGTTTCTCGATTCTCGTAATTTCGGCAACCGCCTCATCGATATTGATGTAGCCCAGTTCCTCGTTCACCGCTACCACGGTAATATCGAACCGGCTGCCCATAAGTTTTAGGGTCTTGCTCACGGTGACATATTTCCGCTCCTGCCCATTTAAATTGAAGGCAAGCAAACAAAAAAGCAAGGGCATCAGGGCCTTCACTTTAAAAATGAATTTAAGAGGGAGATATACTTTTCGGGCGGCAGTTTCTGGTATCCGGTGGTTCCCAGTAATTTCTGATCGGAATCCAAGACCACCACCAGGGGAAAATGGCCCTGTGGATTGAAACGCTCTGCCAATTTCTCGTTCGAAAGGGTGAGTTCCTGCGAAAGTTGATTGGCCTTTTTTCTAGGAAAATCGGCGCGATAGAGCACATAGTTTTCCTTGGCATAGGCCTGAAAGGTTTCCGATTGCCAAATTTCCCGATCCAGTTTCATACAGGGGGCACACCAGTCGGTCCCAGCAAATACCACGATCAAGGGCTTCTGGGTCTGCTCGGCTTTCGTTAGGGCCATTGAAAAATCGGCCTGCCAATCTTGTGCGGAAGCAAATATCGACAACGAAAACATGGTGATACCGAGCAGAAGTCTTATCATGGGTTGCATAAATACAAAATTAGTGCCAACATTATTCGAACACCCTTAAAAGGTCTCCGGAAAGTTCCGTGCCAAAAATTTTCAAAGGTTTGGCAGGATCATTATCGACTTGGTTCAACGGACTCCCATCTTGTTCGAAACGAGATCCATGTACATCGCAATAAAAAATACCACCTTGCTGATCGATGAATCGTACTTGATCATATGCCTGATGGCTGCAAATCTGGCTCGCAGCTATGTATACCCCTTGTAGGTTCTTCACCACGACTACATTATTTTTTAAAATAAACCCGCCGTTGTTCTTTAGGGCTGCCGCCTCGGCGGAATTGAGGTCTATGGTAAAATCGACATTAGTGGGCACTTGTTTTACCTCACCCGGGGATTCGTCTTTGGAGCAGCCCTGAACACAAGGGAAAATGACCGCAAAAGCCGCACCGGCCCCCAAACTTCTTAAAAATTCCTTTCTTTCCATAACATTTTTTTATATAAAAAGAACGTATTAAATACCCGAATCGTATGGCTATTTGCATTAATTATGGATATTCGACAAACGGTAAATAAGAGATTCCGCACAGGCCTTAAAAGATTGGCTTCCCAAAGCCCTTTTTTACATGGAAATCCCTACTTTCTTCTGCAATTGTTATTCATAAACAAAAGTCCCGAACTCGCTTTCGATGGTGAGTTTTTTGGCCTTACTTGCAACAACTTTACCTACAATTTGGGCATCGACCCCAAAACCTGCCGCGATCTGGATCAATGGGTCGGCCACTTCCGGGTTTACGTAAAGTTCCATGCGGTGCCCACAATTGAAGACCTGATACATTTCTCTCCAGTCGGTACCAGACTGCTCTTGGATCAGTTTGAACAATGGGGGTATGGGAAAAAGATGGTCTTTGATCACATGAAGATCATCGACAAAGTGCAGGATTTTGGTCTGTGCCCCACCACTGCAATGCACCATACCATGGATATTTGCAGCAGTGTATTTTTTTAGGATGGCCTTGATGATCGGGGCATAGGTCCTTGTTGGGGACAGCACCAATTTACCCGCATTTAATGGAGATTCGGGTACCCCATCCGTGAGTTTGATAGCGCCCGAATATACCAAGTCTTCCGGTACGCCAGCATCATAGCTTTCCGGATATTTTTGGGCCAAATACTTCGAAAAAACATCGTGTCTCGCAGAGGTGAGGCCATTACTGCCCATTCCGCCATTGTACTCCTTTTCGTAGGTGGCCTGTCCAAAAGAAGCCAGGCCAACGATTACGTCCCCAGCCCGTATATTGGCATTATCGATCACCTCATCGCGTTTGATGCGTGCGGTAACCGTGGAATCTACAATGATGGTGCGTACAAGATCTCCCACATCGGCCGTTTCTCCCCCGGTAGAATGGATGATGATACCGTGTTTCTTCAAATCCATGATCAGTTCTTCGGTGCCATTGATGATGGCAGAAATCACCTCCCCTGGGATTAAATTTTTATTTCGTCCAATGGTGGAAGACAAGAGGATATTGTTGGTGGCACCGACACAGATAAGATCGTCTAGGTTCATGATCAAGGCATCTTGGGCAATGCCCTTCCAGACAGAACTATCACCGGTTTCTTTCCAGTACATATACGCCAATGAAGATTTCGTCCCTGCGCCATCGGCATGCATCACCAAGCAATAGTCCTCGTCATCGGTGAGATAATCTGGGACAATTTTGCAGAAAGCCTTGGGAAATAAGCCTTTATCTATAAATTTGATAGCGTTATGCACATCTTCCTTGTCGGCGGAAACGCCCCTTCTGTTATATCTTTCGCTACTTGACGTATCCATAAATGATGTTTTGTCAAAAATAAGGGAATCCTTAAAAAGACCCCTTAAATCATTGGATGATAATTATAAAATTTTGAGTTGAACCAAAAAATTACAAACCTATCCTTAATACCCTACTTTCTTTGATCGAATATATTACAGCTAGGCAATTATTTGATAAACAATAATTCGCGGTATTTGGTCAAGGGCCATAATTGGTTATCGACCAGTTGCTCGAGTTTATCGCAGTGCAACCTTATTTCTTCGAAATACGGCTTCACGTTGTCGCAATAGGCAAAGGCTTTTTTATGGCTATCCACCAATTTGTTCGCTTTTTTCCTGGCTTCGGTCATGGCATCGGTCTTCTTTTTCAACTCGGCAACATGTTCGGCGATCTGTTCAATGACCGATAATTGTGCACTGGACAATGCCTTGTGCGCAGCTCCATAGATTTCTTTAAGCCCCAGCACATTGGTGATAAGTTGGTTCTGGTAATTGATGGTAGCGGGCAGCACATGATTGTAGACCAGCTCATTGAGCACCCTTCCTTCGATTTGCAAATAGAGAATATAAGCCTCCAGTTCTACTTCCTGCCGGGCCCTAACCTCGGTCTCGCTCATGACCTGCATCGATTTGAAGAGTTCCAAGCTTTCTTTGGAGGTGAGTACCCGTAGGGCCGTCGGTGTACTTTTATTGTTGCTCAGCTTTCTTTTTTGAGCTTCCCTTTCCCAAGCCTCGCTATAGCCATCCCCATCAAAACGAATACGCTTCGAGGTTTTGATGTATTCGCGCAGTACATTGAAAACAGCTTCATCTTTTTTTAGATTTTTCTTATCGATCAAACTATCGACCTCTTTTTTGAATGCCAATAGCTGTTTCGCCACAATGGTATTCAAAACGGTCATGGGTTTGGCACAATTGGTCTTGGCCCCTACCCCTCGCATTTCAAATTTGTTTCCGGTGAACGCAAAAGGGGAAGTACGGTTGCGATCGGTATTGTCCAATAAGATTTCGGGGATTTTACCCACAACATTGAGTTTAAGCTCGGTTTTTTCCTCCGGGGACAGTTTTCCATGGGACACCCCTTCCAATTCGTCCAAGACCTCGCTCAACTGTTTCCCGATAAATATGGAAAAGATTGCCGGAGGCGCTTCATTGGCACCCAATCGATGGTCATTGCTTGCGGAAGCGATCGAGGAACGCAACAGTTCTTCATAAGAATCGACCGCTTTGATGGTGTTGATGAAAAAAGTAAGGAACTGCAGATTTTTCATGGGCGTAGATCCCGGACTAAGCAGGTTTACCCCGGTATCGGTCGCCAATGACCAATTATTGTGTTTGCCAGATCCATTGATTCCGGCAAAGGGCTTCTCATGGAAGAGCACTTTGAAATGGTGCCTGTCAGCGATTTTTTCCATGACGTCCATCAGCAAGAGGTTATGGTCTACCGCCAAATTGGCCTCTTCATAAACCGGCGCGAGCTCGAATTGGTTCGGCGCAACCTCATTATGGCGGGTCTTTACCGGGATGCCCAATTTTGTACATTCTTTTTCCAAGGCTTTCATAAAAGCGATGGCCCGTTGCGGGATTACCCCGAAGTAATGGTCATCCAATTGTTGGCCTTTCGCCGCCGTATGGCCTATCAAGGTTCGTCCTGTCATCAAAAGATCGGGTCGTGAATAGGCCAAAGCCTTATCTACCAAAAAATATTCCTGTTCCCAGCCCAAGGTAGCATTCACCTTCGAAACGTTCTTATCGAAATAACGCGCCACAGCGGTAGCGGCTTCATCAACGGCACTGAGGGCCCTAAGCAAAGGAGCTTTATTGTCCAGGGCCTCCCCTGTATAGGACACGAAAATGGTGGGTATGCAAAGTGTGGTATCATAAACGAAGGCGGGCGAGGTAGGGTCCCAGGCAGTATAGCCCCTGGCCTCAAAAGTATTGCGTATGCCACCGCTGGGGAAACTCGAGGCATCTGGTTCTTGCTGTACCAATTGCCCTCCCCCAAATTTTTCCAAAGCCTTTCCATTGGGCAAAAGATCGAAAAAAGCATCATGCTTTTCCGCTGTTGAACCGGTAAGGGGCTGGAACCAATGGGTATAGTGGGTCGCCCCCATGGCAATGGCCCATCCTTTCATGGCCTCGGCCACTTGATCTGCAATTTTACGGTCGATCTTGGAACCCGAATAAACGGCGCTCTTTACACTTTCCAGGGCATCTTTGGTCAAATGTTGCAGCATGCGCTCTTCGTTGAACACATTGATCGCAAAGTACGCTGAGCGCTTCGCCTTTTCCGTGATTTTAATATGGCTTCTGTTGTTGCTTTCTAAAATGGCATCAAAGCGTTGTTTCGACATGGATCACTATTTTATTTGGCGCTAAATTAGTAATTAGAGATTTAACAATATATCGTTAAAAAAATTAATTTCCCACAAAATACCCCTAGCTTATTGGGGGTATTGGAAATAATTTTCAATTTATTCAATTTTACCCCCTGAATATTTAGCATAATTAAACAAAAAACATATTTTTGCTAATCCAAAAAATTAAAATTAACAACCGCATATTATGAGCAAAACTAAATTAGAATACATCTGGTTAGATGGATATTTCCCCACCCAGAACATGCGTAGCAAAACGAAAGTCGTAAATAAATTTGGCGGCAAATTGGAAGATTGTCCGGTATGGTCTTTCGACGGAAGTTCAACAAGGCAGGCCGAAGGCGGTTCGTCAGATTGTTTGTTGAAACCCGTGGCCCTTTTCCCAGACCCGGAAAGAAAGGACGGTTTTTTGGTAATGACCGAAGTAATGAATGCAGATGGAACACCGCACATATCTAATGGCAGGGCAACCATTGACGATGATGACAATGATTTCTGGTTCGGTTTTGAACAAGAATACTTTATCATGGACACCCATACCCAACTACCGTTGGGCTTCCCAATAGGCGGTTACCCTGCACCTCAGGGCATGTACTATTGCTCGGTCGGTGGTAAAAATACCCATGGTAGGGAATTGGTGGAAGAGCATGCAAATCTTTGCATTGCGGCCGGCATCAACTTTGAAGGCATTAACCAGGAAGTGGCCTGTGGGCAGTGGGAATTCCAATTGTTCGCCAAAGGTGCCAAACTGGCCGGGGATGAATTATGGGTGGCACGTTACCTTCTGGATCGTTTGACCGAAAAATACGGCTACTATATTGAGTACCACCCAAAACCATTGGGCAAGGATATGGACTGGAACGGATCGGGCATGCACGCCAATTTCTCGAACTCCACTTTGCGTACCGCAGGTTCCAAAGCGATCTATGAAAAAATATGTGAAGCCTTCAGGCCAGTGGTCGAAGAGCATATTGCCGTATATGGGGAATTCAATGACCAGCGTTTGACCGGGAAGCACGAAACCGCTTCTATCCATGATTTCAGTTATGGTATTTCCGACAGGGGCGCCTCGATCCGAATTCCGATCGCCACTGTTGAAAGTGGATGGAAAGGATGGCTGGAAGATAGGCGACCCGCCTCCAATGGAGATCCATATAAAATAGCCGGTAGAATCATTAAAACCGTAAAATCGGCCAAGGTATAAAATTGCCTATTTTGTTGTTAAATCAAAAACCGCTTCCTGTTCATGCAGGAGCGGTTTTTTAGTTTGCCACTTTTTGAAGGGGCGTGTTCATCCAATAGTCTTTAAAATTGTCTGGTTTCATAATGGGCTGGCCTTTAAATATGGGCCTGTCTTTCTTCATCAACAGGCTGTCGGTCGGCATGGTGACAAAAGGCTTCAGCTGTTGTACAAAAAACTCCCGGAACTGGTCATAATCTTGATATCTGGGGGAATGGAGCAGATTGCCGTGAAGGTCGACAATATTACGAAATTCGGCACTGAGCAATTCTTTCCCTATCGATTTCTTTATTCCGGCCGTATAAAGTTCCCGGAACATGATTTCGGATCGGGCCTTATTGAGATCGGGATACAGGCGCACCTGCCTTGAATCCCCTACGATTTTTTTGAACTTCAGCCTGTCGCCCTTAAACTTGAATTTATAATTTTCAGGCGAAATTGCCGTTTCAAAATTTGGTATTTCATCGAATTCTACTTCAAAGTATTCCGATTCTGAATTTACTACCAAATACCTTACATTGAACAAAGGCGGCAAACGGAGTTGAAAAGTGTTGTGGAACGAAATGTAGCTCAGATACATTTTATCCCCATTTCTATGGTATTCGGTACTTACCTCGAAAATCAATTTTTTATCCTTTAGAAGTTGATTACTGCCCCCAATACTTTTGTATTGCCTGGTGTTGTCATATAGGGCATAAACCATTTTATGGATGGCAAAATCACGTTTTGAAATATACAAGGTGCCCATGGCGCTATAGGCAGGTAACACTTTACTGAACTTGATCGTATACAGGACCTCATCGCCCAATAGTGTATTGGCCTCCTTTTTGAAGGAATGGTTGTTTAACATATCCTTGTCGAAGCGGTTCACAAAATCGTAGGAATTGATTTGGTGGTTTCTTATCGCATCGTGTATCCTCAAGATGGTAAATTCGTTGCCTCCATAATTTTTGAGAAAGGCCTTATCGATCACCTTTTCCCAACTTTCATAGTTGTAAGATCGCTGTGCCAGCGAGTCGCGCTCAAATTCGATATTTTCTTTGTACTCAAAGAACTTGACCTGAGAAGTGGTTTGATCGGGCATCTGAAAACCCTGATCAAAAACCTCGAGGATGGCCTCGTTCAAATTCACATAGTTACTTTCCCGCAACTGGTAATCGCGATAATAACCCACGGTGGAGAAGGTATTGGTGGGATAGTTTTTCGAAATGGCGGCAATGGCCCTGCGCACGATCGCACGTGCCGAAAGCCTTTTTTTCTTTTCGGCGCGCACCACGGCTTCCGACAATCGAAAAACCCCCGGCCCAAGTCCAATGATACTAATTTGGTTGGTTGAAAAAGCGGCCAAAGGTATTTCCCTGGTTTCGTATCCCATACAGGAGATGACCAAAAACCCGCCTAGGTCCTTATACTTTTGTGGAATCTGAAAACCCCCGTCACTATTGGAGATGACGCCCAGGGCATAGCCCTTGACCCGAACGGTGGCAAAGGGGACGGGTTCCCGGGACTGGGCGTCGAGGAGCCTTCCCCTTAAGAATTCTTGTTGTGCATAGGTCTGCCATGCCAACAGGAATATTAACATGGTAGCGGCAAGTTTACGGCACATATTGATGGTAAGTATATTAGAGCAACGTAAAATAGAGAAATATACAATAGACCGCAAGAAGAACTATGCCGTCTTGCCAGCCCAGTCGCATACCCTTGGGCAAAAAAACCAGAGGAAGCATTAAAAAAGAAACGCCCAACATCCAAAAAATATCACTGTCCAAGAGTCTTGGATCCATTGCCGTAATAGGCGTTATGATCGCGGTGATGCCCAAAACCGCCAAGAGGTTAAAAATGTTGGAACCGATCAAATTACCCACCGAAATGGCCTTTTCCTTTTTGAGCATGGCAATGACCGAGGCGGCCAATTCTGGAATACTGGTGCCTACGGAAACCACGGTAACCCCTATCGCCCGCTCACTTACCCCATATGCATTGGCAAGGCCCACCGATCCCTGTATCAATAGCTCAGAGCCACCCCAGAGGGCCATGCCGCCCATACCAAAAAAAAGTGCAGTCTTAAACCAAGGTAAGGGCACGTCATCTTCGGGTAGCTCGTCGAATACCGCCGGTTTCTGAAAACGCAGAAGATACACCAAGAACAGAAAGAGAAAAATGACCATGATGATACCTTCATACCGTTGCAGCGTGCCGTCAAAATAGATAAAGCCGAAAAACAACAACGAGGCAAGCATCATCATGGGCCAGTCGGTTATATAGAAACTTCTGTTCACATCAATGTGTCCTAAAATAACGGTTATGCCCAACACCAAGGCCAGATTGGCAATGTTGGACCCTACCACGTTGCCCAGCGCCAAATCCGGAAAACCTTCAATGGCCGCATTGACACTAACGATCAATTCAGGAGCGGAAGTGGCAAATGACACCACAGTCATTCCAATCACAATTTTGGGGACATTTAAACTTAGGGCCAGGGATACCGCCGACTTCAGTAGCCAATTGCCGCCCAGAATCAAAAAGGTCAATCCGGAAATAATGAGCAGCAGATGAAGCATAGCAATTTTTTTTTTACAAATATAACCTATGCCCGACTGTTTCTTTGGGCGCGTTCTTTACCAATTTACTTACGAATTATCTATATGCTCAATAACTATTAATTTGGTTGATTAACTAAACAATATGACAGTAAAACCGAGGAAGGCATGGTCGAAATCACTACCAAAAAACTAGAATGAGCCAACACGATCATTTTATTATTGATCGTTGCACAAAAATATCCAATTAAAAAAGGATCGGATTTTTTCCGTTCAGGAATCAAAAGAGCGAAAAGGTCCTTTTTTTTGAGAAAATCGGCCTTGGCATTACAGATATTGAAGAAAAAGCCCCTTCAAATGTTCTTTTCTGAAATAGTAAGCCTGTTTTATAATTACATTTTATTACTTCACATAAGGGAAACATTGACATTTTTGCATCGATACCATCTTTTTACTTACAATATTGTATTCAATCTCATTAATATACGGTCAATCATTAGTGACCAAGCATTATTGTTTTATATCTTGAATCCAAATCGTGCTGAATGAATCTGTGCTATGATTCCGTTGCACGCTAAAAAATGGAGATTAACCAAAATATTTAATAAAATGATTGCCTTCGTAAAATTGCTATTGATCTTGTTGCTTGCCTTGGTCTTGACCTATTTATAAATCAAGTGCCTGCTTGAATTCTGAGATATACTTGCCACCATAGAACTGCTTTCCTTGAAAGAAGATGCTATATTTGAAGAAAAGTACAAGGATGAAAAATACGATTTTTAAATTCGTGGCCAAATTGAACAAGGCACTGCTGCCGTCCTTTTCCAAAAAAAGCTTGGATCTCGCCAAAGCCACCAAATTGCAATTGGCCCTTATCGCATGGCGTTATTTTGTAACGACAAGGGCGCTGGATCAATAGTGCAGCAATGATTTTAACAGATGTTGGTCTTTTAATTTATCCCGTCCTTTCAAAAAATCGAGTTCTATCAAAAAGTTACAGAGTACAATTTTCCCACCCAACCGTTCTACCAGCTGGCATGCAGCCCTTGCGGTACCTCCTGTGGCCAGCACGTCATCATGGATCATTACCTTCTCCCCTTTTTGAATACTGTCTTCATGGATTTCCAGGGTATCCATACCATACTCCAGTTGATAGGTCTGGCCTATTTTAGGTGCCGGTAGTTTCCCTATTTTACGAACTGGAACGAAGCCCGCTTTATAATGTGAGGCCAAAAGTGGCCCAAAGAAAAAACCCCTACTTTCCATTCCTACCACTTTATCGATATGATGGGTGCCGATCAATTGAACCAGAGCTTTGAGCGCCGCGTCAAAGGCGTGCTTGTCTTGCAGTAGTGGGGTAATATCCTTGAATACCACTCCAGGTGTGGGAAAGTCTTGGATATCCCTGATATAGCTTTTTAAATCCATGATTTAGATTGCCGTTAGTTTGTGGTTAAATGTAAAAAGAAATATATTTGCGCTCCTTTGCAAATACCAAATATGTTTGCTTGCTGGGAAAAGCGCGAACAGGGTGAATATTAACAATAACGGCCCCGTGGCGCAACTGGATAGCGCATCTCACTACGAATGAGAAGGTTACAGGTTCGAATCTTGTCGGGGTCACGACACTCAGAAAACCACGTCTTTTTAGACGTGGTTCTTTTTTATGGAAAGGCAGAGCGATAGCTTGATGCCTTGGAATCAAAAAAACCAGGGCGATAGCCCGTGGTTTTCTATTTGCAACACTGAAGTCCAAAGAAAACCATCGGTAATCTTGTCGGGGTCACGACACTCAGAAAACCACGTCTTTTTAAGATTGGGTTCTTTATTTCTCGTATTTCTGCATCAATGTAACAAGCGTTACATCCCGCTTGTCCAAATCATGCTATATTTGCAAAAAATTAAATTTTATGGATTTTCTCTTACAACCCTGGCCATGGTATGTTTCCGGCCCTTTGATCGCTGCCATCATGTTCTTGCTGATTTATTTTGGCAAGACCTTTGGCATGTCTTCTAACCTCAGGACCTTGTGTGCCATTGGAGGCGGTGCCAAATATGCCGATTTCTTTAAGTTCGATTGGAAGGCCCAGCGATGGAATCTCATCGTGGTCCTTGGCGCCATGATCGGTGGTTTTATCGCCGTCAATTTTTTATCGAACGGCGCAACGATCGATTTGAATCCCAAAACGGTAAGCGATTTAGGAGCGCTCGGTTTTGAACATGTCGGAGAATCTTTGTTGCCAGCGGAAATATACGACTGGTCTGCCGTATTAAGCTTGAAAGGTCTGGCCATATTGATCGTGGGCGGTTTTCTGGTGGGCTTCGGGACCCGGTATGCCGGAGGATGCACCTCTGGCCATGCCATCACGGGGCTAAGCAACTTGCAATTGCCCTCCCTGATCGCGGTAATCGGCTTTTTTATCGGTGGGTTGTTCATGACCCATGTATTGTTACCCTTAATTTTTGGTATATGAAATATCTAAAATTTTTATTGGTGGGCATTTTCTTTGGGATAGTCTTGGTGAAATCCGAAGCGGTTTCCTGGTACCGAATCTATGAGATGTTCAAGTTCCAGTCTTTTCACATGTACGGAATCATTGGCTCGGCCGTAGTGCTTGGTGCGCTTTCGGTTTGGTTTTTGAAAAAATCGAAAATCAAGAGCATCGAAGGCAAAGAAATTCATTTCACCCCAAAAAATATGGGAATTGTGCGCTATCTGCTCGGCGGAACGATCTTTGGTCTGGGCTGGGCCTTGGCGGGTGCATGTCCGGGACCCATGTATATTTTGTTGGGAACGGGGGCCTTAAGTATGGCGATCGTGATTGCAGCAGCCGTTTTGGGCACCTTTGCCTATGGACTCCTGAAAGACAAGTTGCCACATTGAACCGCACCCCACGGAAATTCAATCTACCCTTAACGTTCATAGGAAAAATCGCCTTCGAGCACCGTTTTGGAACTCCCACCGACAAATACCTTGAAGTCCCCTGGTTCTGTTTCCCACTTATTATTGGCGGAATAAAAGGCCAGGCTCGACTTGTCCAAAGTGAATATCACCTCCCGCGATTCCCCAGGTTTTAAAGAGACCATTTTAAAATCCTTTAATTCCTTGACAGGTCTGGTAACACTGGCGACCAAATCCCGAAGGTAACACTGTACCACTTCTTTACCCTCGTACTTTCCTATATTGGTGAGGGTAAAGGAGACTTCCATCTTTCCTTCCCCGATTAAGCGATTTTCACTGAGCTTTAAATCTCCATACTTGAACTTGGAGTAGCTCAAACCATGACCGAAAGGATACAATGGATCATTGTCCATATCGGTGTAGTGCGACCAAAAAACCAAATCAGGTGCAGGAATGGTTGGTCTGCCCGTATTCTTAAAGTTATAATAGATCGGAACCTGTCCCACATTTTTTGGAAAGGTCATCGGTAACTTACCGCTTGGGTTATAATCACCATAGAGCACTTGGGCAATGGCATGCCCGCTCTGGGTTCCCAAATGCCAGGCCTCCACAATGGCCGGAACGTTCGTGTCGGCCCAATTGATGGCCAATGGCCTGCCGTTCATCAGTACCAAGACAATATTTTTATTTACCTTGTACACCGCCTCCAAAAGTTCTTGCTGCAGTCCAGGCAAATCCAAGGACACCCTGCTTCTGCCCTCCCCTGTCTGGAATCCATGTTCGCCCAAAACCATGATTACCACATCTTGGTTGCGCGCCGCCTGAACGGCCTCTTCAAAACCGGATCTATCCGTGGTATTGATCTTGGTCTCCAGAATGAAAGAAGGTTTCTCCAAGGTGAGCGCCACCCCTTGTTTATGGGTGATGGCATTCCCCGGATAGGCCTTCAGACCTTCCAAGACCGAAACGGCTGAATTGTCATCGGCGGCCAACCGCCAACTCCCCAGTGGACTATCCTTGTCATCGGCCAACGGACCGATGAGCCCAATCTTCAGGCCGCTCTTTTGCAAGGGTAAGAGTCCGCCCTCGTTTTTTAACAACACGATGGACTTCTTTGCCATGTCAAGGACAGCATCCATGTTTTTTTTGCTCCCTATGAGCTGTTTCTCCCGCTCACGATCGCAATATTTAAAGGGATCATCGAACAGTCCGAGCTCAAATTTTACACGCAAGATCCGTTTTACGGCATCATTGACCAATGCTTCATCCACTGCACCCGAGTCGACCAATCCCTCCAAATACTTGACATAGTGGTAAGACTCCATGTCCATGTCGGACCCTGCATTCACCGCCAGTTCAGCAGCCTGCTTCCCATCTTTGGCATAACCATGGTTGATCATTTCATTGATTGAGCCCCAATCGGAGACCACAAATCCCTTAAATTTCCATTCCTCTTTGAGGACCGATCTTTGGAGGAAGCCGTTGCCGGTAGCAGGTATTCCATTGAGTTCATTGAAAGAGTTCATAATGGTTTTCACATCGGCATCAATGGCGGCCATGAACGGTGGAAAAATGGTATTGTACAAGGTAGAAGTACCTACATCGACCGTATTGTAATCCCTTCCCGATTCTGAGAACCCATACCCGGCAAAATGTTTGGCACAAGCCGCGATGGTATTGGTTGCCGCAAGATCATCGCCCTGAAAACCCTTGACCCGGGCATAGGCTATTTTACTACCCAAATAAGGGTCTTCACCGGCTCCTTCCATAACCCTTCCCCAGCGGGCATCCCTTGAAATATCGATCATGGGGGCAAAGGTCCAGTTGATGCCACTGGCCGCCGCCTCTTCCGCTGCCACAGCAGCCGAGTTTCCAATGGCATCAAGGTCCCAACTGGCCGCTTCGGCAAGCGGTATAGGACTTATGGTTTTGTAACCGTGCATCAAATCGAAACCGATGATCAACGGAATTCCCAATCGGGTTTCCTCGACCACTATTTTTTGCAATTTTTCAACTTCTTCGGTGCCCCTAACGTTGAGCATCGACCCGACCAATCCGGCTTTCAAATGCTCATATTTCCTAGCAGCATCCCCATCCTTGGGCGTTGGCCCGGTGACCTCCCAAAATCCATTATATTGATTCATCTGCCCGATTTTCTCGGGAAGGGTCATCAGCGACAGCACTGAATCTACTTTTTGTGTGATCTCCATGTTTCTTGCCGCCTCATTGGATAATGTGCCTTGTGCACAAGTCAGCTGCAAGATGAAAAATAGGCCTAATCCCAATATGTACTTTTTCATTTTAAGGTCAGTTATTAAAGGTTTCAGTGTTGCCAAGTCTCCAAGAAAACAGGCTGCTTTAAAAGATGGATGGCAGAAAAATTTAAATACAAGGGAATGTAAAAATATTTTTTGCCATCACCATGAAATGGGGCGGCATAATTAGCTAAATTACTAATCGGGTAGGGGGATAATGGTCTTTTATATAAGGAATTAGACTATTTCAGCACTCAAACCCGCTTGGAGCAGGCGGCTGCAACGGGGTTTTAAATCGGTATATTCCCCGGTTTTAACGGTGCATTTTCCATTATAATGTACAATTAAGGAACACTGTTCGGCCTGTTCTGGGGAATGCTCACAGACTTCGACCAAGGTCTCGATCACATGTTCAAAGGTATTTACCTCATCGTTAAATAGAACAATTTCATTTTGCTTTACCGTTTCCTCTGCCAAGAGCAGGTCTTCGTGAATCTTTTCTTTAGTGCCCATAGAAATCAATTTTTTAGGTTCGAGTTCCTATTTCCAGTTTAAATATAAGGTAGATAGGCTAAAAAAAATGCCATCGAGAGCATTTTTAACAGTCTGACCGATTTCGAAACCAACTTCTGTGCATATTGCAATTAGGTCCTGTTTCTGTTGATTATTTCTTTAAAACCGTTTTTAAATTGGTAGATCTCTATGTTCTGGAATTAGTTTACGATACCCATTTAAGAAGATTTCAGGTATTTAACGGAAACCCAATCGTTTCTTTCCAATTGCTCTTGATATAGCAATCCCGCCTCTCCGCATTTTTCGGAAATTAAATCTATATCGGCCCTATAAAATCCACTGACGAACAACAAACCCTTCTTTTTGAGGGCCCTTGCATAGGCAGGAATGTCGGCAAGTAAAATATTTCGATTGATATTGGCAAGGATCACATCATATTGTTGGTCTTTTAAAAAATGTACGTCATCTTCGTGCACAGAGATGTTTCGGCAACGGTTTCGTTCCACATTTTCCAAGGCATTGAGATAACACCAATGGTCGTTATCCACTGCATCGACCCTGTCGGCGCCGCGCATCTCGGCCAATATGGCCAGGACCCCGGTACCACTGCCCATATCCAAAACTCCTTTTTGTTTGAAATCATGGTTCAAAATGTGCTGCAACATCATATGGGTGGTCTCGTGGTGGCCGGTGCCGAAACTCATTTTGGGCATGATCACGATATCATAAGGTACGTTGGGGGCATCGTGGAAAGGGGCCCTTACCATACATTGGTCATTGATCTGTATGGCCTCGAAATGTTGTTCCCAGGTCGCATTCCAGTTTTGCTGTTCTATTTCCCTAAGGTGGTGCTGTATTTTAAAAAGCGGGCTGGAGAGTATTTGTATGGCGTTCAAAATATCGTTCGACCAGGCCTCTTTTTGTATGTAGGCCAAAATGCCGTCTTCCTGTTCCACGAAACTTTCAAAACCGGCTTCCCCCAATTCAGCGATCAAAATATCGGAGGCCGGTTGGGGCGGATCAACCTTGAAATGGACCTCGATATAAACCGTATCGGACATATTAAATGGCCTTGACGATCGCCAGAAAATCATCGGCCACCAAAGATGCGCCACCTATGAGACCTCCATCCACATCGGGCTTGGAAAATATTTCGGCCGCATTCGAAGGCTTTACGCTGCCTCCATAAAGAATGGATACCTCATCGGCGATGGCGCTATTATAAGCCCCTGCAATGGTCTTTCGGATAAAAGCGTGCATTTCTTGCGCCTGCTCGGGGGAAGCGGTCTCACCTGTACCTATGGCCCAAACCGGTTCATAGGCCAGGATAATGTGTTTCCATGCACTGGCATCCAAGGAAAAAAGTGCATTTTTCAGTTGATTCTTAACTACAGTAAAATGTTGCCCCGATTTTCTCTCGTTGAGTTCTTCGCCGAAACAGAACATCACGCGCATTTTCTTGGCCAGGGCCGCCACTACTTTTTTTGCCAAGATCTCATCCGTTTCATGAAAAAAGGCCCTTCGCTCTGAATGGCCAATAATAGCCGTATCAATGCCAATGGAAAGCAGCATGTCGGCAGATATTTCACCGGTAAAGGCCCCACTTTCGGCAAAGTGCATATTTTGGGCGATCACGGAAATTCTTGAACCCTTCAGTTGTTTCACCGCTTCCGCCAAGTTCACAAAGGCGGGTGCGACCATCACCTCGGCCTTGACATTTGGCAATTTGCCGCTTATTTCCTTCAATAGCGTTGCCGTTTCCATGGCGTTTTTGTTCATTTTCCAATTACCTGCTACTATTTTGCTTCTCATTTTTGACGTTTAATTTTTATGATGGTACATAAATCTATCTTGATTCCTTTTGACAAATACCCTAGTTTTTGTGTTCAGCCAAAGGGGCCTACTCAAATTTCAGCGCATCCAAATCGTTGTAATGCACTTTTTGTTTGATGGTGCCCTTCTCTAAAACCAATACCCCGGGATTCGACCTAACAATGGTTTTTAAGGTTGTTTCATCTGTAAAATAAAATGGAAACCCAAGTTGGTGGTCTTTGATCAATTTGGCCGCTTGGCCTGTATCGGAAGCCGACATGCCAATCACTTCATATCCCTTTTTCATGGCCTCATCGGTAACCTTTTTTACTTCGGAATACACATTATAATTGGTTTTGCGCAAATCGTAGGCAATGACCATTACCAACTTCGGCTCCTGCAATAAAGAAGCTGCAAAGTCTTCACCGTCTTGCTCTATGGTAAAATCGTGGATGGGCGGCTCATAGCCTTTTTGGACCTCAGTAGTCTCTACGCCCAAATATTCCCCGTCCACCGAAGGATAATCGCCCTGGGTGACAAAGATCTGCTCCTTTCCATCGACCATGAAGCGCCATGCATAATCATAAATCGGTTGGGGCGCCCCTTCCGGAAAGCCCATCCCCGCTTCTATATTCGCACCGATCTTATAGGGCCTGAAATCGATGACCGGCAGATGGTTCAGCACGAAGTTCACATATATCCCGCAAAGGACCACAGCGATTAAGGTAACCACGCGCTGGGCCATGGCGCCAATAAAAGGCGTTATCAGTTTACTTCCTTTAAAGAGAATTATGATCAAAACCAGCAATACCACATCTTTCGTGAACGATTGCCATGGCGTTAGTTTTAAGGCATCGCCGAAACAGCCGCAATCGGTCACCTTGTTGAAATAGGCCGAATAAAAAGTTAGGAAGGTGAAGCCGATGATCATCAAAAGCAGACTCCAAACCGTAAATTTTACACGAAAACCCAATAGCAGCATCACGCCTAAAAGCACTTCCAAAATAACGACCACCACAGATATGGTCAGGGCATAGGGTTCGAAAAAGGGCAAGTCCAATACCCCTTGGCTAAAATATTCCTCTAACTTAAAGGAAAATCCTACCGGATCGTTCAATTTGATAAAGCCGCTGATCATAAATAAAATGCCCACTACAATTCGGGCAAAGCTAACAAGGTATCTCATTTAGAATTTTCAGGTTTAGAATGTGCATTTAAGTGTATGAGCGCGAAAACCGCATAGTTCACAATATCTTGATAATTGGCGGCTATACCCTCGCTCACAAGGGTTTTGCCCTTGTTGTCCTCTATTTGTTTTACCCTTAGCAATTTTTGAAGGATCAGATCTGTAAGCGAACTCACGCGCATTTCCCGCCACGCCTCACCATAATCGTGGTTTTTATTTTCCATCAGTGCCTTGGTTTGTCGGGTATGCACATCGAATAGGGTTAGGGCCTGATCTAGTGAAAGATCGGGCTGGTCTGCCACACCCTTTTCAAGCTGTATCAGGGCCATGATGGAATAATTGATGATTCCGATGAACTCCGACCGTTCGCCTTCATCGACTTTACGAATTGCGTTCTCCTGAAGACTGCGGATACGTTGGGCCTTTATGTAGATTTGATCGGTCAGTGACGGAAGACGTAAAATACGCCACGCACTGCCATAATCGCTCATTTTTTTCTCATAGAGATTCCTACACATATTAATGATGGCATCGTATTGTTCAGGGGTTCGCTGCATCTACTCGATCTAATTTGCGTAAATTTCGCTCAAAATATTGAGATGCTCAAAGTTCGCGCTATAATCTTGGTTTGTCAAACAATTCCCTTCCAAATATGACCCTTAACTGCAAAGGCCAACTCATCGATCTTTCAACGCCCAAGGTAATGGGCATCCTCAATGTTACTCCAGATTCGTTCTACGATGGTGGGAAATATAAAAATGTGGAGGCCCTATTGGGGCAGGTAGATCAAATGCTGCAAGCTGGGGCCACTTTTATCGATTTGGGCGCCTATAGTTCGCGCCCCAGGTCGGAACACATTTCTGAAACCGAAGAATTGTCAAGGATCGTTCCGGTAGTGACCCTTTTGTTAAAGGAGTTCCCGGATATCCTGATGTCAATCGACACCTTTCGCGCAAAGGTCGCCAAGGCCTGTTTGGGCGAAGGTGCCGCAATGATCAATGATATTTCCGCCGGTCACCTCGATTCGGAGATGTTGCCCACTGTCGCAGCGTTTCAAGTACCCTATATTATGATGCATATGCGCGGCACACCCCAAACCATGCAACAACAAACAGGGTACGGTAATCTTGTGCAGGAGGTGCTCTATTATTTTTCCGAACGCATCGCCGCCGCAAGAACCCATGGAATGAAAGACCTGATCATTGACCCTGGATTTGGGTTTGCCAAAACCTTATCGCAAAATTATGAGCTTCTTGGACAGCTGCGGCTTTTTCATACTTTTGAGCTTCCTTTAATGGTGGGGGTAAGCAGAAAATCGATGATACAAAAAGTTATAGACACCGATGCCAAGGACGCCTTGAACGGCACTACGGCCTTACATGCCTATGCACTGACCAAAGGTGCCCAAATCTTGAGGACGCACGATGTTAAGGAAGCGATCCAATGTATTAAGCTGATGCAACGCTTGGCCCCTTACAATGATTAAAACATAGTTCACCTATTTTTTGCTAATTTTACCAAAAAGGCAAGGCTTGGATTTTTTGGATTTTATCGACTTTAAAATTACGGATGTCCTCGACATAGTCCTTGTCGCCATTCTCCTGTACTACATATACAAACTGGTGCGCGGTACGGTCGCCATCAACATCTTTATCGGTATTGTGATCGTTTGGGGGTTTTGGAAACTCACCGAATTGGTCGGCATGAAAATGATAAGCAGTATGGTGGGTGCCTTCATGCAAGTGGGGCTTATTGCACTGATCATTGTTTTTCAACAGGAAATAAGAAAGTTTCTGCTCATGATCGGCTCCACCAATTTTGCCAATAAACGAAACTTCGTCAAACATTTTAAATTTCTGCGCCAAGAAGGCTTAACCACAAGTACCGATATCGAGGCGGTGCTCGCGGCATGTAAAAATATGGGCATTAGCAAAACAGGTGCCATTTTGGTTTTCAAGCGAAGCAATTCTCTCGATTTCGTAAAGGCTTCAGGAGATAAAATGTACATCGAGATAACCCAACCGATCATTGAGAGCATCTTCTATAAGAACAGTCCTTTGCACGACGGGGCGGCCATCATCGAGAACAACTATATCACCGCAACCAGGGTCATCCTTCCGGTCTCCAATGAACGCAACATTCCGCTTAGATTTGGACTCCGCCATCGGGCCGCCTTGGGAATCACTGAAAAAACAGATGCACTGGCCCTGGTTGTGAGCGAAGAAACCGGAGAGATCTCCTATCTCAAAAATGGGGAATTTGTGTTCTACAAAGATTTGGCAGCATTGGCCTCCCTACTGAAAGAAGACCTCATATAAGTTCTATTCATGAATTGCAAAAACTGTGGAAATAACTTAAAAGCCAATGATAGATACTGTCCGGTTTGCGGGGCCAAAATAATCCGCAACCGCATCACGTTCAAAAACCTTTGGTTCGATATCACGGAAATGCATTTTAATCTGGACAATACTTTTTTGAGGACTTTTCTTGGTCTATTCCAACAACCTGAAGTGGTTATAGGCGGTTATATCGGGGGTACAAGAAAAAAGTACCTGGATCCGATCAGCTATTTGGGTATTGCCTTGACCCTTTCGGGGATTTTTGTATTGCTGTTACAGAAAGTATTCCTGGACAAAATCGATTTTGGAATACTTGGACTATTCGGAACGTCAACGGAACTGCTTAAAAAAATCACATCGAGCACCTTGGAAATCAGCAGTTTCATTTATGTACTCTATATCCCCATATTGGCCCTCTCAGGTTGGCTTTTTTTGAATCAAAAAAAATATTTTTTTTCAGAATATTTGGTGGTTGGGATATACACCTTGGCCCATTATGGTATTTTTTCATTTCCGGTCAGTCTGCTGTTGCTGGCAATGGTTCCCAAATATTATTTGGCCTTTGCCTTTCCCATGATCTTGGTCATGGTGCTTTATGCAACCTATGTCGCCAATAGGCTCAATGGATGGGACATTGGGAGGTCCATTTTGTTCGTCCTAATTTTTATAGTCGGATTTTTTGGGATAAGCCTGTTACTCGACATCATATTATTGGTTACCGGGGTGTTGGAAATTCAGGATTTTATTCCTAAAAGAAGCGGCTAGAAGATTATGCAACCTCCTCCTCTGCCAAGAATTGCGCTTCATACAGGGCATTGTAATAACCTCCTTTTTTCAGCAATTGTTTGTGAGTACCGGTCTCCACTATTTTTCCGGCATCCATCACCAGAATTTTATCTGCTTTTTTAACTGTGGCCAGTCGATGGGCGATGATGATCGAGGTGCGGCCTTCGGTAATCTTTTCGGTGGCCCGTTGGATCAGTTGCTCAGAATAGGTATCGACCGAAGAGGTCGCCTCATCCAAAACCAAAATACTGGGATTGCTCACGTAGGCCCTCAAAAAAGCGATGAGCTGTCTTTGCCCGCTTGAAAGCATGGTCCCCCTTTCCTTTACGTTATAGGTATACGCCCCGGGTAAACTATCGATAAATTCATGGACTCCGATTTGTTTGGCCGCCTGTTCAATATTTTGCAGGGAAATGGTCTCATCTTTCAGGGAAATGTTATTGGCAATGGTATCGGCAAAAAGAAAAACATCCTGTAGTACCACCGCAATATGGGACCGCAGGGAAGCCAGGGTAAATTCCTTAATATTCAACCCATCGATCAGAATACTTCCAGAATTGATTTCATAGAAACGGTTCAACAAATTGATAATCGTAGATTTACCGGCCCCGGTGGCACCAACGATCGCGACAGTTTCTCCAGCCTTTACCTCAAAAGAAATGCCATGCAACACTTCTTCGTTCTCCAAATAACCAAATCGTACATCGGAAAATGTAATATTCCCAAATACCTTTTCTTTTATGATGGTCCCGGAATCTTGGATATGGCTATCGGTATCCAGGATACGAAAGACTCGGTTGGCGGCTACCATGCCCATTTGTAAGGTGTTGAACTTATCGGCAATCTGTCGTAGGGGTCGAAACAACAAATCAATCAGAAAAAAGAAGGAAAAAATGACCCCGACATTATCTGCCCCAATACCGGCGATATTTTGAAGTACCCCAAACCATACGACCAAGCCAATCGCAATTGAAGTAACAATCTCCGCAATCGGAAAGAAAATGGAATTGTACCAAACTGTTTTTAACCATGCATTTTGATGCTTTTCATTGATGATCCTGAATTTTTCCTTTTCAATCTTTTCCCTGGTGAACAATTGAACGATCTTCATGCCCGTAATACGTTCCTGAACAAACGAATTGAGGTTGGAGACTTCTGCCCTTACCTCAGTAAAGGCGACTTTCATGGCCTTTTGGAACAGTCTGGTGGCATAGAGGATAATGGGCAATAATACAAAGACAAGAAGCGCGAGTTTCCAATTAAGATAAACCATTACCAGGGCAGCGGTAAGCATTTTCAGCAAATCGGATACAATCACAAAAAAACCCTGGCTGAAAATTTCCCCGATCCTTTGCATATCGGCCACTGCGCGGGTAACCAAGACCCCAATGGAGGAAGTATCGAAATATTGCATCCGAAAACCGAACATTTTTTTAAAGAGGGCGATACGAACATCCTTGATCACCGATTCGCCCAACCAGTTCGCATAGTAGTTAAATGCCAATTGACTTACCACCTGCCCAATGAGTACCCCCAACATGGCAAGGGTCAGGTACAATAATTTTTCCGGATCATTTATTTTGATGGCATCGTTAACGATATCTCCGGCAATGGTCGCTGTCAATACCGCGAACACCGATAACAGTATGGCTGCCAATGCAACCCCATAAAAAGTGAGCATATAGGGTTTTGTATGGGCCATTAGCCTTTTAAACAAATCGTAATCAAAAGCGGTTCCTGAGCTTTTATCCATGTTTTTCCATAATATGATCGGGATATAAGACTTGGGTCAAATATAAACCTTTTGCTGGCACGGAAGCCCCGGCATTTGATCGATCTCGACTTTCAATGATGGTATGGATCACTTCCGGCTCCCTTTTACCCGCTCCAATTTCCAGTAAGGTACCCACGATGGCACGCACCATATTGCGCAAAAACCGATCGGCGGATATTGTAAATACCAGCGTATTGGTTTTCCATTCCCAATGCGCCTTGGTTATGCGGCAACAATAAGTCTTTACATCGGTGTTCGACTTGGAGAAGCATTCAAAATCGGTATACCCCAAAAGTATCGAGGCCGCCTGGTTCATCTTTTGAAGATCTAGAGGGTGCTTGATATAATGGCTTCCCCGGGCCATGAACGGGTCTTTGTGTGTTACAATCCAATATTCGTAGGTGCGTGCCACAGCGTCGAATCGGGAATGAGCATCCGGAGCCACTTCAAAGATGGCCTGTATGGCAATATCCTTTGGTAAAAAGGCATTAGCGCGATAGATAAAATCATCAATATCGACTATACCATCGAACTCAAAATGGGCAATCATCTGTCGGGCATGCACCCCGGCATCGGTGCGGCCCGCACCCGTAAGGGAAATCGGATTGCCCAATAATTTGGAAAAGGCATCCTCCATCACCGATTGTATGGTTACCGCATTGGGCTGGTTTTGCCAACCATGATAAGCCTCTCCAAAGTAAGAAAATTGAACGAAGTATCTCAAACCAAACCCTTAGTTTTGTAAGTTGCAAAGATACCCTTCTTTAAGGGAAAGAGCCAGCTGCCCTCCAAGAAAATGATGCAACCCAAATGACCAAGATTTTGTTACTTTCGGATACCCATTCACATATCGATCCGGCCATATTGAAATATGTGGCCCAGGCCGATGAGGTTTGGCATGCCGGCGATATTGGGAATCTAGCGATTACCGATGCTATCCAAGCGTTAAAACCCCTAAGAGCCGTTCATGGAAATATAGATGATGCCATTATACAAAGTGAATTTCCCTTAAACCAGCGCTTTCTTTGCGAAAAGGTCGATGTGTTCATGACCCACATCGGGGGCTATCCCCCAAGATACAATACCCGCACCAGGGAGGAGATCAAGCGCCATCCGCCCAAACTGTTCATTTGTGGGCATTCCCACATTTTGAAAGTTATGTGGGACAAAAACTTAGGGCTATTGCACATGAACCCTGGCGCCTGTGGCAAAAACGGATTTCACCAGGTTCGCACCATGTTGCGGTTCGAAATCGACGGGGCCGATATCAAAAATTTGGAAATCGTGGAACTGGGTAAGCGGGGCTAGGTTCAAAAGCCAACAGATAAAGGCATGGCCCTAAAGGGCAGATGTATGATCAGGTGCAGAATGAGGCTGAAATCAATAAAACAAAAACCCCGATGCTTCCAACGGGGTTTTTTACGCACTAATACAACTAAGATATAAGGTTCAACGCAAACGGTCAACAGATTTTACGAGATCTTCATCCTTCTTGATGGCCCTATTGGCAAGGACCAAAAAAACGATAGAAAATACAGGAATCAACATCCCAATACCCTTCTCGGAAACCGAAGTTTCTCCAGATATGTTTAGCGACCGGTAAACGAAAAAACCCAGTAAAAAAAGACTTAATATCATGTTCAACCTGTTCAAAACAAATTGATTTTTTCGATTTTTATATTGCACTATTGCGACTAGGGCCAAGATAGCGGCACCATAAAAAAGTACCGAAACCAAGATTTCATTGCGCGCATAAATTTCGGTTCCATCGGGCTCAGACCAAAGGTTTACCCAAAAAGGCAACAAACCCGAAACCACTGCCGTTAGCAGCATATAAATGGTTTGTATTCTCTGAATCATTGCCTTTTATTGCTTTTGGTAGGCAAAAATACAGGTCTTTTTAAAAATATGTACATTAAGTTGAAAATAATTTGTAATTTTACACCGTTACAAGCACTCACCCGCTGGGATTTCAATCCCCAGTAATACCCAAAAAACATTCACTTCAATATCGTTTTTAAGACAAGTATAACTTACACAACATTTAATGTTTGAAATTTCAGATTTAAAAGCAAAAAAGCTTCCTGAGCTTCAGGATATTGCCGAGGGTTTAAAGGTACCCAAGTTCAAAACCCTTAAAAAACTCGATTTGGTCTATCAAATTTTGGACCTTCAAGCCTCCGATCCTAAAGTCGTCGCGGCGGTCGCCCCCATTGTGGAAAGCAGAACCCCGGTCGAAAAAGAACGGCCCAAGCATAAACCGATAAAAAGGGAGCGTCTTATTAAAGATAAGCCCAGCAGCAATGAAGAGGCCCAAAAATCGGAAAGCAAGCCGAAGCATTCTCCTGTGAAAGAGGTAAAAAAGGAGGAAACCCAAAATATTCCCAATCGAAGGGAGCAACATAAAAATACGCCACAGCATAAAAGCCCCAACAAACCGCAACGACCGGCAAAGGCGCCAACCTATGACAAAAGCAATTTTGACAAAGACCTAAAAAACCGCTATAAGGAACCGGAGTTCGAATTCGATAGTATTATCGAGAGTGAAGGGGTTCTTGACATTATGCAGGATGGCTACGGTTTTCTGCGTTCCTCGGATTACAATTACCTCTCCTCCCCTGATGATATATACGTTTCCCAATCCCAAATTCGGTTATTCGGACTAAAAACAGGGGATACCGTTCTGGGCAATGTTCGTCCGCCTAAGGAAGGCGAAAAATATTTTCCGTTGATCAAGGTCAATAAAATCAACGGCATCGACCCCCAAGTGGTTCGGGACAGGGTGTCATTTGAGCATTTGACCCCACTTTTCCCTCAAGAAAAGTTTAACATAGCCGAACGCCAAAGCAATATATCTACACGTATCATCGATCTCTTTGCCCCTATAGGAAAAGGTCAGAGGGGCATGATCGTTTCCCAGCCCAAAACAGGAAAAACAACCTTGTTGAAGGATGTGGCAAATGCGATAGCGGCCAACCATCCCGAAGTTTACCAGATCATATTATTGATCGACGAACGCCCGGAAGAGGTGACCGATATGCAGCGAAACGTGCGTGGGGAGGTTGTGGCCTCCACCTTTGATAAGGAAGCCACCGAACATGTTCGCGTGGCCAACATTGTATTGGAAAAGGCAAAACGTTTGGTAGAGTGCGGCCACGATGTGGTCATCCTTTTGGATTCGATCACCAGATTGGCAAGGGCATACAACACCGTGCAACCAGCCTCCGGAAAAGTCTTGAGCGGGGGTGTTGATGCCAATGCCTTGCACAAGCCCAAGCGCTTTTTTGGGGCGGCCCGTAACATTGAAGGCGGTGGGTCATTGACCATCATCGCCACGGCGCTCACCGAAACGGGATCTAAGATGGACGAGGTGATTTTTGAGGAGTTCAAAGGAACCGGTAATATGGAATTACAGCTCGACCGTAAAATCTCGAACAGAAGAATTTTCCCAGCCATTGATCTTACTTCGTCAAGTACTAGGAGGGATGATCTATTGTTGGATGAAAATACCATTCAGCGCATGTGGATCCTTCGAAAATACCTGGCCGACATGAACCCGGTGGAAGCGATGGAGTTCATTGAACAGCGCATCAAACAAACAAAAAACAACGAAGAGTTCTTAATGACGATGAGCCAGTAAAAAGGCCTCCTGAAATTAATGATCTTAAAATCCAAATTCCAATTCGGTACAACCGTTGGGATTTGGATTTTTTTTATCGGGAAAACTTCAAATTCAAGACCGGATAGGTCAAAATTAATATCTTTATGTCATCGTGATGCAGATATTCCCCTACAAGACATGGCGATTTTAATTATATAACTTAAAAAAGATAGCATGAAAAACTATGGCAAAAAATCCGTAACCCTAATGTTAGGGCTACTGATCCTCATCGGATCCAGCGGTTGCAACACAAAAGTAGATCGGGAGATGCCCGAGGCCGCATCGGTCAAAGCACCGAACCAGATTATTGAAATAGACGAGGCCAAAAGTTTCTACGATGATTATACCCTTAGGCGGGTGCCGCTGATCCAAAAATATGAGGACTCCATCAATCAAGAACGGGCAACGGGCACCAATCGGCAAATGCAGCACAATAAGGACAATGAAAAGGCAACTGACGCAGGTGTTGCGGAAGGGGCTAAATTCGATGTGGCCCGTTATGTGTATTACGACTACGCCACTTTGAAGCAATACATGGCTTATTTAGAACAGGAAGCCAAACTGGCCAATGTGGAAATTTCAACGATGCGGCTCTATTTTTCAAACTATCCCGATGATTCCAAATACGTCCATCCAAGACAGAACTCCATTATGCTTTCCCCTACGGTAAAAAGGGGAGACAGGGATTATCTTTTCTATATCGGGGAGTTGGATGGAAAGGCGGAGGCCGTTTTGCTCAACAATGATTTCGGGCCGATGCAGCCTTCGGGCATGGGTGGTGCCTCGACCCAAGATGGGAAATCGCACGCATCCTTTGTCCCAAGTCTTGGCACGACACATCCCAATGCCGCAGTACTTATCCAAGAAGGTAAAAGCCTGACCTTAAATAGGGGCAACGGCGTTCCGCCGCCCTATAACTAAAGCAGGACCCTTATTGTTGCAGGATCAATTCAAAAAAAAACGAATAGGTGTTGAATTTTATAGAAAACAACTATTTCATGATGCTATATGCCGTGGCACTGGTGCTGTCGATCATGCGCTATCGATGGTACTACGACTCGGTGTTGCGCAATCTTCCCATTATTATAGCCTATGCATTGTTGGGCGAACTTTTGGGTTTTTTGATCAGAGAAGTAGAAGGTTTTCAAATCGTTTATAAAGAAGGTTTTTCGAACTATAATTCATTGGTGTTCAATATTTTCGATATCGTTTTTTACTTGTACTTTTTGTATGTTTTTTGGAAAACGTTCCGCAAACCGATCCATAAAAAGTTTGCGTACTATGGTGCCGCGCTTTTTATATTGGCGAGCCTTATCGATCCCTTTTTTCATGACCCTATCCTATATCCGCAATACTTTGGGATTGCGGTTGGTTCAACTGCTTTGGTAGGAAGCGCACTATTTTATCTAGGGGAATTGAAATCGGAAAAGGGAAAAATTCCAGCTCAAAGAAACCTGATGTTTTGGATCTGTATAGGCATCATTGGGTTTCATACCCTATACCCCATTATAATGATGGTCGGTCTTTTGAACACGGAACTTTATATGAAATTAAATTTGCGGTACTTGCTCCATATCGCGATCACGGTCATGTATGGATGTTTTGCTCTAGGCTTCTTGCGCATGCAAGGGAGGCTGGTGAATATCTTGGGAAAATAAAAACGATCACTAGGAAACAAAAAATGCCCCCACTTTCAGCAAGGGCATTTTAATATTTTAAAAAAGTGAAAATCTTATAGTGTGGCTACGTGCTTTGCCAATTTGCTCTTCAAATTGGCCGCCTTGTTTGAATGTACGATATTGCGTTTTGCCAAACGGTCGATCATACTCATAACTGTGGGGAAAAGAGTTTCAGCTTCCTTCTTATCTTCCAGACTTCTCAATTTTTTTATCGCGTTACGGGTAGTTTTATGCTGGTACCTGTTGCGCAACCTTACCGCTTCGTTTCTTCTGATCCTCTTTAATGCCGACTTGTGATTTGCCATCTTATTTCCTAATTATATTTAATAACTTTCCTATCAATTCCTCCCTCGAACTATTGGTAGCCCGTAGGGGAATCGAACCCCTGTTACCAGGATGAAAACCTGGCGTCCTAACCCCTAGACGAACGGGCCTTAACATAGAAAACTTAGTTCCCAACGCCCTTGAACTGTCGGGATATTGATATAAACGTATTTTCCGTTCCCTGTGTATTTCGTAGCCCGTAGGGGAATCGAACCCCTGTTACCAGGATGAAAACCTGGCGTCCTAACCCCTAGACGAACGGGCCATTTTTGGTTTGAAAGCAAATGAACATCCATTTATCCATGTAAAACAAGGCATCATGGGTGTTGCGGTATCTCTCAAATGTCAAAAAAACTTCCGTTAATTGCGGATGCAAAAATACAATTATTTTTTACTACCGCAACAGCTTACTATTATTTTTTGGCAGTATCCCGAAATTAAGTAGCGGCAAGCGATTTAGCCTCTGATCAATATATGGTTTCAGGCAAAACTTTCTTAATACGCCTTGGCAAAAAGAACTCTTCGCGCCGAGGGTTTTCCGGTGACCATACAACTGCCACTTTCTGATTTCGCTTCCAGTGGTATACAGCGTATCGTTGCCTTGGTTTCCTCCTTGATTCGTTCTTCGGTCTCACTGGTCCCATCCCAATAAGCAGCGATGAACCCCCCTTTTTTTTCCAGAATATCCTTAAACTCATCATAAGAGTTGACTTCGGTGATATTGGCATTTCTAAAATCCGATGCGCGTTGAAAAATATTACTTTGTATATCTTCCATCAAAAATTCGATTTTGGAAATCAAATCTTCTGCAAGCACGGTTTCTTTGGCAAGGGTATCCCTACGTGCCACTTCAAAGGTGCCGTTATCCAGATCGCGTTGGCCAATGGCCAATCGAACGGGGACTCCCTTCAATTCGTATTCGTTGAACTTAAATCCCGGTTTTTGGGTGTCCCGATCATCATATTTCACCGATATCCCTTTGGCACGCAATTGTTTTACCAAAGGGTTTACTTTTTCAGAGATAGCCTCTAATTGGTCCAATCCCTTATATATGGGTATGATGACTACCTGTATGGGCGCCAATTTTGGGGGAAGCACCAAACCGTTGTCATCGCTGTGCGCCATGATCAAAGCCCCGATCAATCGTGTGGAAACACCCCATGAAGTGGCCCAAACATATTCCTGATTTCCTTCCTTGGTCGCAAATTTCACATCAAAGGCCTTAGCGAAATTCTGGCCCAAAAAATGGGACGTCCCTGCCTGCAAGGCCTTTCCATCTTGCATGAGTGCCTCTATGCAATACGTTTCAATGGCGCCCGCAAATCTTTCACTTTCGGTCTTAGTACCCTTGATCACGGGCACCGCCATATGGTTTTCGGCAAAATCTGCATATATGTCGAGAATCAATTCTGCTTCGGCCACTGCCTCCTTTTCCGTGGCATGGGCCGTATGGCCCTCTTGCCAAAGGAACTCCGAAGTACGGAGAAATAACCTTGTGCGCATTTCCCAACGAACCACATTGGCCCATTGGTTGATCAATAGGGGTAGGTCCCTGTATGACTGAATCCATCTTCTATAGGTATCCCAAATTATGGTCTCCGAAGTGGGCCTTACAATGAGTTCCTCCTCCAATTTGGCTTCCGGATCGACGATGATTCCGCTTCCATCTTCCGCATTTTTGAGTCGATAGTGGGTCACCACGGCGCATTCTTTGGCAAAACCTTCTACATGGCTCGCTTCCTTGCTGAGATACGATTTTGGAATGAACAAGGGGAAATATGCATTCTCATGGCCCGTCTCCTTGAACATCTTATCCAATCCGGCCTGGATCTTCTCCCAGATAGCAAAACCATAGGGTTTGATGACCATACAGCCCCGAACGCCCGAGTTTTCGGCAAGGTCGGCCTTTACGACCAGTTCATTGTACCATTTGGAATAATCCTCACTGCGTGTGGTCAAATTTTTACCCATAGATCAAAGTTTGGCACAAATCTTGTGCTTATGTTAAGAAAATATTTGGGTAAAACTAATTATTTTTAATATGTTCAACAATATAAATCTGAAACGATGATACATTCCCAACCCCACCATAAAATGGCCACTTACGCCTTTTCACTATTTATCGCGGTTTTTATGGCCTCCTGTGGTTCCTACCAACAAGCGTCTTATTACGACAATGATGGCATCTACACTTCAGGTAACAGACAAGTCACCACTGAAAGACCTACTAGGGTTGTTGTTCAAGAGCAACCTCAAAATAATGTCTATTCGGATTATTTTGGGCAGCAAGCCACTCAATACGATAACATTTCGGATGGGGATATTTTTACCGATGTGGATTCCTATTCCAGCCGGATGGAAAACGACAGTATCAATGATGGGCGACTTACCGATTACTATAACAACGGAAACGATTATGTTGGTCAGTCGGGATGGGGCGATAACCCCAGCAACGTAAGTATCAACGTCTACGACAACAGTTGGTCATGGGGCATTGGTTTTGGATCTCCTTGGTTATGGAATAGTTGGGGCTGGGGAGGTTATTATGGATATCCCTACTACGGCTGGGGCGGTTACTACGGCCCGGGTTGGGGATGGGGAGGTTATTACGGACCGAGTTGGGGATGGGGAGGTTATTATGGATATCCCTATTACGGCTGGGGAGGCTATTACGGTCATCCGTATTACGGTTATGGTTACGGTTACGGTTATGGAACATATGGCTACAACCGCAGCAGACGTGGTTATTATGGCAATAACGGTTATGCAAACAATTATAGGAGCAGTTCGCTGCGCGGCCGATCTAATTTGAGTGCCAATACTAGAAGCAGCAATACGGCCAGGTACAGGTCCAATGCAAATTCTACTTTGGCAGGCAGGAACAGTAGTTCGAGGAGTTCCAATACTTACAGGAACGGGTACGCCTCAGGAAGAAGCGTTGGTGTCGATCAAAATCGCGCCTATCGCACCAGTCGCAGTACACGTGCCGTGCCCAACTATAACAGATCGAGCAGGAGTAGTACTACCTATCGCGGTGGTTCCCCATCGTCAGGTTATCGTACTGGAAGTGCGGTACCCCGCACCTCTACATACAGGAGTTCAGGCAGTTCTTCCAGAAGCAACGGGGGCAGCTACAGAAGCTCGGGAGGTTCTTCGCGCAGCAGTGGGGGCAGCTATCGAAGCTCGGGAGGTTCTTC
>JAHENB010000002.1:0-89364 GCA_024643345.1 Maribacter sp. | reverse complement strand
AGCTATCGAAGCTCGGGAGGTTCTTCACGCAGCAGTGGTGGAAGTGTTCGCAGTTCCGGTGGTTCATCACGAAGCAGTGGAGGATCTAGAAGTTCGGGGGGCAGCAGATCTTCAGGAAGCCGGGGAGGCTCAAGACAATAAATTCCAATAATAAAAAATTAAAAAGACAGAAATGAAAAGACTTATAATTTTCATAACGGTATTGGTTTGCGCTTACACCAATGCACAAAATATCAACGATGTGCTTAGGTATAGCCTTGAAAATTTACAAGGCACTGCAAGGTTCCAAGGGATGGGAGGTGCCTTTGGGGCAGTGGGTGGCGATCTATCCGCCCTGAATATAAATCCAGCCGGTTCTGCGATTTTTAACCATGGCCTCTTCACCATATCTGGATCTAATTACAATAAGGACAACAGTTCTAGATATTTTAACGGGACCAGTGGCGCTTTGTCGAATACATGGGACATTAATCAACTTGGTGGTGCCCTAGTTTTCAATAGCACCAATGATAATGCAGAATGGAACCGCCTGGCGTTGGCATTCAATTACGATTTGGTTCAAAATTTCGATGATCGCATATCGGTTTCGGGAAATAGCAATCAGGGTATCGATAATTATTTTCTGGATTTTGCCCAAGGTGTACCATTTGGCAATATCCTCTTGCAGGATGGGGAATATTTGGAAGATGCGTATCTCGATATTGGTGCCAGGCAGGGTTTTGCCGAACAACAGGCCTTCCTGGGGTATTACGGGGGCGTGATCGACCCCGCAGCGCTGGAAGACGACAATGTGGTTTACAACCGCAATGCCGATTATAGTTCCGTCAACCAAGATTTTAGAAGAAGTACTTACGGATACAATGGCAAGTTTACAATGAACTTGGCTTCACAATACAAGAAAATGCTGAATATCGGAGCTTCCCTGAATTTTCATAACGTACTTTATGATAGGGTCGATCTTTTCACTGAAAACGGCTATAACGCCGATTCTGAAATCAAGTTCACTACCTTCGACAATTACCTCAGAACGCGCGGTAACGGATTTTCATTTAGTTTAGGCGCCATTGCAAAGGTGAACGAGATCGTGCGGATAGGGGGCAGTTACCAATCGCCTACCTGGTATCAACTGACCGATGATTTCTCGCAGCGCATCAATTCGGACTTGGCCGATAGTGATATAGGATTTATAGATTTTAATATCGTGAACCTGTTCGAGTCCTACACCGTTAAATCGCCCGGCAAAGTAATTGGAAGTTTGGCATTGGTTTTTGGCACAAACGGTTTGTTGAGCTTGGATTATGGATATCAAGACTTTTCACAAGCTCGCTTAAGACCCGAAGGAGATCCCTTTTTTAGGTCGGTGAATTCAGAAATTGCCAGCGAACTGGGCGGTGTATCTTCTTTGCGATTGGGTGGGGAATACCGAATAGAACGCTTTAGTCTAAGAGGTGGTTACCGATATGAACAAAGTCCGTACAATAATGGATCCACCATTGGAGACCTCAATGGATATTCGGGCGGTCTAGGTTATGATTTTGGCGGAAGTCGTTTAGATCTTGCCGTAAACCGAACTGAACAGGATGTTGCATTACGCCTTTTCGACACCGGATTGACCACCCCGGCATTGGTCAACAAGATCAACACCAATGTTACCTTGGCTTATACCTTTAGCTTTTAAGATATTAGGAAATTAAGAGACGAATAAGGCCTGAAGGGATTTCGGGCCTTATTTATCTTTTCAGTGAAAAATGCGAACGTATGGTTCGGGCCACGACCACATTATCCTCCGATCTTGAGAAATCGAGCTTGAACCAATAATCGGTCGAAGGTAGCGGCTTCCCATTATAGGTTCCGTCCCATCCCGCGCCATTGACCAACTGTTTCAGCAACTTGCCATATCGATCAAAAATGTAGATCGAGGGATCGGTGAGGGTCTCTATCCCATAAACCAGCCATAGGTCGTTGATGCCGTCGTTGTTGGGCGTAAAGAATTTGGGATAGCCCGTTACCAAAAATTCAATGGGTTCGGTGATACCACAGCCATTTTTATCGTTGATGATAACCGTATTGATGCCCACCGGAATATCCCTGAAAATTGGATCGTCCTGAAACGCCCCGCCGTTGATGGCATATTCGTAACTACTGTCCCCATCGACCAAAAATTCAACATTATTGGTACGGGTATCATCATCCAGAATATCCTCTAAAATCGTTACGCCGTTTACCGGGTCCAAGACGGGTATCCCATAAAAGGTAATCAAGATACCGCCCACATCGGCGACCATAGGGGGAGTGCCGGAAATTGTGGTGATCTCGGCAAAATAGCGCCCTGAATTGGGGCTGGTGACCACAAATTCCGCCCCGAACGGCCCCGACCCCGTCAATGTCGCATCAACGGTGCCATCGTCATCGTAATCGACCGTCCAGTTGACATTCGCGATATCGGCACCTGCCGGAGAGTTCAGAGCGCTTAAAGTGATGTCCGGGTCTCCTTCACAGGCAATGATGTCCAAGCCCAAAAATTCGTCGCGCAAGGTACAATCCAGGGCCGAATTCTGATCGTCGTCCACAGAGCTGCCCGTAAAGGTGAGCATAAACGGTTCGGGATCCCCATCGAAATTGGTATTGAAGTTATTGATGAAAATGTAATAGATTTCCCCTGGTTGCACGTCCAAATACTCATCGTAGGTATTTAAATTCTGCGTCAGGGAAGGGGCGCCCACATCGCCATTGGCCGGATTGATGCCCAGCCCGGTAAAATTGGTGGCGTTGACCTCGTAATTACAGCGTATCGGTTCTACGGCACCGCTACTGATATCGCCACAAGCTGCATTAGGTCCAAAAGGTCCATAGACCGCAAAATCAAATTCGGCGGTTACCGTGCTGCCATTGCTCGGTAAGGCCTCTAGGTCAAAACCGACCTGCCCTCCGGTACCTGCCCGAAACACGAACCATGAGGTATTGTTCTCTATATTGGCCGATGCCACGCTCCCTTTTTCCAAACAGCCGGAACTGAGAATTACATCAGGATCAAAATCATCGATATCCCCACTGCCATCGGTCAAACCCATAAAGGGGACATCTGCACAAACGGGAATGGCAGTTCTGCAGTCTGGGGAATTTTGTGCCTGCAAGACAAGCGTGCAAAGCAAAAAACAACTCATAACTATAACTGATCGCATAGGTAGTGGGGCTAAATTACATACCAAAGGTTGACCTAATAACTGGTACCTCGGCCTTTTTAGTATAATTGAACGGAATTTTATGCCGTTAATCGATGAAATACATCTTTTGAAAGGGCCTCACAAAAGCTATTCCTCACCTTTTTAAAGCGAAGTGGTTGTTGATATATTTGGCGGAAACACGCTGCCCGTCGGCAGCGGTATAAGTAAGTTTGAACCAATAGTCCGATTCCGGGAGCGCCTTTCCGTTCATTGCCCCGTCCCAGCCGAACGTATCGGTGGCTCCGATATATTTGATCAATTTTCCGTACCGGTCATAAATAAAGACTTCGGGGTTCTCCAAAATATTGACCCCCTCGATATGCCAGGTATCGTTCTTGCTATCTCCGTTTGGCGTAAAGAACTTGGCGAAGCCGACCACCACAATATCTTCCGAGACCGATCCACAGCCACCAATATCGTTAACCGTTACCCTATGCATACCTGGGGAAACATCATTGAAGGTATTGGATAACTGAAATTCGCCTTCATCCAATTGATACTCAAAATTTCCCTGGACCGTTGTGCTGATGGTGACCGTATTGTTGTTTTGCAGGTCTTCAATTTCTATATTGGAAATCTCAGGAGGATCGGAAACCGTGACCGATACCGTTTTGGTATCGCTACAGCTTAAGTTGCCTTCGACATGGGTGGCCGTCAACGTATACGTCCCCGCTTGTACTACGGTAATTTGTGCCGTTTGTGCACCGTTGTCCCATAAATAGGTACAATTGGCTACCGCCATATCAAAACCTATGGTCACGGTTCCCCCATTAACACAAAGGGAAGCCTCCGAGGGGAAATCCATCTTGGGGGATTCCAAATTGATCAGTTGAAATTGCCCCGAAACATCAAAACAATTGGGATTGTCGACCGATGATACCCGAACATATATGGTTTGGGTGCCCAGAACGGTGGGATGCATTTTGGGCAGTACGTTGTTACCATTGTTCGCATCGGCAAGGGAAGCATAATAGCTTACCACGAATTTGCTTGGATTCTGTCCGCCCAGTGCTTCCGAATCCTTCTGTGAAAGATCAAAGCTCTGAAAGCCTTCACAGGAAGCCGCATCGGTGATTGGATAGGTCGAAGGCGCAGCAGAAAATGCGACCTGCACATCACTGATGATGTTGCCCGTAGGCGTTACCACCGTCACACGATAACTGGCTGACTGGCTCACGGAGAGGGTAGCCCCGTTTTCCCCAACCATTGGTACGAATCCCGTTCCGGAATCTATGAACCAAGCATAGTTGACCGCACTCGTTGTTGTAGCATCCAGGAGAACGGGTTCCCCTTCACAGGCAGAAATCGGTGGCCCCAAAAGATTATTGATAATGGAGCAATCCAAAGCGTCGTAAGGATTGGTCAAAAAGATACTTCCCGAAAACTGTATGGAAAACCCTGAATTCGTATTGCTAAAGTTGTTTATCAGCAGGTAATAATCTTCTCCCTGGGCAACATCCAACCAATCTTCATATTGAAAATTCTCCGGACCCCCTGATGGATCTTGACCCACCCCCGAGTAACTGTTTGCATCGGAATTATCGAAGAAATTGCAGCGTACCGGCTCGCCCAAGTTGTCGCAATCGTTCGTTTTGTACAAGGCGAAATCCCAATCTTCCGAAGCATCAAAACCGATGTTGAAGCCCAATTGGCCCGAAGCGCCGGTACGAAACCGATACCAGGCCGAATTGGATTCTATGACTCCCGTTAATGTCTTTTCCAGACAGCCGCTGACTTCATCACCATTGAAATCGTCGATGCCATAACCAGTGGTACCCCCATTTACGGGGGTATTGTTGCAAATGGGCACAGCGGTGCCACAATCTGGTGAAATCTGCGCCTGCACGGTGCAAAGCCCTATAAAAAAGATCAGCATGCTCGGTATGCCAAAATACTTCATTGTTCGATTCAATTCAGGAAGCCATAAAAATAAATGGTCATTGGCCCCTACACTAATTAATGTTGTGTAACAGCATAAATGGGGCATAAAGTGCCATTTTATGTATATCTTTGCCTTTCGTAATTAGCCAAAGTGGATGAAAATGAAAAGCACATTGGAAGAGCAGTTCGAAGGGATGGAAAATGAACATGTCTCGTCGGCCGAGGATACCCCTTTAAGGGACGATGCCTTTGTTTTGACGGATGATGAAAAAATAGAACGGATTCGCGGGAACATCAGGGAGGTGATGCTGACCCTGGGCCTCGATTTAGACGACGATAGCCTTAAAGGTACACCAACCCGGGTGGCAAAAATGTTCGTTAAGGAAGTTTTTGGGGGGTTGCACCCCGATCGTAAACCGAAATCGTCGACTTTTGAAAACAAATATAAGTATGGTGAAATGCTGGTGGAAAAGAACATCACCCTTTATTCAACCTGCGAACACCATCTGCTTCCCATTGTTGGAAAGGCCCATGTGGCCTATATTTCCAATGGGTCGGTAGTCGGACTCTCCAAAATGAACCGTATTGTTGATTACTTCGCAAAACGGCCTCAGGTACAAGAACGATTGAACATCCAGATTGTACGGGAACTCCAAAAAGTGTTGGGGACCGAGGACGTGGCCTGTGTGATCGATGCGAAACACCTTTGCGTGAATTCGCGGGGCATACGTGATACCGAGAGCAGTACCGTCACCGCCGAATATGGTGGAAAATTTAAGGAGGAAGCGCTCCGCCGAGAATTTTTGGACTACATCAATCTAGATACCCATTTTTAATCGTTTGCCTTTAAAATGCCATTGTACGACATCCAGCCGCTAAAAATTTACAATTCACTTTCTGGAAAAAAAGAAGTATTCGAGCCCTTGAACGAGGGCCATGTGGGGATGTACGTTTGCGGACCAACCGTCTATAGCAATGTGCATTTGGGCAACTGCCGCACCTTCATGTCGTTCGATATGATCTTTCGATATTTGCGTCATTTGGGCTACAAAGTTCGTTATGTGCGCAATATTACAGATGCCGGCCATTTGGTCGACGATGCCGATGATGGCGAGGATAAAATCGCCAAAAGGGCCCGTTTAGAGCAGCTGGAACCGATGGAAGTGGTACAGCGTTATACGGTTGACTTCCATAACATCCTCGAAAAGTTCAATTTTTTACCTCCAAGCATTGAACCCACCGCCACCGGCCATATCATCGAGCAAATGGAGATCATTAAGGATATCTTGCAAAAAGGCTATGGTTATGAGGTGAACGGTTCGGTGTATTTTGATGTTGTAAAGTTCAACGAAACCTTCCAATACGGAAAATTGAGCGGTCGAAAGTTGGAAGACATGATTGCCAATACCAGGGAGCTGACCGCACAGGACGAGAAAAAGAGCCCGCAAGATTTTGCGCTTTGGAAAAAGGCCGAACCCCAACACATCATGCGATGGCCCTCCCCTTGGGGCGATGGTTTCCCGGGATGGCATTTAGAATGTACGGCAATGAGCACCAAATATCTTGGGGAAACCTTCGATATTCACGGGGGGGGAATGGACTTAAAATTTCCCCATCACGAATGTGAGATTGCACAAGCGGAGGCCAGTTTCGGCCATTCCCCGGTTCGGTACTGGATGCATGCCAATATGCTCACCATGAACGGGAAGAAAATGGCAAAATCAACCGGAAACAATATTCTCCCAGGTGAAATTTTTACCGGGGAAAACAATATCCTGAGCAAACCGTTCTCCCCTTCCGTGGTGCGCTTTTTCATGATGCAGGCCCATTATACCAGCATTTTGGATTTGAGCAACGATGCCCTTTTGGCCTCGGAAAAAGGGTTTCATAGACTCATGGAAGCCTTGGACACCCTGGAAGTCCTGGAAACCGGGCGTAAAAGCGATTTTGATCTGGAACCATGGAAAAGGCAGTGCTACGAGGCCATGAACGATGATTTCAATACCCCAGTGCTCATCGCAAACCTGTTCGAGGCGGTTAAACGTATCAATCTCATCAAAGAAGGTAAGGAAAGTATTTCCCAGAGCGATAAATTGGAACTCACACAGACCCTTAATGCCTTTGTTTTTGAGGTACTTGGACTAGAGCAACAAAAAGAGGGCAATGGGGCCTCCAATAAACTATCCGGCGTGGTAGAGCTGCTGATCGCACTTCGCGATGAAGCAAGGGCCAACAAAGACTTCCCGACCTCGGACAAAATCCGAGATCAGCTTGCCATCTTGGGCATTCAATTGAAAGATGGGAAGGAAGGGACCACATTTAGCGTTTCCTAAGGTTATAATGTACTCCTTCGGGATATAACCATCGGCAAAGAACCGAGCGACAACTGGAAAAAATGACCTTAAAAAAAGTATTGATAGCCCCTTTTGTAGCATTGGTGCGATTTTATCAGGTAGCCATCTCGCCCTATACCCCTTCCTCTTGCAGATACTCCCCCACCTGTTCGCAATATACCTTGGAAGCCCTTAAAAAATATGGACTTTTCAAGGGTGGCTGGCTCGCCATGAAACGGATTGTCAGTTGCAACCCCTGGGGTGGAAAAGGCTATGACCCCGTACCCTGAAAATAGCGTCCACAAAAAATTGAGACCCTAAAACCAAAACTGCTGTGGTTTCTGTTTTAAATACTCCCTCTGGCATACTCAGTACTTTGTGCGAAATACTTATCTTAGCCCCCAAATCATTCCAAATGTATTTTTTAGGCTTTACCTGGAACCCGAACGAGACCCTGTTCAAAATCGGATTTCTGCAGATCAAATATTACAACCTTCTTTGGATACTGGCCTTCGCCGTAGGTTGGTTTATCATGAAACGAATTTTTACCCAAGAAAAAAAGACCGTCGAACAACTCGATTCCCTTTTTATCTATACCGTTTTGGCCACTATGTTGGGCGCCAGGTTGGGGCACGTGATCTTCTACGACTGGGCCTATTATAAGAACCATTTAATTGAAATTCTGCTGCCGATCAGGGAAAGTGCCGAGGGTGCGCTTTTTGGTTTTATAAACGGTTACGAATTTACCGGGTTCACAGGGCTGGCAAGCCATGGGGCCACCATAGGTGTAATCATCGGCATGTACCTCTATACCAGAAAATTTCCTGAATTTAAAATATTATGGATTTTGGACAGAATGGTGATTCCCTTCGCCATCGGGGCCTTTTTTGTGCGTTTGGGAAATTTTTTCAATTCAGAGATCAATGGCAAGATTACCGACGAATCCTTTGTTTTCGCTACGCGATTTATCAGGGATTCCGATGATATGCACCCTTCAAAGGCATTGGGCATAACGAAAGAACAAACGGTGAATGCGGCTTATGATGCCATCGAAAACAATCCACAATTTTCTGAATACCTGGCCCAGATACCCTACCGGCATCCGGCACAGTTGTACGAAGGGGTATGTTATATATTTGTTTTTCTGATACTTTATTATCTCTATTGGAAAACCGACAAAAAAAACAAACAGGGCTATCTGTTCGGCCTCTTTCTTATACTCTTGTGGACGATTCGCTTCTTTGTGGAATTCGTAAAGAAAAGCCAAGGCGGTTTTGAAGAGACCCTCGGACTGTTATCCACAGGGCAATGGTTGAGCATTCCCTTTATTTTGATCGGGCTATATTTTATGTTCAGGCCAACGGCAATTAAAAAATAATGGGTTTCCATTGGACCGTCGTCCGATTTAAATAAAAATTTTAGCGATCGCCCGAAGGCCTTTTAAGTCAAAACGGCAACGATTGGATTAGCTTTAACATCATGATCAATATCCCAAAACGAACCGCATTTGTCCTGATCACGCTGTTGGTCTTTATTTCCTGCAAAGAGAATTCGAAGCAAGCGATCAAAACCGAGGCCATCGTTTTTCAAAAAGAAGGGGAACTTTCGTTTCTGCGGCAACAGGGAGATACGGTGATCGCCACTTTGGACATTGAAATCGCCGACAGCGATTACGAAACGCAGACCGGATTGATGTACCGCAGTTCCATGGCCGACAAAGAGGGCATGCTCTTTATTTTCCCCAATGAGGCAATGCACGCCTTCTATATGAAGAATACCGAATTTCCATTAGATCTTATTTTCATCAAGGCAGACCGCAGCATTGCCAGCTTTCAGGAAAATACCGAGCCCTTCAACGAAGCCGGGCTTTCCTCAAAGGTCCCAGTGCAATATGTTTTGGAAGTCAATGCAGGAACGGTACAACGATGGGGCCTTGAAATTGGGGACAAGATCGATTTCACCAAAGACTGATCGGCATGGATTTGCTACTCGACCGAGTGGTTACCGAAAGGTTGTTCTTTCGAAAAATAAAGCCTTACGATTTTGAACACTGGTTGACTTTTCATCAAGACGGCCGCACTTCCGCTTTCTGGCTCGGTTTGCCACAAGACCCCATGGAGGCCTGTAGACAAGATTTCGAATACACTTTTTATCGTTATGAAAACGGTCTCGGTGGAAAAATGGCCTTGATTTTAAGGGATTCACACGAATTCATTGGCCTTGCTGGCCTACTGAAGCAAGAGGTGGATCAACGACCGGAACTTGAAATCGCCTACTCGCTATTGCCCAAGTATTGGAAACGCGGTTTTGCTGCCGAGGCCGCCCAAAAATGCAGGGACGTTGCCTTCGAACGTGGACTGGCACGATCATTGGTCTCGATCATTCAGGTCGATAACTTCCCTTCCCAAAAAGTGGCACTAAATCTTGGGATGTATTTGTCGAAAACCACTGTTTATAGTCAAAACCAGGTGCATATTTATAGGATAGAACGTCCAATTATCCAAATCTAGCGTAAATCTATAAAATTTAATGCCCAAACAGGCGTTATACTGTTAACCCCAATTAACAGGAATTCACATTGAATAAGTCGGTTCATTTTACCTACATCTCCGTCATGGTGCTCATCACCGTGATGGTGACCGTTTATCTCTTTTATACCGGCTTCACCTACTATGGCACCCCTTTGGAAGAAAGGTTTTATCATCCTCGGCACAATTGGTTCAAGCCCAGTGGCATTTATGGCCAAGGCCTGGGGATTCTTGGCACCTTCATGATCGCATTTGGGGTTTCGATCTATATCTTGAGAAAACGGTATAATTTTTTATCGAAACGCATTCGATTGAAATATTTACTTGAATTCCACATCTTCCTATGCACCTTAGGACCTATTCTAGTGCTTTTCCATACCGCTTTTAAATTTGGAGGCATCGTTTCGATCGCCTTTTGGAGCATGGTCGCGGTAGTACTGAGCGGTGTTGCGGGCCGGTTCATTTATAATCAGATTCCAAGGACTAAAGAAGGCAGGGCATTGAGCCTAAACGAGGTGAAGGCCATGAAAATGGATCTAGCGGCCGTGTTGAATGAAAAGTACCATTTAGAATCGAATACGATCGAGATCGTGACCCATTTGATCACCAACGAAAACAATGGCGACCATTCCAAAACTTTAAGGAATTTAAAAAAAGTGCTGGGCCGGGGCGACCTGCCCAAAAACGACAGAAAAACGATCCTGAAAATGGTGAAGCAAGAGCGCCGGCTCTCCAAAAAAATAGCACGGTTACAGACCATGCAAAATCTGTTCAAATATTGGCATGTGGTGCATATGCCCTTTGCCATCATCATGTTGATCGTGGTCGTCATCCATGTGGCGGTAACCCTTGCCTTTGGCTATAAATGGATATTTTGATGAATGAGGTACTGCTTGAAGAATTGATAATTTATGGGAGCGTAGCGGTCATCTGTGCCCTTACGATAGCCTTTTATCTAGGCCGAAAAAAGAAAAAATCGATCAAGACCAAAAAAAAGGTGGCCTTGGCCAAGGAAGAGGGTCTTTATGAGCCTGTATCCCTCTATCCACATATCGACTTAAGCACCTGTATCGGCAGTGGGGCCTGTATCACGGCCTGTCCAGAAAAAGATATCCTCGGCATTGTTGATGGGGTCGCCACAGTAATCAACACCTCCAATTGCATCGGGCATGGCGCCTGTTTTCACGCTTGTCCGGTAGAGGCGATTTCACTGAAGATCGGTACCGAAAAAAGGGGGGTTGAACTGCCCCATGTGAGCGAGGATTATGAAACCAACATCAAGGGAATGTACATCGCTGGCGAGTTGGGGGGCATGGGGCTGATCAAGAACAGTGTGGAGCAAGGCCAGCAAGCCATGGAGAATATCGCCAAAAACAAAAAACCGTCAAGGAAAAATGTCTTGGATGTCTTGATCATCGGGGCTGGACCCGCAGGCATTTCGGCTACCTTGGCCGCTAAACAGCATGGCCTGACCTCCATTACCCTGGAACAGGACTCCCTTGGAGGTACGGTGTATACCTTTCCCCGATCTAAGATCGTGATGACGGCCCCGATGGACCTGCCCCTTTACGGCAAGGCCAAGCTATATGATACCTCCAAAGATGAGTTGCTTCAATTATGGAAGAAAGTCATTGATGAGCACCAGCTTCAAATTAAGGAGAATACCAAGGTGGAAAGCATAGTGCCCATTGAAAATGAAGTGTTTAGAATAAAGACCAATACGGGCGAGGAATACCTTTGCAACCAAGTCTTATTGTCCATAGGAAGGCGGGGCACCCCAAGAAAGTTAGGTGTTCTGGGCGAAGAATCCCAAAAAGTGGCCTATCGCCTCTTGGAACCCGAGCTGATCCAAAAGAAGAAAATAATCGTTGTCGGGGGCGGAGATTCGGCCATAGAATCGGCCCTATTGCTAAAAGATGAAAATGAGGTGATCCTATCGTACAGAAAGGATCAATTTTCAAGGTTGAAGCCAAAAAACAGAAAAAAAATTGAAACATCAATGGCAGACCAATCCATTCGCGTGGCTTTTAACACTAACTTAATTTCAATAGCCGACCACTCAGTGATGATCCAATTTGAGGATAGCAATAGCGTGGAAGAACTTGAAAACGATCTCGTATATATTTTTGCCGGGGGAGAACTGCCCACCAGTTTTTTGCAAAATGCCGGTATTGAAATTACCAAACGCTATGGGCATGTCATGAAAAAACACCGATAAATGGCTTGAATTACTTTCTTCGACATATTAGCTTTTTGCTTCTGATGACCACCTTTATAGGTTATGGCCAGATATCCCCTGGTGAACTTTCCAATGCACATGCCGACCTGGAAGGCATGAGCAAGTGCACCCAATGTCATGAACTGGGGAACAAGGTTTCCGATCGCAAATGCTTGGAATGCCATAGCGAAATTCAATCCCTGATCAATCAAAAAAACGGCTACCATGCCAACCCCCAGGTATTAAAACAAGATTGTGTCGCATGCCATAGCGAACACCATGGCCGCAAGTTCGATATGATCCGCTTCGACGAGGATAATTTTGACCATTTGCTCACAGGGTACGAATTGGAGGGCAAACACGAAACCATTGACTGCAGAAAATGCCATGTTTCGGAAAACATTAATAACAAAGAACTCAAAAAACGAGCCGATACATTTCTTGGGCTCGATGAAAAATGTCTTTCCTGTCATGACGATTACCATCAGAATACCCTGAGCAGTAGCTGTGTCGATTGCCACGACATGGAGGGTTTTAAACCCGCGCCAAAATTCGACCATGCCGATGCTGACTACCAATTAAAGGGCGAACACCTTAATGTTGACTGTATTGAATGCCATAAAATAACCACGAAAAATGGCAAGGAATTTCAGGAGTTTGCCAATATTCCATTTTCAGATTGTGTCACCTGCCATGTGGACGCCCACAATGAACAGATCGAAGGCAAATGCACCCAGTGCCATACCGAAACGGCATTTACCGACTTTATGGGCCAAGAGAACTTCGATCACGGCACCACGGATTTTGAATTGAAAGGAAGCCATCAGGAAGTCAGCTGCTTCAACTGCCATATAGCTACGAATGATCCCCTGAAGGTCTTTCAGGACAGGATGAACATCGACGAAAACAATTGTGTTAAATGCCACGATGACGCACATGATGGGAAATATGGCACCGACTGCGTCAAATGCCATAGGGAAACCAGTTTCCTCTCATTGCGGACCATGGACTTTTTTGACCACAATACCACCGATTATCACCTGGAAGGAAAACATACCGAAGTCGATTGCAAACAATGCCATATCAAACGCTTTTCAACGCCTATCGATTTCAGCGCCTGTAACAATTGCCATAGTGATTATCACGAGGGCGAATTCAAGGAAAATGGGGTTTCACCGGATTGCGTTGCCTGCCACTCCCTGGAAAAGGGCTTCGATTACAGCCTCTATACCCTGGAACAACATCAGGAAACCAATTTTCCCCTGGAAGGGGCCCATAATGCTACCCCTTGTTTTGCGTGCCACGTAAGCGAGGACGACCAACGGTGGACGTTTCGAAATATGGGGGCCAGTTGTGTCGATTGTCACAATGATATCCATGAAGGTTACATCAGTGAAACATTTTATCCCAATGACGATTGCAAAACCTGTCACGTCAACGAGGCCTGGGCCATGGTAAATTTTGATCATAAACTAACCGAATGGCCCCTCGAGGGGAAACACGCCGAAGTGGAATGCCGCGCCTGTCATTTCAACGAATTAAAGGATAAAAAGGGGAATCCGATACAGAAATTCGCTAATTTGGAGATAGATTGTGTTTCCTGTCATGAAAATGTACATGGCGATACTTTCGCCATTGATGGGGTGACCGACTGTACAAGTTGTCATGATCCCCAGAATTGGTTCCCCAAAAGGTTCAACCATGATATTACCGATTTTCCGTTGGAAGGGGAACATGCTAAGGTCGAATGCAAGGCCTGTCATGAGGTGATCGCTGCCAACGGGGAACGGGAAGTGATTTATAAATTGAATAAGTTCAGATGTATAGACTGCCATCTTTACTGATCTTGCTTATGGGCATATTTCCAATAATGGCCCAGTCGCCCCATGGGGCCCAATTGAAGATGGATTGCGTGAAATGTCACGATCCTTCCGGTTGGACCATCAACTACCGAACCCTGCAGTTTGATCATGATAAGACCGACTATCCTTTGGAAGGGGCCCATGCCCAGGCAGATTGTAAGCAATGCCATACGACACTGGTCTTCAACGATCCGGTTGCCCAAGATTGTGTATCGTGCCATGCCGATATGCACAGCCAATCGGTAGGCAACGATTGCGTTCGCTGCCACAGTACGGAATCGTGGTTGGTGAACGACCTGACCGAAGTGCATGAGGAAAATGGGTTTCCCTTGATCGGTGCCCATAACAATCTTACCTGTGTAGAATGCCATACTTCCGAAAATACCTTGCGGTTCGATCGTGTGGGCAACGATTGTATCAGTTGCCATCAAGACGATTATGCCAGTACCCAAAATCCGAATCACCAGCAGGCAGGCTATTCCACAGATTGTACGGAATGCCATAATCCACTGGGCTTTGGTTGGAATTCACAGAGCATCAACCACGACTTTTTCCCACTTACCCAGGGCCACAACATACAGGATTGTACCCAATGCCATACCACCGGTAATTATGCCGATGCCTCTCCAGAATGTGTAAGCTGCCATCAGGCCGACTATGCGAGCACGCAGGACCCAAACCACCAGCAGGCTGGCTTTTCCACCGACTGTGCCTCTTGCCATACCACCAACCCCGGTTGGTCACCGGCGAATATCAACCACGACTTTTTTCCGCTTACCCAGGGACATAACATACAGGACTGTACCCAATGCCACACCAACGGTACCTATGCGGGGCTTTCACCCGATTGTGTTACCTGCCACCAGGAAGACTATGCCGGCACCCAAGATCCGAACCACCAAACCAGCGGGTTTTCGACCGATTGTGTGAATTGCCATACCACTAACCCCGGTTGGTCACCGGCCACCATAAACCACGACTTTTTCCCCTTGACCCAAGGACACAATATTCAGGACTGTACCCAATGCCATACCAACGGCACCTATGCAGGGCTTTCACCAGATTGCGTCACCTGTCACCAAGATGACTATGCAGCGACTCAGGACCCAAACCATGCTACCAGTGGCTTTTCGACCGATTGCGTACAGTGCCATACCACCAATCCCGGTTGGTCACCGGCGAATATCAACCACGACTTTTTTCCGCTTACCCAGGGACATAACATACAGGACTGTACCCAATGCCACACCAACGGTACCTATGCGGGGCTTTCACCCGATTGTGTTACCTGTCACCAGGATGATTATGCCGCCACCCAAAATCCGAACCATACCACTTCTGGATTCTCGAACGATTGTGCCTCGTGCCATTCCACCAACCCAGGTTGGTCTCCGGCAACGATAAACCACGACTTTTTCCCCTTGACCCAAGGGCACAATATTCAGGACTGTACCCAGTGCCATACCAATGGCACCTATGCAGGGCTTTCCCCTGATTGCGTTACCTGCCACCAAGACAATTATGACCAAACTTCCAATCCGAACCACCCAGCGGCAGGCTTTCCAACGGACTGTGCGTCCTGCCATACCACCAATCCTGGTTGGATTCCGGCCACCTTCGATCATGATCAGTATTTCCCGATTTACAGTGGAAAGCACCGACAAGGCGAGACTTGGGATAGTTGTGTGGAATGCCATACCGATGCGAACAATTATGCCGTATTTGATTGTATTAATTGTCATAGGGATGCCCACAACCAAAACCAAGGAAATATAGGATGCTATGAATGCCACCCCAATGGCCTTAAATAATGAAACACTTATTTAATTTTATTTTGGCCTTTACGGCTATGACCTACAGCTTATTTGGGCAAGATACGGCCCCAGTACTGAAAGGCCAGGCAACCTTTGTCACTACCCAAAACGTTTATGTGAAATTTCCCAATACCGAAACGATCATGGTTGGGGACACTTTGATATTGTCTAACACCAATACACCATGTCTGTTGGTAAAAAGCAAATCGACCACTTCGGTTGTGAGCGCATTGATTTCGGGCTGCCAAATTCAAAAAGGGGACGAAATCTTGTTTTATCCCCATCCGGAGGAAGAGGTATTTATCCAAGAATTACCGCTGCCCCTTGTCGCTCCCACAGAAGAACCCATTGAAACCTCACTATATCATGAAAAAATAAGGGGAAGGGTCTCTTTATCCGATTTCAGTACCTTTTCCAGTGTTCGTGACGATCGACACCGAATCATGGGACGATTGTCGATGAATGCCGATCATATCAGGGATTCAAAATTTTCATTTAACACTTACATGAACTACCAATATTTCCTGAACCAAACAACGAGTACTTCCATCCCAAGCAACAGTATTTTGAGGGTTTTCAACCTCGCGGCACGTTATGATGCCACCCCTACCCTTGCCATTACCCTTGGAAGGAACATCAATCCCAAGATTTCCTCCCTGGGGCCCATAGATGGGCTTCAGGCCGAAAAATACTTTGGCATGCAATATATAGGGGTCATTGCGGGGTTTAGGCCCGATATTTTTGATTTTGGTTTCAATTCGAACCTTTTGCAGTATGGGGGCTATATCGGTACCATGACCGATTCGGATAATTTCTATTCCCAAACCACACTGGGTGCGATCCAACAACAAAATAATGGCGCGGTTGACAGGCGTTACGCATATATGCAGCATAACAGTACCCTTTATAAAAACCTGAACCTCTTTTCCTCTTTGGAGGTAGATCTTTTCAGTAAGGTCAACGATACGGTCACCAATCAGATCAGGCTTACGAATTTATACGTTTCGGCGGCGTATCGCTTTAACAAAAAGGTGAGCTTGATGCTTTCTTATGATTCGAGAAAACGCATACTTTATTATGAGACCTTTCAGACGGAAATCGAACAATTGCTCGATGACGATATTGCAAGACAAGGTGCCAGGGCAAGGATCAACGTAAGGCCCTTAAAAAATATCCTTGCCGGCGGAAGCTATAGCATGCGGTTCCAGAGCGATCAACAAAATAAGTCCGATAACATCTATGGTTACGTTACCTGGTCTCGGTTACCTGCCATTGGGGGAAGGTTGAGCTTATCGTATAACAACAATGCTTCCAATTATCTGAACAGCAATATTTTTTCTTTGCGACATTCCCGAGATTTATTTCGCAATCGGGTAAATGCCGATTTTTACTACAGGTATGTTAATTACCAATACGCCAACTTCAACGATCCTTCGATCCAACATTATGTTGGTGCCGATATTTCCTATTATATTACCCGTAAATTGTTTTTCAGTATCTCGGGCGAATTATCTACTTTGGAAAATGAACATACCTATAGAATTTTCACCCAGATTTCACAACGATTTTAAATGATTTTCATGATGAGCCTAAGAAAACCCTCAATACCAACATCAATTTTATTCGCCTTGCTGATCTTGGCCTGTAACAGCGGCCCCAAGGTGATAGCCCCCAATTCGGAAAGTGAAAACGTTACCACGGACAGTGGGATATTTACCCCAAAACCCGCCACGGAGGTGATCACTGGAAACAATGGATCGTTCGGCGATGACCTGCATACGGTTCGGGTGAATGAAATTCTCCCTACCGAACGATATGTATATTTGAACGTTTCCGAAAAAAATAAAAAGTTTTGGATTGCCTCTAGAAAACAGGACGTTGAAAAAGGTGGCACGTATTTTTACAGGGCGGGTTTGCTAAAGACCAATTTTGAAAGCAAGGAATACCAACGGGTGTTCGATACCATCTATTTGGTTTCCAACCTAGTAGGGGAAGACCATTCGAAAAACGCAGTTCTTCCCAACAACACCCCATCGCAAGTGGCCGCTCCGACAACGCAAAAAGAAGATATCCCTACCCATACCGAAAAGAACGTAGTTCATAAAGGGACCATCAAAATTTCCGACCTGGTAAATGATCCCAAGAAGTATGAAGGCCATACCGTTCAAATAAGTGGCACCTGTGTTAAGGTAAACCCCAACATTATGGATCGAAACTGGATACACCTTCAGGATGGCAGCAAAAATGATTTCGACCTTGTCATTACATCCAGTTCCTTTGTTCCAGAAGGGAGCAAGGTGACCCTGCAGGGCATGGTGGCCTTGAACCGCGATTTTGGTGCAGGATACCGGTACGACCTGATCCTGGAGAACGGGACCATAATCAAATAATTTAAGAAATCGCCGGGTATTTTCTTTTCTTGAAATAGGCCATGCCACTGATCAGTATGATGGATGCCACCACCACATAAACCCAAGTAGGTACAGGTACGGGATCTCCCGTGGCATAGGAATGCAGGCCCGACAGATAATAGTTGACCCCGTAATAGGTCATGATCACCGTGGCCAATCCGAAAATCGTGGCCAAATTATAGGCAAAAAGGCCCGTGATTTTGGGAATGATCCTCATATGAAGAATGAAGGCATAGACCAGAATGGTAACCAACGCCCAGGTTTCCTTAGCATCCCAACCCCAGTACCTTCCCCAAGATTCATTGGCCCAGACACCGCCCAAAAAGGTACCTATACTCACCATAAAAAGTCCGCCGATCAACGTAAGCTCGCTGATATAGGACATTTCTTGGACAATCCTTTTTATCCTTGCCTTGTTCGATTCTTTGAGGAACATCATCAGGATAAGGTTGATAAGGCCAATAATGGCCCCCAACATCAGAAAGCCATAACTCCCGGCCTCCATTGACACATGAATGGTAAGCCAATACGATTTCAAAACGGGCACCAAAGGGGTAATTTCCGGGTCCAGAAAGCTCAAGGTGGCCACGAAGAGAATTGTCGCCGCCAAGACCATGGTAGCAGCCAAACCGCCAAACGATTTTCTGGTAAAAATAAGTCCTGCCAATGTAGAGGTCCACGCAATATAGATCATTGATTCATAGCCATTGCTCCAAGGGGCCCGACCGGAAACAAACCAACGTAGGCCCAAACCAATGGTATGCAGCACGAAGCCGAAAACCACAAGGGAAAATAAAATAAGATAGGCCCTTTTAAGGTTCAGGTTGGGTTTGAAAACCGAAAGAAACAAAAAGAACAACAGGGCAATGCCCATAAAAATGTACAGTACTGCCAATCGGGTGAACACATTGAGTTTGTTCAACAATATTTCGGCATTGATCTTTGAATAGGAAGGCATCACGGTCCCCCCTTCGGTCTCCTGGTACTGCTTAAGTTCTGTGAGTAAATGGTCTGCACTGGTATAATTATTGGTGCCGATCGCTTCTTTAAGTGCTTTGCCATAGGCCGTAAAAAATGTATTGGCCACATTGTCGTCATGGTTATGGCCATCCTCGGCACTATGGTTATGTGCAGTGGTAGACACCCAAGTGTTGTTAGGATCATTGGCATTGGGAACGATTTTCAGCAAGCTGCCCGAAAATGCCATGCTCATGATATTGACCTTTTCATCCAATTTGAGCAACTCCTTTTCATAGACACCCTGGTCAATGGGTTCCAAACTATAAATCCTTCGCATTTCATCCCGAAGTTTATAGGTGCCATTGGTTTCAAAAAAATCTTTATAGGAAGCATAATCGCCCCCAATGCTCAACTTTTTACGAATATCTTTATGTTGGCCCAATTTGATGATTTTGGCACTGTACCATTCCTCTTTGTTCACAAATAGCCCTAGGAGGATTTGATCGGCACTTAAGCCATATAGCTTTTCTTTTCTGGCCAATTTGCGCATGATTTCCCTTGATAAGGTATGCATTGGTTTCATTCGTCCCTTGAAATCCTGTACCACCAATTTGCTGAATGCGTTGGCATGGTCGATGTTTATTGCGTGAGCCACAAAGGGTTCCGTTTGGGCAGATTGTGCATAGGCAGTGGTCGACAGCAACATGACCAGTACAAAAGTGCCCCCTTTTGCACGCAATGACTTTATCTTTTGTGTGACTTGATGGAAGCGCGTATTCTTACTGAAAAAAGTCAAAAACATACCCAAGGTCAATAAAATATATCCGATATAGGAAATCCAAGTGCCCCAAAAATCATGGTTCACGCTTAAATAAGTGCCCTTTTCATCGCGATCGAACGAAGATTGAAAAAAACGATACCCATCATAATCCAATATATTGTTCATGAAGATACGGTAATCGATTTTTTCGTTGTTGCGTTGGTCGACCAAGGTCACTTCACTGGCGTAGGACGAGGCGCTGTTTGTTCCCGGGTACTTGTCCATTATAAATTTGTTGAGTTTTATGTCGAATGGCACGGTAATCTCTTTCGCCCCATAGGAAATTGCAACCGCCGTTCCGTCAAAATTGAGTGACTGTGGCCTTCCCAACATCCCCTTACTACCATAAACATATACCTCGCTTGATTTGCCATTGACCGATACCTCCATCAATAGGGCCGTAAGGCTTTCATTTTTGACTTTTTGACTTTCCGATTCGATCAAGACCGTAGCGTTCTTCTTAAAATCGGAAAAAACAAAATTACTGATACCATCGGTGTATAGGGCGCGCAGGTACAAGGGACTAAAGCTGCTTGAGGGATATAGCGTATCTTTTTGTTGGGTCGCCATTACGGTTTGGGTAAGCGTTCTGTTTGAAGCTATGAGCAAGGTATCGTTGCGATAATTGATATTGATGGCATCGGGAAGTTGTGTCTCCTGAAAATTATAAATGAGATTGCCAATGCGTTTGGTTTCCCCTTTGGCAATAAAGTATTCCTCCCTTCCGTTGGCACCGGCAACAACAATCTGCAAGGTGGGAAGCCCTGTAATGCTTTCGCCCAATTTTTGTTTCGGATTAGGGATGAAGTCGTTCACTTTGATATCAATGATATCTCCGGCTACCGAATAGGATCCTTGCCAAGCATTATCCCCCAAGGAAGCGAAGAGCACGGGTTCATCGAAATCATAGGTCTCACCTCCTTTGGCCACCTTGAATTTCAGGAAAGTATTTGAAGTTAAAAACCGGTTCGAAGCATCATTCTCCCTGATGTGCATGATTCCTTCAAAACTCCAATAACGTGTAACGGCGGCGCCGATCAGAATGATGATGATTGCCGCATGGAACAATAGTAAAGGCCACTTTTTTTGTTGGATCATCCTAAACTTGAAAATATTCACCACGATCGTAATGGCGAACAATAATAAAAGCAACTCGAACCACCACGATTTAAAAATGACCTTTTGGGCAGCACTGGTCCCAAAATCGTTTTCTATAAAAGTGGCAATGCCTATGGATGCCGCAAAAAGTACCAGATAAAGTCCGGCGGCACGGGTATTGAACAATGGTGAAAAATTAGCAAGGAGCCGGGAAAGTCTTTTTTTCATTTCTCTGGTTATTGGGGTTCTCAAATTTAAGGGAATTCTGCCATGAAACGTCGACATACCAATAAAACGTTACTTTTGGCATATTTAGCATTTCCTATGACCAAAAAATTGCATTGTGCCGTTTTTATAGACAATCGATCGGATAAGGGCCATCTTCTGGAGATGCTTTTAAATGGTCATCCACCGAACGGTTTTCATGCTTTGAAGGGGTCAAAAGGGGCCCTTTTCTCCAAACTCGCTCTGGAAGCGTTTATGGAGGAAGAGGAACGGCACGGAACCAAAATACTCACGGATAATAAGGCCCAAAGTCTAAAAACCTATTCGAGTGGGGAACAGAAAAAAGCGTTGCTTCGGTATATTCTTCGATCCGAGCCCGACTTCATCGTGCTCGACAACCCTTTCGATAATCTTGATATCGAATCGCAGACCGCACTTAAGAAGCAACTTGCTAAGATCGGTGAGAATACGACCCTGATCCAAATCATCAGTCGCAGTTCTGACCTACTGCCCTTCATTAACAGGTTCGCCCGACTCGAAGAACGGGAATTGGTTTATTTTGGCCACAACAAGCCCCTTGAAAAAAAGGAACCAAAAACCTTTGAAGGCAAGATTCCTTTGGCATTGAATGCGCCCGAATTTTTGGGAGAGGTATTGATCGAACTCAAGAACGTGAATGTCGCCTATATGGGCAAACCCATTCTCAAACAGATCAACTGGTTGATAAAAAGGGCAGATTTTTGGGAACTGAGGGGAAAGAACGGGAGTGGGAAAACCACTCTGTTATCAATGATTACCGGAGAAAATCCTAAAGGATACGGGCAGGACCTCTTTATTTTTGGAAAAAGAAAAGGAAGTGGGGAGAGTGTTTGGGACATTAAAAAAAACATCGGTTATTTTACCCCATCCATGACCGATACCTTCACCGGGTATCATTCTGTTGAAAATATGGTGATCAGTGGCCTAACCGACTCCATTGGTCTTTATGTACAACCTACCGAAGCGCAACTCCGCCTGGCCAAAGAATGGTTGCAGTTGATCAATATGTGGCATCTAAGGACGGCTTTGTACCACGACCTAAGCATGGGCCAAAAGCGTTTGCTGATGTGTATCAGGGCAATGATCAAGCATCCCGTATTATTGATTTTGGATGAACCCACGGCAGGGCTCGACGATGATAGCGCCAGCCTCTTTGTGGCATTGGTCAATAAATTTTCAAGGGAGAGCGATTCGGCCATCATCTTTGTCTCCCACCGAAAGGAGCCAGGATTGCAACCACAACTCGTTTATGAATTGGAAATGAGCCATGAAGGATCACTTGGCAAAAGGATATAAAAAAAGCCGCTCTTTTCACAAACAGCGGCTTTCTTTTAAAAGTTAGATTATGCCTTGGCCTTGGCCATTGACTTTGGTTTTTCCTTAACGGGCGAGCTAACGCTTTTCTTCAAGGTGTCATACATGACCGGCGTGGCGATAAACAAGGAAGAATAGGTACCCACCACTATGCCTATGATCATGGCGAACATAAAGCCCCTTAACGATTCCCCACCAAAAATAAAGATGGCCAATAGTACCACCAAAGTGGTCAAAGAAGTGTTCAAGGTCCTGCCCAAAGTACTGTTCAAAGCGAGGTTGGTATTCTCCCCTGCTTTCCATCCCTTCTCATTGATAATTTCACGAATTCGGTCGAATACGACCACCGTATCGTTCAAGGAGTATCCGATTACCGTAAGAATGGCAGCGATAAAGGCTTGGTCGATTTCCATGTTGAAGGGCATTATTTTTCCGAACAGTGAAAAGATGCCCAGTACGATCAACACATCGTGAAGCACCGCGACCACAGCACCCAAAGAGAATTGCCATTTTCGGAAACGCAACAAAATGTACAGGAACACCACGGCCAAGGATCCAATAATGGCCAAAAAGGCGTTGTTCTTGATATCATCGGCAATGGTCGGGCCTACTTTTACAGATTGCAAAATACCGATCGAATTTTCTCCATCTCCAGTAATGAAATCGGCCTTGGTCATCCCATCAGGTAAAAGTTTTTGAAGGGTTGTGAAGAGTTTGTCCTGTATTTCGTTATCAACCTCAATTCCTTCCACATCCACTTTATAGGGGGTGGTTACCTTTATTTGATTGGCTTCCCCATAGGTCTTCACCCCAGTTCCACTTCCGAACACGGTATTCAATTCAGAAGCTATTTCTGAAGGGTTGACTTCATTTTCAAATCGAATCTGATAGGTTCTTCCACCAACAAAATCGACGCCTTGTTGGAGCCCTTGCCCTAAGAATAGGGAATAGAGGCCAATCAACACCAAGGTCGTTGAAAAAATATAGGCGATTTTTCTTTTGCTCAAGAAGTCGATATTGATATTCTTAAAGAGGTTTTTGGTCAAGGAAGTCGTGAAATCGAGCCTTCTTGTTCTCCCGCTCAGGTACCAATCAACCAATAACCTGGTGATGAATATTGCAGTGAACAAAGAAGTTATGATACCTATCAATAAAGTGGTCGCAAAACCCTTGATGGGTCCGGAACCGAAAACGAACAGGATGATGGCCGTAAGACCGGTGGTGATGTTCGCATCCAAGATCGAGGATAGCGCATTGCTGAATCCGTCGGCCACAGCCTGGGATTTTCCTTTGCCCTTGGCCAATTCTTCCTTGATACGTTCAAAGATCAGAACGTTGGCATCAACCGACATCCCAATGGTCAAAACGATACCCGCTATTCCAGGAAGGGTGAGCACCGCACCAAGGCTGGTAAGCACCCCAAATATCAACAAGATGTTGAGCATTAAGGCGATATCGGCAAAAATACCGGCTTTCCCATAATAGAATATCATCCATAACAACACGAATAACATGGCAATCAGAAACGAGGCGAAACCACTATCAATGGCCTCCTGGCCCAGAGATGGGCCCACAATTTCGGATTGGATAATTTCCGCGGAGGCCGGCAATTTACCCGCTCTTAAAACATTGGAAATATCCTTGGTCTCGTTCACGGTAAATTTACCGGTAATCTCTGAACGTCCACCGGAGATAGGTCCGGATGAAACTCCAGGTGCCGTATACACCTTATTGTCCAATACGATCGCGATGCCGGTTTGGTTATTATAGGCATCACCTGTTAATTTTTCCCACTCCTTTGCCCCTTTGGTGTTCATGGTCATCGATACGGCCGGCTTGCCTCCCAGGTCAAAATCATCCCGCGCGTCACTGACCACATCGCCACTGATCCGCGGCTCCATTTCCCGGTTCGATTTAAGGGCATAAAGCTCAACTATTTCAGAACCCTCGGCAGGGCGCTCCCAAACAAATTTCACAAACTGCAGGTCGGCGGGCAACAACCTTCGTATTTCCTTCATTCTTAGGTAACTGCCAATTGTTGCAGAATCTTTGATCGCAGCAATGCCCACCGCATAACTGGGTGCGCCCAACTGAAATTTGTCGAAAAGTGGATTTACCTGTTTGCTTAAATCCAATGAATCTTGGGCAACATCGGAAAGCAATGAGTCTATTTCCGATTCTTGTTTTACCTGGGCAGCGGCAGTATCGATAGCAACCAAGGATTTTAGTGCTTCGTTGGCCTGAAAAAAGAATCCTTGAAGCTCTTGGTTATCGGGCCTATAGGTTTCCCAGAATTCCAATTGCGCCGTACTTGACAATAAGCTTTGGGCCCTGGTGATGTCTCTGGCTCCCGGCAGTTCTACCAATATTCTCCCTGAAGTGCCTTCCCTTTGGATGTTGGGTTGGGTCACCCCGAATCCATCGATCCGTTCACGGAGCACCTCGAAGGCAGAAACAATCGACTCATCTATCTTTCTTCGGATGACCTGTTTTACCTCATCATCGGTCATATTCGAATTTACATCACCTTCAAGGCTACGGGTGTAGAATATATCTGGGGTTGCCAACTTGGTGTCTCCCTTGATATTATCAAATGCCTCAAAAAACAGATCTACATAGTTATCATTACTGCTTTTGGAAGCCAGGTCGGCATCAGCCAAAGCCTTATTGAAAACTGGGTTTTTGGTGTTGTTGGCAAGGCCTTTAAGGATGTCCTTAACGGAAATTTGAAGGGTTACGTTGATTCCCCCTTTAAGATCCAGACCCTTGTTCAGTTCCTTTTTCTTTGCGTCGTTATAGCTGGTATAACCCAGCACCGAATTGTCCCCAATGGAATCGAGATATTTGGCTTCCAAGCTTTCTCGCTTGGAAACATAACCGACCTCAGAATCTGAAATCTTACTCGCGGCAAAGGTATTTGCCTCGTTTTCTATCTTGCTGGTGACAAAAGTATAGGATAGTTGATAGATACTCACTAGCCCGAACAGGAGGGCAAAAAGCTTTATAAGTCCTTTATTCTGCATGGATTACATTTATTAATTGGATGCTTTTTCTAACAGCGTGCAAATATATGATATTCCCATAGGATTTGACAACATATTTACCAGTTAATGTAAAATGGAAAAGGTATCCCACATTGGTAGAATACCCTTTAACCAATAGGTTCGAAGTCAATTTATACGTCCAACAAGGCGTTGGTCTTTCTTACCCCTTCGGCACTTTCCTTCATCTTGGCCTTTTCTGCATCGCTAAGGGAAACGTTCACGATTTTTTCGATACCATTTTTTCCAAGAACGACAGGAACCCCGATACAGATATCGTTTAAACCGTATTCCCCTTCAAGCAAAACCGAGCATGGAAACATTTTTTTCTGATCGCAGGCAATGGCCTGGACCAACGCCGATACCGCCGCTCCGGGGGCATACCAGGCACTGGTCCCCAAAAGCGAGGTAAGGGTGGCACCGCCCACTTTCGTGTCTTCGGCCACTTGATGCAGGCGATCTTTAGACAAGAACTCAGAAACCTTGATGCTGTTACGGGTAGCATGTGAGGTCAATGGCACCATCCCCGTATCGCTATGGCCCCCGATAACCATACCGTCGACATCTGAAATCGGAGCATCCAAGGCCTCTGCAAGTCGATACTTGAAACGGGCGCTATCGAGCGCTCCGCCCATACCTATAATCCTGTTTTTTGGCAGTTTTGTAGACTTGTGTACCAAGTATGCCATGGTGTCCATAGGATTGCTAACCACGATCATGATCACGTTGGGGGAATGTTCGATCAAACTGGAAGAGACCATTTTAACAATGCCCGCATTGATCCCGATCAATTCTTCCCTGGTCATTCCAGGTTTTCTGGGGATTCCCGAGGTAATCACCGCAATATCGCTTCCGGCCGTTTTGGAATAATCATTGGTTATCCCTTTGATTTTGGTATCAAAACCGTTTAAGGAAGCACATTGCATCAAATCCATGGCCTTGCCCTCGGCATAACCCTCTTTAATATCCAACAGTACCACTTCCGACGCGAAATTCTTTATGGCGATATACTCTGCACAACTTGCACCTACGGCACCTGCCCCTACTACGGTAATTTTCATATGTATTATTTTTGATTTATTGTTTGTTAATGTATTCTAAAGGAGGCTAAAATTAAACATTCTTTGTTAAAAACTGCTTGGTTGTCTCCACATTAATACGGAATAGGGCAGACTTTTTTCCCAATTCCATCTCCTTTGGCTGTTAAAAAATAGTGCCGTTCAACGAAGAAAAGAAAATTTGGTTACCGTACATCGATTTTTAACAATAGTGCGGATTGGCCACCGTTATTTAAAACAGTCCCTAATCTAATTACCCTACACCATGAAAAAGCTTATGTCGTTATTGGCCATCATTGCAATTGTTACGTCAAGTAATTGCTCCCGAGTACCGGAAAACAATGATCCGATAATTGGTATTTGGTCCCGAACCGAGATTAACAGTGCCAGTCAAACAGGCAAAATGACCATTATGAGAGAATGGATCTTCAACGATGCCTATCTTGGAAGATTCCATACGATAGAAAATGGCGTGATCACGGTCAAAAGCGACTTTAACTGGAAAATAGACGGTGATTCCTATATCATCAATTATCCCGGATTAGACAGGCCCAATGACACGGTAACACTTAAAATTGCCGTAGAAGAATCATCACTCCAAAGGAAAGACGGGTTTAGGCTGGCGATCAGGGATTGATTTTAAAACCTCATAAAAAAAAAACCGCATTCATATGAATGCGGTTTTTTTATTTATCGTAACGGCCGTTTATCTAAAACCAAAGTTGATGCCCACGGAGAGGTTGTTGAATTCCGCGAAGGTATAGTCTGCATTCAGCCTAAAAAAGCCAAGTTTTAATTTTGCGCCAAGATTGGCCCTAAAACCATTGGTCTTTTCCTTGATGGAAAAGGGATCCGTGTAGGTATACTGTAAAGGACCGGATTCAACAATATAAGTACCCAAAACATCGGTATTCGAATTCCCTGAAATGTAGCCTAAGCCGCCATAAAAATTGATGATGGGCAACTTAGTGGAAGCCACTGCCTGAAAAACCCAACTATTAAGGCTCATATCCAAGGTTTGATTTGCCCCTGCAATTATATTGGAATCGGTAAAATCGTAGGTTCCATCGAGGTGGGTATATCCAATTACCCCTGAAATGGACACGGGAAATATACTGGCATCGGGCAAATGTTCGGTAAATTCGTGTTGGATGCCAAGGCCGTAAAGGCCAACCGTACCATCTTGGGTATTTATTTTAGGCAAAAATCTGGCTTTGATTTCAGTCCCTTTGATAAGACCTACGGAAGCTTGTAGGTAGGCAGAAGGAAGGAAGTTTATATTTTCCGCGGCCAACCCACTTGGAAGTTCAAATTCTTCCCGCGCCGTAACCCCCGGTGAAATTTCAGCCTCAACAAAAACCCGAATGCCCTCTATATCCCCAAGCGCCGAAGAGACCAGTTTAGAACTACTGCCATCGACAAACTTCAAATTTTCGTAATCCTCCGTGTTCAGTAAAAAGGCCTTTTTATCTTCTTGGTTCTTGAAGGAGCTATAATTTCCTATTATCGAAATCTCAAAACCCCCAAGTGGTTTAGCGCCCCCTGTGTTATACCATCCATTGGCAACGCTTTGAACGGTACCCTTGGAAAACGGCGAGAGGAAATCAGTGCTATACTTTTGCGCATCGTTCAGTCCCGCTGCCAAGATATTGCTAAGACCCGTTTGGGTCCAACCTTTAAGAGCAAACAGGAACGCTAAGAAAAAAAATAGTCGTTTCATAAAGTAAGGTTTTCCCAAAACTAAAAAACCTGTACCGAGGATACAGGTTTTTGTTGTGTAAGTGCCAATTTTATGCATCAATGTTGGCATAAAGGGCATTTTTCTCTATAAATTCCCTTCGTGGCGGCACTTCATCACCCATGAGCATGGAGAATACACGATCGGCTTCCGAGCCACTGTCGATGGTAATTTGGCGCAAAGTCCTAAAGTTGGGGTTCATGGTAGTATCCCATAATTGCTCGGCATTCATTTCTCCCAAACCTTTGTATCGTTGAATGTTGACGCCACCGCTATAACTATCGGCAATGGCATCTCGCTCCTTATCGTTCCATGCATACTGTTTTTTAGCGCCTTTTTTAACCAAATATAATGGTGGGGTAGCAATGTAGACATGACCTGCTTCTATCAATTCGCGCATATAACGGAAAAAGAAGGTCAAGATCAGGGTCTCAATGTGGCTACCGTCAACATCGGCATCACACATGATCACAATTTTGTGGTAACGCAATTTATCAAGGTTCAATGCCTTACTGTCTTCCTCGGTACCAATGGTAACCCCTAGAGCAGTATACATGTTCTTGATTTCTTCATTTTCGAAGACCTTATGCTGCATGGCCTTTTCGACATTCAGAATTTTTCCCCTCAACGGCAGAATGGCCTGAAAGTTCCGGTCCCGGCCCATTTTGGCCGTACCACCAGCAGAATCTCCCTCAACTAGGAACAATTCGCAAATGGCGGGATCTTGTTCGGAGCAATCGGATAATTTTCCCGGTAATCCGCCGATGCTCATCACACTTTTGCGCTGTACCATCTCCCTGGCCTTGGTCGCCGCATGGCGTGCCTGCGCCGCCAAAATCACTTTTTGTACAATGATTTTTGCATCGTCCGGGTGCTCTTCCAAATAATCGGTCAACATTTCCGAAACGGCCTGGGACACGGCGGCAGAAACCTCCCTGTTCCCTAGTTTTGTTTTGGTTTGGCCCTCGAACTGGGGTTCGGCGACCTTAACCGAAATGATGGCCGTTAACCCTTCCCTAAAATCATCTCCCTGGACCTCGAATTTCAATTTATCGAGCATTCCGGAAGTATCGGCATATTTCTTTAGCGTAGTGGTAAGGCCCCTTCTAAAACCAGATAAATGGGTGCCGCCTTCATGGGTATTGATATTATTGACATAGGAATGCAAGTTTTCGGTATAGGAAGTGTTGTATACCATGGCCACCTCTACCGGAATGCCGTTCTTTTCCCCTTCAATGGCAATAATGTTCTTGGTCAGTTGTTCGCGATTTCCATCCAAAAATTTAACGAACTCCTTCAAGCCCTCATCGGAATAGAAGGTTTCATTCAGATAACCCGATTCACTGTCCTTATCCTTTTGACGTTTATCGGTCAAGGTAATGGTGACTCCCTTATTTAAAAAGGATAGTTCACGCATGCGGTTCGACAGCGTCTCATAACTGTATTCGATGGTTTGGGTAAATATGGTTTCATCGGGATGGAAGGTGACCTGCGTACCCCTTTCGGTGGTTTCCCCGATACTTTTTACTGGATAGATCGCCTTGCCACGTTCATATTCCTGTTCCCAAATTTTCCCATCGCGATATACCGTTGCCCTTAAGTGATCCGATAGGGCATTGACCACGGATACCCCAACCCCATGGAGACCCCCGGAGACTTTATACGAATCCTTGTCAAACTTGCCGCCTGCCCCAATTTTGGTCATGACCACTTCCAGGGCGGAAACACCTTCTTTTTTATGGAGGTCCACCGGGATGCCCCTACCGTTATCCTTGGTAGTTATGGAATTATCTTCGTTGATCGTTACATTAATGGTATCACAATGGCCGCCCATGGCCTCATCTATGGAGTTGTCCACTACTTCGTAAACCAAGTGATGCAGCCCCCTTATGCCAATGTCACCAATATACATTGATGGACGCATGCGCACATGTTCCATCCCTTCCAATGCCTGAATACTGTCGGCTGAATATTTGTTTTTGATAGGTTCGTCTTTTTTCGCTTCTTCGCTCATAATTCAAGGTTGTTTCTAATGCTTAAACAGCAACCTTGCAAAGATACGGAATAGCCTATGATATATGGGATTATCAGGCTTCTTTAAGCCTTAAGTTATCAACATTTATTGTGGAAAAATTGCGATAAAAATAAAGGGATAATTATAAAATATTTGAACCCCTCAATTAATACCAAAATGAAAGGAGGAACAGGGATTTACTCTGAATAGCTTTTAATTAAATAATGTTTTTTGAACATTCCAAAAATACCTATGTACAAATAAAGTTTTAAAGGTTTGGTCTTTAATTTTTCTTTGAATTTTATTGAAGATCTATTGAAGTACTGTGAGATGCTAAATTTTGTGTCCTTGCCCATTTCACGTAGCATCTCATAGCATTGATATCGCAGATAGGGAGCTAATTTTTTTCCACGAAATTCATTAAAGGTCCACATATTGAACAGATAGGCCTCATTATTTTTGAGATCGAACTTTTTGTTTTTATAGTCGACCTGATCAAATTCGATAAACATATAGGCAGCGATTTGACCATGGTGCTCCAAGCCAAAACAACGCTGCCCTTTTTTAAGGCACGCCATCAATTCTTTTGAAATATCCTTAGGCATTCTCTTCACCAAGTGCACGATATCTTCTTGGCCTAAATTTCTTGTTATATATTCCTCTTTGTTTCCATTGATCATAGGTGGCGCACATGCCGTAACCTCTTCCTGAACCCAGTAATACGGATCAATATCAATACCTAATGAGGCCAATCTGTTCCTGAGCCCGAATAGGAATAGACCATTTTGAACAATGACCCAAAATCTTTGAATTGTCGGTAGTTTTTTGCCTTGCTTTATTGCCATACCCGTTATCGTTCAATATAAGTTCGACCATATTTGCCATTGCCCGGCTCCAGTTGCATCATATTTCTAAATTCTTTTGGAGGCATGATCTCACGTCCATTTGCTTTTGCGATGGTATGTATTCGTTCCAATAAATCGGCGTTGCTCGCCAATCTGGTCCGGGTGGCGTCGTACCAGATATTATCTTCCAATCCTACCCGGACACCCCCCCCTATGGCAATCGACAGGGAATTCATCATCAATTGATCGTTTCCTATACCCGCCAAGCTCCAAAATGAATCTTTTGGAAGGTCCCGGACCATCACGCCAAGGTGCAACAAATCGGCTTGGGCACAGGCGATGTTACCAAAAAGAAGGTTAAAATAGAATGGTGGTTGAATTATGTTTTTTCTTTCCAAATATTTGGCATAGTTGATCATGCCCAAATCAAATGCTTCAAGTTCGGGAACGATTCCTTTTTCCTTCATTAGCAACGCTAGGTCCTGCACCATTTCAGGCGCATTGATACTTGCAGTCGTATTAAAATTCAATGAACTTAAGGTAAGACTGCCAAAATCGGGCTTCAGTGCTCCGTCCAATAACAAGGGATTGGATCTCAGTTCAAATTCATTATAATTTCTGCCGCTTAAGGAGACACATACCACTAGATAAGGATCATATTTACGAATTCCGGCAATAATTTCAGCATAAACCTCCTTTTCATAAGTGGGTTCTCCGGATTGAGAGTCCCTTGCATGCAAATGAACACAGGTAATCCCTAGTTCGGAAGCCCGATGGACATCTTCCACTATTTCATTTACGCTTATGGGCACCAATGGCGTCATTTTCTTGGTGGGAATCATCCCGGTGGGGGTGAAATTTATGATCAATTTGTTAGCCATGAAACCAATTTTGTTCCCCAAGATAGGCAACACCCGACCAACACTGTTTAAAAAGCCGGTAATTTCGATACCAGGTTTTATAACATCGTTCAGTTGGTGACGCAAAACCCGTTAAACCGCTCGCTCTGCACCAGGCCCGGGTTCGATCCATCGTTTTAGGGAAATGTGTGTGGGTTTTCGGAAAGCCAGGTTTATCTAAAAACGGCACAACTCCATGATGATCTTCCACCCATGAAAAAATGTGCAGCCATAGTCTTCCATGGGCCTCACACCATACCGATCATTAATTGAGTTTTAATTTCAAAGGACCAATACCAAATTGTCAAATATTACAGCCAATAAGACACCACCATTTTGCGGAGTTCACCATGCAACGTGGCACATTGGGTAGAACTGGAAATATATAAGGCTTTGCCTTAGGGAAGCATTGATGCCCAATAAAAAAAGCTGAACACGGATTTACCACGCTATGGCCGCAACCCAATACCCATTATTTCACATAGGCGTCTGTATGTACATTGGCGACCGCCCTGCCAGAAGGATCGTTCATGTTTTTGAAGGCAGCGTCCCACTCAAGGGCGATTTTGGTGCTGCAGGCGACCGAGGGTTCCTGTGGCACGCACAATGCCGCCGCATCCGATGGAAAATGGGATTCAAAAATGGATCGGTAATAAAACTCTTCCTTGGTCGTCGGGGTCTGTAAAGGAAATCGGTATTTGGCATTGGCCAGCTGCTCATCGGTCACTTCCTGGTTCACCACTAGCTTCAAGGTATCGATCCAGCTATAGCCCACCCCATCTGAAAACTGTTCTTTTTGCCTCCATGCGACACTTGCGGGCAACATGTCTTCAAAGGCTTTTCGCACCACCCATTTCTCCATGCGCTCGCCATTGATCATTTTGTCCTGTGGATTGATGCGCATCGCAACATCCATGAATTCCTTATCCAAAAAAGGAACCCGTCCTTCGATGCCCCATGCAGCAAGTGATTTGTTGGCACGCAGACAATCGTACATATGCAATTTGCTCAGTTTCCGAACCGTTTCTTCATGGAATTCCTTGGCATTGGGCGCTTTATGAAAATAAAGATACCCGCCAAACAGTTCATCCGCGCCTTCACCCGACAATACCATTTTGATGCCCATCGATTTGATGACCCTTGCCATAAGGTACATGGGCGTGGAAGCGCGGATGGTGGTAATGTCATAGGTTTCCAAATTATACACTACATCTTTTATCGCGTCGAGGCCCTCCTGAATGGTAAACTTGATCTCGTGGTGCACGGTACCGATATGATCGGCCACCTTTCGAGCCGCAGCCAGGTCGGGTGACCCTTCCAATCCCACTGAAAATGAATGCAGTTGTGGCCACCAAGCATCGGTGGTATCGTCAGATTCAATACGTTTTTGCGCATATTTTTTAGCAATGGCCGAGGTTACCGAAGAATCGAGCCCCCCTGAAAGCAAGACCCCATAGGGTACGTCAGACATCAATTGACGGTGTACTGCGGCCTCCAATGCTTCCTTAATGGCCTGGATACTGGTCTCGTTATCCTTGACCGCATCATATTCCATCCAATCGCGGGTGTACCACTTTTTTAACTCCCCGTCTTTGCTGTGTAAATAATGCCCCGGAGGAAACAATTCGATTTTGGTACAGGTGCCTTCTAGGGCCTTTAGTTCCGATGCCACATAAAAGGTACCGTGTTTGTCCCAACCCATATAAAGGGGAATGATGCCCATATGATCTCTTGCCACAAAATATTCATCCTTTTCCACATCGTAGATGGCGAAACCGAAAATACCGTTCATCTCATCCAAAAAGTGAACACCCTTCTTCTTATAAAGGGCCAGTATCACTTCACAGTCCGATTCGGTCTGAAAATTATAACTTCCCTCGAATTGTCTGCGCAAGACCCTGTGGTTATAGATTTCGCCATTGGCGGCCAGGATCAATTTTTTATCCTCACTGAACAAAGGCTGCTTTCCCGACGCTGGGTCAACTATTGCCAAGCGCTCATGCGCCAAAATGGCTTTCTCATCGGCATAAATACCGCTCCAATCAGGGCCACGATGCCTCACTTTTTTGGACATCTCCAACAATTGTGGCCTTAAGGTTTCGGTACTTTCCTTTACATCAAAGGCGCATACAATTCCACACATATCTTTTTATTTATTTCAATTTGACGGCAAAGATGTGTTAATGGTTTCATTTATAAAATATATAATCTATTATCACTTACATTTTATAACTGTAATTAATTTTTTATGAGTATATTGAAATCATATTCATGCGTATTTGATAAATTGGGTAAATTTTGTAAGCAACAAGAATTTTAACGACATTTTAAATAAATTTAGAACGAATGTTAGCTAGATTTGAAATCAATTAAATAAAAACAATTATGAAAAGAGTAATTACAATGAGTTTATTGGTGTTTGCGGTGGTCTTTGTGGCCCAATTGCATGCACAGGATTTCAGCGGTTTGGATAAAAGCCCCATGGATGTGGCTGCCTACCCTTCGAATTATCAGGAATCGTCCAAAGCGGTAAAGGTTACTTATAGCAGGCCGCAATTGAAAGGTCGCGCCTTATCTGAATTGGCAAAACCAGGCGAGGTATGGAGAACCGGTGCCAATGAAGCAACAGAAATTACATTTTACAAGGATGTGGTTTTTGGCGGCAAGGAGGTTAAGGCAGGTACGTATTCCTTGTTTACCATCCCGGGTGCTGGGGAATGGACCGTAATTTTAAACAAAAACCTGAACCAATGGGGGGCATATTCCTATGATATGGGTGCCGATGTGGTACGTGTGACCGCCAAGGCTACCATGGACAACAAAACATTGGAGGAATTTTCCATAGCATTCAAGAAGGTTGATGGCGGGGCACATATGGTGATAGGATGGGATAAAACACGAGTGGCAGTGCCCATCATGATGTAACCACCCCTTTCATGAAAATGTAAACCCAAGGTTATTAACCTTGGGTTTTTTTATTCCGAACCCAGAAACCAGACTATTTCACGGCTTTGCCACCAATATAGGTCTGTTCCACTTTGATGTTGGGTATTTCCGAAACCGGAACTTGCATAAAGTCTTCGTTATATACGGTAAAATCTGCCAATTTACCCACTTCGATACTCCCCTTTTCATGTTCCTCAAAATTAGAATAAGCCGCCCATATGGTCATGCCACGCAACGCCTCCTCCCTGCTGAGCGCATCTTGCATTTGAAACCCATGCTCTGGATATTCGTTTAGATCTTTTCGGGCCACTGCGGCATAAAAGGTTAAAAACGGGCTCACCTGCTCCACAGGGAAATCGGTGCCCAAGGCCAAAATACCCGAGCGGTCCAATAACTTTTTGAAGGCATATGCCCCTTTCATGCGATCTGCCCCAAGCCGATCTTCTGCCCAGTACATATCACTGGTGGCATGTGTGGGCTGAACCGAGGGTATAATTCCAAGTTTAAAGTAATCAAAGTCCGCGGAATCGATGATCTGGGCATGTTCTATTTTCCATCTGCGACCGGGTTTGTCCTTCAAAGCCTTTGTATAGGCGCGAAGCACCACCGCATTGGCCGAATCTCCAATGGCATGGGTATTCATCTGAAAATCGGATTCAGCAATCCGTGCAGCCAAATTTTCTATTTCCGAAACCGGAGTAACCATGGCCCCATAATGGCCTGCTTGGTCTGCATAGGGTTTTTTCAAAACCGCGCCCCTTGACCCCAAGGCCCCATCAGCATACACCTTAAAGGAACGCACATTTAAACGGTCTGTTTTCAGCGGACCATTTTCCAAATAATGGTCAAGTTCCGTTGGTGAATTTCCTACCATGGCATAGATTCGGATCTGCAATTCACCTGCCTGCTGTAAACTATCGATCAATTCAATGGTGGCACGGTCGAGTCCGGCATCGTCAACTGTTGTAAGTCCATAATCCAGGCAGATGCGTTCCGCATCCTTGAGTGCCCTGATTCGGGTGTCAAGACTTTCCGGGGGAATGATGGCATAAATCATGCGCATGGGATTGTCTATGATCACCCCTGTTATTTCTGACCCCTTTTTCAAAATTTCGCCCCCGTCTACCTTGGTTTTTTTGGTAATGCCCGCCTTGTCCAATGCCCTTTGGTTGACCAGATAGGCATGGCCATCGACCCGCTCCAGGACCACGGGGGTTGCCGGAAAAAGGGAATCTAATTCTATTTTAGTCGGGAATTCCTTTACTTCCCAATCGTTTTGGTCCCAACCTCGTCCTAAAATGAAGTCTTTGGGATTTTCCTTTTGAGACTGCTGAATCCTTTCGAGCACCTCCCCATAACTAAGGGTTCCTGTTAGGTCTACCCATTGTTGGTTGAGGCCAAGACCATAAAAATGACAATGGGCGTCAATGAGACCAGGCGTTATGGCAAGGCCCTTGGCATCGAAAATTTGATCTGAGGCATATGATTTCTTGATGGCTTCACTGGTACCCACCGCAACGAACCTACCATTTTGGACGGCGAAGGCTTCGGCCTTTGAAAACCCTTCATCCACGGTATAGACATTGGCATTCAACACCAATAAATCTACTTGCTCTTTGGAAGTTTCGCAGCCAATGACCAGCAGTACAACAAGGGTCCATAAACATTTCATAGCACTAAGATTTTTTAGATTAATGGCATTACCAAGCTATCGTCATAGGGTGTATCGCCATAAATAGATATCCTGGGAAATCAATGAAGTCGTTACAGCTTATTTGGCGGAAAGGCTTTTAACACCATTTATCTTATATATCCCATCGGAAGAGGTACTGGTCCCAGATATTTTACTGCCTTCCGCTTTGAGCTCCACTCCTACTTTCTGGCCGTCTACATAAACATCAAAGGTAATCGTATTCTTGTTTACGGATATATTCTCCGCTAGCAATGTCTGGTTGGCGGTTTGTATCTGTGCCTGATACGCCCCATCTTGACCTATAATCAAAAGGAGTCCTTTTTCCCATCCTTCCGGGGCCCCTTCCACGGTATAGGCCCAACCCCCCAAAAGATGGTCTTGAAACGGCTCTATAAGGGGTTCAGGCCGCAAGGCCACATCATCGTTCGTTGTATTGGCCATACTCCATGGAGCCCCTATAAAAAGGCAGGACAGGAAAAAGAAAATAGACAGTTTATGGATTTTTATTTTCATGACGTTGATTTTTGAAAGTTTAAAAGCATTGTAAATGTAAAGAAATATTTTATTTTTTAAATGGGCAAAAAGGGTCGCAGTGACCACGCTGGGCGGAGCTATAATTGTGCCGCAATCCAGGAATCGATCTTTTTTTCGAGCAGGACCAACGGCAAACTTCCCGAGTTTAAAATTTGGTTATGGAATGCCTTGATATCAAATGCCTGCCCCAAGGAACTTTCCGCACGATTCCTAAGTTCCCGTATTTTGAGCTGTCCTATCTTATAGGATACGGCCTGGCCCGGAGTAGCCATATAACGCTCGATTTCCGCGATGATACCATCTTCCGATTCGGCCTCGTGATCCAAGGAATATTGAATGGCCTGTTCCCTTGTCCATCCTTTGGCATGGATCCCAGTATCCACTACCAGTCGAATGGCCCTGTGCATTTCCATGCTCAACATCCCAAAATACTGATATGGATCGGCATATAGTCCCAACTCCTTCCCTAACGATTCGGCGTAAAGCGCCCACCCCTCCACAAAAACGCCCATGCTCTCAGGGTGCAAAAATTCTGGCAATTGGTCATTTTCCTGTTGAAGCGACAATTGATAATGATGTCCCGGAATGGCTTCATGTAAAAAAAGGGCCTCATCAGAGAACTTGTTGTACGATAGAACATCAGGTATGGGCACATAAAAAATCCCAGATCGAACCGCATCCTTGGAACCCGGAACATACTCCGCGCTGGCAGAGGCCTCGCGAAACGACTCGGTTCGCCTTACCTCAAAACCAACTTTGGGCTTAAGGTCAAATACTTGGCCCAAACGCAAATTGATCCTATCCCCGATCGCATTGAAATTAGCGATTACCTCCTCAGGCTTTGTAAAGGGCATCTGCGCCTCACTTGAGCGAACATGGTCAAAGAAGGCCCTGATATCGCCATCAAAACCGATTTCGGACTTGGCCTTTTCCATTTCACCTAAAATGCGTTCTACTTCCCGTTTTCCCAATTCATGGATTTCATCGGCGGTCAAATTGGTGGTCGTATGCAGTCTAAGCAGGTAATCATAAGTCGCCTTCCCGTTGGGCAACGAACCCAGCCCTGAGGTTGTCCTGCAATTGGGAAGGTATTCCGTTTCAATAAAATCATTTAATCGCTTGTAGGCGGGCACCAGCTTATCTAAAATCATGGCTCGATATTCCCGATCTAAACGTTTCCGATCATCAAAGGCAAAAGATTCTGGGATATTTTTTATGGGGGTGTAGAACAGGTGTGACTCGACAGGGGTCGAAATAAATCCCTGCAATTGGGGCAACATTTTTTCGGCAAGCGCCTTGGGCATGACCACCTGTTTGGCCAGCCCTTCTTTCATTTTGAAGATACAAGTATCTAAAAAAACTTCATAATCGGCTAACCTTTTCAGCCAGTTTTCATAGTCATTCACCGTTTTAAAAGGCTGCACACTGGTGCCTCCCGCCATTTGTGCCACATATAAATGCAACGACTGAATCTGAAACAACGGCATCAATTCAAAACTTGGCAAATCGTAAATCGGTGAGGCCATGGTGACCAACGCATTGGTAAGTCCTTCCTTTTTTATGGCACAATCCCATTGCATCACCTTTAAGCTCAACCATTGTTCCGGAGTCGTTGCGATTGAGTCGAACTGTGAAATTTCGTCGAGAAAGCTCCCATAGTTTTTGATTAAATATTCCTGATAGTCATCGGAGATATAATTGGCAATTGTATCGTTGTACTCCTTATAACCAGCCTTAGTGGCCTCGATGGGATTGATTCCTTTTTTAAATTCGTAGAAGGCCATAAACAAACTGTCAATAGCTTGATTCGGGGATGGTTGTAAGGGTTCTGATTTTTTTTGGCATGCAGTAAAAAAAAGCAAGCCTGAAAGGAAGATAAAAAGATGTCTCATTATGAAAAGGTATCGGTGCGGATTCAAAAACCAGGTAGTTATTTTTTGGAACGCTGCCTTTGGTTTTCCCTGATCTTCACATAGATCAATTTTTTTCGCCCTTTGGAATCTTCACGGCGTTCCACTTCGAAATTGGAAATGGAACTGATCAAGGGCGTCAATTTTTGAAAGCCATAGTTACGTGCATCAAAATTAGGTTGCTTTTTCTGTAAAAGTCCGCCAACATCGCCCAAAAAAGCCCAGCCATCATCGTCGGCCACATCTTCAATGGTATTCGATATCCACTTTATTTCTTTTGATGTTATCTTATCGATACTACTTTTTGATGCAGTCTTGCTCCGAGCAGTATCGGCAGAATCCCCTTCTTCAGACTGACCTTTCAAAATTTCGATGTAAATAAATTTATCGCAGGCCACAATGAAAGGATTGGGGGTTTTCTTTTCACCGATCCCAAAGACCTGCATCCCGGCCTCGCGAAGTCGGGTCGCCAACCGTGTAAAATCACTGTCGCTGCTCACCAGACAGAATCCGGACACCTTACCTGAGTAAAGAATGTCCATGGCATCGATGATCATTGCCGAATCGGTCGCATTTTTGCCTGCGGTATATCCGTATTGTTGTATCGGGGTAATGGCATTCTCCAAAAGCACATTTTTCCATTTGCCTAGCCGTGGGTTGGTCCAATCGCCATAAATTCTCTTGATGGTGGGGTTGCCATATTTGGCAATTTCCTCCATCATTTCCTTTACATATGCCGACGGAATATTATCTCCGTCAATGAGTACCGCAAAATTCAAATCCATAGTTCGACTAAATTTGCCACAAGGTACAAGGTTTTGTCATTAAATGCGAAAACTGACCCTTATTAATAAGACATCTTCCCCATAAAAAAAGCCTATCACAAAGTGATAGGCTACATTTTCAAAAAATTAAAAGTTATCTATTAAATGACTTTTACGTTTACCGCGTTTAATCCTTTGTTTCCTTCTTGCAAATCAAATTCAACTTCATCGCCTTCACGAATTTCATCTACCAATCCTGATATATGTACAAAGTGATCTTTGTCCACACCTTCTTCTGTAATAAAACCAAATCCTTTGGTATTGTTGAAGAATTTTACTGTTCCTTTATTCATTTTCTTAAATTAAAAATTATTAACTGTATCTCCACAAAGGTAGTACCAATAAACAAAGCAAGACCCTTTTAAATCAGATATCTTGTTTTTATGCCGTAAACAGGGCGGTTATGGGCCGGGTAAATTTCTTAATCAAGGCGTTAAGGCTGCCTAATTTAGGAAAGCGCCTTTTTGTGGCGTCTTGCTGATCACAAATTCAACCCTACGGTTCAGACTACGGCCAGCTTCGGTACCATTTTCGGTGATAGGTTTGCTGCCACCATGACCTTTCCAGGCGATACGGTCTTCGGGGATACCGAGCTGGTGCAAATATTCGGCAACGGCCCGGGCCCTCAATTCAGAAAGTATTTGGTTATATTGTTCGGCACCCACATCATCGGTATGCCCAATTATGGTAATATGGAGCATGGCATTCGATTTCAGATGGTCAAATACTTTTTGTAGTTCGTTTTTTGAGGTTTCCTGAAGCGCCGACCTATCGAACTCAAATAGCAGGTTTTTAAAAATATAGCTTTTATCGAGTTCTATGTTCTTGGTCTCCTTGCCATCGGCGATCGCAACCAATTCGGCAATCTTTCTGGGTGGGTCATCTGTGATCACCGATACCATATCAACGTAATAGTATGCGCCTTGCTTACTGTTCTTCTTGGTCTGAAACAAACGGGTACGGGCATTGGGCTTAAAATTACCCAAGGTCATGTACTTTTCTGAGCCCTTGGCTTCGAACTGGGTATGCACCAAGATCCAATCTTCGGTATTGGAATAGAAATTACTATAGCCGATTTCCATGTAATTGTATTGGTTGCCGGACTGTTGGTACCATAAATTTTTCGAGAGGTTCTTTTGGGTGTCGATATCGAGCTGGTCTTTCGAGAACAGCACCCCAAATTCCTTGATGGCCGAATCGGAACGATCTGCCAAACTCACATAGAAGGATACTTCATAATTGACACCTTTGATCAATTGTTCATGAAGTTCAACCTGTAAATACTCTCTGTAATCATCGGGAGCATACACATAAAATCCGCCGTATCCCTTCCCAAAGTCTGCCGGTTGCCGTCCCTTAAAATTATCGGGAGTGCCCATGATATCGCTACAGGAATTGAAATAATCCGTGGTACCCATGGTGGGGCAACTCCAGGAAATCACATTGGTATCGAAACGTGCCAGACGTTGCGGGCATTCCAAATAGTCTTCAAGACTGGGATTTTGGACGAGATTTTGAGCCATACCCAGTACAACAAGGTGTAGAGAAACGACCAAAATGATATGTTTTATTTGGAATTTCAGGAGTATAAGCGATTTTAACAGACACTAAATTAGCAAATTAAAGGGCAGCGTGGCCGTCTGGTAAAGTCACTTCGATTAAGTGTCGCTTTTCTAGGGCAAGCACAGGCGTCTTGGACCAAAACATGCTTCATATCTGATTTATAAGTCGAATTTGTATGTGGCACCCCCGAGAATCTGTAATCCCTGAACCGGAAAATTCGCCCATTTTTGATAGTTGTTATTGGCGATATTGGCAGCCTTGAGAAATACCGACAATTGATTGCTCAATCGATAGCCCAAATGGGCATTCGCATCAAAATAGCTCTCCAGCGTAATCAAGGCAGCGGGAAATTCAGAGGGTATACCACTGATGGTAGCGACTGTTGCCACATCTTCACGCTCACCCACATAGAATAGATTGGCGCCCATATACCATTTTTCGTCGATTTGATAATCCATAAAAAGGGAACCGCTTATTTTGGGTAAGTTCCACGCAGGATTATCGGTCTCGGTAATATAATCGAATACTTCGGCATTGATGCCCAAAGTAAAATTCCTGTTCACGTCTATGTTCAACTCCCCGAAGAAGCCAAGCGTCTTGATATCGTCATAAAATACCTCAAAGGAATTACCGTAATAATAGCCCTTTTCGTCGTTTCGGAAACTGTTCTGTGGATTCAATTTAAACAATGGCCTTCTATTTTCGGAAGCATAGGATGCCTTGAGGTTGTAACTCAAGTTCGGCAGCAGTTGGCCCCGTAGGCCTAAATAACCATCGTATTTTTTGTCGGTGGGCGCAATGGTCAACGTAGGGGACACATAGGGGTTGTCGGCCACAAAACCATAGTAGGAATTCTGTTCCAAAGCGCCTTCAATGCCCGCATATGCAATGGCCAGCTCATCGAGCAAGCGGTATGAGGCGTTTACTGCTGGATAGATATAAAAGTTGCTTTCATTGCTTTCCAGGTCAACTCCATAGACCAAATTTACCCCCAAATTCAGGCTAAGGTCATCACGGAGCATGCTGAGATTTGGATTTACCCCAAGCTGCAGATTGCTGTACTTCAAACCGGCATCATTGGTCGGGAAATTAAGGGGCGCGTTCTTGAAATTCCCGTTCACAAAATCTACCCTCAATTTAATGCCGAAGTTCTCCTCCCCTACCGGAAATAAAAATGAAGGCTTAAAGATCACCCTGTTTTCACCCGAATTTACGGCATCCCCGAACCTACGGAATTTTACTTCGGCACCTGTAAAATAAGCATCTTCTATAGTCAGGTGGGCCCCTATTTCGCCCATAAAATAATTTTGCCTTTCCTCGATCGTGTTTATGGTAGCCTCATCATAAACCCCTGTTGGCAGCCCGTACCAATTGTACATTTGGTGTTGGAAGGCGGCATCGGCACCCCATACGAAATCGCTATCCCTAAAAGCATAACCCCCGTCCAATCTTGAATTTGAAAAAATGTTATCAAGAGGCACGCCCGCAATATCGCCCCTTGAAGAATAGTGTTCAAGACCAACGGTATAACCAGATTCCCGGTCAATGGCCCTGCTCGTGTAGAACTTGGCCATAAGATTGGCCGGGTTTCCGCCACCTGCGGAAGCATAGGAATTAAAAAGTTCCGGTGGAGGCGTCTTTTTTACGGCCGAAGCCTTGCCTTTTTCCGGGGCAAAGGTCGATGCGACCGGGACCGAAAAAATACTGTATTCGATCTTCTTTTTTTGAAGCACGATAGAATCGTTGATATCCGGAATCGATTTTAGCTTAAACGCATCTGAAATGGTAGGCGAGTAGGCCTTGGTAACGGTAACGGTCTCCGTGCCTATATCTTTCTCCTTTTCCTGACCCCAAAGACTTCCCAGAGAAGCCAAGAATAACATAAAAACTATCCTATAATCGTTGTGCATAATGTGTTCTTTTGACCCCAATGCTATCGGGAATATCTCAATTTCCAGTTTCTACAGAAGAGTTGCTTTTCGCCTCTTTGGCCTTTATAATGGCGAGTTCGCCCTTGGCCTCGGCCACAATTTCAGGGAATTGGCCAAAGTTGACCGTGACACTCTCCAAAATATAGGTGGCTTGATAGGCATCGCCCAAGGCATAAAAGTTTTTGGCCATAATGATGAGGCCCTTTCCGCCCCACTCCTTATATACCGCATAGTCTTTGGCCAATTTTTGGACAGCGGTATTCGAGGATTCGTGGTTACCCTCTTTATTCTTAAAATAGGCATCATAATAAAGCGCTTCAGCAGCGGTTTCCCCGTTGGCAATTTTAAGCACTTCCGTGTAAGCGGCTTTGGCTTTGGCCTCATCGTTGGTGGCGATGGCGGAACGTGCTATCATGATGTGGGCATCGCTTTTGATTCGGTCATCAATACTTGGGGAGGCCAATACTTTGGACGCATAGATCAGGGTTTGGTCATAATTCTTTCTCTGATAATATCCCTTCATCAAATTCGACTGGGCAAATACCCTATTTTGTGTTATGTCGGCTCGGATTTCCAATTGTTCCAAATATGGAATGGCCAAATCGTAATCCTTTTGTCCGATATAAATCTCACAGACCCTGGTAAGTGACTGTTCGGCGTATTCACTCCCCCCCTTGTCGGCAACATATTTATAATAGGGCAGGGCTTTGTCATTTTGGCCCTTGCCAAAATAGAGTTGTGCCAGATTAAAATTGGCTTTTAGGGCATTGCTGCCATTTGGGAATTGCTTGATATAATTTTCATACCCTTTAATGGCAGCATCTTTCCTGCCCTCCATATTTTGTTTATCGGCAGATTCGAAGGTCGCATTATCCAATTCAACATCGCTTACCTCAACAAAATCAAGGTTTTTCACCCATGCGGCATATTCGTCGACCCTTCCCAAATCAACATAGATCAATTTCGCCGTGGCCACGGCCTGAACGGCTTCCTGACTATTGGGAAAATCACGAACCACGCTTTTGAACTTCGCCAAGGCCTGATCGTTTCTATTTCCGTTATAATGAACCAGACCTTGTCGCATCATGGCTTGGGGCACCAACGAACTGCCCTTAAATTCTGAAATCAAGAGATCATAGGTTTCCAGGCCCTGTTGTTCCTTGCCGATGGCGATGTAGGTATTGCCCAATTCATATAAGGCATCGTCTTTTAGTGTAGATTTTGGATAGGCCGAGACGAAACGCTCCAATTCCTCTATTTTACTGTCGCGCCGGTCTACAAAGCCATAGCTCATGGCTTTTTGATAAGCCGCATAGTCTTTTTCGGGACCGGTCAAAGCCAAGGCCTTGTTATACGTTTCTATGGCGGGCCAGTACTTACTGGTCACAAAATAACTGTCGCCCATTCGCAAATAGGCGTCGTGCAGTTTTTGAATATCCCCTGTACGCGATTCGGCAAAAGTATTGAAGTAAGAAATGGCATTGGGATAATCCCTTTTCTTGAAATAGGTATAGGCCAGATTGTAATCTATTTCTTTTGATTCTGACGTGATCTTTGCTGTAGCATTTTGTTTGAATTGAAGGAAATCGGTCAGGGCTTGGTCGAATCGATTGAGCAAATATTCCGATTCTCCCTTCCAATAACTCGCTCGAGCTTTAAATAGCTGATCTTCGGCGTTATCCAGGGATTTTTTAAATGTCTCCACAGCGGCCTCATAGTCACCATCGATGAAAAGTTCGACCCCTCGATAAAAAGCGACTTTCTGATAGGTCGATTTACTAGCGAAATTGCGGTTCTTTTCCAACAAGGTCATCGCCCCTTGAAAGTTTTTGGAGGTAATATAGGAATCGACCAAAAGGACCTGCATTTCGGAGGCGTAGGAATCATTGGGATACCTATCGAGGTAGTCGGTGATTACTTGGGGCACCGGCTCGTATGCGTTACCGATTTCATAGCTCAATCGCGCATAGTTGAGCAGGGCGTCTTTTTGGATATCTGCAGAAAAATCCATTTGCGATGCATTTCTAAAGGCGTTCAGCGCTTCTTGTTTTTTATCCAATTTCAGATAGCACTCCGCCAAATGATAGTAGGCATTTTGTGCCACGCTATTGGTGCCGCCGATGATTTTGTTGAACTGTTGTATGGCATTGGCAAAATCGCCCTGTTTGTAATAACAGTACCCCAAGAGGTAATAATCGGTATTGCTCCATTTACCCCTTTTCCCCTTGTATTCCTCTAGGTAGGGAATCGCATTGGCATACTGTTGCAGATTAAAATAACTCTCCCCAATGATTTTATTGAGTTCCGACTTTTCGGTCCGATCCGATTTGGGGATTTGTTGTTTGGCCAAGGTGATGGCCTCTTCGAATTTGCCGAGTTTAAAGTTCATATCGGCCTGATAATAACTTAGTTTTTCCTCCAGTAGCTCAGGATCGGTAATTTGGTCGAATCTTTGGTTGGCTCCTTCATAGTCGTCTTGCTGATAAGCGATATAGCCCAAATAGTATTTGGCCTGTGATCCATAAATTGGTGAGTCGCTTGTCTTTTCGAGATAGCGCTCGGCTTCTTTTTGCTTCCCGGAGGAAAAAAGGGAGTAACCATAGTTGAAGTTGAACTTATCCATTTCCTTGCGGGAGAGGGCATTCTGATCTACTTTGTTATACCATTTCAGGGCATAAGGATATTTTCCCGTTTCAAAATAATACTCCGCAACGTCGGCGAAGGCAGAATTGCGTTTGGTGGATGTGGGATATTTTTCCACAAAGTCTTCCATCAATCGGTCGGCGCCCAATTGGTTCAAGCGCACGGCAGCGTTCGCCTCATAATAGGCACTATTGGCCCTGATCTCCAAATTATCGGTTTTGTTCTTGACACGGCCAAAAATGGATTGTGCGGCTTGGTACTGTTCGTTGTTGTACAGCGCCAAGGCATCCTGATAATCTTTGTCGTCGTGGGTATAAATTCTGGTTTCCTGGGCCAATCCGATAAAAACCATCCCCAGAAATATGGGGAAAAATGCAGTCAATTTGTTTAACATAGCGTTCTCTAACCTGTTATCATTGCTAATAACGTTGAAATCTTCACCAAAGTATATGGCAGCGAAATACAAAGGAAAAAGAATTCGGCCAAGGGCCATCTGTTATCCATTGTAACTTATTACTTTTATATCAACAAAAATTAGCGTGTATCTGAGCAAAACGGAAATCGTCCCAAGGGGTGTTTTTATGGATTTGCAGTCGGAAAATCCGGTGGAGGTATGCACAACCGAAATCGAAAACCGAATACCTTTTTAATTATGTCAGAAACCATATTGGCCTTTAAAGATGCGGCCATTTTTCAAAAGGAAAGCCTGATACTCAAAGGGGTCAGCGTTGAAATCAAAAAGGGGGAATTCGTATACCTGATCGGTAAAACGGGAAGTGGGAAAAGCAGTTTTATGAAAACTTTATATGGCGACATCCCCTTAAGGCAAGGGGATGGAAACATTGTAGATTTCGATCTTAAAAAATTGGAAGAAAAAGAGATTCCCTTCCTCAGAAGAAAGCTCGGTATCGTATTTCAGGATTTTAAGTTGCTTCCCGATCGGAACGTCAACAACAACCTGCTTTTCGTCTTGCGCGCTACCGGTTGGAGCGATCCCGCAAAGATGAATGCCAGGATCGAGAATGTACTCGATAAGGTGGGCATGAAGACCAAAGGCTTCAAGTTTCCCCATGAACTATCAGGAGGGGAACAACAGCGGATCGCTATTGCAAGGGCATTGCTCAATGACCCGGAACTCATTCTTGCCGATGAACCGACCGGGAACCTAGATCCCCAGACCAGTGTAGAGGTCATGAAGGTACTTCAAGACATCAACAAATCCGGGCGCACCATTTTGATGGCAACCCACGACTATGCCCTGATCCTCAAGTTCCCGTCCAAAACTCTTAAATGTGACGGCGGCAAGGTTTTTGAGGTGGTACAAAGGGCCGTTTAAACGAGGTGCCAAAAGATGGGAAAGCATGGTTTAAACGATGCCATTTAACCCCTGGCCGTCATGAAAATTGAGCTTCACTTGAACCTTTTGATGCAATTTTAACATCTTCGGCTCATCGTTTATAGCAGATCCTTGATTTTTATTGGCTTTATCCAATAATTTAGCCAAGAAAAAATTAACAGCGCAGGAATCCTTTTATATAATAATTTTACCCATATTACAGTTATTAGATGATATAGGCGCGCACAACCATGAAAAATATCTTTACGACCATTTCGCTGTTATTCTTAATTGCATCCCAAGTTATGGGCCAAGATAAACTGCCTATTGAAATCTCGGATTCCCAAATTAGGCCATTGCGATCCTTGGCAGACCAAAACCTGCAACTGAAATTCGAGAAGGAATTGAACCAGCATCCCCAATGGAAAAAATTGATTGCACAGAAGAAAATGGCCGTGGGAATCGTGGACTTGAGCGATCCTCTGAACGTTCGGTTCGCCAATGTGAACGGGAACGATATGATGTATGCCGCAAGCCTACCCAAAATCGCTATTTTATTGGCTGCGATGGATGCCATTGAAAAGGGGGAACTTGTGGAAACCACGGATGTCAAAGCAGACATGCGCCTCATGATCAGCAAGTCCGACAACCAAGCCTCGACCCGCATGATCGATAGGGTAGGTTACGATAAAATAGAAGCGGTCATGACCGACAAGAAATATGAATTTTACGATGAGCATAAAGGGGGTGGCCTATGGGTAGGCAAACGTTACGGTTCTGGTGGTGACACCAATAGAGAACCCTTGAAAAACCTGAGCCATGCCGCGACGGTGAACCAGGTGTGCCGCTATTATTATTTGTTGGCCAATGGCAGATTGGTCAATGAAAATCGCTCGAAAGAAATGTTGGCGATTATGGAGAACCCCGAGCTGCACCACAAATTTGTGAACACTTTGGATCAGATCGCGCCCAATGCCCGATTGTTCAGAAAATCTGGTTCCTGGAGGACCTTCCATTCCGATTCGATTCTGGTTTGGGGGAAAGAACCTGGCAGACGTTATATCGTTGTTGCACTCATCGACGATGCCAAAGGCGAACAGATCATTAGGGATTTAATCAAACCGGTTGAAAAAGTTTTACAAAAATATCCCTTATTGAGTTTCAACTAGCATACCTATTGAACCGGAAAAGGAAAAATCATCTAAATTTTATCTGCATTATAAGGAGATTTATTGAATCTCCTTATTGTATTCACTTATTCTCCCATCAAATTGAAATTGATAGCTGATTATGAAATCTTATATAAAGATTCTGCCTTAACTTGGCGTCCTAATTCTAAACGTAATTCCATATTTGTAGCGCTCTTAATATAGGGCGAATAGATAATCTACTCAGAATGCCAATAAACCTAACGCTTAAAAAATATATCCTAAAGGTTTTTGATTTGAAGGAAGAAGAATTAAAAAAAACGCTCTTCCTGCAACTCAATATTTTTTTGCTGATCACCACCCTGCTCATTGTAAAACCTACCATTAACTCATTATTTCTATACGAATTATCATCGGATGCCTTACCTGTAGGATATGTGTTAACCGCTGCAATGGCCATAATAGGATCTTATTTTTACAATAAGGCTTTGGAAAAATATAGTTTAAATAAGATTATTGAAAACACGCTTTTAGGTTCCATTATTTCATTGGTGGTTTTTGGGATTGCCTTTAACCTGGGCATTGCAAAGGGTTTGCTCCTATACATCCCCTATATTTGGGTCGCTATCTTTGGACTCTTGACCGCTTCTCAATTTTGGATTTTGGCCAACTTGGTCTACAATGTCAGGGAAGCCAAGCGTGTATTTGGTTTTATTGGTGCCGGTGCCATAGCAGGAGGTATTTTTGGAGGTTATTTGACCTCGCTCCTTTCAAGTGCCCTTCAAGCCGAAAATCTATTATTTGTCGCTGCATTTTTATTGACTGGCTGTTTACCCCTGACACGGTATATTTGGAAAAATGAGGTATTAAAACTGAATACTTTTCAAGTTTCACTACGCTCGGACGCAAAGGGAGATTCTTCTTTCAAATTGATCAAACAGTCCAAATTGCTCTCCCTGATTGCGATCGTGATTGGAATAAGTGTTCTTGTGGCCAAACTGGTTGATTATCAATATAGTGATTATGCCTCCCGAATCATTGAAGACCCTGAGGAGCTGGCATCTTTCTTTGGTTTCTGGTTTTCAACGCTGAGCGTAATTTCTTTATTGATTCAATTATTTCTAACCAAAAAGATAGTTGGAACATTCGGTGTCGGCAAATCATTGCTATGGCTGCCTTCCGGAATACTTTTTGGTTCCTTTCTATTGCTGTTTCTACCCCAACTCTGGGTAATTGTATTCATAAAATTGGTCGATGGAAGTTTAAAACAGTCCGTCAATAAAGCAGCTACCGAATTACTTTCGATCCCCATTCCCATTGAAACAAAAAAGAAAACCAAAACCTTTACCGATGTCGTGATAGATAGTATCGCAACGGGTCTAGCGGGCCTTATTCTGATATTTTTTATAAATGGACTCGACATTTCTTCAACTTACATCAGCTTGATCATTATAGCCTTAATTTCGGTTTGGCTTTATTTTATTTATCATCTGAGACAAGAATATATAGTGGCCTTCAAAAATTTATTGGAATACCATGATGCCAAAAAAGAAAAAACAGTTCGCAAACAGATACCGGTAACCTCCATCATCGATACTGTTAAAGGAGTATTTGAAAATGGGGAGGAAGGGCAAATACTTCATATGCTCCAACAGACTTTGACGGTAAATGATGAACGCTTTTTCCATCCAATTAAGCGATTGTTAACCCATCAATCTGCAAAAGTAAGGGCCTTGGCAATTGAAAATTTATACTTTTTAAAGACCCATAATCTTTGTGAACAAATCGAAATGATGATTTTTGATAAAGATCAGGAAGTGACAACCGCTGCCTACAGGTATATCCTTAAAAATCATAAAAACGATACGGTTGATCTGTTCAATAAATATCTCAACAGCGAAGACAATACAATTGCAAATGCAGCGCTCATAGGCCTCTCCTTGGAATTGAGGAACAACAAAAAATTGCAGCATCGTTTTAACCTTGAAAACAAAATTGAATTTGCGCTGCAACAATTAGGTAATTTGACTTCAAAGGAAGACAAGAGGAATAAAGCAAGGGCCATAATTGAAGCGGTTGGAAATGCCAAGGTGGAGGGATTTTATTTTGTGATCAAACAATATCTTAGTTCCGAAGATCCAGAATTATTGAATGCTGCTTTACTCAGCGCTTCCAATTCTTTGGATTCCCAATTCATCGATTTAATTATTGCAGAATTATCGAAAAAAGAATCAAGGCAAACCGCCATTGATGCTCTTTTTAATTATGGAGAGCCCATTCTCAAAATTTTGTCGGAAAAGATAAAATCTGAAACCATTGATATAGAAGATGCGGCATTTTCTATTTTGGTAATCGAAAAATTTGCTTCCCAAAAAGCAATCAATGCATTGGTCAATTTAACCGATGGTACCGAGCACTTGGTTAAAATGGAGGCCATCGATGCGATCAAAAGGCTAAAATGGAAGTATACCCATTTAAAGATCAAGGATAGATTTGTAATCGACAAGGTGTTGGATGAATGTCAATTATATCAAAATACACTTTCAGTGATCCATTCACAAATCGTGATCCAATATAAAAAAAACACACAAGATCCCGAAACAACCGAAGTGGGGGAAGCCAGGCGTGGCTTGATTCATTTATTGGAACAGCGACTGGACAGACAGTTACAACGAATCTTTAAATTTTTGGGCATTAAGTATCCGCCAAATGATATTGATCCCATTCTTAATTCGATTCTCTATGGCAAAGAAGAACAACGTATCCATGCCATCGAATTTCTTGACAATATTCTGAATAATCAATTAAAAAAAGAGCTTATCCCCGTTGCAGAATCTATTTTATTGGATATGTTCTCGGAAGAAAAAATAAAAAAGCTCAACCTAAAAGTGTACAGTGAAGAAGAATGTTTCAGTGCCCTGCTCGATCGGAAGGATACCAAGCTAAAACTGGCGGTACTCTACCTTATCGAACAAACAAAAGACAAAAAATTTGTCCCCATACTTGAAAAGGCCCATCAAGATCTAAACCGAAAAATTCAGATTAGATCCATGGAAATATTGCCCCAGCTTCAGAAATGAACTTTACTTCCTGATCAAATTATCGATCCTACTTGCCAGATACATATGATCGCTGGCCGAATTCTTCCGCAACACGTTGGTCATTAGAACAACCAGATAGGTACAGTTGTCGGGATGTTCCACGATAATGACCGAATTCATATAATTGGTCACGTTGCCCATATATTTCCCGCAAGTTTCACCTTTGCTCCGGTCGCATTGGTACAGACTCCCCGATTTGAAATATACCGCCGCGTCTTTTAAGGCCGGAGCCTGTGCATATCTGATCCTACGATCGGTCATGTACATGAGGCGTTTCATCTCCAGACTACTATCGGTGTCGACCACTTTTCCCTGTTCCAATTGTATCAAGAACTTCATCAGGCCCGATGGGGTGCCAATGCTGCCCCCTTTATCGCCCACATAGGTATTGGCCCCTCTGGTAAAAAAACTGCCCAAACGCCATTCCTCGGGGGTAATGCCCAATTCTCTCAGAGGAAGGTTTACCACATCGTTGGCCAAATCGGTCAATTCCTTTTTAGGGGTCGTTTTAAAATATTCGAGCGCCTGTTCTTCGGTGAGCGATGGATAGTCTTTTCCAAAGGCTGCCATCAAAAGTACCTCACGCCAAACGATACTCGCGGCCCCATTGTTGCTCACGGAAAGCATGTGATCCGTCCATTCATATAAGGTAAAGACATCGCTGGCAATGACCTGGCGTTTTACCAAGGTGTTATTTTCAATGTTGAAGATGGGGACCGTATGTTCATCGGTAAGCCCCCAAACCCCAGCCTTCACCGAACGGTTCCTCAATAATTCGGTCCGGCTTTCCCAAGAGTCGGGATATATTTTGGCCAATTGTGTAAAAAGACCCGTCAGTACCGCCAATTTACCCACACTGCCCGGCTGGTATCCGGCCGATTCGTTGCGTTCGGCATATCGGATGTTGTTGACGTCGGAAATGTCTAAAACGGTAAGTGAATAACTTTTATCAAGTCCACGGAAAAGTCCATTGATCTCTTTTTGAAAATTGGGGTCGATCTGCATGAGCGCACCGGCACTGTCGGTTCTCGTGATCAGGTTGAGCTTTATTTCATCATAGGTCTTCATTGCCCCAGGGGGTAAGGCCGTGGCGTTCTTGATTTCCCCACTTTGGATCCGCTCTAAACGCAACAATCGCTTTATGCCGGTATGCCCGTACCCATCAATCGGATACTCTTCACTGGCCACAAAAGCAGAGCAAATTGTAAGGAGTAATATATAGCTAAGGACTTTTCTCATCGATTTTGGAAAATATTATTTATGGTCTTGAACCAAATGGCCATGTATCGCAAACCGCTCCTTAATTGTCGCGCTTCTTCAGCTCAAAGATGTCCTTTCTCCGATCCCTAAGGTTTCGAACGCTCCCAAACTGATTGAGTTCCCGCAATAAATCAATGTCCACATCAGCGATCAATATCATTTCGGTATTGGTGGTCGCCTCAGCTTTGACCCCATTGGCAGGAAAAGAAAAATCACAGGGGGTAAATACCATGGCCTGGGCAAATTGAATATCCATATTATGCACTTTGGGCAAATTGCCCACACTACCCGCAATGGCCACGTAACATTCGTTTTCAATTGCCCTGGCTTGGGCGCAATAACGTACTCTGGAGTAACCGTTCTGCGTATCGGTCAAAAAGGGTATGAAGAGGATGTCCATGCCTTCATCGGCCAACAATCGACTCAATTCGGGAAATTCGGAATCGTAACAGATCAAAATCCCAATTTTACCACAATCCGTATCGAAGGTTCTCAATTGGCTACCTCCCTGCATGCCCCATACTTTGGCCTCATCTGGCGTTACGTGCAGCTTCTCATATCTTTCAATGGTCCCATCCCTTTTGCACAGATAGCCCACATTGTAGAGCAGATCGTTTTTTATTTCGGGCATACTTCCCGTAATCACGTTGATATTGTATGAAATCGCGAGTTCTGAAAATTTTTGGACAATACTGGCAGTATGTTTCGCAAGTTCCCTTATGGCTTCCGATTCGGGCAGATGGTTGTTTTCGGCCATTAATGGGGCATTGAAAAATTCGGGGAACAGGGCAAAGTCAGAACGATAGCCCGATACGGCATCAATGAAGTACTCGGCCTGTTGCATCAGTTCTTCCAGATCTTTATACAAGCGCATTTGCCATTGGATCAATCCCAGGCGTATGATTTTCTTTTTGGCGGACGCTCTTTTCGACTTCTTTTCATAATAAATATTGTCCCATTCCAACAAGACCGCAAATTCATTGGAGGCCTTATCGCCTTCGAGATAGCCCTTTAAAATTTTGGCCGGGTGGAAATCGTTCGAAATCTGAAAATTCAATACGGGGTCATGAATTTCCTTTCGCTTTACCTTGTCGATATACTCTTTTGGAGAAAGTTCTTTGGCATATTTATAATAATTGGGAATTCTTCCCCCAAAGGCGATGCCCCTTAAATTTAGGCGTTCGCACAATTCCTTTCTATAATCGTAGAGCCTGCGGCCCAATCGCAGGCCACGGTACTCCGGTTTTATGAAAATATCGATGCCATAGAGCACATCGCCTTCCATGGTATGGGTATCAAAGGTATAATCACCGGTAAGTTCTTTATAGGTATGCGAATCCTTGAATTCATCATAATCGACAATGATCGATAGGGCACAACCCGCAATTTGATTGTTGATCTTGATGACCACTTGGCCTTCCGGAAATTTTTCGATCAACGATCGGATTTGTGCTTCCCTCCAGTAGGCCTCCGGCATGGTGGCATAAGCCTCGACCATGGCATCCTTTAAAGCCTCATAGTCTTTGATGGTCAAATATTGCAATTCAATGTTTTCGATACTTTTAATCATATTGTTTTTTTAGTTTGTCCTATAATATACATTTTTTTAAGAATTGGCGGGCAATCCCTATCTTGAATGCCAAGCTTCAAGAGCATTTGATTTTATAACGATGCAGATAGTTGAATCTCCTTTGCCCCATTGATCTTGGGTGTAATCGATTCCAAATATCCCGAACTCAAGGCCTTTTTATTTTCCACAAAAGGTCTGATTTGAAATAGCCAAAGCTTGTTGTCCTGAAAACCCAATTCCACATCATAGGCGCCCATATAATCCGATTGGGTCTCAGTGGGCAAAGTTTTACGGATAACATTGGAGAATTCCCTAATCTCATCTATGTTTTTTGGGTTCAATACGGACCGTTCAAAGGTGGCAGATTTCTGTGCCGTACCCCCTGTTTGGGGCAAACTGTTATAATGTGCTTCCCGGGCAGGGGCCAAAAGCCGGTAACTTCCATGTTCAAATATTGTATAAGTTTCCGCAGATTGCCCATCTACCGCCCCTCCGGCACCACGACTAAAGGCAACGGTAAGATCTTTTTCATTTCCGGAGACGATGCCCTTTGTAATTAGCACCCCCGAATAATCGACATCTACACTTGGGATCACCAAAATGGATGGAAAAACGTTTTCCGGATTCAAAAGATATTTTTGACGCCATTTAAAACTCCTTTCTGTGTAAGGGGAGGCCCAAACATCCTTGATACCACTAAATATTTTTTCCTTGTCGACCACGTTGAAGAGGGTAAGGTTTAGTCCGGCACCTGTAAAATCCTTTAAATCCTCCATATTGGTATCGCTCCTCAGAAAAACCGGAATGGAGCCCAATGGTTTTCCTAAGACCGTTTGAAATTCCTGTTCCATTCGGGCCACAAAACTTTCTTTTAACGGCATTTTCTTTATGGCGTCCCTAAGTACTTGCAATTGACCAAGTTGATAATGTTCCACTTCGGATTCAAGGGTTCCGTTTTTGCGCATCAGGTCCGCTTCCGCGAACATGGCATTGAGAAATGCCCAATATGAGCCATCTTGGCCGGGCATAACCTGGTTCATATGGTCCCTAAATATCCCAAATGGAATGACCAAACCCTCCACTACCCTTTCGGGGAACATTTTCTTCAATTGCCCCAGATTGGCGGCTTTTGGTCCGCAAAGCTGACCCGAATCGCTGGCATCAACATCACGCAGGTTGAGGATATCGACCTGATCGAGCCTGATTTTTGCAATGGGCACCGCTATCTTTTCGTAACTCCGTTCTTTTTTGGTGAAGAGCTCACGCTCTTGGCCTGTCATTTGCGCTTCAGGTTTTAGGATTACATTTCCTTTGTTGGAAACCGCATAAAATACTTTTTTGCCATTGTAAGGCAAGAGCTGTAGTAAATTATCATCGGATAGGGCCGCATTGGGAATCCCCAAATTTCTGGCAAGTAATTGTACATGGGAAACCATATTTCCTTCAGCCACCGTGGCGATACCGGACACGGGCTTTAAATCCGAGGGCGGTCTTTTAAAAATGTATATTTTATCTGGCGACACTTCCACCTCGTCTGGCGAACCTGCCACCACGACCAATTCCCCGTAGGCATAACCCGGGTTGAGACCTCGTACCGTGCTCTGGTTGGCTATATCCATTACTTTGTTGGTCAAAGCCGACTCTTTGGACAGAAAATCACCGAGCTCACCGACCGTTTTGCCCAAATGCAGCGCGATCGACCCCCTGATCCGATCATCGATAAAGCCATAGGCCAATGGCTCAAATATCCCATAGGTATTCACTTCATCCTGGTAATTCGCCTTTACCATGGCCGCGCTCCATTCGACCACGCCCCTGGCCGTTTCCAGTACCTGGGTAAGTTCGGCAAGCGACATTTTATCAAGCCCCGAATTGTTCAAAGAATTTTTTACCTGATTCCATTCCCAAAGTTCCAGATAGCCCGACCCTGCCGAGGCCGTGGCAAGACTACAGATTTTCTCAAGTTGTTCAGAAACCGTTTTTGGTTCCCATAAAGAAGCCCTTTTAAACAACAACTCTTCCAATTTCAAGGAAATATCGAGCAGTTGAAGGCGAGCGGTTGGTCTCTTTTCATCGATGATTCCTTGGCGGATCTCCAATAAAAGATCAGCCGTTGCCGCAATCAATATTGATTCTCTGGTATCTGCCCGGTTATTCTCGATATAAGCGTCCAAAGCCTTTCCCAAAGTGGTATTTTTTAGCAAGGTCGCCCTAGAGGCAAGTTTTTGTATATCTATCGGTTTGAAAAATTCGGTCATTGTGGCCAGCAGTTCAGTGAAATTGCTGTTCAAGGCCTCGCTTAGTTGAAGGCTGTTCTTTTGTTGAAAGACCCTCACTTTTGCAATATCGCCCACCTCCGGCTGACTGTGAATTTTTACCCTTAAATCCATAAAGGGTTCATAAAGATCGGAAATGACCTTCGATTGAGTGCGCATTCGTTGGGCCATATTATCATCCCCGCTGTGTGGGACATCCATTAAGGACTGTCTGACCAAAAAATAATCGCGCTCCACAACCTGATCCTTGGCCAGTAGCCATTTATAAAATTCGATTCCCCAAGCCTCCTCATCTTCGGCCTGTACAGAACCACGATAAAACTGCCCTTTTTGATTGATCCAACCGTTATCGACCGCACGAAGGTATTTATCGAGTTGGTACTGCTTTAAACGGGAATGATCTTCGGTTTCATCCCAGAATTCATCTTTTAAGGTATACGCCAGGATTTGTCCCAAAAAAATATGTCGATCCTTTCCAATGGCCACAACTTCATCCTTGTAACGGGCATGTTGCACTCCAGGTCCGATACTATCAGGACATGGGTCTTTGGGCGCGCGTACGCTACCATCCGTACAAAACCAGCGAATATCCTTGTAAGGGCCGCGAATGCTCGTTTTATATTGAGAGATTTGATCCTTTAAGAAGTCATGGTCGATTTTCTGCTGACCAAATAGCGAACAAGAAAACAATAAGCCAAGACATCCAACCATTAAATATTTACCCATGGGCATATGTATTCCAGATAATTGCACAAAAGTACTGCCATTTTCTTTTTGAACTGAATTATAAGAAAGGATTATTTGTATATGCCGCACTTTGGCTATCTTATGGGCATAGAAAATAAAGTTAAGAGCATCCCATGAAATTGAACTTTACCATTGTGCCCCTCAAGTTTGCTATCATCACGGTACTCCCCAATTCTTGGCAAAACGAGGATTATCTGAAATTATTGGAACAGATGGAATATGGCGACACCACCGACCTCACCGATGCGGAGGTAAAAGAAATGTGTTTGTTATCATTGGCCGACAACGAACCTGAAGCGGCCGCTAAAATTGTCTTGGCACATCTTTTTGGAAGTCGGCTGAAATCGGGGCAAATAGAAAACCTTTCCCATGAGATGATCGACGAAAAAATGTGGGAAGAATATGCCGAATTGTCCCTGCACGAGACCTTTTTCAATGCCACCCAATTGTTGTACGAAGCTTTTAACGGTACTTTTCCCCATCCCGAAGCGGCTGGGTTTAAAGTAAAGATCAGCCCAAAGGAAAAAATGGCCCAATCGGTTTTTGACAAGAATACCGAGATAGTACTGATCCGTTTACTGGTGCAAGGCATGCCTCAAAACACTTTGATCAACCGATTGTTTGAAGATCAGATGCAGGAAGGAGCATTTGAAGATGCGAAAGATATTATCTGGCAATATAAAATGGAGTTAGAAGACGATGGGAGCATGGTCTTCGAAATCATTTCATCGCTTTATTGGTTTCATGATTTTAAGTATGCCGATACCTATACCGCCGCCCTGAACATCGAATCTCAGCCATCCTGATTTTAAGCGTGACCTACATTAGAATCTGTTTAACGCATTCGTGGCCAATTAAATTTAGGCAGTAATGATCCTAAAAAAACAAATATTTCAATCCGACAAGAAAGTGAGCCCTTTTATAGGCCTTTTGCTTTTCCTGATCTCGATTGTTTTGCTGCTCTTCACCGGTCCGTTCGGTTTCATATACGGACTCTTCCATTCACTTTTCACAAAAGGAATCAAAGGTCTTGGGGAATACCTGCTCCAAATTGCCATTTCCATAGACCAATTGGGAAATGTGCTGATGCAACATTTGTTGAATGTGCTTTGGATCAAAAAAGAAGGTTACAAATTTGGAAACCGGGACGAGACCATTTCCAGTGCCTTGGGCAGGAACAAAAACCTGGGCACTTTAACCCTGATGGGCAGGACCATCGACCGAATACTCGATATCATCGATGCGAACCATTCCCTGAATTCGATTGACTATTATGTGGAACCTTCCCACCAAATCATCGATTTGCTTGCTTGGATCCTTGTGGTTGACGGCAAACTTTTGATGTTGTACAATGCCAATGAGGGGCGGCACCAATTTCCAGGGGGGCCAAGAGCGCCCAAGTCTTCCGATTTTGAGACCCTTTCCGAACATATTAAGACGAAACTGAACCTAGGCTTACAACATCCAAGCTTTCAATTTATGGGTGTTTTTGAAGCCAATAACGATGGGCTTCCCAAAGGAAAACTCGTTCGGATCAGTTGTTATACAAGTGATTATAAGGGCATTCCCATAGCACAATCGGAGGGCGAAGAAATGATATGGCTCGACTATGATGGCAAACATAAAGTATTGGCCACCGAGCAGTTGATTTTTGATGCTCTTAAAAATCGTTCCCAACTTGTATGACCAACTATTCCCGTACTCCCAAAACTTTTTGTTACTTTGCCGCGTAAATTTAAATGATTGCAATGGAAGTTTTGGGAATCGATGTTGGGGGATCAGGGATCAAAGGGGCCTTGGTAAATTCGGAAACCGGGGAGATGCTTACGGAACGTTACAGGATACCCACGCCAGAGTCGCGAAAACCCAAGGCCATGGCCAAGGTGGTGGCCGAAATCGTGAAGTATTTCAATCATACAGGTCCCATCGGAATCGGCTTCCCTACCGTGATCAAACATGGGGTTTGCAAGTCTGAAGGCAACTTGCACAAAAAATGGTACGGCCGCAATGTGGAAGAACTTTTTTCCAAATATGCCGAACAACCGGTGGTTGTGGTCAATGACGCCGATGCTGCGGGTTATGCCACGATGAACTATGGTATCGGAAAAGGCCGGAAAGGACTGGTAGTGATGATTACCATTGGTACTGGCCTGGGCAGTGGTGCCTTTTGGAACGGCGAGCTCATACCGAATGTTGAACTGGGCCAAATCCCTTATAAGGAATTCGAAAAAATAGAACTTTGGGCAGCCGATTCTGCCAGGGAACGCGAACAGCTCAGTTATGAAGAATGGGGAAAGCGGTTCAATGTTTTTTTGGAATTTGTTGAACTGATCATTTCACCCGATCTCATTATCTTAGGTGGTGGCGCTTCCAAGGATTTTTCCGAATACGAAGCCTGTATCACCATTGAAACACCGGTAATCGCGGCCGAACTTCAAAACCATGCGGGAATCATTGGTGCTGCTGCTGCAGCGGCCTGCTTAGTGCCAAAAAGCTGATGTATCCTTTACACAATAAAAAAGCCCGATGGCCATGGCCATCGGGCTTTTTTATTGAATCAACTCTATTTTAGTTCACTTTATTGCGCTTGCGTTCCACCTCGGTAAGGTAAATTTTTCTGAGTCGCAAGTGCTTCGGGGTCACTTCCACGTATTCATCCTTTTGAATATACTCAAGGGCTTCCTCCAAGGAAAACTTGATTGCCGGAACAATTTTGGCCTTATCATCGGCCCCTGAGGACCGCACGTTCGATAATTTTTTGGTTTTGGTGATGTTGATGGTCATGTCATCGCCACGGGAGTTCTCCCCGATGACCTGGCCTTCGTAGATGTCTTCTCCCGGATCAACAAAAAACTTGCCACGATCTTGTAGCTTATCAATGGAATAGGGTATGGCCTTCCCTTTCTCCATGGAAACCAAAGATCCGTTCTGGCGTTGTGGAATATTCCCTTTCATGGGTTGGTACTCTAAGAAGCGATGTGCCATAATGGCTTCACCTGCTGTTGCGGTCAATAGTTGGTTTCGAAGACCGATGATGCCCCTTGAAGGAATAAGAAATTCACAGACCATACGAGATCCCTTAGCTTCCATACTGGTCATTTCCCCTTTCCGCATGGAGACCATTTCAACCGCCTTGCCAGATACCTCCTCTGGCAAATCGATGGTCAACTGCTCAACCGGCTCGCATTTCACACCATCGATTTCCTTGATGATCACCTGTGGTTGCCCAATCTGAAGTTCGTAGCCTTCCCGCCTCATGGTTTCGATCAAGACCGAGAGGTGCAGTACCCCACGACCAAAGACCATAAATTTATCGGCACTATCGGTTTCATTGACCCTCAGGGCCAAATTCTTTTCCAGTTCACGTTCCAGGCGCTCCTTGATATGCCTTGAAGTCACGAATTTACCGTCCTTACCGAAAAACGGACTGTCGTTTATGGTAAACAACATGCTCATGGTAGGTTCATCGATGGCAATGGTCTTTAAACCCTCCGGATTTTCAAGGTCGGCAATGGTATCGCCAATTTCGAAACCTTCCAATCCCACGATGGCACAAATATCGCCTGCGGCCACTTCTTTTACCTTCACACGTCCCAAGCCCTCGAAAGTGTACAATTCCTTTATTTTTGACTTTACGATACTCCCATCCCGTTTGACCAGGGAAATTTGTTGATTTTCTTTTAGGCTGCCACGCAATAACCTACCTATCGCAATTCGCCCCGTGAAAGACGAAAAATCAAGGGAAGTGATCAACATTTGGGTAGTTCCCACCTCTGGTTTAAAAGTAGGGATGTGCTCGATTACCATATCCAATAAGGGTTCAATGGAATCCGTTGGATTTTTCCAGTCATCACTCATCCAGTTATGTTTCGCCGATCCGTAAACAGTTGGAAAATCGAGTTGCCATTCCTCAGCCCCCAATTCGAACATCAGATCGAAAACTTTTTCATGCACCTCTTCGGGGGTACAGTTCTCCTTATCGACCTTATTGATGACCACACAGGGTTTCAAGCCTAGGTCGATGGCCTTTTGCAGTACAAAACGAGTCTGTGGCATGGGGCCTTCAAAGGCATCGACCAATAAGAGCACGCCATCGGCCATATTGAGCACACGCTCGACCTCCCCACCGAAATCGGCGTGACCAGGGGTGTCAATGATATTTATTTTAGTGTCTTTATATACAACGGAAACGTTCTTTGAAGTAATTGTGATGCCACGTTCGCGTTCAAGATCATTATTGTCCAATATCAAATCCCCTGTATTCTCGTTCTCACGGAACAAATGACAGTGGTACATAATTTTATCTACCAAGGTGGTCTTCCCGTGGTCTACGTGCGCAATAATGGCGATATTCTTTGTTATGGACATAATATTTTTTTAATGGCAGTATGCTTGCTATTTTTCAGCGTGCAAAGATACTCCTATTTTTTGCTCCAACACCTAAAGTTATGTTATTTTTAGTTTACTGATTTTGAGAAGGTTCTGTCAAGATCATTTCGTTTCAAAAACCGCTATCTTTGCCCATGAAATTCTATACCTATGAAGCTTGAACTAATCCCACAATTGAAACACCTTGATAGCAACAATTTTTTTCTGCTTTCTGGACCTTGCGCCATTGAAGGCGAGGATATGGCGATGCGCATTGCGGAAAAAATCGTTTCGGTGACCGATAGGCTCAAAATTCCTTACGTGTTCAAAGGGAGTTTTAAAAAGGCCAACCGAAATCGCATCGATTCCTTTACGGGGATCGGGGACGAAAGGGCGCTAAAAATATTGCGGAAAGTTTCGGAAAATTTTAAAGTGCCCACCATAACCGACATCCATGAAATATCGGATGCCACCATGGCCGCGGAATATGTTGATATTCTTCAGATACCCGCCTTTTTGGTACGCCAAACCGATTTGGTGATCGCTGCGGCCAAGACCGGCAAGACCATCAATTTAAAGAAAGGGCAGTTTATGAGCCCCGAAAGCATGAAACATGCCGTGGCCAAGGTCACCGATTCGGGGAATGAACAAGCCATGATCACCGACAGGGGCACCATGTTCGGCTACCAGGATATGATCGTCGATTTTCGGGGGATTCCCACTATGAAAAAATATGCGCCAGTGGTGCTCGATGTGACCCATTCGCTGCAACAGCCCAACCAGTCGACCGGGGTTACCGGGGGTCGGCCCGATATGATCGAGACCATTGCTCGTGCGGGCATCGCCGCGGGCGTAGACGGTATTTTCATGGAAACCCACTTCGATCCTGCCAATGCCAAAAGCGACGGGGCCAATATGCTCCATTTAGATCATCTTGATAACTTGCTGACCAACCTCACCAAACTCCGAATGACCATCAACGAGTTAAGCTGATCGGAACAGGAATTGAATTTATAAAATCGACCTTGGTCAAGGGGCCCAAACGGTGAACTGGGTTGGTCTAACCAACCAAACCCAGTATTTTGGTTTTTGCAGTACCTTTATCCCATGCGAAAGTTCTTCCCTTTTTTAGAGTGGCTGCCCAATTACAAAAAAAGCGATTTTCCCAAAGATGTGGTCGCAGGATTTACGGTTGGCGTTATTCTGGTTCCCCAAGGCATGGCCTATGCCATGATTGCCGGTTTGCCGCCGGTATACGGACTCTACACGGCACTGCTTCCCATTTTGATCTATTCCTTTTTGGGTACTTCCAGACAAGTGGGCATGGGACCCGTTGCCATGGATTCGCTTCTTGTAGCGGCCGGTTTGGGGGCACTTTCGATTACCGGTGTGGAAAATTATATCGCCATGGCTCTTTTTTTGGGGCTCACGGTTGGGGTGATCCAATTGGTTTTAGGCCTTTTGCGAATGGGTTTTCTGGTCAACTTCTTATCGAAACCAGTTATCAACGGTTTTACTTCAGGAGCGGCCATTATCATTATTTTCAGTCAATTTGGACACTTATTGGGGGCAACTATTGAAAAAAGCAACCAATTTCATCAACTCGTCATCAATAGTTTTACGATGTTGGAATCGACGAACCCATACGATTTAGCAATCGGAATATTGGGCATTTTGCTTATTGTTCTTTTTAAAAAATGGGACGAACGAATTCCTGGAATTTTATTGGTTGTAATCTTGGGCAGTCTTGGGGTTTATTTTTTTGATTTACAAGAACATGGGGTCAATGTCGTGGGCACTGTGCCTTCCGGACTGCCCAACTTCGTACTTCCCGATATCGGGCTTCAGAATTTTATGGACATCTGGCCCATAGCCCTCACCCTGGCTTTGGTGGGTTATCTGGAAACCATTTCCATTGGAAAGGCGATCGAAGAAAAAAATGGTACCGATCATATCGACGCCAATCAAGAACTGGTCGCTTTGGGCGCCGCCAATATGGCCGGGTCCTTCTTTCAATCGTACATCTCCACGGCCAGTTTCTCACGCTCTGCAATCAATGACGAAACCGGTGCCAGAACCAACTTGGCGGCCATAATTAGCGTGCTTTTGGTTGTCCTTACTTTGTTGTTTCTGACCCCATTTTTCTATTATCTGCCCAATGCGGCCTTAGCAAGCATCATCATGGTCTCTGTTTTTGGACTCATCGATATCTCTTATCCAAAGAGCCTTTGGAAGTACCGTAAAGATGAATTTGTAGTACTCACCGTTACCTTTTTGGCAACCTTGTTCGTCGGGATAAAGGAAGGTATCCTAATTGGCGTGCTTTTTTCATTACTGCTTATGGTTTATAGGACCTCCAATCCGCATGTTGCCGTTTTAGGAAACATCAAAAACTCGAGCTACTATAAAAATGTGAATCGTTTTGGGGATGCTGTAACGCTCAGGGATGATTTGTTGATCGTGCGGTTCGACTCACAGATTTATTTTGGTAACGCAGACTATTTCAAAAAACAATTGATGAAGCATGTCAGGAATAAGGGAACCGGTTTAAAAGCAGTTATCCTTAATGCGGAGCCAATCAATTATATTGATTCTACAGGGGCCGTGGCCCTTAGAAGGGTAATAGACGAAATCCATGACCTTGGGCTTCAATTTTATCTTACCGGAGCCATTGGGCCGACACGTGATATCCTATACAGTAGCGGCTTGATCGACGTATTGAAAACGGAGTACCTTTTCGCCGAGATCAACGACGCCGTATCCTATTATGAAAACCCCGATGCTGTTTCAGACCTGCAGCTTAAGGTGGCACATCAAAATCAGATGGGGGTAACCAAGGTTACAGAACCAAAAAAGAATTAGCCTTATTTTTGCGACAGTAATAAAAAAATGAGACAAGATGAACATTGAACAAATTTATACAGGTTGCCTCGCTCAAGGGGCATATTACATAGAAAGCCAAGGGGAAATTGCCATTATCGATCCTTTACGGGAAGTGGAGCCTTATTTAAAACGGGCAGAAAGCGATCAATCTAAGATCAAATACATTTTAGAGACGCATTTTCATGCCGATTTTGTCAGTGGCCACGTGACCTTGGCAAAAAAAACTGGGGCCCCGATAATTTTTGGACCCAACGCCAATCCATCGTTCGAGGCGATCATCGCAAAAGATGGGCAGGAATTTCCTTTGGGGGAGTTGACCATTAAGGTATTGCATACCCCAGGCCATACCATGGAAAGTACCACTTACCTTTTAAAGGACAAAAATGGTAAAGATCATGCCATCTTCTCCGGAGACACCCTCTTTTTGGGAGACGTCGGCCGACCCGATTTGGCACAAAAGGCCGCCAGTATGACCCAGGAAGACCTTGCGGGCATTCTGTTCGACAGCCTTCGCAACAAAATAATGCCCTTGGCCGATGATGTCATCGTATACCCAGCCCATGGTGCCGGATCGGCTTGCGGTAAAAATATGATGAAGGAGACCGTGGACACCCTTGGCAACCAGAAAAAAATGAACTATGCCCTTCGTGCGAATATGACCAAGGACGAATTCGTGAAAGAGGTGACCGATGGGTTGTTGCCCCCACCAAAATATTTCCCCCTTAATGTTAAAATGAACAAGGAAGGTTACGAGGATATCGGTGATGTCATGAAGCGCGGCAATATCGCCCTTGATCCGGATGGCTTTGAAATCGCTGCCAACGAAACTGCTGCCGTAGTACTCGATGTACGTCATCAAGACGACTTTGTGAAAGGGCATGTGCCACGTTCGATTTTTATCGGCCTAGAAGGCGATTTTGCACCTTGGGTCGGTGCCCTGATCGCGGACACCCAACAACCCATACTTTTGGTTACCCCGGAAGGCAAGGAAAAAGAAGCCATGACCCGGCTCTCACGGGTAGGCTTCGATGGTACCATCGGTTATCTAAAAGGTGGTTTCGAAGCATGGAAAAAAGAGGGAAAGGATTACGATATCGTTCCATCGGTGAGCGCAGCTAAAGCCAAGAGCAATATTGGCAAAGCCCATACCGAGGTGTTCGATGTACGAAAGGAAAGTGAATACCTCTCTGAACATTTGGTCGACGCGCACAGTACGCCACTGGATTTTCTGAACCAACATTTGGCCGAATTTCCCAAAAAAGATGATTTTTATCTGCATTGTGCGGGCGGTTACCGTTCGGTCATAGCGGCATCTATCCTAAAAAGCAGGGGAATACACAACCTGATGAACATTGAAGGAGGTTTTGGCGCGCTTAAAAATGCAGGGGCATCCGTTACCGATTACGTTTGCCCGTCAACCTTATAAACCTGACCATTATCATATTGCATAACCAATGTGATCAATACCTTTGAACATGTCAAGGAACAAGGTCATAAAGTTTATGCTGATTTGCATCGTCTGTTTGGGTTTGATTAGCGGCATAGTTCTGTTGTTTCAATTTTTTAACCAATAAATCTGATTATATTATGAAAACAAATATGGGCGGTATCGATAGGGTAATTCGTTTTCTGGTTGCAATTGCGGCCGGGCTTTTGGTATATTTTGATATGGTATCGGGCACCTTGGCCTACATCTTATTGGCCGTGGCAGGCATTTTCATATTGACCAGCCTTGTGAGCTTTTGTCCCTTGTATGCGGTGTTTGGCATGAATACATGTAGTACAAAGCACCACAAATGATCTGATTTCTTGATTTTAATAAATTTATCATATCAACCGACCTTTGGAGCCTTGCTCCAAAGGTCTTTATTTTTTAGTAAAATTCCCAAATAGAATCGGTCATCCATACGTTGACCAGCATCCTATTCTTGGTAGCTTTGGCAAGATTTTTTTTGAAGTTATAACCAGATTCTTCACATGATTACTGTTTTACACCCCCCTTGTCAAATGGGGAAAATGGAATGATCATAACCGGGGTTTTGCCATCTATACTGAACCGCATTTTTTTTGCAGTTGTCTCAATTTTTCAAACCCCAATTTCCGAATTTTATAAATGTCAATTATTCTCAAAAATAATTAATGCTCCCTACACAAGATTAACTTAACTTTAGGCTTAATTCCCAAAAGGCAGTATGATCAGAGATTTTATCAGAAAAATCGGGGCAATGAACATTGTGATGCTCTTGGTGGTTATATCAATAATTATCGTTTCGGAGTACCTGTTTGTTACCGGAAACAAACTGGATGCCATTTTTATAGCATTTTGGGCCCCGACCATATTGGGTTTTATGAATTATTTTAAGCAATAAAGCATATTGGATTTTATTATTGTTTATTCGATTATCGTTGCCATCATCTTTATGGTATGGATGCTTTTTGTGATACGCATGTACAAAAAAATGAACGATTGAGCATTATTCGATAATGCGGTCCGAAAGCACCCATGTATTTGCAGCTTTTTTGTTGAGATAGGCATTGATGATCCGTTGTGTTTCCATAGAATTTTTTTGAGGGTTCAAATAGGCTTCTAAATCTGATTCACTATTGATTTGCAGGGTTCTATCGAGAAAACCGTAGCCGCGATAAAATCCGTCCCTGATCAAAACAAAGGCTTCTTCGAAAGGCGTCCTGCCCTGTTCCCTAATCACCAAATTCCTATTGTCCCGTGAAAGCGTTTCGATTGCTTCAACGACCCGGTCATTATATTTTGCCGCCGATTCCTTGCCACGGCAAACGCCCCTGCACCGATCGATGCTATAATGCGAACAGCTCGCAATGTTCTCCTGTAAGTGGCAGTACTTAGGACAAAGTTCGAACTGCTTGCAGACCTCCTCTAAATAGGTCCGGCAATCGGTCGGATTATTGAATAGGGCTATCGGCCGTGAGATCATCTTCACTTTATTGTAAGCCAAATGCATGATACCGTTTCTGTCTTCATAGGAAAAAATTCCATAGTCCTGTGCATTGCTTTTTTGGGCGCTGTTATACTCGGGATAATGATGCTTAATGGCAGCAGATTCCATTAAGAGGGCCACAAGTTCACTACCTGAAAGCTCATATTCGATATCAGCGGTTTCCCGACACAGCCGAACTTCCTTTGACGCCTTGTCATAAAAATGACCAAGTACCCTTTTTTTTATATTGATGGCCTTTCCGACATAAATAATCTTGCCCACGCCATTTTTGAAATAATATACCCCGGGTTGGGCCGGAAGTTTTTCGAAAGTTTCCCGCGAAAGCGCAGGGGGCAAAGTTGCCTCTTGGGACCGGGCATTCAAAAACGACTTGAAAACGGGCTCAGCCCCATCGGTATCCAAGAGCTTCTTGAACAAAAGCATGGTCGCATGGGCATCGCCGCGCGCTCTATGTCTATCGGTTAATGGGATCCCCAAGACCGAGCACAATTTTCCAAGGCTGTAAGAACGATATCCTGGGAGTAGCTTTCGGGACAAACGTACCGTACAAAGCTTTTTCCTGTTGAAATCGATCCCGATTTCCTTGAATTCGTTCTTGATCACGTTGTAATCGAAATTCACACTATGTGCCACAAAAATCGTATCGGTGGTAATTTCTAAAACCCTTGGGGCAATTTCATGAATTTTTGGCGCGCCTTTTACCATGTCATTATCGATTCCCGTTAAGCCGGTAATGAAATAGGGGATTTCACATTCAGGGTCGACCAGGGAAGAAAACTCGTCAACAATATCAAGGCCATTGAACTTAAAAATGGAAATCTCGGTAATCTTGTTCCCTTTGATCCCGTTGCCGGTGGTTTCTATATCGATGATGGTATACATGGCAATATTAAAAATGACGGTTTCAAATTTTTACAACCACTAGTTATCGCAACGGCCATAATTGAAATATACAGGCCGTCTTTCCCGCAATTGTTCCGGACGGCCAAGACCGCAAAGCCCTCTACAGGTCGCATTCGGAATCAAATCCACTTCGGTGCAAGTGATCCCAATCGAACCCGGGGAGTATAAATTTAGGGTATTGTACGAAGATATAAAAGCTATGTACAAGTATGTCTTTTACCCAAATTTGAAGCATTTAAGATAGGAATGCTTAATTTTAGAAAATACAGCCATTTTAAACCCAAGTCCTTGATCGTTTTTTGGATGGGGACCAAGAAAGCTAAAATAGTGAGGAAATCATTCATTCTGTTCGGGACACTGTGCGCACTGTTTTCCTGTGAATCCGAAACGCTCCCTGAAGCACCTCCCAATATTGTCTTGTTCTTGGTCGATGACATGGGGTGGCAAGATACCTCCGTTCCCTTTTGGAGTCGGCGAACCCCCTTTAACGATCGTTACCGCACGCCGAATATGGAACGGTTGGCCGCAGAGGGAATGAAATTCACCCAGGCCTATGCAACCCCGGTTTGTTCTCCAAGCAGGATAAGTCTAATGACCGGTATGAATGCGGCCCGGCACCGGGTCACCAATTGGACCTTGATCAAGGACAGCATCCAGCCTATGGAAAAGAACCATGCCGATCTGCAGTTTCCCTTTTGGAACGTAAACGGAATGAGCCCTGAGGCAGGGGATTCGCTCGCAGTATATGCCATGCCTTTGCCACAAATCCTCCACGACATAGGTTATTATACCGTACATTCCGGAAAAGCGCACTTAGGCGCCGTTGGTACGCCTGGCGAAAACCCATTGAATCTTGGCTTTGACCTTAACATCGCAGGGCATGCTGCAGGTGCTCCCGGAAGTTATCTGGGTACCGATAATTTCGGTAATGGAATGGAAGAAAAGAAAATTTGGGCGGTACCCGGACTTGAACAATATCATGGAAAGGATATTTTCTTAACAGAAGCCATCACGCGGGAAGCCCTAAAGGCCATCGATTCGGCGGTGATAAAAAAACAGCCATTTTTTCTATATATGTCGCACTATGCGGTGCACACCCCTATTACGGGCGATGACCGTTTTGCTCAAAGTTATTTGGATAAAGGATTGGATTCCATTGAAGCCAAATACGCCTCTATGGTGGAAGGCATGGACAAAAGCCTCGGCGATATCATGGATTATTTGGCAAAAAAAGGCATTGACGAAAATACGATCGTGCTGTTCATGTCCGACAATGGCGGCCTAAGTGCCCATGCCCGTGGAGGCGAACCCAATACCCACAACAAACCCCTTGCCAGTGGTAAAGGATCGATGTACGAAGGGGGCATTCGCGAACCCATGCTAGTTAAATGGCCGGGCAAGACCGTTCCAAAATCAATGTCGGACGAACAGATCATTATCGAAGATTTTTATCCCACTCTGCTCGAAATGGCCGGGGTGGATAGTTTACATACAGTTCAAAAAGTGGATGGCCTAAGTTTTGTCCCGATCTTGACCGGGGAAAAAGAACATCTTGGGCTTCGCCCTTTATTTTGGCACTATCCAAATGAATGGGGGGGCCAGGGACCTGGAATCGGAGCCTCCAGTGCAATTCGCAAAGGAGACTGGAAATTGATCTATTTCCATGCCAACAGAAAAATCGAATTGTACAATATCACCGATGATATTGGGGAAAGCAACAATCTATTTGAAACCAAACAAGATATCGCAAAAGAGCTTGCCGGAACGCTTTCCGATTATCTTGAAAGTATAAACGCCCAAATGCCCATAGACAAAAAAACGGGGAAAAAGGTCGAATTTCCCCTAACATTATTCAAGAATGAACAAGATTAAAAAATACAGTGTCATGGTATTGATCATCGCATTAAGTGGCTGTAACAAGGTTAAGCCACCCAAACCGGTAGGCCCGATTCCATCGAATCGACAGCTGGCATGGCATAACATGGAATACTATGCTTTTGTGCATTTCAACATGAACACCTTTACCGATATGGAATGGGGTACCGGCGGCGAAAAGCCCGAACAGTTCAATCCATCGGAGCTCGATACACGACAATGGGCCAAAGTGGTCAAGGAAGCCGGGATGAAAGGAATCATCATCACCGCCAAACACCACGACGGATTTTGTCTTTGGCCCACAGAGACCACCGAACATTCCGTCAAAAATTCACCGTGGAAAAACGGAAATGGCGATGTGTTGAAAGACCTGTCGCAGGCCTGCGCCGAGTACGGACTTAAAATGGGGGTATACCTGTCGCCCTGGGACAGGAACAATGCCGATTATGGCAAACCGGAATATGTAAGCGTTTTCCATGAACAGTTGCGGGAACTTTTGACCAATTACGGGGAAATTTTCGAGGTCTGGTTCGATGGGGCCAACGGGGGTTCCGGTTATTATGGCGGTGCCAACGAAACACGTAAAATCGACAATAAAACGTATTATCAATGGGAAAAAGCAGTGGATATTGTAAGAAAACTACAACCCAATGCGGTCATCTTCAGTGATGGCGGACCTGATATCCGCTGGGTGGGCAACGAAGAAGGCTGGGCGAACGAAACCAATTGGAGCGTTATGCGGAGAGATGAAATTTATCCGGGATGGCCCCGTTATGTTGAGCTGCGTTCGGGACATATCGATGGCACCCATTGGCTTCCCGCCGAAGCGGATGTTTCCATTAGGCCCGGTTGGTACTACCATCCCAGGGAAGACCACCAGGTAAAGTCCTTACCACAACTATTGGACATCTATTATAATTCAGTAGGGCGAAATGCCGGTTTTCTGCTGAACCTACCGGTAGATATAAGGGGATTGGTGCATGAAACCGATGTGCAACAATTAATGGAACTACGAAAACAACTCGACCTTGACTTCGCCGTTGACTTGGCCAGAAAAGGAAAATGCGCTGCCAGCGAAATTCGGGGTGGCAATGTGCAATACTCGGCGGAAAAGGTAATTGACGGCGACCCGAATACCTACTGGACCGCTGAAAATGAAACTACGGCCGCAACGATTACAATCGCTTTTGAGGGGCCAACAGAAGTCAATAGGGTACTGCTCCAAGAATATATTCCTTTGGGCCAAAGGGTTCAGAACTTTATCATTGAAGCGGAAATCGATGGGCGTTGGAAAGAAATCGACGGACAGACCACCATTGGCTACAAAAGAATACTACGCTTCGATCCCGTGATCCTCACCAAGCTTAGGGTAAATATCCTAAAGGCCAAGGGACCTCCTGCCATTTCCAACATTTCCATATATAGGGCACCGACTCTGTTGGTAGGCCCAAGGTTCAACAGGAGCAAGGATGGGACGGTGAAGCTTCTTGTTCCCGACAAAATGGCATCGGTATATTACACCATGGATGGCACCGATCCTACCCCTAATTCGATCCTTTATGAAAAACCTTTTGAAGTCTTAAAGCCAACGCCCCTTAAAGCCATTGCCTATGACCCAAAAACAAAACGGCAATCCCAAATTGTGAGCCGTAATTTTGACATTGTCAAAAAAGATTGGAAGATTTTCGATGCCTCCAGCGGCAGCCTGCAAGAGGCTGGAAAAATAATTGATGAAGACCCGAACACCTTTTGGGCCTCGGATGAAGGGTCGAATTCGCCGCAGGAAGTCGTTATCGATCTTGGAAAATCCTATGCCTTAAAAGGATTCACCTACATGCCGATGCAAGATCGATATCCGTTTGGAATCATAACCCATTACGAGTTTTCCCTAAGCAATGACGGATTGACCTGGAAACTGGCAAAGAAGGGCGAGTTTGCCAATATTGTGAACAGCCGTTTGGAACAGCGCATAGACTTCAACCCCACCAATGCGAGATATATCAAACTCAAGGGTCTTGCAGTGGATGGAAAAGATCTTAGGGCTTCCTTTGCCGAAATTGGTATCCTGACCCGTTAGGCCATTTTAATGCCACATTTTCCATTTGGGATCATCCAGCATGTTTTAGCTGTCGCCCATCCAACAGATGGATGATCCGTTTGCCATATTCGGCATTTTTTTCGGAATGTGTCACTTGGATGATCGTTACCCCTTCTTTGTTCAGTTCTTTAAAAAGCGCCATAATCTCTTGCCCTTGTTTGGAATTCAGGTTTCCGGTGGGCTCATCGGCCAGGATCAACTTGGGTTTTGCGATCAAAGCGCGCGCTACACCTACCAATTGTTGTTGGCCCCCACTTAGTTGGGCAGGAAAGAGATCTTTTTTGCCAACGATGTTAAAACGGTCCAGCATATCGGCAACCATTGCCTTACGTTCCGAACCACTATGTTTTTTGTACAATAAGGGCATTTCCAGATTTTCATAAACTGTCAATTCATCTATAAGGTGATAGGCCTGGAACACAAAGCCGATGTACTGTTTGTAGAGATTCGCCCGGTGTTTCTCTTTTAAGGTGTGGACGGATTCATTTAAGAAGTTGTATTCCCCTTCATTAAAATCGTCCAACATGCCTATTACATTAAGCAAAGTAGATTTTCCAGATCCTGATGGCCCCATTATGGAGATGAATTCTCCTTCTGCAACTTCCAGATTGATATCTTTCAGTAGGAAAACACGTTGCCCTCCTTGTTGTACCCATTTAAATATGTTTTTCAATTGAAGTATCATGTGCTTTTTTTGTTTTATACCAGTATTCTTTTACACCTTTTTTTCTATACTAAAGCCCTGGTCTTTTAATCTTCTTTTAAATGATCGACCGGATTTGATAAAACGAGTTGAACGGTTTGTGTCCCTACAGCGATCCAAACGATCGCCAATAAGATGAGCAATGGGATGGTAAAAAAATACCAGTTCAGATCAAATCTATAGGCAAACTCTTGCAGCCATTGGCCACCCAAATAATAAGAGACGGGTATGGCAATAGCAAAACCCATCAGCACGGGCACACTGAAACCTTTATACAGATTCCAAATGAGACGCAGGGAATCGGCGCCCAAAACTTTTCTGATCGACATTTCCTTTCTTCTTCGATGGCACCAAAAAGAAGCATAAGCGATCAAGCCCAAAACCCCTATACAGATCGAAATAATCGTGAATAGATTTATGATTCCCGAAAATTGTCTGTCCTTGTCGTACTGAGCCTTAAAATTATCATCTACAAAGTAATAATTGTAAGGAATATCAGGGTACATGGATGTCCATTTTTTTTCCAGGGCAGCCAATGTTTCTTTCATGTTCCCAACCGATAACTGCAGGGTCATCTTCATATACTGTTGAGGCCATATTTTTAGTGACAATAGACCTATATCGTCATGTAATGACAGATAATTAAAATCGTTCACCACCCCTATCACCTTGCCGTTTCCACCCCATTGTTCAAAGGAGGCCCCTAGGATATCATCTGGGTTTTCATAACCAAAGGCCTTTACCGCTGCCTCGTTCAATATCAGGGCACTCGCATTATCGGCTTCCCCATCTCTAAAATCACGGCCCGCGACAATGTTAAGGCCGTAATTTTTAACAAAATCATAATCCACCAAATTGAGATTGATCTCCCCATTGTTGCTTCGACCATTTACATCCAAAATCTTTGTAGCCACCCCGTTCGGAGTCTGTCCGGGAACATGGGAACTAAAAGTAACACTTTGGACCCCTTGAACCGTCCCCAGTTCTTCCTTCAAGGCTTTAAATGAATTGCCAATATTCGAATTGGGCCCAAAGTCCAATACTACTTTTTGGTTTGTATCGATTCCCAAATCCTGGTTTTGGATAAAATTCAATTGGTTATATATGATAAGCGAACAGATGATCAAGACGCTTGTAATGGTGAATTGAAAAATAAGCAGGGATGTTCTGGTATTTAATATACTGCTATGCTTTCCCTCCAATTTCGGTAAATAAATGGCCGGAATTTTCGCGAACCTGATTGCTGGGTATATACCTCCCAGCAGCGTTAGCAGTAGAGGAGTGCCAATAATCAAAAGGAACGAAACGGGATGGATCAGAAAGGAAATATCAAAATCCGTATCCATTAAATCCTTAAAATAAATCAAGGAAATCAAAATCGCCCCTATTGAAACCATTGTGGCCATTGAAGTGAGCAGCATCGATTCAACCACATATTGCCGCAGAATATCTTTTTTGGAGGCTCCCATGGTTTTCTTAATGGAAATATCCTTGCCCTGAACCGAAACCTGGGCCGTAGTCAGATTGATAAAATTGGATACCGCCAACAAAAGGATCATGATGCCAATGGCGAACAGCACATAAATGTTGGAAAGTTTGGTCTTGGGACCCAGCTCCCCTAGCCTTGGTGGACTAAAATGCAACCCTCTCAGAGGTTCAATCGAAAGGGAATAGTGGTCATTGTTATCACCTGTCTCCAGATATTTTGGCACTTTTTTAAGTTGATCACTTAGGCTCGCGATAGAAGTATTGTCGTCCAGGAGCAAATAGGTGTGCATGGGAAACCAGCTCCAATTTTGATCCGCATCGGGCCTGCTTTTCATGAAGCTGTCCATCGAGATAAGAAAATCGAACTGTAAATGGGAATTCGAGGGGACATTCTGTATTAGCCCGGAAACGGTAAAAGGCTCACCGTCATAATATAGTACTTTATTCAACGCATCTATTTTGCCAAAATACTTGAGCGCGGTATTTTCGGTCAAGATGATCTTATCTGGTCCATCCAAAGCATCCTCTTTACTGCCAGACAACAGTTCGAAATCAAACAATTTGAAAAAACTGGGGTCGGCATAATAGATATTCCCTGTTTCCGAGAAAAGCTTTTCCCCATTTCTGATGGCATGACTGCCATACTCTTGATTGATCCGAACAAAATCACTCACTTGTGGTGCATTTGACTTCAAATAAGGCCCAACGGGAATGGCACTAAGTCCAAGTTCGAGATTTCCCGTCTGTGATTCGATGGAGGTGTTTACCCTGAAGATTTGATCTTTCTTTGTGTGGAAAGCATCAAAATCCAGTTCTTGATGAATGTAAATGATGATATAAAAGAGGCTTACAATCCCTACCGAAAGACTGAAGAGTTTGGTAAAGGAACTTGCCTTAGCATTCCATAATTTCCGACGGGCGATTTTAAATAAGTTAGACCACATGATATTCGTTTTTTGAGCAAATTATTTAAGCTTCTTAAGTATACATTTTCCTTGTTTTTGGATATTAATATGCATGGTGGTAAAGGGATATTTTCTTATTCCGTCTTCAAACTTTTTATGGGGTTTGCATTGGCCGCCACCATTGTACGTACACTAATTATGGCCAAAGCGATCAACAGCATTACGATTCCGCTTAGCAAGAATATCCACCAGCTTAGATCGGTCTTATAGGCAAAATCTTGCAACCAATTATTTAGGCCCCACCAGGCGAGTGGCACTGCGATCGCAAAGGCGATGCCCACCAAGATCAAAAATTCTTTGCATAGCAAGAGGTTCAACTGAACCAGGGAAGCGCCCAAAACCTTACGGATCCCGATTTCCTTGGTTCGCCTTTCGGTGGTATGGATGACCAGACCCAAAAGGCCCATACAGCTGATCAGAATCGCCAGACCGGTCGCCCATTGCAACAAAACAGAGGTTTTGCGTTCCTGCTCATAAAACCTTTTTACCGTATCATCCATAAATCTTGGGTCGAAATCATATTCAGGATAAACCGATTTCCAAACCTTTTCAATACTTTCCATGGCTGCTGCCCAGGTCGAAGCATCATCGCCAAGCACCATATGAAAGGTGTCGAATTGTGAATATTGATCCCTTGACCAATCACCTATCAAGGCCATCGGCTTGATATTTGTTCGTAACGAACGCTGATAAAAGTCGGCCATTACGCCCACTATGGCATATGATGATTTTCCTTCTCCCAGACGTTTACCAATGGCCTCCTGCGGTTCCTTGAAACCCAGGTTTTTCATAAAAGTGCTATTGATGACGTATTCATGTATGGTATCGTTCAAGGGTAATCGTCCTGCCAACAATTTTAAGCGATACACCTTTTGATACTCGGAATTTCCGAATAGCAACTGCAGTTCAGAATAGATTTCCTTTTCCCCATCCCGATAGATCACCCCCCGTGAATTGGTACTTCTTGATGCAGGTGGATTTCCTCCCAAAGCAACCGTTTGTATTTCGGGTATCGCTTTTAAGCCTGCTTCAAAACGAAGTTTTTGATCCATGGAACGCTCGTTGTAGGGCGTCTGCACATAGGCAATGGCGGAGGTCTTAAAGCCCATATCCTGGGTCATCAGGAAATGGATCTGTTTGCCCACGAGCAAAGTGGCAATGATAAACACCTGGGCGATCATAAATTGAAAAACGGTCAAATATTTCCGAAGGGAACCCTTGTCGTTACCTGGTAAAATCTGATTTTTCAATACCGATACCGGTTTAAAATAGGATAAAACCAGAGCGGGATAAAATCCGGACAAGAATGTCAATGCCAATAATAGCATAATGATGCCCACGATAAGTACAGGACTCCCAAAAAGCCCAAAACCGATGCCTTCTGGCATAAAATCCGCAAATAACCGAAGTAACCACGACGACAAGAAAAGGGAAACCAATGTGGCGGCCATGGTCAGTAAAAAAGTTTCTCCCAAAAATTGAAAAACAAGCTGTTTCCTTGAGCTCCCCAAGGTTTTACGGATACCGATTTCCTTGGCACGTTGGGTGGCCTGGGCCGTGTTCAAGTTTATAAAATTGATACAGCCAAGTAACAATAGGAACAGGGCAACACAGGCCAAACTGATCAATACAGGTTTGCTGGCCTGACTTCTGTTATAGTCGAAAGTACCATAATCGGTATTAAAATGAAGGTCGTTTAAGGGCTGTAAATGAAAGATCCGACCTTGGTTGTAAACAAGATCCTCTTTATCCCGATGTTCCCGTGCCAAATCTTCCAGAAGTTTTTGGATGGGGACCACAGCTGCGTTTTTCTCCAATTTGATGAATAATTGCGAAGCACTGCTGGTACTGTTCCAGTTATCGCCAATCATCTGTTGGATTCCCTCGGTGCCAAGCGTACGTATTGAAATGAATTCCTCAAAAATAAGATCGCTACGATCTTCAAATTTCTTTACAATGCCAGTAACTTTGACCGGAACGGTATCATTATAGACAAGCATCTTGCCTACAACCTTGTTCGGGGCTATCCCCGGAAAGTATTTTTTGACCCTGTTCTCACTCAAAACAACCTCGTTTGGACCTGACAAAACAGTCTTACCATCCCCGAACAGCCAATTGTAATTGAAGATCTTAAAATAATCGCCATCGGTATAAATGACATTTCTGGGCTCCATAAATACTTTGTCCATTTCCCGGTTCTCCACCCGATAAGGGGCATTGGTAAAAAACGGACTTACCATTTCTATTCCCGTGGCTGCTGTTTTTAAAGCTTCTGCCAAGGGTGTACAGACCCCGGAATTATAAAAATTGCCCTCTGCTGATGTGAATTCAGAGGTAACCCTGTAGATGCGGTCGCCCTCCTGATGAAATTTATCAAAGGTAAAATCATAATAGATCATTGCCCCAATAACCAAAGCAGCGCTCAAACCAATTGACAGGCCGATCACATTGATCAATGAAAACACCTTGTTCTTCCATATGTTTCGTAGGGCTACTTTTAAATAGTTTTTGAACATGATCTTAGCTTTTATTCAGACCTTAAACTCTCTACAGGGTTTACCAAGGCGGCTTTGATACTACGGTAACTTATGGTAACAAAGGCAATGAATACCGTTATAAAGGCTGCCACGACAAACACCCACCATACAATATCGATCCTGTATGCAAAATCCTGAAGCCACTTGTTCATTAAATAATACCCCAACGAAAATGCAATTGCCATGGCGATCATAACCAATTTTAAAACGTCCATGGTCAGCATTCCCACAATTTGTGGGACTGTGGAACCCAACACCTTCCTAACCCCGATTTCCTTAAACCGTTGTTGGACCGTAAAAGTGACTAGACCAAAAAGTCCCAGGCAGGCCACGAAAATGGTAAGGAGTGCAAAAATTCTAAGAATGGTTCCCATTTTTTGTTCCACGAGATAGGTTTTGTTATACGATTCGTCAAGAAGGGAATAATCAAAAGGTTCATCGATACCATAAGAATTCCAAATTCGTGAAATCCTTTCGATCAATGCGGCCATATCCGCACTTTTGGCCTTTACGATGAAACCACCATTGGGTTGGTAGAGCATGATTAAAGGATCAATGGTCTGATGTAGGGACCTAAAATGAAAATCCTTCACCAAACCTATCACGGTTAAATGTTGTCTACTGCCTTGGTTATCGGTAGCGCGAATTATTATTTTATCAATGGGGTCTTCTCCAAGTCCCAGAATTTTAGCGGCAGTTTCATTGAGTATAACATTTAGGGAATCAGAACCATATTCTTTGGAAAAGTTTCTTCCTTTCAATATTTTCATGTCCAATGTTGGTATGTATTCATCATCAATATCATATACTACCATCCTTCTAGGTGACTTATCATTAATAAGAATACCCGACATTGAATTGTTGGACGCTCCAGCTGGTAAAAAACCTGAATTGCTGACAAGGGCTACCCTAGGGTCGCTAACTATTTGATTTTTAAATGATTCTTGACTCAAACCCAGCAAATCGGCATCACGTAGAACCAAAATTTGTTCTTTATTGTACCCAAGATCCTTATTTTGAATATATCTTATTTGCTGATCTACAATAAGGGTTGTCAAAATGAGCCCAGCAGAGATTACAAACTGAAAAACAACCAGTCCATTACGAATACCCTTACCGCCTTTACTTCCAACAAATTTATTTTTAAGTATCGCAACGGGTTTAAAAGAGGACAGGTAAAATGCGGGATATCCGCCAGCCAAGAACGTAATGAGAAATACCAGCAATAAAAGACCCAAGAACACTTCAGGTGCATATAAATTGGCTAGGTGCAGTTCCTTACCAGACAGATCATTAAATAGGGGAAGTATAAGGATTACTATCACAATGGCAAACAGCATCGCAAATACCGAAGCAATAAATGATTCCATTAAGAATTGACTTATCAGCTGTTGCACATTGGATCCCAACACTTTCCGAATACCTACTTCTTTCATTCGTTTGGTGGCGGCAGCGGTGGAAAGATTCACAAAGTTGATGCAGGCAATAAGCAACATAAATAATGCGATGGCCCAAAAAATATAAACCGATTTTATATCCCCTCCAGGCTCCAGCGTACTATTATCGGAAAAATCGGATTTTAGGTGTATGTCTGTTAAAGGTTGTAGCAAAAGACCAATTTTATTGCTTTTGGTAAATTCGTCAAAGGAAATACCCATGGCCTCTTTGATCTGAGGTCCCATATACTTTTCGGTAATTGCCGGTAATTTCACTTCAAGATTCTTGTAGTTGTAGTCATTCTTCAAGAGGAGATAGGTGAAAAATCCGGATTCCATCCATGATGCATTTTTTGCCTCTTCATTGCCGACCATCGAAGCGAGCATATCAAAATGAAAATGGGAATTCTGGGGTATGTTTTCCATGATCGCCGTCACCCTAAATCGTTCGCCCTGATCTTTAAAATCCAATATCTTACCAATAGGATTCTCATTTCCAAAATACTTTTTTGCCTCTTCTTGGGTAAGAACAATGGTATTGGGTTCCTCCAGTGGGGAAATCTTGTTTCCTTCTATAATGGGCAATGTAAAAACCTTAAAAAAATTAGGGTCCACATACGCGAATCTCCCATTTCTAAAAGTAGCGGTATTGTAAGTGATTTTTGGGCTACCCCCATTTCGCAATCGTGTTGCAGCCAATATTTCCGGGAATTCTTGTTGAAACGCTTGTGCCACCGGCGCCATAACTACAGCTTCCTTAATATCTTCACCATTCACTTTGGCCTTAAAAACCACACGGACGATGTCATTTGCCTTTTCATGATAACGATCAAAACTAAGCTCGTCGGCAACATAAAGCGTGATAACAAGACATGAAGCAATTCCCAAAGAAAGTCCAATAATATTGATTGAGAAAAGGCCCCTATTCTTTAGAATGTTCCGCCATGCGATTTTGAAATAATTTTTAAGCATGATGCTCCATTTTGTGATTGATGAGGTTTTATTCAGTACGCAAACTTTTAACAGGGTTCGCTATCGCTGCTTTTATAGCTTGGTAGCTCACCGTTATAAGGGCTATGCAAAGTGCCATAATCCCTGCCAAGGCAAAAATCCACCAACTTATGCCAATGTGGTATGCGAAATCCTGGAGCCATTGATGCATGGCCCACCAAGCAATAGGAAAGGCTACCAAAGTTGCTACCAATACCAATTTGAGAAAATCGTTGGACACCATCGTCACAATATCCCAAATACTGGCGCCCATTACCTTTCGTATGCCAATTTCAGCCTTGCGACGTGCAACGGTCAAAGTAGCCAAGCCGAATAGACCCATACAAGCAATAAAAACAGATAGGAGCGATGCTATTTTTACGATCGTTCTAGAGCGTTGCTCGTTCTTATATTGGGATGCCAAAGATTCATCCAAAAATGTATATTCGAAAACTTGTGACGGATTCAATTTCTCCCAAGTGTCTTTCAGTTTGGCAATATTGCTAGTCATACGGGTAGCTTCCAAGCGAACCGAGACCCTAGGCTGGGAAATATATTGTGATTCCACGTTCTCTGCATTGCTAAAGATCGGCGCCGGATTTATACCCAACAATAAGGGCTCGATGCGATGGTTCAACGATTGAAAATTGAAGTCCTTTACTACACCCAGGATGGTGACACCAAATTTATCAATTTTGGTTCCTATGGGATTTTCCAAAGCAAACCTTTTGACAAACGTTTGGTTGACCAAAACCCCATTTTCCGCATCACTGATATTCCCCTGTTGAAAATCCCTGCCTGCCACCAACTGAATATTGTGGGTTTTAAGAAATCGAGCATCCACACTATTGAAAACGAATTCCCGATAAACATCCTTACTGTCGGTAAACCCCACGCCGAACCATGCATTTTCAACGAAACTAAAAATAGAAGCGCAGGCATCGATCACTTGGGGCTGTTTTTGGAGTTCGGCAACGTACAAAGCGGCAAATGTATCCGCTTCGTCGCCCGACATGTTGGTAGGCACCACCACGATAGCATCTTTTTGATAGCCCAGGTCTTTACCGACTAAAAAGTCGATTTGCATGCCTATGATTAAGGTACTGACAATCATCACAAGGGATGCGACAAACTGTGCAACGACCAGTCCTTTTCCGAGCAGGCCCATTGAACTGCCTTTTATCTTATTGCGCACCAATACCTCAATGGGATTAAACTTGGAAAGTATGACCGATGGATAGACCCCCGCGATCAACGCAATAAAAATGATCAATCCAAAAGTGACTGCCCAAAAACCGGCATCGAAGTCAAGTCTGAGCAATTTACCGGTAAGGTCATTGAAAGTACCTAGAAATAGATAGGCCAAGAAAATCCCAAATACCACGGAAAGAAAGGTAATGAACAAGGCCTCGCCCCAAAACTGATAGATTAACTGTTTGCGGAACGCCCCCAATGCTTTCCTTACCCCTACCTCAACGGCCCTGGAAAAAGATCGGCCGACAGCCAAGGTTATGAAGTTGATACATGCCAAAAGTAATATCAAAAAGCCTATACTGGCCAATACATAAGAGTACATTGGATTCGAAATAGGTTCCAGGCCCGCGGGCAAAGAGGTATCAAGGTGTATCTCGGTCAATGGCTGTAGATGCAGAAAAAAGGTATCTTCCTCAAAGTTGTCGCCCAAATATTGTTTGATGACCTCTGGGAATTTGGCCTCCAGTTGACCCACTGACTGATCTGGCATTAACATAAGATACGACTCGACCACAACATTGAACCAGCTGCGCCTTGCCCTTTCACCAAAAAAATCCGCTTCGTTTTCAAGTGACACCAAAAGATCGAATTGGATACTCGATTCCTGCGGGGGATCGGCCATGATTCCGGTTACTTCCAGAAACTTAAGCTTTTCGTCGAACTTCAGTTCAAGCGTTTGCCCAATCGGGTTTTCGAGCCCAAAGTATTTTTTGGCTGCCGAGGCACTTAATACAATTGAATTGGCACCTACCAAGGGAGCGGAGGGATTGCCCTCAAGAAGTTCGAAATCAAAAATTTGAAAGAATGATGGATCGACCGCCCTTACCGCTTCGTTGAATTCATTGTTATTTCTTTTCACCAAGCTGTTGAAGCGATACACCCGAGTACCTTCACTTATTTCTGGAACGCTGTTTTTGAGCACTTTGACCATTGATACGGGCGTGATCGTGTTTACGAAATCTTCCTTTGGGCCATAGTTCTCATGTTGCCAAACCCTATAGATCCGATCCCTTTTAGAATGGAAACGATCATAACTGAATTCGCTTTTTACATAGAGCGTTATCAACAGAAAGCAGCATACGCCAACGGCCAATCCAGAAATGTTTATGACGGTATAGCCCTTATTTTTAAGAAGGTTGCGCCAAGCTATCTTGAAATAGTTCTTTAACATGATCTCTGTTTTTTGATGATGATGATGTTATTCGGTACGCAAACTTTTAACAGGGTTCACGATCGCCGCCTTGATACTTTGATAACTTACCGTCAACAGGGCAATCACTATGGCCAATAGGGCCGCCAAGGCATACACCCACCACCCTATTTCTATTCTGAACGAAAAGTCTTCCAACCATTTGTTCATCGCAAACCAGCCGATGGGCAAGGAAATAAGTATGGCGATCCCGACCAGTTTTAGAAAATCGATCGAAAGTTTATAGGATATTTGGCCAACAGTCGCGCCCATGACCTTTCTAATGCCAATTTCCTTGGTTCTTTTTTCCGCATTGAATGCCGCCAACCCAAATAATCCCAAACAAGCGATCAAAATCGACAAGACCGTAAAAATCACAAATATTCGACCCAATCGCTGATCTGCCTGATAGGTTGTATTGAATGCATCTTCCATAAAACTATAATTGAATAGCTGGCCCGGTGCCACTTTGTTCCAAACGGTCTCTATTTGTGCTATCGCATTTGAAAAATCCCCTGCCTGCAACTTTACGGCCATTGCTCCCGTTGAATTCCCCAAGGTCATGCTCAAGGCACCTATATTTTCACGAAGCGATTCGAAATGGAAATTTTTAACGACACCGATTACCGTTAAGAACACCGGATTTTCGTTCTCTAGGTCATGTGATAGTTTCATTCCCAAGGCATTATCAGGCTCAACCCCCAAGATGGCCACTGCAGATTCATTTAAAATTAGTGCCGTAGAATCGGTGGCGAACTGTCTGTCAAAATCCCTTCCGGCAACGATTTCCATATTTAGGGTTGAAAGATAATCGTGATCAACAGTCCAGATCTGCATGTTCAGGGCATCTTCCTGTTCCCTGGATCCCTCTTGGAAAAAGGAGGAATTATTGCGAAATGATGGTGTGGGCAGAAAGCCACTTAGGGAGGTGCTTTTTACAGGGGACAATTTTTCGACCTCTTTCTTGAAGGATTCCAATTGGTTGCCCGCAGCGTGTACATCTTCAATAATAAGCACTTGGTCTTTGGTGAATCCCAGGTCCTTACTTTTAATAAATTGCAATTGCTGAAAAACAACAAGGGTGCTGACGATCAAAAAAACCGAAATCGCAAATTGAAATACGACCAGTGAATTACGTATGTTGCCTCCGCCTATATTACCGGACCCACTTCCCTTAAGTACTTTGACCGCCATAAATTTCGACATGAAAAAAGCGGGATAACTTCCGGACAAGAGCCCAAAAAATACCGTGGCAACCAGTAAAAGTAACCAGAAGAAGGGATTGAAAAATGGGATGACGATCGATTTGCCCGAAAGCGTATTGAAAAAAGGAAGGGCCATAAGGGCAATAATGATAGCAAGCAATAGCGAAAGGAAGGAAATGAGCCCCGATTCTGTCAAGAACTGTCCAATCAAATCACTTCTGTTAGATCCCAAGGTCTTGCGCACCCCTACCTCCTTTGCCCTTTTAAGGGATTGTGCAGTGGATAAATTCATGAAGTTGACACAGGCCAATAATAGTAGGAACAGCCCAATGAAAGATAGAATATAAACATTTTCGACACTACTGTTTGCACTTAGCTCGGTTGCCCGGTCGGAATGGAGATGAATATCGATCAGCGGGATGGTGGTATATCTTAGATAGTTCCCGGAGGCTTCGAAGGCTTCTTCCGTCATTCCGGGAAAAATAGCTTGCACCCATGGAATCAAATATTTGCCCAGCATACCTTGTAAAGGTTGCTGTATGTCCTCAATATGGGCACCAGGGATAAGTTTTACAAAAGTGAAATAATTATGGCTGCCCCATTCACTTTGCTGGGCATCCTCATGCCCTGACATCGCCATAAATATGGTATGGTCCCTCAAAAAGGAGTTTGTGGGCAAATCATCGATTACACCCGTAACCGTATAGGTATCGTTGTTGTTCAGCAAGAGGCTTTGTCCTACGGCATCATTGACCCCAAAATGTTTCTCGGCAGCGGTCCGGGTCATGACCAAGGTATTGGGCTCCTTAAGCGCCGATATTGGGTCGCCGACGATCAGCGATATCCCGAACATGCGGAAAAATGTTGAATCGGCAAAGGCAACATGGAGTTCTTTGGTATTGGCCGCGGTATTGCTTTTTCGAATAAGTGCGCTGCCACGGTTGCGAATTCTGGTAACGAGCTCTACTTGCGGAAAGTCTCGCAATATGGCATCTGCCATTGGCGCCGATACTTCGGCCGATTTTTGGGCGGCTCCACCAAATTTAATGTCCGCATTGATGCGGTGAATACGGTCTGAGTCGGCAAACATTTTATCAAAACTCAATTCATCATAAATATAGAGTGAAATGAGCAGGCCTCCCGCCATACCAACTGCGAGGCCAAATGTATTTAGAAAGGTAAAAAAGGGGTGATTTTTTAAGCTCCGCCAAGCGATTTTTAGATAGTTTTTAAGCATGATCAGTGTTTTTTGATGATGATGAATATGATGATGATGTTATGTTATTCGGTTCTTAAACTTTTAACGGGGTTTGCATTCGCGGCCTTGATCGCTTGAAAACTCACCGTTAGTAGGGTTATCGCCAGGGCACCGATCACGGCCAAGACAAAAATCCACCACTCCATGATGACGTGATAGGGGTAGTCCTGTAACCAACCGTTCATCACATAGTACGAGATGGGTATCGCAATAAAACAGGAGATGATGACCAGTTTCAGAAAGTCTTTTGAAAGCATGTTCCAAACATTGAAAACAGAGGCGCCCAATACTTTTCGCACCCCGATTTCCTTGGTGCGCTGTTCCGCCACAAAAGAGGTAAGACCGAACAGGCCTAGGCAACTTATGAGAATGGCCAAGGCCGTGAAAATTCCGGATAGGGTTCCGATCCGTTCTTCCGATGCGAATTTTTCACCATACTCATCATCCACAAAATCATATTGAAAAGGAATATCGGGAAAATGCGCTTTGAAGACCCTTTCTATGACCGCAATATTCTGGCTGGCACTTTGCTTTGGATTTAACCTCAGGTTATAATAACTGGAATTACCATGCTTATCAAAAACATAAATGCCCTGCTTCACAGGTTCATACGGCGATTGTGCGATCATATCCTCGACCACGCCGATAATTTTCATAGGCGGTTCCGGATCCTCTTCATCATCATCCTCAATCAACATGCCAACAGGGTTCGTGAGGCCCATATATTTTTTGGCCGTTTGATTGATCAATACCGCATTCGAATCCGAGGCAAATTCCCTGGAAAAGTCCCTGCCTTCAAGGATCTTCATATTCAATGATTTCGCATATTCCCAGGAAACCTCCGTCCAGGCCAGATCTTCCTGAAATCCCTCGGGCTTCCCTTCCCAATCAAAGCCACTGCGGTTAGACCAAATTTGTGTAGTGGGACTGCTCGATGAAGACATTTCGACCACAGCACCCGAGTTCAGGAACTCACTGCGCATCAGGTCGTATTTGCCTTCGAAATCTTGGCTCATGGTGGGTATTTGTACCAACCCTTCCTTATCATATCCCACAGGGCGGTTTTTGGCATGGTTGATCTGTTGCATGACAATGACCGTACCAATGATAAAGGCGACCGAAACAGTGAATTGTACGACTACCAAAATTTTTCTTGGCAACCCAGCATACTTTCCTGACTTAAACGTTCCTTTTAATACATCAACAGGTCGGAAGGAGGATAAATATAGTGCAGGATAACTACCGGCCAGCAAAGAGGTCAGCAATACAAAAACAAGCGCACTCAGCCAGAAAATGGAGCTCCCCCAAGGAAAGGAGATCACTTTTTTTGACAGATCGTTGAACCCGTTTATAGATAACAAAACAATCAATACCGCGATGCAAAAAGCAAAGAATACCACCAGTAGCGATTCGCTCAAAAACTGGTTGATCAATTGGTTTCTCTGAGAACCGATGGATTTTCGGATACCTACCTCTTTTGCCCTTTTTTCAGAACGTGCCGTACTGAGGTTCATAAAGTTGATACAGGCCAGGAGCAATACGAAAGCCCCAATGATCCCGAACAGCCAAACATATTTTATTCTACCCCCGGTCTGTTGTCCATTTTCAAAATTACCCCTGAGATACCAGTCTTTCATCGGAAAAAGGAACAACTGTGGATTGAACTCGGCAGTATCTTCGTTCAAGGTCTTTTTAACATCCTTTATCGTGGCCGTTACCTTTTCCATAGAGGTATTATCCGCAATTTGGACAAACATTTGAAATGAATTGTTGCCCCATTGGTCCTCGGCATTTCTTACCCAATCCCGTATGCTCAGATACTTCTCCCAAGGCATGATATATTCAGCATCGTTGAAGGAGTTGTTAATCGGAATATCCTCATATACCGCACTTACCTCCATATCATATTGACTGTTCACTTTGATAACCTTCCCAATGGGCTCTTCCTCCCCAAAAAGGGCCTTGGCAACCGATTCGGAGAGCATGATCGAATTGATCTCGCGCAGCCCGTCTTTCTCTCCCTTCAGTATGTTTAGGTCCAGCATTTCAGGTGCTTCCCGTTGCATGAAATTGCCGGTTTTCGACAGGCTTTTCTCTTCGTAGTTCAGATATTGCGATTCGTTCCAGGACGACATGACCAGATGCTTGAAATTATCGGCATAACCGTCTCGCAAGGCTTTTTCCAAGGGCCTGGGTATGGCCGGTCCCGTGCCTGTTTCGCTATTGAAGGTTTGCGATTGGAAAAGCGCGGCAATCCTATCCTTTTTGGAAAAATAACTATTGTAAGACAGTTCGTCTTGCATCCAAAGTCCGATGATCAGGGCCACGGCCATACCCAAGGCAAGTCCGCCAATATTAATGACCGAATAGCCTTTGTTGTTCCAGAGGTTCCGCCAAGCGATTTTGAAATAATTCCTGAACATAATGATTGATTAGATTGATGAATAAACTACTTATACTTTCAATGGCGGCCTAGGCCATGGCCCCTATCGACCGATTATGGCTTTCGGTCACCACCTGCCCATCGAATAGGTTGATGACCCTATGGGCATAGTGTGAATCTCGATCGGAATGGGTGACCATGACGATGGTGGTGCCCTCCTGGTTCAATTCCGTCAAGAGATTCATGACCTCGATGCCGTTTTTCGAATCCAAATTCCCGGTTGGCTCATCCGCAAGGATCAATTTTGGGTTGGTGACGACCGCCCTTGCAATGGCAACGCGCTGCTGCTGCCCGCCCGATAACTGGTGGGGGAAATGTTTTTCCCTATGTGCGATTTTCATTCGTTCGAGCACTTTCATCACCTTTTCGCGCCGCTCGCTCTTTTTCATCTTAAGGTAGATCAAAGGAAGCTCCACATTTTCGAAAACGGTAAGTTCGTCGATCAGGTTAAAACTTTGGAAGACAAAGCCCAGATTGCCCTTTCGCAATTCGGTACGCTGGCGTTCTTTGAGGCCACCGACCTCGTGGCCCGCAAACTGGTAACTACCCTCTGTAGGATTGTCCAACATACCGATTATGTTCAACAAGGTGGATTTGCCGCAACCGGAAGGCCCCATGATGGCCACAAATTCTCCTTCGGCTATTTTCATGTTCACATTGTTCAATGCCAAGGTTTCTACCTCTTCCGTTCTAAAGCTCTTTTTTAAATTTTGGATCTGTATCATTTTTGATTGCTTGTTTTTCGTTATTAATTATCCTTGTGATAGAACCCCTAAATACATGTTTCAAAGGCATATTCCCTTTTTAAAGACATCGAAATCAGTGTAATGTGACACCAATCAATTTTATTTTAGTACAATTTTTTCAGCTTCCCCGAAGCTATCATAATTGCTCGTAATTACCTTCTCCCCAGCTTGAAGGCCTTCGAGTACTTCATAATATCTGGAGTTCTGTTTACCGATTCGAATATTCCTTCTTAGGGCCTCATTG
>JAHENB010000046.1 GCA_024643345.1 Maribacter sp. | reverse complement strand
ACGAAATAAACTGGACAGAATTTAGTTATCGGGCTTATTATTTGTAGTACCGCTACGGCTGCGGCTAAATAGAGCCATTGGGTATTAAGTGTTAAAGCTAAAACAACACTTAACCCATACAGTAAACCTACAATTGCATCGTGCAATCTAATTTTGGTGTGTGTGCGATTTGTTCCCATGGAGTATTTTTTTAAGCATTATCAATATTGACACTTCCTAAAAGTACCCATTTAATTTTGAAGTCTTTCAAAATAACATTACTTATTAATTTTTAAGAAATCATTAAAAAAATCAGGTTGGTTCAATAATTTGAGGCTTTCCGATGGCCGCTACAGGCAGGGCGGGGAAGCAATCCGGTTCTCGCATCAAAATGCCATCCCGATAGCTATCGGAATCAAAAATCAAATCATGACCTAGACCGTTAAGTTGATATTTTTCATTTAATCAATTACTTGTTCCATTGGGTGATCGGTAAGTAATTTTTCTTTAAAAAAGCGATATAACGATCTTCTTTTCGGTAGGCATCTAGTTCGACTGAACCATTAATTTTTAAAATATCCTCTATTTTGTCCTCTTTGTCCATATAATAATACATGGAATCCTTTTCTTTTAAAATGGCAAAGGCCATCACTTTAAGATATGGATTTGCAGCCTCAATTTTTAAAATGGAATCTACTTTCTTTGCCAGGCCCTGCCGCCCATAATTTAATACAAGCTCATAATGCTTATAATACATATATTTATCTATCGACGCTTGTGCCTTACTGTAGTTTTCTTCATAATAATGTAGGTAAAATTCAAGCTGGACCAAGACCTGGTCCGCAAACAGCGACCTGAAATAATCATCTTTTAATAAATCATAAGCTTCAGTAGTTCTTTTATTCTTTATTAACGCAAAAAAATACTCCCATCCATTGGAGGACATATAACTCAAATCATCGTTTTCAGAATATACCCTACCCAATTCATAAGCCTTTTTAGCATATTTTAAATACGTTTTTGAATCGTTTAAAACTTCATTATAAGCCATCGCCAAACGTCTGTACAGATATGAATCAATAGTATCTTTATCTATCGCCCTCCGATAGATCTTAATAGCCTCGCTCCAATCCTTCTTTTCAGCTACTTCTTTTTCTAACCTAGCTTCAAAAATCAGCCGTCCCATTGCTTCGAGATCTGAAATGACAGGACTATTTTTATAAAATCCCTCTGCTTCTGTTGTTTTGCCAAGATGTAATAGACAATTTACCAAAACGGCATTTATTGGAACTGAAAAAGGATTTAATTCATATGCAATTTTTATATGTTCAAGTGCTTTTTCAAAATCGGGTTTTGGTTTATCCACAAAATACAAGGCATAATAATGCTGTGTCGATGCATCATTAGGCTTTATATCGAGTGCTTTGTCATAATATTCTTTGGCTTTTTCAAAATTTTTATTGGCCGCTTGCAACATCCCTAAAGTCGTATATGCACGTGCTGTATTAGGGTCTAGCTCTAGGGATTTGTTTAATAATGAATTAATTTTTTGAAATTTATTGGTGTTATTAAAAATCTCATTTTCCTCAGGCAGCAGTCTTATCACAAAAGCCATTTCGGCATAGGCTTCTGCATAATAAGGATCAATATCGATGGCTTTTTGAAACAGATTGGCGCTTTTAGACATAATGGATTGCATGCTCTGATTGGTCCTACTGTCTGCGATTCTAACACCCTCTGTAAAAAAGATGCTGGCTTCCTGGCTCTTAGTGCCTAAATGATCTAATGATTTTTTGTCGGTGGGTGTTAAAGCAATTTTTAATTCGGCCACTATTTTTTGGGAAATTTCCTGTTGTAACCGCATAAAATCATCCCCAATTTTCTCATCATAGCTTTCAGACCATCCCACTTTATTTGAAATAATATCAATCAATTCAACCGTAATACTTAATTGATCTTTGAACTGAGTTACGGCTCCTCTAAGGATGTAGGACACCTCCAATTCCTCGGCAATTTCATTATTTGATTTACCACTGTCCTTATATTGTCTGGCCGAATAGGAATCGATCACCTTTAATTTTTGCACCTTCGATATGTATGAATTGATATTTTGGGTGAAGTTTTGGCTCAGCCATTCCTTATCCTGATCAACTTTAATATTATCAAAGGGTATTACGGCAATGGCAAGCTCTTTATCGGAAACGGAAGAAAAGAGGGAGGGTCTTATAATGAGCAGCACCACGGCTATGGATAAACTTACGATAATAAAAAGGTTTAATCGTTTACTTGTTATTTGAGAACTTATTTGATCTTCAGGGCGTTCAGGTTCCTCTGTAGTTTTTTCAAAACCTTTTGGGGTAAGATCATAAATCCATGAAATAACCAGCCATATGGGCAAACCAATGATCAAAAATATAGTTATTGCCTGTTGAACCCAATCCGGAGAATGAAAAGTGTCCAATAGAAATGATCCTACCTGCAACATCACCCATGCAACAACCAAATAAGCAATGGCTGCTTTAATTACATGCCTTCGTTTAAGCTCATCAAAGAACTTACTCATAGATCGGTCATTTCGTTAAAGATAAATAGAATATCACTAACCTTCCATCTTCAAAAAAAATCCCGATTTCGTCTAATGAAAAAAGTAACGCTTCGTATTGGTAGTGCCGAATTCTATATTGAATAAACTCTGAAATCAGAACATCTACTTTAGCCAAACATCACTTATTCAAGTGTTAAAAAAATCGTATCTTCCTAACACCCAATCTTAACTAACAGAACTTCAGAGAAAAACTCCTTTTTAATCATCCCCCAGAGTGAGTTTTTACGAGACCGTAATTGGCAGTTAGCCTAATAAATCAACAACCTAACCAACCCAATTATGAAACAATTTATTCGGCCGGCCATGATTTTTTCAATGGTTCTGACATCGTTGGCGCTCTTCCCGCAAAATCAAACGGTTAGTGGTTACGTAAACGATAATTTTAATCAGCCTCTTTTTGGTGCAAATATACTTGTAGAAGGCACAACCAAAGGGACTACCACAGATCTCAACGGCTTCTATCAAATTGAGGTCGCTCTGGAACAAACGCTATTGTTCTCCTTTGTAGGTTTTAATTCTCAGCGGGTAAAAATTGGGCCCGTCACAACGATCAATGTTAGGTTACAAGCCGGTACTAATCTTGATGAAGTCATTGTTGTGGGATACGGTACCACAACGCGGCAAGATCTTACAGATAACATCGCCTCGCTAGTTGCAGCGCAAATCACGGAGATTCCCGTACCTTCCATTCAGGGAGCACTTATCGGGAAAACAGCGGGTGTTCAGATTACCCAAACAAGCGGAAGGGCAGAAGCGGGCTTTAAAATCCGGGTGCGTGGTGTAGCCACTATGAACGGAAACCAGGAACCCCTCTATGTCATTGATGGCATTCCGATCCAAAAAGAGGACAATAGTGTAAATCAATCTCCGATAAATGCCCTTATTGGTATAAATCCTGAAGATATTGCATCCATAGAGATCCTAAAAGATGCCTCGGCAGCTGCCATCTATGGGTCCCGTGGTTCTAATGGCGTGGTATTGATTACCACCAAAAGCGGTCGACAGGGCAAGACCCGTTTTTCATTCCGAAGTTCCTTTGGCCTGAGCGCACCCACAAATACACGGGAATGGCTCAATACCGATGAATATGTGGAATTGTACACGGAAGCTGCCCTAAATTCAGGATTTACAGAAGATGATGCGGCCTTTTTCTTTAACCTTTTTGCGGAAAACGAGGCAGACTGGCGAGAAGGTGCCGTGGATACAGACTGGCAGGATCTGGCATTGATGACAGGAAGCACCCAGGACATTGGTTTTAGTGCCAGTGGCGGGGAAGGGAACACTTCTTTTTTCCTTTCAACGGGCTATAACCGCACCAATAGTATCATACGGGGTAATACCCTGGAGCGTTTTAGCGTTCGAGCGAATATGGAGAATAAGACCAACAATTGGCTTACGGTAGGATTGAATTCAAACATAAGCAAGGTCCAGCTTTCCCGCATTGCAAATGACTTTGAATTTGGAAGTCCAATGGAGGCCATTGCGCAAATTCCCTTTAGCAGCCCTTATCTAGAAGATGGCATCACCCCAAACACCAACACTACCCTATATTACAATTTTTTAATGGACCAGTTTAATGGAGATTTCGAATCGAACCTTTGGAAGGCCTTTATAAAGGTATACGGGCAAGCATCGCTTTCAAAAAATCTTAATTTCCGCTCCGAACTCGGCTATGACTACAACCAACAATTGGAGGAGCGGTTTTATGGTAGCCTTACAGAATCTGCCTCTACGAATGGATCTGCAGATGCGAATAGTTTCATCGATGAGAAATACGTGATCAACAATTATTTTACACATCAACTAAGACGCGAAAATTGGGATCTGGAAACCACATTGGGTATGTCCTATGAAGAGAATAAAATAAAAACGCTTGCCGTTGAGGGCCAGGATTTTCCCTCAGACCAGCTGCGCAAACTGAATACCGCCGGATCGATTACCGGAGGCGAAACATCAGAGACTGCCTATAGCTTTGTTTCCTATTTTATGAGGGCAAATGCAACCCTATGGGAGCGCTTTCTTCTTAAGGCAAGTATTCGGATCGATGGTTCCTCACGCTTTGGTTCGGAAACCCAATACGGAACTTTTCCGGCAGCCTCAGTAGGTTGGCTGCTTTCTAAGGAAGCATTTTTGATAAACAACCAAACTATTTCGAACCTAAAAACCCGTATCAGTTGGGGATTGACCGGAAATGCCAATATTGGAAATTTTGTGAGCAGAACCAATTTTACTACCATAACCTATAACCAAAGTCCTGGATTTTTGCTCGAAACCTTGGGCGATCCTGAATTAAGTTGGGAAGATACTACCCAATACAATTTTGGGTTGGACATAGGCCTATTTAATAACCGAATCAATACAAGCTATGATTATTACACTAAAAATACAGAAGGTGTTCTCTTTCTGGTTCCTATACCCTATAATAACGGTGTCCGCTTTATCAATCAAAATGCGGGAGAAATCCAAAATAAGGGATTCGAATTTACATTGGATACAAAAAACATTCTTAAAGAAGACTTTAGCTGGTCTACATCGCTCAACCTAGCATGGAACAAAAATGAGGTTATATCATTGCCCGATGGCGCCGATATTGTTAGAAATGAAAAAATAGTGCGAGAGGGTGAAACGGTGGCCTCTTTTTATTTGCAGGAATACGCCGGGGTAGATCCCACGAATGGGGATGCACTGTTCTATCGCAACACAGAATTGCCCGATGGGGGCCTGGATCGTTCCACCACAAATGACTTTGGCGAGGCAAACAGGCGTATCATAGGAAGTCCCTTCCCTGATATTATCGGTGGTATGACCAATACAATTCGCTATAAATTTTTTGATTTTTCCTTTACTTTTCAGGGCCAATGTGGGGCACAAATCTATAATGGGGGAGGTATATACCAGTCGGCCAATGCCGATTTCTTTGACAACCAGACCCGTGATCAATTGGCTAGATGGCAGGCGCCGGGCGATAACACCGACATTCCCCAAGCTCGTTTATTTGGCGGCAATGGCAACCAGGATTCTTCCCGTTATTTACAAGATTCCGACTTTATCAGACTAAGGAATCTCACCCTTGGGTATACGTTATCCCCCGATATCACAGAAAAACTAAAATTAGACCGTATTCGTATTTATTTTACGGGCGTAAATCTATTGACCCTTACTGATTTTAAGGGTTGGGACCCTGAATCCACTTCAGACGTTTTTCAAGGAAATTCCCTGTTATCGGGGCATACCGCATATGCACCGCCCCAGCCCCGCACACTAACCTTGGGATTTAATGTGGATTTTTAAAATTATCAAGATGAAAAAGTCATATACCTTTCTATTTATACTACTTCTCATTTTAGGATGTGATGACAACCTCAACATTGATCCTACCGATGCCATTACGAAGGAAACCCTGCTTGAAGACCCGGACAACTTGGACAGACTGTTGATTGCCGCTTATGCCCTTGCCGGTAAACGTCACGCAGGTGAATTTCAAACGGTCTCAGAACTCCTGGCGAATGAAGGGATCTTGGCCTATAGGGGTACTTTTGCAGAATTCTTTCAATTTGATCGTAAGCAAGTTATTCCTACAAATGGATTTTTGCGGGGTATTTGGGCCGATGGCTACAGTGCTATTAACCTGTGCAATATTGTTCTTGAAAATCTGGAATTGATAGAAGATCTTGTTCAAAAAGCTCAATTAGAAGGAGAAGCCAAATTTATACGCGGCCTGCTATACTTTGAAATGGCCCGCTATTTCGCTTTGCCATATGAAGCGGGCGACAACAATTCTCAACCGGGTTTGCCCATCGTTTTTGATGCCGTGACAGAGGTGGGCCAAATCACCTATCCAAGTCGGAATTCCCTTGGGGAAGTATATGCGCAGGTTATAGCCGATTTGATAGGCGCAAGCAAACTTTTACCACCAGATACCGATTTCCGAGCTGACCGCTATGCAGCCCTTGCCTTGCTTGCCAGAGTATATTTACAACAAGGGAATTATGCTGCAGCCAGGGATGCCGCGGATAATGTGCTGCGGAATGGTGGGCATGCTTTGGCACCAGACCTTGCTTCCACATTTAATAATGATGTAGATGGCATTGAAGATGTTATTGCCTGGCAGATAACTTCACAAGATGGAGATAATAGATACAATGACCTTTGGGCCACTCTAGATTTTGGAGGCCGCTCCACTACGGCAGATGTTACCGTTGAACCCGGTTTTTTTGATCTGTTTTCAGCTTTGGACGATAGGGCCAGCTTTTTTTATTCTGGGAACGGTACCACCGTTAGCTCAAAATGGCAGGGGCAATTTGTCAATGTACCATTTATACGCATTGCCGAAATGCACCTGATACGGGCCGAGAGCAATTTTAGGGAAGGCACTGCCCTCGGCTTGGCTCCCGAGGATGATATCAATGCCTTGCGGGCCCGCTCCAATGCTGCTCCCATCCAAGGGGTTTCATTACAGGATATACTACAAGAACGGCAGCGGGAACTGGCCTTTGAGGGCCATCGTTTCCATGATGCCAAAAGATTACGGGAAACAATTGGAGGCTTCGCCTATGATGCCCCTAACCTGGTAATGCCAATCCCCCAGGATGATATTGATACCAATCCTAATCTAGTACAAAACCCCGGTTATACGAATTAATAAAAATCTTAGATCGAACGAGTAGTCTGTCAAAGTACCAAAAAAACTTAAAGTCTACAATGTGGCCACTGCATAATCTATCTCCTTTTGGCTTATCATACAAGTAATAGATAGAAGCTGAATCACATTATTACCTGTGCTTTGGCCGCTACGGGCAGGTCGGGGAAGCGATCCAGATCAAGGATCAAAATTCCAGATCCCTTCCCTCT
>JAHENB010000045.1:2764-7439 GCA_024643345.1 Maribacter sp. | reverse complement strand
CCGACCGTATTGATACGCAGGGTGGTGGCACCGACAAAAGATGCCACGTTGGGTGAAATTCCTTTGTTTTCCAGGAATTCGAGATATTCGCCCAAGGTATTCCAGGTAACCTCATAGTTTATATTACCATCCGTGATCGCTTTAATGGCGGTTTCGGAGGCTTCGTTCAATGGGCCCATCGACCAACCTTCGCCGAAAACCTCCAAGGTGACCCCTTGGCGGATGTCGCTTTGCGAATGGCCATCTTCGATCAACGACTCGACCGCCCAACTGAGCATATTGATAAAACCAGGGGCAACCACCAAATTGGTGGCATCGATTTCTTTTATGCCTTTCGCCCCATCAAGCTTTCCTATAGCGGCGATGGTATCGGCATTGATCCCAACATCCCCGACATATATAGATTGCCCGGAACCGTCTGCTATTTGTCCATTTTTGATTAAAATATCATAGGTTTCTTGGGAGGCGCAACCCAAAAAAAGCGCTGTCAACGCAGTAATAATTAAGATAAAGATCGGTTTTATAGCCATGTTTTTTCTTTAATATTAGTCAATACGGTTATATTTTTTCAGGATTTCGATCAACATTCCATGGGGCAACCCATAGGCCGTGTTCCCGTTGATGCCCACCATGGTTTCTGCCGCCACCATGGCATTGATGATGGCTTCCTCAACCGCCTGCGCGGTAGCTTCGAAAAGCGGGGTCATTTGATCGTTCGAAAAAGTTTCGACCGTGCTGTTATGGTCACGGTTAAAAGCCCCCTCGTTCGCAGTGGAAAACGCCAAATAAATATCCCCTGACCCATTGCTGCCGCGCCCTCCGACCAATCCCATGCCAATAGTTATTCGTTGGGCGATCCGCTTTAATTGGTGGGGCAGGAGCGGGGCATCGGTAGCGACGATCACGATGATGGAACCGTCACCTTCCTTTCGATTGGAGTTGGGCGGGGCGTTGATGACATAGTTTAAGGTGTCCTTCAGTTCCAGACCAACAGGCACCCCGGCAATGGCCAGATTCTTTTTGGCACCAAAATTCGATTGTACCAAGGCCCCAAGCGTATAAGTGGCGTCTTTGATCGTCACCAACCTGGAAGAGGTTCCTATGCCGCCCTTAAAACCGAGGCACATCATCCCCGTGCCCCCACCCACGTTACCTTCCGGCACTTTGCCGCCTTTGGCATTGGCGATCGCTTCCAGAACATTCGATTCTTTTACATGAAAGCCATAAATATCGTTCAGGCCTCCATCGTAGGTTTCAGCGACTACGGGATAGGTATACCACCAATCTTCCCCTTGGTACCAATCGGTGTCTACATACCATTTCAAGACCGCATCACGAACTACGCCCACGCTGTTGGTATTGGTAATCATAATGGGCGTCTCCAAAAAGCCCGATTCCGTGACCCAAGTCGTGCCGGTCATTTCACCGTTCCCATTAAGGCTGTACCAATTCGCATAGACCGGACTGAATTTTTTTCCCCTTGGAAAGATAGCGGTGACACCCGTTCTTACGGGACCTTTTCCCACTATGTTTTTGCCGTTTCCGGAAATGATGGTGCTGTGGCCCACCTCTACGCCCTTCACATCTGTGATTGCGTTCCATTCCCCCGGTATACCCTCAAAAGGAACGCCCAAATCCCTTGCTCGGGGTTTTTGACCATAAACCAAAGTCAGCGCGAAAAGCATGATACATAAACTACATCGTTTTTTCATAAATTTTACTTTTGGGTGGCTTGTGATGATCATCATCAAAACTCCAACGATAGCATGGGTTAAAGCTGTATTTGCGAATCAAGATAATGGGAAATGGCCAAAAACCCCATGATTTATTAAAATAATCACACTGCCCATACCAAAAGGTTCAATTTTAGAGCATTACAAATAATAGGCCCAGGAAAATCCTGGGCCTAATGGTCAGTATTGGTCAATTCTAAAAACAAAAAACCTTATTGGCGCGTGGTGGCAATTACTTTTGGCCCCAGACCACTGAGGTCGCCCCGATAATCCCAAAGTTCTGTTTGAACGCCTAAGCTCGCGATTCTCAACTCAGCCAAAAAAGCGGAAAAACTACCGGCACCATGTACTGCCTCATAATCTTTGAGAAAGGTATCTTCTTGTCCCATCCAACCCATACTGTCGAAGAAGTCGACAAAGGCAACATCGCGACCATCCTTGGTACTGGGCATTTCGTTGGTGTAAACGCCGAAAGTAGCGTTGGGGTGCTTGGTTTTAAGCACTTTACTGACCTTTTCTAGGATCCCCATAAACCTCATGTCTTCAAAAGGGGCAATATCCATCATCATTACCTTAAGATGTTTCACTTCAAAATCATTGGCGAAATTCGAAAGGGCGGCATGGAACCTCCAATACGTTTGATCTCCTTCGGCCATGGAATAGGACAAAACGTTTTTGCTCCAATCGGCATCGTGGCCCTCCATCGCAGGACGTGCATCAAAGGCGCTCCAAGGTATCGGACCCATGATCCACATGTATTTGCCCACATTGGGGCCACTGGAGATACCATATACCCGGGCGCCGTAGACCGGATCGGCATGGTATTTTTTATTGTGGGCGGCCATGCCGGCTTCGAATTCGGCAATTTTGGCCGGATTCACGGTGATCATTCCATTTTCGATGACCGGATAGGGGGTGGCCGCTTGCGCGGTCATCATAAAAGGAACCAAGAACAAGAGATAAAATAATTTGGTTGTTTTCATTGTATTCTTATTTAAGGGTTAGTATGCTGATCAATTACAAAACGATTATTGTTAATGCTTCCTGTCAAAACGCCTTCATCAATGCACTAATGGGTATAATTCGATTTAATTTCAGTGATGTCCTTCAAAAATTTAAAAAAAATGGCTCAGTGCTACTTTCTTTTCCCCCTATCATCAACATGGTCAGATCTAGCCATTTGAAAGGATGCGCATCGTTTCCTTCGTTGATTGCCCCTTCAACCACCAATACCTTTTCATCGCAATTCATGCCGCTATTCACCAACGATTTTATAAACCACCCCTCCAGGTCCTTCCACTGTGTTCAAAAACCCCATTACATACAGTTCATTGCTTTGATCGGTATTTATGGAATTTATCAGAAAAGGATCCTCCGATCTATTTGACACCTGCACAAGTTGTTTTGTCCATTGGTCTTTGGTGCTTTTGGCAAGTGTAAACAGGTTGCCGTTGTGGTCGCAAAAAACATATTTGTCTTTGAAACGTGCCACTGATTTTCCATGATAAAAACTTCCGCCAATGACGCATACACCATCAGTGCGCGCATAGGTGTTGATGGGTGGAACGAATGCCAGTTCGTCATCGAAATCACTTTTATTGAAAACGCTGTCTCCTTCCATGATCGGCCAACCATAGTTGCCGCCTTTTTCGACAATATCAATTTCTTCCTGATTGCCCTCACCCACATCGGCACCAATCAATTCTTGGGTTATGGGATCAAAGGAAAATCGCCACATTTTCCGAAAGCCATACGCCCATATTTCGGGCCTAATATCTTTCATCCCAACAAATGGATTGTCGGGCGGAATGCCATAGGGTGTTTTATCGATATCAATGCGCAATAGTTTTCCATTGAGGTAGTTTAAATCCTGGGCACGGTGTACATAGTTTTCATCAATGAATCCATCATCGCCAATGGAAATGTACAAATAACCGTCCGGTCCAAATTTGATCGCCGCCCCGTTCGCAAAAGCCATTTTCCCTTCCAATTCCAATATGCGCCGTTCACTTTGGACGTCTGCAATATCAGTATCCTCCTCGTTGGCGGTAAATTCGGAGACTACCAATTTGGCTTGATTTTCCTTGATGGTGGTGGGTGCACTATAGCAAACATAGAATTTATGGTTTTTGGCATACTCCGGATGGAAGGTTATGCCATTGATGTTGCCCACGGCTTCAGCTTCTTTCGCTACCGAATCAGTCGGGCTTATATCTAGAAAAGGACGTGATACAAGGGAATCATTTTTAAGGATCCATATTTTCCCCTTAAGGTCCGTAATAAAAATACGATCGGTTTTTTCGGGATCTGCACTGAGTTGCACGGGGGCATCGATGGCATCGGTCACCAATTGAAATTTTACAATCGTGTCAATTACCGTTGTTTCAATTATAGCGGTTGCTTTTTCAGTATTTTGTTTACAGCAATACAGACCTGAACATGTCAACAGTATTACAGAACAAAAAAGAAGGTTTTTCATGAATACCTTTTATTTATAAACATAGTTGTCACTGGCGCCACGTTAAGGGCATGATGGTGGTTCTCTTCAACCTGCCTCCTTGGCTAGCTTATCAAAATCAGCTTCATTGAAATCCTAACCCCCTTCAATTTCGATCAACATGTTCAATGACGTCATTAGACCAATAGCATGTTTGGACCTTTTGTCATCAATAGTATTATTAAACCCAACCGGTCGCCATCGCATTTCTTTCCCCCCGAAAATAATCGTCGGCAGCGAACCGGCCAGGTTATCTTATATCGTCCGGTTATTTAGGCGCACTTATGGTATAACCCAATTGGTTGTACAATTCTAAATTATCGAAAAAAGCATCTTCCCGGGTCACCTTCCCGTCCCTGTCAAAAGACCAGACACTATAGCCATGGGTCATTATTTTTTTGCCTGTAGGGGGATTGCCCATAAATTCCCCTTTGTTGGTGCCGGT
>JAHENB010000045.1:0-2664 GCA_024643345.1 Maribacter sp. | reverse complement strand
ATTTGGTAGGTGACATGGACAGGAATGTCCAGTTCTTTGCCATTACCGGCCAGAGTACCTTTCCAAGCGACCCAGGTATTTACCCATATATCGCCATCATCTTCGATGACCCTTTCGTAATACGGATCCTCGCCCCCGAAGGAGTAGCTCGATGAGGCCTCCAAATTCGCTTTTAAGCCTTCCAAGACTTCCAAAGGAGCTGCCGGAACCAGGGAATTGTGATATAATTTTGCGGTATCGGCATAAGCAGCGGTCCAAGCGGCCCAATTGCCATCGCTGTACTCTTTTTGATGGGCTTTGATCAAATCGATTTCAGGGGCGGTCGTGGTGTAGCGCTCGGGCCCTTTCTCCTGACAAGATGCCAAAAGTGTGATCGATATTGCGAGTAAAATAACTTTTTTCATATTGAAAGGTTTTTTCGTTTGATTAAGCTTCAACATTTATGTATTGCGATATTTTTTAAGTACTTATTCCATAATGGGAGGGGTTAGGGTATAGCCCCAATCTTGCAAAAGCCCAAGCATATTGAAAAAGGCCTTCTCTTTTATGATTTTCCCATCTTCATTAAATGCGAGCGTCGTAAAACCTTCTAACTTGAATGTTTTACCGGTAGGTTGATTATCCCCGAACTTTCCGGTATTCGTGCCCGTGCCGATCCAGAATGAATAGGTTTTTCCATCCTTGATCACGGTTTCTTTCAAAGTGATCTGAAAATCGGGCATTGCCTTATGCCAATATTCCATGGCTTTTGCCAATTCCGCCTGGTTCGTGGAGCGCACTTCACCATTTTCAGTTCTTTCAAAATCGGTAATGGTAATCCTATTCATCAATAGATGGTCGTTCTCGTTCCAAGCCCTGATATAATTTTCACTTCCATTTCTCAAAGCATGTTCCAATGCATTTTCGGACTTGGCCGCTTTGGTCAATTTTTGCTGTTCAGGATCATTGCAGCAAATACAGATCGCCACAGATAAAAAACAGATGACCAAAATTCGTTCGTACTTCATGATCATGGGTTTAAACGCATAGCCCATCAACAGGACCCACAAATTCACAGGTAAAGAATCTTAAATTTTTGGTATTGGGGAAACGATCGCGGACGAACTGTGCAGATTATTGTCCGAAGCCCTAAATTTAATTATCAAAGCAATGATTGCAATTAATTTGTATATTTAGCATCACTCATTTTCCCCAAGTGAGAAACCACTTATAAATGAGTAGATTCTTTACGATAACCATATTGTTTTGCGCCTTTCTCTCTTTTAAGGGCAGTCTTTGTTTTGCTCAAGATATGGTCAATGGCCAAGCAAAATCCTACGATAAAGTTTTTGTGGATACCGATAATTTTGGGGTTTCCTATCTCGATACCCTGGAAGCATCCTACTCCCGTATGGCCGTTGATACCGTTCGTTTCTCCATGCTCAACGATCTGGGATATTATTGGCATACCAGAAACCTGCTAAAGGCCAAAGAATTCAATGAAATTGGACTTTCCCAGGCAAAGCAATGCAACAATGCCCTTTGGGAAGGAAGGTTTCAAATCACCCAAGGTGCCATCCTGTTGCGAATGGAAAATCTTGATGGGGCAGAACAGGTATTGGAATCTGCAATAAATAAAGTTTTGGAAACCGACCTCCCTTTCCTGAATACCCAGTTGGGCTATGTCTATGAACGCCGTGGGGAGTTGTCAAAGGCCGCTGATTTTGCCATGCGCTCTCTAAATTTAGGGAAAAAATTAGGAGACAAAAAAGCCATTGCACTGGCTTACAGCGATTTGAGCAATCTATTCTGGAAACAATCCAAGTTTGAGGCCGGTCTGGAATACGGATTAAAATCGCTGGAAATATTCGAAGCGAGGGGCATCACCGACCTAGACTATGATTTTACCCTTTACGTCGTGGGCAACAATTACCTGGCCATGGGCAAATATGCGCAGGCAAAGCGGTATTATGAGCATGCGTTGATTATCGGGGAACGTTATGGTTTTTATAATAACCTGAGTGATGTTTATATCTCATTGGTAGACCTTTATGCCATTTTAGGGGAATTCGATAAGGCCAATGAAGCCGGGGAAAATGCCCTGAAATACGCTACCTTATTGGATAATCACTTTATGATGATGCGTTCTTGGCTTTCCATGGGTAAATTGGAGATTTTCCGTAAAAATTATGTTACCGCCATTGAAAACTTAAAGGAAAGTATCAAAATAGCTTCCGACGATTTTGGGGACGAATACTATTTAAGCCAGGCCTATGAAGCCATGGGCCAGGCCTATGCGGGAAATGAAGATTACCTGGAGGCCTACCATGCCTTTTCGGAGTACGACACTTTGCAGCGCAGGATTTTTACTGCCGAGGCCGATCAGCGCATCTCACAACTTCGCGCCGAATTTGATCTTGCCAATAAAGAAAGTACCATCTTGCTACAGGAGAGCCAGATCAAAAAACAAAAAATGAGCCAGATTTTCCTGGGCGTTATTGCGGTATTGTTATTCATATCATCGTTACTCGCGTTTAAAGCGAGCCAGAATAAGTTCAAAATCAATGCATTGCTACGAAAACAAAACAAGGAAAAGGAGTTCATGTTGAAGGAAATCCACCATAGGGTAAAGAACAATCTTGAAGTTGTGTCGAGCCTCTTATCCCTGCAATCGGCCCAAATACA
>JAHENB010000062.1 GCA_024643345.1 Maribacter sp. | reverse complement strand
AGACAGTAAAATCATATGATGGCCACAATGCTTCAAAAATATTTCGCGACCCATTTCATCTTGGCCGAATCGGGCCGTACGGAGGTAATGTTAACCCTATTTGGCAGAACCGATGTTTCCACGGTATTGGGGTCGTAAAAGCCTTCATGTTGATAGGAAATTAAACTTTCCAAATCATATTCTATCCAATTAAAGCCATTGACCAAGGATAAATCAAGCAGATAGTCTGAAACCAGATTTCCAGATCCCGTATTTAAGGTAGACTTGCATGTTGCGCCATAAACCAGTTCGATATCGGTTTCGACATAGACGAGTTGAAAAAAGGAAGCTTTTATGGGTTCGTTTGACATGGAATCTTCGACCCATGGGACCAAGGCTTCATCGGAAACCGGCATCAGCACCCCCGCATATTGGTCGTCCTTCGTCCATAAGGCGATGGGACCTGCATAGATGACCTTCACATCGCTCATGCCCAGAGGGTCGTCACATTTGAAATAAATGGAACTATTAAGGTCGGTCATTGACATTTCCTTGATATCGGCAGGAATGTCGATTTCCAGTTTGGTGGGTGTTTGTAAAAATAATTCACCGGAATCGGAAACCCTACCAATCTTTACCGGGTATTCCATACCAAAGGGAAAAACCACAACACTTACTTCGCCCAGCGAATAGTCGTTGAGTCGGGAAATTGCCTGCGCAAAAGTAGTATGACCAAAGATTATCAAGATCAAGAAAAGGATATTTTTCATAAAATGTCGGTTTATTGAGTGTGCGCCTTACATTAAAGGTTTTCACCGGTTAAATTAGGAAAAAATGGAATAGATCAATCCAGCGGCATCGATTTGTTTTTTGAGCATAATTTAGCGGTCCCAGGGTCAAAGGCAAATTTCTTTTGTTTATCTTTTAAGTTTAAAAAGGGCCCATTGGGTTACAAGCTGGTTAATAATTTTTTGATGATGAGATTGGTACAACTGCAACACAAATTGCATGGCCGCAGGGCCGCATGGGTGGAAGAACCGAATTTGAGGTTGCTTTCCGGTTTTGATTCCATTTGGGCATTGGCACAAATGGCCATCGAAAAGGGTGGCTCCATCGAGGACTTGGTTTTAAACAACCTGTCTTCGACAGCTTTGGATTACGACAAAATCTATCAGGGGCTTTCCGATTGGAAATTGCGGCCCTCTTTTGACCATCCCGAAGACCCTTGTAAATTAATGCTCAGCGGTACTGGACTGACCCATAAGGCCAGTGCCGAGAACAGGCAAAAAATGCATGAGGCCGAAAAGGAAATCGGGCTTACCGATAGCATGAAGATATACCTGTGGGGCGTAGAAGGGGGGCATCCCGAAATTGGACAAATCGGGATTCAGCCCGAGTGGTTCTATAAAGGCAATGGGTCTATATTAAGGGCCCATGGGGCCGATTTGGAAATACCGGCATATGGCAATGATGGGGGCGAGGAGCCCGAATTGGCGGGGGTATATCTAATTGATAAAAATGGCAAGCCCTGGCGCATCGGCTTTACAACGGCCAACGAGTTTTCCGACCATATCATGGAACGAAAGAATTATTTGTACTTGGCCCCTTCCAAAATAAGGAACTGCGCCATTGGGCCCGAATTGGTGGTCACCTCCGAATTTGAGGATATCCAAGGGGAAGTCGGTATTTTTCGAAAAAACGAAAATTTATGGAAAAAGGCCATCAATACCGGAGAAAGAAATATGGCCCATAGTCTGGCCAATCTTGAATACCATCATTTTAAATATGCAAACCATCGCATGCCGGGCCAAGGACATGTGCATTTTTTTGGAGCGGACGCCTTTAGTTTTGGGGCTGGGATCGAACTAAAAGAAAATGATGTGATGCAGATCGCTTGGGAGGGCATGGGCAGGCCGCTTCGGAATGTGTTGGTCAGGAATGATGGGAATGAAAGCCCAATAAAAATGGGCATCTTGGTCTAGTAAGGAAATGGATGCCTGCCGCTTTTGGGTCGAGTGATAGAGCAAAATGGTTTAGGTTGGTCGAGGATGACCATCCGAAGCTATTTTACCAAATGACGGGGAAAATCCTTCACGGTCCCACAGCATAATTGTTCCATTACCTGTTGCAGTTGTACTTTGAGCATACTTATTGTATGCTC
>JAHENB010000011.1:90772-99455 GCA_024643345.1 Maribacter sp. | reverse complement strand
CCCATTAAAATATGCTTCACGAAATCGTCCATCTGTAATTGTTGTTGGCTCTTATGGGGAAATTTTAGTTCGGTACCCTCAGAGGTGCGTCCCGCAAGGGGGCCGTAATTGTGGCAGGGATTTAACTCTGCCCATCCATTTTCAAAGGAAACAAATAGTCGGTTGGCATTGGCGTTGTGTGAAGTGAAAACATGCCCGACCACCGCATCGGGAAACTCCATTTGAGCGGTAATGGTTTCATCCGTTTCCTTAAAATAATCAGGTCGGGAACTGAATTCCTGGGCGGAGACCGATATCGGGTTCTTACCTGTGCCGTAAATATTGCTTTGGATGGCATAGACGCCCATGTTCATTAAAGCGCCACCTCCCGAAAGCTTGCGATTCAATCGCCATTGATCTGGGTTCCCCCGTGAGATATAGGCCGCATCGCTAGAAACATACTTCACCGTTCCAAAGGGCTTTTCCTTTACCAGCCGTTTAATTTCATTGGTGTAGGGATCGGATTGCATGCGGTAACCCACACTTAATTTTACCCCGGCCTTACTGCAGGCATTGATGATCTCCTCGCATTCACCGACGCTTACCGCCATAGGTTTTTCACATATCACGTGCTTGCCAGCCTTTGCGGCGCGAATACAGAACTCTGCGTGCATGCTGTTTGGCAGAACCACATAAACGATATCGATGTCCTTGTTATCGGCAATCGTGTCAAAATTATCATAATTATAAATGTTCCGCTTTGGAATCCGATACCTTTCACTCCATATTCTTTCCTTTTCGGGCGTCCCGGTCACGATGCCCGCAAGATAGCAATGTTCGGCGGTTTGCAGTCCAGGTGCCAACTGTCCTCCACTATAACTGCCCAAGCCCACAAGGGCAACGCCCAGTTTGCTTTTTTGTTTGCCCATGCCCATACCACAAGCCAACGGCATGCCTGCTAAAAGAACCGCACCGGTTATCCCCTGGGCCAATTGGTTGCTAAAATTTCTTCTGCTGACCTTTTTCATAACATATTCTATTTAAGCTCGGTTCTTAAAATTACAAAAATCATTGCCAAAGGTTAAAATATTTAAAATTCTTTAAAATTAGCTTTCCGGTAGGCTTTTCAAAAATGAGGATTTCAATAGTAAATCTTGAATCGAGGTCTTAAAATTAGTTTACTTTTTATATATTTTTGTTAAACAAAATAAAATTTGCTGTATCCTTCGAAATACAATATTTTTAGCACTTACCTAAACCAATTACCCATGAAAGTATTTTTAAGCCTTCTTTTTTTTGTTAGCATCCCATTAATAAGTTCAGCCCAGAACAGAAAACTGCCCATAGACACTTTAGTAACTACCCAACATAGCGTTACCGTCAATGGTACGTTGGTCAATTATACCGCACAAACCGGTACGCAACCTGTTTGGGATGAAAATGGAAAGCCCATCGCTTCCCTACATTTCACTTACTATACCCGAAACAATGTAAAAAATCGTGATGAACGCCCTTTATTGATGTCCTTTAATGGAGGGCCCGGATCTGGTTCGGTCTGGATGCACCTTGCCTATACCGGTCCGCGCACCCTAAAAATTGACGATGAAGGTTATCCCGTTCAACCCTATGGCGTAAAAGAAAATCCTTTTTCGGTATTGGACGTAACCGATATTGTTTATGTTAATCCAGTCAATACGGGGTATAGCCGCACCATTCCTGAATCCGGGGACGAAGTGGATCGGAAAAAATTCTTTGGCATCAATGCCGACACCAAATATTTGGCGGAATGGCTCAACACCTTCGTAACAAGGAACAACCGTTGGCGTTCCCCAAAATTTATCATCGGGGAAAGTTACGGGGGCACCCGTGTCATGGGACTGTCCTTGGCACTACAGAACCAGCAATGGATGTACCTCAACGGGGTGATCATGGTTTCGCCGGCCGATTACAAAATCCTGAACTCGGACGGCCCTGTAGCCAACGCTATCAACCTGCCCTATTATACCGCGGCGGCCTGGCACCATAAAGCTTTACCTCAAGCTCTACAACAAAAAGACCTTTTGGAAATTCTTCCAGAATCTGAAGAATATACCGTCAATATCCTGATTCCGGCCCTGGCGAAAGGCGGCTTTATCAGTGATGCGGAAAAAAACACGATAGCCGAAAAAATGGCCTACTTTTCTGGCCTTTCGAAACAAGAAATCCTTGACCTCAACTTGGTGGTGCCCACGGGTTACTTCTGGAAAAACCTACTTAAAGAAAAGGGTGGCTACAATATCGGTCGATTGGATAGCCGCTATTTGGGCATTGATCGTCAACTTGCCGGGATTCGTCCCGATTATAGTGCCGAACTCACTTCTTGGTTGCACAGTTTCACGCCAGCAATCAATTATTATCTGCAGGAGGAACTTCAATTCAAAACCGATATTAAGTATAATATGTTCGGCCCTGTAAGACCATGGGACGAGAGCGACGACAATACCAGAGACAATCTAAGGCAGGCCATGGCCCAGAACCCTTATTTGAACGTGATGTTCCAAAGTGGTTATTATGATGGAGCAACCAATTATTTCAATGCTAAGTATACAATGTGGCAAATCGATCCCAGTGGCCGAATGAAAGACCGCTTCTCTTTTAAGGGTTACCGAAGCGGCCACATGATGTATTTAAGGAAGGAGGATCTAAAAAATGCGAACAATGACATTCGCGATTTTATAGAACGCACAATGGCCAAAGGTAAATCGGCCAAATACTGAATTTTATTTGGCAATAAGAAATCAATCCTTAAAAACGACAATCCGGTCGAGTTAAAAATTAGGCCAGATAGTAATATGCTCTTATCATGAGCAGACAAGGGTACTTATCTAAACTATAAAGTGGCGGGACTTTATTTTTCCGGAATTTTATAAAATTCCCTAAAATCATAATACGCCATACCCTTATTATTGGGGTTTACAGGACTTTTTGTAATAGGGTGCCGCTTTAAGGATATCGATATTTCTATAGTGGAACGATTCTGTATTGGTGAAAAGATGGTTAAGTTACTCCGCCATAAAGCGAAGTTGGCCGCTGTACGGCCTCCCAATCATAGTATCAAATTCATGGAAATTGTCGCCAAAAACAAGGCTGCTTACCTTAGGTTTGTCGGCAGCCCGCAAACTGATTACCACTCTAAATTTTCCGACTATTTCAGGCAGGGTCAACGATTACTTTGATTTGTTGTGCCCTTTTAGATCATTCCCATCTTCTCGTGTAAAAAAGAGAACAGGTATATATCCATAAGATTATTTCCCATTAAAATGCAAGATTCGAGTTAGATACTTTCCGATTTGAAAATAATGGGTATCTTTAAGGGAGTTCCATTTTTTCTGGCACGTGATAACATCTTTTGTGTCAATCGAATTCATAATAACCAAGCGTCAACCTATAATCACAAAAACAATGAAAACCCAAAAAATATGCTTTGCTGCTGCGCTCATCATGAGTTTGGCCATGGGCTGTGGCCAAAATGTTCCTTCCAAGGAATGGCAAATTGAAACGGCCGTCATGGCCGCCCCGGAGGAATATCGGGCAGGAGCAAAAGTATACGGCTATGCAGCCGATGGTAGTTTTGAAACCTTGAGGGAAGGCTCCAATTCCTATATCTGTTTGGCAGATGACCCCACTAAAGAAGGTTTTTCAACAGCGGCCTACCAGGCAAGCCTTGATCCCTTCATGGAAAGGGGCAGGGAATTGAAGGCCGAGGGCAAAGAAGGGAAGGAGATTTTCGATATAAGGGAAGCTGAAGTAAAGGCCGGTACCCTAAAAATGCCCGATAAGGCAACGCTCTGTGTATTTACCGGAACCGTTGACCCTGAGACCCAAAAAATCGAAAATCCATATGTGCGTTACGTTTTCTATGTACCTTTTGCCACTGGGGAGTCGACCGGCTTGCCTACCAAACCCACTCCTCCAGGACATGCTTGGTTGATGGATCCGGGCACCCACAGGGCCCATATCATGATTACGCCTCCAAAAGCGGAAAACAGCAGTGCCAATAAAGGTAATTAATGATACAAACGCCAAAGACCAAGCATGAAACAAATCACTTTCACCCACCCCCACCGCAAAAAGCATTTTGACTTTTTCAATGCGATGAACCACCCCCATTTTAACCTAACGGCCAATGTGAACATCACCGCACTTCACGGTTATCTGAAGAAAAACGATCTTCCGTTAATGCCGAGTATGGTTTACCTGATTACCAGAACTGCCAATGAAATTAAGGAATTCCGTTGGCGCATCCATGGAAACCAGGTTAATGAGCATGACATGGTAAGGCCTTCTTTTACGGTGCCTACTGCCGACGCAGATGTGTTCAGTTTTTGTACGGTAGATTACGAGCCGCATGCCCCAACTTTTATAAAAAATGCGAGCGCTGAGATTAAGGAAATGTATGACAACCCATCCTTCGAAGATGATCATGACAAGGATGATTATCTGTTCTTGTCCGCCATACCCTGGATCAGCTTTACGGGTTTGCAGCATGCCATGTCCTACCATCCTGGAGATAGCGTGCCCAGAATTACATGGGGCAAATTTTTCGAGCAGGATTGGAAATTGATGATGCCTTTAAACGTACAGGCGCACCATGCCTTGGTCGACGGGCGTCATCTGGGTGCCTTTTTTGAATTGTTGGGAGAAATGGCCGCCAAGCCGGCCGAATATTTTGTATAGGACATTTTTTCTGAAAACCGGCTTTTGATATAAAGGCCAGCCTTATTAAAAACCATCATTCATGTTAAGACATCATTTTGCCACACTGTTGGTCCTATTATCGGTCAGTGCCTTGTTGTCGGGCCAGTCGACCCCTTTCGTTTTTGGCGATGCCCTCCCCGATGCTCCGGAACTTGCAGAAAGGGGAAATTATAAGGTTGGTGTTCGAACGCTTCAATTGGTGCATAAAACTCAAATCGATGTGCTCCATAGCCAGAATGGCAATGACCCCCTATATGATCGCCCACTGACGGTGGAAGTTTGGTATCCTGGGAAGTTGGCCGAAGGTGATTTGGAGGAAGTCGAATATGATCAGCTCATGGGCACCGCCAATGATTCCTTAAGACCATTGATTCCCTTTAAATCAAAGGGAAGATCGGCGCGTTCTGTGGAACCGTTGGCCGAAGCCGCCAAATACCCTCTCGTTGTGGTTTCCCATGGTTACGTGGGATCACGATATCTAATGACCTATCTCACTGAAAATTTGGCTTCCAAGGGATATGTCGTCGTTGCCATTGACCATACCGATTCAACGTTCGGCGATGCCGCAGCTTTCCAAAGTACGCTGCTGAACCGTGCTAAAGACATCGGTTTTGTAATCGATGAAATCGAATCCCTTGCCGCCCAAGATTCAAAAAGTTTCCTGCGCAATTTGGTCGATGCCCAAAACACGGCCATTATTGGCTATTCTATGGGTGGCTATGGCGTTTTGAACGTTGCGGGTGCCGGGTACAGCGATCAACTAGCAGCTTTTTTTGACGGAATGACAGGGGGCAGCAAGGCGATGGAAGAACTTACGGCCGGCCATCCAAATTTCAAGGGCGGGCAGGACGATAGGATAAAGGCCGTCGTGGCTTTTGCCCCTTGGGGCATGGAACGGGGCGTATGGGATTCGGAAGGACTGCTAGGCCTTAAAATACCCACCTTTTTTGTAGCTGGGAGCCAGGACGATATTTCTGGTTATGAAAAGGGCATCAAGGCAATTTATAATGGCGCACGAAAAGCCGATCGTTATTTACTAACCTATCGCAATGCCCGCCATAATATAGCGCCCAACCCTCCTCCCGTTGAATCTTTGGCCCCCGGACTTCCGTTCGACGAATATTATCGCTATGCCGAGCCGGCATGGGATGAACGCCGTATCAATAATATCAACCAACATTTTGTGACCGCTTTTTTAGGCATACATCTCAAAAATGAAGATTATGCAAAGTACCTTGAACTTGAGGAAGACTCCAATACAAAGGGCTGGATGGGTTTTCCGACCAGATCTTCGACCGGAATGGAACTTTTGCATTCGAGAGCGGAATAAAAAACTTGGTGTAGCATCCAGTTAAAATTAGGCCCTGAAAAGCAATCCAATTTTTGTTACTATGGAAATAAAGCGAAGGCAATTTATAAAAACCACAGGGATGGCATTGGCATCGGTTCCTGTGATGCCCGTGGTTTCGGCAAGCAGTTTGTCGACTTCACCTAAATCGGAATTACCCATCCACTTGTTTTCAAAACACCTTCAATTTTTAGATTACGAACAGGCAGGTCATCACGCCGCAAAAATGGGTTTTGCAGGATTGGACCTTACCGTAAGACCAGGGGGTCACGTGCTACCCGAACAAGTGGAAATCCAATTGCCAAAGGCCATGGAAGCGATCAGGAGAGCAGGGTCACATTGTCAACTCATGACCACTGCCGTGGAAGATGCGGGTAATATTTTAGACCAAAGGGTGCTTAAAGTGGCTTCCTCCATGGGCATTTCCCATTATCGGTGCAACTGGTTCAAATATCCTCAAAATGAACCCATGCCAGCCATGCTGGAAAAGTATGCATTGAAGGTGAATGCCCTTTCCGATTTTAATAAGGAAATTAGTTTGATCGGTTGTTATCAAAACCATGCCGGTCTCTGGGTAGGTGCGTCATTATGGGAGGTTTTAACATTGGTGAAAGATACCGACCAATCCCATTTCGGGGTGCAATATGACATTAGACATGCGATGGTGGAGGGCGGACTTTCATGGGAAAACGGACTGAAATTAATCAAAGGGCGCATTAAGACCTTGGTTTTAAAAGACTTCCTCTGGATAAAAGACCAAGACCAATGGAAAATTCAAAATGTGCCCATTGGTGAAGGAATGGTCGACTTTAAAAAGTATTTCAAGTTGCTCAAAGAATATCGCATTGAAGTCCCCGTAATTTTACATGCCGAATATTTGCCGGGTGGGGCCTCCGAAGGAAACGCGCAGCTTACCGTACCACAGCACCTTATTTTTGAGGCTTTGAAAAAAGACCTGGAAACCCTACAACGTATATGGCAAGAAGCTTAAACTATTCATTTATCCTTTTTGGTTTGATCGTGCTTTCCTTAGCCTGTAAGCCATCCCCAAAACCCATATGGGACGTGAAAGGCGCTATTGCCCAATTGCAGCTCGACTCCACCACCCTGCTTATCACCGAACTGGCCTACGGACTTGAGGTGCCATGGGATTTGGAGCCCGGCCCCGACCATTGGCTTTATTTTACGGAGCAAAATGGCAACATAAGCAGGATCAATAGCATCAGGGGCACATTAGAGGTTTTGGGGAACATTGAGGAAGTATTCTATAGAAAATCCTCGGGATTGTTCAGTATCGTGCTCCATCCAGAATTTGAAATAAATCCCTATCTCTACCTGCATTATACGGTTGCCCAAAAAGATTCTTTGCATCTGGATCATATATCCTCAAAAGTAGTACGCTATACTTTGGCAAATGGTAAGATTGAACAACCACAGACCCTATTGGATGGCATTCCCGGCAATACCTTCCATAATGGTTCCAGAATGATGATTTTGAAAAATATCCTTTGGATCGGAACCGGTGATGCGGGCGATACCGGCCATGCCCAGGACCCTTCAACCTTAAACGGCAAAATTTTAAGGGTAAATCTCGATGGAAGCATTCCCAAAGATAATCCTTACCCCAATAATCCCGTTTGGAGTATGGGACATAGAAACATACAAGGTCTTACCGAAGGCCAAGGCAAAATATATGCTTCGGAGCATGGGCCCAATAACGATGATGAGATAAATCTTATCCAAATAAATCACAATTATGGCTGGCCCGAAGTACAGGGTTTTTGCGATCTTGAGAATGAAAAGGTCTATTGCCGTGATTCATCCATCACAGAACCATTAATGGCTTGGACTCCCACCATTGCACCTTCAGGCTTGGCCTATTACCATTCCGATGCAATACCGGAATGGGAGAACAGTCTTTTGCTCACGACCCTCAAGGGACGTTCCCTTAGGGTCTTGACACTCGATCGCGATGGCAATTCCATCAGTAAAGAACATCTTTTCTTGCAAAAAATATTGGGACGCCTGCGCGATGTTGCCGTTGGAAATGACGGGGCAATTTACCTAGCGACCAGCAATATGGACTGGCATGAAGGCTACCAGCCTTGGCTTTACGATAGTTTGCCAAAATCTAGGGGCGATAGGATCATTAAAATTCAAGCTGCCGATGAAAATACAAGCCAACAGCTCGCAAATATGGGGCATTCCTTGGTTTTACGGGAAGAGGAAGAACCGATAGCCCTGGGTACGGAACTATATCCGGATACCACGACCAAAGAAGCGCTGTCAAGCGGAAAACAATTGTATGTCAAGCATTGCGCCGCTTGCCATGCTCCAAACGGAGAAGGGAACCCGGGCCAACTACCCCCACTGGTCCATAGTGAATGGGTTTCGGGCAACACCGCTCGCTTGATCGATATCACCCTGGCAGGCATGAGCGACCCGATCGTGGTGGACGGTATCGAATACCAGGGGGAAATGCCGAGTTACCAAAATTTAACGGATGTGGAAATAAGGGATATTTTGAACTATATTAGAACCGAATTTGGAGGTGCAAAAGGAAACATAAGAGCCGAGGACATTGTACATCAAAGAAAAGGGCTAAGGTAAAAAAGCAAA
>JAHENB010000011.1:0-90672 GCA_024643345.1 Maribacter sp. | reverse complement strand
ATGGAACCCATGGTGGAAGCCGCCATCGCTAAGGCATTGAAATAAAAATGATTATAGGCATTTTTCCTTTAAACTAGGGTAAAATCTGCTACCGAAATAAAGGATAAATGATCAGGGTCTTATTTTAATTTTACTGAAAGCAAATAATCGTCAGCGGTCATAAATAAGGTCTTTTGATCCGGGGTAAACGCACAATTGGCAGTGGCCAGGCCGGTATGGATTCGCGCCAAGGCTTTCCCATTGGGATCAAAAACCCAAATTCCTCCAGGTCCCGTAGCAAATAAATATCCCTTATCGTTCACCTTCATCCCATCTGGGAGACCCGGTTGATCGGGTTTCCCGACCCGATCGGTAACCTCATAAAATAGCCTTTTGTTTTCCACATGCCCGGGGGCAACCAGATCATAGGCATACCACACGGCATGTTGCGGATCTGAAACCGCGACATACAAAGTCTTTTGATCCGGGGAAAAGGCGATTCCGTTGGGCCTTGAAAGCTGATCGATCAAGATGAGCTCGCCCGAGGCCAAGAAACCATAAACCCCTTGAAAATCGAGTTCTTTATCTGGGTCGTCCATGCCTTTAGGTAATCCGTATGGCGGATCGGTAAAATACAAGTTCCCTGCTTTATCATAAATACCATCGTTGGGGCTGTTCAATCTTTTTCCTTCATAACGATCAACCAGGGTGGTAAAATTTGCTTGGGGATCATCTAAAGATGTGTTCATTTTTGCAATACGCCTATCCCCATGTTGCATAAGGACCAATTCTCCGTTCGGATTCAGCAACAAGCCGTTGGAACCGGGTTCCTCTCCAGTAAAATTACCGCCCGTAAAGCCGGAAGGCTTTAAATAAGAGGTGGTGTCGTTCCGTGAATCCCATTTGAACACCTTGTTATTCGGAATATCCGAAAACAACAAATAATCTCCAGAGGCCACCCAAACGGGACCTTCCGTCCACTTAAAACCACTGGCCAGGATTTCAATGGTCGCTTTTGGGTCTATGATTTCCAAAGCTTGATCATCCAATACCTCAATCAAAAATTTAGAAGTGATATCGCCTTCAATACTTTTTTCTTCCTTTGGGACCTCTTTGCAAGCATCCAAAACGAAAGATGTGAACAAGATCGCTAACCAAATTATTTTTCTTAATGCCATCCTTTAGTTGTTTTTGAAACAATATTTAATTCGTTGGTGCCTTGATCATAGGCTTTAAGGAAATAATAATGGGAAAAACTTACCTTCCATTTTCTTACCTTTGTGAATAATGGGAACACCTGCAAGGAGCTCCTGATCCGTATTGCTTACCGTACCATCGGCAAATACATTGAGCACGAATGCCCTTCGGCTTATTTCAGACTTGTTTTCATAGGAACCATGCACCAACAAGGGGTGGTGAAAAGCCGCATAACCTTTTTTCAATTCGATGGCCACGGGTTTGAATTCGGCTTTTTGTTCCTCTGTCAAATAGGCCATTAGCCCGTTCATATCCCCTGCCAGCGCGGGCGCGTCCAAAAGCCCCCATTTATGGCTTTTGGGGATATAATGCAAACATCCGTTTTCAATCGTCGCGTCATCAAGTCCGGTCCAGCAGGTCAAGTGCTGCATGGCAATTGTTCGCGTCCAGTAAGAATAATCCTGGTGCCACGCTACCACGCCCCCATGTTTGGCCGGTTTGCAAAACAATTGATCGTGCCAGAATCGCACAGGTCTGTTCTCGAGCAGCTGGTAGGCCGCCATTACAAAGGCCGGATTCCAGAGGACATCGTGAAACCCGGGGGTGATGCGCCAATGCCCCAAAGAATGGAACAAAACTGCATCGGGATTCTCGGATTCGTTGCTATGGAATTCATAGAATAATTCGTGAGCCGGATGGTCGGGGTCCATCACCTCCTCCAATTCCTTCCGCAGCATATCAACTTGTTTTTCATCTAGTAATTTAATTCCTGACAAGTACCCATATTCATGGAAGTGCGCCACCTGCTCATCGCTTAAACGATATTGTTCCCAAGCGTCTCTAGACTTTGGCCATTTAAAAATATCGGAAATAAGTCCGTGGTGATCTGCCAAATCTTTTATCATTACCATAGCCTTAATTTTATATCAAGTATTCCCAAATTTAAGCATTCAAAATTGTATTTTTATCAATAGGATGAAATATATCGTTTGCGAAAAGCCCGGGCAGTTTTTACTTAAGGAAAAAGAGGCCCCTATAAGAAAACAAGGCGAAGCCCTTATTAAAATCAAACAAGTCGGGATTTGCGGCACCGACCTCCATGCCTATCTTGGCAATCAGGCCTTTTTCACATATCCCAGAATATTGGGCCATGAATTGGCCGCGGAAGTGGTGGAAATTGAAGACAATCCCAAAAAAATTAAAGCGGGGGACCATGTGGTGGTCATGCCCTATGTAAGCTGTAAACGATGTAACGCATGCAGAAATGGGAAAACGAATTGTTGTTCAAGTCTTCAAGTTTTGGGCATCCATACCGATGGTGGGATGCAAGAACTGCTTACCGTCCCCACTGATTTATTGATACCGGCCAAGAATTTGACCGATGTTGAAATGGCTTTGGTAGAACCTTTGGCCATTGGTGCCCACGCCATTAAAAGGGCCTCTTTGGCCAAGGGCGATACGGCTGTGGTCATTGGATGTGGCCCCATAGGCATCGGCATTATGAAACTTGCACAACTGCAAGGTGCAAAAGTAATCGCAATCGATACGAACGAAGGGCGGCTCGATTTTGTCAAAAACCAAATTGGAATCGAACATACGGTATTAAGTGGTATCGATGTCCTGGAAGAAATCAAAACGATCACCAGTGGTGATCTGGCCCAAGTAGTTTTTGACGCTACCGGCCATAAGGGCGCCCTGGAATCCGGGCCGAACTTCATGTCACACGGTGGAAGTTACATTCTGGTAGGGCTTTCCAAAGGTGAGCTTTGTTTTCACCATCCTGCGATCCATGCGAAGGAAGCCACGATACGCTGCAGTAGAAATGCGACCCTTCATGATTTTGAACAGGTCATTTCGATGTTACAAAAAGGCGACTTTCCCGTGAAAGCCTATGTGACCCACCAGGTTTCCTATGGCGACATGATCAATAACTTTGATCAATGGCTGAAGGTTTCAAACGGGGTAATAAAAGCCATGGTCGCTTTTTAGCCTTATAAATTCGGATATAAACAGAACACCATCAATGGCACAACAATTCTTACAAATTCATCCCAAGGACAATGTTTTGGCGGCATTGCACGATCTGTCCGAAGGAACGAAAATTCACCACAATGGCAAGGTTTTCAAGTTGGTGGGCCTTACCAGGGCCAAGCATAAATTTACCACGGTTGATCTGGCCCCTGGCGATGAGGTGACCATGTATGGCACCTTGGTGGGCAAAGCCATACGGTCCATCCGAAAAGGAGAAACGATTACCACCGACAATGTGGTCCATGCCGCTTCGGAATATGCCGTGGGAAAGGAAAAGACATCTTGGAAGGCTCCCGACATCGCCAAATGGAAAACCTCGACTTTTAATGGGTACCATCGAGCCGATGGGGGTGTCGGAACCGCCAATTATTGGCTGGTGATACCCATGGTATTTTGCGAAAACCGTAATGTTGAAGTTCTAAAGTCAGCATTGCTCAAGGCCCTGGGCTATCAAACAACGCGTGATTACGTGGTTGACACCGAAGCTTTGGTGAGACAATATAAAAATGGTGCTACGGCAAAGGAACTCCTCGATTCGAGTCTTATCCGTACCCCGGAAGAAATCAAACAAAATAGGACCTTTCCTAATGTGGATGGCATCAAGTTCCTGACCCATGAAGGCGGTTGCGGTGGCTTTCGGCTCGATTCTGAATCGCTTTGCAGCCTGTTGGCCGGTTACGTCACCAATCCGAATGTGGCAGGTGCAACGATATTGAGCCTGGGATGCCAGAATGCGGAAGTCAGAAATTTAACTGAAGGAATAAAGCAACGTGATCCCAACTTTTCAAAACCACTTTATATCCTTGAGCAACAGAAGAGTGCAAGCGAACGCCATTTTATCGAAGAGGCCGTTAAAAAGACTTTTCTGGGCTTGATCGAAGCCAATAAAACGGAACGAAGTCCTGCGCCATTGAACCATTTGGTTCTCGGACTAGAATGTGGTGGTTCCGATGGGTTTTCGGGCATCTCGGCCAATCCCGCTTTAGGGTATGCCTCCGATCTGCTGGTGGCATTGGGCGCAACCACCATGTTGTCGGAGTTTCCGGAGCTCAATGGGGTCGAACAGGAATTGATCAATCGTTGCGTCTCAGAACCAGTCGCCCATAAATTTGCCCATTTGATGAATACCTATTCGGCCACCGCGGTCGCTTTGGGCTCTGCCTTTGCCAACAACCCCTCTCCCGGCAATATCAAAGATGGACTGATCACCGATGCCATGAAATCTGCCGGGGCGGCCAAAAAAGGTGGAACCTCACCCATTACGGAAGTGTTGGATTATACCGAAAAGACGACCAAAAAAGGACTGAATCTGTTATGTACCCCTGGAAACGATGTGGAAAGCACCACTGGTTTAGCAGGTTCGGGATGCAACATCATTGCTTTCACCACTGGCCTTGGAACCCCTACCGGGAATCCAGTGGCGCCGGTACTCAAAATTTCCAGCAATAATGCATTGAGCGAAAAGATGAAAGACATCATCGATTTCAATACGGGATCCATCATTACGGGCGATGACACCATTGAGACCATGGGCGCAGCGCTTCTGGATTATATCATTGAGGTGGCCAGTGGTAAAAAGATTCCAGCAGCAGTGCGTTTGGGCCAAGACGATTTTATCCCATGGAAAAGGGGAATTTCATTATAAACCTATGAACCGCCTGAATCGAAAAACCACCGATATTCCAGCAACAATGCCCTTGAAAATATTGCAATTCGGGGGCGGTAATTTTATTCGGTGCTTTGTAGATTGGATGGTTCAAATATTGAACGAAGAAGCCGATTTTAAAGCGGGCGTGGTTGTAATTAAACCTACGGCAAAAGGCGATTACCAGACACTGAAGACCCAAGACGGTCTCTTTACGGCAATCTTGAACGGAAACGAAAATGGAGCACTGGCCACCAAGACCAAACTCATAACCTGTGTGCAACAAGTTCTCAATCCCTATACCGAATGGAACGCTTGCCTAGATTTGGCGAAAAATCCGGATATCCTTTTTGTCGTTTCCAATACCACCGAAGCAGGCATCAAATTCAATCCTGAGGATCAATATTTGGGTGCTCCGCCAAATGAATTTCCAGCCAAACTGACGGTTTGGCTATTTCATCGTTTTCAACACTTTGGCAATGACCTAGACAAGGGCTGTATTATGCTTCCTTGTGAGCTCATCGAGGATAATGGTGACAGATTAAGGACCGCAATACTGAACTATTCAAAAGCATGGCATTTAGGTGAGGTATTTATTTCATGGATCGATAAGGCCAATCATTTCTGCAATACCCTGGTAGACCGAATCGTTTCAGGATATCCGTCGGCAATGGCCGATCAATTGGAATATGAACTGGGCTACCACGATAAGCTGATGGTAATGGGTGAGCAATACCACAACTGGATCATAGAAGCCCCGAATTCGGTAAAGAAACAGATGCCATTCTCCAAAACCGAATTAAAGGTCACATTTGTAGACGATCTTGGGCCTTTTCGGGAAATGAAAGTGCGTATCCTGAATGGGGCGCACACCGCGATGGTCCCGGTTGCCTACCTGGCAGGTATGAAACTCGTCAATGAAACCATGGAAAATCATATTTTGGCCGGTTTTGTTGCAAGTCTCCTGAAAGATGAGGTCTGTAAAACACTCCCTTTCCCAGAGCAGCGTAAACAAGATTATATTCAGGATGTTCTGGATCGGTTTCGTAATCCTTCCCTAAAGCATCAATTGATCGATATCGCCTTGAACAGCACCTCTAAATTTGTGACCCGTTTGTTACCTTCACTGAAGGATTATTGCAAACAAGAGGGCAGATTACCGAAACATCTTGTTTTTGGCTTGTCGGCCCTCCTATTATTTTATAAAGGTGAATTCAATGGTGGGAAAATAGATTTAAAAGACGACCCAAAGACACTTGCACTTTTTAAGGAGAATTGGGATAAATTAAAAAGCGGATCCCTATCTTTAAAACAAATGGTGCACGGTATTCTTGGCAATGTTGACGTTTGGAATGAAGATTTGACCCTAATTAAGGATCTTTCCACCCTGGTAACTGACCATTTGACCACGATCAGAACATATGGCATGATCGAAGCTTTAACCCTATTGAACAATGATAAAAAATCCACATCCAAAACTTGAGCTATGGTGATAGATGCACACCAACATTTTTGGAACTATGACGCGAACCGACATGCCTGGATATCGGATGATATGTCGGGTATCAGAAGAAGTTTCACGCCTATCGACCTTATGGAGGTCTATGCCCAAAACGGTATCGATGGGTGTGTGGCCGTACAGGTAGATCAGACCTTGGGCGAAACCGATTTTCTTCTAGAATTGGCACGGGAATACCCGTTCATTAAAGGAATCGTCGGTTGGGCCGATCTAAGGTCCAATGCGATAGATAGAGTACTCGAAAAATATTCGGAGAACAAAAAATTGAAGGGATTCAGGCATATCGTTCAAGGGGAACCTGATCCTAATTTCATGATAAGGCCCCAATTTTTAAAAGGCATTGCTGCGCTAAAGGCATTTGGATTCACCTACGATATTCTGGTATTTCCCCATCAATTGGGAGCAACTCTTGAGTTGGTGAAAAGGTTTCCAAATCAGAAATTTGTGATAGACCACCTGGCAAAACCCTATGTAAGGGACGGCTTCTTCGAGGGATGGGCGGTGATGATGAGAGAAATTTCAAAATATGAGCATGTATATTGCAAATTATCTGGCTTGATCACGGAAGCGGATTATCAGTCATGGACCCCGGCACAAATGACTCCTTATATGGATTTAGTCCTGAACAGCTTCGGAACGAAACGACTGCTGTTTGGTTCAGATTGGCCGGTTTGCCTTGTGGCCGGAAGCTATGGGCAAGTGAAGTCTCTGGTCACCAATTTTATTGCGACCCTATCGATTGCCGAACAGGACGCTATCATGGGAAAAAACGCTGTTGAATTTTATAATTTAAACCCATAGTGCATGGATCTTGGTTTAAAGGGAAAGGTAATCGTGGTGAGTGGCGGCGGTGGAAGGGCAGGAAGTATAGGTGAAACCCTATTGCAGCGCTTGGTCGAGGAAGGTGCGATCCCCGTTATTCTTGACATCAGTGACAGGGGTGCCCGCTATGTGGAGGAAATAAAACAAAAAGGTGGTGCGGCGCTTTTCTGCCAGACCGACCTTACCCAACCTGAAGAGGTGAAAAAAGCGATAAAAATCATTGAAGGCAAATATGGAACCATCGATGCGATCGTGAACAACGTGGGCCTGAACGATGGTGTCGGATTGGAAGCTTCGCACGAACAGTTTATCGAATCGCTCAAATTAAATCTGGTCAGTTATTTTTTGGTGGTCAAATATGCGCTTCCGCTTCTGAAAAAAGCAAAAGGGAATATTTTAAATATAGGGTCGAAAGTGGCACTTACGGGTCAGGGAAAGACTTCGGGATATGCGGCTGCCAAGGGTGGCGTGCTTGGGCTCACCCGAGAGTGGGCCGTGGACCTGTTACCATTCGGTATTCGTTGCAATGCCATCATTATTGCCGAAAGTTGGACCCCCATGTATGAAGAATGGATCGACAATATGGAAAACGGTGCACAAAAGTTAAAAGCGATCGTTAAAAAGATACCTCTTGAAAATCGAATGACCACTCCTTCCGAAATAGCAGATACTTGCTTGTTTACCATTTCCAAAAGGGCCTCCCATACTACGGGACAGTTTATTTTTGTGGATGGCGGGTATGTACATCTTGATCGGGCCTTGCTAAACGACACCAATCCATAGACCAAACAACCAACCGAAAATGAAAGACATGCAAAAAAGCCCCGTGGTCTCTAAGACCATACTCCTACCCTTCATCCTGATTACTTCCTTATTTGCCCTATGGGGATTTGCCAATGACATCACCAACCCTATGGTAAAAGCCTTTCAGAAGGTACTGGAACTGTCGAATGTGAAGGCATCCTTGGTTCAGGCCGCCTTCTACGGTGGCTATTTCACCATGGCCATTCCGGCAGCTTTATTCGTGAACAGGTACTCATACAAAAAAGGGGTGTTGCTCGGTCTCGCCCTATATGCGGCCGGGGCACTGTTATTTTATCCTGCGGCAGCGAACGAAAGTTTCGGATTTTTTCTGGCATCTCTTTATATTCTCACCTTTGGACTGGCATTTTTGGAGACCACGGCAAACCCCTATATCCTGTCTATGGGCTCTGAAGAAACGGCTACACAACGCCTTAATTTTGCGCAAATGTTCAATCCTGTCGGTTCAATAATGGGATTGTTGGTGGCACAGCAGTTCGTGCTTGGCGCCCTTCAATCAGACGACACTACCCCTGAAGGCATCCCAATATATGATACCATTTCAGAAGGAGCCAAAGCAGTGATACGGACTTCAGATCTGGGCGTTATTCGAGATCCCTATGTGATACTTGGTCTGTCGCTTATTTTATTTTTTGTACTGGTAAGTATCGTAAAAATGCCTCAAAACAAAGACCAGGAAGCAAAAGTGAACTTCTTTGAATCGGTAAAACGATTGCGGGCCCAGCCCAAGTTCGTTATGGGCGTGGTAGCCCAGATGTTCTATATCGGTGCGCAGATCATGTGCTGGACCTACGTCTACCAATATGCCGAAACCCTTGGAATCGACAGCCAATCTGCCGTATGGTATGGCTTGGCCGGATACATTGTTTTTTTGACAGGTAGGACTACCGGCACTGCTTTATTAAGGCACATCGATGCGGGAAAATTACTGATGGTCTTTTCCTTCGGGGGGATGATCACTATTTTGGGGGCCATATTCTTACCCGGGATGTTGGGCATTTATTCCCTGATCGCAACGTCGTTTTTTATGTCGATCATGTTCCCAACGATATATGGCATCGCCCTACGAGGCCAGGGGGAAGATGCCAAGTTTGGCGCCGCATTTTTGGTCATGGCCATTGTGGGGGGTGCCGCCATGCCCCCTTTGCAGGGGTACATTCTAGATTTTGGGGGTGCAGGTTATACCGATGTTCAATTTTTGGGGGTTTCTGAAATGCGGTTTTCATTTTTCCTCACCTTGATCTGTTTTTTGGTCGTTGCCTATTATGGCAAGATGGTACTCAAGCCTAAAGGATAAAAAGGACAAAATTCCCCCTTAGGCTTATCGATTTTTTTTTGCGATCAATACTTACGATTTTCACGGCTGCGCATTGCATTCGCTTGGGCGTCCCCTTTAAAATGTTCTTCCGTAGGGTCCCATTCCAAAGTACGGCCCAATTGGTAGGAAATATTGGCAATATTGCAAATGGTTGCCGACCTATGCCCGGTTTCCACATCACAAATCGGATCAATTCTGTTTTTTATGGCATCGAGCCAATCTTGGTAGTGGTTATCATTGGAATTGTAGAGGCGGGTATCCGAATCCTTTAAGCTCACAGTCAAAATGCTCTCGGGCGTGGTTTCTAAATAACTTCTGCTGATGTCCATGGTACCCTCGGTACCTATAAAACGAACGCCCCAGCCACGATCGAAATCTTCATGAACCATTTCTATCCCATTGTCATAAAACATTCTTAGGCCACGTACCGCAGTTTTATCACTGGGCGGAATATATCTTACCGGTCCGGAACGGTCCATACCCAATGCCCATTGCACAATGTCGAACATATGTGCGCCCCAGTCGCAAAGAATACCACCGCCCGTTTCCTTGAACTTTCTCCAATCGGGCCAAAAATCAATATCATTGCTGGATGGGGCCAATCGATGGTTATAGGCCAGCAAGGGTGCCGGCCCGCACCAGAGGTTCCAATCGATTTCTTTTGGCATGGGTTCTGTCTGAAGGTCATAGTCGATTGCCGGATCACCTACATTAACGAGAATCTTGGTGATTTCCCCCAAATAGCCATTTCGAACCAATTCACAGGCCCTTCTGAAATTTTCCCAAGACCTTTGCATGCTTCCCGTTTGCAATATTTTCCCGGTCCGCTTCACGGTCTTCACCAAATCGACACCCTCGGCAATCCTATGGGTCAAAGGTTTTTCAAGATAAACATCCTTTCCGCCGTTGAGCGCATCCATGGCCATAATGGCATGCCAGTGATCTGGGGCGGCAATTACCACTGCATCTATTTCGGTATTGGCCAACAGTTCCTGATAGTTGCCATACATTTTTAGTCCGTTAAAAATTTCGGTCTGTCTTTTTTCAGCATATAGGCCTTGTACATGATTTTTGAACCAATCCATTTTAGTGGTCCATACATCACTACCAGCCACGACCTGTGCCCCTGTACTCGATACGAACCGATTGGCCAAGCCGCTATTTTGCCTCCCCAAACCGATAAAGCCTAAATTGATTTTATCACTGGGCGCTACATACCCCATGCCCATAACATGCCTGGGGATGATACTGAAGGCGCCTGCGGTAAGGGCCGTTTTGGCAATAAACGATCTTCTGGAAAGTAATGGCCTGGAAATGGGCGACTTCACTTTTTGGTTTGATGGTTTTTTCATGTTGGTTTTTTTATGGGTATTTATTTTAAAGAACGAATGCTCGTAATGTCAATGGTGTCCTTGAGTTGTTGCTGTAACTCCAATAGTTCATTGAATAAAGAATCGACCTTCATTTGGTAGGTTAAATTGGAAGCCAAATCGCTTTCTTCTTCCGGATCATTCGTTACATCGAAAAGCAATATTTTCTTCAATTTAGGATAAACGATCAACTTAAATCCATTTTTGCGGATCATTCTTTGGGTATTGGTATAGGCACCGTATATCGCTTCATAATGGCTCTTCGGTTGATTTCCTTTTGCCAGATCGATCACACTATTAAAAAATACATAGTCGGGCTTCTTAATGCCTGCAAGTTCCAGACCGGTGGCCATGGCATCTTGCAGATAAATGGGTTCATCAATTTTTTTACCTTTGGAAATACCCGGTCCCATAATCATGAAAGGCACTCGGATACTGTGGTCAAAGAGCGATTGTTTTCCCATTAATCCATGTCGTCCCATTGCGAGTCCGTGATCCGCGGTAAAAATCACATAGGTGTTTTTCATTCCATCATCGGCTTCCAACCTATCGAGTATTGCACCTATCTGATCGTCCATATGGCTGATCAAGGCATAATATTCCTGAGTATGTTTCTTGATCGCATATGGCGTTCGTGGAAAGGGGGCCAGGGCTTCGTCCCGTAAATCCGGACCATTTCCTATACTATCCTTAAAAGGGTATTCTGGCAACCAACTTTTGGGGAGGCTTATCCGGTCTATGGGATACCGATCTAGATATTCCTTTGGCGCCTGCCTTGGGTCATGCGGGGCATTAAAGGCTAGGTACATAAAGTAGGGTTTTTCCCTTTCCTTGGATTGTTCCAGAAAGCCAAGGGCATCTTCCTTTAGCACTTCGCTCCAGTGCCTTCCCCCTTCCCAGTATCCGCCCAAGGTGGTGTCGGTAGCAGACCATAGGGTGTCGTTTTCATCCAGTGGCCGGTTGTATCCCAGGGGCATGATTCCGTCTATCTGGACATTTCTCGATTTGGCTTCGATTATTTTTTGGGCCATGCCGGGATTGCGGTTCCAAGCATCCCCGGGCATCCCCGGCCTTACATGGACCACATTTTGAAATATGGCTTCTGCCTTGGCGTCGATATGCCACTTTCCGGTCATAAAGGTCTCATAACCGGCAGATTCCATCAGTTTGCCCCAACTTTTATCCGTATCCAAACCATTGATCCATCCTTTCCGAAATTGGTTCGCTTCCCAAAGACTTCTTCCCGAGATGATCATGGCCCTGGAGGCCACACATATTGCCCCGTTCCAACCACCCATATTGAAGGCATGCGTAAAACTGGTGCCCCCACGAACCAATCGGTTCAGGTTCGGGGTGCTGATTTCGGCATTCCCCAATGCGTTCAGGGCCGTATAGGTCATGTCATCGGCAAAAATGAACACAATGTTGGGTTGCTTGCTTTCCGAATGCCGATCTTTAAATGGAAACCATAAAAAAAGTATGAGGAGGAGGTATTTGGGCATCTTAAAATGTCGTTTGATTTTCTATGGTTCCCTTTATTTACCCACAAAGTTCACCAAGGTACCAATGTGGTCTATACTGATATGTACCTCATCGCCGATTGCCAGGCTGAAATCGTCCGGAGGTACGATCCCGGTGCCGGTCATCAAAAAACAGCCATTCGGAAAATCACACTCCTTGAACAAAAACTCAACCAATTCTGTATGTTTTCTTTTCATTTGATCAATTCCGATTTCGCCAGAGAAAACCGCTTTTCCTTCCCGGAATATGCCAAGCCTTATTTTGGTATTCGGATCGATCCGACGGCGCGGCACATAAATGCAGGGACCCAAGGCTGCACAGCCCTCATAGGTCTTGGCCTGGGGAAGGTATAAAGGATTCTCCCCTTCTATACTTCTCGAACTCATATCATTGCCTATGGTGTACCCCTCAATGGATCCTTCCGAACAGATGAATAGGGTAAGTTCCGGTTCGGGAACGTTCCAGCTGGAATCTTTTCTGATACGAACCGTACCCCCATTCCCAACAGTTCTTTGCGGAGTGGCCTTAAAAAAAAGCTCTGGACGTTCGGCGTCGTAGACCAAATCATAAAAGCTACCTCCGCCCGACTTCTTAGATTCCTCCATTCTGGCCTGTTTACTGCGCATGTAAGTAACGCCCGAAGCCCATATTTCCTGACTTCCAATTGGGGGCATGGTCACTTCTTGCAAGGTATGGTCTTGCAGAAGCGTTGCACCATTGAGATCTTTTAAAAGGGCTTCATGAAGGTTTTTCCGGTTGATGAAGGCGTCCCAATCCTTTACTACTTTACTGTAGCATTTGTTATCCAAACAAATGACGGCCCCTTTTTCGTATTTATAAATTTGCATCTTGCAAAATGTTTTAAACGGTTTTCATAAATGTAAGGGTTTTTTTGAGCACCACATAAACCAGTTGCATCCTGATTATATATTATTGGGATATTGTTTTATCTTGGACTTTCATTAAACCCATGTAGCATATGTTCGGGCTTGATCAAAAAGTGGCCATTATAACGGGTGCGAGCGGCGCGCTTGCAAGTAGTATCGCAAAGAGTTTGGGCAAGGCAGGTGTAGCTTTGGCATTGTTATCCCGAAATGAAGGTGCCGTACTTCCACTGTGCAAAGAAATTGTTGAAAACGGGGGTCGGGCCAATGTTTATGGAGCCGATATCCTCTCGGAAGCGTCCCTTCAATCTGTTAAGAGCGATATTTTGAGGGATTTCAAAAGAATCGATATTTTGTTGAACATCGCCGGCGGCAACCTTCCGGGAGCCACCATTGCACCTGATAAGACCATTTTCGACCTTTCTATGGAGGATTTCAAAAAGGTAGTGGATCTTAATTTGAACGGTACCGTACTCCCTTCCTTGGTTTTTGGCAAAACCATGGCCGAACAACAATCCGGGGTGATCATCAACTATTCCTCCATGGCAGTCGACCGTGCGATTACCCGTGTAGCGGGATACTCGGCCTCGAAGGCGGCCATGGAAAATTTCACCCGATGGATGGCCGTGGAAATGGCCACTAAATTTGGTGGTCATATTCGGGTCAATGCCATTGCCCCGGGATTTTTTATCGGAAAGCAAAATAAGGCTTTGCTGACCAACCCTGATGGATCATTTACGGAACGCGGCAATACCATCATTAAAAATACGCCCATGGGACGGTTCGGGGAAGCCGAAGAACTCAATGGTGCCATTCATTTTCTTTGCAGCGATGCCGCTAAATTCATCACTGGAATCGTATTGCCGGTCGATGGTGGTTTTAGCGCCTTCAGTGGGGTTTGATCAGATTTAAAATATTATTTATGAACATGGAACAAACTTGGCGCTGGTACGGGCCTAATGATCCGGTAAGTTTACGGGATATCAAACAGGCAGGGGCAACAGGAATAGTGACTGCACTGCACCATATCCCTAACGGGGAAGTCTGGCCCATAGACGAAATCAGGGAACGAAAAAGACTGATAGAGGACAACGGACTTCGATGGAGCGTGGTAGAATCACTGCCCATACATGAAAGCATAAAGACTCAAAATGGGGCATTTCAAACACATATCGATAATTACAAAATTAGTTTGGCCAATCTGGCAAAATGTGGCATCAAAGTAGTCTGCTACAATTTTATGCCCGTTTTGGATTGGACACGCACCAGTTTGAACTACGAGGTTTCGGATGGCTCCAAAGCATTGGCCTTTGAGATGGATGCATTGGCCGCTTTCGATCTTTTTATTCTTAAAAGGCCAAGAGCGAATGCTAATTATGACCAGGCCCAAATTTCAAGGGCGGAGGAATATTTCAAAACACTATCGGAGGTGGGCCAATGGGAGCTGGTCAAAACCATTATCGCAGGTCTGCCAGGTTCTTCGGAAGGGTATCCCGTTCCCGAAAAAGGGTATGATTTAAGCAAGTTCCAAACGATATTGGACACTTATGACTCCATCGGGGAACAGCATATGCGAAACCACTTGGTCTATTTTTTGAAGGAAGTGGTGCCAGTGGCCGAGCAACATGGGGTCTTGTTGTGCATCCACCCTGACGATCCACCGTTTTCAATCTTGGGACTGCCCAGGATCATGGGCACGGAAGCCGATTATGCCTATATTTTCGATCAGGTGAAATCTATTCACAATGGCATCACATTTTGTACCGGCTCTTTGGGGGTAAGACCCGACAATGACCTGTTGCAAATGTTCGACAGGTTTGCCGACCGGGTGCACTTTTTGCATTTGAGAAGCACCCAGCGCGATGGCAAGGGAAATTTTTATGAAGCGAACCATTTGGAAGGGGATGTACCGATGTACGGACTGATCAAAAAAATACTATTGGAATCGAAGCGAAGAAAGCAGGTGGGTCGAAACGATTTTAAGATTCCCATGAGGCCAGATCATGGCCACCAAATGCTCGATGACCTCCATAAAAAAACAAATCCCGGATATTCGGCCATAGGTCGACTCAGGGGTCTCGCCGAGCTCAGGGGACTGGAATTTGGGTTAAACCAGGGCTTTATCGATCAACTTGATTAGGGTCGGAACCTTCTGATGTTATCCAAGGTACTTTCCACTTTTTGTTTTAAGCCACCAAAATCTTTTTGCGAAAGTATTGCTTTGCTGATCAATTGCGAACCCATGCCCACACAAATCACACCCGCATCGAACCAGGCCTTAAGATTTGCCTCATCGGTGCTTACGCCCCCAGTGGGCATAATACTGGTCCATGGCTGAGGACCCCGAATCGCCTTTACAAAAGCGGGACCATAGATGTCCCCAGGAAACAATTTAACAATTTCACAGCCCATTTCCTCTGCCCTGTTGATTTCGGTCAACGAACCGCAGCCCGCCGACCATAACACCTTTCGGCGATTACACACCATGGCGATATCCTCCCTCAGAGAGGGCGTAACAACAAAATTTGCTCCCATCTGTAGATACATGGAAGCAGCACCCGCATCGGTAATGGAGCCCACCCCCATCATCATTCCCGGAAGCGTTTTCAGTGCATATTTGTTAAGTTCAGCAAAAACCTCGAAGGCGAAATCACCCCTTGCGGTAAATTCCAATAATCTTGCCCCACCGTCGTAACAGGCTTTCAAAACTTTTTTACCCAATTCAACCTCAGGATGATAAAATAATGGAACCAGACCGGTTTCCCGCATTGCCGTTGCTACTTCGATTCTTGAAAATTGGGCCATTCTACTTTAAACTTATGTTATTTAAAATCAATTATTTTTAACCTTTAATACCATCCGCTGCGATGGGATCTGTTATCGGGAAACCCTTCCGGAAGCATCCCCGCCCATTAATTTTACCACCTCGTCCACGGTCACCAAATTCGCATCCCCTTTGATGGTATGTTTTAAACAAGAGGCCGCCACCGCAAAATCGAGGGCGGTTTGATCATCGTCGGGCCAATGTAATAATCCGTAGATCAAGCCACCCATAAAGGCATCTCCCCCGCCTACCCTATCAACGATATCGGTAATCTGGTATTCGGGGGATTGGTACATTTTTTTACCATTGTACAAAACCCCGGCCCAGGTATTGTGCGAAGCGGAAATAGACCCTCTCAAAGTAGTGATCACTTTTTTCGCATTTGGAAATTTCTTCATCATCTGTTGACAGACCGAAAGGAACGCCTCCGCTTTTACCAACTGTCCTTGTGTTGTGATATCCAAGCCTTCAGGTTTGATATGAAAATGCTTTTCCGCATCTTCCTCGTTCCCTAGAATAATGTCGCAATACGATGTGAGTTCGGTCATGATTTTTTCCGGGGCTACACCATATCGCCAAAGTTTGGCACGATAGTTTAAATCGGTCGATACCGTTAAGCCCATGCTTTTTGCAGCTTTAACCGCTTCTAGGCACACATCGGCGGCACTTTGGGAAATGGCAGGGGTAATACCGGTCCAATGAAACCACCCGGCACCGTTGAATACCTGCGACCAGTCGATCATCCCCGGCTTGATTTCAGCCATGGCAGAATGGGAACGGTCATAAACCACTTTGCTTCCGCGGCTTACCGCTCCTGTTTCCAGAAAATAAATGCCCAATCGTTCGCCTCCATAGACGATTTTATCAACACCTACGCCCCGCTTTCGCATTTCCATCATTGCACATTCCCCAAGATCGTTTTTGGGCAAACGCGTTACAAAATCAACAGGAATCCCATAACTGGCCAAGGAAACGGCAACATTAGATTCCCCGCCGCCATAAACCACATCAAATCGATCGGTTTGTGAAAACCTTAAAAATCCTGGGGGCGATAAGCGAAGCATGATTTCCCCAAAAGTGACCACTCTTTTCATGTAAAGTCAATATTTAGTGCTTGTTTAAATGATTTGCCTGCAGCTGGGCATTATAAAAAGCAACCCCTAAAGTAGTTTTTTATGTTCAATCGATCGTCATTCCCCCATCTATTTGTCGCCCAATTTCTTCTTTGACCGGCCTTTCGTGCCAATAGGAGGCGAGAATGGATCCCGTAATATTCATCAGCGGCCCAAATACCGCTGGGGCAAGCCCCATGGTAGCGATTTTACCTATGGAATTGGCGATACCGGATGCCAACCCTCCATTTTGCATGCCCACTTCGATCGCAATGGTACGGGCATCGCGTTCAGACATCTTGAACAGGCGTGCAAACCAATATCCGATGGAATACCCAAATACATTATGTACCAAAACCAGCAACATCAAGATACCCCCAATTTCCAAAAGGCTGTCCCTTCCAGCAGCGGTTATGATTGTAATGACCACCCCTATGGCGAGCATCGACACCATGGGCATGGCCCTATCGAGCCACTTGGCCCCGCTTCCGCGGAGATAATTAAAAAGTAATCCCGCACCAATGGGAATCAAGATCATTTTAACGATGCTCCACATCATGGCAAGGACATCGATCTCGATAAACGTTCCCGCCAAAAGCTTCATTAAAAGCGGGGTAATAAATGGTGCCAAAATGGTGGAGATGGAGGTGATGGTGATCGAAAGGGCAATGTTCGCATTCGCCAAATAAGCCATTACATTGGATGCCACCCCACTCGGGGAACATCCGATCAGCACTATACCAGCGGCGATTTCCGGAGGAAAATTACTCATTTTGGCCAACGTAAAACCTATGACCGGCATTATGGTCAATTGGGCCAGCACCCCTATCATGACACCCTTGGGCGTTTTAAATACCAGCGCAAAATCCTTGATGCTCATGGTCGTGCCCATACCGAACATGATGATTTGAATTAAAGGAATAATGAGCCCCGTAAGTTTATAGCCGCCCACTTCCAGTAGCAGATCCGGATAATATAAGGAAAGGGCAACCCCCGCAAAGATCATTACGGTGAACACCAAACCTTTCAGTGGCTGGTAACCGCTGAACCCAAAGGCCAAAGCAGCAAAAAAACCTAAAATGGGCCATCCCGCCTTCGATATATTGCCACTGATGATCAAAAAGAGAACCAGGACGAAAAGTATCGCGGAAAACACTAAGGCAAGGGAATAAATATTGATTCTTTTCAAGACGTTTCGGGTTAGGTTGACAATGGGTAGAACGTACCTACGCTTTTTGTGGCCTCCCCATTATAATTTATATCCTTGTCGGGCCAAGAGCTTCCAGGCTTTACCTTGCTTTTGATATACCATCAAAACCCCAAGTGTCAATGCAGAAGGCTCGCCGTCATTGTTGGCCTTGGCAATAAATCTATGCCTTACCACTGCATTCTTTCCAGTAACGGTAATCGTTTGGTCTTCAGCCGTTATGGAAAGATAATCATAAGGTCCTTGTACAACGGCATGGATATAGGCTTCTTTATCTTCCAATTCGCCACTTGAATGGCCATAAGTCAAATCTTCCGCAGTGAGCTTTTCCAGTTCTTTTTCATTTCGATCGACCATTGCCTTATATAGCTCGGTCACTGCAGAGGCCACTTGATCGCTTTCAGTTGTCGTTTTCTGTGCAGAAACCTGTAAAAAGCCCAGGAAGATCGTGAAACAAAGGAGTTTTGCGTATTTCATTTTGTATTGGTTAAGATTGTTCATTGTTTTTGTGCATTATTGAGATAGTCTTCGAGTTCTTTTCGGGCCATGGGCAATTTTTCATTCGGGTATGTATTGATCCAATCCCTGAAATCGGCTTGGATGGCATCGGTCCACTTCGTATCGATTTGTCCCGGGGTGTACTTTTTCTCCCTTAACCGTTGAAAACCGAATAGATCGCGAAGTCCCACCACTTCTGAAGACAGAACCAATTGATCGACCAGATGGGCCGGGATAAAGATGATCCCATGACGATTGGCCAAAACCACATCTCCCGGGAGTACAGTAGCCCTCCCGATTCGAATCGGGGCGTTGATGCTGGTAAGCATTTCTTCCTGAAGATAGGATGGGTCTTCTCCCCTGAACCAGCCGTTGAATCCTTCTATGTCGAGTAGTCCAGCCAGGTCTCTGACCCCTCCGTCGAAGATGACCCCATTTTTGGAATTGGTATAAATGGCATTCCCCAAATTGGAACCGATCAATGTCCCGTCAATGATACGGCCATAACCATCGGCAACATAAACATCTCCCGTTTTGAGGATTTCTATGGGCCATGAATTACTACCCCCTATGGTATCCCGGTTTTCCCTGCCCCCTTTTAACTTGACCAGCTTTTGATAATCGGGCCGTAAGGGCATATACTGTGCGGTCACCACCCTTCCTGTCATGATGTTATCGGGATGAACGATTTGCCACCCGCCTTCATATTGGTTATGATAACCCTTACTTCGTAAATACCCCCAAGCTTCCTCTATTTGAATCTTTTTTAAACGCATCAAAAGGGCATCGGATACTTTGGGCCTGCCGTCGGCAAATCTTTCGCCATGCCAATTGGATGTCAATTCCTGAATATATTCAGGTGACGCCATCACTCCTTGCGCACGGATCATTAAACAGCAAAACAGCCCGAACAGGCAAAGAAGCATCTTTTGGTACATTATCATCGAATTTTTAGTGTTGTTCATAAACCAATTTAAAAGGCGGTACTACCACCATAGTTTCATTTCTCAAATATTACGTCAAAGATCAAAATCTTGTCAAGTGTGCTTTGATTCATTTGAAACGACTTTCCGGGGCTAGCTGAACAGTCTATCGTGCGACCGCAATTCGTCCCATTCCTTTGTGGGCGCGAAATAGCTCTTGTCCCTTGGATCGACATGCTGTTTTAAAACCTCATCGTTCAAATCAATGCCCAATCCTGGCGCAGTGAGCGGTACCGTTGCAAATCCCTTATCGATCATCTTGTATCCCCCTACGGTTTTGACCAAATTTTCCCACCATGGCAAATCTACCGAATGGTGCTCTAGGGCAAGGAAATTCTGGGTGGCCGCGGCACAGTGTACACTGGCCATGAAGGAAACCGGGGTGCCCGCTTGGTGCATCGCCATAGCGACGCCATATTCTTCAGCATAATCTCCGATACGCTTGGTTTCCAGTAGTCCGCCTGAAGAGGCCAAATCGGGATGGATAATGTCTACCGCCCGTTCGTGTATCAAAGGTTTGAAATCTTTGAGAAGGTATATATCCTCCCCGGTGGTCGTAGGTGTTTCAATCGCATTGGTGATGGTTTTCCATTGTTCGGTATACTGCCAAGGCACCATATCCTCGAACCAGGCCAGTCGATATTTTTCGAGCGATTTTGCCAGCCTGATGCAATTGTTCAGATCGAAATGGCCATAGTGGTCTGTCGATAACGGAATTTCATAGCCCACCATGCTTCGCACGTTCTCTACAATTTGCGCCAATTCCTCCAAACCCTTCTCGGTGATCTGCACCTGGGTAAAAGGGTGCATGGTGTTGCCATAGGACATAAAATTGCGTTGATCTCCCCATTGTGAAAGGTTTCCGTTTTTGTCTTCCCAGAATTTTCCGTTGACCACAGTACCTGGTTTTCCCTTGAGTTCGGCTATGGAAACATCCATTTTGAGCCAGGTATAGCCCTGTTCCTTTACCCTAAACTCGATGAGCCTTTTTTGTTCTTCCGGAGAATCGGCCTCAGGGGTATCGGCATACATCCTTACCTTATCACGATACCTTCCGCCGAGCAATTGCCATGCAGGAACGTTATAGGCTTTCCCGCAGAGGTCCCATAGGGCCATTTCCACAGCGCAAACCCCGCCCGCTTGGCGCGAGGTGCCTCCAAATTGACGAATACTTTTGAATATTTTTTCAACGTTGCATGGGTTTTGGCCTAAGATCCTACTTTTCAAAAACAAAGCGTACCGCACATCGGAAGCATCCCTTACTTCGCCAAGCCCATATATCCCCTGATTGGTATCGATACGAATGATAGCCGTACCCCCCATCACCTTGGTCAGGACATATCGCATGTCGGTAATCTTCAATTCAGAAGGCGCTGAATTTCTGTTGACCTTGCTGGTGGTTTGTGAAAGTTTGTCCTCGAAAGAAAATCCCGCTAAACCGGTCAATGCGATACCGCCCAAGGCCGTTCGTCTTAAAAAATTCCTTCTGTCACTTGCCGTATTCGGATGATCGATTTCCGCTTGCCGATTTTCCGTATTCAGCTGATCTTCCTGTCTGCTTTTTTTGATGAGCCGTTCTAAGTTGCTTTTCATAATAGAACTGATTTCCCAATGGTTTCCCGATACATTGTTAAACAAGATAATAAAGAAATCCAACAAATCCAGTCCGCCTTCAAAAATTGGGGCAATATGGCCGTTTTTGATACTCTCAACAGACTGTATTTAGCTTCCATTAAGATTCTAAAAGGGATGGCAACCCATGTTGGTCATTTTTTTTACCTTTCCTTCAAATAAATCATTATGAAGAACCTCATTACAACCCTGATCATGTTACTGCTTTTATCCTGTGCCAAACAAAATTCCGAAAAAGAAGATGTGATGGCGATCCGAAATATTTTGCAACAACAGCAAGAAGCCTGGTCTAACCATGATTTGGAAGGATTTATGCAAGGCTATTGGAAATCGGATTCATTGACTTATTTCAGTAGGGGAAAGATCACCCAAGGCTGGCAGACTACCCTTGATAATTATAAAAAAGGCTATCCTACTCCAGCAGAAACGGGTGAACTGAATTTCAGAATTGCCAATATTACCAAAATTGATGCGGATGCCTATTGGGTAATGGGCGAATACTTTCTTAGTCGCGAGGTAGGTGATGCCAACGGGACCTTTATGATCATTTTCAAAAAAATCGATGGGATTTGGAAAATCGTTGGAGATTCCTCTTGTTAGCCTTTAAAACTTCCGGTCGGGATCAAAAGCGGCAATATCCATTGAAGTAGACCTGCCGTCGACGATTTCGGAAACCAATTTCCCTGTGGCCGGGCCCAAACTCCAACCCATCATGGCATGTCCCGTGGCAAATGTGAGGTTTTCGAACATTTTTGATTTTCCGATATATGGTAACCCATCGGGCGATACGGGTCTCATGCCCGTTTTCGCATCTTCGATTTCCTGGGTATTGATTTCAAGTTCTGGATAAAAACTATGGGCACCTTTCGCTAGGGCCAGTACCCTTTCTTTCCTTATAATGTTGTTGATACCGGAAAACTCCATCGTACCGGCAAAACGTGTAAATCCTTGCATGGGTGTGACCGCCATCTTAGACTCCATTAAAATGGCAGGCAAACTTATTCCAGTTGGCCGGTACACATTGATGCGATAACCTTTACCGGCCTGCATCGGCAAATTGATTCTTAATTTTTTTGAAAGTTGTCCACTCCAGGAGCCTGCTGCAAGGACTACTTGATCGGCTCCATATTCCCCTTTGGAAGTTTTAACTGTATTGATTTTCCTATTGGAAAAGGCAATATCCAACACTTCTTCGTTTGTCTTGACCTCGACCCCAACTTTTTTTAAATAAGCCAACATTTTGGGCATAAACTCCGTAGGCGTCGTGTGGCCATCACATTCGTAATGAATGGCACCTTTGGCATCGATCTTCACCTTAGGTTCTATTTGCGCCAGTTGTACCGTATTGAGCTCCGATACCTCAAGGCCCAAAAAGCTTGCTTTTCTGGCCACTTCCATTTCATGTTCATAGGCTGCATCGGTCTTGTAGAGCATTAACAAGCCCCTTCGTTCCAATTGAAAATCGCCAAGATCTCCGGAAGCCTTGATCGTTTCGAACAATTCACGACTTAGAATATTGATGTCCTTGATTACCGGAATGGCCTTTTCCACTTTTTCTGGAGTGGAGGATTTATGAAAATACCAGGCCCATCTAAAAAAATCGATGTCCCATCTGGGTTTCATATAAAAAGGACTGGCGGAATTGAACATCCATTTAAGACCTTTGGCAATCATTCCGGGGGATGCCAAAGGAATAATATGGCTTGGGGTGATGTACCCTGCGTTGACGAATGAAGCTCCAGAACTAATGTCCGATTTATCGATAACGGTGACCTGATGGCCTTCCTTATGTAGAAAATAAGCACTGCTCAATCCTACGATACCCCCGCCGATGATGATGATTTTCTTTCCCATGTTATATTACTTGAAACCCATGTGCATATGGGTCCGCGTCGTCAATAATGATTGTGTTATATCCATATACCTGAGCCCATCCCTGTATGCTCGGGATAATCGCCGGCTTTCCGGCCAAGGTGGTTTCCGCTTCTATTCTTCCGATAAACCGGGACCCTATGATGCTTTCATGAACAAAACTTTGACCCAACTTCAATTGGCCATTGGCGTACCATTGCGCCATGCGCGCGGAGGTACCGGTGCCACAAGGAGACCGATCGATCGCTTTGTCTCCATAGAATACGGCATTCCTCGCGGTGGCATCCGGGGAGATGGTTTTGCCCGTCCACATAATATGGCTAACATTTCTGATGGTATCGTCTTCCGGATGAATGAAATTGTCAGCATATTTTTTATTGATCCTATCCCTTATCTCTTGGCTGAACTGAACGAGCTTGCTGGCCGAAAAATCCTGCATCCCGGAAAAATTGGGCTGGGTGTCTATGATAGCATAAAAATTACCCCCATAGGAAACGTCGAACCTCAGTTCTCCCAAAATAGAGCTCTCGATCGTTAAATCGCTGGCGGCCAGATATGATTTAACATTGGTGAGTTTAACCCAATCAACCTTTTTGCCCGTTTGTTGGTATTGGATCTGCACGAGGCCCGCAGGGGTTTCCATACGTACATTTCCTGGAATTTTCGGTCGCAATAAGCCTTCTTCAATTCCTATGGTGATCGCGCCTATGGTACCATGACCGCACATCGGCAGACATCCACTGGTTTCAATAAATAGGATTCCAAAATCGTTGAGTGAATCGCTGGGGGGGTAAAAAATACTGCCGCTCATCATATCATGGCCGCGGGGTTCGAACATGAGTCCCTTTCGAATCCAATCGAATTCCTTAAGGAAATGTTGACGTTTTTCGCTCATGTTATTACCATCCAGTGACGGGCCGCCGCTAGAAACCACCCTAACCGGATTACCACAGGTATGGGCATCAATGCAAACAAAGGTATTACGACCCATTCTTTGTCTTTTGTATGTAAGAATCGACCCGGTCTTCCAAAATCGATAAAGTGACCGTTCCCTGTCCTAAAACCATTTCATGGAAAGTGCGAATATCGAATTTGTTACCCAATTCGGTCGCTGCTTTCTTCCTGAGTTCCCTAATTTTAAGTTCCCCGATTTTATAAGACAGCGCTTGTCCGGGCCATGAAATATAACGATCGGTTTCAGTATTGATCTCGTGCAGCGATAGCGCGGTATTGGAGGCCATAAACGCCACGACCTGTTCCCGGCTCCATCCTAAGGCGTGAATCCCGGTATCGACCACCAATCTACAGGCGCGCCACATTTCATAGGTAAGTTGGCCAAAATGCTCGTAAGGCGTGGTGTACATGCCCATATCGTCGGCAAGAAATTCGCAATACAGGCCCCAACCTTCGCCAAAGGCCGACAAATAGAGGTTTTTCCTGAATTGGGGAATGCTGTCGCCCAATTCCTGATTTAAAGCACCCTGCAAATGATGGCCCGGTACGGCTTCATGAACGGTAAGGGCGGGCAAGGTATATAAGGTGCGACTGGGAAGATCATATGTGTTCACCCAATAATACCCTGGGTCTGTGCTATTTTTATCGGTTCCAACATACCTTCCGCCAGTATATTTGGGGGCAATGGCATCGGGAACAGGTGCCACGCCATAGGGCTTACGGGGCAAGGTCTTAAAGAATCTCGGCAATTGGGCATCGGCCCGTTTTGCCATATCACGGGCGATCATTAACAGTTCCCCAGGCGTTTTGGCATAAAACTGTTCATCGGTCCTTAAAAATTTCAAAAAATCCGCAAAACTTCCTTTAAATTCAAGCTCTTTGATGATTTGTTCCATTTGTGCCTTGATGCGGGCAACCTCTTGTAGCCCAATTTCATGTATGGCTTCTGCGGAATACTTTTTGTCTGTGGTATAAAAATCGATACGGTTCTGATAGAACGCCTTGCCTTTAGGGGTTTCCGATACCCCAATTGAAGTTCGGGTATTGGGGAGGTACTCTTCTTCAAAAAAAGCCTTTATCCTTTTAAATTGCGGAACAACAATATTGGTGATCGCTTTTCGGGCTTCCATCAAAACAGAATCCCTTTGATCTGCCGAAAGGCTCTCTGGAAGGTTATTGAACGGTGTATAAAAATAACTGTCCTCAAATCGACTCACAATATGATCATCATATGAACTTTCATAACCTTCAAAAATGACGCGAGGCTGAGAAGCCCCTTTTTTCAATCCTGCCTTCAAATTCACAAAATGTTGGTCCACAAAGTCAGGGATGGCATTCAGTTTGTTCAAATATTCCCTGGTCTGGTCATAATTGGTCAATGGCCTTACCATATAAGGCAAACTACTGTGGAATCCAGAGTCTGAAAGCAATGGGTTAAGGTATTGTTCCCAGGTGAAATAATCTATACGGTCCTGTAGGATGAATTTCAACAGTTCCCATGATATTTTTTCGGTCTCCGGTAACTGCCGCGAATCAATTTCATTCAACTGCGCTTGTAACGACCTCGCATAATCAGCTTCCGATTGATGATATTCTTTGGTGTAAAGACCCAAGGGATATAATTTCTTATCATATCCTTTATGGTCTTGATATTCATTGATCACTCGTTCCAGTTTATCGGATGTTGTTTCCTCTTGGCTTTGGACACTACCAAGAACAAGGAGTAAAACGGCCGAAATATTTAGCTGTAGATTTCTTATTGACCGCATTTTTACACAGGGGCTTTGGTATGTTCATTATTTACCAACCTTAAAATCTTCAATGGGTTCCCATTCTTTAAGGCGGCCGGCAAAACGGCATCTGGCCAATTTTGATAGCTTACGGGACGCACCCATCTTTTTATCGAATGGACCCCGACCGCGGTAAACCGGCTATCGGTGGAAGCGGGATATGGCCCGCCGTGCTGCATTGCGGCACACACCTCAACACCAGTCGGCACCCCATTGAAAATAATCCTACCTACCCGCCCGCGCAAGGCCGCCACGAGCTCGGAATTTGATTTGATCTCCTCGGCACTGGCCAAAATGGTTCCGGTCAATTGCCCTTCCAATTGGTTTAAAATAGAAATAAGTTCGTTGACATCGGTGCATCGAACAACAATCGAAAACGGCCCAAAGACTTCTTTATGCAGGGTGGGGTTCTTCAAAAAATTAGATCCGTTGACCGTCAGCACTTTCTGTTTTGCGAAGTTGGCGGGAACTTTGGCTTCATAATTAGCAGCAACGGTTACCCCGCCTTGCCTCGCCAGTTCACTTTTCCCTCGTTCATAGTTGTCAAAAATATTGGGATGCAGCATACAATTGGGTTCCAATTTTTCTATTTCGGCACCAAGCGTTTGTATAAAACTGTCCAAGGAAGTGCTTTTAACCCCTAAAATAAGTCCGGGATTGGTGCAAAATTGACCTGCCCCCAAAGTAATAGATCCCGCATATTGTTTAGCCCAATCATCGCCCTGATGAAGCAAAGCCGAAGGCAAGGCCACTACGGGATTGATACTGCCCATTTCAGCGAAGACCGGTATAGGTTCTTGCCTTTGGGCGGCAAGGTCGAACAGGGCCCTACCGCCCTTGATACTTCCCGTAAAACCAACGGCTTTAACCTGTGGATGTTTCACCAAATGAACCCCTACTTCAATACCACTGCTGTTCAGATTTGAAAATACACCTTTGGGCATTTCTGTGCGTTTTGCCGCTTTGATAATTGCGGCGGCAACCATTTCACTGGTTCCTGCATGCATGGGATGGCTCTTCACGATCACTGGGCAACCTGCGGCTAAAGCGGCGGCGGTATCACCCCCTGCCGTTGAATAGGCAAAGGGGAAATTGCTCGATCCAAAAACGACCACCGGTCCCAAAGGAACCATCATTTTTCGTAAATCGGGTTTGGGAACCGGAACACGATCAACTATTCCGGTGTCGATAGTGGCCTCGACCCAGGACCCTTCGTTCAACAACTCGGCAAACGAACGTAATTGGCCCACGGTTCTGCCCCTTTCCCCTTTGGCCCTACCTTCTGGAAGTCCTGTTTCAGAACAATACATTTGTATCAAATCGTCATCGAGCGCCAAAATTTCATCGGCGATCGCATTGAGAAAATCTGCCCTTTGATTTCCAGATAGCTCAGAAAAACGGTCAAAGGCGGCAGTGGCCAAAGTTACTGCCTCATGCACCTCTTCCGGGGCGGCCTCCACAAAAATGGTCTCGTTCTGGATATTCAAAAGTGGATTGAAAGTTCGGTAGGTGATGTTCCCTTTTGCTTTTAAATCAAAGCCTATATAATTTTTACCTGTTACCATGGGTGGTTTATCGATTAACGTTGCACTGGTTTGTCTGCTGTGGTTTAAAAGTTCGGAATCGTGGGCCTTGACTTCAAAGCCTTGGCTATAATGCCCTGAACCCTCTGGCGCTCTTCGCCCTGCAAGGGAAGTCTTGGGCGCCTTACATATTCAGTTCCAATACCGGTCGCTACCTCTGCCAATTTGATGTTCTGCACCAATTGCGGACTAATATCAAGTTCCAATAATGGTAAGAACCAACGGTATAGGGCAATGGCTTCTTCGGTTCTTCCCTGTTTGGCCAATGCATAGATGGCCACGGTTTCTGCAGGGAACGCGCAAACCAAACCGGCCACCCATCCGTCCGCTCCGATCAATAAGCTCTCCAGGGCTAAGGTATCAACACCACATAATATCTTCAAGCGTTCTCCAAAACGGTTGCGCAGCCTTCCTATATTGGTGATATCACGGGTCGATTCTTTTACCGCCTCGATGTTGTCGTGCACCAAAAGTTGTTCGAACATCTCTGGGGTCACTTCTATTTTGTAATCCACGGGATTGTTATAGATCATAATAGGAAGACTGCTGTTCTTGGCTATTTCCTTAAAATAGGTGATGGTTTCAAAGTCGGTCGATTTGTACCGCATCGGAGGCAATACCATTAGGGCATCCGCACCATGTTTTTCGGCACTTTGCGCCGCCTCAATGGCAATCCTGGTAGCCTGTTCGGCTATGGTCATTACCACAGGGACCTTTCCATCTGCCAAACGACGTGTTTCCCGAATCAGGATATTTTTTTCCTCGGCCATCAAGGTGCTTGCCTCTCCTAAAGAACCACCCAAAATTATTCCGTGAACCCCTGCTTTTAGCTGCGCTTTGATATTGGCGCCGAACATATTCAGGTCGAGCTGGTCATCTGAAGTAAATTTAGTGGTCACCGCGGGCATAATGCCTTGCCATTCTATTTTCATGTTTTATTAGGTTTAGTGTCTTTAAAAATGCTACTCCGCGCCAAATTTGTACACACAGGTAGAAGTGTATATTTCCCCTGGGCGCAAAAGGGTACTGGGGAAATTGGGCTTATTCGGTGAATCTGGAAAATGCTGGGTTTCAAAGCAAAAGGCACCTTGATTCACATAAGGTTTGCCTGTTTTGCCAAGCTCGGAGCCATCCATAAAGTTACCCCCATAGAACTGCACCCCCGGTTCATCGGTATATACCTCCATGGTGCGGCCACTGGAGGGTTCCAAGACCCTTGCGGCAAAAACCAACCCTTCGTCATTCTTGGGCCCCTCATTGAGCACGAAATTATGGTCATAACCCCTGCCTTTTAGCAGTTGTTCATCATCCATGGCTATATCCCTTCCGATGGTCTTTGGTTGCAGAAAATCGAAGGGGGTACCCATAACTTTTTCAATTTTTCCAGTAGGAATCAAACCATCGTCAACCGGGGTAAAGGCATCCGCATTGATCATTACGACGTGATCGTTCACATTGCCGTTACCTTCCCCTTTGAGATTGAAAAAGGAATGATGGGTAAGGTTTACCACAGTTGGTTTATCGGTCTCTGCCCTATATCTGATCTGAAGTTCGTTATCATCAGTAAGGTCATAACTCACCTTAACCGATAGATTTCCGGGATAGCCTTCTTCCATATCGGGCGATACCCTGCTAAAAACGATGCGATGATCATTGTGTTCGTCAACTTTCCAAACCACACTTTCAAATCCCTTAATACCCCCATGCAGATGGTTTTGATTGTTGTTGACCGCCAACGCATAGTCATTACCGTCGATGCTGAATTTTGCTTTTCCGATCCTATTGCCATATCTGCCCACCGTAGCCCCATAAAAGTTCTTCTTGTCCATATACTCCTTCAGGGTACGATATCCCAAAACAATGTCGTCGTACGCTCCTTTTTTATCGGGAACCATTAAACTGACCAGGCGTTGCCCATAATTGGTGATGGTCAATTGAAGTCCATTTTTATTGGTCAGTGTAAATAAATGCACCGAGTCGTTGTCAATGACTTTTTCAAAATCTACGGGATCGATATGCGACACTGGTTCCACCATTACAGGTTCTGATTGAATGGTATCCTTTTTTTGTTCCTTGGAAGGTTTACATTGTATCATAAAAAGGGCACATGAAAAAAACAATATAAAAATGGGTTTGTTAGGGTGTTTCATTATATCGACATTAATTTCACAGGACAAGATACTGAAAAACTCATAATCACTTTTAAAATATATGGTTTAACCAAACCCGTTGGGTTCCATTATCACAAAACTATGATAACATCCATAATTTTCGTTTCCGATTTTATTAATTTTACCAAATATCGATATAGAATTTCCATTCAAATGAAAATACTGGGTTCCATCCTTTTCGTTTTGTTCCTAAGCTGTAATTCTTCACAGAGAATGACGGCTGAGCCGGCTCAAGACCCCTCTCCTGTCATAAGCGCAATGAATTATGCGGAAACCATTAAGGAAGCAAAATTAAAGGAACATCTGTATACTTATGCATCCGACGAATATGAAGGCAGGGAAACTGGTCAGCCCGGTCAAAAAAAAGCGGTCGAATACCTAAAGTCCCAATATATCAAAATGGGTATCCCAGCGGCACAGGGTGGGGAAAATTATTTTCAGGATGTGCCGTTGGAAGTGGGTCAAATCCCTGAAGGCGAGGTGATATTGAACGGCGACCGATATGATCTTGGTGTTGATTTTCTGACCTTTCAATCGATCAAGGCCAGCTTTGCGCAGATTGTCTATGTGGGCTATGGCATTGAAGACCCAGCGTACAATGATTACGATGGTCTGGATGTTAAAGGCAAACTGGTTTTGGTGAAAATGGGGGAACCGACAGCCGAAAATGGGCAATATGCAATTTCTGGCAACGGGGAAAAATCGATTTGGAGCAATATGTCAGAATCCCTCGGAAAAAGGATAGAAATCGCTGCTGAAAAAGGCGCCGCCGGATTGATTTACTATGATCCCATCAATTACGATCGCTTTAAGGCACGCTTTGACTGGATGAAGGAAAAAGATAACGGTAGCATGCAACTTAAAATTGATCAAGAGAATCAATTTTTCAATTTGTACATCGACACTGAATTGGCAAAAGCGATTTATCCGGATATAGAAATAGACGAAAATCGCAAAACCATTGATATTGAAATGGAATTGGCCATTGGAAGCCAGAATAATGGGATTACATCGGAAAACGTAGTGGCGGTTTTAAAGGGCTCCGAAATACCGAATGAGTATGTCGTTATTTCATCGCATTTAGACCATATCGGCATCACTTCGGATGGACAAATCAATAATGGGGCTGACGATGACGGTTCAGGAACAGTTGCCCTTCTGGAAATCGCAAGAGCCTTTAAATTGGCCGCGGCGGAAGGTCGAGGACCAAAACGGTCGATTGTCTTCCTGCATGTCACCGGGGAAGAAAAAGGCCTGTTGGGTTCACAATACTATACCGATGTCGATCCCATATTCCCTTTAGATCAAACGGTCGCGAACCTTAACATAGACATGATAGGACGAATAGACCCTAAAAGAAAGGGAAGTAGAAATTATGTTTACCTAATAGGGTCGGATAAACTGAGTTCAGAGTTGCATGGGCTTTCCGAAGAAGTGAACGCCAAATATGCCCATTTAGAACTCGATTATACCTATAACGACGATAACGACCCCAATCGTTTCTTTTACAGGAGCGATCATTACAATTTTGCCAAAAACAATGTACCCATCATCTTTTATTTTAACGGCACCCATGATGACTACCATAGACCGGGAGATACCCCTGACAAAATCAATTATGATCTACTGCAAAACAGGGCTCGCTTGATTTTTTTAACTGCCTGGGAAGTGGCCAACAGAAACACCAGGTTAAAGGTTGACAAAGCAACAAAATAAAATTACCGCTGCCCGAATATCTAAAAAACAAGCCCTGATCTTCGAGAAAGAAGTCAGGGCTTTCGTTATTGGGTGGAAGACCGGGCTCGAACCGGCGACCTCTTGAACCACAATCAAGCGCTCTAACCAACTGAGCTACAACCACCATATTAACGGGTGCCAAAGATAATTTTTTTTGAATGATCTTTCAAAATAAATAGGTTCTTATTTTGAAACCTTAAAAAGTGCCTTCACACTAAGGTCGCGTTCTATTGTATCCTCTTTTGTAACGTTCCAAAATCTATTGAAATTCGTCCAACAACATCTTTTTTACGTTCAAACACACAAAATTTGCAGTTTCACAACAAAAATTATCTCCCGTCGTAGCCTTGGGGTATTTTTAGTTTTTAATTCAAAACCGAATAATGGCCGGGGTCAAAACAAGCTTTTCCACATACCTTCATCAAATAGAGGCCTTTTTACAAATGCGTTTCCTGTTTCTATTCCTTGCGGCCACTTCCTTCTTAAATGCCCAGAGTAACGAACATGAAGCGTTGCGGTCGAAGATTCAAAAATTTCGAACAGAAACCGGTTTCAATGCAAAGGATACCGTTTACATCGATATGCTCAACGATCTTGCAAAAGCACAACGTTATTACAATACAGATAGTCTTTTACTGGTTTCACAGCAAGCTTTAAAAAGCAGCAAGGTTGCCGCCTACAAATCGGGTGAAAGCTATGCGCTTTTGAACATTGGCGACTACTATTCCGACAAGGGGGAATTCAAAGAAGCCATTTTGAATTATAAATCGGCCTTGCAAATCGCCAAAAACATCAACAACAAAAAACAGGTCCTTAGGGTTCTCAATAATTTATCGGGAGAATATGGATATATAGGCGATTACGCGAATGCCTTGAACGGCTATTTGGAAGGGGTGGAATTGGCCCAAAAATTTGGCCATAAACGCATGCTTTCCATCATGAACGAAGCTATAGCCAGTCTGTACACATCCCAAAAAGACTATGAGCAGGCGCTTGATTACTATAAGATAGTGAAGAGGATCAACGAAGAAATCAATAACGAGGTGAATTCAGCGGAAACGTTCAGTAATATGGCCTCATTATATGCAGACATGGGGAAATTGGAATATGCCATGTTCAATATTAACAGCAGTATCACCACATTTGAAAAAGAAGGCATTACCGATTGGCTTGCATACTCCTATGAGGTGAAAGGAAAGATTTACCTCAAACAGCAAAAATTCAAATGGGCCCTGTTCTGGTATACCCAAAGTGAGTTGCTCCATCAGCAATTGCAAGACGAAAGAGGCGAAATTGATCTATTGAACGGAATGGCAGAAGCATATTATGGATTGGAGCAAGACAGTATCTCCAAAGAATACGCTTTGAAAGCGTTTAACATTTCCAGCAATATTAATTTTTTGGAAGGAAGGCAAAAGTGCGCAAAGACCCTTTACAAAATCAGCAAAAAAAATAAGGAATATGCGACGGCCCTTTCCTATCATGAGATTTACCAACAATTGTCCGATACCCTCTCCAGGAGCGAAAATCAAAAAAGCTTAACCTTGGTAAAAACGAAAGTTGAGCATGAGCGTCAAAAGGCAAACCTTATAAGCGAGAATGAAAGACAGCTGGCCACCCAAAGATCTTATGTCAATGCAGCCCTTGCCATTCTGCTCATTTTCGTCACGGTCACCTTTTTGGTGCATCGAAGTGAAAAAATTCAAAAGAACCTCAATGCGGAACTAAAGGCCAAAACCCAGCATTTAGAAGAAAATGAACTAGAACTCACAACCCTGAATGAAACCAAGGATAAACTGTTTTCGATTATCGCCCATGACCTTCGCGGGCCTATCGGTGCTTTTCAGGGACTGCTCGATCTTTTTAGAAATGGAGAAATGGGAAAAGAAGAGTTTATTGAGTTCATCCCTAAATTAGGACAGGATATTGATCATATTTCGTTCACTCTGAACAATCTGCTTACCTGGGGGCAATCACAGATGAACGGATCGGTTACCAGACCTGCCGTGTTCCAGATCGAAAATATAGTGGAGGACAATTTTAATCTGTTATCTGAAATCGCTGAAGGGAAATCGATTAAACTGGTGAGCAATGTACCCGGCAATACCTTGGCCTGGATCGATGGAGACCAGATAGATATCGTGATCAGGAATCTGATCAGCAATGCGCTAAAATTCACTAAAGCCAATGGTATTGTTTCGATCGCCGCCCAGGAAAAGTCAGATCACTGGGAAATAGCGGTCCGTGATACGGGCATAGGCATGGACAAGGAAACCGTAAATAAAATCTTCTCAAAAAACGCCAATATTACCACCTATGGTACCAATAATGAAAAAGGTACCGGACTTGGCCTTTCTTTGTGCAAGGAAATGGTAGAGAAAAACAATGGCCATATTTGGGTCGATAGCGTCCTGCAACAAGGAACCTGTTTCTATTTTACCGTACCCAAGGCAAAGAGCAACTACCAAAAAGCAGGCTAAATCAAATCAATTTATCAAGGCTGTCCACCGCAACCACTCTTTCGGTGTTGAACCCCTCGGCATGGGCGACCCCTACGATCCGACCCAAATCCCTGGCACGATAGGTTACGCTGTCGATAAAGTTCTTGCTACTGATGGGTGTTTCCGGCTCATTGCTTTTTGGATCATAAAATTGCGAGCTATAGGCCATGATGGCTTGGATCTTTTTTTCCACATAACCGCTAACGTCGACTACAAAATCAGGATTGAGATTTTTCCATTGGATGAAGTGGTATACCTGTTTTGGACGCCATGGCTCCTGCCACTGATCGTCGCCATCAAATTTCGTGTCTATTTTAACCAAACCACTTAGAAAACAAGAATCACTTACCAATTTACTCCCTTTGCCATGATCGATATGCCGATCATCCACGGCATTGCACAATACGATTTCCGGCCTATATTTTCGAATCATTTTGATCACCTCGAGCTGGTGGACTTTGTCATTGGTAAAGAACCCATCGGCAAATTCCAAATTCGAACGAAAGAGTACCCCTAACAGCTTCGCGGCTTCCTCAGCCTCCTGATCTCGAATTTCAGCAGTACCCCTGGTACCGAGTTCGCCCCTGGTCAAATCTACAATACCTACTTTCTTTCCCTGGTCAACAGCTTTGGCGATCGTAGCGCCCGCACCCAATTCGGCATCGTCGGGATGGGCACCAAATACTAAAATATCAAGTTTCATTTGTATTAATTTCTTAAATAATTGGTCATTGATTTTATTACTTTTTCACGCTGAAAATCCTTAGATAAGATGTGCTATCGAATAGGTGAAACATTGGAACGATTTGATTTAACCTATGTCAATGACTTATGGTCATTTTTTTTGAACGGACACCCTCCAAAGCCTGTTCTATATCTGCCATTAGGTCTTCCGGTTCCTCAATACCCACCGAAAAACGTATCAGACCATCCGCTATGCCCTGCCTATGACGCTCCTCAGGACTTAAAAGGGAATGTGAGGTCTTCGTTGGCGACAGTACCATACTTTCCAAACCGGCCAAGCTCATCGAGGATTTGATCAGTTTTAGGTGTTTCTGAAATTGGGTGGCGTCTAGGGATTTATCCAATTCGAAAGACAACATTCCCCCAAATCCGAGCATTTGTGCTTTGGCCAATTCATGATCCGGATGGCTTTTCAAACCGGGATAATATACTTTATGGATATCATTGTGGCGGTGTAGGTATTCGGCCATGCGCTGGGCATTTTCATTTTGGGCCTTTACCCTAATGCCCATGGTCTTAATGCTCCGTTCCAAGAGCCATACGGTATATTCGCTGAGGCTCCCCCCAAAATTCTTGGCCAGATGGAAAATTCGGTTCATATTGTCCGCACTGGAAGCCACGGCCCCCGCACAGATATCCGAATGCCCCCCCATATACTTCGTAGCGCTATGGATGACCACATCAATGCCAAAATCGATCGGGTTTTGATTGACCGGACTGGCAAAAGTATTGTCGATCATCGATACAAGGCCATGTTTTTTTGCCACTTTGGCAACAGCCTTCAAATCTGTGATGGTCAGCAAAGGATTGGAAGGTGTCTCGATGTAAATAACTTTGGTATTGCTTTGAACTTTATCCTCAAAATCGGAAGCGCCCAAACCATCGGTAAAGGAATAGGAAATGCCAAATTTCTGAAATTCCTCTGTCACCAAATTATACGTTCCGCCATATAATGTTTTTTGCAGGACAATATGGTCGCCCGCCTTTAAAAAAGCCATCAAGGCCGTACTCACGGCGGCCATTCCACTGCTGAAGATCAGTGCCGACTCGGCATGCTCTAATGCGGCGATCTTGATGCAAAGTGCTTCTTGGTTGGGCGTATTGAAATAACGGGGATACCGCTTCACATCAACATCCTCGAAGGCATAAGAAGTGCCCATATAGAGTGGGGAAACCGCTCCTTTATAAACCAAATCCTCCAACTCCCCAACATGGGTACAAATCGTATTAAGTCCTTTTTTATTCGGGTTCATCGTATATTTTTATGAGAAGCGTCTAAGTTACGAAAATAGGCCTATACCATCACTTTTTTCCAATTCCCTTTTTTGAACCAGATGACGGAAATAACGGCCAAAAGTACTTCTGCCAGGGTTATCGCAACAAATATTCCCATGGGCCCAAACCCTAAGGTCATCGAGGCCAGATAAGCCAAGGGCAACTGAAAAAGCCAGAAAGCGATCAAGTTTATCTTGGTCGGCGTTCCTGTATCCCCAGCACCATTAAAGGCCTGGGTCAGGACCATGCCATAGGCATAAAATATGTACCCGCAAGCCAGTATGCTAAGGCATAAGCCGCCATTTTGAACAACCAATGGGTTCGCATTGAACCAAGTAATGATTTCCTTGGCAAAAAAAAGATACACCAAAGACACGGTGGCCATAAAATAAGCATTGTACCTGCCTGTTTTCCAAACGGAAATTTCTGCTCTTTCGGGCCGGTTTGCCCCAAGATTCTGTCCGACCAAAGTAGCAGCGGCATTGCTCATCCCCCAGGATGGCATTAAAGTGAACAGTATTACGCGAATCGCGATCGTGTAGCCTGCCAGTGCTTCACTGCCAAACTCCGACATTAAGCGCATCAAGAAGACCCAACTGGAAGTACCAATAAGGAATTGTGCAATGCCGCCCGATGAAACCTTGACCAAGTTCCACATTACGCCGAAACGGAACACAAGATCCTTCAAGCCAATTTTGATGCGGCTCCAGCCAAAAAAGAGAATACAAAGTTGAAAAACCACCGCTGTTCCCCTTCCAATATTGGTGGCTATGGCAGCGCCCATGACGCCATATTCGGGCACCGGACCCCATCCAAAAATAAAGATCGGGTCCAAAATAATATTAAGTCCGTTCGATAGTACCAAAGTCCACATGGCCATTGATGCATCTCCGGCCCCCCTAAAAATTGCGTTGATAAGAAAAAGCAAAACAATGGTAATATTTCCCCCGAACATCAATTGGGTGTAGCCATAACCTTCTTTGATCAGGTCATTTTCCGCCCCCATAAGTTGCAATACTTCTTGAGCAAACGAAAAACCCAAAATACCCAAAACAACCGATAACGCTACGCCCAGAAAAATAGCCTGTACGGCGGCCTGCCCCGCAGCTTGCACCTCCTTCTCCCCTATCCGTCTGGCCACCACAGCCGTTGCCGCCATACTGAGTCCTATGGCAAAGGCGTAGACCAAAGTAATCACGGATTCGGTCAAGCCTATAGTTGCCACCGCGTTTACGCTCACTTGCGAAACATACGCGATATCGACCAATGCGAAAATCGATTCCATCATCATTTCGAGGATCATGGGAAGGGCCAATAAAAAAATGGCCTTGCGGATGCTGACCGTCGTAAAATCGGTCTCCTTTCCTGAAAGGGCCTCCAGTGCCGAGTCCAAAATTTTTTTTAACGGATGAATTTTAGGAGGAGTCATTTTAGTATGAAATACACTCTTGAAAGAGCAAATTGTCAAATTGGATTACAGGAGTGTTAGGTACTGACGTATTGGTTATGGGCACCTGAAAACTAAAGGTGCAAATATTTTCAAAAAATTCAGGACTGTACAAAGATGCAAAAATTGAAGGAGACGGTGCATGCCCATTGGCAAACTGGACTATTTTGCTTGATCCTTGATTGGAAAAGAGCGTCTTTCATTTGAGGATCCAAACCAATTCATTGTCTGCCCTCGCCTTTTACTTCAGATAATTCGCACGATAGCGCCAATAACTTAGAGCCCCCAATAGCAGCACGCCCAAAGCAATGTACCAAACATAAGTAGGGGTAATCGCAGCGGCGCCACTTTGGCCATAGCTATGAAGGCCTACCAAATAGTAATTGACTCCAAAATAGGTCATCATGATGCTTCCAAATGCCACAACGCTCAAAAAACTAAAGGTCCATTTGCCCCTAAGACCGGGAACCAGTCGGGTGTGGATGACAAAGGCATAGACCATAATTGAAATCAAGGCCCATGTTTCCTTCGGGTCCCAGCCCCAATAGCGGCCCCAGCTTTCGTTCGCCCATTGGCCACCCAGAAAATTGCCAATGGTGAGCATGATCAACCCAACGGTTAGGGTAACCTCATTGATAATGGTCAATTCCTTCAAGTTCATTTCCATCCTCACCTTGTTCTTTTTATTGGTCAAAATGATGAGTATCAAGGAAACCAACCCTAAAATCATACCCACGGTCAACGGACCGTAGCTACCGACAATTACGGCCACATGGATCATCAACCAATAACTATCCAGAACCGGGACAAGATTTCCTATGGAAGGGTCTACCCAACTCTGATGGGCGATCCAAAGGAGCATCGCACTAACAAATGCCGTTGCCGCAATGGTCATGTCGCTCTTTCTTCCCAAAGAAAGCCCCATGGCCATGGTAGCCCAAGCGACATAAAGGATACTTTCATAGGCATCGCTCCATGGTGCATGCCCTGAGATATACCAGCGAAGCACCAAACCTGCGGTATGCCAGAGAAACAATACGATGATGGCACCCTTCAAAAAATAAGTGGCCACCTTCCAGATTTCCCGGTCTCGAAAGATGCGAAAAACAAGGACAAAAAACATGAATATACCCGACAGTGCATAGTACTTATAGATTCCATTGAAAATGTTCAACTTGTTATAGATCACTTCGGAGTTTACTTTTTGATCTGTCGGCAGCACTTCGCTACCATGGTTTTTTTGGTTTTGCTTAAAGGCCTGCAGCAATTTATCGGCTTCAGAATAGTCTCCTGTCTGCTGTGCTTTCTGGAGCGACATCAAATAATAGGGCACCGCATTCTTTACAAAATTACCATAGAGCGAGTCGGCGATCTGATACTGCCCCCCCCTATATTCAATGGCAGATATCCACTTATTGTTTTCATCGTTGAGCAAGGGAAAGATCTTTACGATTTCGCCTCCCAATGCCATGTTCAAAAGACTGAGCCGAATGTTGGCATCCTTGAAATCCTGCTGAAATTGATTAGGATTATTCGTGGCGGTGGCCTCTCTCAAAAAGGGTTCCAACTTGTAATTGCCCTGGGCATCAAAAAAATCGATCGCCTTTACATATTTTTGACCTTGGGGAACCCCAATGATCTTTCTGATGCTATCGTTTTTTCCTTTTTTGTCCAAAGCTATAAATTCGGTATTGTACCAAACTGCAGGGTTGATCATCATGGATAGAAATACCTGATCCGAATTCAAGCCATTGTATTTGTCCTTCAAACTTAACTTTCGCAATAATTCGGAAGAAAAGGTATTGATGGGCTTCATTCTACCACGCTCATCCTGAATGACCAACTTACCGAAATTAGCAGCATGGTCTTTTGAGACGGTAGTGGCATTTATCAGCGAATCCACCTGATTTTGGGTAGGCATGGCGTTATGGTCGTGACCATCATCCAAAGTATGCTCCTGGGCCGAAGTTGACCCTACTAAACCCAAGATCAAAATAGCGGTCATTGCCTTTTTTTTCTTTTTGAGTTTATCCAGAGCGCTTGACAGGTCCTTGAATCGGGTCTTCCCAAAGAACATGATGCCCATAAGTCCGAGATATAGCATAAAATAACCGATATAAGTGATCCACGTCCCCCACTGGTCATGGTTCACAGAAAGGATGGTCCCCTTTTCATCTGGATGGAAGCTCGACTGGAAAAAGCGATAGCCCTTATGATCGAGCACATGGTTCATAAAAATATCGTAATCGAAGGGCCTTTCATCCTCGACCGTAATCTTGCTCATAAAAGAGGCGTAACCCTTTTCTGTGCCAGGATATTTTTCTGCGATAAAATCGTTCAATTTCAGGGCAAAGGGCAACTCATATACCTTGGAACCATAAGCCAACATAAATTCCAAGTCACCTACCTTGAATTGATCCGTGAAATTGGTACTGCCCTTTCCTCCCAATACCTTTTTCTGTACTACCTCCCCCCCAGTGGCCACTTCGACCACCAAAGCATCCTGTGTGGCCTCGTTAAGTTCATTTTTAGGAACTTCCACTATACCATAAGACCCTTTGATTGGAAGTTCGGGAATTACAAACTGCATTCCCGCCGTGTTATAGAGCGACCTTAACTGCAGGGGTTGCAGACTATCTTTCACCAACTGGCCTTGAAATTGGTCGGCCATGCGAAGGAAACTGCCTTCAAAGGCCGATTTGATCTTATAGGTACTGTCGTTGGTGAAAATGTTAATGGCGCCATCGGTAGGTTTGTTGAGCGAAAAAAGCACATTATGAATATTGACCACCTGGCCGGCCTCCAGGTAATGGTCGTGTCTTTGACCATCCCCTGCCTCAACGATTTTAAGAAATTCACTGCCATTTTCATCGGGCACCACTCCTTCTTTTGCCCCTTTTATAAAATCGACATAGGAAATGGTAAAATCCTCGCCATTATAGTCGGAATTCCATGGAAGGTTCGATTTAAGGGCTTCTGGGGTAACGATAAGGTCGTTTTGCAGTATTTTTCGCCTTGGTTCTCCATTGATCTCGCCGTCGACATGGGCGGTAAAATAAGTCTTGTCTGAAAAGAAAACCTTTTCCGTGCTTCCTTCCCTTATGGGCATCATACCCTCAAAGCTGATATATCGGGTCACAAAAGCACCTAGAATGATCAATATCCAAGATAGGTGAAGGGTTAAAACGGGCCACTTTTCCCACCGCAAAAGTCGATATCTTAAGATATTACCCGAAAAATTAATGACAAAAAAGACCATGATGGCCTCGAACCAAGCCGCATTATAGATCCAAATACGGGCGGTGTCGGTGCTGTATTTGCTTTCGATAAAGGTGCCAAAGGCCATTGCGGTCGCAAATACTAAAAATAAAACGGCCATTAAACGAGTGGAGAAGAAAATCTTTTTAAAAAGTTCGGTCATTTAACGGCAATTTTCATTAACAAGACGCAAAAATACGGTCTTTTTATCATTTAATGGGTGCTTATCTCCGCTTAAAAAGTTAAACGGAAATGTTAATTGTTTCCTAAGTCGGCCGAAATATTTTATCGTATTTTTGAGGATGTTGAAGGTGGTCCTCATCGGTAGTGGAAAGGTTGCAAAACATTTGTTCGATGCATTCCGTTTGGGTAATGTAATCGAAGTAGTGCAAGTGATCGGGAGGCATTCTGAATCACTGCGCCACTTTGATATGGTCAGTACCAATCTAATCGGCGAAGACCATGTCCTGGATGCCGATATATACATTATTGCGGTCTCGGATGGGGCAATTTCTGAAGTATCCCGCTCCATTAAAAACAGCGAAAGATTTGTCGTGCATACATCCGGAAGTATCCCGATGAATGTCCTTTCGGGCCATAACCGCCGAGGGGTCCTCTATCCTTTGCAAACGTTCAGCAGTGAACGGGCCGTTGACTTTAAAAAGATACCCCTTTGCCTAGAGGCAAAAGTCCCGAAAGACCTAAAACTGCTGCGCAAATTAGCTTTATCCATTTCCGATATGGTATTTGAAATCGATTCCGATCAGCGAAAATATCTTCATTTGGCGGCGGTGTTCGCGAACAATTTTACGAACCATATGTATGTCCTTGCCAATCAGATATGTGAGGAAAACGGCTTGCCTTTTGAAATGCTTAAACCCCTGATCCTTGAAACGGCGGAAAAGATCGAAAATCACAACCCCTTGATTATGCAAACAGGACCGGCATTAAGGCAAGATCTGAAGGTTTTAAAAATGCAATCCGATTTACTTGGAACGGGAACCCGAGCTGCACTTTATGAACTGATCAGCAAATCGATTCAAAATCAAAAAAAACTTTAGAATAAGCGGCCATCATGGCGAATGGTGGCAGATAAATCTAAAAACCAATATAGCTTGATGGTGCGCATTTTTTTTCTCTCACCATTTTTCTTTAATCTTGAATAAAATTTGAAGCCTTGGAAAAAAGTTATAAGGTATACCTAAAGGAGATCACCACTTTTGTTTTTGACGTTGATGGTGTCTTCACCGATGGTACTTTACTGATCACCAATGAAGGGGAAATGCTCAGAAAGATGAGTGTAAAGGATGGCTATGCACTAAAAACGGCAATGGAAAAAGGGTATAATGTCTGCATTATTTCTGGCGGAACCAATGAAGGGGTACGCAACCGTTTAAGGGGCTTGGGTGTTACCGATATTTATCTCGGGGCACATCATAAAGAAGATCCCTTGAGGGAATTCTTGGATATTTACAATATCGACCCAAAAAATGTGCTTTATATGGGTGATGACCTTCCAGATATTCCCCCAATGTTGCTTGTGGGGATGCCCACTTGTCCGCAGGATGCGGTTGCCGAAGTCAAGGCAATCGCAAAATATGTTTCCCAAAGAAAAGGAGGCGACGAATGTGTTCGCGATGTCATTGAACAGGTCTTGAAAATGAGGGGCGACTGGTACGGGAATTTTGATGCCCAAAACGCTTGACCCCCCATGCTTACGGAAAAACTAAATAAATACAGGATTATTTTGGCCTCGGGATCTCCAAGGCGTCAGCAATTTTTGAAGGAGATGGGCATACCTTTTGAGGTGCGTCTTAAACCGGTCGAAGAAGTATATCCTGTCGCCCTAAAGGCAGCGGAAATTGCGGATTACCTGGCCCAATTAAAGGCCTCCGCATTTAAAGGGTCATTGGCCGATGATGAAATCTTGATCACTTCGGATACGGTGGTTTGGTTCAAGAATAAATCGTATGCCAAAGCCAATGATAAAGAGGTGGCCTTTCAAATGCTAAAAACCCTCTCTGGCCAATGGCACCAAGTAATCACCTCTGTTTGTTTTACCACCGCAACGGATCAAAACACAAAACATGAGATCACCAAAGTGAAATTCAGGGCACTTGCCGACTCGGAAATACGGTACTATATCGAACACTTCGAACCGTTCGATAAAGCCGGTGCATATGGTATCCAGGAATGGCTGGGTTTGATCGGTATTGAAGCCATTCAGGGTTCTTATACCAATGTGGTGGGCCTGCCCACCCATTTGGTGTATAAAACGTTAATGGACATGGCCAAATAATCGTTTTTAGGTAGTTTTACACCAAAATATACGGTTCATGGATCATTTTTTATACAAAATAGGGGTAAGTCCGATATTATTGGTAGTCGTACTATCGGTTGGTGCCTGTAGAAAGGTGCCGAAAACAGAAGAACCGAAAGTTGCTTTGCCTACCGAAAATGAAGTGGCGGTCTTGCCCATTTCCAAGAAAGAACCAACCAGTGATTTTAAACGTTATTGGTATGCCGGAGAGGCCGAGATTACCTCTTATGATTTGCAGCAGGCGCGTTATGGTGAAATGCGCGATGGGAAAGCGGTATTAATTTTTGTTACCGAACCCTTTTTGGCCGCTAAACAGGTTAAAGCCGATGGGAACCTTCCTGATAACATACCGGTCCTAAAATTGAACACCACCAAAAATTACCTTACGGGAATTTATCCCTATTCGATAATGACCAGTTGTTTTTATCCGGTACATGATGACCAACACGCCATAAAGGTTTCATTTTCTAGCCAGGAGTGGTGTGGCCATGTTTATGCCCAACTCAACAATCGAAGCCAGTTCGAGGTGATGTCACATTCTTACTTCGAAACGGAGGCCGACGAGCAAATACAGTTGGAAAAGGCGGTACTTGAAAATGAGCTTTGGAACAAGGTGCGTATCGATCCCAACGGCTTGCCGACCGGAAATCTCGAAATCATACCCTCTTTCGAATATATTCGCTTATCACATAAACCCTTGAAAGCTTACAGTGCCATTGTCAGATTGTACGAAGAGAACGGTATAGCTTCTTATGAGATCAGCTATCCTGAACTGGAAAGGAGCCTTACCATCCATTTCCAATCTTCCTTTCCACATACCATTGAAGGCTGGTCCGAAACCTTTAAAAGTGGTTTTGGTCCCAGTGCTAAGCAACTGACCTCAACGGCAAAAAAAATCAAAACAATAAAAAGTCCTTATTGGCAACAAAATAGCAATGCTTATTTATCTTTGCGCGACAGTTTAGGCATATAACCCATGGAACAATATTTCGAAGCGCACACCACAGAGTTCTTTTGGACAGGGGTCACAATTCTAATGCTATTGATTCTAAGGTTCATCGGCAATAAAACAGTGCGCAGAATCGGTAAGATCAGCGACATTGTGGAGGCAAGGACCATCTTGATCACCAAGTACATTTCTTACCTGACCACCTTCCTTGGCGTCGCGGCCCTCACCTTTGTTTGGGGTGTAAATCTGGAACAATTAGGCTTGCTTTTTTCCTCGGTTTTTGCGGTCATCGGGGTGGCACTCTTCGCCCAATGGTCTATTTTAAGCAATGTTACCTCAGGCGTCATCCTTTTCTTTTCATTTCCCTTTAAGATTGGAGACCAAATAAAAATTATGGATAAGGATATCCTTGATAAAGTGGAATCGGATGAAGGAACCTTCGTGATCGAAGACATTAAGGCCTTCCATGTACACTTAAGAAACACAAATGGGGAAATCATGACCTATCCCAATAATTTAATGCTTCAAAAGGCTATTGTCAGAATAAATACCTATGAAGAAGTAACGGAAGGTACCGAGGCCTTGTAGTGAGTGTTAAAGAAGTTCTAAAAACCAAGGTGGGCCTTTATATCTTGCTATATTTGAAAGCCAACTAAAATCACCCTATGCGCAAAATCTTTTTCTTTTATCTCTCCCTTTGGTCATTGGGAACCACGGTGCTGGCGCAAAAACCAAAAATTTCGTCCCCGGCAGACATTTATCATGAGATACAAAAACTGAACTTTCTGGGTTCCGCGCTCTATTTGGCAGCCCACCCGGATGATGAAAATACCCGCCTGATCTCCTATTTGTCGAATGAGGTAAAGGCCAAAACCGGATATTTATCGATCACAAGAGGGGATGGTGGTCAAAATTTAATCGGTACTGAAATTAGGGAATTATTGGGGGTGCTGCGCACACAAGAACTTCTTGGTGCCAGAAGCATCGATGGGGGGCAGCAATTTTTTACCAGGGCCATCGATTTTGGATATTCCAAACATCCCGATGAAACGTTAAAGATCTGGAACAAAGAAGAAGTCTTATCCGATGTGGTGCGAATTATCCGGGAGTTCCAACCAGATGTGATCATCAATAGGTTCGATCATCGCTCTCCTGGCAGTACCCACGGGCATCACACCAGTTCTGCGATGTTGAGCTACGCCGCCTTTGATTTGGCCAATGACCCAAAATCCTATCCCGAACAGTTGGGCCTATTGAAGACCTGGCAACCTAAAAGACTCTTCTTCAATACTTCGTGGTGGTTTTATGGTAGTGAAGAAAAGTTTAAGGCTGCTGATAAAACCAATATGTTGAATTTTGATGTCGGCGTCTTTTATCCCATGTTGGGAACATCGAACAACGAAATCGCAGCATTGGCCAGCAGTCGGCACTTGAGTCAAGGTTTTGGCAGGCTTTCAACGCGAGGTAGTGAAAATGAATATTTGGAACTTCTAAAAGGGGAACTGCCCAAAAACAAGAACAACCTTTTTGACGGAATCGATACCTCATGGTCAAGGATTGCGGGTGGCGAAGCCATAGGAAAGATACTTTATGCCATCGAACGCGATTTCAATTTTAAGGATCCCCAGCAACATTTGCCCGAACTGCTAAAAGCATACCAAACCTTAAGTGGCCTAAACGAGGGGCATTGGAAAAATATTAAATTGAAGGAGCTTGAAAACGTCATTGCCGATGTATGCGGGCTCTATTTGGAGGTTTCTTCGGAAGAGTCATATGCTTTTGGAGGCGGCACCATGAAAATAAAATTGGAAGCCATCAATAGAAGTAAGGCAAATATTATATTGCGGTCCTTTGCCATCAACGAAGAAAATATTGCGTTCGAGCCCGCGGCACTGAAGGAAAATGACGATGTTTCGGTCGAAACGACCATAGATATCCCAGAAAATACAGCCTATACTGCCCCCTATTGGCTCATGGAAACCGGAAGTTTAGGCATGTATCGTGTCGGTGATTCTGAATTGATAGGAAAACCCGAGACCCCAAGGTCCTTTATTACAAAATTTTCACTTTCAATTAACGACTATCCCATCACCATTGAGAAAGCGGTGATTCACCGCTATGCCAAACCGGATAAAGGGGAAATATATGAACCCTTTGAAATAGTTCCAGAGGCAACCGCCAGTTTCAAGGACAAGGTGATGATTTTTTCAGATGGTCGTCCCAAAGAAATTCCTGTAACGATAAGGGCACATAAAGATAACGCACGGGGTGAATTGCAATTACAGCTTTCGGAAGCTTGGTTGGTAGACGTTAAATCGAAATCCTTTAACATTACGAAAAAAGGAGATCAGCAAACTTTGACCTTTACCGTTACCCCACCGAACATCGAAAATGAGGCAAGAATAGGAAGCATCATTAAAATCGATGGCAAGGAGATCACCAAGGAATTGGTAGAAATCAATTATGACCATATTCCCAAACAGTCTGTATTACTGCCCTCTGAAGCCAAAGTGGTACGGCTCGATATTCAGAAAATGGGCCATAACATCGGCTATATCATGGGAGCGGGCGATGATGTACCCACCAGTCTGGAACAAATAGGTTATAATGTGCATTTGATCGATCCTGAATCGATTACAGAAGGAACCTTAGAAGGTTACGACGCTGTGGTTACGGGCATTAGAGCCTATAATGTGGTAGATGCCCTGCAGTTTAAACAAAAGTATTTATTGGATTATGTAAAAACTGGCGGCAACCTCATCGTACAATACAATACTTCCGGCAGATGGAACAAGCAATTTGAGGGTATTTCACCCTTCCCTTTACAATTATCTAACGATAGGGTGACCGATGAAAATTCCTTGGTCACCATTTTGGCGCCCGATCATCCACTGATCAATTATCCAAATACCATAAGTGAAAAAGATTTCAAAGGATGGGTCCAGGAAAGAGGGTTGTATTTTCCGACAGAATGGGATGCGGCATTTACTCCCATACTGTCGATGAAAGATGAAGGAGGACCCATGCTTGATGGCAGTCTTTTAATTGCACCTTACGGCAAAGGCAACTATATTTACACCGGACTTAGCTTTTTTAGGGAGTTGCCCGCCGGTGTTCCCGGAGCTTATAAGCTTTTTTCCAATATGCTTTCCATTGGAAAAAAAAATACCATTAAGAACGACAACGTAAAGGGATAACATGGAAGAAAAATTTATCTGGAAAAGAATGTATACCGTGGTCGTGATCCTAAACGTGCTTTACGTTCTCCTGTTTGGTTATTTAATGACAGCCTTTACCTAAATGGGAGCACTGGATTGGATCATATTGTCGGGAACACTTTTATTTATTGTCAGTTACGGGGTCTATAAGACCAGGGGCAGACAAAATGTTGAAGAATATGTTGGTGGTGGTAAGGACGCCAAGTGGTGGACGATAGGGCTCTCCGTGATGGCAACCCAGGCCAGCGCTATTACTTTTCTGTCTACACCCGGCCAAGCCTTTCATGATGGAATGGGTTTCGTTCAATTTTACTTTGGCCTTCCTATCGCCATGATCATCATTTGTATGGTATTTCTACCCATATACCATAAATTACAAGTATATACGGCCTATGAGTTCCTGGAGAACCGCTTTGACCTCAAAACCCGTTCCTTAGCTGCCTTCCTATTTCTTATTCAAAGGGGCCTGGCCGCTGGGATTACCATTTATGCTCCATCCATCATCTTATCTGCCGTATTGGGATGGGATCTGCGTACCTTGAATATTATGATTGGCATTCTTGTCATCATATATACGGTTTCCGGAGGTACCAAGGCGGTAAGCATGACACAAAAACAACAGATGTTCGTGATCATGACCGGGATGTTCATCACTTTCTTTTACATTTTGGGTTATCTGCCCGCCGATATCACCTTTAGCAAAGCCCTTAAAATAGCGGGGGCGAGCAATAAATTGGAAATCTTGGATTTTAGTTTAGATCCAAAGAGCAGGTATACCTTTTGGAGCGGTATCACAGGAGGTCTTTTCTTGGCCCTGGCCTACTTCGGAACCGACCAAAGCCAAGTGCAGCGCTACTTGACGGGAAGATCGTTGAGGGAAAGTCAGCTAGGGCTCGTTTTCAATGGGATTTTCAAAATCCCAATGCAATTCTTTATTCTTTTGGTGGGCGTTATGGTGTTTGTGTTCTACCAATACAACGAATCACCCCTGAACTTTAACCCTGCAGCGACCACCGCCGTAATGGAGTCTTCCTATGCTGAAGCTTATCAGCTGTTGGAAAAAAGCCATAGGGAATTGGAAATGGAAAAAAAAATGGCGCAGAATAAATTTTCCGCAGCCTTGGAAATAAAGGAGTATACTGCAGTAGAAGAGGCCAAATTGCACATTATCGACATCAATAAAAAAGACAGTACGAATCGTTCTGCCGCTAGGGCGATGATCAAGCAGGCCGACGGTTCCGCCGAAACCAATGACAAAGATTACGTGTTCATCCATTTTATTCTTCATAACCTGCCTAAAGGACTCATTGGACTGCTGTTGGCCGTGATATTATCGGCTGCCATGTCATCCACCGCCTCGGAACTGAACGCCTTGGGTACGATTACGGCTCTTGATTTATATAAACGTAACCGAAAAGGAAATTTTAGCCAAAACCATTATGTTGTGGTTTCAAAGGGATTTACCCTTTTGTGGGGTGTTATAGCCATTTCCATTGCCTGCGTCGCCAGTCTATTTGACAATTTGATCCAATTGGTGAACATTATAGGCTCCATTTTTTACGGGAACGTCCTTGGCATCTTCCTATTGGCTTTCTTCTTTAAATTCGTTAAGGGAAATGCCGTGTTCTTTGCGGCCATACTCACGCAACTTATTGTCTGTATCATCTACTATTATCTGATCCATATCTATCCTTCCGGACAGGAAAAATTGGGCTATCTGTGGCTAAATTTTATCGGTTCCGGACTCGTAATCCTTCTTGCCATGGCCTTTGAAGGATTTGATCGATTGTTAAGAAATCCTCCGATCAAGACTTAGGAAAAATTGTATGTCGTATGGCAATAGCTCTGGCCATTAACGTAAAAACTTGGCGAACACCCTTAAAGAATAATACTGGAAATCGGTCTACCAAATTTATCCCGCGCATTACTACTCTTGATGTTCAAAAGGTTTAAAAAAAACCGAGTGCCGTTTGATCTTTATAAAAAAGATACAGCTTTGATGGATCAGATTGCCCAAGGAAAGATGTCGATATCACTGACTTTACATGGGAATTATTGAGGCTAACCTAGCACTATAAAGCAAAAATCCCGGAAGTAACCTTCCGGGATTTTAAAAAAGTAAAATACTGGCCTACATGGCTCCCCATTCTTTTAGGGAATCCTTGTTCATCTTCACATAATCCATATTGCCCGCAGTTTCAGCAGCGGCCAATGATTTTTTGGCCGATTCAATGGCGGCTTTTTTGTCCCCTGCTTTGGCATAGATCAACGATTGTTGGCGAAGTTGCCAATATGCCGGCTTCTCTGTCATAGACATGGCTTTTTCCATCCACTCCTTGGCTTTGGATATATCCTTGTTGGCGTTCAAATAATATACCGCTGCGGCATAATAATCGCCTGCTCCGGGACCTGCCATTACCTTATCGATTGAGGCGGTAACCATGGCATCTGTAGGAACCTCAAATTTCACGCCTACATAGGTTTTTTCCCAAAGCATGCCTAAGGTCGCTCCATTGTCGTTTAAGTCGTCTATGTCGATGGTAAAGGTTTCCACAGCTGTTTGCATTTGGTTTACCGGAACGGTTACCTTTGCGACTACTTTGTTATCGTCCCAATCGCTTGGGGTTCCGCCTCCTTGGGTATCGGTATAGAAGAAAACTTCCCAAGACGTTTTTCCGGGTTTTGTAAAAATGGAATAGGTACCGGCTTTTACGTCCTTGCCGTCAATCTTGACATCTGTACTAAACGAAATCAGGGTATAGGAATTTGCACCGGTTCGCCACAATTGGTCGTAGGGAACCAAATCCCCGAAAATGGTTCTACCACGCATCGACGGTCTGGAATATGCTACCGTTACATCGGATAAGCCAACTTTTTGTTCCAATTTTGAGAACGGGCTTGGTGCCGGTGTGTTGATTTGTGCCTGGGCCGTAAATACACCCATCAAAATAATAAAAAGTAGTGAAAATTTTTTCATTGGTAATTCGCTTTTAAGGTTTTTACAAAACTAGATATAAACCAAAGGGGCATTTGTTAAGATCTTCTTAAATAAAGTATCCCAGAATGGTTCAATATTTGGCGAAAGCTTTGGTCAAAACCTCATCGGGCAAATATAGGGCGAGATAATAAATCGCGGTTCTCAAAGTAGAAATGTCTATATAATCGGGGGTGACATCAGACCCCGTGTTAAAGCGGATCCTTTTTCCCGAGATATCGAAGACGGCTTGGCCAAGTACCGGTTTGTTCGTCGACATTCGGTATTCCAACAAATTGGCACCTTTGTTTCCGAATAGGATCAAGGAATCTACCCCTGGCTTGGGTTCGAGATCTGGATCCGGAACTGTATTGTTATTGGGCACGTCATCAGCCGTAAAGGCAAATAGTAGTGATGGCAAATTGATCATTGGGCTTTCCAGCGTAAATTCTTCGGTAGAAATCAAATAACGGTTACCGTCGGTATAGGCAATCCCCTCGGCTTGGGCAAATCCCAAATCGATATTGACCTTGGTGATATCCCCACCGAAAATTGCGTTTGGCAAAAGGCCGGTAACGCGAAAAACAAAGGGCTCCAATACCGAAGTGTATCCCAAAAGATAAAGGGTTTTAGTGAGCGGGTTATAGGTGGCGGCCGTAACCAAACCTTCAGGGGCAAAACCATCGAGCCTTATGGCGGAGTAAGTGCCCGGGACTTTTGGAAACGCATAGGCCAACGTGCCGTTGGTTTTCCATTGCTTTGTAAGAAGTACCAATTGTTCGTCGAGTACAAAAATGGCCTCGGCATCCCAATCACTGTTGCCACTATCGCTAAAATCGGTCTGATCTTCATAGGAAAAATCAATTTTTTCTGCACTCACGGTATCCGACTGTGCAAAGATGCTTTTTGGGATGCGGTAGATGGTCAGGTCACGTCGGGTACCCAGGTTATTTCCGATATCGCCAATGTAGATATAGGTGTCATCCTGGGCAATATCTTCCCAATCGATGTTGTTCGCATTTGTAATCGTTATCGTGCGCGTTATTTCCAAAGAAACAGTGTCGATTTCAAAGAGCTGCGGCGTATTTCCCGAATCGTTATGGGTGATCAATTTGCCATTGAGGAAAATAAGGCCCGAGCTTTCAAAAACGGCATCGGGAAGCTGTCCCAATTGGGTCAGGTTTGATTGGGCAGGCAAGTGGTGCAGCACAAAAGAAAGCAACAAAAAAACAAGTGTTTTTTTCATAAATAAATTATCGTTGAAATTTACAAAATTGCGGCAACATCCTATGAGTTCAACCATCAATTCCGATGGAGTTGCCGTTCATCGGATAAATTGATGTATTCATCGGTTTACAAAATTATTAATTGTTTAACTTTAATTAATTTTTGTTAAACATTATTGCCCCTATCTTTGTACAAAACGCCATCATGAAGCTGTATCAATTGTATTCAAAGCAATCTTTGCCCATCACCCAACAACAAGCATGGGATTTTCTCTCCGACCCTGCCAACCTAAAGGTAATTACCCCCGAACATATGGGCTTTAATATTCTTTCCGGTGCCGATAGGCCAATGTTCCCCGGCCAGATCATTCAATACAAGGTTTCGCCCTTCCTCGGTTATACCACCAAATGGGTCACCGAGATCACCCATGTGAAGGAGGGAGAATATTTCGTTGATGAGCAGCGTTTTGGGCCTTATGCGCTCTGGCACCACAAACATTTCCTCCAATCGATCAAAGGCGGGGTTTTGATGGAAGATATCATAGATTACAAAATTCCCTTTGGGATTTTGGGCCAACTAGCGCACCCCATTTTGATAAAAAAACAATTGAAGGAAATTTTTTCGTTTAGGGAACAAAAACTGATCGACCTTTTTGGGACTGTTGAAAACAGCCCCAAAGAACTCCAATTTAAAACCATTTAGAATCAATGAGCAAAAATATATTGCTGATCGGCGGCTCTCACGGTATTGGCCTTTCAATAGCGCAACAGCTGCAAAAAGACAACAATCTCTTTATCGCCTCTAGGAGCAAGGAAGGCTTGAGTGGACTTTCGGGAAGCCATATCCCTTTTGATGCGACATCCGACGATTTGGATATTTCCTTATTACCGGATGAGCTGCACGGATTTGTCTATTGCCCGGGAAGCATCAACCTGAAGCCCTTCAAAATGATGTCCCTGGACACTTTTCATGAAGACATGAAAATCAATTTCTTCAGCATGGTCAAGGTGATGAAAACCGTTTTACCGAAATTGGCCGATGGCGCAAGCGTGGTTTTGTTCAGCACCGTTGCGGTAGGTACCGGAATGCCCTTCCATACCAGTGTGGCCTCTGCAAAAGGCGCCATAGAGGGCTTTGCGAAGTCTATGGCAGCAGAATATGCCCCAAGACTGAGGGTGAACGTCATAGCGCCTTCATTGGTCGATACCCCACTAGCGGGCCGTTTGTTGAACAATGACAAGAAACGCGAAATGATGGCAGAACGCCATCCGCTCAAAAGAGTCGGTACGGCTGAGGATATTGCCAATATTGCCGTCTTCCTTTTAAGTGACCGAAGTACCTGGATGACCGGTCAGATAGTGGGCGTAGACGGAGGTATAGGAAATTTGAATGTGAACTAAAATCGATATTTCCAAGGTCTGATTGGTTTTCAGGGCCATTAAATTTAATTGTATTTACCATTCAGACTACATTACTTTTAAAAGCCCCGTCAACAGATAATACAAATGCTTTATTTATATACTTTTATGGAAAACACCATGTATTTGGGAAATAAATGAAAGAAAAAATTTCGATTTTCTGGTTTCGTAGAGACCTGCGCCTCGATGATAATGTTGGTCTTTTTGAGGCTTTGAACGGGGTTCATAAAGTGCTTCCCATTTTTATTTTCGATAAAGACATCTTGGATGGTTTGCCCAGGGAAGATGCCAGAGTGACCTTTATCTACCAAAACTTGCAAAGGCTTAGAAGCATTTTACAAAAACAATTTAACAGTTCAATCGCTCTTTTTAATGGAAAACCCGTTGAAGTTTTTAAAGCTTTGATGGATAAATATATCCTCGATTCGGCATATGCCAACCATGATTATGAACCCTATGCCCAATCACGCGACAATGACATAAGGGCATTGTTGGATACCCATGGTATTCCCTTTAAAACCTTTAAGGATCAAGTGATCTTTGAAAAAAACGAAGTGGTCAAAGAAGATCGCAATCCCTACGTAGTTTTTACACCGTACAAGAACAAATGGAAGGAACGTTTCGATGCCGACAAAAATTTAAGACACCATGATTCGTTCGCCAATTTAGGTAATTTGATGCCCCAAGCAGATCTACCCAACGTAACATTGGAGGAATTGGGGTTCGCTCCATCCAAAATTATGGTTCCCGACTTTGCGCTTACCCCTGCCCTCATAGATAATTATGAGAATACGCGGAACTTTCCGGCAAAGCATCAGGGCACATCGCGCTTAGGGCCACACCTTAGATTCGGAACGGTCTCGATTCGTAAGACCGTAAGAAAGGCTATTGAAGGAACCAATGAGGTCTTCTGGAGCGAACTCATCTGGCGGGAATTCTTCATGCAAATCCTTTGGCACTTTCCCAAAACGGTCAACACCTCTTTTAAGCCCAAGTACGACCGAATCGAATGGCGCAACAACGTTTCCGAATTTGAGCTATGGAAGCAAGGCAAAACAGGTTATACCCTCGTAGATGCTGGTATGCGAGAACTAAACCAAACAGGCTATATGCACAATAGGGTCCGGATGCTTGTTGCCAGTTTCCTCTGTAAGCACCTGTTGATCGATTGGCGGTGGGGAGAAGCGTACTTTGCCGAAAAATTACTCGATTACGAACTGAGCTCGAATGTGGGAAACTGGCAATGGGCCGCCGGTAGCGGTGTGGATGCCGCCCCTTATTTTCGAATTTTCAATCCCATGACCCAAGTGGATAAGTTTGACAAGGACCACGAATACATCCATCGGTGGATACCCGAATTACAGGAGTTCGGTTATCCCGACAAGATGGTCGATCATAAAATGGCACGTGAACGCTGCTTAGAAGTTTATAAGTCCGCGGTCGGATAAAATGAATAGGTATTGTAAATACCTGATTCCTAGTTTTTAGCGTGATAATTGTCGATGGAGTTCTTCCTTTTCCGCCAAACGGTTCCGAAGCTGGTTCAAATAGCGCAGTGCAACCTTGTTGTTGTAATCGGAATATGATTTTGAGGCTAAGTCCATAGCTTTTTCCAGATTGCCGTTGATTTCATTGCTAATGGCCATATTGTAATTTGCCCTACCCGCCACCTTTGCTTTGGGATGATCCAAATCTTTCGTCCATAGTTGGGCCGCACCGTCCCAGTCGCCAGTTTGAGCCCTTCTTTTGGCGGTCACGAAATTATCGGTTCCCTTGACAAAATACTCCCTTGCTATTCTTTTGCTTCGTGGCCTGATACTTGAAGCGTAGTTATTACCGCCATAGGTACTTTGTTGCATAACCGCTTCCTTCCTGCCGATAACCGCCTCTACCGCCCGTACTGGATTGATACCTTGGCCATGTGATGTAACGCGGTCATTGGTCAGCCATTCATCCAAAATCGATTTGGTAAGGGGATCATAAATTCGCCAGCCACTTTTGATCAGGGTGTTCAAAGTCACCTTATGTCCGGGAACAGAGGCTTTGATACCCAAATTGTTGGGTATCTCAACCATGGCCGTCGCATAATCGATCTGTGTATCGGTATCGTATAATTCAAGTGAAAAGAGAACTTCTACATCATTGGCCTCACAAATGGCTCCTACGGTTTCCCAATTCAAAGCTGCTGGAAATACCCCTAAACCTTTCCTTTCTAGTTCCGTTGATTCGAGAAGGGCTACCGATTCGAAACGATCGTCCCTAGTGAGTTCATCATACAGCCCCGTTACCGCGGCATTAGCACCTTCCTTGTCTAAGCGAAGCCCTTCCAAAGACAAAATTTGATCGAGTTTATCGATGGTCTTGTTTCCTTCTGATGGGATACTTCTGTTTATGATGCCTATTTTGGTTACCTCATTGGGAATACTCACCCGGGCGGGCTCAACCGCTCCCATGGTCAGTTGGTTGGTAGCGCTGCATCCTCCCATAAATAAGGAAACGCATAGGATTACAAAATGTTCAAGCTTTAACATATGGTGGCTATTTGTATATTGTTGTTATTGATCACACCGGGTAAAGGATGTGCTTGGTAATAAACAGTTTAAATGGCAATTTTATTGTGCAACAACGATGAAAAGCAGTTTTTGGAATACTTCCCCGGTTGTTGGCCAATCCCACAAAAGCATATGTATTCAACAACAATTTCCTATTAAAATATAATTAATCGATTTCCATATGAATATCTCTGTAAGACAAAACCATCAAAGGAAAACCTTATATTTACCAATCATGGTATGTGTCCGAACAAGGCCATCCTACCCTTTACTATCATAATTAATTTTAATCTCCAATACAAGAAATGAAAAAAGTAATCCTTACCTATTTGTTACTGTTCACAGTGTCTCTGATTACGGCACAAAAAATCACGAACAACAAAAAAGCGATCATTGCTTCAATAGAAAAACATGAGGTCGAATTGATCAAGGCCAGTGATGCTATTTGGGCCTTGGCCGAAACCGCATTCGAAGAAACGGAATCCTCGAAAATATTGGCCGATTACGCCGAAAAAAACGGTTTTACCGTCTCTAGGGGCGTGGCAGGAATACCAACAGCCTTCACGGCGACCTATGGTTCTGGCCAGCCGGTGATCAGCATACTGGGCGAGTTTGATGCGTTGCCCGGTATCTCCCAAAAAGCGCAACCGAACAAAGAAGCACTGAATGAAGGGGCCGCCGGTCATGGATGCGGTCACAATCTCTTTGGAACGGCCAGTTTGGGAGCTGCCATCGCGGTGAAGGAACTGATGGAAGCAGGCAAGATAAAGGGGACCATCAAGTTTATGGGAACACCTTCGGAAGAAAAATACTTCGGCAAGATATGGATGGTAAGGGAAGGACTTTGGAATGATGTTGATGTGAACCTGAGCTGGCATCCTGCCGCTGCCACCGAAGCCGATGTGCAAAGTACCTTGGCCTTGGTCGATTTTAAGGTAGAGTTTTATGGACAGGCCGCGCATGCGTCAATGGATCCATGGAACGGACGTAGCGCAGCGGATGCCTTAGAGCTGTATACGACGGGAATCAATTATTACCGTGAACACATTCAGCCCACGGTGCGGATACATTATCATATTCAAGATGGTGGCCAGGTGGTCAACGTGGTGCCCGATTATGCCCGCTTGTGGGTACGCGTACGCGACACCAAGCGCAGCGGTATGATGCCTGTTTATGAGCGCGTAATGAAGATGGCCGAGGGAGCTGCCATCATGGCCAATGTTGATTATAAGATATCCTTGATATCCGGTATTTATGAGGTTTTGGTTAACCGGGCCGGTGGTGAAATTATGCAGGGAAACCTAGAACTATTGGGCCCTATCTCCTACACAGAGGAAGAAACCATCTTTGGAAAAAGAATTCAGGAAGCAACGGGCAAACCACAAATAGGCATGGATAGCAGCATCAAACCCCTGGAAGCCACCAAGGAAAACCCTGGTGGTGGTTCAACCGATGTTGGAGATGTAAGCTGGAATGTGGCAAACATCAATTTAGGGGTTACCGTTGCCCCTAAAGATACACCTTGGCATTCGTGGGCCGTGGTGGCCTGTGGCGGTATGAGCATTGGTCATAAGGGCATGCTTTACGCCTCAAAGGCATTGGGCATGACCGCGGTCGATTTATTTGAGAATCCCAAATTGGTGGAAAAAGTGAAGGCAGAATTCAAGGAACGTAAGGGAAGTGAAGTCTATGAGCCCATTATTCCTGACGGACCCCCACCCATCGGTAAAAATTAAGATCGAAAGGTATGGGCACAGGAGAAATCATTAAGAAGTACGAAAACGGGGAAATCAAGGTGGTTTGGAAACCCCAGAAATGCATTCATTCCGGTATTTGCGTCACAGCCCTGCCCAAAGTTTACCGTCCAGAAGAAAAGCCATGGATAAAACCCAAGGAAGCCTCTGCGGATGCCTTGATCGACCAAATTAAAAAATGCCCATCAGGTGCTTTGGGCTACGAATTGAACGATGGTTCGGCAAATCAAGCTGCAGAGATTTCACAACAGACCGAGATTCAGGTTACCGCCAAGGGTCCTCTATTGATTAGAGGAGAACTTACCGTAACCTTACCAGACGGAAAAATTGAAAAAAAATCGAATGCCACAGCTTTTTGTCGCTGTGGGGGATCCAGAAACAAACCGTATTGCGATGGTACCCATCTTACACTGCAATTCGATGGATAATCCCATCGATTTTGTAAAATTAGCTTTCGAACGATAGATAACGATGACCGAAAAAGAAAAAATGCTTTCGGGATACCATTATAATTCCAGAGATTCGGAATTGCTCGCCATGTACCACAAGGCGAGAAGGTTGTTCCATCAATACAACCGACTTGAATCTACGGAAATTGAAAAAAGAGAGGTCCTATTGAATCAATTGTTCAAATTTAAAGGCGAAAGGGTATGGATAGAACCCCCTTTTTATTGTGATTATGGGGAAAACATTTCCATAGGGGAAGGTACATTTATAAACGCCAATTGTTTTTTCCTCGACAACAATACCATAACTATTGGCAAGAATGGGCTTATTGCCCCTTTTGTCCAGATCTATACCGCAAAGCACCCTTTGAAGGCAAGTGAACGCATCATTAAAGACGATTCGGGAACTGCTCGGTATTTGACGAATACCTCCCCGGTCAATATTGGCGAAAATGTTTGGATAGGTGGTAATACCGTAATCATGCCAGGGGTAAATATCGGTGACAATGTGACCATTGGAGCCGGTTCGGTGGTGACCAAGGATATTGCAGACAATACCTTGGCCTATGGCAATCCATGCAAAGCAATCAAACAAATCTAAGATGTTCCTCTTTGAAATATCCGAATCGGTTTTTGAGACTATGGGGGTCATATTCGGGGTTGGGGCTTGCTTTGTGATAGCCCTACAAGTTCATAAGGAAAAGACTTCGGGCAAACCAAGCAGTCTTTCAATGGGCTTCGTGGTGGGATGGATATTTATTTATTTGTTTTGGGGTCTTTATGGACTTAGGTTCGGGGCGGTTGCGCTTTGGCTCACCAACGCCATTGCTTTGGTATTGCAAATCGCAATGTTCATAGTGGTACTTAAAAAGAAAACAAGATTAAGATAGATTTGGTATCCTAAAAATGGCCATTCCCATAATTTTCATTATGTTTCCTTCTGATAATAATGGATATCTTTGACTTCGTCAAAACAAAATTAAAGAGGCATCCGATTAATGATTGGCAATAACAAAAAACCGGACCAGAGCCAAAGGCTCTTTTCATAAAACCCTAAGGGATAACCTATTTGTTTGTTGGAATATTAACATCTTTTACAATAGAATAAATGAAAAAAAGCGTTTTACTTCTCCTGTTCCTAATCTTAAACTGCGGGCTGCTCAGCGCCCAATCCTTTGATTTTAAATATGATCATTATTCACTTATCGTCAAGGATTTGGAAAAGGTGGGCGATTTTTACGCCAATATTTTGAAATTAGAGGAAATTCCCCATCCTTCCGCTACTTCTGGTTTCCGTTGGTTTAAAATACATGGTAATTCCCAAATGCACCTGATTGGAAAGGATAGCGTGGCCATGGAACACAGCAAAAGTGTACACCTTTGTCTTGCGACCCAAAATTTGGATGCCTTGATTGAGCATCTGGGTAATCTGAATATCACCTATTGGGATTGGCCCGGAAAGAAAAATGCGGTAACAAATCGTGCAGATGGGGTGAAACAGATCTATATCAAAGACCCAGAGAACAATTGGGTAGAAATCAATACGGCAATTCACGAATAGTATCTATTAAAATAATGGCATATGGCAAATTCCATAAAATCTATATTCAAACTTGGCTTTCCTTGGCAGACCCAAGATCCTTTTCTATTCTGTGTGTATCACCTGGACCATTATCCCAAGGCCAAGGAAGACATGACGCCCAACGCCTCCTTAGCGGGCAGAAATTTGGGGAACGACTTTACCATAAAGGATGGATGGCGCATGTACCATGGCCAAACCGTTCCAGGCTTTCCTGCGCATCCCCATCGGGGGTTTGAGACCGTTACCATTGTAAACAAAGGCTTTTGTGACCATTCCGATTCATTGGGTGCAGCAGGCCGTTTTGGCCAGGGTGATGTGCAATGGATGACGGCAGGAAAGGGGGTACAACATTGTGAAATGTTTCCTTTACTGAATACGGAGGATAACAATACTATGGAATTGTTTCAAATCTGGTTGAACCTTCCCAAAAAAAACAAATTTGTTTCACCCCATTTTGCCATGCTTTGGCATGAGGACATTCCCGTTGTCGAGACAAAGGATTATCGTGTTAAAATCATTGCCGGATCATATCAAGACCAAAAAGCACCGGACCCGGCCCCAAATTCATGGGCGGCAGATATGGAGAATGAAGTTGCCATTTGGAATATCCATATCAAAGCAAATTCTGAATTCATCTTACCTCGGGCGGTTTCCAATGTGAACCGAACACTTTACTTCTATGAAGGGGATTCTATAATGGTGGAGGGACAACGGATAGAAAAAAATTCAGGTATCGAGTTGGTGGCTGGTCAGGAAATTAATATCCAGACCGGATCGCAAACAGCTCATTTTTTAATGTTGCAGGGCAAGCCGATCGCCGAACCCATTGTAAAATACGGCCCATTCGTAATGAACACCGAAGAGGAAATACAACAAGCGATGCAGGAATACCGCACTACCCAGTTCGGGGGATGGCCATGGCAGCATCACGACCATGTGCACCCAAAAAATAATGGGAGATTCGCCAAATATCCCGATGGCAAATTAATAGAGAAGTAAATAAAAGTTTAGCCGACAGTATATCCAGGGGCAAGGATATCCTTTGCCATTTCAGGGTGACGTTTAAGGTATGTTGCCAGAAACGGGCACAACGGGGCCATTTTCAACTGTTGTTCCTTGACGTATTCCAAGACCTTTGAGACCAAGATACTACCGATACCCCTACCTGCCAGTGCTATGGGTACCTCGGTATGGGTCAGGTAGATTATATTTTGTTTGGAAAGGATATAATCCATAAAAGCGATATGATTTCCTATCCTCATTTCAAATCTTTTTTTATCGGCACTGTCATTGTTGATCAGAGGTGATTGGTTTGAATTTTCTTTCTCCATAGGCCGTTGATTATTTTTTTTGAAATTCGGTATTTGGTAAAATAGTCCCTAGCAACTGGTTTCAAAAGCTTAGGGTAATATTTATTATTGGGACAGTTTAATTATTCGCCCTAAAATAAAACTTCACCTATTGAATTACAATAGCCTTGATATGAAGAAAATGTAGGGATTCAGGAATATTATACCCTGACTATTTTAGCACCGATGGCGCGAAGTCTATTGTCAATGTCTTCATAACCTCGATCGATCTGTTCGATGTTATGAATGGTCGATGTACCCTTGGCCGAAAGAGCAGCGATCAAGAGGGAAACCCCTGCCCTGATATCTGGAGAGACCATTACGGTCGCCTTTAGGGTATATTTAAAATTATGGCCTATCACCGTTGCCCTATGGGGGTCGCAAAGAATGATCTTGGCGCCCATATCTATTAGTTTGTCTACAAAGAACAACCGGCTTTCGAACATCTTTTGATGAACCAACACCTCTCCTTTGGCCTGGGTGGCCACCACCAATATAATACTCAATAAATCGGGGGTCATACCTGGCCAAGGTGCATCTGCAATGGTCAGTATTGAACCATCGATATAGTTCTGTATTTCATAGCCATTCTTGTGTTCGGGAATATAAATATCATCGCCCTTGCGCTCGACCTGTATTCCGAGTTTACGGAAAACGTTGGGTATCTGTCCTAGATCGTCCCAGCTAACATTCTTGATGGTGAGTTCACTTTTGGTCATCGCCGCCAAACCGATCCAACTTCCAATTTCAATCATGTCGGGCAACATGGTATGTTGTGTTCCCCCTAATTTTTTTACGCCTTCGATGACCAACATATTCGACCCAACCCCTGTGATTTTTGCGCCCATTCTATTGAGCATCTTGCACAGTTGTTGCAAATAGGGCTCACAAGCCGCGTTATAAATGGTGGTTTGTCCTTCTGCTAATACGGCCGCCATTAAAATGTTAGCTGTCCCTGTCACCGAAGCCTCATCGAGCAACATATAGGTGCCCTTTAATTTTTTGGCCTCCACGCCATAAAAGTGCTCTTCCTTATTATATCTAAATTTCGCTCCCAGTCTGATGAACCCCTCAAAATGGGTATCAAGTCTTCGGCGACCGATTTTATCGCCGCCTGGCTTGGGTATGTATCCTTTTCCAAATCTGGCAAGCAGTGGCCCTACCAACATAATGGAGCCCCTTAGGCCCTTTCCATCTTGTTTGAACTGTTCAGATTGGAGAAACGACATGTTAATGTCATCTGCCTTAAAGGTATAAGAGCCCTTGCCCTTTTTTTGGATTTTGACGCCAAGATCTTCCAAAAGGCTGATCAATTTATTGACATCGATGATGTCGGGTATATTGTTGATCGTGATTTCCTCTGACGTGAGAAGTACCGCACAAAGAATTTGCAGTGCTTCGTTCTTTGCACCTTGCGGGGTTATAGAACCAGAAAGTTTATGCCCCCCCTCAATTTTAAATGTCCCCATTTAAGGTTGAAAGATTAAAACCGTTTCTTACCTCGGTTGTTGTTATTGTTTCTTTGGGATTTTTTACTTGAAGTGACCCGTGGTGTCTTTGCAATCCGGTTTTTAAGAAACTGTCCGCTTTCCGTAAGATTTTCTCCCGTAAGGTCTATTTGACCATCGCTAAGTTCAAAAAGGTGTTTGAAAATGGCTTTGTCGTCAACCGTGTCCTTATTCCAATTCAAGTAGCATTTTTTCATGTGATTTGCGATGGCATATTCCAACCCGTCGCGCATATCACCTTTGTCCCATTTTACGGCCACATCGATCATTCGCTTAATGTTGTTTCCATAAAAACGATACTTCGGATGGTTTTGAGGATAGGCCAATGGCTCCGGACGTTGCTGCAAGACCTCCTTGCTTGTAATGGGAAATGGCGATTCAACGTCCAATTTAAAATCAGACATGATGAACAACTGGTCCCATAGCTTGTGTTGGAAATCGGGCACATCCCTTAAATGAGGCTGCAGGTTGCCCATAACACTAATAATGGCCTTTGCCACTTTGTTTCGCTCCACATCATCTTCGATGGAAACAGCATGATCTACCATTTTCTGGAAATGACGACCATATTCGGGAATGATCAACAAAGATCTTTCCGTATTATATTCTAGATTTTCTACTAAGTTCAAATTGATATGTTTTAGAAAAATGTAATGGGAAGTATCGTATTATAAACGCATGCAAATTAAGAAAATTATGCTAAAATACCTATTTTACAGTGATATTACACCTTTTATGGTACCCACTTCCTTGTAGAATTGAATTACCGCATCGGGGCCATCGAGACCCACAGTAATCGAAAGACTGGTGTATTTACCGGTCTTTGATCGTTTTGATTCGATGACGGCGCCTGTATTGTCGAAAATTTGATGTATCCTATCTATTTTATCGACCGCGGTGGGTACGATGAATTTATAAAGGTAAACCGATGGCCAGGGCGTACTCTCGATCAATTGCACCTTTAATCGATTGTAAAAAGCTTCCGACTTTTCGTTATCCATGAATTTTTTTTACAAAGATAGTCCAAAACGCCAATTTTTTAAGCTTGCCCTTATTGTTTACTTTTACGGGAACAATCCCAAACCGTTTGAATCCAAAAAAAATTGTAATTACAGGAGGGCCCAGCACAGGTAAGACTTCCCTGATCGAAGGATTGGGCAAAGTGGGTTTCCATTGTTTTCCAGAGGTCATACGCAGCATGACCCTTGAGGCCAAAAATAAAGCAGGCCTATCTAATTTTGCCGCCAATCCCATAGCGGTCGTCCCTGATCCACTTGGTTTTAACAGAAAAATTATGGGGGCTAGGGTGCAACACTACAAAGATTCTGCCTCCATCGCGCAGCCCGTCGTTTTCTTTGACCGGGGAATCCCCGATGTTCTCGCTTATATGGATTATTTTGACCAAAGTTATGATTCTGAATTCATCGACGCCCTTGAAAGCCATCGTTACGATTCAATATTCCTTCTCCCGATGTGGGAAGCGATCTATACGCTCGATAGTGAACGTTTTGAAAGTTATGAAGAGGCCATGGAAATTCATCGGTTATTGTATAACACCTATTCCCATTTCGGCTATCAGGTTGTTGAAGTGCCCAAAGACACGGTAGACGGTAGGGTCGCCTTTATCATGGACCAGCTCGATCAAAAATAGTGCAAAGTCCAAAAGACATATTAAAAACCCATTGGGGACATGACCGGTTCAAGGGATCGCAAGAACGGGTGATCGATGCCTTGTTGCAACAAAAGGATGTGCTGGCATTGTTGCCAACAGGGGGAGGTAAATCGATTTGCTTTCAAATCCCGGCCCTTGCCCAAAAAGGTATTTGTATTGTGGTGTCGCCTTTGATCGCCTTGATACAGAACCAAGTCGATCAGCTCAAACAAATCGGCATTAAGGCCGTTGCACTCACCGGGGGCATCCCCTTCGATGAAGTCATTGATCTCTTGGATAATTGCTGTTTTGGCAATTTCAAATTCCTATATATCTCCCCCGAGCGTTTGATGCAAGAAATGGTCAGGGAAAGGATACAGCAGATGAACGTCAACTTGATCGCGATTGATGAGGCACATTGTATTTCGCAATGGGGGCACGACTTTAGACCTGCTTATCTCCAATGTGCTCAACTAAGGGAGCTAAGGCCTGGAGTACCAATAGTGGCTTTAACGGCCACGGCCACTGACAGGGTGGCCAAAGACATCATTGAACAACTTGAAATGGTCCGACCCCTTGTTGTGAAAGATTCCTTTGAAAGGAAAAATATCGCCTTTAGCATCGTTTGGGCAGATGACAAACCCTTTCGCTTGAAGCAATGTTGCGATCAAGCCGACCAAAGTGCCATCGTTTATGTCAGAACACGGCGTTTGACAGAAGAATTGTCGCAATATCTGAATGCATCGGGCTACAGTTGCACTTTCTTTCATGGGGGCATTGCAAAAGCCGAAAAGAAAAAAAGACTCCAACTTTGGCTAAAGAACCAGGTAAAGATCATGGTGGCCACCAATGCCTTCGGCATGGGCATCGATAAACCCGATGTGGAACTTGTGGTACATTACCAAATTCCCGATTGCATTGAAAATTATTTTCAGGAGGCAGGCAGGGCGGGCAGGGATGGCAATAGCGCCCGGGCAGTGCTCATCACCAATAAAACCGATGAAGGACAGGTGAAAAATCAGTTTTTGAGTATCCTTCCCGACATCGGGTATCTTAAAGATACCTACCATAAGCTCAATAGTTATTTTCAAGTAGCCTATGGGGAAGGAAATGACGAAACCTTTCAAATCAATTTTAATGCTTTCTGTGAAACTTACAAACTCAATAGGGCCTTGACCTTCAATAGCCTGCGCATCCTCGACCAACAGTCGGTAATCGCATTATCCGAATCGTTCGAAAAGAAGGTTATGGTTCGTTTCGTCGTGGGCAAGCAATCCATTTTCGACTATTTGGAAAAGAACCCGGACATGGCACCGCTCATCCAGGTTTTATTGCGCACTTATGGGGGGCTGTTCGATTTCGATACCAAAATCAATACCTTATTGATCGCTAAAAAATCAGCTATTCCCGAGACCGCTATTGGAAATCTGTTAAAGAAACTTCAAAAAGATGGTCTAATCGAGTATCAGGCTCAGGACAGCGATCTTAGCCTGACTTTTTTGGTGCCACGGGAAGACGATCTCACAATTAACCGATTTGCAAAGGAAATAAGGGAATGGCACCAGGTTAAGATAGCCAATGTAAACAGTATGTTGGCTTATATAAACAATAAGGACATTTGCAGAACCAAACAGTTGATGGCTTACTTTGGCGAGAAAAACACCAAGGCATGTGGAATTTGCGATGTTTGTATTGAAAAGACTTCCGAAGATGGCTTTGCGAATCCATTGTTACCGGCGCAGATCATTAAATTTTTGACCTATAAAAGCTGTGATTCCAGAACTTTGATCGGTGCCCTGAATTATGATGAACATCTGGTTTTGAAAGCGATTCGGGAATTATTGGAAGAAGGCAGCATCGCGATAAACTCAAAAAATGAATATGAAATCAAATGAGGGACATTAAAATTGTATTTATGGGCACGCCCGATTTTGCGGTAGCCTCCTTGGACATGTTGATCGAAAAAGGCTATCAAGTCGTGGGTGTGGTGACCGCCCCTGACCGGCCTGCGGGACGAGGTCAAAAAATGCAGGCCTCTGCCGTAAAATCCCATGCATTGTCACGGGGATTACCCGTTTTGCAGCCCACCAATCTAAAAGATGTCGATTTTTTGGCCAGTTTACAAAATTTTGGAGCCAACTTACAGATCGTCGTAGCCTTCCGTATGTTACCGAAAGTGGTATGGTCCATGCCCTCCTATGGTACTTTTAATCTCCATGCATCCCTCTTGCCAGAATACCGTGGGGCAGCACCCATCAATTGGGCCATAATGAACGGGGAACCCAAAACGGGTGTGACCACATTTTTCATCGATGACCGGATCGATACGGGAGAGATCATCCTCCAAAGAGAAACTTTCATCAATGAAAACGAGTCCGCAGGCGATCTTCACGATCGATTAATGCAACTTGGTGCCGAATTGGTCATCGATACCGTTGAGTTGATTCAAGCGAACAGGGCAATCACCAAAAAACAAGGCTTTGGCGCTACATTAAATACAGCCCCTAAGATCTATAGGGAAGACTGTGAAATAGATTGGACACAGACCCTTGAGAAAGTTCACGACCATGTGCGCGGCCTGAGTCCGTATCCAGTCGCATGGACCCATCTCATCAATAATGGGGAGAAAACATTGGTCAAAATTTACAAGACCACTAAAGAGCCTGTTGCCCACAACCTTGGGTCAGGGCAACTATTGGCAGATAAGCATCATATCAAAGTTGCTGTTAAAGGGGGGTACCTCCAACTCGTGGAAATACAATTTCCGGGCAAGCGACGAATGCAGGTCAAGGAGGTCTTAAATGGACTTAAATTGGAAAAATCGGCCCATATGTCATGAAGTCCCGTTATCATTGGGCTACACGAGACGTCAAATAACGGTCACTTTATCAACAAACGTCTTGAGTTATCAACAAAAACGCTGATTTCCCCTTATTTTACTTGCGTTCACCGTATTTCCGTATAAATTTGTTTAACCTTTAAAAATTATTTTAACAACAATTAATCTAATTACATTATGAACAAAACAGAATTAATCGATGCAATGGCTGCTGACGCAGGCATCACAAAAGCTGCGGCTAAAAAGTCATTGGAATCTTTTTTGGGTAACGTAGAAAAGTCACTTAAGAAAGGCAATCGCGTATCACTGGTAGGTTTCGGATCTTGGTCCGTTTCCAGAAGAAATGCAAGAGAAGGTAGAAACCCATCAACTGGTAAGACCATCAAAATTGCAGCTAAAAATGTTGTAAAGTTTAAAGCAGGTGCCGATTTGGGCAAGGCTGTAAACTAGTCTCTATAATAACTAGAATAACGAAGCATCCCGAACTATCGGGGTGCTTTTTTTATCCCAAAATTTGGTATTATTCGGAATTGTCTTATTTTAGAGTGTCATAGCACTCAAATATGGTTATCATTAGACCAAAAAAAGGTAAGTTATTAATTGCAGAGCCCTCACTTACCGGTGATGTTTCCTTCAACAGATCAGTGGTTCTTTTGGCCGAACATAATAAGGAAGGTTCCGTTGGGTTTATTTTGAACAAACCGCTTGAATACCATATCAATGATCTTGTTTCGGAAATAAACATCCCCTTCAGGGTTTACAATGGTGGGCCGGTTGAACAGGATAACCTTTATTTCATCCATAAGGTGCCCCATCTCATTGATAACAGTATTGAAATTTCCGATGGCATCTATTGGGGCGGCGATTTTGAGAAAACCATCGCCCTGATCAACGAAAAATTAATTTCGGAGCAGGATATTCGATTCTTTTTGGGCTATTCCGGTTGGTCGTCACTCCAACTCGATAAGGAGCTTTCCTCTAAAACCTGGATCGTGGTAAAAAATCAATATGAAAGTGCGATCATCCAAAAACCGGCTACGACATTTTGGAAAGAAAAGATGATCGAATTGGGTGGCAATTATTTGCTTTGGTCAAATGCACCTGAAAATCCAAGTCTAAATTAGCTCTTACTTGCTTGCTCGATCCTCACTTTGGTGTTCAAAGCGGCCAAAAGATTTTGTGAGATCTGTATAGCGAAACTTTTTTTTCGGTACCTAGTGATGGGCCGGATTCCGTTCAGGGTATCGGTGATAAAAAGTTCATCTGCTTTTTGAAGGTCGAATGGGGAAATGGATTCCTCGACCAGTTTGAGATCCTTAAGGTCCCCGACGATCTCCATCAGTTTTTTCCTCACGATCCCATTGCTGCACCCATCGCTCAAAGGGGGCGTTTTAATAATATTTCCATTGCACATAAACAGGTTTCCGTGACCCGATTCTACCACTTGTTTGTTATGGTTCAATAAAAGAACATCTTGATAACCATTTTCCTTCGCATAAATACCCCCCAAAACCTGTATCATCTTGTTATTGGTTTCTAAGGTAGAAAGCGTATCGGCATTCACATAAAAATCCTTGAACAATTCAACTTCGTAATGCTCAGATTGAAGTAAAAAGAACGGGGCGCTAAGTGGTTCTGCCTCGATGATATAGGAGATTTGGTTGTTTTCGGGCGTATATTCGTCCCCATTATCCCGAAACAGCGTCAGGCGCAGTCCTGCACTGGTATTTTGCAGGTTATTCGCTACCAATACATCGATCAGTGATTGTTCCAAAAACTCCATCGTAAATGACATGGGAATTTCCATACGCAATATCCGCATGGAAGACATCAGTCTGAGGTAATGGTCTTCCCAAAAGACTATATTTCCGTTGACTGCCCTAACGGTTTCAAACAAGGAATCGCCGAACCGCAATCCGCGGTTTCGATAGTTTAAAAAATCGTTTTGGCCAGAGACCATTTGCCCATTAAAATCAACCATAAAAAAAGCCTTGAAATTCAAGGCCAAAGATAAGTTTTATATCAGAAAACACTTATTTGGAACCCAAGACCTGTTTCAGGCTCGATACTTGGTTTTCCCAAAGCATTTTAGCTTCTTCCAACTCATCCTCTTCAGCAAAGTCGGTTATGAACAGTGATACATCTTGGGTAATTTCGTCGACGATGATCTTTAATTCAAAAAAGCTGTCGTCTTCATTGTCTACCCATGAAAATTTTACAAATTCGTCACTTTTTCTCTTAATGAGCTTTGCCTCTTCCTCGGAACCATCCCAAATAAAACTGAACATTTCGCCGCGAGAGTTCACATTGTCCGCAAACCATTCTGAGAGTCCCGAAGGCGTGGAGAGGTATTGATAAAGTAATTGTGGCGATGATTGTATAACAAACTCTAATTCAAACTTAATTTTATCTGACATTCAGGGTATTTTTAACTTCGGACAATATATATATTTCTGTATGATAAAAAAATAATCTCCCACAAATATTTTTTGACAGCCTAATTTTGATGTAGCGGAAATTAAACTTTATATTTGCAGCCGCTTACAAAACCTTTGGCGAGGTAGCTCAGGTGGTTAGAGCGCAGGATTCATAACCCTGAGGTCGGGAGTTCAAGTCTCCCTCTCGCTACCAGGAAATACTATTAAAAGCCGGGATATTTTTCCCGGCTTTTTATTTGGCAGAACTTGCGATCAGTATCTTGGGGACAGCGTTCAGCGGTCAATTAAGCAGTTTACGGTAGGCAGTAAACAATAAATCACGAACAGTTTTGGATAAATGCATTTGCACTTTCCGGGCCTTAAATTCATTATTTTTAAACGGTAATGTTTCTTGATAAGAAAATTCCATGGAATGGCCGTTACCGACAACCCTCATTCACGGGAATCATGGCCAATCGATCATCCACCCCAATACAAAAAAGAATACGATTTAATTTAAATTAAAAACCTACATTGCTTGAAAAAGCAACTGAACATGGCGTCAATGCTGAGGTGAACGCTAAATTTAATCTTGTTGAAGATGGGCGGTTTGATTGAGAATATACCGCGCATGGCTATTATCAGGGCTCCAATAACTGACCCCTACGGTAATCAATATATTGGTAATCAATCCGACCAAGGCGGCATCTATTCGGGTTTCAAAAATGCTGCACAATGCCCAAACCAATGCACTGGTGATGATACCCCACCATACGGCAACCACTGATGTTTTTTTCCAGTATAGCCCAAGGGTAAATGGGACCACGATACAAACCAACATGGGAATGATCGAATTTACGACCAATTCATGGATACTCGTATTCATGTAGGCCCAAACCGCAGATATTATAGCGACCAAAACGACCGATAACCTGGTGTAACGCAGCAATTGGGCATCGGTGATTTCTATTTTAGCCGGCCTTATCAAATTTTCTCCAATAATCGTAGCAGGAGCCAAAAGCGCACCGCTTGAGGTGCTTAAAATAGCACTGATCAAAGCCCCGAAAAACAAGATTTTTAAAGGCATCCCCATATACGTATTCACCATGGCCGGAATAATGCTTTGTCCGTCATTCATCAGCATCAATTCAGGGTATAATTGACTCGATGCCAAACCGATGACCAATGGCAACGCCCCGACCACAAACAAAAGGCCTGCACTGATATAGGCGCCATTGGCTCCAGTTTTGGCACCCTTAGCCGATAAAACGCGCTGATAAACCTCCTGGGCCGCAATGGCCCCTATCCCCAAATAAATCCATTTCGAAATATGGTCGGTCCAATCATAAACCCCTACTCCCTCTGGAAACAGTCGGTAAAACCCTTCTGGCGTATTGCTCAGCACAGGCATTAATCCGCCTGCATCTGACAAAAGGGTCACGGCCAAAACCAGGAGGCCCACAACGATCACCACTGATTGAAATACATCGGTTATTGATACGGCCCACATGCCGCCTACATAGGTATAAGTGAGTACAATGCCACTTCCAAGGGCAATACCCAAGAAGATAGGCAGGCCAAACAATAGCTGAAAGAGCAATGCCAAGGCCAGAAATTGGGCGGCAATCCAAGAGAAATAGGTTAAAATGTTGACTATTGCCGTCAACATTTCCAGGCTTTTTCCATACCGTAACCGAAAAAGGTCATTGATGGTGGTGATTCTAAGTGCATACATCTTTCTTGCATAGAAAGCACCCACTAAAATGAGGCACAGGGAATTGCCGAACTGATCCGTGATAATGCCCTGAATTCCGCTTTGGACAAAAAGCGTGGGTACCCCCATAATCAATTCCGGACCAAACCAAGTTGCAAAAATAGTGATTCCGACGACCATGGCCGACAGACTGCGCCCGGCAAGTGTGAAGTCTTGCGTATGCTTGATTTTTCTCGAACTGTAAAATCCTACCACCAGCGTCAACAGCAAATAAGCGATAATTGCTATGGCAAGGATTCCCGTCATTTACTGATGCAGGTTTTCCAAAAAGTGAAGCACATTACGTTCTATTCGATCTTGGATATTCGATATATCGGCCTTTACAAAAGTCGCGCCTGTAATATTTTCATAAAGTTCAATGTACCGTTCCGAAACCGTATTGATATAGGCATCCGACATTTCGGGTACTTTTTGGCCGTTTAGACCTTGGAACCCATTGCTTATAAGCCACTGGCGAACGAACTCTTTTGAAAGTTGTTTTTGGGGTTCCCCTTTTTGTTGTCTTTCTTCATAACCATCGGCATAAAAATAACGGGAAGAGTCAGGGGTATGAATTTCATCGATCAATAGAATTTGTCCCTGATTGTTTTTACCGAATTCATATTTTGTGTCGACTAAAATGAGCCCTCTGGATGCAGCTATTTCCGACCCCCTTTGGAACAAGGAGCGCGTATATTTTTCAAGAACTTCATAGTCTTGTTCATGAACAATACCCCGCCTTATGATATCCTCACTGGAAATATCCTCGTCGTGGTCTCCTTTTTCGGCCTTGGTGGCCGGTGTAATGATAGGTTGGGGGAAACGATCGTTCTCTTTCATACCTTCTGGCATGGGTTCGCCGCAGAGGGTTCTTTTGCCAGCCTTATATTCCCTAGCGGCATGGCCGGATAAATAGCCACGTATCACCATCTCCACTTTAAAGGGTTCACAGGCCTGGCCTATGGCCACATTGGGATCTGGGGTGGCCATGAGCCAATTCGGCACAATATCCTTGGTCGCCTCCATCATCTTGGTTGCGATTTGGTTCAAAATTTGACCCTTGAACGGTATCCCTTTGGGCATCACTACATCAAAAGCGGAAAGACGATCGGTGGCTACCATGACCAATAAGTCATTTTCCAGCGCATAAACCTCCCTTACCTTTCCTTTGTAGACCCATTGCTGCCCGGGAAAATTAAAATTGGTAGTTGTAATTGTGTTGCCCATAAATGTCCTTAATTCTGATGTTCTATATCTTTATAGGCATCGATCACTTTTTTGACCAACTTATGCCGAATCACGTCCTTATCGTCAAGGTATATCATTTCAATACCTTCAACATTTTTTAAAATGAGCAAGGCCTCCTTCAAACCGGATATGACCCTTCTGGGAAGGTCGATCTGTCCTGGATCTCCGGTAATCATAAATTTTGCGTTTTTACCCATACGCGTCAGAAACATTTTCATCTGGGCATGGGTGGTATTTTGTGCTTCGTCCAAGATTACGAAGGCATGATCGAGGGTACGGCCGCGCATAAAAGCCAAAGGGGCGATTTGAATGGTGCCGTTTTCTATAAAATGGGCCAGTTTTTCTCCTGGGATCATATCTCGCAACGCATCATATAAGGGTTGCATATAGGGGTCTAGTTTTTCCTTCAGATCCCCTGGCAGAAAACCAAGATTTTCACCTGCTTCGACCGCCGGCCTTGTGAGAATGATCCGTTTCACCTGTTTCTCTTTCAACGCCTTTACCGCCAGTGCGACACCGGTATAAGTCTTCCCCGTGCCTGCTGGTCCAATGGCAAAAACCATATCGTTCTTCATTGCCGCATCGACTAATTTACGCTGGTTTTCGGTCTGGGCCTTGATCAGTTTGCCGCTAACACCGTGAACCAAGGTTTCACCACTGCTCGCCGGGGATTGATAGTCTTCGTTTCCATTTCGGGTAAGTACGCGCTCAATGGCGTTTTCATCGAGCTTGTTGTATTTCACGAAATGATCGGTGAGCATATCGAATCGCCTATCGAATTCCTCCAACAGATCTTCATCGCCGTAAACCATTATTTTGCTGCCGCGGGCAACGATCTTTAATTTCGGAAAGTACTTTTTAAGCAGGTCGATATTCTCGTTTTGTTGTCCAAAAAAATCCCTCGGACTGATGTCGGTGAGCTCTAGAATAAGTTCGTTCAATGAATATCTGTTTTTTTAGGGTTGGGGCCTTAAAGATAAATTTCGCAAGGCTGTTTTTTTGTTTAATTTTGTTTAACAAACTTAAGTAAAAAATCAGTTTGACTAATCAAAAACATATCAACATTGCTGCATGGCAATCATCACCTTAACGACAGATTTTGGACTTAAAGACCATTTTGTAGGTGCTTTAAAAGGAAGTATTTATAAGGAGTTGACCAATGCCAAAATTGTTGATATTTCACATGAAATCAGCCCCTTTAACATTCATCAATGTGCATACATTGTTAAAAATGCCTATAAAAATTTCCCAGAGGGCACCATCCACATCGTAGGCTTGGATGCCGAACCCACGCCAGAAAATCAACATATTGCCATTTTGGTCGATGGACATTATTTTATCACGGCCAATACCGGGGTGGTCGGTTTGATCACCTCAGAAATCAATCCTGAGAAAGTCGTCCAAATCAATATTCCCAATCCTGAAAACGGTTCGTTCCCTGTGATGGACGTTTTCGTGAAAGTAGCATGCCATCTGGCTCGAGGGGGTACCTTAGAAGTCATTGGCAGGCCGTTTAACGGATTGACCGAGCTTAAAGAATATTCGCCCATCATTACCGATAACGGCAAGAAAATAGTGGGAAGTGTGGTATATATAGATAACTATGGGAATGTCGTGACCAATATCCATAAGAATCTATTCGATGCCTATAGAAAGGGGCGCTCTTTCGAGCTGAACGCCCGTACCACTACAATCAGAGAAATATACAATAGATACAGCGACATCATCAACTTCGACCTGGAAAAGGCGAACAGAAGGGGTGCGGGGGACCTCTTGGCCCTATTTAACTCTATGAACTATATTGAACTTGCAATTTACAAAAGTGACTTGAATACCGTTGGGGGAGCCTCTACACTCTTGGGATTGGATTACCGTGACACCATTACTATAAGTTTTACTTAATTGGAGCAAAGCAGATTAAAATAAAGTTTTCGAAAATATTTTATTCTTAGTTTTGGCATTGGTAATTAAAAACCCATCTGATTAAATGCTATCGATTTTCAAAAGAGAAATCCGTTCTTTTTTTACTTCTCCAATTGGCTATCTGGTCATTGGGCTTTTTTTGGTACTTAACGGTTTGTTCCTTTGGGTTTTCAAGGGTCCCTTCAATATCCTCGATGCCGGATTCGCTGATATGGGCAATTTCTTTTTATTGGCACCATGGGTATTTTTGTTCTTAATTCCGGCCATTACCATGAGGAGCTTTTCAGAGGAGAAAAAATTGGGTACTTTAGAACTGCTTTATATAAAGCCCATTTCACTCTGGAACCTCGTTTTAGGTAAATTCCTGGGAACCTATAGCCTGGCAATCATTGCCCTGATACCTACTTTGCTCTATGTTTATGCCCTGTCACAACTTGGAACGACAATTGGCAATATTGACATGGGCCTAGTCCTTGGCTCTTATTTTGGCACTTTGTTCTTGATCGCTTGTTATACCTGCATCGGGTTGTTCACCTCTACCCTTTCTGAAAATCAGATCGTGGCTTTCCTTTTGGGCATGGTATGCTGTTTTGCGCTCTATTATGGCTTTGAGGGAATCGCTTCCCTATTCGATGAAGGGGAAAGTTCGGTTTTCGCACAAAACCTTGGCATGAAGGCCCATTTTGAAAATATCGCAAGAGGCGTTCTTGACAGCAGGGATTTGGTGTATTTCATTTCCATGGCCGCCTTCTTTCTTTTTCTGACCGTAATTCAACTTAAACAAGTGAACAAGCCATGAAAAAGAATATCATTTCATTGGTCAAGGCTTTGGTCTTTTTGATTTTGGCGAACATGATTGCGGGTTTTTTTCCCATTCGGTTCGATTTAACGGAAGACCATAGGTTTACGTTGGCCGAACCCTCGATAAATACCGTGACCGGTTTCAATAATCCCGTAATCATTGATATTTTATTGGATGGGAACCTTACACCTGAATTCCTTAAGTTGCAAAATGAGACCCGTCAAATTTTGGAGACTTTCGCTTCAAAAAACAAAAACATCAAATATAGCTTCGTGGATCCGTTAAAGGGTGTCGAGCAAATCGATGGCACCATCACAGAACTGCAGGCCCTGGGCCTAACCCCAACCCGGGTAACCACAAGCGACAATACCAAGGTTTCACAAGAAATAGTATTTCCTTGGGCGATGGTCAACTACGACAATAAAACCATTAGAGTGCCTCTTCTGAAGAATAAACTTGGGGCAACGACCGAAGAACGTGTGAACAGCTCGGTACAGCATTTGGAATATGCCTTTGCGGATGCATTCACCAAAATTGCCCTGACCGATAAGAAACGTATAGCGGTCATCAAGGGCAACGGTGAATTGGAAGATATTTACCTTGCGGATTTTCTGACCAGTATCAGGGATTATTACAATATTGGGGCCATTACCCTGGATTCAGTGGCCACCGACCCGCAGAAAGTATTGGATCAACTTAAAACCTACGATCTGGCCTTGGTGGCCAAACCTTCCCAGCCCTTTACCGATGGTGAAAAATACATTATGGACCAGTTTATGGTCAATGGTGGTAAGTCTGTTTGGCTTATCGATCCGGTAGCCATGGAATTGGACAGTCTTTTCAATGAACGCGGTAATGCGATGGCTTTGCCTTTAGACCTTAACCTAAACGATTTCTTTTTTTCATATGGGGCAAGAATCAACGCTGACCTCGTGAACGATATGTACTTTACCCAAATCGTATTGGCCACAGGTGATGGGAACGAGGCGCAATACAACCCCTTGCCCTGGCTGTACAACCCAATGGTTTTTTCTAAAAATAACCATCCGATCAACAATAATATGGAGGCGCTGAGGTTTCAGTTCACAAGTTCTATTGATACGCTGCCAAATGCCTATAAGAAAACCATATTGTACCAAAGTTCCCCACTCTCCAAGTTGGATAAGGTTCCCAGACTGATCAGTTTAGACCTAATAAATACCCCTCCTAAGAAAGATTTGTACAATAATGGCAATCAGCCTTTGGCGGTTCTTATCGAGGGGGAATTCAGTTCAGCTTTCGACAATCGTATAAAACCACTAAAACTTACGCGCGATTTGCCCAAAGGACCCGCCAACAAAATGCTGGTCGTAGCAGATGGTGATATCATCAAAAACCAATTGCGCAATGGACGGCCCTTGGAATTGGGTTACGACAAATGGACCAATAGCTACTATGGCAACAAGGAATTTTTGGTAAATGCTTTCAATTACCTTTTAGATGATAGCGGACTTATAAACATTCGCAATAAGAAGGTAGCCATTCCTTTTTTGGATGAGGTAAAAACCGCAACACAAAAAACACGATGGCAGATAGTAAATATAGGTGTCCCCATAGTTTTGACGCTCCTTTTTGGATGGCTCTTCAACTTTTTTAGAAAACGGAAATATGGACATTAGGTGTTAATAAGTTTGTTTCGTTAAAAAGTCCATTTAAAATATATTTGTTTGTTCCATTAAATCGTTGAATTCATTTAATTTTTAGGGTGTTTTCAATGAAAAAATGGACATGAAAATCCATAACTCTTGGCTTTGCAATCGTGTTTTGGCCACCACAAATTTGACGGACAGCTTATTTATAGTCCTGTAATAAACAAAATAACCAATGAAGTTTATCGTATCCAGTACCTATCTCTTAAAACAATTGCAGGTTTTGGGCGGAGTGATCAATAATAGCAATACACTCCCTATTTTGGATAATTTTTTATTTGACCTTAAGAAGAAAAAACTTACGGTTTCGGCATCCGACTTGGAGACCACCATAAGTTCCGTGATAAAGGTGGAATCAGACAATGAAGGACTTATAGCAGTACCGGCAAGGCTCTTGCTGGAAATCTTAAAAACATTTCCTGAACAGCCATTGACCTTTGTCGTGGAGGACAACAATACCGTGGAAATAAGTTCAAATCATGGTAAATATGCTTTGGCCTATGCCGACGGGGCGGAATTTCCAAAGGCGGTGGAACTGGCCAACCCCAGTTCAACGGTATTATTGGGCGATATTTTGGCAACTGCCATCAACAAAACCATATTCGCTGCCGGAAATGACGACCTAAGACCTGTGATGAGTGGGGTGTTTTTCCAATTTTCACCGGAAAACTTAACATTTGTGGCAACCGATGCCCATAAACTGGTGAAATACCAAAGGTCAGATGTACATGCTTCGCAGGTTGCGGAATTTATAATGCCGAAAAAACCTTTAACCTTGCTCAAAGGTATTCTAACCGGAAGCGAGTCCGATGTGACCATTGAATATAATGATAGCAATGCCAAGTTCAGCTTCGACGATACCGAATTGATCTGTAGGTTGATAGATGGGAAGTATCCCAATTATGAAGCCGTGATTCCTAAGGAAAATCCCAATAAACTTACGATTGCCAGAAATCAATTTTTGAGTTCGGTAAAAAGGGTCTCCATTTTTTCGAACAAGACGACCCATCAAATACGGTTAAAAATTGCCGGGGCCGAACTGAATATTTCAGCGGAAGACATCGATTACAGCAATAAGGCCGAGGAACGTTTAACTTGCGCCTATCAGGGAGACGATATGCAAATAGGGTTCAATTCCCGTTTCCTCACCGAAATGTTGAATAATTTAGGCTCCGATGAAGTTTCTTTGGAAATGAGCCTCCCGAACAGAGCGGGGATCTTGACCCCTATTGATGGGCTCGACGAAGGGGAATCCGTTACCATGCTGGTAATGCCCGTTATGTTGAACAATTAGAATTGAGATCCAAGTGCCAAGGATAATGCCGCCTTCATAAAAGGCAGGCGGTTTTTCTTTCCAATATGGGCTAAGATATAAACCTGATCGTCATCAAATAACTTGGAGACTCTCCATTACTTGCTTTTATCGCATTCACTATGGGTAAAACAAAACCAATGACTCCAATAAAAATAAGGCTTAAGATCCCCAAGCCGAGCAATAAGATGGCCGGTATACTAAGAATCGTGAACAATATAAGGCTGAGTTGAAAATTAACAATGGCTTTCCCGTGCTCATCCATGCCCGAAACCTTGTCTTTTGAAGTGAGCCATAGTATTAGGGGTACTATAAGTCCGCCAAAACCTGTGACATAGGTCAAGAGCTGTGAAAAATGTGTAAGAACCAATAATTGGTTATTGGTACTTAGGGTCTGACTATGATTGATGACTTCCATTTTTTGGGTGATTTAAAAGGTTGAACACCAATAAGACGGTTTTTTCTCCGGTTTGTTACATTGAAGCTCCCACGGTTTTACTGCTTTCGTCCCAATTTGGCCAATTTTTCACGATCCTTTGCCACATCGATTTTTAGTTTCTCAATTTTTTGATTGAGTGTCATTTCATCGACCGGTGATAACTTGCCTTTGCTCTTCCCTTTGGTAAGCTTGTTTTGAAGTTTGCCTATTTTGCTTTCATCCCTATCAATCGACTTCCTTTTTTTATCGATATCTTTAGCGAGTCGCTCACTTTTCTTGACCTCTTTTTCTGCTTTTTTTTGCTCCTTTAGCTCCTTTTTACGATTTTTTTTCTCTTTCGAAATATCCTTTTTTCTGCGCTTATCTTCTTTCATTTCCTTTTTAAGCGGCGCATCCTTCGATAGGTTTGTAGCTTCTTGGGATTTGGTCGTGATTTCATGGTATTATTTCTCCGGGGTGACTGTTGTTTCAATTTTAGCTATTTTTGGATCAAAATTGCACCATGATTTCCAAGGATACCATAATAGCTTTGGCTACGGCTCCCGGCACGGGCGCAATAGCGGTTATTCGTATTTCTGGCAAAATGGCAATTCCCTTGGTTAACGAATGCTTTAAGTCTGCACGAGGTAAAAAATTAAACACCCAAAAAAGTCATACGATTCACTTGGGTTATTTGATAGAAGGAAAAAAAGTTTTGGATGAGGTGTTGGTGTCAATTTTTAAAGGACCCAATTCTTATACCGGAGAAGATGTGGTTGAAATTTCATGTCACGGATCTACTTATATTCAGCAACAGATCATCCAGCTTTTTTTAAGGCAAGGCTGCCGGATGGCAGAGGCTGGGGAATTTACATTGAGGGCTTTTTTGAATGCCAAAATGGACTTGAGTCAGGCTGAAGCGGTTGCCGATCTCATATCTTCCGACAATGCGGCGAGCCATGAGCTCGCTATCCAACAAATGCGGGGCGGATTTAGCAGTGAAATCAAAAAATTAAGGCAGGAGCTTTTAAATTTTGCATCTCTTATAGAACTTGAACTCGATTTCGTCGAAGAGGATGTTGAATTTGCATCTCGGGGACAATTTGAAGCCTTATTGAATACAATAGAAAAAGTGCTTACTGCCCTGATCGATTCCTTTTCTCTGGGAAATGTCCTGAAAAATGGGGTGCCAATCGCCATTGTAGGACCTCCGAATGTAGGCAAGTCAACCTTGTTGAATGCCCTGCTCAACGAAGAACGGGCCATTGTTTCAGAAATCGCGGGGACCACAAGGGACAGTATAGAAGATGAAATAAGTATTGGAGGAGTGGGGTTTCGATTCATCGACACCGCCGGTATTCGGCATACCGAGGATACTATTGAGGAAATGGGCATTCAGCGCACATTTCAAAAAATCGAACAGGCACAAATGGTCATCTATTTGGTCGATGGTTTTATGCTTACGAAAAATGGGGATTTATTAAAAAGTTTGGAATCCTTAAAAATTGAAATAGATACCTTACAAAGGAAATATCAAGACAAGACCTTTTTAGTACTGATAAACAAGGCCGATCAATTGAACGAAACCCAACGGATCGAAATACAAAACAGGTTTTCCGATGCCACCTTGATGTCTGCAAAAATGGGTGATGGAATTGATGAGCTCAAAAATAGACTGTTGGAATTTGTAAATATGGGGCGGTTACGGAATAACGACATTGTGGTGTCCAATACGAGGCATTACCATGCATTAATTAGGGCCCTTGAAGAAGTAAAAAAAATTCGATTTGGAATCAAGGAAGGCTTACCAGGGGATTTATTGGCCATAGATATACGGTCGGCATTGAATTACTTAGGCGAGATTACAGGGGAAATTACTTCTGATGATCTATTGGGCAATATCTTTGCTAATTTTTGTATCGGGAAGTAAATAAGACCGTTCTACAATCAAAATTATACTCCAATCTCAAAATTCTTGATTGAACAGGTTTTAGTCTATAATTCTAAATTCCCAGCAAGCTGTTTTAAAATTATCTCAGAAACTTTTGCCAGGAATTTTGCATTACTATAACGGACTTTTGCCGTGATGTAATTTAACTGTGCTGTTCTAAACTCTATCGTGGGTATTATTCCAATCCGATATTTGTCAACGGTAATGTCCAGATTTTCCTTGGCGATAGCTTCATTTTTCCCCTCTAGTTCAATTAAACTGATATTGGTTAAATAGGTCTGGTACGTTGTCCCAACGAGAGCCATTAGTTGTTGTTTTTGTTCCTGAATCGATATTTCAGCATTTTCAACAGCTATTTTACCTATTTGCTCACTTCTGTTCTGGTTGAATCCGTCGAAAATGTTCAGGCTGGCACCGAAACCGTAATTCCATCCTCTCGAATTTGAACTGGTCGTAAATCCCAAGCTCGATTCTGATTGACCAAAATTGTATCCAGAAGTCGCATAAATAGATGGATAGCGAGATGCTTTAATTTGTTTCAGCTCCAATTCACTGATCCGCTTATTGATCATTTCCGCTTCAAGCTGGGGATTTTGATCAGCGACCCGTTGTTCCAAATCGGCCAATAGTAATCCTTGATCAACAAAAATTTCAGGGATTACCTTAAATTCTGTTTTTAGGTCACGGGCTATTTGTTCGTTCAGTTGCGTTTTGGTATTAGCGTAGCGTTCCTGCTGCCTTTGCATTAGGGTCTGGTCTGTATTCAAATCTACTTGGGCGTTAAGAACCTCCAATTTCGAAGCTTTTCCTATGGTGAACCGGTTTTGGGCAAGTACCACGCGTTGTTCGGAAATCAATATTGTACTGTCTAGAGCAGAAAGTTGTTGTTGCTGAAGTACCAAATCATAATAAGTAACCATTACTTCCCCTACTTTGGTCAAGATAACCTGCTTGAGTTCGGCCTCACCCAATTTCTTGGTTTCCTTGAGTTGTTCAAGATTTGCGAACATCCGAAATCCATCAAAAAGGGTCCAATCCAAAACTACCCCGTAATTCAAACTATTGTTCTTGGCGTTGTTGCGTTCAACTATGCTACCGTCTGAACGGGTTTGCGACAAATTTAGGGTACTGTTATTGTCGACTACATTAGCGGCAAGCTGAGGAAGCATACCCGCATTGCCCGGACTCACCGAAACCTCATCGATTTGTAATTCGTTGGAAGCAATTTTGATCTGATAATTGTTCTCCAGAGCCATTTGCACTGCTTGGTCGACCGTAAGGAGGTCTTGCGCGGCCACCAGTGCGCTGGAACAGAAGTATATGAATATAGCCCAGTTATACATACGGTTACCCATGCGAAGCGGTTTCGAGTACCTTGAATTCCGGTCTCTGTATTTTTTCCCGTGACCACAGAAAATACAAAGCGGGAATAATAAACAACGTTAAAATTAAAGAAAAAAGCGTACCACCAATAATGACCACCCCCATACCGATACGGCTTGTAGAAGCTGCACCTAAAGACAATGCAATGGGCAATGCGCCCAAAGCAATGGTAAGACTGGTCATTAGAATGGGGCGTAATCTAGATTCCGATGCTTTCAAGATGGCCTCCATTTTCGGCAAACCTTGTTCCCGTAATTGGTTGGCAAATTCCACGATCAGAATGCCGTTCTTGGTAACCAAGCCAATAAGCATAATCGTACCGATCTGGCTAAAAATGTTCCAGCTTTGCCCAAATAACCACAGTGAGAACATCGCTCCGGCGACCGCCATAGGTACTGTCAAAATGATAATAATGGGGTCTATAAAACTTTCGAACTGTGCGGCAAGGATTAAAAAGATCAATAGCAGAGCTAGGCCAAATGCGAAAAGGGTATTGGAACTACTTTCCACAAAATCCCTGGATTCCCCGCCCAAATCCGTAGTAAAAGTATCATCGAGAACCTTTTGCCTGATAGATTCCATGGCATCAATGCCATCGCTAATACTTTTGCCCGGTGCCAGATTAGCGGATACTGTGGCGGACATATAACGATTATTATGAAATAATTGCGGTGGACTGCTATGTTCAGTGGTTTGGACAAGGTTATCCAATTGAATTAAAAGTCCATCTTTGTTTTTTACAAATATAGAAGTGAGGTCCATTGGTGCGTCGCGGTCTTTCTTGTCAAATTGACCGATCACTTGATATTGTTTGCCGTTCATCAAGAAATAGCCAAACCGCTGCCCACTTAGCGACAGTTGTAAAGTTTGTGCGATATCGAGTACCGAAACGCCCAAACTTTCCGCTTTTTCCCTATCAATGGTGACATAGATCTCGGGCTTATCAAATTTAAGGTTGACATCTACAAAAGAGAAGGTTGGATCATTTTCCGCTTCTTGCATAAACTCAGGAATCTTTTCCTCGAGCTTTTCAAAATTTTGGGCCTGAATAATGTACTGTATGGGGGGGCCACCGCGACGATTTACCGAAATGGTAGGTTTTTCGGAAACATTCGATCGGCCACCCACGAAAACTTTTACCGATTTATTGAGTTCATTGGCAATTTCATTTTGGGTTCGTTTTCGGTCACTGGGGTCCGACAAAGCAATAAAAGCACGTCCACTATTGACCGAGGAAGATCCAAAACCTGGTGAGGTAAGTACCAAACTGACCTTTTTTTCGGGAATGGAATCATTGATAAGTTCTGTAATATTGTTCATCAAGCGATCCATATATTCATAGGAAGAACCCTCAGGGGCCGTAACACTTAGGCTAACAAAACTTCGATCATCATAGGGCGCGGTTTCTTTTTTAAGCAAACTGTAGAATATCCCGATGAGCCCTATACAAGCGAACAATATTGGAAAGCTCTGCCATTTTCTTTTCATAAAAATACGCAAGGATCCTGCATAGGATTCATTCATTCTTACAAAGTACTTCTCGGTGAAATTGTAGAATTTGGAATGACTTTGTTTTCCCGGTTTAATAAGATATGCATTCAGCATCGGCGTAAGGGTCAACGACACAAAAGCGGATACCAAAACCGCCCCTCCCAATACCACACCAAATTCCCGAAATAATCTGCCCACGAATCCTTCAAGAAAAATAACCGGGAGGAATACCGCTGCCAAGGTTATGGAAATGGAAATCACGGCGAAGAAAATCTCGTTCGAACCCTTAATGGCAGCTTCGATCGGGTTCATGCCCTCTTCAACTTTTTTGTAAATGTTTTCGGTAACCACGATACCGTCATCCACAACCAGTCCCGTGGCAAGTACAATTGCCAGTAGTGTAAGTACATTAATGGAATACCCGAACAACCACATGATAAAAAAGGTGGATATCAAAGACACGGGTATATCGATCAGTGGACGTATTGCCATGGACCAGTTCCTGAAAAACAAAAATATCACCAGGATTACAAGGATTATAGAAAGTAAGAGTGTTTCGGCAACTTCGGTCACCGCCTTCCGAACAAAAATCGTATCATCGATAGCTACGTTCAACTTAAAGCCATCAGGCAAATCTTTTTTAAGTTTTTCATATTCGATATAGAATGCATTCGCGATTTCCAGATAGTTGGTCCCGGGCTGCGGCACAACGGCTATGGCAATCATGGGTTGACCAGAATCGCTCATTTTGGTTTCCATGTTCTCACCTTCCAGGGAGGCCTTGCCAATATCACTGAGCCGCACAAGTTTTTCGCCTTCGGCGCGGATGATTATATTGCTGAAACCTTCCTCGGTATTTAGATTCCCAATGGTCTTTACCGTAAGCTCGGTATTATCCCCAGTGAGTTTTCCCGAGGGCAATTCTACATTTTGTGCCAATAATGCACGGCGTACATCGGCAACGGTTAACCCGTAAGAGGCCAATTTCAAAGGGTCTATCCAAAGGCGCATCGCATACTTGCGTTGCCCCCAAATCTGTACACTGCTCACCCCGGGAATGGTTTCTATTCTTTGGGCAATCACATTTTCGGCATAATCGGAAAGCTCCAGAATGTTTTTTCCGTCACTTTGAACGGTCATGGAAAGTATCCGTTGTGCGTCGGCATCGGATTTGGAGACAACGGGAGGTGCGTCCAGATCTTCCGGAAGGCTTCGGACCGCCTGTGACACCTTATCCCGAACATCATTGGCTGCAGCCTCGAGATCCTTATCTAAATTAAATTCAATACTGATGGAACTGGAACCCTGAACGCTCGAAGAGGTTACATTTCGTATTCCGTCAATTGAATTAATTGCCTTTTCCAAAGGTTCGGTGATCTGCGATTCGATGATATCGGCATTGGCTCCCGAATAATTGGTACGAACCGATACTTGTGCTGGATCTATGGATGGAAATTCACGTATGCCTAAATAAGTATATCCGATGACCCCAAATAAAATGATGGCCAAATTCATAACAATGGTGAGAACAGGTCGTTTGATACTTAAGGTGGATAAATTCATCAGAATCCAGAATTGTTTTCAGCGTTATCAAGGGTCACTTGTACCGGAGTACCGTTCTTTAATGCCATAACCCCATAGGTCAAAACGGTATCCCCGGGTTTCAACCCTGATAAAATACGTACCGAACTTCCGGTTCTGGCGCCAATTTCAACCAGCACCTCTTTAGCATTTCCACCTTCGGAGATAAATATTTTTTTTCCGTTTTGTACAGGAATCAATGCTTCTGTGGGGACCAATAAAGCATCAGTAACGGTTTCCAAGGGAAGAACAACATTGGCAAATGTCCCAGGATAGAGGTTACCATCAGGGTTTTGCGTTATGGCACGCATTTTTAAGGTGCGCGTGGCCAACTCCACTTCAGGCTCTATGGCATAGACCTTGGCTGAGTGTTCCGTTTGAGAATCAGAAGTTGTAAAGGTTAGCAGGGTGCCCACCTTCATCTGCGAGGCATATTTCTCGGGAATGGAGAAGGTAATCTTCAGCTGTTCCGTGTTTACCAATTTAGCAATGGGCGTTGTAGGCGTTACATAAGTACCCGTAGAAATTGAACGTAGACCAATGACACCAGAAAACGGAGCCCGCACCGTTGCTTTGGATAATTGAGCTTTTATAAGCTGTGCCTCCGCAATTGCAGACTGATAATCCGCACTGGCAACATCATATTCTTCTTGACTTATGGCTTGTTTTTCGAGCAATAATTTTGCTCTTCTTTCATTTTCAGATGCCAACTTTTGAGCGGTGAACACTTTTGACAATTGTGCCTGTAATTCAACATCGTTCACCTGGAACAATACTTGGCCCTGATTTACTTTGCTCCCTTCGTTAAAATTGATGCTTTCCACTATCCCCGAAATCTCACTGCGAATGTCTATTTGTTCATTGGCTTCGAGCGTGCCAGAAAGCGAGATATTGTCCTTGAAGACTTGTGGCGCCAACACCATTCCAGAAACCGTTACCGATCTAGCCTGACCTACTGAACCACTAGGTTTAACGAGCTCGCTATTCGAACTTATGCGATAAAGTATCAGACTACCCATGCCGATTACGATGATGGCATATATTATATGTTTGGCTTTCATTCGTTTTGAAGTAAAGAAATATAGATTGATACCGTGGTTACAACAAATCTAAGCGATATCCTTTATTATAAGATAAAGTTAGTTTTATTTAACATACGATATTGATTAAAAATAGATTGCTCTGTAACAGCACAGTAAAACCCATCAAATAGGTAATTGATCAAAGAATGGAATCCAATACGGGAAAGGTCATAAATCTAATTCAAATATTTTAGTTTTAAGTGCCTTAAAAAAGTAATGGTTAAAGCATATTCCATGGTTTGAATACCGTGGCATAGTTTTGATTTAGATTGCGATTTAATGATTCATAATATAAATAGAGGACTGCCGGGATCCAAAGATGGAGAGTTTTTCTATCTTTAAAGATTTATTAGGCTACAATATAAAGAGGGTGTGAAAAAAGTGCACTACGCCAACACCAATCACGTATAATGAGCTGTTTTACGGGATAGTGCAGAACTATGATGGATTATTAAAAAGGAAATAGACTTAAAGGGTTTCATACAAATAGTGTCAAAAAGCATGTTCCACATATTTAAAAAGAAAAAGTTCTTGGTCGATTATTTAGAGGGAATGGTTGACATTCACAACCACATTCTCCCGGGAATAGACGACGGGGCCAAGGATGTTGGGGAATCAATTGAATTGATAAAAATGTTTGCCGACATAGGGATTCATAAATTCATTGCCACGCCCCATATCATGTATAACTATTACCCGAATAACAAGGAAACCATTGGGCGGGCCTTGATCGAACTCAATGAAGCGCTTATTACAAGCCATATGACCGATATTTCAGTTTCGGCAGCAGCAGAGCACATGATCGATTCCAATTTCGAAACCCTTTTGGAGCAAGGTAAGATCATGCCGATGCGGGGCAATTATATCTTAATTGAAATGTCGTATCTGCAAGCATCAATTAATTTTAATGAGGCGATTCAGATGATTGCCAAAGAACGGTTCTTTCCTATCCTAGCCCATCCTGAACGCTATGTCTATTTCAAAAGCAGCTCATCTCGATTGAGAAAATATAAAAAGCAAGGGGTTTTGTTTCAACTCAATCTCTTGTCATTAGGGGATTACTATGGAAAAGAGGTAAAACAAAAAGCCTATAAGCTGATTGAACATAACATGATTGACTATTTGGCTTCAGACGTGCATAATCTTGGACAATTACAAAATTTAAAGGAAATTACGATAAATCAAAAAACGATTGAATCATTATTTCCCTTAATTGACAACACGATCAATGTATTTTACTAATCCATTGTTAAAAAAATTTATAGGCAATATTGCTTTCAATTTCACCTAGACATGGTTCGTGATCTCAAGTGAAATCGTGACATATATGCTGCTGAAATAATGAAAGATTCCTTTTTTACGCTTTTATCACTTAAATTTCTTCAAAGATTTCAATACACTTTGAGCCGCGTAAAAACCGCACATCCCATGAACCCCACCTCCGGGAGGCGAAGATGCCGAACAAATAAAGATATCGGGGTTGGGTGTACTATACGGGTCTATTCTAGCAACTGGTCTTGTAAATAACTGAAACAAGTCAGCCGCGCCACCAGTTACGGCGCCCCCAAAATAATTCGGATTATAGTTGTAAAAATCCTTTGGTGCCAAGATGTGCCTCTCTAGCACTATATCTTTAAATCCGGGAGCAAACCGTTCAATTTGAGCCTCAATCTGAGTGGTCATATCCCGCTCCGATCCATTGGGCAAATGGCAATAGGCCCAACCCGTATGTTTACCCTTTGGGGCGCGGGTATCATCGAATTGACTTTGTTGTGCAAGCATAACAAAAGGTTTTTCGCTATGTTTTCCAACCCACGCATCTTTTTCACTGCTTGCGATTTCTTTCAATGTGCCACCCACATGTACGGTGGAAGCTTTTAAACAATTGGGGTCTTTCCACGGTATTGGCCCATTTAGGGCATAATCAATTTTAAATACACCAGGCCCAAAACGATAACGCTGCAGTCTTTTGCGATAGTTTTGCGGCAATTGCATTTCGGCAATATTTGCCAATTGAATAGGGTCAGTGTCAAAAATGTATTTTTTAGCTGATGGTAATTGTTCAAAACGATCAATTTTGTTGGACAACATCATTTCACCTCCTAAACTTTTGAAATATGACACCAGTGCATTGGCTATATTTTGAGAACCCCCTTTAGGGATTGTCCAATTTTCGACATGCCCGGTCACCAGGAATATAAGGCCTATCGCCGTCGTAAAGAGTTTGTCGAAGGGCAGTACACTATGCGCTGTACACCCCGCAAATAAAGCCTTCGCCCTATCATACTTGAATGCATGTTGTGCAAAAAAGGAAGCAGGCTGCATTGCTTTTAGTCCAAACTTAAACAACAATGCGGGATCATTGGGAAAACCAAGAGGTTTCAAGCTATCGGCAATCAATGCTTCCGCTTTACCCACAAAAGGCGTTACCAGCTGTTTGTAACTGTTAGCGTCCAGACCCAGGTTTTCAGCTGTTCTGTCAATCGATTTTGTAAGAAGTATGGCGTCATCATTTTCCAATGGATGCGCGACTGAAGCCGCAGGAACTATCCATTCCAATCCGTGCTTCTCTAAGGGCAAAGTCTTAAGATAAGGCGATAGATAACCCATGGGATGAACCGCAGAACATATATCGTGATGAAATCCGGGTAGCGTGAGTTCCGCAGTGCGCATGCCACCGCCAGGAGTTTCCGCCCCTTCAACAACAAGCACTTTCAATCCATTTTCGGCAAGTGCGACTCCAGCACTCAATCCATTAGGGCCAGAACCAAGGATAACAACGTCGTATTGATTCAGTTTAGACATATCCGTTATGATATCATTTTGTTGTAAACATGTAGTCCAATATTACGTTAAAAGTTCATATTTACTTTGTATTTGTATTTATTCTAATTTGACCGTGGTGTTTTTTATTTTACTGTCATCAAAATATTTTTTTAATTTCAGGAAAGGCACTTCAATGAACCTGTAGCTCAATCCAGCTAGAAGGTATGATACGGCAATCTTACCAATAAAATCTAGAGCGATGTTTTCAAATGGCGAATATTTCGAACAAATAAGATAAACCATTGGATGATAAACATAAAGTCCAAAACTAATTTTTCCTGTGTATTTAAGGAATCCCAAGCTTAATAATTTGTTGATGATATGTTCTTTCCTAATGGAAAGAACATATCCAATGATAGCAAAATAGGCAAAGGATAGCAAAAGATATCTAAGGTTTTGTACAATATTGTTTCCTTCTCCGAAATAAATAGTATACATAGAAATCAGCAATGATAAGGAAGTACAGAGAAGTATCAAATAAAATCGTGAATGTTCTTGTTTAAAAGATCGCTTAATTTCAATCAAAGCAAGTAAAGCGCCAATGGCCAAAGAATCAAACCGTGTAAAAGTAAATATAAAGACAGATAAGCCCTGTGCTAACATAAATCCACGTAAAATAATGGCAAACAAAATTATGAATACAATGATTCTCACCAAATTTTTCCGGGATGCCCGGAAAACTACAATAGGCCAAAAAAGATAGAAGTGTTCTTCAACTGCCAAGGACCAAAAGTGATGCGGCCCTAATACATTCCAGTCAAAGGTTCTCGCAAAACCTTGCAAATAAATGAAATAGTATACTTCTTGATGAAAAGATGCAGTGTCAACTTCTGTTATCAGAGGTAAGACAAAATACCAAAGAATTAAAAAAAAATAGTAAAGCGGAAAAATCCTTAAAATTCTTCTGATGTAGAAATTTTTGAAATAACCATTGGCCTCTTTAGTTGAGTACAGTATACGTGTTATCAAAAACCCTGATAAAACAAAAAAAAGTGTAACCCCTGTTTGTCCAAAATCCGCAATTTTGGCAATGAATTTCAATAAAGGCGAATCAAATGTTACACCACGAAAAAAGTGGTAAAAAACTACCATTAAGGCAGCAACGGCCCTAACACCATCAAGATTTCGGTAATAAGGTAATTTCATTGGTCAAACCTAACTAAACCCAACTTGTATCAATAGATAGCTTCCAATGTTATGAACAATTTCAGACCTGAGATCAATTCTTAATTAACAACAATAAACTTGAAGCTGATCACAATGCTATTTTTCTTTGACAACATAATTACACAATGATTCTAAAGTAATCTTAAAGCAAAAGTTGATACCGTCAAAAGCTTAGATTAAAATGTGACTTGTTCAATGGCATTAAATATTAAAACCATGTGCGCCAATTTTCTAAAAGGATTAATATAAAAAATCAATTAAAATATATATTGATTCCGACAAGACTTTCATGAAGAGTTAAACACTTTAAATTTAGTTGTTGTCCGTTGCCACTATTAACTCGAAAAGGGAATATAAGCACTTGCTCATTGATGCAATTCAATTAAAACTTCCACCATTTTTTGGTTGATTTACCATAGCCATAGCCATAAGAGCCACCATAGCCCAAGTTGGAAGTTTTTACGCCGTTCACCACAAAAGATAGTCCATTCAGCTTTCCTTCTTCCTTTAATTTCATTGGAAAATCAACCACTTTGTTTTCGGTTACCCCGGCGCGCACCACATAAATAATATGATTTGCATAAGGACTGATCAATAAGGTATCGGTTACGACCATCAACGGGGCGGTATCCACAACTACATAGTCATATTGGGCAGAAACCTCCTCCAAAAGTACCTTCATTCTATCGCTCATCAACAGCTCGGTAGGGTTGGGGGGTATTTTACCGGAATAAATGACATCGATGGTATTGGTATGGACCAAGAGCGGATTAATGATGTCCTGGACACCAAGTTTATCGTCATATAAATATTCCGTAAGTCCCATATCCCTTTTACCGTGATTCTTTCCAATTTTATCCACGTCCTTATTCGTAAAAAAGGCATAAAATTTGGGGTTTCGAATATCTGCACCGATCAACAACACCTTTTTATTGGTGTTTGAAAAAATAAGGGCAAGGTTCGACGCCACAAACGTTTTACCTTCTCCCGGTACACTGGAAGTAACAAAAATCAAATTGTTTTTCCCGCTTTTCGCTTTGATCAAATAGTCGAGATTGGTCCTCAAAATCCGCATGGATTCGCCCAGGACAGAGCGATCTTCTTTATGTACCGCGTGATCATCTTTCTTGCCAAGTCTTGGCAATTC
>JAHENB010000061.1 GCA_024643345.1 Maribacter sp. | reverse complement strand
GGGAGCTCCGGATCGGCGAGTACTTGTTTACTCGACGGAGCGGTATCCAGGCGATACCGCTGGACAGAGTATTCCTTGAACGTCTTATCCAAATTCAATCCAAGCTCAACTGCGATATCAGAAAGCGTACCAATTGTCATATTTGAACTGCCGCTTAAAAGCTGAGTTATTCGGGGCTTGCTTTTTCCTAATCTCCTTGCCAGTTCAGACTTGGTTACGCCAAGGTCTTCCATCGCAACAAGAATATCTTCGGTCACCCGAAACAAGTACGAACCTCTCGCGAGATCACGTGCTCTATGGCCATTTTCACATTTTCCAAAATCAGTCATTTTGACTTTCCCGCATTCTCGCTTTCCCAATTCACTTTCACTTTCCTAACATCTTCAGTTCGCAGTTTCTGCCGCTTCTTGTAAACATAATGACTGATAACAATCGTATTTTTCTGAACATCCGAATACCAAAAATAGGCCCTGATCGGGATTCGCTTTACTGCAAAAAACTTTTTATCTTTATTGAGGTTGCCTTCCGGAACAGCCCAGCGGTTATTAAGTCGACTGTTATCAATCCATGCATCAAATAATGCAATAAGAAAACCCTCTATCTCCGTTGCTTTTCGATCAGTAAGCTTTGCAGCTTCCTTTTCCCAAGAGCCCAACGCCCCTGGCGCATGAATAATTCGCCTCTTGAGGCCCTGTTTATCAGCAAACTCTTGTATTGATCGTTCTTTCATTAGTTAATATATATGTTAACTATTAGGTTTGCAATAGATTGAATATGAAAAAATGATCGACCAAAGCGGTAGATCATATTGCTACCAATATGCACCGCTCGCCGGTTAGCAAAAATGGGCAATTGCCTAATGTCGTGTAGGAGGTTTTGGTGAAAAACAAATGGGGCCGGATACATTATTCTACTTATTAAATGTATCCGGCCCCTTTTTTCTTGGATTACGAATGCGGTTCCGGCACAAAATTGATTTCCAACCTATAACCCACTGCATTCGCATAGCGCTCAATAGTAGACAATGTGGGTGAAATTTTTGAATTGAGGTTTTCCAGCCTGGAAATATTACTTTTCTGGGTTTTCAATGCCTCGGCCATTTGCTCCTGCGTAAATCCGGCAGCAAGTCTTATGGCAATTAATTTTCTACGTAATTCATATGTTGGTGCCAGTTCCTCGTAATCAGCCTTTACCCCCGGTTGGGTTAAGGCCTCTTTCTTGAAATCTTCAAATGAGGGTCTGGTCATTTTGTTACTTCCTTCATACGCTTCTGAGCAATTTCGATTTCCTTGATCGGCGTTTTACGTGACTTTTTAATGAACACATTCACAATCACCAATTCCCTTCTTGGCAAGACACAATACAACGCACGCCCAATCCCCTCTTGGCCTTGTGCACGCACTTCATATAGCCCTTTACTCACTGGTCGTACATGAGGCATACCGATGTGTGGCCCGAACTCCTTTAAGAGTTCCAGTGAACGGAGAAAATTCGCAAGAATGCCTTTGGGAAAAGCCAATGCCTGTGATTTAACCTTCTCATTGAAGAAGGTGATTCTCCAATTCATATTGCATAGTTATCATATATGATAACATTGAAATGCTCCATTACAACCCCCTTTACAGGTTCCAGTTCACCGTTTGCCAGTATGGCCAGCCCTTGGAACTGGTAAAAGAGGAAAACGGAGGGGCTTGTTATAGGAATTGGTGATAATAAAAGGGGCCGGATACATTTAAGTTAAAAATGTATCCGGCCCCTTTCAACATTTTATTTTTCTCACGGTTGTTTGTTCAACACCGCCTTAAAGCGCGCTTTGCCGTGTCGCTCGAGATAATAGGTAAGCTGCTGCCCGTCAGCCGAGAAGCTTAGGAACCACTCATTGGTCGATGCCTCCGGAATCAGGTCGGCGGTGTAGCTATCGGCTGGAAATGACTGAGACAAGGGGCTTCCCGCTTCAATAGCAACACCACCATAGAGGGTAACCTGGTCGGGTGTGCCATCTGCATGACGGTGATCATGCTTGAACTGAAGGCCGTTAACAGTTCTCGTTAGCAGCCAGGTTCTCGATGCATCGGATCCCACGACGAAGGGAATACGAATTTCATCCTCACCACAAGCTTCGATCACCGCGACCAGTCTGTGACCCCGGAACGCATCGCCTGGGTCATCCGGGAAAACAGACTCGCCCTCAAACCTGGC
>JAHENB010000044.1 GCA_024643345.1 Maribacter sp. | reverse complement strand
ATACTATACCCCACCGATACCATCTGGGGCATTGGTTGCGATGCCACCAACGAAACGGCCGTAAGCAAAGTATATGCCCTTAAAAAAAGGCAAGACAGCAAAGCCCTGATTTGCCTGGTCGCCAATGTGGCCATGCTCGAAAGGCATGTTCAGCAGGTGCCGGAAGTGGCCTATGACATCATTGACCTTACTACCAAGCCCACCACCATCATTTTCGATCAACCCAAAGGGGTGGCAAAAAATCTGGTCGCGAGCGATAATACCTTGGCAATCCGGGTAGCCTCCGATACCTTCTGCCAATATCTCATCAACAAATTCAAACGGCCCATAGTATCCACTTCCGCGAATATTTCGGGCAAACCCTCTCCAGGGCGATTTTCGGAAATCAGCGACACCATTTTAAAAGGTGTGGACTATGTGGTAAATTTGCACCAAGACAAAACCAATGGCACCCCTTCTTCCATTTTAAAACTTGGGAATGATGGTTCGGTAAAAGTGATCCGCGAATAAACGCGATCATATCGTCATAGCAAGTCTTCCGATGCGCAGCGCACGGGAATGAAACCTTTATCATGCAACGAAACAATTACCAAAAAGCCATACACGATCCAATTTTTTCGATCATTACCGGGGCTGCCAAAGAACTTGGGGCCAGCACCTACGTCATTGGTGGCTTTGTCCGGGACTATCTTTTGCAACGGGGCACCCCTAAGGATATCGATATTGTTGTGGTGGGCAGTGGTATCGCCCTGGCCCAAAAAGTAGCTTCTAAATTACAGGGGAAACCTAAGGTCACGGTTTTTAAAAATTTCGGCACCGCCATGATCAAGCAGGGCGATTTGGAGCTGGAGTTCGTAGGGGCGCGTAAAGAAAGTTACGACCGTGACAGCAGAAAACCCGTGGTGGAGGATGGCAGTTTGGAAGAAGATCAAAAAAGAAGGGATTTCACGATCAATGCTTTGGCCATTTCATTAAATGCTTCAGATTATGGCGCGCTTATAGATCCCTTCGACGGTTTGGGAGACCTCGATCGTATGCTGATCCGAACCCCTTTGGAACCGGGAATTACCTTTTCGGACGATCCGTTGCGGATGTTACGGGCCATTCGGTTCGCCACCCAACTGGGGTTTGAAATACAACTCGAATCGCTGCGGGCCATTGCCGAAAACAAAGCGCGTATCAAAATCATTTCGGGAGAACGTATTATCGAAGAACTCCATAAAATTTTGGCCTGTAGCAAACCGTCGATCGGTTTTGGACTGCTGCACAAAACCGGACTTTTACCTTATATTTTACCCGAATTGGTGGCTTTGGAGGGCATTGAGGAAATCGAGGGCCAACGGCATAAGGACAATTTTTGGCATACCCTTGAAGTGGTCGACAATATTGCCGAAACCACGGATGATGTATGGTTGCGATGGGCGGCCCTGCTTCACGATATCGGGAAGGCCCCTACCAAACGATTTCACAAAAAAATCGGGTGGACCTTCCATGGGCACGAATATGTAGGTTCCAAAATGGTGTACAAATTGTTCAAGCGCTTGCACATGCCCTTGAACGACAAAATGAAGTATGTGCAAAAAATGGTGATGATGAGCTCTAGGCCCATTGTGCTCTCAGAAGCGTACGTGACCGATTCGGCGGTGCGCCGTTTGGTCTTCGATGCGGGGGAAAATGTAGAAGATCTGATGACCCTTTGCGAGGCCGATATCACCACCAAAAACCCCGCCAAGCAGCGCAAGTACAAAAACAACTTTAAGTTGGTACGCCAAAAGATCATAGAGGTGGAAGAACGGGACCACATCCGTAATTTTCAACCCCCTGTTTCCGGGGAAGAAATCATGCAGACCTTTAACCTTAAACCTTCCAAGGAGATCGGCATTATCAAGGAAGCGATCAAGGAAGCCATATTGGAGGGTGAAATTCCCAATGAACATGGGGCGGCCCGGGATTTCATGCTAAAAAAGGGCAAAGCCATGGGCCTATGACGATCTTGTGCACGATTCATTCCGCTTTTTCTTAAATACGGGTCCTTTTTGTGTAAAAGATCTGGTAATTTTGCACACAATTAAGCGTAAAACATGCAAAAAACCTTTCGCAAAGCCGCGAAAATTTCTCTGATTTTAGTGTATTTGGTGATTGCCGCCGGAGCCATTGTAAGAATGACGGGAAGTGGCATGGGCTGCCCTGACTGGCCCAAGTGTTTTGGTTATTACATACCCCCCACCGAGGCGACGGAACTGCAATGGTCGGCGAACAAGGAATACCAAAAAGGACAGGTGATCATCAAGGATGAATCGCTTCAGGTGGCCAAAGAAGATTTTAAGACCACCGATACTTTTGATTCCCAAAATTGGGCGCCCTATACCCGACACGATTATGCCCTTTTCAATCCATGGCATACTTGGATCGAGTTTATCAACAGGCTTCTGGGCGCCTTGGCCGGTTTGGCCACCTTGGTGCTCGCCATCCTGTCTTTCCGGTTCTGGAAAAAAGAAAAAATACTGACCTTGCTCTCTATTTTGGTCGTATTCGCGATGGGTTTTCAGGCCTGGCTGGGAGCGACCGTGGTGTATTCGGTCTTGGAACCCGTAAAAATAACCGTACATATGGTGATGGCCCTCATCATTGTCGCCATGCTGTTGGTTCTCATTTTTCGAACCAGCGAGAAGGCCAAGGCCCCGTCCCATGACAAAACGGCCATGAAATTGATGTGGCTGGCCTTGGGGGCCACTCTGTTTCAAATCATATTGGGCACCCAGGTACGGCAGTTTGTTGACGAACAGATCGATTTGGTGGGGGAAACGGCAAAAAACCTATGGTTAGAAGCGCCCACCCTGCAATTCTATGCACACCGTTCGTTTTCCATTCTTGTGCTGCTGTTGAACCTTTATTTGGGGTACAGGATCTTTAAAAAGCTGTTGGGTTATCGAAAGATCACTTGGGTCTTGTCCTTACTGGGTTTGGAGGTGCTTACGGGGATTTTAATGTATTATCTCGATTTCCCATTTGCAACGCAACCAATACATCTGATCTTGGCTTCCTTACTGTTCGGGACTCAGTTTTATTTGGTTTTGGAGGCTTTAAATGCACAAAAAAGTCCTAAAACTTTGTAACTTTACCCCCCAGTAAATTTGGTCGATGATCTATAAAATCAGGATAATTTTGGATGCGGAAGAAGATATCTTCAGGGATATTGAGATAGCCGCGGAAGATTCTTTGGAGGAACTCCATAACACCATTACCCAAGCCTTTGGTTTTTTGGGCAATGAGATGGCCTCTTTTTATACCTGTGATGAGAATTGGAACCAAGAGGAGGAAATCGCACTATTTGATATGGGCGAAACCCAAGGTTCCGTTCGTTTGATGCAAGAGACCTTTTTAAAGGATATCCTAGGTCCCGAAACCCCAAAGCTTATTTACGTCTATGATTTTTTTAGCATGTGGACCTTCTTTGTGGAACTTGCCGATGTGGTCGAAACGGATATCGGTAAGGCCTATCCAAACGTGCTTTTCAGTTTTGGAGAAATACCGGAATCCCCGCCAGAGAAAAAATTTGAGGCCGATCCCACCTTCGATTTCGACGATACTTTGGACCACTATGACGATATGGACTTTGACGAAAATTGGAACTGAAGTGGCACAAAAAAGCGTCCCCTGTTGATAGCGAACTTAGTGAAATCAGTTTGAAGGATCCCTGTCATATCATCACCTGAATCCAGAACTAAAGCCCTTAAAAACAAACCATACCTTCCTGTTTTTTCAGGAGAAACCCCAAAAAACAACATGATCAATCTGTACCCAGCCCAAATCGAAAGCCTTTCCCTGCACCGAGTAGGAAATAAGAACAAAGGGGAAAATGTGTATCTGTCGGCAGCACCTTTTGCCCTGAACGACGAGACCACCGGCCTTTTGAAAGAATACTTTTTCAAACCCTTTCGGGAAAAAGAGGAAAGTTATTTCAAGCTCACCGACGAGGTGGACGTAGAATTCAATGCCCTTCATAAAATCGTTTCGGAAGTGTTCGATGACCCCTCCCGCCTCCACGAAAATTCAAAAAGGATCGCCACTCATTTATTTGAGCAATCGAACCATCCACATATTAAAAGTGGCGAATTGTATGTGGCCTATTTGAGCCATCTGATGCTCGACAATGTAAAGATCGATGCCATAGGGATTTTTAAAAGTGAATTGAAACATGACTTCCTTCAATTCGAAGAAAAAGGCGGTAATCTAGATATCATCATACAACAGGGGATCAATGTCAACCGTCTCGATAAAGGATGTCTCATCTTCAACGTAAACAAGGAAGAGGGCTACAAAGTGCTGTCCGTAGACAGTAACCGCTACGATACCAAATATTGGCTAGAGCAATTTTTGGGAGTAGATGCCTTGGCAGACGAAAATTTCTACACCAAAAATTATCTGAAATTTTGCCAGAACTTCGCCAAGGATGTCGTGCTGCCGGCAGAGGACAAGCAACAAGAAGTGCTTTTCATGAACCGGGCCGTAAACCACTTCGCCAAAAACGATGCGTTCGAGGAGACGAATTTTTTGAACGAGGTAATGGAGAACCCAGAACTGATCCCCGAGTTCAAGCACTACAAAGTGGAGAAAGGACCCAAGTATAGCATCGAGGACGTCTCCAACTTCGATATCGCCAACAAAGCGGTTTCCGATGCCCGAAAAAAAATCAAGAACGTCATCAACCTCGATACGAACGTCCAGATCAAGCTCGATTTCATCAACCCCGATTCGGCACAGAAATTTGTTGAGAAAGGCTGGGACGAGGAACGACAGATGTACTACTATTTGATTTACTTCAACAAAGAGCAGAAAAGCTAAACTGTTTTCGACAGTTTTGCCATGGTAAGGGCTTTTTTTGAAACGGACATGATTCCTTTTTGGAATTTGGGTTTTGGAACTTGATTTATGTATTTTTGCACCTTTCCCGATTACCGTCGGGATCGAATCCTCTAAATATTAAGATATGGGCAATTTCGATATTATAGTTTTAGGCAGTGGGCCAGGTGGCTACGTAACGGCCATCAGGGCTTCCCAATTGGGCTTCAAGACCGCCATTGTGGAGAAGGAAAGCCTTGGCGGCGTTTGCTTGAACTGGGGCTGTATCCCAACCAAAGCATTGCTGAAATCTGCCCAGGTCTTCGAATACCTGAAACATGCCAGTGATTACGGCCTGAAGGCCGAGGGGATCGAAAAAGATTTTGATGCGGTGGTGAAACGCAGCCGCAACGTGGCCGATGGCATGAGCAAGGGCGTTCAGTTTTTGATGAAAAAGAACAAGATCGAGGTCATCAATGGTTATGGCACCTTAAAACCGGGCAAAAAAGTATCGGTTAAAAGTGAGGACGGAAAAGAAACCGAATATAGTGCCGAGAACATCATCATAGCAACGGGGGCGCGAAGCCGTGAGCTGCCCAGTTTGCCACAGGATGGTAAAAAAATCATAGGGTACCGAAAAGCAATGACCTTGGAGACACAGCCCAAAAAATTGGTAGTGGTCGGTAGCGGTGCCATTGGAATTGAATTTGCCTATTTCTATAATGCCATGGGGACAGAGGTGACCGTGGTCGAGTTTTTGCCAAATATCGTTCCCGTGGAAGATGAGGACATTTCCAAGCAATTGGAACGCAGTTTCAAGAAATCGGGCGTTAAGATCATGACCTCCTCGGAAGTCACCAAAGTGGATACTTCGGGAGAGGGCGTCAAAGTTTATGTAAAAACAAGCAAAGGCGAAGAAGTATTGGAAGCCGATGTGGTGCTTTCCGCCGTTGGCATTAAATCAAATATTGAGAACATAGGTTTGGAAGAAGTGGGCATTGCGACCGACAGGGACAAAATTTTGGTCAACGCCTACTATGCGACCAACATTCCCGGGTACTATGCCATCGGCGATGTGACCCCTGGGCAGGCCTTGGCCCATGTGGCCTCTGCTGAAGGGATACTCTGTGTGGAAAAGCTTGCGGGGATGCATGTAGAACCCCTTGACTATGGCAACATTCCCGGTTGTACCTATTGTATGCCGGAAGTGGCCTCGGTGGGACTCACCGAAAAACAGGCCCTTGAAAAGGGATATGAACTCAAGGTGGGTAAATTTCCCTTCTCCGCGAGTGGAAAAGCAAAGGCATCCGGAGCGTCCGAAGGTTTCGTAAAAGTCATTTTCGACGCCAAATACGGGGAGTGGTTGGGCTGCCATATGATCGGTGTCGGGGTGACCGACATGATCGCGGAAGCGGTATTGGGGCGCAAATTGGAGACTACCGGCCATGAAGTGCTCAAAGCGGTGCATCCGCATCCGACAATGAGCGAAGCGGTAATGGAAGCCGTTGCCGATGCCTATGGCGAGGTGATTCACCTCTAGCCCAAGGCATTGATAACATCACAAGGCACCATGGCCGTTGGCCATTAAATCAAACAACAAAAATGTTGAACTTATTTAGGGCATGTGCCATCCTTGAAGGCATTACGTATCTGGGCTTGTTCGCGGTGAGTATGCCCCTAAAATATTTGGCAGACCTTCCCAAGCCCAATATATATATTGGCTATGCCCATGGGGTGCTCTTTATCGCCTATGTGGTGCTGGCAATTTTCTTTACTTATTCCAGGAAATGGGGCATCAAAAGAATGCTCATTCTGTTCATCGCTTCCCTCCTGCCCTTCGGTACGTTTTATGTGGAACAAAAATACCTGGCTCCGGAAATGGCCAAATGATAGCTTACACTTATCTGATCATCAAGAAATTTTCCTAAACCAACTTACCCTCCGCATATAAACGTCTCAATTCCTTTTTGTTGAATTTGCCCACACTGGTTTTCGGCACCTGATCGATAAAGACATAATCATTGGGTACCTGATATTTCACAAAGTCGCGGGATAGGAAATCGATGAGTTCCGAATCGGTCGGTTTCTTATTGGGATCGGACAATACAATGGCCGCCAAAGGCCGCTCGACCCATTTTTGATCCGGAATGGCGATCACTGCCGCCTCGTTGATATTGGGATGGGCCATCAATGCCGATTCCAGGGCCACGCTGGAAATCCATTCCCCCCCGCTCTTGATAAGGTCCTTGGTTCGATCCTTGATTTCCATATAACCATCGGCATCTATGGTACTTACATCACCGGTTTTAAACCAGCCATCTTCGGTAAAATTTTCTTGGTTGTTGGTCTTAAAATAAGAACTGATGACCCAAGCGCCCTTTACCTGTAATTCCCCCATGGCTTTGCCATCCCTTGGCGCTACCGTTCCATCATCCTTTACCACCCGCATCTCGATGCCAGGAAATTCTATCCCTTGCTTGGCCCGTATTTTAAGCTGTTCCGCTTTGCTCAACCTATGATGTTTGGCCTGTAATCTGCTTACCGTGCCCAAAGGAGAGGTTTCGGTCATCCCCCAGGCCTGTACCCCGGGAATGCCAAAATCTTTCTCAAAACCCTCAATTAAGCTGGGGGGCAATGCCGAACCGCCGACCAGATATTCCTTCAAAGCCAGTTTTTCCTTCGGTGGATTTTTCTTCAACGCTTCATATACCCCCAACCAAATGGTGGGTACGCCGTTGGCCTTGGTCACCTTTTCCTCGATCAGCATTTTTATGATCGCCTCGGGCTGCAAATGCAAAGAGGGCATCACCATGGTACAGCCCGATAACAGGCACATATAGGGCGCCGCCCAGGCCATCACGTGGAATTGTGGCACGATCAGCAACAAAATGTCCTGACTGTTACAATTGGCCGCATTGGGCGAAAGAATGGTATTGGCATGCAGATAGGTAGACCGATGGGAATACAATACCCCTTTTGGGAGGCCCGTTGTACCGCTGGTGTAGCACATGCCACAAGCATCGTTCTCATCCAATTTGGGCCATTCAAAATCTTCCGTTTGGTCGGCCATCAGAGCTTCATAATGCAGGATATTGGGCAAGGTGGTCGTAAAATCTTTGGGGGCGTTGATGATGATATA
>JAHENB010000030.1:4429-31518 GCA_024643345.1 Maribacter sp. | reverse complement strand
AGTCAGTAACGAGTTGATCGACGAAATGAATGACGAACTCGAAAAGGGCGATGTGGACGAAGCTCGGAAAATTGCCCTGGACCTCAAGCAAAACCTCGTAAAGATCAACCACCATGGCAAACGGGCCGATGCCATCGTGAAGGGGATGCTACAGCACAGCCGCAGCAGTGGCGGGGTCAAAGAACCCACCGATATCAACGCGCTCTGCGATGAATACCTGCGCCTGAGCTACCATGGCCTCCGGGCCAAGGACAAAGCGTTCAATGCTGCCCTTATTACCGATTTTGATCCTTCGATCGGCAACATCAATGCCGTTCCCCAGGATATTGGCCGCGTGGTCCTGAACCTGCTCACCAATGCCTTTTATGCCGTCAATGAAAAGAAAAAGCAGCGACCGGAAGGATATGAACCCACCGTTACAATAGGCACCAAAAAAACAGGGGACAAAGTGGAGATCAGGGTAAGCGACAATGGCAACGGCATGCCCGAATCGGTCAAGGACAAGATATTCCAGCCCTTCTTTACCACCAAGCCGACCGGGCAGGGAACGGGATTGGGATTATCCCTATCGTACGATATCGTGAAGGCGCACGGGGGCGAATTGAAAGTGGAGACCCAAGAAGGTGAGGGAACTACAATTACCATAGTATTGCCGGTCTAGACAAAGTACTTTCCCATAAATATTGGGATAAAAGTGGAAACATTATCATCTTCCATAACAAAAGGAAAGGAACGGAATTCATACTTAAATTTCCAGATAATTAAATGCCAAACTTCGGACTATATGGACTTGGTTTTGCAAAATAAATGGTAAATTGACTATACAATGTTTTTTCAATTACCTATTAAATGGTCAGTAAATCATTCCACAAGTCAATTACAAGGGTCATGAAATACCGGGATACCATAAGTTACAAATACTTACTTCCCAAAAAAGATTTCAGTGCGATATTGGTATATCTGTTTTTACTCATAACCCCTTTGCTTTCTTTTGCCCAATTTCACGAACCTGACTTTGAAAAGGTATCCATAGAAATAGATGGGACATTACTTTATACCAATATCGTTTCCATTAAACAAGATCACCAGGGCTTCTTGTGGATGACGACCCCCGATGGCTTGCTTAGATACGATGGTTACCAATTTAAAATTTATAAAAATATTCCAGGGGATACAACCTCAGTTATCTTTAATAATACAGAAGCTTTATATGTGGATCATATAGGGGATTTGTGGATAGGAACCGATAAAGGCCTCATGCGATATGAATCTGATTGCGATTGCTTTACCCAATATACGGTCGATCCAAACAATGCTGTACCAACAGGGATTATTATTACTATAACCGAAGATACCGATCATAATATCTGGATAGGAATGCATAATGGAGGCTTGTTTCGTTATGAACGGAAACGCGACAAATTTATCCGTTTTCTAGATGATCCCAAAGATCCGAATACGCTGGGCAATGAAGATGTTCGCGTACTACTTGCCGACCGCCAAAACCAAATTTGGATTGGGACGGGCTATTATTTAGAATCAGGTCAAGTAGGAGGGCTTTTCCGTTTTGATCCCGCCACGGGAAAAACAAAAAGGTTTTTACATGACCCCGATAATCCCAATAGTTTGATTGACAATCGTGTGAGCGCCATAATGGAGGATAATAAGGGACGGATTTTAGTGGGTACGTATCAAAGCGGTCTACATTACTACGATCAAGAGAAGGATGAATTGGTTCGTATGACCAATGACAGTACTCATCCGGACAAGCTGTATGCCCCAAAAGGAAAAAGGGTTTGGAGCACGGATCCATCCGTTTCAATTCTCTTTCAGGATAAAAAAGGGGGCTATTGGGTGGGTACTTGTGGTGGGGGGATCAATCATTTTGAACAGGGAACAAATAAGGTCAGCCATTATTTACCTAATCCTGACGATCAAAATGGTATAAGCAATGAATATCTCTGGTCTTTTTATGAAGACCGCTACGGCCAATTCTGGTTGGGTAATTTAGCTGGTGGCGGGCTTCACAAAATGAACCCTCATCAACCGTGGGTTCGTAGATATGACCAATTAAATAATTCGGGGGTTAATAGCATAGTTGAATCTCAGTTTGGGCCCGGAGCGATCTATCTTGGAACAAGGTTTGAAGGGCTGCTTCAATTGGATGTAAAACGAAACCAAATTAAACCGGTCTTAAAGGAAGCGATCAATTCATATGGTATTAAGGCGAGGGGTATTCGTACAGTGCATGAAGATTCCAACGGTATTCTATGGATGGGATTTGGTGACGGATTCTTTGATGGTAGCCGATGGCAATATGACATCGGCAACGGCGCATTTGGGCGCCTTGATCCACGAACCGCTTCATATAAACAGTATGTGATCCCAAGAAACGATTCGTTAAATGTATTCAACAATACGGTTTATGACATCCATGGGGATCGGGAAGGGGTATTATGGCTTGGTACCGGGCCAGGGGGGCTTTTTCGATTCGATAAGGAGCAAGAAATTTTAGAACGTATTAATCTGCCAAGTAAAAAAAATCAGGCAGGCAATGCGGAAATCTCTTTTGTGAAAGAGGATTCCAGTGGAACACTGTGGATTGGAGATATTGGTAGAGAGGGCGCTTTATTTCGTTATAATCCTCAAAATGACAGCCTTAGTTCCTTCCTGGAAGGATATAAGCCAAATAGTTTTTACGAAGATAAAGAGGGTTGGTTTTGGATAGGCTCATTAAATAAAGGGTTACTACATTTTAGACCAGACCAAGGTAACCTTAAGCAGTTTACCATGATCGATGGATTGTCCAGTAACCGCATAGAAGCGATTACTGAAGGTCCAGATGGCATATTCTGGGTTGCTACAGACCTTGGTATTTCTAAATTCGATTCAATGTCAAATCGCTTTAAAACACTCAGTTTACCTCCTTATGGGTTCTGGAATGCTATGAAAGCGAGTGATGGCCAACTATTTTTTACAGGGAACACTACATTGTTCTCTTTCTATCCGGATCAACAAAGCGGTAATCTCATTCCACCGGATATTGTTTTAACCGGTCTTACGATTTCCGGTGAATCCTATGTTCAGAATAATGTATCATTGAATATGACAAAGGAAATATCCTTAACGCATCTACAAAATGATATCAGTTTCGAATACGTAGGACTCCATTTTGGGAATCCTTTACTGAATAAGTACAAATATAAGTTGGAACCCTACGACAAGGATTGGATTGAAGCCGGCACACAAAGGGAATCGCGTTATACAAATTTGGACCCTGGAGAATACAGTTTTCAGGTTAAAGGATCTAATGATAATAATGTCTGGAATGAAAAAGGTGTATCACTTCGAATTTTGATTGCACCTCCATGGTGGACCACTTGGTGGGCATATACGGTATACGGCATTCTATTTATCGCCGGACTATTTTTTATTGATCGCCTACAACGAAGGCGGTTACTTGAAAAGTCCCGGGTTCAAGCCAAAGAAAAAGAATTGGAACAGGCCAAAGCAATTAAAAAAGCCTATGATAAACTTGAAAAAACCCATTCAAATCTGAAGGCCACCCAGGCCCAACTGATTCAATCCGAAAAAATGGCCAGTTTAGGGGAACTCACCGCCGGAATCGCCCATGAGATCCAAAATCCCCTGAACTTCGTCAACAACTTCTCGGAAGTGAGCAACGAACTGATCGATGAGATGAACGAGGAAATGGAAAAAGGGGATATGGAAGAAGCCAAAGCCATAGCCGATGATGTAAAGCAGAATCTTGTGAAAATACTGCACCACGGACAACGTGCCGACGCCATCGTAAAGGGGATGCTGCAGCACAGCAGGGCAACCGGTGGAGCGAAAGAGCCCACTGATATCAACGCCCTGGCCGATGAATATTTACGATTGGCCTATCATGGCTTACGCGCCAAAGACAAGACTTTCAACGCGACCATGAACACCGATTTCGACCCTTCGATCATCAAGGTCAACGTCGTGCCCCAGGATATCGGAAGGGTCATCCTAAATTTGATCACGAATGCGTTTTATGCAGTGACCGAAAAATCCGTCTTCGCTAAAGCTTCGGCGGACGCGTATGAACCCACCGTATGGCTAAGCACCAAAAAAGACAAAAACCAGATTATGATCAGCGTTAGGGACAATGGCAACGGTATCCCGGAAAAAGTTTTGGATAAGATCTTCCAGCCTTTCTTTACAACCAAACCAACGGGTCAGGGCACTGGACTGGGACTCTCTTTAAGCTACGATATCATAAAAGCGCATAATGGAAAATTAAAAGTTGAGACGAAAGAAGGGGCAGGCACAACCTTTACGATTCAATTACCTGCCATTTGAATTCCGCTTGATCGGTATGTTTCATGTTGGTTCGTATATCATGATGGCGAGACATCAAAAAAAAGATTGCCAAACCAAAAATAGAGGTGGCACTGGATTAATCCCGAACATCTGAAATCCAAAAGACAGGTAATAAATCTGTTCCTATCTTTTTAGTGCGTCTAAAAATTGCATATCTTATGGGTAAGAAAGACCACCCATATGAATCGATACTTTTTTCCTTTTGACAAAAAAGCGTCGAGCACTAGCAAATCCTCCCCATTGGATTTTTTGTCTTCTATGATGCAAATCGAATGCAGAAATATTCTGATTGCACCATCCAATATTCCTTGCCCTGTTCGGAGTCGTTTATGCAAAAACACATTACTGCTGCTACTCATGGCAGTTTGCCAGAGTTTTATATTTGCCCAACAGGAGATTACGGGCATCGTATATGGTGCCAATGAAGTGCCCCTTGAGAATGCGTCAGTCGTATTGCTGGGACAAACGACCGGGACCGTCACATTATCCGATGGTAGCTTTAGTTTGATGGCCAATGAAGGGGATACCATTGAAATTTCCTTTCTCGGATACCTGACCGTTCGGCGACAGATCGAAAATGCAAATGCACCATTGATCATAAGTATGACAGCCTATGATTTTGAACTCGACGAAATGGTTGTGACAGGGTACACCCTTCAAAAAGTTAAAGAGATCAGTGGTTCCATTACAACGGTCAAACCTAAAGACCTAACGGCCTTGCCCGCCGGTCAGGTAGGACAAATGCTCCAGGGCAGGGTGGCCGGTTTGAATGTGATCAATTCAGGGCAGCCGGGAGCGCCAATTACCATTTATCTTCATGGATTGGGCAATTTCGGGGATGTTAGGCCATTGTATATTATCGATGGGGTTCCCGGCGATATCAATTCCTTGAATCCCGATGATATCGAATCCCTTCAAGTCCTGAAAGACGCTGGCGCCTATTCAATCTATGGGGTCCGTGGGGCGAATGGTGTCATCGTAATTACTACAAAAAAGGGCAGGTCAGGAGAGGCCAGAATAAGTTATAGCTCTTATGTAAGTTACACCAAGCCCTTAAAAAATGGTCTGGATCTGTTGAGTCCCCAAGAAAACGCGGACCTGATCTGGATAGCGAAGAGAAATGCCGGGCAAATAGGGCCCAATGGCAATCCTTCAGACCCGCTCTACGGTAATGGGCCGGAGCCGGTATTGCCCGATTATATTGTGGCAGGTCCCAACAATTTCGGACTCTTTGAGGGAGATCCCAGGGTAGACCCTTCCCTATATAATATTAATCCCGAAGCGGGGGCCATTTATCAGATCGTGCCTTTCAATAAAACAGGTACCGATTGGTATCAAGAACTCTATAAACCTTCCTGGAGCCAAAATCATACCTTGACAGTATCGGGAGGGGCCTCCAATAATAAGTACCTCTTGTCCTTTGGCTACCTGGACCAGCAGGGCACTTTTCTAAATACTTTTTTAAAAAGGTATACCGCTAGGGTCAATACAGAATTTGAAATATTAAAGACCATTCGTATCGGTGAAAACCTGCAGTTGGTGCATAACCAAAATTCGGCAAACAGCAATGACTTCGGCAGAGCTATGTTGACCAATCGCTTTTTACCGGTCTATGATATCATGGGCAATTTTGCCAATCTCGGCAGTTTTGCCGGAATCCCCCCCGGTCCAGTGGCACAAAATCCGGTGGCCTTCCTTACCTTGAGAAAAGATGACCGCTACACCAACTGGCAGATTTTTGGGAATGCCTTCGCGGAGGTCGACCTGATGAAACAGCTTACGTTCCGTACCAGTTTTGGGGGCACAATGAACTTCAATTATGCGTACAATTATACCTTTGGCAGTTATGAACCGCCCCCAAGAGGTGATGCCAGTCGCTTTTTTGAAGAATCGCGTAACGACAGGTCATGGACGTGGACGAATACCATGACCTATGCAACGACCTTCTCCGAAAATCATCAGGTAAAAGCGCTTTTGGGTACCGAACAAAGAGAAAATTACGGTCGTGGTGTGGGCGGGACCAGAACGGGATATTTTGTGGATGATCCCGATTATCGTTTTCTTTCCACTGGAAATCCCGACGCTCAGTCGAACTTTAGCGCTGGCAGTAGATCATATTTAAAATCCTTGTTCAGTCAGGTGAATTATGGATTCAAGGAAAAATATTTTCTAAATCTTGTCCTTCGAAGGGATGGTTCTTCCGTTTTTGGCCCGGAAAGACGATATGGCTGGTTCCCAGCAGTAAGTGCCGCCTGGAGACCTACTGAAGAATTATTTTTTAAAGGCCTAGATTGGATCACGGATTTGAAGCTAAGGGCAAGCTGGGGAAAAACCGGTTTTGATGGGAATACCGATCCCAATAATCAGTATACCTTATATGGGGCAGGGCCCTATAGTTCGAACTATGATATCAATGGCACCAGCAACAGCACCCAACAGGGGTTCAGACTGCAGAACTTTGGAAATTTAAATACGGGCTGGCAGGAAGATTTGGTAACCAATATAGGACTGGAATCCATTTTATGGCATGGCCGGCTCACTGTCACGGCCGACTATTATATTAAAAATACCAAAGGTCTCCTAATTCCCATATCGCTTCCCGCGGTCCTGGGCAATGTAAATGCGCCCAATGTCAATATTGGCAACATCCAAAATAAGGGATTTGACCTTACCATCGGCTCTAGGGGCAGTTTTTCTACCGATTGGAACTGGGATATGTTGGCAACATTTGCCAGCTATAGGAACAGGGTCAAAAAAATCAATGACCTTCCCTTTTTTGTTGATTTGAGCCCAAATAGATTGATCATCCGAAATGAAGTCGGGTACCCCATAGGGTCCTTTTTTGGGTATAAGGTAAACGGCATTTTTCAGGATGATGACGATGTCGCCAATTCCCCTGTACAGGAAGCGGCAGCTCCCGGAAGGTTTAAATATGCCGATGTAAACGGACGGGATAGCGAAGGTGAACTCACCGGGATGCCCGATGGAATCATTACACCTGATGACCGCGTTCATTACGGGAATCCAAATCCCGATTTCAGCCTTGGGTTCAATATGGCTTTAAGCTATAAGGCTTTTGATTTTTCGACTTTTTTCTATGGTACTTTTGGAAACGATATCAACAATGAGATTAAAAATGAAATCGACGTATTTTCCGGCTCATTTGGTGTGCAGCCGAAAAGTAAAGCGGCGCTCTATGAATCCTGGACTCCAGATCGTCCGGATGCAATAATACCCATTGCCGAAAACAATCGAAATTTCAGCAATAGTGCTGTGGCCAATTCATTCCGGATCGAGAAAGGAACTTATTTCAGGTGCAAGAGCATGTTGTTAGGGTATAGTATCCCAGAAAAATTAACGCAAGTTATAAAGGCGGAAAAAGTTCGGATATATTTACAAGCAACCAATTTATTTACATTCACGAAGTATTCCGGACTTGATCCTGAGTCCGTTAACCAAAATGGGGAAGGAAATTTAAACCCGAGCTATGGTGTTGATCGTGGTTCTTATCCCAATAACCAGCCTCAATATGTATTTGGCGTAAATCTTGAATTTTAATGATACTTAAACATCCATATCCAGATATTAGGAGAGGAATAAAATTCCTCGTCCTTGCCTTTTGTACAACATTTTTGTTCAGCGCATGCAGCAAAGAAGAACTACCCGCTTTAGGGCGGCTCGATGAATCCACTTTAGACAATAGAAAAGGGGTTGAGGGTTTATTGATAGGCACCTATGCGCTCCTTGATGGAATAAGTAATGATGACGTTGGAGGTATAGGCTTCTGGAGTACCGGGGCGTCAAACTGGATCTATGGCAGCATTTGTGGGGGGGAAGCCTATACGGGTTCCGTACAGGACGATGGTGGGGATATCAGGTCGATCGAAAGATTCCAAACGACTGCATCTTTTGAGAGCATTTTGGGAAAATGGTCAGTGGTTTATGCCGGTGCCCAAAGGGCGAATTCGGTACTTAGGGTAATGGAGCAAGCGGTGGATATTCCTGACGAGGAGAAAGCAAGGATCAGGGCAGAAACGCTTTTCCTTCGGGCCCATTATCATTTCGAAGCCGTAAAAATGTGGCATAAAGCTCCTTTTTTAGATGAATCGGTCACCTATGATAACGACAATTATCGCTTGGCCAACGACACCTTGATCTGGGGGGCCATCGAAAACGATCTGCGCTATGCGGTGAACAACCTGCCGCTGGTTTTTCCTTCTACCATAGGTAGGGTAAACAAATATGCAGCGGAGGCCATGCTTGCAAAAACATATCTTTTTCAGGCGAAATATGCTGAGGCGAAACCTTTATTGCAAGATCTTATAGACAATGGCACAACCGCTGGTGGCGATAAATATGAATTGGTAAATTTTGCCGATAATTTTAATCCTGCGACCAAGAACAGTGCCGAATCGGTATTCGCGGTACAGTCTTCTGTTGATAATCTCCCAAGTGGAGGTTTTAATACAAATGGCAACGGCGGCGATGTACTAAATTTTCCAGTTGGTGGAGGCCCTGGCGGCTGCTGTGGATTTTTTCAACCATCACAATACCTGGTCAACCATTTTAAAACAGATCCCGTGACCGGCTTGCCCGATCTTGACAACTTCAATAATGCCCCTGTAAAAAATGATCAAGGGATTCCTGCCGATGACCCCTATGTACCCTATGACGGTACTTTGGATTCCCGCCTCGACTGGACTGTCGGCAGAAGGGGAATCCCCTATCTCGACTGGGGAGATCATCCAGGGATACCCTGGATACGGGACCAGTCATTCGGCGGACCCTATAGTCCGATCAAAAATGTATACTACAGATCACAGGAAGGTATTTTAACGGAGTCCAGTAGCTGGACATCCGGTTTCACCGCCAACAATGTGAACCTGATTCGGTTCTCCGACATATTGCTTTGGGCCGCGGAAGTCGAGATAGAAATCGGCAGTCTTGACCAGGCCAGGGAATATGTGAACAGGGTAAGGCAAAGGGCTGCTGATGACACAGGTTGGGTAAAACGCAGTGATGGTAGCCCGGCAGCCAATTATATGACCGGCCTGTATACCGAAGCCTGGACCGATCGGGAATATGCCAGAAAGGCGGTTCGTTATGAACGCGCCTTGGAACTGGCCATGGAAGGGCATCGTTTTTTTGATCTTGTACGATGGGGCATCGCTGATCAGGAAATAAACGATTATCTGCAAACAGAAAGCACTTTTAGAACACATCTCGCAGGCGCGACTTTTGTAAAAGGGAAGCATGAATATTTCCCAATTCCACAAATAGAAATTGATTTAAGTGCCGGTCCTGACGGTAATCCCAGATTGAAACAGAACCCTGGGTATTGAAAGGTTCACGGAAAAATCCAATGGTCTATTTGACTTGGACTTTCGAAGTTTTATGAACAAATTTGAATTGAATAAAACCCACAATATATCTACCTTAATGAAGTACATGTTTTACTGTCTTCCAATGTTCACATTATGTCTTTCCAACATTGGTACTGCCCAGATGCAACAACTTATATTCGCTAAAATTGAAGGATTCAAAGGTGATGATTGTGGGAAGATCAACGAAGTGCCCCAAGACATGGGCAGGCTAATCTTGAACCTGCTCACCAATGCCTTTTATGCCGTCAACGAAAAGAAAAAGCAGCGACCGGAAGGATATGAACCCACCGTTTCGATCAGCACCAAAAAAATAGGGGACAAAGTGGAGATCCGGGTAAGCGACAATGGCAACGGCATGCCCGAATCGGTCAAGGACAAGATATTCCAGCCCTTCTTTACCACCAAGCCCACCGGGCAGGGCACAGGGCTGGGACTGAGCATGAGCTATGATATTGTAAAAGCCCATGGCGGAAAAATCAACATGACCACTAAAGAATATGAAGGCACCGAGTTTACGATCAGTTTGCCAGTATAGAAGGTATGGACTATCTTGAAAAAAATGGCATTGAAAAAAGGGAAGAGTTGAAACTTGACCATTAAGTTAAGGGAATAATACATTAACGATGAAAGCAAAATCGATCAAAGGAAAATCAACTGAAGCGATCGAAGCCGCACTGGCCTCAAGTATGACCGATGGCTTTAAACCGAATTTGGCCATCGTATTTCTCTCGATCAAACAGGACCGGCAAGGAATTGTCGATGTGTTACAATCAAAAGGCATTGATGTTTTGGGAGCGACTTCCAGCGGGGAGTTTATCGACGGCCATCAGGACGAGGAATCGATTGCCATTTTGCTATTGGATCTAAGCCCAAAGCATTATACCATTCTTTTTGAAGATATCGGCGATAGGGTGCTACAGGACGCGGCGACCCAAATGGCCCGGGATGCCCTACAAAAATTCAGCAACCCGGCATTTATTCTGTGTACCACCTCCTTAATGGAGGATGGCGGAATATTGGAGGGCGAGACATTGATACGGTCCCTGGAGAAGGTAGTGGGCCCCGGGTCGAATATCTTCGGTGGTATGGCCGGCGACGACCTATCCTTTACGGGCACCTATGTATTTACCAATGGCCGGTCTACCAAATACGGTATGGCCGCATTGCTTCTGGATGCGGACAAGATAAGCCTGCAGGGCTTGGCGATATCGGGCTGGAAACCCATTGGGGTTTTCAGAACGGTTACCAAAAGTGAGGCTAACCTGATTTATACCATTGATGGCAAACCGGCATTGGAAATGTACCTCCGTTTTCTGGGAAGCGACATTTCCCAGGCCAATGATCAGTTGAATTTTTTTGAATCTTTGGGCAGGCACTACCCTTTTCAGATAGAAAGGGACAATAGGGAGCCCTTGATGTGCAATCCCATGGGGTTCGATTGGGAAAAAGGGGCCTTGATCTGTGAATCGAACGTACCGCAGGGATCCAGGTTCCGGTTTTCAATGCCCCCCGATTTTGATATCAAGGATACTTTGGAAGCAAAAGCAAGGGAATTAAAGGGCGATACGGACGCAGATGCCCTGCTGATTTTTTCATGTGTCGGTAGGTTGGCCGCCTTGGGGCCCATGGCCCAACAGGAAAATGAAGCGTTGCAACAGGTTTGGAATGTGCCTATGGCCGGGTTTTATTGCTATGGGGAATATGGCAGGGCGGTCGATGGCAAACACGAATTTCACTCCACAACCAATAGTTGGGTGGCATTAAAAGAAAAATAAAAATACATGAGAGCAAAATCAATTAAAGGAAAGTCGACTGCAGCGATTAAAGCTGCTTTGCAAGATAGTATGGCAGATGGCTTTAAGCCTACGCTGGCCATCGCTTTTATTTCAAAAAGCCAGGATAGAACGGCCATTTGCCAATTATTGGATGCGGAGGGGGTCACCGTTTTTGGCTGTACCACCAACGGGGAGTTTATCGATGAAGAAACCGAAAAGGGATCGGCGGCCATGCTTTTGCTCGATATGGACAAGGCCTATTTCCAGGTGTATTTTGAGACATATCCTAAAAAGAACTATCGGGAAGTGGCCAAAGATATTGCCCAAAAGGCAAAACATCAATTCAGCAAGCCCGCCTTTCTCATTGGCATCAGTGGGGCCGAAACCGATGGGGAAGAAATATTACACGGTCTTGAGGATGTGGTGGGGCCTGAAGTCAATGCTTTTGGCGGCGCTGCAGGTGACGATTATTCCTTTACCCAAACCTTGGTTTTTACAAATGGGAAAGAAAGCGACTATGGGATGGTCTGTATTGCGATCGATGAATCAAAGGTAGCGGTAAAGGGCATTGCCACTTGTGGTTGGAAAGCCGTTGGTACCGAAAAGACAGTAACAAAAAGTGATGGGAACCATGTCTATACCATCGATGATACGCCGGTTCTCGATATTACGACCAAATATGGCGGTTTGGAAAACGTGACCCCGGAAAACAGCGATCTATTGATTGAATTGGCCGCTAATTTTCCGCTGCAGTTACAAAGGAAAAAAGGGGATTCGGTAATGCGCCCCGCCTTGGTCGTAGATTGGACCGATCATTCATTTTACACCAGCGGAACCGTGCCCCAAGGTTCGAAAGTGCGGTTCTCGTTACCCCCCGACTTTGATGTGATGGAAAAAGTGGTAAAAGGTGTTGAAAAGCTCAAAGAAACCGAAATGCCCGAAGCCGATGCCCTGGTCGTTTTCAGTTGTGCCGGTAGAATACTTTCATTGGGCCCGTTGATGCCCCAGGAACTCGAAGGCATAAAAAATGTTTGGAACGTGCCCATGGCCGGCATGTTCTCCAATGCAGAATTGGGAAGGGCCACCGGTGGTAACCTGGAAATGCATAACTTAACTACTTGTAGCATAGCTTTGAAGGAAAAATAATACATCGACCCTACTGACCAAAATCTATTAATGATAAAAAAAGGAATGATCAAAGTAAGCGTATGCTACCCCGATACCGAAGGTGAAAAATTTGATATGGATTATTATTGCAATACCCATGCGAAACTGGTATCGGATACCCTGGGCGATGCCTTAAAAGGGGCAAGCTATGACCGCGGCCTTGCTGGGAGCGCCCCTAGATTACCGGCAATCTGTGTTGCGAGGGCCAATCTTTATTTTGATTCCATGGAAGCATTTGGCCGGGCATTTGGCGAAGCCGCACCGACTTTCATGGCAGATTTGCAGAATCTCAGCACCATTGAGCCCGTGGTACAGATCAGTGATGTAATGCGATAACAGGAAAGCGACCACCTTATAATGTTGGCTAAATCGATAAAAATATCTAGCTGGGCGAACATGTGTTTCATGATAACAGCAGTGATACTTTGATTCCAAAAGAGACATAAATGAATCAGCAACTTCAAAGCGTCCTGGATTTTATCCGGCATAACGAAAACATAACGGAGGAAGAAAAGAACCACCTGGTCGCCCTTGTCAAGAAAGCGAACAGCGATCTTGAAATTACAGAGTTCAAATTGGAAAGAACCGAAAAGGTAAAAAGAACTACTGCCATCTTGCTTGAGGAAACCATAGCGGAATTGGAGCAAAAAAGAAAGGCGATCGAGGAAACCAACGCCGCTTTGAGCAAATCCTTGGCAGATCTAAAAGCCACCCAGGCCCAGCTCATCCAATCGGAAAAAATGGCCAGCCTTGGGGAACTCACTGCAGGTATCGCCCATGAGATCCAGAACCCCCTGAACTTCGTCAACAACTTCTCGGAGGTGAGCAATGAACTCATCGACGAGATGAACGAGGAAATGGAGAAAGGGGACCTTGAGGAAGCCCGGGAAATCGCTGCCGACCTCAAACAGAACCTCGAAAAGATCAACCACCATGGCAAACGGGCCGATGCCATCGTAAAGGGGATGCTGCAGCACAGCAGGGCCAGTAGCGGACAAAAGGAACCCACAGACCTCAATGTGCTCTGCGATGAATACCTACGCCTAAGCTACCACGGGCTCCGCGCCAAGGACAATGCGTTCAACGCTGTCCTCAATACCGATTTCGATACCTCGATCGGAAAAATAAACATCGTGCCCCAGGATATCGGGCGGGTGGTCCTGAACCTGCTCACCAATGCCTTTTATGCAGTCAACGAAAAGAAAAAGCAGCGACCGGAGGATTATGAGCCCAGCGTTTCGATCCGTACCAAAAAAATAGGGAATAAAGTAGAGATCCGGGTAGAAGACAATGGCAACGGCATGCCCGAATCGGTAAAGGACAAGATATTCCAGCCCTTCTTTACCACCAAGCCCACCGGGCAGGGTACCGGGCTGGGCCTCAGCATGAGTTACGACATCGTGACCAAGGGGCATGGGGGGACATTAAAGCTTGAGACGAAAAATGGTGAGGGAAGTACATTTATAGTTGAAGTGCCCGATGTTTAAATGGGATTATGAGATCTACTGAAGGATTTATTGCTTAACTTGGATACCGGCTTAATACTTCACATGGTCATGGATGCTTTAGAACTAAGAAACAGGCAAGAACCCTTAAAAGAAAAATATAGGACAAGTCCAGATGCCGCCATGATCATCTTAAAGGCGACCTCCCGCATCGGAGCGGGCATCACCTGTAAAATTGAAACGGGAAAGATGATGGCAGAGGCGGGCCTGCACCCCGCCACCGGAGGCGATGGCCTAACGGTCTGTTCGGGGGATATGCTATTGGAAGCATTGGCCGCCTGTGCCGGGGTGACACTGAAAGCGGTGGCGACATCGATCGGTTTTAATTTGCGGGATGCCCATGTTCAGGTCGAAGGGGATCTCGATTTCAGGGGCACGTTGTCCGTTGACAGAAACGTTGCCGTTGGCTTTAAGGAAATCCGTCTTCATTTTCAGATCGATACCGATGAACCAAGGGAAAGGATCGAAACACTGATCAAATTAACCGAACGGTATTGCGTAGTATACCAGACACTGATCAATGCGAACGCAGTTCACGTTTCAATAAATTAGTACCCTTTTAAATAATACAGTTAACAACCGACCGATATGCCAAAATTTATAATTGAACGAAACATTCCCAATGCGGGCGGGTTTTCCGGGGCGACTCTAAAAGAAATTTCCCAAAAATCCAATGCAGTACTTTGTAAGATGGGCACCGACATTCACTGGATCCATAGTTATGTCGCAGGGGACAAAATTTACTGTATCTATATGGCGCCCAGTGAGGAATTGATTCGGGAACATGCCCTACTGGCAGGTTTTCCGGCGAATCGAATTACCAAGATTTCGAATATTATAGAACCACTCACCGCAGAATAAGTGAACCCTACGGGGGTACTTTGAAAAGATATGGATAAGAACGAGGCCGATCTGCTTAAGGAAACCATTGCATCCCTTGAAAGAAAATTAAAGGAGCGGACTGCCCAACTGAAACAGCAAAGCCGGGTACTCGCCATTGAGACCGCTCTTGAAAAAGTCAGTGCGCGCACCGTTTCCATGCGAAAAAGTGATGAGCTGTCAGAAACTTCGGCAATACTGTTCCAACAGTTAAAAGCATTGCATATTGACGCGATCCGAACCGGGGTCGGAATCTTTGATGATGACAATGATGCCATAGAACTCTGGATCACCACCGTTTCCAATAGCGATGGGGTCATGAGGATACTCGACTACTATAGTCTGCACGTACACCCTGTATTTGAAAATATAATACCCGCCCGGGAACAGAAAAAACCCTACGTGCTTACGGTACTGAAAGGGGATGAAGTGAAACAGTATTATCAAACCATGTCTACCTATCTGTCACAGGGTCAGGATCAGGTATACAACCCGGAAGAATACTTCTATTCGTTCTTTTTTCAGCATGGCACGCTCTATGTGATCACCGATAAGCCCCTTACGGAAGAGGAGTGCGGCATTATGATCCAGTTTGCCCAGGTTTTCGGAATGATCTATTTGCGGTTCCTAGATTTACAAATTGCCGAAGCCAGGGCTCGCGAAGCATACCAACAGGTGGCATTGAACAGGGTGAGGGCGGAAATCGCCTCGATGCGAACGGCCGATGATCTTAATCACATCACCCCTTTAATTTGGAAAGAACTGGTAAACCTGGGCGTTCCATTTATAAGATGTGGCGTCTTTATAGTCAGTGAAACCGAGCGGCTCGTCAAGGCGTATTTATCTACCCCTCAAGGAGAATCGCTTGCCGTACTCAAACTTCCTTTTGAGGAAACGGAAATAATCCGCAAACTGGTCGAAAAATGGCGTGAGCAAAAAGTATACAGGGAGCATTGGGATCGCGCCCAATTCCAGGAGTGGGTAGAATCAATGTTGGCCCAAGGGCAAATCCAAGAGGTAAGGCGATATCAGGCAAGTGACCTGCCCCTTGATTCGTTAAGTCTTCAGTTCGCCCCGTTCGCCCAGGGGATGCTCTATGTGGGCAGCAGTGAACCCATGGAAGGCGAACATATCGACATCACCAAAGCATTGGCCGAATCTTTTTCCGTAGCTTATGCACGCTACGCCGATTTTATGCAGTTGGAAGAGGCTAAAAACAAGGTTGAAGAAGCATTTAAGGAACTCAAGGCCACGCAGGCGCAGCTCGTTCAGTCCGAAAAAATGGCATCCCTCGGGGAACTCACGGCAGGCATCGCCCATGAGATCCAGAACCCCCTAAACTTCGTGAACAACTTTTCCGAGCTCAATGCCGAACTGATCGAGGAATTGAATTTGGAGTTGGACAAGGGAAATATAGCCGAGGTAAAGGCTTTGGCGAAGGACATCAAGGAGAACGAAAAAAAGATCTCCCACCACGGCAAACGGGCCGATGCCATCGTAAAGGGGATGCTGCAGCACAGCAGGGCCGGTAGCGGACAAAAGGAACCCACCGACCTCAACGCGCTCTGTGACGAATACCTGCGCCTCAGCTACCACGGGCTCCGCGCCAAGGACAAGACCTTCAACGCCACCCTGAATCACGATTTCGACGCTACACTAGAGAAAGTCGACATCGTGCCCCAGGATATTGGGCGGGTGGTCCTGAACTTGCTCACCAATGCCTTTTATGCCGTCAACGAGAAGAAAAAGCAAAAACCTGAACAATTTGAACCCACGGTGTCCATTAGCACCAAAAAAATAGGAAATAAAGTAGAGATCCGGATAGAAGACAATGGCAACGGCATGCCCGAATCGGTGAAGGAAAAGATTTTCCAGCCTTTTTTCACCACAAAGCCCACCGGGCAGGGTACGGGATTGGGGCTGAGCATGAGCTACGACATCGTGACCAAGGGGCATGGGGGCACTTTAAAAGTGGGTTCGGAAGTGGGAAAAGGTTCGAATTTTATTATAGAATTACCCCTAAGTTAGGCTTTCATATTTTGCTTTAAACCCTATCTTTACAAAGACCCAACCAAATTGAAGTACATGCGAGCAAAAAAAATACTTTTGATTCTTTTTTTGAGTTTTTTCACCGCGCTTGGTTTTGCGCAAGTTTCTTCCCAACAAATCGACCCTTCCTATATCTCCATTTCCGATGGCCTGTCTTCCCCAATAGTTCGGGATGTGATACAGGACAGTTATGGCCTCCTATGGGTCGGAACCTCGAACGGGCTCCAGAAATGGGATGGATACAGATTTGAAACCTTTAAAAGCATCCCAGGCAAATCGACTAGCCTCAACAACAACAATATTTGGGGGTTGGAGGAAGATGCCGATCATAATATTTGGCTGGCCAACGATTTAGGGGTATCTAAATACGATCGGAAAACGAACCAATTCAACCATTACGATTTCTCCAAAATATTCAATATGGCCCAAGACGGGGGCCGGGTCTTTAATGTTTTCATGGACTCACAGCAAAGGTTATGGGCAACCACCCTGAATTTACAACTGGTACGCTTTGATGCGGAAACTGACCAATGGAACTATGCCCAATACGAAATTCCCGACGTGGATCAACCTGTGCGAAATGGCATGGTCATTGCGATAACGGAAGATGCGACGGGTGGCATTTGGTTTGGATCTTCGGTATATGGTTTGATGTACCTTCCAAAAAACGAGACCGCTTTTGTGCCTATTGCCGCTGATGACCAAATTGGCTTAGACTTTGCCGAAACTGAAAATCACATTACCGCCCTGTTATCCGATAGCAATGATATCCTTTGGGTCACGACCCGTAACGGGGTCTATAAATACAACCCTGAAAAGAATACTTTAAAAACCATCACTGAATTTGGTGATGACAGAATTAACATCTTGAACCATTGGAACAGAATCTTGGAAGATCCTCTGGGTAATATATGGATATCCAACAACTTTCGCGGCATCTTAAAATTCGACGGCAACTCCGATCGATTCCAAGAAATTACCCTGGCGGGCAAGTTAAAAATGCGAGGCCACGGATGGGATTTCACCATCACCGATTTCATGATCGATAGCAGTGGCATTTTTTGGTTTGGCAGTCTGGAATCGGGACTGCTGAAATACGATCCGGTGAACAAACCCTTTTCATATTTTTCACACGATGACACGAACCCCGAGAGCATTAGCCAAAATGGAGTGTTTGGGATCTTGGCATCGAAGGCAGATCCCGGAATCGTTTATGTTGGGACCCGAGGGGGCGGACTTAACATCTTAGACCCTAAAAAAAGGAACTTTGAAAAAATTACTTACAAAGTAGTGGATGATCGCTTCGGGGGATCTGTAAGAAGCATTGCCGAAGATCCCGATGGTACGCTTTGGTTGGGAACCTGGGGCGATGGGCTGATCAAATTGGACAAAGCACGTAAAGAGGTCAAACGTTATAAATATGAACCTGAAAATTCCAGCTCGATTTCTAATGACCAGGTGCGTGTCATTAGATCGGATAAGCAAGGAACACTTTGGGTAGGCACCAATAATGGACTCAACATTTTTGATCCCAAGACCGGGAATTTTCAAAGGGTGGTGAGCAAAAGCACCAAAAGATATCCTGAAAAATTAATCGAACAAATTGAACAACTTTCACGCTCTGATCAAATGATGGGCCTCATCGATCAAGTACAGGATTTTGAGGACCGATCGCTACCCGTGGAAATTAATACTGCCGGGAACTATTGGCTCATGTCTGTCGGGGAAGGTGATGCAAACAGTATGGCCGATTTCGGTTGGCTTGAAAACACGGCCAAGGATACCATCTGGCAATTCGGGGATTTCGAACAATCGCTATTTGCCGGCGGGGCAGAAAAAAATAGAATAGTGATTGCTTCGATAGCCCTGCAACCGGGCGCTTATACGCTCCGGTTTAAGACCGACGACAGCCATTCCTATGACAAATGGAACTCCGCCGCACCCGACCAAACTTCCTTGTACGGCATTGTGATGGTCAAACCCCAGGATGAAGATCAATCCATTTCTTTTCAAAAAATGAACGAAGAGAACCAACAGGGGCTGGTCATAAGCGGTAATAATATTTCAGACATTGAAATAGGGAAAAAAAATGTTTGGGTCAGCGCAGGTGGGTTGGGCCTGAATAAAATCGATCCACTGACCAAAAGAATTGATTATTATAGGTACGATAGCGAAAACGAAAATTCCCCGAGCAGTGACAACATTCTCGACATCCTTGAAGATGCTAACGGGATGATTTGGTTGGCCACAAACGAAGGAATCAACAAGTTCAATCCAGAGACCGGAAAATTTACCCGATACGCTGAAGTGGACGGGCTCCCTACCAACCTCACAGAAGCCATTCTTGAAGGGGACAATGGTGAAATGTGGATCGCCACCCAAAATGGGATTTCCCAAATGGTCACCAATAAGGCTTTGAACAAAGTGACCTTCATCAATTATAACGCTGCAGATGGTCTGGGCGGGGATGTTTTTCTCTCCCTTGCCGCTGCCCGTGCTTCGGATGGACAGTATTATTTTGGTGGAGATCACGGCCTTACCACCTTCAGGAGCGTTAATGCCAATAGCACGCCCCCATCGCTGGTCATTTCCAATCTGTTGATTTCCAACAAATCGGTCCTGGATATGGGGGAAGATAATCCATTGACCGCTAGTCTGCTCAATTCGGAAAGCATCGATCTCTCGAGCGAACAAAACAATTTGAGTTTTGAATTTGCCGCCTTACACTTTGCCAATCCGCAAAAGAACCAATATGCGCATAAATTGGTCGGGTATGATGAAGATTGGATCTATGACAACAGAAACTTCGCTTCCTATACCAATCTCGATCCCGGTAAATACGAGTTTGCCATCATGGCATCGAATGCCTATGGAATCTGGAACCAGGAAGGAAAACGATTGTCGATTACCATTTCACCCCCCTGGTGGCAAACCTGGTGGGCCTATGCCGGATATTTGGCAGTGCTTGGGTTTTTAGGTTTTGGGATACATAAAACCCAACAGAAACGTACCATAAGAAAGGAAAGGGAAAAAGCGCAACAAAAAGAACTGGAACAGGCCAAGGAAATCGAAAAGGCGTATACCGCTTTAAAAGCGACGCAATCACAACTGATCCAATCCGAAAAAATGGCCAGCCTTGGGGAACTCACTGCAGGCATTGCCCACGAGATCCAAAACCCCCTAAACTTTGTGAACAACTTCTCAGAAGTGAGCAGCGAACTGATCGGAGAAATGAACGAGGAACTCGATAAAGGGGACGTGAAGGAAGCCAGGGCGATCGCCCATGATCTGAAACAAAACCTTGAAAAGATCACGTATCACGGTAAAAGGGCCGATGCCATCGTAAAGGGCATGCTGCAGCACAGCCGCAGTAGCAGCGGACAAAAAGAACCCACCGATCTCAATGCACTCTGTGATGAATACCTGCGCTTGAGCTATCATGGCCTCCGGGCGAAGGACAAAACCTTTAACGCCACGCTCAAGACCCATTTTGATGCCAGCATCAAAACGGTAAAGATCATCCCCCAGGATATTGGCCGTGTGGTCCTGAACCTGCTTACCAATGCCTTCTATGCCGTCAACGAAAAGAAGCAATTACAGAAAGAGGGTTACGAACCCATCGTATCCATAAGCACTGAAAAAATAGGAGGCGAAGTAGAAATCAGGGTGACGGACAATGGCAATGGCATCCCTGATTCGGTCTACGAAAAAATCTTTCAGCCTTTCTTTACCACCAAGCCCACCGGGCAGGGCACAGGGCTGGGCCTGAGCATGAGTTATGATATCGTAAAGGCGCATGGGGGAATACTAAAATGTACTTCTACAGTGAACTCAGGAACCGAATTTGTAATAGAATTACCATTAAAATAGGAAGTGAATGACCAGACATACATCTAGAAAAAATATTTTTCCGTTGGGGACGTTCCTCCTACTCTTCATTGGATGTTGCATGACTTCCTGCCAGCAAGGCCAGGATCAAGAAAGTGCAGCTGACCGATTGGCATTCAAGGCGCCCGTTACCAAGCCCTTGCAATTCACGGAAGCCCAGGATATTGAATGGGAGGAAGTCCCCGCCGATAGTACTCCATCGCCGCAGACCTATACGCTGAACGTTGAAAAACTCCCCACCAGGCCATTTATCCGGAACGATTTCAAACCGATGAAGGCACCCATGAAGGAGTATGCCCTGAACTTTGAAGCATTACCGGAGAATACCTTGAAGTTCGATACGATCCCTATAGCACAGGCGGGCCTTAAAACGGCCGTGCTAAGGCGGCCCAAGGTCACCAAGATGGAAGTTCCCAGGTTGGTGCAAGGCGTCGATAATGGAATATTACAATTTTCCCAGGCGGAGGGCCTCCCTTCAAATGAAATTAAAAAAATCTTGAATAACGGTGATGGCACCTATTGGATTGCCACCTACGATGGGGGCCTATGCTTGTACAACGGAGAAAACATTTACACCTACGATTTTAAACAGATCTTCGGTTTATCAAAGGATCGGCAGGGCAGATTGTTACTGGGGACAGGTAATGGTGTCGTGGTCTTGGATTTTGAAAAAAAAATAGAGACCTCCTTTGGCCAGGGCAATTTAGTTGTGGAAATTTATTGTGATCCCGGCAATACCCTTTGGATGACCAGTTGGCGAGATGGCCTTTATACGATGAACGGTGAGATGACCGTATTGAAAAAAGTGGCCAATGAAGGATTTAATGGCCCCATACGAATTTTGGAAGATGCCGAACAGAATATGTGGGTCAGCCATATTGGAAATCCTTCCCACTTGACCGTGATCGCACCGGACCAAAAAAGTTTTAAGAATATCGTGGACACGGATGATTTTACCATAGGTTCCGTTCCAAAGATTTTTAAGGACCGTAAAGGGACCATATGGGCCACCGCCTTACAACAGGAACCAAAAATCCTGGGTTTTAACTTGAAAACAAATACCGTTCAAACCCTCGATAAGGATAACGGTTACACTAGCTTTGGCCGGCTGATTGAGGAAGACGAACGTGGCCGCTTATGGATATTTCATCAGGACAGCGCCTATATCCTTAGCCCGGACAAAAAACAATTTAAAACCCTGGCGACAATGGGTAGCGTTGCCGGTAATGGTCGAATGGGCGACATTGCCAAAGACGGCAAGGGGGTATTCTGGCTCGGAACGCAAAACAGGGGCGTGGAACTCATCGATCCCAATGGCCCCCTTCAGGAATCTTTGGACATTACCAATGGACTGACTTCCGATGCGGTATGGTCCATTGAAGAGACGCACCGGGGCGATATCTGGTTAGGCACCAATGGCATCGATCTATACGATCCGGAAAAAGGTAGCATCAAAACCATTAGTCCCCAAATGTTGAAGCACGGCAGGCCCAACACCATCTATAAGATCAATGAATTCGAGCAGGACAGAATCTTCATTTCCGACGAAAAAGGATTTTCCATCTTTGACCGTGACCGGGACCGTATCACCTATTATGGCTTAAATCCATCCTTCAGGGGCACCGTAAGGGACTTTTTGATAGACGAAAAAAAGAATTTCTGGCTGGCCACCAACACAGAAGGCATCCTGGTCTATGATAAGGAAAAGGGGGCGGTGAAAAAACTGAAGGTAGCGGGATCGGTACTGCCGGGCACTCAGTCCAATAAGTTGGTTGAAGACGGTAACGGCAATTATTGGTCGATCACAGGTCAGGGCTTGGTGTTCATCAATCCAAGTAAGAATACCATTCAACAAATCGGGATAAGCGAAGGGCTGGTCAACAAAGACATCGCAACCATCATGTTACGAAATAAAACGGAGCTTTGGGCAGCGACGACGGGTGGCCTTTCCGTAATCGATTTGGCAGCCCGGACCATCACCAATTTTGGGAAGGAGGAAGGCCTTGATCCAACGGTGATTTATGAACTTACGCAGCGGAATGGTATCGTTTATATGGGGAGCGAGAATGGCCTGATCCGGGTACAGGTACCGGCCAATAAAGAGGACCCCTGGTTCTTCTACAATTTTGGTTCTGCCCAGGGTTTCGATGCAAACGACTATTCTGCCAATGCGAGCAAACTCTTGAAAAACGGGACGCTTTGGCTCCCTGCCGGCCCTGCGACCCAAATCAATATCCTGGCTCCTGAAACTGGGGTCGACACCACCCTACAGGAAATAAGGGTTACAGGGATCAGCATCCTTGACCAGGATCGATCTTTTGAAAGCTTTGCCAACTACGAAACGTTATTGAAGGAAAAGGATACCCTATGGGACACCGATGGAAAAAACTACTTTCTGAAAGGTGCCCTGCCGCCGGATACAAGCTACGTATTTGAACATAAAATTCAATGGGACAGCCTTCCCTTCCCCTTTACCCTGCCACTGGGATTAAAATTTCCCTATGACCAAAACTACCTGAGGTTCCAATATGCCAATCTCAGTATTTTGAACCGCGACAAGATAGCCTTTCGATATAAGCTGGAGGGCCATGAAAGCTATTGGAACTACCCTGGCAATAAATCGGAATCAAAAAACTATTTTAACCTCCCGCCCGGGCAGTATACCTTTAAGGTCGAAACCAGGGAAATTACAGGCAATTGGGGAAGTCCTGCCCAATATACCTTTAATATCCTGCCGCCCTGGTGGCAGACCTGGTGGGCCTACCTGCTTTATGCCATCGTGGCCATTGGAAGCATTTGGGGCATTGTACAATATCGTTCAAGGCAGCTGAAAAGAAAAAATCGCCTGCTCGAGGAGAAAGTGGCCCTAAGGACCAAAGAATTGCGAAAAACGATCACGAGTCTAAAAAGTACCCAGGCCCAGTTGATCCAATCGGAGAAAATGGCAAGTCTTGGAGAACTTACCGCGGGCATCGCCCACGAGATACAGAATCCCTTGAACTTTGTCAACAACTTCTCTGAGGTGAATACCGAATTGATCGATGAGATGCAAGAGGAACTAAAAGCTGGAAACACCAAAGAGGCCATCACCCTCTCAAACGACATTAGGGAGAATCAGAAAAAGATCAACCACCATGGCAGAAGGGCCGATGCCATTGTGAAAGGGATGCTGCAGCACAGCCGCAACAGCAACAGTGAAAAAGAAGCCACAGACATCAATGCCCTCGCCGATGAATACCTGCGTTTGGCCTACCATGGGCTAAGGGCCAAGGACAAAAGTTTCAATGCCAAATTGGAAACCGATTTTGACAGTTCCATCAAAAAAATCAATATCGTTGCCCAGGATATGGGAAGGGTCATCCTGAACTTGATTACCAATGCCTTCTATGTGGTGAAGCAGAAAAAGGAGCAACAAAAAGAACCCTATGAACCCACCGTCTCGGTGCGGACCAAAAAAAACAAAGACACCATTAGCATTTCCGTAAAGGACAATGGGAACGGAATCCCCCAAGCCATAAAAGAGAAGATATTCCAGCCTTTCTTCACCACCAAACCCAGTGGTGAAGGTACCGGTCTGGGACTTAGCCTAAGCTATGATATCGTGAAGTCTCACGGTGGCCAACTCAAGGTAGAGACGAAGGTAGGAGAAGGCACCGAATTCACCATCATATTGCCCATGGTCCAAACCAATAAATCATAACTAAATTACAAACTTAAACGAAATGAAAATTTTAGTAGTAGACGACGAAAGGGACGTACAATTGCTTTTCCAACAACGTTTCAGAAAAGAAATCAAAAACAATGAACTCAATTTTGTGTTCGCTTTTTCCGGGGAAGAGGCCTTGACCTATTTGGAAGATCATAGCCATGAGGCCGTACTGATCCTTTCCGATATCAATATGCCCGGGATGAGCGGCTTGGAATTGTTGGAAAAGATCAAGAAAAACTTTGTGAAACCCCCACCGGTGGTGATGATGATCACGGCATACGGGGATAGGGAAAACTATGATACCGCAATCAAATTGGGCGCCGACGATTTCTTGACCAAGCCGGTTGAATTTAGTATCTTAAAGGAAAAATTAAAAGCAATATTGTAATGGCCAAAATTCTGGTAGTGGATGATGAGACCGATCTAGAGGTCCTCATCAAACAAAAGTTCCGAAAACAGATCCGACAGAACGAATACGAATTCATTTTTGCGATCAACGGGAAGGATGCCCTGGAGAAACTCCTTATAGAGCCCAATATGGATATCGTCTTGAGCGATATCAACATGCCCGAGATGGACGGCCTTACCCTGCTCACCAAACTTGCCGAATTGAATCCCTTGTTGAAATCGGTCATCGTCTCGGCCTATGGCGACATGGTCAACATCCGTACGGCAATGAACCGGGGCGCTTATGATTTCATTACCAAGCCCATCGATTTTGAAGACCTCACCATTACCATGGAAAAGACCTTAAAACATACCCGTCAAATCAAGGACACCCTTAAAGCGATCAAGGAAAATAATATCCTAAGGATGTATGTCGACGAGAACGTGCTCAATTTTATGGGCAGTCAGGAGTATGAATCTACCATCATGGCCAATGAGAATATCGAAGCCACGGTAATGTTCATCGATGTTTGTGGCTTTACGGCCATCAGTGAAAGTACCCCGCCCGATGTAGTGGTGCGTATGCTCAACGATTATTTCGATGTTATGGTAAAGGAAATCATCGCCCAGGAAGGCCATGTCGACAAGTTTATCGGCGACGCCGTCATGGCCGTATTCAAGGGAGAATATCACTTAGATCGGGCCATCGATGCCGCTTTGGCAATACGCCAAAAAATAGGCAACCTCCCCGAAGCCAAGGACAGTATGAATTACAGCCCCAAGGTATCGATCGGTATCAAAAGCGGGGAAATGGTATCCGGGAATATCGGCTCCTCCAGTTTAAAACGCCTTGATTATACGGTGATCGGCGATACGGTGAACACCGCGGCCCGTTTGCAGGATGCGGCCAAAGAAAATCAGATCTTGATTACCGCAGACTGTTACGAAAAGGTAAAAGAAGCCTTCCAATGTAAAAAGATAGGGGACATCAGCATGAAGAACAAAGCGCAAGCGCTCACGGTATATGAGGTTTTGGAATAACATGCAACGAGAATCGCCATGGTCGCCGAAATGACCAAAAACCTCAGTACCATGATCAATTTTTTCAAAAAATTGCGCAAAGATTTTCTTCAGAAGGGCAATACCGTCAAATACCTGCAATACGCCGTTGGGGAAATCGTTTTGGTGATGATCGGTATTTTACTCGCCCTGCAGGTCAATTCCTGGAACCAGGAACGATTGGAAAAAAAAGAAGCCAAAAATATCCTTTCCAATCTGTATGAAGAGTTCGTGGAAAACAAAAGACAGTTTGACAATGTGTACGAAACCTATACCGAAGCGATGGGTTCTTCCATCGCCTTGCTGCATCTTATGGGGGAAGATGGACCTATTTTGGAAACCCAAAATATCGATAGTTTATTATATAGTTCCTTTCCTTCCGCAGAATTCTTTCCTTCGAGCCAATCTATCGACAACATTATTCAAAGTGGGCGGTTGAGCCTTATCAAAGACCCGCAGCTCATCGCTTTGACCTATCAATGGAAAGCCTTGTTGGAGCTTTTGAACGATCGGGAAGAAACTCAGGACAATTGGATCAATGAAACCACGCTCCCTTTTTTGACAAAATATGTTTCTTTTGTGGAGATGGACGGGCAAGGCCGGCCCAGTTGGTACCGACCTTCAAAATTAAAGAAAGATTATAATCTCCTGTTTCAGAACCTGGAGTTCGAAAACATTATGGAAAATGGCATTTATCTCCAAGATAAGACCATTGAACGCCTCAAGGAATGTGGCGAACTCATGGAGAAGATCATCGAAATCACCCAACCTTATGCCCAATGATCAAATTCTTCAGTAAAATCCGACAAAATTTGCTCCTTACAGGAAATACCGGCAAATATTTGAAATATGCCATAGGTGAAATCGTACTGGTGGTCATCGGTATCTTGATCGCCCTGCAGATCAACAATTGGAACGA
>JAHENB010000030.1:0-4329 GCA_024643345.1 Maribacter sp. | reverse complement strand
GCCATAGGTGAAATCGTACTGGTGGTCATCGGTATCTTGATCGCCCTGCAGATCAACAATTGGAACGAGGATCGGAAGGAACGCCGAATCGAGGTCAAATACCTCACCAATCTAAAGGAAGACTTGCAAAACGATCTCATAGGTCTAAACCGGATGAAACAAATTAGGATCGATAAGGGCAAAGCCTTCACCGAATTGCTTCAAGCTGCCAAGAAGATAAACGGCGTGGACCTATACCGGATCGATTCCCTGCGGGTACTGGTGACCCTGTGGGAAGAATTCGTGCCCAACGACAATACTTTTGAGGAATTGAGAAGCAGCGGGAATTTAAGGTTGTTAAAAAACGATACCATCAAAAGCCTTTTGCTCGACCTTAGCAACAAAAACAAACTGTTGGTGGCCGGTAGCAACCATATGCGCCGCGAATATGATTACTATATCTACGACCAACAGGCCAAAACCGTCAATTTTCTGGACGTCAACGATCCAGATAAGGTAACGACTACTATGGGCTGGTTCTTCCCCGATAAAAAAATTATGGCCCAAAGGGCAGATCAGGTCAGGCAAAGTTATGAAGCCTTGCTCAGCAACGTCATCTTTATCAATGGCTTGGCCCTCTCCGCAGGGAACAATGCCTATATGATCGATGACTACAATACCATGTTGCACGAAATACAAAATCTCATCAAATTGATCGATGCGGACTTGAACACTGCCGACTGATGTAAAATAAAACCAAAATTTTAAAAACCAATACCAAACCTGCCCAATGAAAAAACAGTATTCACGACGCCAATTTTTACAGATGGGGGCCCTGGCCTCGGGTTTAACCATGGTGCATCCGCTCCAGGCCTTATCCATCCACGACAAATGGAACCTCAAAAAAGGGAAAACACAAAAAGTCCTGATTCTTGGAGCGGGCATGTCGGGGATGTCCGCGGCCATGGAACTGCTGAACCTGGGCCATGAGGTGACCCTCCTGGAAGGCCAAATGCGCGCCGGTGGCCGGGTACAGACCCTGAGGGCATCTTTGGCCAGTGGGCTTTATGCCGATTTGGGCGCTGCCCGTATTCCGGAAGACCATGAATGGACGATGAAATATGTCAATAAATATGGGCTTCAACTCCATCCTTTCAATCCATTACAGGATGATTATCTGCATGTCATGGGCGGTAAAAAAATTCGCTATACCCACACCCAAGCAGCTGATTTGAGACAGTATCCCATAAATTTATCCGAAAAGGAATGGGCCATGGGACTGGAAGAACTTGGTTCAAAACCCCTCGCCGAATTGCTTGATAATTTGGGCGATCCCAGACAAATGGACTGGCCCCAAACCGATATCGCAGAATACGACGGGCTTTCCTTCAAAGGTTACCTGGCCAAAAAAGGCTTTAGTAAAGACCTGGCCAACTTGCTGATGATAGGTTGGGAGGAAAAAGGGGAAATGAGCATGTCGGTACTCGAATTGATCCGTGAACTGGGCCTTTCCTTTGGGGCGCCCCGAAATAAGATCGTGGGCGGAAATGATCTTTTACCGACCAAAATGGCTGAAGAACTGAGCGACCATATCCGATATGGCACCAAGGTGGTCAACGTTGCGCAAAACGACCATGGCGTCACGGTTACGGTAGAAAAAGGCGAAGCGCAAAAGGTTTTGACCGCAGATCGGGTCATCTGTACCTTTCCGCTTACCGTTTTAAGAAAAATGGATTTTGTGAAGTCCTTCTCCGCACCAAAGCAAAAGGCGATCAACGCTTTTACCTATTGGGACCTTTCGCGAACGGTGATGCAAGTAGATGATCGCTATTGGAAAAAAGAAGGCCTGAACGGCTTTGCCGCGACCGATCAACCTTCGGAAATTTGGGATCCCAATTATGAGTCCTCGGAAAAAAGGGGCTTGATCGCCGCTTATATCAAAAATGCCGATTCCCAGTTGTTCAAGACCATGGGCGACCGAGAGCGACTCGATTTCTCCGCCCAACATGTCAATACCGTTTTTCCGGGTTTGTTCGATCACCTGGAAGGTGGTTATACCAAATGCTGGAGTGAAGATCCCTGGGCTTTGGGCGCACATGCCCTGGCCGATAAAAATCAGATCACCACCCTCCTACCCGAATTGGTAAAACCAGAAGGGCGGATCCATTTTGCAGGGGAACATGCCTCGGCCTACCACGGCTGGATACAGGGTGCCATAGAATCGGGCAATAGGGCCGCCAAAGAAATCAACGGTTTTGAGTAAATCATGAATCCATTGATAAGAACCTTCCAAAATCCATATCTTGTTGCTTCATTATCCAATCATTAAAACCATCCAATATCCATGAAAAAAATACTATCCCTTGGCCTGATCTTTTTTTATACCGTCTTTGCCCTAAGCCAGGCCAAAACCAATCTGGAACTGATCGACATTTACGACATGGAATATGTTTCAGATCCGCAAATATCCCCTGATGGTACCAAGATCATCTATGTGCGCAATTTCAAGGATGTGATGACCGACAAGAACCTATCCAATCTTTGGATGGTGAATTTTGACGGTTCCAATAACAGGCCCTTGACCACCGGCAACCAAAACGATTATGCGCCGAGCTGGTCGCACGATGGCAAGAGGATCGTTTTTAAATCGAACGGCACCGACGATAAAATGAAGCTCTATCTGATGTGGCTGGATACCCGGGAGGTGCAGGCTTTGACGAATACCCCCGATGTGCCTGGGCGGGTTAGCTGGTCGCAAGACGATTCGCAACTGGCTTTTACCATGTTCATGCCCAAAAAACATGAGTCGATCATTAAACTGCCGGAAAAACCTGAAGGGGCCAAATGGAATGCGCCCCCGACCTATATCGATAAAATGACCTACCGGGCCGACGGTGCGGGATACCTGAAAAGCGGCAATGATCAGGTGTTTACCCTCTCCTTGGATGGGGGTACCCCACGTCAGCGTACTTTTACCGATAACGACCATGGTGCTCCTTTTTGGAGCAAAGATCAAAAGCTGCTCTATTTTAGTGCCAACCTACATGAAAATGCCGAATTTGAACCTGCCAATTCTGAAGTGTACCAACTCGATCTTAAGAATGGGGAGGTCAAAGCATTGACCAGCCGTTTTGGTCCCGACAATGGTGCGGCCCTATCCCCCGATGGATCAAAAATCGCCTATACCGGCTTCGATGATACATTTCAGGGCTACCAGGTGACCCATTTATATCTGATGGATGCCGATGGCTCCAATGCCAAAGTGCTTACCAAGGATTTTGACCGCGATGTACAGAACATCCAATGGGCCTCCGATGGCAAGGGCCTCTTTTTTCAATATGATGAGCAAGGGGATACCAAAATTGGCTTTAGTACCCTGTCGGGGAAGGTCAGTACACTTACTGAAAATTTAGGGGGCCTCTCTTTGGGCAGGCCTTATAACCAGGCCTCATTTACGGTGTCCAAAAATGGCCAATTGGCCTATACCCTGGGCGGTACGGAACATCCTTCCGATTTGGGGGCCTTCTACAAAGGCAATGACAAAAGGATCACCGATCTCAATCAAGACCTCTTCTCCTTTAGGAATTTGGGCAATGTGCAGGAACTTTGGTGGGAATCTTCCTTTGACCAGCGCAAAATTCAGGGCTGGGTCGTGACCCCGCCCAATTTCGATCCCAACAAAAAATATCCCATGATCCTGGAGATCCATGGGGGGCCTTTCCAAAGCTATGGGTCGGTCTTTTCGGCAGAAATACAGCTCTATGCTGCCGCGGGCTACGTAGTTCTTTACACCAATCCCAGGGGAAGTACCAGTTACGGACAAGAATTCGGCAACCTGATCCACCACGATTATCCCAACCACGATTATGATGACCTCATGTCGGGTGTCGATGCCCTGCTCGACAAAGGCTATGTCGATGACAATAACCTCTTCGTGACCGGCGGCAGTGGCGGGGGCGTGCTCTCCGCCTGGATCGTGGGCAAAACCGATAGGTTCAAGGCGGCCGTGGTGGCCAAACCGGTGATCAACTGGTACAGTTTCGTGCTGTATTCAGACAATCCGGGCTTCTTTTATAAATATTGGTTCCCTAACAAACCCTGGGAAGATCCGGAGAATTACCTGAAACGTTCTCCCCTGTCCTATGTGGGCAACGTCACCACGCCGACCATGTTGTTGACCGGGGAGGAAGATTACCGCACCCCCATAGCCGAATCGGAGCAATTCTATGCGGCCCTGAAATTGCAAAAAGTGGAGTCTGCCCTGGTCCGTATCCCGGGTGCCTCCCATGGCATTGCCGACAAGCCCAGCAACCTGGTCGCCAAAATAGCGGCGGTGCTGGCCTGGTTCGA
>JAHENB010000067.1:29709-31792 GCA_024643345.1 Maribacter sp. | reverse complement strand
CCCCATTCGGTTTCAAGAAAATCCTTTAAAGGCATGACCACTTTCCATAGCCGTGCCGTGTTATCATAGGAACCTGTCAGTACAGTATGTCCGTCAGGGGCAAAGCCAACGGAATTGATAAAAGAAGTATGGCCCTTGAATTCCTGTGATAGCGTGCCTTCGATGCTCCATAGACGGGCGGTCCTGTCAAAGGAGCCTGTTAGAATATTTTGGCCGTCCCGTGAAAAGGCGACCGAATTGATCGCACCTGCATGGCCGGTAAATTTTTGAATCATATGCCCATCCAATCCCCACAATCGGGCAGTCATATCATCGGATCCCGTCAATATGGTATCACCGGTTTTTGAAAACGCGACACTTGAAATCGCACCTGTGTGACCTTTAAATTCTTGGAGCATATTTCCATTCAGATCCCAAAGACGTGCAATACTGTCGGCGGCCCCCGTAAGTATGCGTTTGCCGTCATGTGAAAAAGCCAAGGTGTAAATGGCACCATTGTGACGGATACCGGATATCATCGGTAATTCAACCCCTTGCAAATCCCATAATCTGGCCGACCTATCTTTTGAACCAGTGAGAACGGTATCACCCTTTCTTGAAAACGCCACGGAATAAATTCGATCTTGATGCCCCTTAAATTCGATTACATTCCCGTTGTTCATGTCCCACAAACGCGCTGTACTGTCTTGGGAGCCTGTTAATATGCTATTGCCTTTGGGTGAAAACGCCACGGAATAAATAGTTCCCCGATGCCCTTCAAATTTGCGTATCTCTTCACCTTTGGTGTTCCATAAGCGCGCGGTCTTATCTTCAGACGCTGTGAGAATGGTTTCACCGTTCGGTGAAAAAATTGCGGATTTTATGCCTCGAGTATGGCCCCTAAATACTTGCATCAATTCTACCTTCAATTCCCATGTGCGGGCGGTCATGTCCTTTGAACCCGAAAGTATGCTGCCGCCATCAGGAGAAAAGGCAAGTGCCGAGATAGGGCCTGTATGCCCTTTGATAACCTGCAATAATTCGCCTTGCAATTGCCATAAACGTGCGGTATTGTCATCGGAACCTGTAAGAATATAGCTGCCATATGGTGAAAAAATCGCAGAAGATATAGGGCCCTCATGCCCTATAAACCCTTGCAACGGTTCTCCTTCAAGGTTCCATAAGCTTGCGGTCCAATCCTCCGAACCCGTAAGAATCATTTTGCCGTTTGGTGAAAAGGCGACAGAAGTAATTGGGCCGGATTGACGTATACCCTTAGACATTGTTATGGGCTTGCCTTCCCAATTCCACATCCTGGCAGTGAAGTCATCTGAACCTGTTAAAATGGTGTCTCCGGTAATGGAAAAAGCTATGGAATTGATCGCTCCACTATGTCCGGTAAAATCTTTTATTAATTCCCCTTTCAAATTCCAAATGCGGACAGTATGGTCTTTTGAACCTGTTAATACGTTCTTGCCATCTTTTGAAAAGACAGCCGTTTGGATAGGGCTCATAATGGTATCTACTCTGAAGACTCTTATATTTTTCCCGTCTAAACTCCAAAGGCGGGCGGTACCATCCTCTGAACCGGTAAGTATGATATCTTTATCAGATGAAAAACTGACGGAATTCACGGCACCCGTATGTCCTTTAAAGTCCTGTATTATATTTCCCTTTAAATCTCGAAAACGGGCCATACCGTCCGCGGAGCCAGTTAGTAAGGTAGTGCCATCTTTAGAAAAAGCGACGGAAAGAACATTCGAGGTATCGCTAGGTGCTTTTGACACAATTTTATAGAACGAATTTTTATGATAGATGGCTTCCGCTTCCTTTATGGAAACAAGCGTAGAATCATCAAGTTCAGCAAGTTTTAGAAAAACCGTTGGGTCATTTTTGATCCAGGCCTCGTCGGCAAGTCTTAACGCATAGGTTGGGTCATTATTTTCATTACGATAGATTTCCGAACGGAGGAAGTTGGCATTCACTTTTTTGGCCAATTCAGTGGATCTTACCGTTGCGATAACTGAGGAAACGGTAATGACCACCAACAAAGCCCCCAGGGCCGCCCACATATAGCGCATTTTCTTTTTTCTCGATTTTTCAA
>JAHENB010000067.1:0-29609 GCA_024643345.1 Maribacter sp. | reverse complement strand
GTTCAAACTCATCAGGGCTTCATCGGCATGCATGTCGAGGGCCTTTTCGAACCCCCCAATGGCCTTATAATCTCCCAGATCAAGCATGCCATTTTTATCCACCACCAATTCATAATCCCAGATGCGCATGAGTGCATGCTGTATCAGGGGCAATTCGTCCTTAACATTGCCAAGATCGTTCAATAACTGCGAAGTGAGGGCCGGACTGAACTTTCCTCCGAATAATTTGGCCGGACCCTCGATCACCATTTTAAGTTGTTGGCGATTTAAGCGCGGAATCAAATACTGGCTTTTATTCAAGGCTTCGGGTAGGTTGTGAAATTGGGCACAATCACCAATGAAGTCTGATCGCATGGTAAGTACGATATAGAAAGGAACCTCATTTTGTTTTGACAGACTGAGCATCATGTTCACAAAATCAAAGGCCTCTGTTTTTTTTGCGGAATCCTGAAGCTCCATGGCGAATCGGAACAATTCCTCGAACTGATCGATCAGTAAAAAGAAGTTGATATTTTGCGATTTATGTTGGGGCCCGATGAGATTGATAATGGCCTTGACCCCTTCTTTTTTCAACAGGACGACCAAATCTAAAATATCGGCCTGTGACCCATCTGGATTTACCTGCTGCAAAATGGCCTGTGCCAAATGGTACATTGGGTTTTGACCCGGTTTCATGATGGCAATGAGCCATTTATTGCTGTCCTCGACCAAGAAGCCCCCCTTGAGAGCGGGTATGAGTCCGGCCCTGATCAATGAGGATTTCCCGCTTCCCGACCCCCCGACAACGGCTACAAAATGATTCTCATGCAGGCGCTGAAGTATTTCCAGCGTTTGCTCGTCGCGACCGAAGAAAAATAAATTTTCGTCCGAATTAAAGGGGCGGATCCCCACATAAGGGTAAATGGTTTCCTTACTCATTGGTTATCTGCAATTAATTCCTTCAAAAACGCATTGAGCGATTCGGCATCTATTGCGGCTTTGCCGCTATTGTTGATGACTTTCACCAGAGGGCTCTGCGCTACTTTGATATCTCTTTCATCTTTGAAAGGGGGTGTCATGTACACGAATATGTCTTGCTGGAACCTATCGTATTCCATCAATTTCTTCATCGTATTCTTCACACGGATATCGACCCAGTCCTTATTGGTTTCGTTCCCATACAAAAAGATGAACTTGTTGGCTTCATTGATATTGTTGAAGAGTGATTTAATATTTTCTTGAGGATCGCCATCTTCCGGATTGAAAATAAGTTCAATGTTATGGTCGCTCAGTGTTTTTTTCAAATCGAAGGCATCTTTAAAATCATCGATATGGGTATCCAACAACACCTTTAATGCCGTTTTGCCTGTGGTCTGTTCCAAAGACTTTTCTTTTGAAAGGGTTTCTTCAAGTTGTTTGGAATGATCTAAAAGAATTTTTGCAAGTTCCCCTTCATTGCCGCGCACATAGTCATAATTTTTTCCCGACATCGATCGGTCTTCCAACCCTTGTAAAAAAGCCTGGTGCTCTTTGTTTGGAATTGTATCAAGGCCGAGTTCGGCCGGCACCCAAATGAGTTGAGGGGTAGCCGATGCCAATCCAATTTCTACCTGCTTTTGAATATACCTGCTGTTCGGGTCCCCATTAATTTTCCTTCCCGGAACCCCATTCAAAATATGAACGGCCAGCTGGGCTTTTTCTATGGCCTCCTTTGTTGATTTTTCATGGATTTCGGCATCAGCGGAGGAAGGGTCCCCGGTGATGACTTCATACCCTTTCCCTTCTAGTTCGGCGATAATGCCATCCCGACGGTCATACAAAGAATCACTTACTTCACCGATATAAATGGTGAAGGCTCCGGATTCAGCTTTTTGGTCGATTTCTAATGGTGGTTTTACAGAAACAGTATGTTGTGTTTTGGAAAAATCTTCAAAAATTTGAACCAAGGCCGTTCTTAACTTTTTCATTTCGGCACTGAATGCCCCCTCAGACTTTACATGGAGCGGATCGCCATATAATTCATGCTCCGAAGCATCATGAAATTTGAAGCTAGTGGTACCCGATAATTTTTCAGGCCATTCGTTGTAAGGAATATTCGATAACATTACGGGGATGATCCGGGAACGATCGCCCACCAATAATCCTGTTTTTTCAGATTGGACTTTCTTGTAAAAATGATCCAATTCCCTTATACAATATTCAGATTGGGTATAGCGTCTGGAATAGAGACAGATCATGATGGCCGATTTATCGATGGCTTCCGCAATCGTTTTGTCGAAGACCTGACTTTTGTCAAGGTGTTTCTCATCCCACCAAATCTTGACATCCTTGTGATGTCTTTTCAGCTTCACTTCGAGGTATTTGTAAAACTGGTTTACCCATCCGTCGTCATTGGCGGTCTCAGGGATATTATCATCGTGTACATAACTAATGAAAATATCATTTTCAAAATCTGGTATTAACGCCATCCTGATATATTTTTAACATAAAAATTAATAGCGTAAGTCAGTATTTTTAATTCGGGGACGGTCAATATAGAAAAAAGGTAAGACTTTTCAATCAGTAATCATAAACTAATCGGGTCTAATTTGAACGCAAAATGCTGATGTGATTGATTTAACATGTAAAATCATTGAATATTAAAAATCATAAAAAAACTATAAGCTTCAGAAGCCATGGGAATGGATACCGGGAAAATGGCTGTTGAAATGCGGTCTTATTATGGCCAAAATGGCGGCATTGGGGAAGCAGGCACCCCTTGTTCTACGGAGAATATAATGACCCATGTCCTTATGGAAAGCGATTTGCCCCAAAACGATTTTCTGACTCTCGCAGAAAGGGGCCAAAACAACTGTTACGCCAGTGCGGGATTTTTGAACAAGACCCCAATGGAAACGGCTATTTTTATCAACGGGGTAAAGCTAGGCCCATAGGGGTGGCTTAAGTAGGTTTAGATCGTGAACGGCATTTTTCTTCTTGGGGTTTCTGTCATGAGGGTACATCGACCCCCTCCAAAAGGAACCGAGATCGACTTTCCTTTTTTTTGGGAAATGCCAAATCAAAATGCAATTGTTCCCACATTCGCAAAATCGCTTTATCTTTATAACGCTTGTATTTCAAACCCGAGATAAAATTCAACCCATGAAAAGTTATCCCAGTATATTTAATGATGTCATCGGACCGGTCATGCGGGGGCCTTCCAGCTCGCACTGTGCGGCTTCCCTGCGAATCGGTCGAATTTGCCGTGACCTCATGGATGGGGACATCAAAGAAGTTTACATTGAATTCGATCCCAATGGTTCTTTGGCCACCACGCATAAAGGCCAGGGTTCGGATATGGGGCTGTTCGGTGGGTTCTTGGGATGGGAGGCCGATGAGGAACGCCTTCCCGATTATCTAAGGGCCATCGAAGAAGCCGGCCTCCAAATAAAAATCGATATCCATCCGATCGGGGCCACACATCCCAACACCTATAAGGTCACACTAAAAAACACTAAGGAGACCAGAACGGTTACAGCCATTTCAACAGGGGGTGGAATGATCGAGATTATAGAAATTGATGGAGCGCCGGTATCCATGGCCGGAGACTTTTATCAGACCTTGATATATGGTACACCATCCAAAAAGCTTGTAGATCATATAGAACGGTCTTTTTCCTGTGATGAGATCAGGCTGCATAAGGGCACAGTTTCGTTTATAGAAATAAAATCGAACCAGTTTATTCCCGATAGCTTATATAAAACACTGCTCGAAATGGGGGAGGTGCAATTCATTAAAAAACTACATCCCGTACTTCCCATAATGTCGAGAAAGAACCTCTCGGTTCCCTTTATTACCTGCGAGGAAATGCTTGAATATAACAGGGATAAAAACCTCGATTTGTGGGAATTGGCGGTTGCATATGAAAGCCTCCGTGGCCATATTTCGGAACAAGAAGTATTTGAAAAGATGCGCGACATCCTAAAGATCATGCAGCATGCCATAGACTTGGGATTAAAGGGGACGAAATATGCCGACCGTATTTTGGGTGCGCAATCGTTAGGTTTTCAGGAACGGATGAAAGAAAAAAAATTGGTAGAAGGCGATATTCTGAACCGGGTGATTCTATACACCTCCGCCATGATGGAGGTCAAAAGCTCGATGGGCGTAGTTGTGGCGGCACCAACGGCAGGGTCTTGCGGGGCTTTACCGGGAGCGATCATCGGTATCGGCAGAGCGCTCGAACTTTCAGAAGACGAAATGGTCAAAGCGATGTTGGCAGCCGGAATCACCGGTGTTTTCATCGCTGCGCATGCTACCTTCGCTGCCGAAGTAGGGGGCTGTATGGCCGAATGTGGATCTGGATCCGGCATGGCGGCGGCAGGGATCATAGGATTGAAAAAGGGTACTTTGGCACAAGCTCTGGCTGCGGCCTCGATGGCTTTGCAATCGAGTTTGGGCATGATCTGCGATATGATAGCCGATCGAGTGGAGGCACCCTGTCTGAATAGAAACGTCATGGCGGCAACAAATGCCATATCCTGCGCCAACATGGCCTTGTCTGACTACGACCATCTGATCCCTTTGGATGAAGTGATCGAAACGATGAAGCGGGTAGGGGACGCTTTGCCTAATACGCATCGATGCACTGGGCTGGGAGGCCTGGCCATCACCAAGACCGCAAAGAAAATAGAGGCTCAATTGGCAAAAGGCGAAATAGAACAGCGCAAGACCTTTTTTAAGGTTTGCTAGTCCGGGTTAACCGAAACGGTCTGGATATTCCTTTGCCCGTTATGCCATACCGATGCAATATCCTTAAAAAACAGATATGATCACATTAGTTTGGATTTCTTTGGCCGGTCTTACCCTCTGGTTTGCCATTGTTCTTGCGAGGGACTTTCTCGCCCATAGAAATGCTCTGGAAAACAGCAGTTGGTTAAAAACGTCGATTATTGGCTTTGTGGTCAATTTTTTTGATGTGTTGGGCATAGGTGCCTTTGCGCCACAAACAGCACTCCTAAAGTTCACGAAACAGACCAAGGACAAGCATATACCGGGAACGATGAATGTAGCGAATACCCTGCCCGTATTATTACAGGCCCTGATCTTCATTACGATCATCGAAGTAGAGCCTTTCACCTTGATCGCGATGTTCGTCGCTGCTGCCCTGGGCGCCGTGATGGGAGCCGGAGTGGTCGCTAAATTGTCGGAAAAAAGGATTCGATTGGTAATGGGCTTCGCCTTATTGGTCACGGCCTTCTTTATGTTGGCGACCAATATGGAGTGGATTCAGGGAGGAGGGGAGGCCATTGGGCTCAGTCAAGGAAAACTTGCCATTGCGGTAATCGCCAATTTTGTATTGGGCGCTTTGATGACCGCCGGCATCGGGTTATATGCGCCCTGTATGGCATTGGTTTTTGCCCTAGGTCTGTCGCCCAAAGTGGCCTTCCCGATCATGATGGGTTCTTGTGCTTTTCTAATGCCCCCGGCTTCGGTACGTTTTATAAAGGAAGGCGCCTATAACAGAAAAGCTGCCTTGGCCATGGCGATTCCCGGTGTAGTGGCCGTAGCTATCGCGGCCTTCATTGTAAAGTCGTTAGATTTGGAGGTCCTCCGTTGGGTGGTCATTGGCGTCATACTCTATACCTCCATGGTAATGCTGCATGCCGCCTTCACCAAAAAGTGAATCCATGAAAAAGGTAAAATGATGCCGTTTACCCGTGGTCCCGGTATATTATATCATTTGGTATGATAAATTTATGGATGTACGACGAAATTTTTAAGCCCTCTACTTTTTACTGAAATCTGCCTCCATCAATACCCAGAAATTAGGATCCAGGACCAATCTTTCTGGTTCAAAATTTACCGGGATCCTATAAGTGTTCAATTTTTCATTGACCTGTACCGTTCGGATGAGCGGTGCTTGGTCCTGTGCCCCGTAAATACCGACTTCCAATGGCATCTTAAAAAAACTGCCGTCTGCCTGTACCTGATCAAGGCTGATCTTGACCACCTTATTTTTGGAATCATATTCCCATATCCCCTTGTATTTTAGGGTACCGGGCCTATACAGCCATTGCTGGAAAAAATCATTTAGATCCAGTCCTGAAACTTCCTCCATTTCCCTTTGAAAATCCGCTGTGGTCGCATTTGAATCTTTGTACTTGCCATAATATGATCGAATGCCTTTCCAGAAAGTATCCGTTCCGACCACACCGCGCAACATGTGCAAGATCCAACTTCCTTTTTGGTAGGTCTGTATGCTGGTCACCTGATCCATATCGGTGAGATTGTCGTGTACGATACGGTAATCTGGGTTTTTCCCATAAAAAGCGTCCACTGTTTTTTTACTGGAAGCAAGGCCCTTCACAAAGGCATCGTGCCCATACGCATGTTCGATGAAAAGCAGGGTGAAATAGGTGGCAAAACCTTCGCTGAGCCAAACATCGTCCCAATCATATTCCGTTACGGCATTGCCGAACCACTGATGTGCGATTTCGTGGATGACCACGTTCCGCCAGCGCTCATTTCTGTCGCCCACCACCGATTTTTCGCTGTAAAGGATGGCCGAAGCGGCTTCCATGCCACCGCTCACACTGTTCGACTGTATGTTCGCCAGCTTTTCATACGAATAGGGACCAACTTGGTCGCTGTAAAATTCAAGCACCTTTTTGGTAGGTATGGCAAAATCATAAAACCCGGCATCCCTGTCTTGATGATAAACCCAGGTTTCAATAGATTTACCGTCAAATTCATCCACAAACTGAACAGCAAATGGGGCAACGCCCAAAACATATAACCAAGTGGCTATGGGAACCGATTCTTTCCAATGGGTAAGGCGACGGCCATCCGAAAGGTCAGATTCTTCCATTCTCGATCCGTTCGATACCACTTGATAATGTGAGGGAGCGGTAACGACAAACTCACAAGTGGCCTTATCATACGGGTGGTCAATGGTGGCCAGCCAATTCCGTCCTTTATCGGGCCAATTGTCGCTGAAAAAGGTCCGGTCGCCATATTTATTTTTTGCAATCTTTAGCCCCGATGCCGGTACGCCCTTGTAGGTCACTGTATAACTGCTGCGCTGATTTGAGACGGAAGGTGATGGCAGTTCAATGATCAGGGCATCATTTTCATGGGTATACGCCAAGGTTTCGCCTCCGGAAATCACTTTATCCACGACCATGCCCTTGTTTCCCAAGGTTGCTGAAACATTGACCAGATCGAGCCTTAGCGTTTTCACCCCATCTGCCAGGTATCGGATTTCGATGGTTTCTTCACATTTAATTTCATCGGTGGTATCCGATAGTTCAATTCGAAAGGTGTAGTTGATCGCATCGATATTTGGATTTTTCGGATAATTGTCCGCAATGGGAAATCCCGCGAAAGCCCAAAGGGGCAAAACGAGGATTATCCGTAAAAGCCAATCTTGCATTTTAAAATGTTTCATAACGTGTCTGAAATTCAATTCCTAATTTTTGAGCGGTAATACCGTAGGCGGATGAAATTCGATCACGCCTTTTTCTTTGATGGTCTTTTCAACATCCTCTATGGCTGAAGGCACAAATGCGCTCAGGTTCTCCACGCCATCCATGGTCACCAAGGCCACATCTTCGATTCTTATGTACAATCTTTCCTCGGGTATCCAGATCATGGGATCGATCGTGAACACCATGCCCGCTCGCAAGGGCACACCATGTACACTGCCCACGTCATGCACGGCCATACCTACGGGGTGTTGAAAATGGCCCCTGAATTTCACCCCTTCCCGAACCGCATTTAAATGGGCCGGCTTGGCAAACGTTTTCCCGACCAGATACCGTTCCATGTCCTCAGCGGCCTTATCGAGCACCTCATTGGCGGTAACGCCCGGTTTGATATATCTAAAAAGGGCATCCCGGTAAGCTACAATGTACAAGTACAATTGTTTTTGGGCGTCATCGAACTCGCCATTAACGGGCCAGATACGTGTCACATCACTGGTGTAATAGCGATAATCGGGGGCATAGTCCATAAGTACTAGGTCGCCCGAGTTCATTACATCCGTTTTATGAAAATAATGCCCCATATAGGCATTGGTACCCCCGCCTATGATCGAGGCGTACCCATCACCGCGTGCACCATTGAGGTGGAAGACATATTTTGCTGCGGCATCCAACTGATATTCATATATACCTGGTTTGGTAGACCTCATGGCCTCCATGATCCCTAATCCGGCAATCTGTGTGGCTTTGCGGATCAAGGCAATTTCTTCCGGGCTTTTTATGAGGCGCATGGCATCTAATATCGGAGAGAGATCGCGTATCTCAAATTGCGGGAACTGTGCGTTGATTTTCTGAACGAACAGGGCTTCTTTCGTCGCATTTCCGTCCCAAGGATCGGAAGCCGCACGGGCCTGGCCATATAGCAGTTCGTCCCGACTATCGTTACCGTTTTCGGCCGGGCTAAAAGGGGTATACAATAAGGGGGCGGGGGGGCGGATCAAGCCCGTCCGCAACAGATCGGTGGACAGAAATTCAATTCCTTTGACCCGATCTACCCCGGTCAGTTCTTTCACTAGGGCATCGTCTTCCGCAGACAGCACTTTGCCTTGCCCTTGTTCCCGATCAGGATCCCGGTGCGGTAGGTAAAGGGTCGTCTGTTTGTTCTTTCCATTAAGCAGTAAATAGGCGTGATCGGTCTCCAAACCTGTGAGGTAATAAAATGTATTCGATTGCCTAAAAACGCTGAATCCTGAACGACCGCCAGATCCTTGGACCAATGCAATGGCATTGTTGCCGATACCATCCAATATTTCCATTCTTCGTTCGGCTAAGTTTGAGGCAGAGAAATCGGTCTGGTAGTGGTGCTTGTCCTGTGCTATCGCAGGGTAAAAAGAAAAGCATATTAATGCCGTGATAAACGTCTTGATCGCATTTTTCATAAGGTGGGTTCGGTTACAGATTGTACAACAATTGGGCGAAACGTATCGATACCTTTAATGCAAGCGAATATACTTAAAAAAAAGCCGGATGTCGCTACCCAATTGGCTATCCAATTGAACCGGGCACAATGACCCATCTATATTTTTAATTTAGAATCTAAATTCAACGAACCCATATTAGTTTACCTTGAATGGGACTAGGGGTGCCGACACCAAGCACAGGGTGAATGGGATAGATGGGGGTCATTAAACCTTGTCGAAATGTTGTCAAATGAGACCTGCAAGGGGTCATGGGCGCATTTTTGAATATCCTCCTTGCCGGTAACGTCTTTTTTGGTAGTTTTAGGAAAACTAAAACCAACCCTATGAAATTCTTTTTCACGGCCCTATTGGGGCTATTCCTAATATATGGCTCATGGTCTCAAGACCGGCTCACTGGAGAAACCTTTACCACGCGCTCCGAAATCATTGCCCAGAACGGCTTGGCGGCCACCAGTCAGCCCTTGGCCACCCAGGTTGCCCTTGACATACTAAAAAAAGGTGGAACCGCGATGGATGCCGCTATTGCCGCGAACGCGATGCTGGGCCTTGTGGAACCAGCAAGTTGCGGAATTGGGGGTGATATCTTTGCGATTGTTTGGGATGCGAAGGAAGAAAAACTTTACGGTTTTAACGGCAGTGGAAGGGCTCCGAAATCGTTGAGCATCGACTATTTTTTGGAAAATGACATGCCTTATGTGCCCTTATACGGACCGCTTCCCGTATCAGTGCCGGGCTGTGTCGATGGCTGGTTCGCCCTACATTCCAAGTTCGGAAAATTACCCATGGCATCGTTGTTACAACCGGCCATCAATTACGGTAAAGAGGGTTTCCCCGTTTCGGAAGTCATTGCCTATGAAATGGCCTCAAGCTATGAGGGATTAAAAGATCAACCGGGCTTCTCGGAAACCTATCTTCCCAAGGGCCGCCCTCCCATGAAAGGGGAGGTTTTTAAAAACCCGAATCTGGCCAATACCTATGAAAAAATCGCCAAAGAAGGGCGGGATGCCTATTACAAAGGGGATATTGCGAAAACCATCGATGCCTACATGAAAAAACATGGAGGCTTCCTTTCCTATGAAGATCTTGCCGCCCATACCTCCAATTGGGTTGAGCCCGTTTCGATCAACTACCGCGGCTATGACGTATGGGAATTACCGCCCAACGGACAGGGCACAGCGGCCCTGCAGATGCTCAAAATCCTGGAAGGCTACGATATTGCCGCTATGGGTTTTGGGAGTACTGACTATCTGCATGCTTTAACTGAAGCCAAGAAGCTCGCCTATGAGGACAGGGCCCAGTTCTATGCCGACCCGGCCTTCAACAAAATTCCATTGACGCAGCTCTTGTCCAAAGAATATGCCGCGCAACGAAGAAAACTGATCGATGTAGACAAGTCTGCAAGATCTTATCCGGCAGGGGATTTTGAAATAGAATCGGGGAATACCACCTATTTGACCGTAGCGGATAAGGATGGGAACATGGTGTCCCTCATTCAGAGCATCTATTCCGAGTTCGCCTCTGGGATGGTTCCGGATGGTTTGGGTTTTGTATTGCAAAATCGCGGACAAATGTTCAATGTGCAGGATAGGAACCATGCCAATGCCCTCGAACCCGGCAAACGTCCGTTCCACACGATCATCCCGGCGTTCATCACCAAAGATGGCAAGCCCTGGCTCAGTTTTGGACTCATGGGAGGAGCCGTGCAGCCACAAGGCCATGTGCAGATCGTGGTGAATCTGGTAGACTTCGGGATGAACCTGCAGGAAGCAGGGGATGCCCCACGTATGCGCCATGTCGGCAGTTCACAACCTACAGGTTCGGTAATGACCGATGGCGGGACCCTCAATCTTGAAAGTGGCTTCGATTATGAAACCATTCGAGAATTACAAAAAAAAGGACATCGCATTTCCTTTGGGGTCGGAATTTACGGGGGATACCAAGCCATAGCTGTGGATCTTGAAAACAAGGTCTATACCGGAGCCTCCGAATCGAGAAAAGACGGGCAAGCGGCAGGCTATTGATATTGCACGGCATGCTCGCATGACCCTTGACGTGATGGCGAACGCGAAACGCAATAATTTTCAGATACATTACCAAAAAACCATCCTATGAAAAATACCATATACCTGCTTTTGACCTGTCTTGGCCTTTCCGCTGTTTGTAATGGACAAAAGAAAACAAGTACACCTACCTTTGATGAAAACCTTTACCAATCGATGGCATTTAGAAATGTCGGTCCCTTTCGGGGGGGAAGGTCCACCACGGTAACGGGCATCCCGGATGCCATTTTTACCTATTACATGGGCGCTACCGGTGGCGGTGTGTGGAAAACGACCGATGGCGGAACCACTTGGCACAACATCTCGGATGGTTTTTTCAATACCACGGGTATCGGGGATATCACGGTGGCCCCGTCAAACGCCAACATCATTTATGTGGGTACCGGGGAATCGCCCGTTCGTGGGGTCAAGACTTCCCACGGGGACGGGGTCTATAAATCGATCGATGCCGGCAAAACATGGCGTCATATGGGGCTTGCCGCTACGCGTCATATCAGTGACGTTTATGTGCACCCCACAAATCCCGACAAGGTCTATGTGGCCGCCCAGGGCAATCCCTGGGGATCAAATGTAGAGCGTGGCGTTTATCTTTCAGAGGATGGCGGGGAACATTGGGAGAAGATTTTATACGTAAACGAAGATTCCGGAATCGTTGATATGACGGTCGATCCCAACGATCCCAACTTTATGATGGTCACCTCATGGGATTTCCGGAGAAAACCTTGGGTGGTCAAAAGTGGCGGACCAGGAAGTCGGGTCCACAAAACCACCGATGGCGGTACCACCTGGAAGGAGATTACCAAAGGCCTGCCCGAACTGAAAGGGAAAATGGGGATTTCGATTTCCCCCAAGAACCCCGATATCGTTTACATGGCCATTGAAGCCTTAGGCAAAGAAGGGGGGGTATACCGTTCCGACGATGCCGGAGAAAGTTTCGAACAAACGAGCAATGATGCCACCACCTATGCCCGTGCCTGGTACTATATGCACATTATCGCGGACCCCAATGACGAAGACCAAGTATGGGTCATGAACAGCTATGCCATGAAATCGATCGATGGCGGTAAGACGTTTTCGGGAAATGCTGGCAGCCATGTAGACCATCACGATCTATGGATCAATCCCAACAACAGCGACATCATGATCAATGCTAATGACGGCGGCGGCTCGGTCACCTATAATGGGGGAAAAACCTGGTCTACCTTGATGAACCAGCCCACCGGGCAATTTTACAGGGCGATCACCGATAACCAATACCCGTACCGCATCTATTCGGGCCAGCAAGACAACAGTACCATCGCCATCGACAGTCGGGTGGTCGATGATGGTATAGGACAGATGCACTGGGACATCATGCGGGCGGGCGAATCGGCAACGGTGGCCTTGGACCCCGACAATCCCAGATATGTATATTCCACCTATTTTGCAAGTAATTTTGTGGAATGGGACCGTGATCTGGACAATACCCGGATGGTAAGGCCCTATCCGGAACGCATCAGTGGCGAACAGCCCAAGAACCTGAAATATCGCGCCAATTGGAACGGCCCCGTGATCGTATCGCCACATGACCCGAACGTCATTTATTACGGCTCCCAATATATGATGAAATCAACAGATAGGGGCGTGACCTGGGCGGTCATCAGCGACGACCTCACCCGGAACGACAAGGAACATCAGGGGAAGGGCGGGATGCCGATTTCCAATGAACAGATCACTGCCGAGAGCTACAACAACCTCTTCAACATCGAAGAGTCGCCCATCAGAGCGGGTGTTATTTGGGTAGGGTCTGACGATGGCCTGGTGCACCTGACACAGGATGGCGGCAAAACGTGGGCCAACGTCACCCCTAAAGGCCTACAGGAAAGTATTGTCAACGTTGTGGAACCTTCGCCCCACGATCCGGCCACGGCCTATATTGCGGTAGCCGGCTATAAAATGAACGACTTTAGCCCGCACATTTATAAGACCAATGATTATGGGGTTTCCTGGGAGAAAATAGTCAATGGCCTACCGGGCGATACCTTTGCCAGGACCGTACGGGAAGATCCCGATCGAAAGGGACTGCTCTATGCCGGGACGGAGACCGGATTGTTCGTTTCCTTCAATGATGGCATGCAGTGGCAACCCTTGCAGAACAATCTGCCGGAAGTGCCCATTACCGATTTAAGGGTGAAACGCCAAGATTTGGTCGTGGCCACGCAGGGGAGGGCCCTTTGGATCTTGGACGACCTAACGCCCCTGCACCAGATTTCCGACAAGGTGGCCAAAGCACCCTATTTTCTTTATAGGCCCCAAGATGCACACACCAAGCTCTCTGTGGCCTACAGTATAGAGGATGGCCAGGGACAGAACCCGCCTCCGGGACTGCAAATCCACTATGTACTGAACAAGGAAGTGGGGGAAAACGTATCCATGTCCATGGAAATATTGAGCCCAACAGGAAAGGTCATCCATTCAGAAGTTGCGAACCGCCCCAGGGTGGGCTGTGATACCTTGGTAAAGCCCCAACTGGTAAAGAGCCTTGGTTCGCACCGTTACCAGTGGAACATGAAAGTGGGGCGGTTCGATTGTTTGACCGAACTGGCCACTACCAATCGGGACCTGAGTGCCTACGATGCGCCTCCCGGCAAGTATCGCGCACGTTTGACCGTAGGGGATTTTACCCAGACCCAGGATTTTGAGATCAAGATCGATCCCCGCTTGGAAAACAGCATCGATCACGCTGCCGAAGCCTATGCAGAGCGCGATCAACTGTCGGCATCGATCTATGAGGGGGCCACCGAAATGGCAAAAGGGGTTCGCGACCTCCGAAAAATTCTACAGCAATTGGATTTTATCATGGAGGTATCCCCTTCCAAGGAAGTGCTCGAAAATGGCCAGGCCCTTCGAAATACCATTGATCTTTGGATCGAAAAGATCTTGCAGAAAGAGATGCGAACCTTCCAGAGCAATTACCAGTTCGAAGCACGGCTATTGATCAAGTTCAAGGATTTCCTGAACGATATCAGCGGCGGCAATTTACCGGTAACGCAAGGGATGAGGGACGTTACCCAGGATTATGTTCGGCAATGGAAAAGTTTGAATACCCATTTGCAGACCATTAAGAACGAGGACGTGCCCGGGTATAATGCCCTTTTGAAGCAAGCAGGCCTACCGGAACTGTATTGGCCACTCTAAAAACATTGAACGTTTCGGATTTCCGCAGGACCATCTGAGCCTCTAAAGGGAATGCTTTCTTTTATGGACCAATCACTTTTTGAATTGTAGGTTCCGGTTCGGTGGTATTTGCCCATGATTAACTAATACTGCGCACATTGAGATTAATGGGTATATTTAGGACATGGCCCGATCGGTATATTGCTTATCGGCAACCTTTTAAGTCAAAACCGGATATGAAAAAATCACGGATCGCAATTGGGCTGTTTCTTTTGGTCGTTTCACAGCTGAATGCGCAAATGTGGTCGCTGTCGCAAAACGAAAGGGACAGTATCAACCGATTGGGACAAAAAAATCATGAGGCCATGAAGGGCCGATTGGGCATCACTGCACTTAGACCGGGACCGAGCGGTGATGAATCTGCCCCCAATCATGCCAATTATGATGAAACAATGGCCGATCCGTGTCCACATCTTCCCGAAATATTGATTACCGCCGGGGGTAAAAAGGTCAAAGATGCCGAAACCTGGTGGGAAAAGAGAAGGCCCGAGATCGTTGAGGATTTCGAAAGGGAAGTCTATGGAAGACTGCCCGGGCACATTCCAGAGGTTAGCTGGACGGTAGCGGTCACCGATCACGAATTCGTTCGCCGAACCCCTGTCATAGCCAAGCAACTGGTCGGGCATGTCGATAATGGCTCGTATCCCGAAATCGACGTGGATATCAATGCGCTATTGGTGGTGCCCACCAATGTGAAAGGTCCGGTACCCGTATTGATCATGTTCGGACGTCCAGCTTTTCCCGCCCCGGCGCAGCCTCCCCAGGAAGACATCGAAAAGCTCAATGCCTCTTTCAAGGCATTGATGATCGAAAAGGATCCCAGTTTGAAAACCATATTCGACAGATATCCGGCCTATCACCCGATTGTACGTTTACCGCCCCCAAATTTTTTCGCCCCGCTTCCCGAAGGTGATCTGCCGTCCACGGAACAGTTATTGGCGGCAGGTTGGGGATATCTCACGCTCGACCCCTCGAGTATCCAAGCCGATCATTCGGCAGGCCTCGGCAGTGGCATCATCGGTTTGGTGAACCAAGGGCGAGCCCGCGAACCAGAAGATTGGGGCGCCCTCCGGGCCTGGGCCTGGGGAGCGGCCCGTGCGTTGGACTATCTGGAGACCGATCCCCTGGTCGATGCCAAAAAAGTGGGCATTGAAGGGGTGTCCCGCTACGGGAAGGCCGCTTTGGTCACCTTGGCGTTCGAAGATCGCTTTGCGATAGGCCTCATCGGTTCATCCGGCAAGGGCGGCACAACCCTCCATCGACGTGTTTTTGGAGAAGCAGTGGAAAATCTCACCGGTTCTGGGGAAAGCCATTGGATGGCTGGCAATTATCTGAAATATGGGGCATCGGAAGCCACCTTCGGCAGTATGGACGGCTGTGACCTGCCTGTCGATTCCCACCAATTGATCGCCCTATGCGCCCCAAGGCCCACCTTTGTCAGTTATGGCATCCCGGAGCAGGGCGATGCCAAATGGCTCGACCAAAAAGGGAGCTACATGGCCACCGTAGCAGCGGGATCGGCCTTTAAATTGTTGGGTGCTAAGGATTTGGGTGTTTCCAACGATTATCTGAAGGAAACAATGCCGCCCTACAATACCAGTCTTTTAGACGGCCAATTGGCTTGGAGACAGCATGATGGGGGCCATACCGATGGGCCCAATATGAAACACTTCATCTTGTGGGCGAACAGAATGCTCGGTTATGATAAATAGTGCGTACGAAGGGCCGAAACGGAGAAGAATGGGCACGTTCCGGCATTGCCCTTTTTTTTGGCCAACCTCTTGAAAGGCAATAATTATGGCCCTTCCCCGTTGTTATATGACAACAATCCCGATACCAATCCACCCATCATGAAAAATTCCAATGCCCTCTCCGGCCTTTTTTTAATGTTCTTTTTCGTCGTTAATCTGAGCGCCCAGGACCTTTACCAAAAAGGCACGCTCCACCTTAAAAAAGGAAAAACACAGGAAGCTTATATCGAAATAGATTTTGAGTACCCCCAGCGGTTCCAGCAGGGGATAACGTACATGGCCCCAAAGGATTATGAGAAGTTTGTCAAATCGGGAAAGATGAAAGGCAAAATGAAGCAAAAAATGGAGCCGAAGCATTTTACCGGCTTTACCTTAGACGACGGCAGGGTCTTTAAGACCGTTTGGTATGCCGACCTTACCGGCAAGGCCATCAAAATGATCCCCAAGCGCATGACCTTGGAAGAAGTGGCCCAGGGCCAAATATTGATGTACAAACTTTACAGCCGCACCACGGGGCGCATCAACCAGGAACTGGCCGATATGGTCTTTGAGGACAGGACGAAGCTGATAGACTATATCCAGGATAATTTTCAGTTGCTGATACAGAAAGAGAGCAATAACCCTAAAAATGTGATGCAAATCAACCTTTTGAACTTTATCGGCGACAACCAACGGGTGAAGGATAACTATGACAACAACCATTATGGACTTCGAGATCAATTTACCGAAAGTCAAAAAATGGGAAAATACGTCAACAAGGAATACGAAGCGGCCTTCTTAAGAATGGTCGATGATTACAACAACGATGTGGGCACCGTTGAAGTAGCCAGGTCAAAATGACCTGAAACACTGTAAATAATGTTCAAGGGATTTCATTTTTCATAGATGGGATCCATTTTTTTATGGCCTTCGTGAGCCTACCGTGGCCTTGCTATGATTTCAACGGCTCGATAGACCACTTTCCAACAAAATTGTGCTTGGGTTTCGGGCAGCATCTAGGGAAAGCACATCCTTATTGGGAGATCGGTGGAATTATTGTAAATTCATGCCCATAAATCATAGTTGATATAGGATGAAAGCGCTACGGATTATCATTGTTTTTATGTTTGGGCTGCTAATGGCATGCAATACGGGCACAAGGAAGGAGGAAAAAGGAAGGGATCTAGCGGAGAACGATGTTCCCAAGGTGGTCACCGCCGATATAGAAGATGGTATCAAGGCCAATATCGCCAAAAAAGTGGAAGAAGGAGGGGGGTATTTTGATATGAACGCAGATGGGAATGAGCTACACCTGCAATTGGTGCGCGTACATACCGAATATTTGTCCAATCTCGGGCCAAGACGCCACTTTGCCTGTGTTGATCTGGCCGACGTGAGCGGTGATGTCTACGATGTTGATTTTTTCCTGGAAGGAGATCCGGGAAACATGTCGGTTACCGAAACGACCCTGCACAAGCTCAATGGCAAACCTTTCTATACCTGGAAACAACGTAAGGACAAGACATGGTATCGCGTACCCGTTCAAAATGCATCAACTGCTTTGCTGGGGGTCATCGAAGGGGAGGACCAATTTGAATTTCATTATGAGGTGACGTTACCGGAAATGAAGGGCCCGGCAAAAATATGGATCCCCGTTCCGCAGAGCGATCGCTTTCAAACCGTCGCATTAACATCGATAGCGGCTCCCGTGGCACATCGCATGATCGAGGAAAAGGAAAACGGCAACACCGTTTTATATATGGAACTAACGCCCGAACAGAGTGGGAAGAAAGTTGAATTGGTCTATGAGGTTGAACGCAAGGAAAAACAGCCGTATGCCGAAAGCGATCCCCCTGCAAGGTTCCTGAATCCCAGCAGGTTGATGCCCGTCGGCGACCGGTTCCAGATACTTGCCGATTCGATCATCGGCACCAAGCGCAACGATGGCCCCATCATGCGGGCCAGGGCCTTGTACGATTATGTGATCGACAATATGAAATATATGAAATTCGGGAACTACGGGAACGGGGACGCGGTCTATGCCTGTGATGTAAAGACCGGTAATTGCACGGAGTTCCATTCCCTGTTCATTTCTTTGGCACGATCGGCGGGCATACCCTCTCGATTCGCCGTTGGGGCCTCGATCCCTTCAGATCGGGACGAAGGGGGCATAGACGGCTATCACTGTTGGGCAGAATTTTATGCGGAGGGCAAATGGTGGCCGGTTGACATCAGTGAAGCCAATAAATATACCGCGTTGGCGACCTATTACTTTGGCCGCCACCCGGCAAACCGTATCGAATTCAGCCGTGGAAGAGACCTTCAAATCGAACCCGGACCACATTCGGGACCCATCAATTTTCTCGCATATCCCGTTATGGAAGAAGCAAATGCCCCGGTGTTCGCAAAAACGTTCTTTTCGTTCCGTCGAAAACCGGGGCAGAAGACTTCTGATAAATTGGCAGGGTTACCCTGATACGGAATCTTTTGGATGCTCCTCGCCTTCAGGATGTTCTTCACCTTCGGGATGTTCTTCGCCTTCGGGGTGTTCTTCGCCTTCAGGATGTTCCTCCCCGGCTTCCGCGGGGTGTTCTTCACCTTCAGGATGTTCTTCTGCCTGCTGTTCTGTACCCTCTTTTTCTTTCTTGTCCCTGCAAGAGCTTATGGATCCCGCTGCAACGAAGGTAAATAGGAGCATGGTTAACGTAAAAAATTTAAGTTCTTTTATTCGGCTCATGATATAATGGTTTTTAAGATTTAAGATCAAATGAATTTCAAGATTTAAATATAACCAAAATTGTCCGATCCCGGTACGCAGACCCACATTTTATATGACGAAACTCAAAAAAATAGGCCCATTGTTGGCCAAGGCTTTGCGCCGAGGTTTTGGTTCGGCCGGCCTCTCTTTGCCCCATTTTTATTCGTTGCCCAATCTGGTAAATTCATAGGTAAAGTTGCTCAGGTTGAGTTTAATATGGTACCTGCCCGCCTTGACCGGAATATTGTCGCCATCGGGGGTTGCACTTCCCTCGGGAAATTGCACTTCCCCATAAGTCCCTCCCCAATTGCGCAACCAGCTGTCGTTGCACCGGAACTTCACGGTCCCGTCTTTTAAGGCCAGTTCGGTTTCCCAGATGCCCTTATCGAAATCGGTGCGCCGCATGGGGGTGGATCTGCCGCCGACATCGTCATAGCCCTGCAGGGCGGTACCGATGATGCCCACATTTTCATAGATGACCCTTACCCCGGGATAGTAGTCCTTGATCAATTCCAGGATGGACGTGCCTTCGTTAGATTTGACCTGTGCCCCCCGTTTGTATAGTATTTTCTGGCTGCGATAGGTTTTTAACAGGCTTTGGTACCGGTCTGTCTTCAGGTTCGCTTGCAGTTTCTCCAATACCGAATCATCATAATAATGTGGATCGTCGGTAAGCCATCCTTGGTTCAGGTCTTCCCGGTTCATTTCTGGATAGGCGATGCCCTCGGAAATCAAAAAGTTGGAGAACATGTCCTGGTCGATGTCGTAATAGTTGGCGGGCGTCATTTTGATTATATTGAGGTAACCTGTGATCTGTTTTACCAGCTCGTTCTGTTCCAGGTTTGCATAATCGGAATGCAGGTCATCGACATAAAAAAAAGCATCGGATTGGTACGATTTAAAATTATCGAACCCGACATTATAAAGGGCGTAGGGCAATTTTGCAATGGGTATCGAATCGGGATATTTCAGGATAAAGTCCATTCTTTCAATTTGATAGGTCATAAAATCAGCCTGGTTCTTGAACTTGTCCACGTCGTAGATGGTGGCATTGTACAACTGCTCCAAAATAACCTTGAACGCGTTGTCCTGTTTGCGTTTCTCGTTCCAGTTCTGCAATTGCAGGGCCATAAAGATCCCGATCATGATCAAGGCCACTTCCCCGAACGCATAGCGGAAGTATCTTTGGAACTGGTTCTCGTTGGCAAGCTGTTTTCGGATCTTTCTAAAAATGTTGATCATGGGCGGTAGTTGGTATCGTATGGACCATGCCATAAAACTAATTAAAATGTGCAGAAAAACAATAGGATTGCCGGGAGCGCAGTGGGGGCCATCTGCGTGGCATGGCGTCAGTTCGGATACTCAGGGTAAATACCGGACGAAAATGCATTGGATCGCCCAGCAAGGGTCATATGGGGCAGTTACGACAAACAAAAGCCGACTTTTTGGAGTCGGCCTTATTTTTAGATTTATATTGCTTGGGGAAGCTTACAAATAAGCTTTTAAAACTTCGTTATGCGATCTGTTCCGCAGCAAGCGGATGGCTTTTTCCCTGATCTGTCTTACCCGTTCTCTGGTGATATCAAAAAGTTCACCAATTTCGCCCAGGCTCTTCGGGCTACGTTCCCCAATGCCATAATAGAGGCGTATGATTTCACTTTCTCTGTTTGGAAGTGTTTTCAGGGCTAGTTCAAGATCCGTACTAAGGGAGTCTTTTATCATCTTGGCATCAGGACTGGCCGCATCTTTCGATTGTATGACATGGTATAAATTGGAAGATTCCCCTTTTTCAAAAGGGGCGTCCATTGACAAATGCTTTCCTGAATTTTTCATCGCGAGTTTCACCTGCGTGGCACTCATATCAAGTTCCCTTGCAATTTCGACTGCACTCGGGGGCCGCTGATAGGTCTGTTCCAAAGAAGAATATACCTTTTTTATTTTGCTGATCTCCCCAATTTTGTTCAAGGGCAATCGAACCATACGGGATTGTTCGGACATCGCCTGCAAAATCGATTGCCGGATCCACCATACCGCATAGGAGATAAATTTAAAACCTCGCGTTTCGTCAAAACGTTTGGCCGCTTTCACCAATCCAATATTTCCTTCGTTGATCAGATCGGAAAGCCGTAAACCGTTTCCCTGATATTGTTTTGCGGCGGAAACCACAAAACGCAAATTGGCATTGATCAATTTATTTAGGGCAACCTGATCTCCTTCACGTATTCTTCTGGCCAGTTCTACTTCCTCCTCTGCGGTGATCAAATCAATTTTCGATATTTCCTGAAAGTACTTTTCTAAGGATTTGGTATCTCTGTTGGTAATTTGTTTGGTGATCTTCAGTTGCCTCATATATTTATTTTAATTAATATTTCTTCTCCATAATCTAGTATATTTTTGCAGAATTCCTAATAAAATTACAATTTTTTTAATTTTCTTCTAAAGAATTCTTTTAAAACAGCCAATAATCTTCTTTTCTGCACTTTGAGCCGTATGGCATTTGCTTTGAGCAGGTTATAAATTGATTTACATCATAAAAGGCATCAAAACCTTTTTTTACATTTAAGGTTCATTAAAGATTGTGGGGAAAACAGCGATGACCTGTGGCTTTTTGGGCCATTTAGGCAGGTATGTCATTGTTACAACAGCTTGATGGTTCGGGTATTGGTCAAAGGCTGTGGCCCTTCCATGGCTATGGCAATTCAATCACATCAAATGTAAACGTTATGAATGGCGCGATTTTTTTCTCGAGTAAATATGGCAGCACGGAACAGTATGCGCATTGGATAGGGCAAGCGACCGGCTTGCCCGTATTTGATGTGAACGATGCCACCGCAGATCCTAAAGAGTATGATTTTTTGATCCTAGGTAGCGCAGTGATATTTTATAGGCTGATCATCCGTAAATGGGCAAAATCAAATTTGACGGACCTTTTGGATAGGTCGAAGATTTTGTTCACGGTTTCCGGAGCAGGGGCAGGACCTAAACTCGATTCGTGGGTCGCGGCCTCGTTGCCCAAAATTTTGTTGTCAAAAATGGATCATGTAGCACTCCGAGGGAGTATGGATCCAAAGAAACTCAATTGGGGCCTCCGGCAGATCATGAGAATCGGGGCACTGATCAACCCAGATCCCCAAGCCAGTAAGGAAGAACGTGGGGGTTTTGACTACGTTGACAAATCGAGTATTGAACCGATCCTAAAGCGGGTCGAGCGGTTACGGGCAAACCATGCCATGTTATAATTGGAAGGATTACTTTATGGTCACGGCATAAAAATGGAAGGTCTTGAAGGCCTTTTGTTTTTTGGGCGAGATAAAGCGCTGGCAAAGTGGTTACCATCTTCATTGATTCATGAATACCTTTAAAAAACATATAACTAGCAATGAATAAACACTTTTTATGCGCCTGTCCGCCTCTGGCGGAAGCCGATGATAGGAGGGGAGGTGAATGTGTGAAATGGAATATAGTTTATATAAATATCTCTAAAACCTCATATCTTACGTTCCTGTACTTTTCCTTTCACTATTTAAAAGTATTTTGTTGCTTTACTAAGGATGAATAGCAAGAGAAAAGAAAATAATCGTAATACCAAGATTTCTCTTTATTGGAAATGCCAATTATTGGGGTGGGGTATTGTTTCTGTTTATTGGGCCTACACAGTATATACAAGGGATAATTACGGAATTTTTTATACGTTACTAAATTATCTATTAGATATTTCCATAGGGATATTCCTGACACATACTTACAGAATATTTGCTCAGAAAAAAAACTGGAGTGGTTTACCCATAAAACAATTACTAGTCCGTTTAGTGCCAACTATACTTTTATTAGCTGTTTTATATGTGTTGATAAACAATTTAAAATGGTATGCCTACTGGACATTGATTGCAGGCGAGGATAAGAATTTATGGAAAGCACTTATTTATTGGGATCCAATATTACTTACAGGACTGAGGTTGATGTCCATTTGGGTATTGGCGTATCACTTGTTTCATTATTATCAGAAAGAAGTTGTAACGGCAAAAGAAAATGCCAAACTGTCTCTAATAGCAAAACAAGCACAGTTAGATAATTTATCAGCCCAATTAAATCCACATTTTTTATTTAATTCGTTGAACTCCATAAAATCCTTAGTTATTGAAAACCCTAATGTTGCTAGAAGGGCAATTGACTTGTTATCAGATTTATTAAGATCGTCTTTATATGAAAAAGACAAGGATTTGATTAAAATAAAAGATGAACTGGCATTAGTAAGCGATTATATAGAGTTAGAAAAACTGCGTTTTGAAGAACGATTAACACTTGACATTAACATAGATAAAACTTTGGAGAATTTTAAAATACCAACTTTAAGCATACAATTGTTAGTGGAAAATGCGATTAAACATGGAATTGACAAAATTATTGAAGGAGGTTTGGTCCAAATTAAAATTGTTAAAAGGAACAATCAAATCTATATCCAAGTACAGAATCCAGGAAAATTATCTTCAAGTAAATCATCAAAAGGTTTAGGGTTAAAAAATTTAAAAGAACGGTTAAAAATTCAATATAATAACCAAGCATTTTTTAGTGTTCAGAAGTTAGATGAAAATAGGGTTGAGGCAACCATAATTTTACCATGTGAAGATGATGAAAACGTTTAAAACAATTATTATTGACGATGAACGGCTCGCTCGTGAAGAAGTAAAACGTGCCTTAAAAAAACATTCAGAATTTGTAATTGTTGGGGAAGCCAATAATGTTGATTCAGCCGTAACACTTATTGATAAAGAAGAACCGGATATTATATTTTTAGACATTCATATGCCCGAAAAATCTGGTTTTGATTTGTTGGAAGAATTAACAACAGTGCCCGAAGTGGTTTTTACTACCGCATATGATCAATACGCGGTAAAAGCTTTTGAATTGAATGCCTTAGATTATTTGGTAAAACCTTTACGAGAAGAACGCTTTGCAAAAACGATTGAAAAAGTAAAGCAAGAATTGAACGAAAAAGAAAAGGATACTGCAGGAATTTTACCAATGAACCGTAAAATCTTCATCAAAGATGGAGAGCATTGTCATTTTATTCCACTCGCAGAAATTCATTTTATTGAGTCTTTGGATAATTATGCACGTTTGTATTTTGGAGATCAAAAAGCAATGATCAAAAGATCATTAAATCTATTGGAAAAAAAGCTAGATTCCACAGTGTTTTTTAGAACCAATAGAAGTCAAATCATTAATACGCACTACATCAAAGAAATTCATCCACATTTTAATAATAAACTTCATATTACATTAACAACTGGTCAAATGATTGAGGTTTCAAGTAGACAATCAGTTAAGTTTAAAAATTGGAATAGCCTATAAATAGAGCGTAGTTGTTTAGTGTTTTTTAGCGCTTGTCCATGTTTCGCTACGCTCCTGTACTTTCACTTTTTTCGGTTACGATGTTGTTATTTCTTTGTTTCTCATATAAGTGAAATCAAAATAATAAAGCACAATGATGAAATATTTAAAAAGTAAACATCTGTTCCCTAAAGTCCTATTTGTTATAACAATTTCTGTAATATATTCTTGTTCCAATAAAACAGCAACTTTTGCAACACAACCAACGCTAACCGATTATTCGGTTGGAGAAACATGGACTTGGAAATATAAAGGCATAACATCTGAAGGTGAAGTAAGGTCTGATGGAAAAGATACAAGGGTGATAGTTAGTGTAGATGGTGGTTTGGGGATGGTCATTGGAAATGATACAATTCCTGTTGCTGACATGGTGAAGCCTGAAAAAAGCGAAACACCAAAATATAAATGGCCTCTAAAAGTTGGTGAAAAGTGGAAATACGAGAACAACTGGACGAGTCAAGATGGTACCACAGGAAAACAAAGTCAAGATGCTGAGATTTTATCTTTTAGAGAAGAAAAAGTAGACGCAGGAACATTTATGGCTTATACCATTCAATACAAAGGAACAGTTTCTAATTCAAGAGGATATCGTGCAAGGACGGATGAAGTTTGGTTATACGCGCCAGAAATAAAAAACTTTATTTATATGACTCAAATTCAAGAAGGATTTTCTTATACGGAAGAATTAATTGAGTATTCAAAATAGGGAATCATCAAGTTTCATTGCAGACAAATATCAAATGAAATCCATTCAAAGCTTTTTCAAGGTCGCATTTTTACTGCTGTTGGTAGCGTTTGTTTCTTGTAATCCAATAAAAGAAATACAGCAAAAGCCAAGAACGGTGAGTAGGGAAGGCAAAGTGTATTTGGTGCAGGATTCTATTCTAATCACAACGAGAGACGGTGCCAAAATATCTGCAATAATAGTTAGAAGTAAAGCTGGAATAGAACCACGACCAGCTATATTATTTCATACGATATATACTCGTAAAGATGATATCAATAGAGCTTATGAGGCAGCAGAAAAAGGATATGTAGGCGTTGTATCTTATACAAGAGGTAAAAACTTAAGTCCAGATGAAATAATTCCTTATGTTCATGAAGGTAACGATGTGTACGATGTCATCGATTGGATTACAAGACAGGAGTGGAGCAATGATGAAGTTGGTATGTATGGTGGCAGTTATGTCGGTTTTGTACAGTGGGCTTCTATGAAACAAAAGGTACATCCTGCCTTGAAAACTATTGTACCTTCTGTTTCTGCGGCTCCAGGTATTGCCGAGCCCATGGAAAACGGAGTTTATTTTAACTTTCATTACCCTTGGTGGCATTATGTTACCAATAACAAAACCCTTGATACAGTTTCTTATTTTAACGGAAAGCGTTGGAATGATCTATATTTCGATTGGTATAACAAAGGTGTGGCTTATAAGAAATTGGATAGTTTAGATGGCGCACCAAATCCAGGATTCAATCAAAGATTAGAACATCCCACATTTGATGATTATTGGAAAAATATAACACTGTATAAAGAGGATTTTTCTAAAATCAATATTCCCATCTTAAGTACGACAGGTTATTATGATGGCGGTCAGTTTGGATCGCTATACTATTTAAAATCTCATTATCAATTCAATAAAAATGCAGAACATTATCTAGTGATTGGTCCGTATTCACATTTTGGAGCGCAAGAACTTCCCGAAAAGAACATATTGGGTTATACCATTGATCCGGTTGCACAGATAAATATTAAGAGTTTAATTTTTGACTGGTTCGACTACATTTTTAAAGGAGCTGATAAACCTGCTTTATTAAAGGATAAAATCAATTATCAAGTGATGGGTGCCAATACTTGGAAACATGCATCATCATTAGATAAAACAGCAACGGATACTATAAAAGTCTATTTTAGCAATCAGCGTTCTGGAATTCAATTTAAATCAACCTACAACACAGGAAATCTGGGCGTTAACGAACACTTTAGATTATCTAATATTTCTGATGCAACAAGTTATTTAGAACAAGAAATTGATTTTTCCGATCGCAGTCAATTTTCATGGAATTTAAGTGGAAGTCGTAACATTGTGTCAGAAACTTTAACCGTTGGTCAAGGATTCTCATTTGTCACAGAACCCTTTGATGAAGATGTAGAAATTAATGGGGCAGTAAGAGGCGTTTTAAATGTATCCATCAATAAAAAAGATTTTGATTGTAACGTTTTACTATACGAACAAACGGCTGACGGCACCTTTTTTAGCTTGACACTACCGTTTACAACAAGAGCAAGCATGTCTAAGGATATAGAAAACAGAAACTTACTCACTCCAAATGAAAAGACCTCAATACCCATTCGTAATTTTAGAATGACCAGTAAAAAAATTAAAAAGGGAAGTAGCATTGTTGTTTTAATCAATGGAATTAAACATCCTTTTTCGCAAATTAACTATGGTACAGGAAAAGATGTGAGTGAAGAAAACATTAAAGATGCTGAAGAGCCTTTACAAATTAAATGGTTTGCTGATAGTTATATTCATTTTCCGGTTACTATGTAAAATAGAATCTCGGTGTTGAACTTGGCCTCTTAAATAAGTTTTATGACCCTGTAGTAAGTTTTAATCGTTTCTCTGAGCCTAAGGGATACTTTATATAATATAGAATAATAGCTACCCGGATTAAACTTTGGTGGAATTATGCCAACGCACCTACATTCTTGATTTGTACTTCAGCCACTGGCTAACCCAATAATACAAAATGTATCATAATGTTCCGCGTTATGCAACTTTGCTTGGGTAAAGCAGGGACGAGCGTAAAAAAAAGGTCTAGTAGACCTTTTTAGCGAAGGAGCCAGCGGGCGCTTGGGCGTACTCCACTTTCTTTAAATTTTTCTTCTAAAAAGTTTCTTCTCAAAAGGTAATGAAACCGAGCCCCTTTGCGAGGTTCATGAATACCTTTAAAAAACAATAGACAGGCAATGAATAAAAACTTATTATGCGCCTGTCCGCCTCTGGCGGAAGCCGATGATAGGAGGGAAGCATAATGTGTGTGAATGTTCATATAAAATATTATTTAATCAACTATGTAGTTAACTAACTATATTGATTATATTTACAGTGAAATAGTTAATAATGGAAAAAGATTTTATTAAAGAGCTTGGTTACAAAGCACTAGACAATCGATTAAAGCGAATTAGTGATAGAATGGCTCATGACACAAGAAAATTCTTTAAACAAATTGATTTAGATGTTGAACCAAGTTGGCATTTAGTTTTCAAATTATTGAAGGAATATGAAATACTAACAATGGTCGAAATCGCTCAACAATTGGGTTATACACATCCATCTATGGTTGTGATGCTTAAAAAGATGACAGCTAAAGGTTATATAGTTTCTGAAAAAGATGCTAATGATAAAAGAAAACTAAATATAAAATTAACTCAAAAATCTTTTGACTTACTCCCTGAATTAGAAAAAATATGGAACAGTTGTGAGGATGCTATTTATAAAATGTTAAAAGAAGACCTTTCTATAATTAAGCATCTTGATGAAATTGAAGTGTCATTAAAGGCTATTCCTTTTAACGAACGCTTTTATAATGAATATCAAAAAATTAAAAATTAAAACACGAAAATTATGTTTAACTCAAAAAATGATTCTGTAATCACATCAGGACAAAATTTGTCTGAAATGTCAAGGAGAGGAATGATTAGAACTCTAGGATTGGGATTGAGTTTTTCAGCACTTCCTTCGTTTATGTCATCAGCAATGACAGAAGTATCTATAAATGCTTTGGATCATGGAGAACAAATTATTCCCGTTAAGGAAAGTGAGCTCATTGAAATGCAAAAATTCATAGAAGATTGTATTGCGGCTAACAAAGAATCTAATCCTCAAGAAGCTGTTAAGGAAGTTTTGGCTAGAGGTGTTTCAAATCCCTCGGCAATGTTGAAATCCATTGGTGAACCAACTGAAGCAGGTTTAAAGGTGTTTCTTCGTTCAAAAGACCTAACTATTTTTGCAGCATCTTGGACTCCACAAATGAACCTTATGCCTCATAATCATCATATGTGGGCGAATATTGGAATTTATACTGGACGAGAAGACAATATAATCTGGGAACAAAATAAACAAGGATTAGAAGCTAATGATGTCAGGTGTTTATTTGCCGGAGATGTTGCAACATTAAACACAAATGCCATTCATTCTGTAACCAATCCTCTACAGAGATTTACAGGTGGTCTGCATATTTATGGTGGTGATTTTTTTGCTACCGAACGCAATCAATGGGATCCTGAAACTTTGGCAGAAGAACCGTCAAATGGAGATGTTATTCGTGAAATTTTTAGAAAAGCAAATGAACAAATGAAGCACTTGAAAAACGATTAATGTTTTTATTTTTTTTCACAGAACTCCAATATAAAAACAAATGAAACGAAAATTAATATCAGGAGGAAGTCCTTATGAAGACATTGTAGGATTTAGTCGCGCAGTTCGTGTTGGACGATATATTACAATTGGAGGAACTGCACCATTGGATTCAGATGGAAATACAGTTGGAGTTGGTGATGTCTCCATTCAAACCAAACAATGTTTAGAAACTATTAAAATAGCTTTAGAAAATGCTGGATCAAGCTTAAATGACGTAGTAAGAACACGAATGTTATTAACAAATATTGAAGATTGGAAAGCTGCTGCAGAAGTTAGAGCATCCTATTTTAAAACGATAAAGCCTGTCGATACTATTATGCAAGTATCACGTTTTATAAATCCTGACTGGTTGATTGAAATTGAAGTAGATGCTATTGTAGCCTCATAAAATTTAGGCTAAAACAATCCTCCTACGCCATAAATGGCTGCGGCGGATGCGGTAGGTGAAATGAGTGTGTATATTTTAGGGGTTTAGTGATACAGTTTCTTAAGAGTTTCTTTTATACAAGAGATTTCAAAGTAAGTAAAAGTGTTACAATGTTTCCTAAAATATAGCTACTGAGCGCCCCCGCGCTCTCAGGCTCCTTTGCTAAAAATGTAATTTTGGCACATTTTATCTCATACATGATTTCTAATAAGAGCAAAAAGGTTAGCTTTTATTTTAGCGCCGTGCCAGGGGCAGGCAGGTTGGCAAGCGATGGCAAATTATTTGCGGATGTTTATTGTTTTAATTGGCGCTCATGAATGCTGCGCATTGGTGTTTAAAAAGCAATCGAGCGATTGGCTGTGTATGAGTACAGCTAAAAGGTTTGTCGTTGGGGTTTCTAAGAATTTGAAATTTTCTAAAAAGTTTTTTCTAAGTAGAAATATTGAAGCTAGGTAAATTAGAAAGGTTGATGATCTTGTTCGAAGTTCTCTTAAAAGCTAACAACTTGAGGGATATTTTACACAATAGCATAATGACTTACAGCCGTTAAGTACCATTTCAATAAAACGGCTTTTACATAATGGCTGACGATATGATTCGCTGACGCGAAGGTCATATCTGCAATTATGTAAAATGCAAGCATGCGCCGTTATACACCTTAGACTAATCTGTATCATAAT
>JAHENB010000029.1 GCA_024643345.1 Maribacter sp. | reverse complement strand
TCAAAAACGAATTACCTCAAAACTGGATCTTCGATTCAATTTGTGTTGCGATTCAGGACAATAGGTTTTATCGTCGCATTCGTTCAATAAATGGGTCTCCCCGAAACCTTCTGATTGCAAGCGGTTGGGCGCAATGCCCTTTCCCACTAAATAGTCGGTAGTACGTTTCACCCTTTGTTCCGATAACCATTTATTGTACTCAGCCGGTCCCCTGGAATCGGTATAGGAACTTACTTGTATCTCTGCTTCTGGGGCATTTTGTAATAAAACCGTTAGGGCATCCAATATCTCTTTTGACTTACCATTGAGAGTGGAGGAGTCAAAATTAAAATATACATAGCCCAAGTCGTCGATGGCCTGCTGAAGTGCATCCTTTTTTTGTTGTAGGGCTTCCAACCTTGCCTTCTCAGCGGCGGCCAATTCGGCCTGCTCCCGCTCCCTTGCCAATCTATCAGCCAGCGCGGCCGCTTCCGCAGCCCGATTCGCGTCGGCAATGGAGTCCTGAACCCGTTGTTTTTCCTTTTCGATGGCCGCTATCAGCGCCAGCTTCTCCATCCCTTTTTTAGAAAGTTCCTTTTCTATACCAAATCGGTACACCACTCCTGCAGCATGTTGCAGTTGTTTTGTAGCCCCTTTTGGGATACCCCACTTACCCATCGTATTAAAATTCAAACCCCATTTATCATTAAACCAAGTATTAAAGCCAAAACCTGCATTAAAGGTGCTTCTGCCCACCCCTCCAATGGAACTATAACCCGCACCAACGTGAACATATGGATCGAACCATGCCGTTTCCCCTACCAACTTATTGACATCATAACTGATTTTTCCATCTATGGCGTAGTATTCCCTTGGGGCTGTATTGATGCTACCATCTATTATTTTACCGACTTTATATTTGTTATACGTACCGATGGCTTCCAAACCAATGCCACTTTTGGTAAATCTTCCTATACTGATTCTGGATGGGTAAGGTACCATGTTCCAAGTTTCCTTCATGCTGAGGAATTCCCGTCCAAACGGGGTTGCGGTATCATCCACAATATTGATACCAACGCCCAAAACCCAGGAACTTTTGACGATACTGTCCTTTGAGGTTAGTTGTAATTCTTCTTGGGAATAGATTTGGCCAATCAGCAGGCAGGCCAAAAAGCACATTTTCAGTGTATTTTTTTTCATGGGAATAAGATTTGGGTCTTTATTCAGCTTCAAAGTTAAGGTCGCGAACCAGATTTTCGAAAAATGGACCTTAAAGCACTATTTTTCTCGATGGAATACATGGATTGTAGGAAAAATCAAGTTTTCGGGAAAATTGAATTTCACATGGTCGGTAAAACCCATCCAGTGAGCGAGTGAAGCCGCTTTAAAATTCTTTGAACGTAATTTTAAGTGAAATGTTTACCGGTGTGGCAATTTAAAAACGACCTCCTTACTGGTGACGGGCATTTTGTAGACGCTGAACGGACTCACCAAAGGAATCGAAGTAGTGCTTTCATCCGGTTTTTTTTCCGCGGCTGAGACCACGACTTCCTTTTCCGTTTCCTCAACGATAGATAGTGATGGGAAAGCCTCATTTTTATAAGTGCCTGCACAAAAAATCAGAATCATTTCCTTAGAAAAGTCCACTTCAGGTACGGGAATCCCAGGTTTGCGGGTCATGTTTATTCGTGAAAAGAATTTTCGAAGTGAATTTTCATCCCGGATTACCAAAGTTTCGGCTGAATCGACGGGGGCATAAGTATCCTGGACCAAAAGCACCAGGGAATCACTGTTGTTCTGTTCATGCTCGGCGCCCGTTAAAGCCTTTTTCTGACTATTGCAGGAGACTATTGTAAGCAACAATAAAAGCAGACCAATTCTTAGGCTAGCTAAAGGCATTTTTGAATCTTCCGTCATACGCTTTTTTGTAAATCGCTTCATAAAGCGGCAACACTTTCAAGATATCGAATTCCATGGCGACTTTTCGGGCATTCTCCTTAAAGGTTTCCAAAACCGCATCATCCTTTAATATTTTAAAGGCATTTGCCGCCATATCCTCCACATCCCCAACATTGCTCAAATATCCCGTTATGCCGTGCCTATTCACTTCCGGGATTCCCCCTGCATTGCTTGAAATTACAGGAACTTTATTGATCATGGCCTCCAGAGCGGCCAACCCAAAGCTTTCCGATTCCGAAGGCAGTAAAAACAGATCGGAAAAACATAATATACGATCGATTTCGTTGCTGTTTCCTAAAAAAATCACTTTATTGGTCAATCCCAAATCATCAGTCAGCATTTCTGCCATTTCCTTTTCAGGACCGTCACCAACCATAACCAATTTAGCCGGAATCTCGCGCTGTATCTTATCGAATATATGAATGATATCAGGAATTCGTTTTACCTTTCTAAAATTACTGATGTGGGTGATTATCTTTTCGTTGTCCTTGGCCATCAAGGATCGCTGGCAGTCGGTAAAGGATGAATTGTATTTTTTCTTATCGATGAAATTGGGAACCACCTCGATTTCCTTTTTTATGTCGAAGAACTCCAAGGTACGTTCTTTCAGACTTTCCGACACCGAGGTCACCACGTCGGATTGATTGATACTAAAATTGACCGCTGGTTTATAAAAAGGGTGTTTACCGACCAGAGTAATATCCGTTCCGTGCAAAGTAGTGATCATAGGGACAAAGATATTCTCTTCCTCCAACATCTTTTTGGCCATATAACCAGCATAGGCATGGGGAATGGCGTAATGTACATGCAACAATTCAATCCCATATAATTTTATGGTGTCGACCAGTTTACTTGATAAAGCCAATTCATAGGGTTGGTAATGGAAGAGCGGGTATTCCGGCACATGAACTTCATGAAAGTGTACATTGCTATTCAGCAATTCAAGCCTTACGGGCTGTCTATAGGTCACAAAATGTACTTCATGTCCACGATTTGCCAAGGCAAGCCCAAGTTCAGTGGCCACAACGCCACTGCCACCAAAGGTTGGGTAACAGACTATCGCTATTTTCATATTTCAAATTTACGGAAACCTAATGCTATGTCGGTCTTTAAGCCTAAATATTACAATTTCGTTAGGCCTTAATTTTCAAAACAAGCTTTTATCAGTTCAGATAATTGAAAACCGTCGCCACCGATGGCCATATAAAGTTACGGTCAAAAATGATCAAGTGCGCTAATTTATGATAGCCTCATAAATTGCCTTCTGTATGCGGGTACGGAGGCCGGTTTTGACCAAAAGGGTGTTTGTAGCGGATGGATAAGTACGGTTCGACAGGAAAACATATACCAATTCCTTATCCGGATCGGCCCAGGTATAGGTACCCGTAAAACCACTATGACCAAAGCTTTTTCTTGAAACACATTCACAGGCAGGTCCCCCACCATTCAATTCTGGTTTATCGAAGCCTATTCCCCTTCTTACCTTCTGGTCGCAGAAGTAACAGGTATTGAACATTTTAACCGTTCTGGCATCCAAAAATCGGTCGCCCCCATAATACCCCTCTTGTAGATACATTTGCATGATCTTGGCCACATCATTGGCGTTACTGAACAAGCCGGCATGGCCACCTACGCCACCTTGCATGGCAGCTCCCATGTCGTGCACATAGCCTTGTACCGTTTGATATCGATAATAGTTGTCATTTTCTGAGGGTACGATTCGGTATTTGGGAAATTTTTCCAAGGGATTAAAAGCGGTATTATCGGCGCCTAGTGGTTGAAAGAGAAAGTTATCGGCCAATTTATCCAAACGCTCACCCAACTTTTCCTCGATATATTTTTTCATCACATAATAGGCCACATCACTATAGCGATAACGATTCGATTTCAATTCTTGCCGACCAATACGGTCATAAATGGAGTCTTTATAGGACTCCGAGAGATATAAATGTTCGGCCACTTTTATCGAATACCCTGTCATCGGTCCGTTTCGATAATACTGGCCCGAAGGCTTGCGTTGATCGTCGAGGGTATTGATATAAAAAGGGATCCAGGCAGGTAATCGCCCATAGTGGGACAAAGCCTTTAGCACAGTTACATTTTTTAATCCGGATTCGGCATATTCGGGGATCAACTCCCCAAAGGTATCATTAAGTCGAATGGTACCCTCCTCTTCCATTTTCATAACAATGGGCAAAGTGGCCAATATCTTTGTCAAGGATGCCAAATCATAAATGCTGTTTGGGGTTATACTGTCCTTTGAATCATAGGTGGGTTTGCCAAATGCCTTGTCGTAAATTATCTTGCCCCTTCTTGCGATAACCACTTGTGCCCCAGGATACATCAATGAGTCGATTCCGTTCTTTACCATTTGATCTACTACCGCCAATTTTGAAGAGCTCATCCCAACCCGTTCCGGATAGCTGTAGCCCAATCGCAGCAGGGAAGGTAATTGAAGCCCTGTTTTTACTGGAAATTCGGGATGGCAGGTTACCGGCAATACCCCTTTTGCGGGAATGGCACCAAAAATCAACTGGGCGGTTTTTCGCTGTGCCATTTCGCTATTCTGATAGGCCACCACCACGGCGTCTATCGCATTAAAATTATCGACATCGAACAGGGCGTAAGGTTTGGCAAAAACGGCGAGAATGGTGTTGGCCGTTCTTTCCTTACCGATTTCCTGTAACCACTGGAGTTCACTTTTGGAGAATTGATAGGATTTCCACGGACTTTCATTGCTTTTATGCAGGCCAATAATGACCAAATTGAAGTCTGCCAGCTTCTCTTTTAAGGTACCTATATCGGCGCCGTTAATTTGGGTTACTTTGGCATATTCGTTCAGCTCTTCCAAAAAAGGATTATTGTCGGCTTCACCGAACTTCACATAGGCGATTTTCTTGTTCTGTAGTTTTTTGATCGCCAAAAGGGAAAAGTCGTTTTTTACAACGGTAATTGCGCTTTCAATGGCACTTTCATAGACCAAATCATGATCCATGGAATTTAAATCGGTAAATAGACCCTTCAAATCAATGGGATGATAATCGTTCAGGCCTACTTTATATTTGGCCATGAGGATCTTTTTCACTGATTCTGAGAGCCTCTTTTCTGTAATTCTCCCACTGCCATATGCTTTCAAAAGGCGTTCTTTTGCTCTTATTATATCAGTAGGCATCAAAAGAATATCGTTACCGGCCAAAAAAGCCTCTAATGCCACATCTCCTTCACTGCCATAGGCGGTTACCCCTTTCATGTTTAAGGCATCGGTAAATACCAAACCTTTGAAGTTGAGTTCATCTTTTAACACCCCCGAAATAATCTGTTCCGACAAGGAAGACGGCAGGTTTTTCTGAATCTCAATACTTGGCACGTTCAAATGTGCCACCATAACACTGCTGAGACCGGCTGAAATCAATTTCCTATAAGGATAGAGCTCTATGCTATCCAATCTTTGCCTGCTAAACCCAATGGTCGGCAACGCCTCATGGGAATCCGTGGCCGTATCCCCATGTCCTGGAAAATGCTTGCCACTGGACAGCACGCCAGCCCTTTCCATGCCTTGCATCAATGCCACGCCCTTTTGAGCCACATTTTCCCGATCTTCCCCAAAAGAACGGTTCCCAATGATAGGGTTGTTGGGATTGATGTTTATATCGATGTCCGGGGCAAAATTGATATGGACCCCCAATCGCTTTGCGTCTTTACCGATTTGATAGCCCACATTTTCTATAATACTGCTGTCTTTAATGGCCCCGAGGGTCATGTTCCAGGGAAAGGCATAAGTAGAATCCAAACGCATGGCCAGGCCCCATTCGGCATCCATGCCTATCATTAAAGGTATCTTTGATAGGGACTGAAAGGCATTGGTAAGTTTGGCCTGGCGTACAGGGCCACCATTTGAAAAAATGACACCTCCTATATGTTGATCCCTGATAAGGGCCTGGGTGCGCTCATGTGCCGCGTTATCAACATTAGAGGCAACCATTACCATGAACAACTGTCCAAATTTTTCATCTGTTGACATCCCGGCATATTGCGTATCCACCCATTGTTTTTGGCCAAGGGTATCTCTGGCCACCAAAGGATCGTTTTGCCCATGAACCTTAAAAAGGCCCATTAAAATTAAAGGGAAAAGCAAAAAATAACGCATATTAAAATTTCTATGGAAATAACTACAAACGATAACAATTATTGCAATTTGTCGGTACCTTATACAAGCTCCTCGCCAAATGGAAGGATGACCAAAGTTTGGCATTACATAAAACGGGCATGCCAACTTTCGGATGCGGGAACTTCCCAATGTTCAAGATATTCTGCTTTATTGTTCACCAGGTTGTTGAAAACAATGGTTTTTTCAGAAACTGCTTTTTCTTTGGCCATTTTTTTAAATTCGAGCAAGGGCTTATAGGCGATATACTCTCCCTGTTTGTAAGAAACGTTCATCTTGTCGAGCAGTTCCAACTGGTATCGTTTTTCCAATGACTGAATGAAATGCACCGAAGCGTCGATGGAACAACCAGAAGCCATGTTCATTCCCTGATCCAATCCCAGTATGATAAAACGATTGTAGCGAATTTCATAACCTGCCCTAAGGTCTTGGCCATGGGCGGTCCATTCCTCGACAAAATTATCAAGGTCTTTTTCTATCTCTACCATTTCTTCTTTGGAAAAACTCCTGCTGGCTTGATAAATCCATACTCGGGAGTCTTCCGGCAAACTTTCAAATTTTACCAACATTTTTCCTTTACTTTTTAAAGATCCGCAGCATTTGCAATGAGTTCTGCAATATCGAGAACCACCACACTCGCTTCCTTTTCCTTATTCTTGATACCATCGGTCATCATGGTATTGCAAAAGGGACATGCGGCCGCTATGATTTCAGCTTGGGTTTCCAAAGCCTGTTCTGTACGTTCAATATTGACATCCTTGTTGCCTTTTTCAGGTTCCTTGAACATCTGGGCCCCGCCGGCACCACAGCAGAGACCCTTCTTTCTGCAATTTTTCATTTCCACCAGCTCCGCATCCAATTTTTGAATCAATTCCCTAGGAGCTTCATATACGCTATTGGCCCTTCCCAGATAACAGGGGTCATGATAGGTAATTCGCTTCCCTTTGAATATACCCCCTTCCAAAGTAATTTTACCTGCAGCCAGCAATTCGTTCATGAACTGGGTGTGGTGTATCACTTCATAATTCCCGCCCAGACTAGGGTATTCATTTTTTAGGGTATTGAAACAATGTGGACAGGCAGTGACCACTTTTTGAATACCATACCCTTTCATTACCTCTATATTGCCGACGGCCTGCATCTGAAATAAAAATTCATTGCCGGCCCTTTTGGCAGGGTCACCGGAACAACTTTCTTCTGTACCCAATACCGCAAAAGATACTTTGGCCTTATTTAAAATCTTAACAAAGGCCTTTGTTATTTTTTTTGCCCTATCATCAAAACTACCGGCACAGCCGACCCAAAAAAGCACTTCGGGTTTTTGCCCGTTGGCGAACATTTGTGCCATGGTAGGTACCTTTAGTTCACTTCCCATAATTCAAATTCAAGGTTGGCAGATTTAAATTGCATATGTCTTAGTTCTCATTGACCCAATTGAGCCTATCCATTTGATTGAAAGGCCAAGGGGCTCCGTTGTTCTCTATATTCCCCATCATGTTGTTCAAATCGGATGGGGCTGCCGATTGTTCCATGACCAAATACCGCCTCATATCTATGATGATCGATAAGGGGTCTATATTTACCGGACAGGCTTCCACACAGGCATTGCAGGAAGTACAGGCCCACAATTCTTCTCGGGTGATGTAAGCATCGAGCAATTGTTTTCCATCAGGGACAAATATTCCTTTGTTCAGATCAATATTTTTGCCCACTTCCTCAAGTCGGTCCCTAGTATCCATCATTATTTTTCTCGGCGATAATTTTTTTCCGGTTAAGTTGGCCGGGCATTCGCTGGTACATCTCCCACATTCGGTGCACGTATAGGCATTCATTAGTTGTACCCAACTTAGGTCAGTCACGTCGGAAGCTCCAAATTTTTCGGGAACTATGTTGCCTTCGGGCGGAGCTGCAAAGGGATCGACGGAGGGGTCCATCATCAGTTTTACCTCATTGGTAACCGATTCCAAATTGTTGAATTGTCCCAAAGGCTTTAAATTGGCATAAAATGTATTGGGAAAGGCCAATAAAATATGCAGATGTTTAGAATAATAAAGATAATTAAGAAAAAATAATATTCCGGTAATATGGAGCCACCAAGCGGTGCGTTCCACTAAAATTAGATTGGAGGTCGACATCCCTTCGAACAAAGGTGCCATAAACTGGCTCACTGGAAAACTGCCGGCCAAAATGTAATGGGATGCCCCCATTTGTTGCAGTGCGTGATCCGCACCGTTCATGGCCAAAAAAAGGAACATAAGCACCACTTCTATGTACAAGATCAGGTTAGCATCCTTTTTAGGCCAGCCTTTCATTTCAGGTTTGACGAACCTTCTTAATCGCAGAACGTTACGTCGTATCCAGAATACCACAACGGCAACGATGACCAATAGCGCCAAGACCTCAAATGAACCGATCAAAAAATCATAGCCCTTCCCCAATGGAGCGAACAAGCGATGGGTCCCAAAAATTCCGTCAAGAATAATTTCAAGGACTTCAATATTGATTATGATAAAGCCGAGATAGACTATGACATGTAGTATGCCCGGAATGGGCCTAACGACCATTTTGGTCTGTCCCAAAGCAATTTTGGCCATATTAGCCCATCGTTGACCTCTATTGTCTGTGCGATCAACATCCTTGCCCAATTTGATATTACGGGAAAGTCGTTTTATGTTACGGGTAAAAAATCCTATGCCCAATAGGAGAATCAGAAGAAAAATGATATTGGGAAGGTATTCCATACCCACTATTGATTATCAGGTTTGACCGCCGGATCGTTCTCCGGAAGTTCATACTCCTTTTGTTTTTTTCCAAAAACCGATACATTGACATAACGTTTGGGGTTCAAACGAAAATCTTGGAGCAAAAGGTCCAATTCCCTGGAGGCATTGTTCAGGTTTTTGTACAGTTCCTTGTCGTTCATCAATTTTCCCATGGTACCCTCCCCTTTTTCAATTTTGGCCATGACTTTATCCAAACTCGCAACGGTAGATTCGAGACTTTTTAAGGTATTTGGCAAACCAACATTATTTAAAGAGTCTGCCAGTTTGGAAAAACTGGTCGTAAGTTTCTGGAAATTGGTCAAAGCACTGTCAAGCTTGCTCTCGTTCGTACTAAGAATTTTATTCAAGGTACTGGCACTTCCCTGAAGGTCTTGGATCAACAAGCTCAATCCGGAAATCGCTTTGCGCAAATCTTGCTTGGTCTTGTCGTCGAGCACTTCGTTGACATTGATCAAGACCGTATCTGCAGAGGAAACGGCCGACTCGAACTTCTTGAAGAGGGGCGTAAGTTTTTGCTGTGCCAATTCGGTAAGACCAGGTCTGGTGCTGGTGACCAAGGTGTCCCCGGTTTTGGCCAAAGGACCTTCATCGAAGACCGGAATAATCTGAAGTCCCTTGCCACCTATTATTCCTGTATCGTAAAGTTCGACCGGGCTATTTCTAGAAAAGGTAAAATCATTACTTACCGTAAAGGTAACGAGCAGGTTCCCCTTTTTATCGATAAACCGAATATCGGCAACCTTTCCAACCGTAAAACCGTTTATGGAAACAGGTGTGCCCGCTTGCAAACCCCCAACATTGGGATATATGGCAAAAAGCTGCTTACTATTGTCAAAAAGCGGTGTTGATTTTAAATAACTGAAACCTAAAATAAAAAGAAAGATGCCACCAATAACGATAATTCCTGTTTTGATTTCCCTAGATAGTTTCAAATGAATGGGTTTTCGGTTCTTAACAAAATTAGAAATAAATTTTAGACGTAACCCATTATTGAGAAACGTATTTAAGGGCATCGGGAACCGGGATCCTTTCCCCATCCTTGTAGGCCACAATAAAAGAAGAAGGGTAGCCTTTTGCATCGGCATTCGACTTCAAAAGAAGGGCTTCGTCATAAGAACTGGTATTGCCATACATATAACGAAATAGGTTTTTGTAGGATTCTCTGGAGAGTCGGTTCAACCCTTTAAAATTGTCAGAGCGCAGGTCTAAATCCCTGGCACTGGCCAACAATTGTACTTTAAAGACGATGTTGACCGATTTCTTTTCGGCGCTGACCGTCGTTTTTGGTTCGGCTTCTTTAATGGCTATCGATGGCTCCTTGACCAAAGCTATTGTGGTTTCTTCTTTTATAATCGCCAATTCCTTACCGGATCGCTTTTCTGGCTCTCCCTGTGTTCTATTCTCTTGCTCTAAAACCGCAGTTTTGGATGGTTCCTCTGATTTGGCCTCCATTTCCGATGGTTTCGACATTTCCTCAGCAGGTTTTGTCTCCACCTCAGATTTCTTGGTTACTTGTTGTTCAGGTTTATCAATTTCTTTTTTGGCTGCGGGGACAACTGGGGTCAGCGGTTCATTGGCAAGAGCAGGCCCAGGCATCACACTACTTTTATATACCATAATCGCATCCGCAATGGCCTTGCCCATTTCGGACTGCCCTGTTCCCGAGTTAAGATAGGCCCCTTCTTCATCATTGGTGAGAAAACCGGTTTCGACCAAAACACTGGGCATAAAGGTCTGGTGCAATACGATAAAACCCGCTTGTTTTACCTGCCTATCGTTTCGTTTCAATTTGTTGGAAAAATTATCTTGTATCCCCTTTGCCAATGCGATGCTTTGATCTAAAAATTCCTCTTGCATGATGGTCAATCCGATAATCGATTCGGGAGAATTGATATCGTATTCGGCATATCGTTGTTGGTAATTATCTTCCAAGTATATCACCGAGTTCTCTTTTTTGGCAATCTCAAAATTTTGCTTGTTGGCATGAAGCCCCAAAACAAATGTGCCCGCACCAAACGCTTTGGAAGTATGGGAATCACAATGAACCGATACAAAGAGATCAGCGTTTGCCTTATTCGCGATTTCCCCCCTAACAAAAAGATCAACAAAGGAATCATCTTTTCTGGTGTAGATCACCTGGATATTGGGATCTCTTTCTAAAATTGCCCCAATGTTCAGTACTATATTCAACGAAATATTTTTTTCCAGGTAGCCATTCCCCAAATTGCCCGGGTCATGCCCGCCATGACCGGCATCCAGAACCACAACAAACTTCCCATTCTTCCCTCTGTCATCAAATTGATCGGCAAATGAAGAAAAGGGGCACGCCAATGTAAAAACCAGAATTAAAAGAAAATGGTTGAAGTTCATTTTAGCCATTGATTTTAGAGCGTTCTATATGGTTAAATTTATGGTAACGTTCCATGAACGGAATGAAAAATATATGTAAGTTTGACCCAAATCCCGACAGTCAAGGGTCGCCTAACGGTTACAAAAATAGGATATATAGCCTTGCAATCAAACAAACATCATTTTCTTTTCCTATTCGTACTCCTGATCGGCGTGTTCTCCGCTTCATCACAAGAAGATCAAATAAAGCCCTTACCCATAAAAGCGGTTCGGGATACTTTGACAGCCCCGTTAATGACTGCATCAGATTTGAACGACAGTATTTCGAACAATGGCACATCAAAGGATACCCTTGAGGCGAAAGAGAGCGTGCTTCTCGATAAAATTAGATATAAGGCAAAGGATTACGTGAAATTGAGCCAAATCGATCAAAAAATTTACCTGTACAATGAGGCAGAGATATATTATCAGGATACCGAACTAAAGGCCGGGATCATCGTGATGGACTATATCAAGAACGAAGTATACGCAGGTCGCCTCAAAGATTCATTGGGAAACTATTCGCAACTGCCCTTCTTTAAACAGGGAAGTCAAGAGGTAAGGCCAGATTCGATCCGATTCAACTTCGACACCCAAAAGGCATTGATCTGGAATTCCCGGACCGAACAGCAAGCTGGATTGGGCACTTTGGGAAGCGATGCGATGAAGGTCTATGCCGAGATTACCAAAAAGGAAAACGATTCGGTCTATTTTTTGAACGAGGGAAAGCTGACCACTTCCGCAGATACGATTAATCCCGACTATTATATTAGGATTAGAAAGGCCAAATTTGTTCCGAAAAAAAAAGTGATCGCAGGCTTCAGCAATCTGTACATTGCCGATGTACCAACGCCGATTGCCTTGCCGTTTGCTTATTTTCCTCTTACGGTTGGTAGAACTGCGGGCCTGATGATGCCCACTTTTGGCAATGATCCCGATCGGGGATACTTTTTACAGAACGGAGGTTATTATTTCCCATTTGGGGATTATGCCGATTTAACGCTAACGGGGGATTTTTATTCCAATGGCAGTTATGGGCTAAGGACACAATCCGTGTACGCAAAACGCTATAAGTACCGGGGCAATTTAAATTTTAACTATCAAAACTTGGTGACCAGTCAGAAAGGGTTCGCCGATTACAGCAGAAGCACCCTTTATAACATTCAAATTTCCCATTCCCAGGATACCAAAGCCAGCCCCAATTCAAGGTTTTCTGCCTCGGTCAACCTTGGGAGCAGCCAGTATTTCCAGAATTCATTGTTGCAACGAGACCTGCCTTTGACCCAAACCAATAACCTGTCTTCCTCGATTTCCTATTCAAAAACCTTTCCGGAATACCCATCGGTGAACATGAGTCTTACCGCCACACATAGCCAGAATACCAGTGCCAATGCCGCGGCCGATAACATCTCTATGACCTTACCCACTTTCCAGGCCAGTGTGGAACGTATTTTTCCGTTCGCCAAGAGGGAAGGTATTAAAAAAGGGGTAATCCAAAATGTCAACTTGCAATATGATGTAAACGGCCAAAATAGACTAACTACCAATGATGAGGATTTTTTGACTTCGAGAATGTTCGACAATTCCCAGGTGGGCGTTAGACATCGGATCCCGGTGAGCACCAACTTCAAAATCGCAAAATTTTTTAGTCTCAGTATGGGGGGCAATTATGAAGATATATGGACGATGGAAACCTATGAAAGGAGATTTGAACCCGGGGAGGATGGGGCAAAGGGTACGGTGGTGGTCGATACGATCAATGGGTTTGACCGTTTCAACAAATACAACTTTGGCGCCAGTTTGGGAACAACAATTTATGGTACCTTCAATTTTGGAGAGGATAAAAAAATTCAAGCCATACGCCATGTCATGCGGCCCTCGATCAGCTATGGTTACGCACCTTCATTTGAACAATTCTACGATGAGTACCTCAACTCGGATACCGGGGAAGTGGTTCAATATACTAGGTTCCAAGGCACCTTGAACGGGGCGCCCAGTTTGGGCAAATCGAATAGCATCGGCTTTTCCTTGGCCAACACCTTCGAGGCCAAGGTGAAGGATAGGGATTCGACCAAATTGGAACCCAAAAAAATACCCTTGCTCAGTAATCTGAACCTTTCGACAGCCTATAACATTGAAGCAGATTCACTACGACTTAGTCCACTTTCTATCAACGGAGGTACCACCATATTGGAAAAGAAGATGAATATCAACTTTTCTGCCGCCCTGGACCCTTATGCCATCGACAATAACGGGAGCCGTATCAATGTTTGGAACAAGGACAATGGAGGCAGTTTATTTCGTCTGACCAGGGCAAACATGAACATTGGTTACAGTATCAACAGTGATACATTTGGAAAGAAAAAAAGCGATGACGATGAGAAGGAAGGGGAAGAAGACGAATATGATTATGTCGCTGCAAGCGGCGGTAGAACAGATGATCTTTTTGGAAAGGCCGATGATTTCTATGACAATCAACGATACCAAAAAGATGAGGCCAAGAACGGCGATGTGGAAAATCCCTACTATGGCACCGAAATACCATGGGATTTTAGATTGGCATATTCCGCAACTTATTCCAACCCTGCCAGGCAAAACGAATTCAGCAGCCACTCTTTGATGTTTTCTGGAAATCTTCAATTGTCGCCCCGTTGGAAAATTGGCGGATCATCGGGTTTCGATTTTAAAAACCAAGGCTTTACCCTTACCCAATTGCGTTTCGAACGTGATCTGAAAAGCTTTACCATGCGATTTAATTGGACCCCTTTTGGACAATATGAGCGCTGGTATTTTTTTATTGGCATCAAGAGTTCCGTGTTAAAAGACTTGAAGTGGGAAAATCGGAGCCAACCGCCGAGAAGGTAATCCTTGCTCTTTTCCATCTAAAAGTATGGTCATCAACCGAGATTGCTAAATACCAATGAAGTCGAGTAATTATTATCCAAGTAACCAGAATAATTTTATACATACGTCATGAAAAAAATAATCAAAACTCCCCTTGCCCCAGCTCCAATAGGGCCTTACAATCAAGCTGTATTGGCCGGCACTACACTTTACATATCTGGACAGATTCCTAGCGACCCCGTAAGTGGCAAGTTGGTAGAGGGTGATATTATGCAGGAAACCAAACAAGTAATGGAAAATTTAAAGGCCATTCTTCATGAAGCGGGAATGACTTTTGAACAGGTGGTAAAAGCCACTATTTTTGTGAAAGATATGCACCAATTTGGTCAAATCAACGAGGTGTACGGGGCTTACTTCGATTCGGAATCCGCACCAGCCAGGGAAACCGTTGAAGTAGCCAACCTTCCAAAATTTGTAAATGTGGAAATATCGATGATCGCCATGCATTAAAACCATGGTATCGGTTTCCATAAATGGCCGAACCATCTAGGGACATAGCTTTAAAACCAAGCTGTGGCAACTAAAAAAAGCACTTAAGTATCGGCGTTTGTCATCGATACTAGAGATTTGCCTTGTGAAACTCCACCAGACCTTCTATCGGCCTTTGCCTAATGACTCCGGCTATCAAATCGTTTCGTTCAAGTACCATTGTTAGTTCCTCCCGTAAAAAATAGGCAATACTGCCCACAAAATGGATCGGGACCTTTGTGGCCAGTTCGAACTGCATAATATAGTTATTGACAAATTGTTGTAATCCCTTATCGATTACTCCCTTGCAATAAGGATGGTCTTTATTCTCTATCAAAAATCTGGCAAATGTGGCCAAGTATGTATTCGGATTTGGTTGTTTGTAAAGGTTTTCCTTGATGGCATCGGCATCCAAATTATATCCTTTGGCGAATTTCATGCCCAAATCTTGGGGCATTTTGTGAAAATAATAATCTCGGATCAGTTTTCTTCCGAAAAAGTTGCCGCTACCATCATCCATTGGAATGTAACCTAATGAAGTTACCTTTTGAAAGAGTTGGTGGCCATCATAGTAACTGCAATTAGAGCCGGTGCCCAAAATACATACAATACCTTGTCTGCCTATTTCGGTAGTTGCATAAATCGCCGCATAGGTATCTTCCTTAACCTCGGCTTTAGCATTTGGAAAAAAATCCCGGAAAATATTCCCCAGAAATTTCTTCATCCTGTCAGTACCGCATCCCGCCCCATAAAAATAGAGTCTTTTTACTTTATCCCTATTTTTTGAGAGCTCAAAATTATTGGCCAAACGGTCTTCTATTACCTCTCGGGTCAATACCTCCGGACTCAAACCCAATGTTTGGGTAAGAAACAATTGGTTGCCCTTTTCATCCAAAGCGATCCAATCGGATTTGGTTGCCCCACTATCTACAATCAATACCATGCCTTCAGGTTTAAAAAAGAATCCTGAAAAAAGTAACCAAGTACCTATTTTCAGGAATATCTTTCATGTTTAGAAATGTCTATAGATTGTTCACGTATTGTGCTAAATCTACCAATTTATTGGAATAACCGGCCTCATTATCGTACCAGGAAATAATTTTAAAGAATTTTGAATTTAATTCGATGCCTGCTTCGGCATCAAAAATACTCGTTCTTACGTCCCCAATAAAATCCTGGGAAACCACCGCTTCATCGGTATAGCCCAAAATACCTTTCAATTCACCGTCTGCGGCCTTTTTAAAGGTCTTTTTGATATCCTCATAGGAGGTGTCTTTTTTCAGTCTTACCGTTAAGTCTACAACCGAAACATCCGCCGTTGGCACTCTGAATGCCATTCCGGTCAGCTTGCCCTTCAATTCAGGGATGACCTTGGTCACCGCCACGGCAGCTCCAGTAGAGGCCGGTATAATGTTCAGCATAGCGCTCCTGCCACCTCTCCAATCTTTTTTGGACGGACCATCTACGGTCATCTGGGTCGCAGTGGTCGCATGTACCGTGGTCATTAAAGCCTCATCTATACCGTACGCATCGTTCAATACTTTGGCCAAAGGTGCCAAACAGTTCGTAGTACAGGAAGCGTTGGAAACTATTTTATCAGAGGCCTTGACCGACTTATGGTTCACGCCCATTACAAACATGGGAACGTCCTTGGATGGGGCTGAAATCACTACTTTCTTTGCTCCACCATCAATATGATATTGCGCGGTTTCCATTGAGGTAAAAATACCGGTGCATTCCGCCACGATATCGGCACCTACCGCATCCCACTTTAAATTTTTTGGATCGCGCTCGGCCGTGATCCGAACCGTTTTACCGTTGACCACCAAATGGCCATCCTTTACAGATACCGACCCATCGAACTTACCATGTACCGAATCATATTCGAGAAGGTAGGCAAGATGCTCCACATCCAATAAATCATTGATAGCGACCACATCTACATCGTCTCTTTTGACCGTTGCACGGAAAACCATTCTACCTATCCTTCCAAATCCGTTGATTCCTATATTCAATTTTGACATGTTATTTTTAGTTTAGTTTTAATTAATGTTTAAGTTGTCATAATTTCTGAGACACGGATCAATTCCTTGTCAATTTTGGTGTGGCCTTTAATGGCCTTGGCAATAGGCGTCAAAATCAGCTTGTTGTCCTGTACCCCTACCATCAGGTTGGTTTTACCTTCCAAAAGCGATTCAACCGCCTTGACCCCCATTCTGCTGGCCAGTACACGATCGTAACATGAGGGCGAACCCCCGCGCTGCATATGACCCAATACCGAAACGCGCACATCGTAGATGGGCAAATTCTCCTCAACGTATTCTTTCAATTCGAAGACGTTCTTTCCTGTTTTGTCGCCTTCGGCAACAATCACGATACTTGAAGATTTGCCTGATTTTTTACTCCTTTTCAATGATTCAAGCAATCTATCCAATCCCAAATTCAGTTCGGGTATCAGAATTTCCTCTGCACCTGCCCCAACCCCCGCATTGAGGGCGATATGACCAACATCCCGGCCCATCACCTCAACAAAGAACAGCCTGTTGTGGGAACTCGCGGTATCGCGTATTTTATCTATGACTTCCACAACGGTGTTCAAGGCCGTATCAAAACCAAGGGTAAACGTGGTTCCAAAAATATCGTTATCTATAGTGCCCGGGATACCCATTACAGGAAAGTTGAACTGTTGGTTGAAAATCATGGCCCCGGCCAAACTCCCGTCCCCGCCAATGACCACGAACGCGTCAATACCTTCCTTGCGCAATTGTTCATAAGCCAATTTTCTGCCCTCCACCGTTCTGAAATCATCGCATCGGGCCGATTTCAAAATAGTGCCCCCTTTGTTGATTATGTTATTGACACTGCGGGCATCCATGGGTTTGAAGTCGCCTTCGATCATTCCTTGATACCCCCTATAAATTCCAACACAGTCAATTTTTAAATATGCGCATGTACGCACTACGGACCGTATGGCCGCATTCATCCCTGGAGAATCGCCACCAGAGGTGAGAACCCCAATTTTTTTTATCACTGAACCCATTAAAAAATTTAAGCTGTAAAATTAACGAACTTATTTGAATAAAAGAATTGTTAAAGTTCAAATTTTGGCGTCAATCATTTCCATTGATTGGGCCGAATATACTGCAAAATTGTAGTAAAAACACATTTTTTCAATCGTATGTCGAAGGGAGCTAGGCAATGGGCTAAAGAGATCCAAAAGTGGTTCAAAACCCTCTTGAATCGATGTTTTTAACGTCCAAGTTCTTTATGAATAGTAGAATTGAAATATTTTGGATTGACAAAATACCACAATTTCCTTCTGTTTTGTTTAAATCTACCGCAACCCCTTTGTTTTAGGATAAATACGGATCAGCGTATCCTTTCCCATGACCGTTGAAGGTACGGTAAATGAATCGGGAGCTGCCTCCTTTCTTTGCTTTTTTTCGCCAACAATCTTTCTGATCAGTTCCCTGAAATTATTGAAGTCTACTTCATAGGAAAGTCCCACCCCTTGCGTTGACCCAATCCGTTCTGCCAAGAACTCCTGGATCTCACTTTGCCGGCTAAAAAATTTCGCGCTCAACGTACCCTCCTCGTTCAACAACAGTTGTATCTCAAAATCTCCGGCCACCACCGTTTCACTGGCACCACCGACAGGAACTCCTACCCTACCGTTGAACAGCACCCGATCACTGATCTGGGTAGAGACAGTAACACCAAGCCGGTTTTCGGTCTGGATCTGGGCAACGTTATTGCCTTGCTCGTAGGAAACGCCTAGATTAAACTTATCGTTATCACCGCTCAAGACCTGGTTTAAAAGCCCGGAAGCGGATTGTAACAGATTTCCGGTGACCGCCTGTCGGTTAATCCCGCTCTGTTCATTCACAAAAGAACCTTGTGCCAAAAGAAATATCGCATTTTTTTCTTCAATGGTGGGATCCTGCAACTTGTATTCGAGTTCGGATTGAACGATAGAGTTTGTCCCGGGGAATTCAATATCGAATTCGATATTGGGACTATCTAGTTCTTCAGTAAGTTTAATGACCACGTTGGTCGGGATTCTCTTGGTATACGACTGGTTATCGAGCAGAGGGGCGGGATTGGCATATAAAGAATATACCGCTTCCATATCCAGTAAGGCTTTGAGGGGCTCGCCATCCCAATTCACCGTACCACCCGGTTTTACGACGAATGTTTTATTAATAACACCTCCGAACTTATAATTGTACTCCCCAGTAACGACCACAAAGTCACCGAACATCCTGAACTTGCCCGTGGTATTGATTTCCATCAATAAAATCCCAACTCCCGTACCTTTGAGCGTACTCCCTGTTTTGGTGTCGGTAACAATCTGTACCTCGGCATCGGGGGTAATATCCAAATCGAACCTCAGTTCCAATCCCTGAACCTCATCCAAAACCCTTTCTTTTTCAAAAGTGGTGACTTTCCTTTTATCTATAAATTTGATAAATGAATAATCGCCAACCGATGTCACATCACTAAGGGGAATTTTAAGGGAAGTACCCGCAGCGGTTGCCCCGTTCACTTCAATATTAAGTGCCTTTGTAGGGCCAAATATTCTACCAGAACCGTTCAGGTAGCCAGTTCCATAATACAATACCTCTTCTTCATAGGGCGTGTTCAAAATCAATAAACGATCGTTATTGGTATCTACTTTGAGGTCTAAGGTCCAATCCTTAAAAAAACTATGGGTAATTGTGCCATCCAGGGTCGCCCTGGTGTTTTCTGCAATATCCGTAATGCCGATCCGATCAAAATCGAAGGTCTGGTTTACAAGATTTACCCTTGAATTTGGCGCAAAACTATAGTCTACATTTAAATATGGGATTTTCAGTCCCGCATTGTCAAGGGTGAGTATCCCACTAAAATCAGGGTTGTCAATATTTCCCTTTATTCGGGCATTTCCATTTAAATCTCCCCTAATATTGGTGATAACCCCTTCCCCTAAAGGACTAAAGGGTTCCAAGTCGAAATTATTGAAATTCACCAGTAGATCGGCGGTCGGCATTTCTCCCTTATTGTTAATATTACCGACAATACCCAACTTTTCAAGCCCTTGGTCCGTAATTTGTGAATTGACCACGAAGTCGGTCAAATCACGGTTGCCCACAATGCCAATAGTAAGGTCGCCCAACCGAAAGTCATTGACCGAGAAATTGGATATCCCTAAATTGGAGGAGGGCAGATAAACATCATCTTTTTGTAATACGTTTAGCGTACCATTGACTTCCCCCTTTAATTGAAGGCCATTTATGTAAGGGGTAATCTTGTCCAAAGACACTATTTTAAACTCGAGCTGCAGGTCTTTATAGGTTGAGTCGGCAAATTGACCCCTAAGTTTTATCTGTTCCTGGATGCTGTTGTTCATTACAATCTCTTGAATGTCAACACTATCCAAAGTACTGTTTATAATGACCTTGTTTTGGTTGTTCCCATCTTTATTCAGTACCCAGGTGTTCCCTTTAAAACTTACCTCAGAGGTTTTTAATCCGATGACCGATTTGTTTTCTTTATTGAATGTATGGTAGAAATTGAGGTTATAGGTATCATTGAAATCACTGCCTCCCTTGAACTCAGCCCTAAAGAATAAGGTGTCTTTCAAGGTGGTGTTGATGATGTTGAAGTCCTTGACGTCGTAGTACGGGTTCAAGAGGTTCCCTACCGAGGCAAAGGTGTTGAAGAGCGGGTTTTTATTATCGATCTTGATATCAATTTCATCAGCTTTTGTTCCGTAGGCCTCAATACTAGGAGATTTAAAAGTTAATTTAAAATCACCCTCATCGGCAATAATATTGCCCCTGATAAAAGTGTTGGGGTCGAATTTGATCTCTGGGAAAAATACCCCTACAATTTTATTGTAGATCTTAAAATTAAAAGCCAATGTTTGCCCGTCGGAAATCTTAAAGGGCCTGTAGTTCGTATAAATGCTCCCCAATGAATTCTGCATCAGTTTGCCCAATTCTTTTACTTTAAAATTGCCCCTAATATAGCCTGTTATGATGTCGGGAGAATTGATATCGATTACCCGAAGTGAATCATTTTCGAAGGTCGAAGAAACCTTGAAGTCATCAAAATAATACACATCGTTGATGTTCTGGTAGTTCGTCTTGGTAAAATTGATATCCCCTACTATGTTGTCTAATGTATTTCCGCTCACGTTCATATTCACGTTACCCTTAAATACCGACACGCTGTCCTTGATGAAGTTAAGCTTCTTGAGATCGGCATAGTCCACTGCTGCAATGAAATTGAAATTGTTTCGTTCGGCACTGAAATCGGCCAATCCCTTAAAATTAAATTTTAGGTTTTCATCGTTGCAATCCAAGCTTCCATCGAATAACTGTTCTTTCAAAATACCTGAAACCTTTAGGTTTTTATAAACATAGTTATTGAAATCCGCAGTGTAAACTTCTCCAATGACTTCAGTATTTAGGCTTTTTTGCACAAATCCCTTTCCCTCGACGTTGAAATCCAAGGTCGTGAGGCCCAAACGTTTGTTGTCTGCAAACTTGCCAAGATCAAAATCGATCAAAGAAACAAAACCTTTATATTGGGCATTGTCTATATTGTCAAAATTGGTCAGTTCAAGATCCGCATAACTGCTTCCAATAAGGGTGTTGATGTTTACTTTGGCCTTTACCGACGTTTCACCGACCTCAGCATCTCCCCGAATGGTAAACTGTCCCAGTTTTGAGAATACAGAAGGAAGTGACTTGCCCAGAATTTCGGGCAAAAGAGCACGGAGTTCATAATAGCTGGTAGTCACGTTCCTCATGTTCGCCTCCATTAAGAAGGATTCGTTTTTGGTAAACAAGTTTTTAAAGTTAAAATCACCGCGAACCCCGGTATTATCGGACAGTAGAAAAAGATCCTCGACATTCATATCGTTGAGTACCCCTTTCAGTTTGGCCGTAAATGCCACTTCCTTGCCCTTCCCGAATTGGTCGTAAAACAAATTGATCTCATCAAAAGAAAAGGTGGATTCATTAAACTGAGCATCGATATTGACCCTATTTAAAAAATCGGAAAAATCCTTTCTGTCATAGTTGAAAACGATATTTCCCTGCATATGGGAGCCGGGCGTCTTTATCGAAAGGGAATCAAAGCGCATCTGCTCTTTGGTATACTTGAAATCGGTCTTCAATTCCTCCACAATAATGCCCCGATTACTATCGAAGGCCAATGATTCGATGCGCGTTGTAACTTCAGGACCCAAGATCTTAAAATCGGGAGCTTTAATGTAAAGTTCTTTAAAATCAAAGATTTTTGGGCTTTCCAAATTCTCGTCTATCAATTTAAAATTGCCCTCATTTATGGTGATACGGGACGAAGTGAATAGAAAAGGCGGTGTTCCGGGAGCGCGGGGTTTGCCATCATCCAATTTATCTATGAAAACCTCCAGATTTGACGCAGTGGTATCTCGATAGGTGCGCATTTTAAAAACAAGCTCATCAACTTCGATATCCCCAAACTCGAGATTGCCATCGATCAGGTTGCTGACACTCATAATGGAGGTGGAAAGCTGTCTGATATAGAACAAGGTGTCTTTTTGATAATCTTCTACATAGACCCCTTTCAAGGAAGTATCCCAAGATATTAGGGAAACCCTGAGGCGATCTATACTGATATGGGTACCGAATTCTTTATTGATCGAGTTGGTGGCGTATTTGGCCAACCGGGTTTGGACAAAAGGTAGCGACAGCACAAGGGTGCCCAGAACACAAAGGAGCAAGAACACCAGCAGTGTTCTGATCAGTATTTTTTTCAATTTTTTGATAGGGCCTTATGTTTTACCTTTGCACACCAATTTTTATTCCAAATATCGTGGAACATCAAAATATTTACATCCTTGCCATAGAATCTTCATGTGACGATACTTCAGCCGCGGTTTTATGCAACGGAAAAGTACTGAGCAACGTAGTCGCTACGCAAAAAATACATGAGGAATACGGTGGCGTGGTTCCTGAGTTGGCCTCTAGGGCACATCAGCAGAACATTGTTCCCGTAGTTCACCAAGCTTTAGCTAAAGCAAATATCGACAAAAAACTAGTATCGGCCATAGCTTTTACAAGAGGCCCTGGGCTTATGGGCTCTCTCTTGGTGGGAACCTCTTTTGCCAAATCATTGGCAATGGGCCTTAAGGTACCCCTAATCGAGGTGAACCACATGCAAGCGCATATTTTGGCCCATTTCATCGCCGATGAGGGCACGGCGAAACCAAAGTTCCCTTTTTTGGCGTTGACCATCAGTGGCGGTCATACCCAGATTGTGTTGGTCAGGGATTATTTTGATATGGAGATTCTAGGCGAGACCTTGGACGATGCCGTGGGAGAGGCTTTTGACAAAAGTGCCAAATTATTGGGACTGCCTTATCCCGGAGGACCTTTTTTAGACAAGTATGCACAATTGGGCAACCCAGATGCTTTTCAATTTCCGGAACCGAAGGTTGACGGATTGAATTTCAGTTTTAGCGGACTGAAGACCAGCATCCTATATTTTATTCAAAAGCAATCTAAAAACAATCCTGATTTCATCAAGGAGAATATCAATGACATCTGTGCTTCCATTCAAGGCTGTATTATCAAAATTTTGCTGCATAAATTGGAAACGGGGGTGGCCCAGACAGGAATCAAGGAAATAGCCATTGGTGGAGGGGTCTCCGCAAATTCAGGCATTCGCGCCGCACTAAAGCAAATGGAAGTAACCCATGGTTGGCGTACCTATATCCCTAAATTCGAATATTGTACCGATAACGGGGCGATGATCGGTATTGTGGGTCATCTTAAATACTTGGATGGTGATTTTTCAAAAACAACCATTGGGGTGAAAGCCCGATACGGGTTTTAGGAATTGGTAAAATTAAAATATTCCTTACTATTATAGGGCTGAAAATTACAAATTAGAATTTGTATCTTGAAACACATACCAAGCACCAAAAAAATGGCATTTGACCCTAATTTGGAAAATAAAATCGTAAAGGCCATTATGATGCTCCCTGATGCTGTGTCCAAAGATTTTACCGAAAAACGCATGTTTGGCGGAATCGCCTTTCTATATAAGGGAAAAATGACCGTTGGCATTGTAAAAGACGATCTGATGGTACGCGTGATCAACGATAAAATGCGTGGGATCTTGGATATGGAACATGTCAGGCCCATGGATTTTACCAAGCGTCCCATGAAGGAATTTGTTTTTGTTTCGCCTGAAGGTTTTGAAACCGATTCGCAACGCTCGTATTGGCTACAACTTGGTCTGGAGCATGCGCAGAAGGCCCTGAATCACTCCAAAAAATATTAGAGGAAAAAATGCAATTCTTTTATAATCCACAGCTCGAATCTTCAAGCAAACACTTCAGTTTCGATGCCGAAGAAAGTAAGCATATCCTTAGAGCCCTGAGGCGACAAGTCGGCGATGTTCTACTCATAACGAACGGTAAGGGTGAAGTCTTCCATGGCAAAATTATGGGCGTTCAAGGTAAAAAGTGCGTTGGGGATATCCTTAAATCGGAATGGACGGAATCCAAAAACTATCGGTTGCATTTGGCGGTGGCACCAACTAAAATGAACGACCGATTCGAGTGGTTTCTGGAAAAAGCAACTGAAATTGGAATCGATGAAATTACCCCGATCATCTGTGAACGATCTGAACGTAAAACGGTTAAAATGGAACGGTTGGATAAAGTACTGCAAGCGGCCATGAAACAGAGCCTTCAGACTTTCTTGCCCGTGCTAAACGAACCTAAAACGTTGGACACTTTTCTCCAAAAACCAACCAATGGCCTTTCATTTATTGCGCATTGCGAGGAATCCAGCAAAACTGGACTTCAAAAACTTTTGGTTCCAAATTCTGAAGTGACCATGCTTATAGGTCCGGAAGGGGATTTTAGCCCACGCGAAGTCACCTTGGCGTTAAACCATGGGTTCAGACCGGTATCATTAGGCAAAAATCGCCTACGTACCGAAACCGCGGCCATTGTGGCCTGCGCCATTGTGGCGATGGTGAATGATAAAGGTTGACGTTTCCATAAGACTTAATTTGCGATCATGGCGGGCAACCCAAAGCTATTTACCAATATTTGTACATATAGCAATGTTACTTGCACTGAAGCATTCCCAATTTGTAATTAGCTTTAGAATTGCAAAGATTTGAACTTATATTTTTGATAAAACATTTTCCCCACGATATTCATTACTTTTGAAGTCTTAAGGTTTTTGTTCGATACATCATGAAACTACTTGCAACGCTGGGCCTGTTTTACATCTTTTGCATCCCAATGGCCCTAAAGGCTCAGGATATTGCCATTCTCAAATACAACGGGGGTGGCGATTGGTATGCCAATCCTACAGCTTTGCCCAATCTTATTCGTTTCTGTAACCAAAATATCGGAACTGTGCTCGAGGAGCGCACAGACCAGGTCGCGGTAAGCAGCAACGATATTTTTCAATACCCATTTTTGCACATGACCGGGCATGGCAATGTTTTTTTCTCTGCCGATGAAGCCAATAATCTTCGCGCCTATTTAATGGCGGGTGGTTTTTTGCACATTGATGATAATTATGGTATGGAGCCTTATTTGAGAAAAGAATTGGCCAAAGTGTTCCCAGATAAGGAATTAAAGGAACTTGGGGCAGATCACCCCATCTTTAAACAGGAATTTCAGTTTAATGGCCTTCCCAAAATACATGAACACGATGGAAAAAGGCCCCAAGCCTTCGGTATTTTCGACAACAACAGATTGGTGCTCCTTTTTACCTACGAATGCGATCTTGGAGATGGCTGGGAAGATCCAACGGTTCATAACGACCCCCCCGAAGTGAGGGAAAAAGCCCTGAAAATGGGGGCCAACATTATTTCTTATGTTTTCAAAAACTAAAAACCTTAGATAAATGACCTCCAATACAATATCCCAGGGCATTCTGCGTGCGTTAGGTATCGTTGTGGGCATCGCGCTCCTCCTTTATTTTTTGTATAAGATACAATCGGTACTGGCATATTTGGCCATTGCTGCGGTAATCGCTTTGATCGGCAGGCCCATCGTTTTTTTTCTAAGAAGAAGGTTGAAATTTCCGAATACGCTGGCAGTGGTAACGACCATGATGTTTATGGTCGGCGTAATGGCAGGTATCATCGCCTTGTTCGTACCCCTCATCTCACAACAGGGAAAAAACCTTTCTCTCTTGAATATCGACGCTTTACAGCAAAAATTGAAAACGTTGTATTTTGAAATCACCCAGTACTTTGGTGCTTCACCCGATTCTGTGAACGATATGCTACAACATTCCGACGTGGGCAAAACACTGCTAGAACGCCTTGATGTAGGTTTTATTCCCAATCTATTGAATACTTTCCTGGATGTGTTGAGCGCCACTAGTATTGGACTTTTTTCAGTATTGTTCATCTCGTTTTTCTTTTTAAAGGACAGCAAGCTGTTCCAAAACGGATTATTGATGTTCGTGCCAGACGATAAGGAAACGGGCATGATAAAATCAATTGAAAAGATCAACAATTTGCTTTCAAGATATTTTATGGGGCTCGTGCTCCAGATATTCATATTGTTCGTGATCTATACCATTGTATTATTGGTGGTTGGCATCGAAAATGCAGTTGTGATCGCCTTTCTTTGTGCGCTTTTCAATATTATTCCTTACATCGGTCCGATGATTGGAGCAATAATCATGACCGTACTGACAATGACCAGTAATTTAGGGGCCGATTTTAGCTTGGTGATTTTGCCAAAAACGGGCTATGTTCTGATCGGTTTTGTTGCAGGCCAATTGGTCGATAATTTCTTTTCCCAACCGTTTATTTTTTCGAATAGTGTAAAATCGCATCCCTTGGAAATCTTTCTCATCATCATCATAGCAGGGCTTCTTTTTGGCGTAGTGGGAATGATTGTTGCAGTACCCGGATATACCGCGGTCAAAGTAATTCTAAAGGAATTTTTCTCCGAAAATAAATTGGTCAAATCGCTGACTCAAAATTTGTAGTATCACTTTGAATAAAACAATATTAAATGCTGGTGTACAAAGTTTTATAATTGATAATTTAAATACTGACATCATGTCAGTGTTGCTTAAAAAACCTTTTTTTGAAGGAATTTTGAACACGGAACTGGCCGCGCAAATTGAGTCTAGGAAAAAGTGTTTGAAAAAGCTGCCGACTTGGTTCGACACACCAGGAATTTATTTGCCCAATAAACTGAATATTGAGCAAACCTCTTCTGAAATCACCGCGCGCTACAAAGCAGGTTTGATCAATGGAAATTCGTTGGCCGATGTTACCGGTGGCCTAGGGGTTGACAGTTATTTTTTTAGTCAAAAAACACAAGCGGTGACCCATGTGGAAAAGGACCCTGATTTATCTGAAATTGCAGCCCATAATTTTCAGGCCTTAGGCGTTCGTAATATTCTTTGCGTATCAAGGGATATGGTTGACTTCCTCCAAAATACCGAACAGCATTTTTCTTGGATCTTCCTAGATCCCTCTAGAAGAAATGAGCTTAGCGGAAAAGTTTTTCGGCTATCGGACTGCACGCCGAATGTAATGACGCATCTAGATCTGTTGTTTTCCAGAACGGACAATATTCTAATTAAAACCGCGCCCCTGTTAGACCTTAAAGCGGGCATGGCAGAATTCCGATACGTAAAGGAAATCCATGTGGTAGCCGTATCCAATGAAGTGAAAGAGGTGCTGTGGTGGTTGAGGAAAGGTCACAAAGGTGAGGTTCCCATAAAAACGGTCAACTTTAAAAACGATGATTGCCAGCTTTTCGAATTTGACATGGAACAGGAAAAAGACGCCATGATAGCATACAGTCAGCCCCTATCCTATTTATATGAGCCCAACGCAGCGATCATGAAATCGGGAGGGTTTAAGTGCATCGGCATAAAACACCACCTTAAAAAATTGCACCCAAATACCCACCTATATACCAGTGATGAACTTATCGATTTCCCGGGTCGCCGCTTTAGGGTTGAAAAAGTAATCCCATACCGAAAAACCGACCTTAAAGTACTAGCTCGTACAAAAGCGAACGTAGCGACACGAAATTTTTCGGAATCGGTAGCAGCGCTGAGGAAAAAACTCCATATTCAAGATGGCGGAAATACCTATTTGTATTTTATTCGAACCATTTCGGAAAAACCGATGGTTTTGGTCTGCGACAAGCTGTGATCATTCTACATCTTGGCCATCACTTCCTTTTTAAAAAATGGCTGGTTTGCGTCGTAAACTATCTTGAAAGTATTTTGATTTTTCAAGTATGTTTTGAACGGTACAATTTTTGGTTCCATTTGGTATAATTTAAGATTGAAAAATCAAAAATAAGTATCAACTATATCGTTTTAGGTGGTAAATTTTTATACCCGTTCCTTGGTGTAAATTGATAACAATTTTCGATTTCCTTGTGATTTACCAACAATTCGAATTCGATAATTTGGCCATGGTAAAATTTTGGATTCCTTAATTAATACGGGTGTCTACAGGCCATATTCCCAAAATATTAAGTCATGAAACGTTTTTGGGAAGAAGAAATTTTTATAAAGGATCTACGGCTATTTCATATAATTTTGTTATTATTATCCCAAATTTGGTTTTTATTAACATATTGGGCCTAACCATGAACGTTAAAAAACCTAACTAAATCAAGAATAATTAAACTAACAAACAACAAGGATTATGAATCAAAAACGCTCTTACAATTCGTCTAAACCTAGAAAGAAGTTTTCTTCTTTATCGCTTGGGTTTTTATCGATGATGATCTGCCTCGGAACCCAACTCCTCCAGGCAAATTCAAAAACCAGTTTTATTTTGGTTGAGGTTGACAATTTTGTACAATCAACCATTACCGGTACCGTAACCGATGCCGACGGTACACCCCTACCAGGTGCCAACGTGTTGGTCAAGGGAACCACCAACGGTACTCAAACCGATTTTGATGGCAACTATACCCTGAATGTGGATAGTGGCGCCGTTTTGGTTTTCAGTTATCTTGGCTTCCAAACCATGGAAGCTGCTGTGGGTTCCAGAACGACCGTTAACGTTACCATGCAGGAAGATGCCGCAGCATTGGACGAAGTGATCGTAACGGGTTATCAGACGGAGACCAAGCGGGAAACCACCGCTGCCGTATCCATTGTAAAGGCCGAAGAGTTGGCCGCAATTCCTTCCGGTAACATCGAACAACAATTGGCAGGTAGGGTTGCAGGGGTAACCGTACTGACCAATGGTCAACCCGGTACCACAAGCCAGATTCGTATCCGTGGTTTTGGTGCTTTTGGCGGTAACGAACCGTTATATGTGGTCGATGGGGTTCCTGTTGCGAATACAGAATTCCTTAACCCAGATGACATTGAGACTACCACCGTACTAAAAGATGCCGCCGCAGCTTCCATATATGGAGCAAGGGCTGCCAACGGGGTGGTCGTTTACACCACCAAGCAAGGATCTAGGAGCCGGCGCAAAACGCGCATGTCATTGAACATCGCAAGCGGGGTGCAGGATCCGAATGTTGGAGGAGCTCCCAATAACCTGAATCCTCAGGATATGGCAGATTATACCTTCATCGCCTATAGAAACAACGCTGCCGCCAACGGAACGGCCGTTCAATATACCCATCCACAATACGGACCAGGGCCAAACCCAAGGTTTCCCGATTATCTTCATGCCGACGGGCAGAACGGGGTTTTTGCAAGTGATATTAACTTAGCCCAGATCCAGGCCAACTATGCGGCCGATCCCGGCAACGTATTTTTGATCAAACCAAATTTGGCGGGGACCAACTGGTACAAAGAAATTACCAGGATCGCACCGATCAGCCGATTTACTTTAGGATTTGATGGAGGAACAGAAAATGGCCGCTTTTATATGGGCATTTCTGCACAAAATCAGGCGGGTATCCTTTTGAACAACGATTTTTCAAGATATACGGCCCGTTTCAACTCTGAGTGGGACGTTGCCCCATGGTTGAGCATCGGGGAGAATTTCCAAGTGACCTACCGATCGGTTGTCGGTGGTTTTGGTGGCCAAGGTGGTATCGGCGGTGCCGATGATGAGTCCGTGGTACTTTCTGCCTATCGTATGCCTACCATAATTCCCGTTCGCGATGAATTCGGCAGTTTTGCCAGTACAAGGGCGGCAGGTTTCAACAACCCACGTAACCCGGTCAGATCATTGACTCTTAATGATGGTGATGATAAGGCCTATACCATAGGGGGTTTCGGAAACTTGTATGCCTTAATAAAACCATTTGATGGTGTAACCTTCCGCACCAGCTTGGGCGGGGGCTATAACAATGGCCATTTCGTGAACTATGGTTTCCGTTATTTGGGCGATTCAGAACCAGAAGCCAGTAACAGTTTTTCCGAAAGCAGTTTCTATAATTATAACTGGACCTTTACCAATACCCTGACCTATGAGAAGTTGTTCGGGAATCACAAAATCCGTGCCTTTGCAGGTATCGAAGCCTTGAACACAGGTAGAGGAAGGAACATTTTCGGTAACGGTATCAACCCGTTCTCCACCGATTTGGATTTCCAGAGCTTGAGCGTGGTTCAAAGTCCAAACGTAGGAAGTGGTATCCAAAAAGGGGTTAACTTCTACTCCACTTTTGGAAAACTCGATTACAATTGGAACGAACGTTACTATTTGACCGGGGTCATCCGTAGGGATGGGGCCTCCCGTTTTGGGGGCAACAACCGTTACGGTACCTTCCCAGCGGTATCCGGTGCCTGGCGTGTGATCGCGGAACCCTTTATGCAAAACCAGAACTTCATCAGCGATTTGAAAATCCGCGGGGGTTGGGGGCAAATGGGTAACTCGAACAACGTAGATCCGAACAACCAATATTCTTTGTATGCTTCGGATAGGGGCAATACCTTTTATCCGGTAGACGGTCAGAACAGTGGTGCCAATGAAGGGTTCGCCCAGAGCCGTATCGGGAACCCCGATGCGAAATGGGAAACCAGTACCACCCTCAACGTTGGTTTTGATGCCGCTTTCTTTAACAATAATCTTGAACTCATCTTGGATTGGTGGAAAAAGGACACCGATGATCTGTTGTACCAGGTTCCCTTGGCCGGCGTTACCGGTTCTTATGCCGCAGCACCTTCCGTCAACATCGCCAGTATGGCTAACTCCGGGGTCGACTTCCAAATCGTTGGCCGAGGAAAATTCACAGATGATCTTTCTTTTACCGTTACCGTGAACAACTCATTCTTAAAGAACGAGATTACCGCTTTGGCCCCTGGCATCGAATTTTTTGATGGTCAGAGTTATCGTGGCATCCAGGCAACAAGGAACGCCGTTGGGCAACCCTTGTCATCTTTCTTCGGTTATAACGTGATAGGTTATTTCAACAGCCAAGCCGAGGTCGACAGTGCCCCTGCTCAGGATGGGAAAGGTTTGGGCCGTTTCAGATATGAAGATGTGAACGGCGATGGGGTCATAACCCCCGATGACAGAACCTTTTTAGGAAGTGCGGTTCCCGATTATACCGGTGGTGCCACATTGAACCTTAGGTATAAAAACTTAGAGTTTGAAACGTATTGGTTCGCTTCGGTGGGCAACGAAATCTTCAACCAATCGAAATGGTTCACCGATTTCTTCGGTACGTTTGAAGGGTCTGCCAAAGGACAAAATGCAAAACGTTCATGGACCCCAGAATTGGGCAACAATGCGGCTGCCCCGATTTGGGAAAGTGCTTCCAACCTAAGTACCAGCGGTACAGGTAACTCATGGTATGTTGAAGATGGCACCTATGTGCGCCTGCAACGTTTGGCCCTCAGCTACGATTTTGTTGACATTCTCGATAAAGTGGGCTTGAGCAAACTGAAATTGGGGCTTTCCGCCAACAATATCTGGACGATCAGCAACTATAGCGGTTTAGATCCAGGTGTGGGTGGTGGTGCCGATACCAACTTTGGTATCGATGTGGGTAACTATCCCGTTTCACCACAGTATTTGATCACCTTGGAATTGGGCATATAAGTGACCCTTTATAAACTTGTAAATTATGAAAGCAAAAAAATTCTTATATTTATAAAAAATTTAACTATGAAAACAATGAATAGACTTAAAAAATTTACCGTGCTCTCCATGGGTTTGCTCATGATCGGGATCTCGTGTAATGACGATTTCTTGGAAGTGTTACCGGCAGGGGCGCTTGCAGATGCCCA
>JAHENB010000010.1:99578-102524 GCA_024643345.1 Maribacter sp. | reverse complement strand
TCCCATTGCATCGGGGTACGGCCGTTGTCCCTGGAACTGAATTTTAGGTTTTCAAGGTACAATGGCACATCGCCACCTTCGTTGATGACCTTCTTATAACCATTGATCGCAGCAATATCCTGATATTCTTCAATGGATTCGAAACCGATGTTGGTCATGCCCAGTTCATCACCATAATAACAATAGGGGGTGCCCCGCATACTCAGGATAAAAGTATTCAACATTTTGGCGGAAGCCGCGCGATGTTCAGGGGCATCGTTTCCGAAACGGCTGACCATTCTGGCCTGGTCATGGTTGGCCAAAAAGATGGAGAGCCATCCATTTTCAGCGAACGCCTTGTCCCATTTGGAAAATACTTCCTTAAAATGGAGCAGGTCATAACCTTCCGGCTTTGCGATATCTACGCCCTCGAAGGCATAGGCCATATTGAGTTCGTTCCGGTCTTCATCCACCAAATTGTGGGCGTCCTCAAAATTCCTTCCAGCGCCTTCCGAGACCGACATCACCTCATATTGGCTGAAGACCTCTTTGTTCATTTCCTTTAAATAGTCGTGCAAATTTCCCTGTACGGCGTAATGTTCCACAAAATTCTTTTCAAGGTCGTCGTCAATGGCAGGGAAGGTGGTATCCTTGGCGGCAAATTGAAAGGCGTCCAATCGAAAACCATCGACACCCTTTTCTGCCCAAAATTTCATCATATCATAGACTTCCTGTCTCAATTTTGGGTTTTCCCAGTTCAGATCGGGCTGTTTTTCGGAGAAATAGTGCAGGTAATAGGCATCGGTGAGCGAGTCGTATTTCCAAGCATCGCCCTTTTCATCGAACAGGCTGTAGCGGTAATTCGGCTTTCCCTTTTCGGCCGGCCACCAGTGGTAATAATCACGGTATGGGCTGTCCCTGGAACTTCTAGACTGTTTAAACCATTCGTGCTCATCGCTGCTATGGTTCACCACGATGTCCATCACCAGTTTGATCTCCCTTTCGTGCATCCCCTTGAGCATGGCGTCAAAATCTTCCATGGTGCCGAAATCGGACATGATGTTTCGATAGTCGCTCACATCATAACCATTATCCGCATTGGGCGAACTGTAGATGGGATTGAGCCAAACCGCCGTTACGCCCAAACTCTTGATATAATCGAGTTTTTCTATGATTCCTCTTAGATCGCCGATGCCATCACCATCGGTATCCCTGAAACTGCGGGGATAGATCTGATAGACGATGGATTCTTTCCACCATTTTTTGTCGGTTTCGGGTTGGGTTTTTGACATTTCAGGTTTTTTATCACATCCGCCGATGATAAAAATCAGTAGTAAGGCGATGGTCAGTTTTTTCATACGTTTTCAAATTGGTGGTGGTTTGAAGTCAAACATAGTAAGGTAAAATAAACGATTTTTATAAGAGAAACAAAGAGCACTTGGTTCGGCATTCTCCATCAACAACAAAAGGAATTATGGTATTTTAAACATGCTGGTCGATCAAGATGGTGTTCCCGTCCGGATCCAATACCACGAAGCTTGCCGGCCCCGTGGTGCTTTCGTCGGCTTCCTGGGTCAATGCGATGCCCTTGGCCTTCAGCGCCTTCTGGATGGTTCGCACATCATCGAAATTGTCGAGCTTCTTTGCATTTTGGTCCCAACCCGGGTTGAAGGTCAGAATATTGTTTTCGAACATCCCGTGAAAAAGCCCCACAAGGGCATCTTCATTTTTCATGATCAGGTAATTTTTGTCGAAATCCCCTGCAAAAATCTTGAACCCGAGGGCCTCATAGAATGCCATGGACTTTTTCAGGTCTTTTACGCTCAGACTGATGGAAAATGCGCCTACTTTCATTGGGTCAGTTTTTAGTTAGCTTGCCATTGCATACGATTCGATTCCCCGAACATTGGGTCGTACCTTGCCAAACTGTTTTGACACCCTAAGTTATGAAATTTTTGGGGATGCCGCCTTTGGCTATTGGGGGCCGCTGGGCAACATATTGCGGATCGCCGCGATTTTCCATTGCCCCTGCCCTTCGACCACGATAAAGCTGCTCCACATCTTTCGGACGCCGCCATCGGCGTTGGCGATCTCATAACGGGCGTCCACTATGGCGCTGCCGGTATTGATCGGGCGTATGGTCTCCACGGTAAGGGTACGGCCGCCGGGGTTGCCGGCCGAGCTCTGCAACATGCCCTGCACCGCAGCCGCTATGCCACGGCGCCATTGGCCCGAGGATACCAACTGATCGATATCGTCTGTAAGGATATTTTTAAGAAGTACCGTGTCCCTGGCCTCCCGGGCCCGGGCATAGGCGGCGATCAGGCCCTCGATGTCCCGGGCCTGTGCCACGGTGGGCGCGTTCTGCTGGGCGCAGAGGGCCCCGGAAATAAAAAGGAAGAGCGGAAGGAGTGTTTTTCTCAGCATATTAAAAAGATTATTGCCCACAATGCTTAAATATTGGGTTTTCATAAACCATATCTCTAAGATACTCAATGGATCTTAGAAATGATGACGTCATTAACGATTTCCTAGCCAGTTTTCAACAAGATATCTGACATGTTCAAAAAATGAGGTTTTCAATGGGCATGTTCAAGGCATTGAATAACTCTATTTGGCACTGTTGGCTGTATTATATTCCAAAATAATTGTAGTTGATCGTAAAAGATTTGGTCATTTGTTCAAAAAGGTTTGGACAATAGATTACGGTCCTTTGGTTTATTGTATACGCATTAAACAATAACTTTTGAACACTATTAAAGTATTTGCCAAGTTTTAAGCTATTGTTAAACTCAACATATGATAACCCACGAAAAATTCATTAATGTAAGTTTCGTTTCATAGAATATATTTTTATATATAGACTATTTTCTGTATTTTGTTTCGCAAATGGTAGTTCTTGAGCTCCAATTTCTATATTTAATCTTAAATAAACTCGGGAATGAATACTTACTGGGAGAAAAAATT
>JAHENB010000010.1:37857-99478 GCA_024643345.1 Maribacter sp. | reverse complement strand
AGCTATCAATTGCACGCCGTGCTTTTCAATGTATCGCCAATTTTGGATGAAAACGAATATGTGGCGGCCTTACCTTTTATCATGATCATTGTGATCGGTTTGGTTTTTTTGTCAAGCCTTGTTAAGTACCAATCAAAAATTATGGACTTATATGATAACATTACGCATCAAATAGCTTTGCTGTTAAAGCATCCCGAATTACAAAACGAAGCCTATCAAAAAAGAAAACAAGAATTTGAAGCTTTGAAAAATAAAAGTAACAGCAACATAAATTCGAAAGATAATATTGACGAACTGCTAAAATTAAAAAAACAAGTTGCAAAAATTATTAACGAACTGAATTAATTCTTTTCTGTTTTCCCTTGCCTGTTTTCAATTGCTTTCGTAACCTCTTTTAACAGAAGTTTCAACTCGATTTCCTGCTTTTCCCTAATTTTCTCTTCAATAATTTGTTCTATTTCTTTTTGTCTGGACCTTGGAAGGTCTTCGAAATTCAATATAGGTTCTTTTTCATCCGTTTTCAGCATTTCACCTTCACCGGTAATCAACCATACCAAATTAAGTTCAGGATAGGTTTTGATAATGTTTTCAATTACATCACTGCCAATAGAGGCGTTGTTTTTTTGCATCCGCAACGTATAGCCATTTCCAGCGCCAATTGATAAATCGAACTGCCTTGCACTAAGCCCTGAAAATTTAATGAACTGTATTAAACGGTCTATTGTTTTAAACATTAGGGAGAATATAATCTATATTAATAAAATACAATGACAAACTTACAATTATTTTTGAGAACTGGAAACTGGATATCGTTAATATATATGGCCTATATAGTTATTTTAAAAAAAATTAAATAGAATTTGGAAATATAGATTATTTTCTATATTATTGATAAACGATTTCTGAATTCAACTTTGTGTTGAGATAAAATAACTAGAATAAACCAAAGTGTTATGAACTCCATCAAAAATTTAGGACGTCTACAAAAACTACACCGGTTAATTTTAAATGAACGAACCGGATCCCCCAGGGAACTAGCTTCTCGTATGCACCTCAGTGAGCGATCTATCTACAACCTAATTGAACACCTAAAAGACTTTGAGGCATCGATACGTTACGACAGAAGTAGAAAAACCTATTTCTATGCTGAAGATTTTCAGTTAAAAGTCAACATATCTGTTCAAGTAATGAGCAATAACGAGATTACCGAAATATTTCAAGATCATTAGCGGACTAAAATTCACTAATGTATGAGAGCAAATCAAAAATATAATCAAAACTGATTCGACAATTAATCCATAAAATAAAACGAGCACTGGTCATCTTCTGTCATATCCAAATTTTGATACCCTAAAATTGAACAATTTTGTTACCCCTCTTCCCAATATTATAGTAAGTTTAGGCAGCCATTTCAATCATTTGCCTATCGACAACTATGGAAGCCCTGCTCAAAGCACATTATAACCTTTCGAACATTGCCCTTACCCCTTTGGAGGGCTATATCAGTACCAATTACAAAGTGGCCACCGATCGGCACACCTATGTCCTAAAAATATATACCTATTCCAAAGCCGCCCATGACCTGCTACAAGCCGAAAATCGGCTGCTCGAGCAGTTGAGCGCCTTAAAAAAATATGATTTTCCACAAAGTATTCTTTCCATTGACCAAGAAGAACTCGTCATTGCCGAAGGCCATATCTACCGCCTCCTCTCTTTCGTAGAGGGCGATTTTCTGGGCGAAGTGCCCCATACCGCTGCCCTCTTGCGTTCGTTTGGGACCTTCCTGGCCAAAATGGACAAGGCTATCTTTGAAACCCACGACCCCGTCATCGCAGCCAAAGAAATTCAATGGGACCTCAAACAATTCCAACAGAACCATGCTTTTCTGAACTATATCCCCGATGCGGGGGACCGCAGCCTGGTCGATTATTTTTTCCTGCAGTTCGAAGAAATGGTAGCGCCCCATCGATACGAACTCAGAAGGGGTACCATACATAACGATGCGAACGATTGGAACGTGCTTACCCAAAAGGGGCGGGTTTCGGGCATCATCGATTTTGGCGATATGTGCCATTCCTGGCTCATCAACGAAGTGGCCGTGGCCATCACCTATGTAATGATGGAAAAGGAAGACCCCTTGGCCGTGGCCCATGAGGTAATTAACGGCTACCATGAAGTGCTGCCGCTGCGGGAACTCGAACTGGATCTTCTGTATTATCTGGTCGCGGCACGTTTGTGCACCAGTGTCTGCAATTCGGCCCATGCCATAACCCTGAAACCAGGTTCCGACTATATCACCATCAGTGAAAGACCGGCCTGGAAACTGCTCAGAAAATGGGTCGGCATCAATCCCATCAAGGCCAAGGACGCTTTTCGGGCGGCGGCCGGTTTTGCGCCGACGACCAAAAAACCATTGGAGGGGCAACTGAAAAGAAGGCAGCGCTATTTGAGCAAGGCCCTTTCCCTGAGCTATGGCAATCCCATCGCGATGGATCGGGCGGCATTCCAATATATGTACGATCAGCAGGGCAACACTTTCCTCGATGCCTACAACAACATTATGCTGGCCGGACATTGCCACCCCAAGGTGGTGCGGGCGGGCCAACGGGCCATGGCCCGGCTCAATACCAATACCCGATATGTATACGATGCACTTTTGGACTATAGTGATCGATTGCTCTCGAAATTCCCCCCAACCCTGAATAAGGTGTTGTTTGTGAATTCGGGCAGCGCCGCCACCGATTTGGCGATCCGCATGGCCCTGACCCATGCCCAAAAAGATAAAGTGATGGTGCTGGAACATGGTTATCACGGCAATACCCGAATGGGCATCGACGTGAGCCATTATAAATACAGCCATCAGGGCGGGCCCGGTAAAAAGGATTATATCCTGGAAACGCCCATGCCAAATGCCTACAATTCCGGCTTTGGGGATGACGGCACCGCCGGTGCCCATTTCGCAGAACTTACCATTTCGCAGATCGAAAATCAAAGGGGCAAGATCGCAGCCTTTATCGCCGAACCCATCGTCGGTTGCGGGGGCCAGGTGCCCCTCGCCCATGACTATTTGAAGAGGGTGTATCCCGAAATCCGCAAACAGGGCGGGGTCTGCATCAGTGATGAGGTTCAGGTGGGCTTTGGCCGGTTGGGCGATTGCTTTTGGGGCTTTGAAATGCACGGGGTGATCCCCGATATGGTGATACTGGGCAAACCCATGGGCAATGGCCATCCCATTGGCGCGGTGGTGACCACTGCCGAAATTGCCAAAAGTTTTGAAAACGGACTTGAATTCTTCAGCTCCTTCGGGGGCAACCCGGTATCCTGCAGCATTGGCCTTGCCGTCCTTGAGGTCATTGCGGAAGAGGGGCTGCAGGCCCATGCCAAAAAAACTGGCGACTATCTAAAAACAAAATTGCGGGCATTGCAGCAAAAATTTCCACAAATCGCCGATGTGAGGGGGCAAGGCCTCTTTTTGGGGGTGGAAATGGTCGATACCCATGGGAAGGCCGACACCCTATTGGCCGCTTACCTCAAAAACGGACTGCGCCAACGGTACATCCTGATCGGTACCGATGGCCCCTTCGACAGTGTGCTCAAGATCAAGCCCCCACTATCCTTTAATTGTGCCGATTGTGATATTTTGATGGAGAACGTAGCCGAATTATTACAGGAGTTCATAAAAAATCAATAGTTTTGTATACCTCATATCAATTTGAACTGTTATGGCAAACGACCTTACCAAAAATTTGGGTCTTGCGATTTTACGGATCGCGCCCGCTGCGATGATGCTTACCCATGGCATCCCAAAATTTCAAAAACTCATCGGAGGTTTACCCATCCAATTCGGCGACCCATTGGGCATCGGCCCTGCGCCGTCTTTGTTCCTGGCCACGATCGCGGAATTGGTCTGCCCTATCTTTGTGATCATTGGTTACCGTACCCGCTGGTTCGCCGTTCCCACGGCTCTGACCATGCTGGTCGCCGGCTTCATCGTGCATGCGAACGATCCTTTCGCAGGCAAGGAAAAGGCCTTCCTCTTTCTTGCTTTTTTCGTTGCAATCATCTTTTTAGGACCGGGCAAGTACAGTATAGACCGGAAATGATCAAATGATCTTCACCAGCAGTTCCTTCAAAAGATCGGTCTGGGAAAGCGCATTGGCCCCCACACCCTTACCCTTAAGGTCCATTTCGCGCAGATGGGATACGATCTGGCTCACCTTTTTCATGGGATAATTTTTGGCGGCGGTCTGAAACTCGGAAACAAAATAAGGGTTGATCCGCAATGCACTGGCCACGCTTTTCGGGGAATGGTCCTGCAACCCATGGTACTGTAACAATTGACTGAAAAAGGAATGCAACAAACTTACGGTGAGCACGAACGGATTGTCTTTCGGGTTCTGGGCGAAATAATTGATGATTCGGGTCGCCTTGATCACATTGCGTTCGCCGATAGCTTTTTTTAACTCGAAGTTGTTGAAATCTTTGCTGATGCCAATGTGCTCTTCTATGAGCGCCGGCGTTATTTCGGTATTGGCGGGCAGTACCAATTTTAGTTTTTCCAGTTCGCTGTGTATCCTGCTCAAATCGGTTCCCAAACATTCCACCAAGAGTATCGCGGCAGTGGGCGCAATGCGATACCCTTTCGCGGCCAAGGTCTTGCGGATCCAATCGGCAACCTGGTTTTCATAGAGTTTCTTGCTTTCGAACAAGAGGCCATTTTTTAGGATGGCCTTATAGAGTTTTTTTCTTTTATCGAGTTTTTTGTATTTGTAACAGATTACCAGAACGGTCGTGGGCTGCGGATGTTCGGCATAGGGCGTAAGGTTTTCGATGGTTCTCGATAAATGTTGGGCCTCTTTTACGATAAGTACCTGCCGATCGGCCATCATGGGATATCTTTTGGCATTGCCCACAATTTCTTCAATGCTCACATCCCTGCCATAGAGCGTCATTTGGTTAAAGCTCTTTTCGCTTTCCTGTAATACATTCTGTTCGATGAATTCCGCAATCCGGTCGATATAATAGGCTTCCTCCCCGAAAAGGAAATAAATGGGGCGGATTTTTCCATTGCGTATGTCCTCTACGATTTGTTTTACTTCATCCATCCCAAAAAAAATCATCAAATTTGCACCATGCAAGCGCTCAACTTTCCCAACTACGGCTTTCGACTCAAAAGTAGCGAAAATAAAATCCATATTTTTGATGTGATCCGCAAAAAGTTTGTCGTACTACAGCCCGAAGAATGGGTGCGCCAGCATGTTTTGCATTTTCTGATGGAAGAAAAAAAGTATCCCAAAAGCCTTATCAACGTGGAGAAGCAACTGACGGTGAACGCCATCAAAAAACGATACGATGTGGTGATCTTTAAGTCCAGTGGCCAAATCGATCTTTTGGTGGAATGCAAGGCCCCTTCGGTGAACATCGATCAGCAGGTCTTTGACCAGATCGCCCGGTACAACATGAAACTCAATGCACAGCTCTTAATGGTTACCAACGGGATCGATCATTATTATTGTCGAATGGACTATGAGCAAGAAAAATACACTTTTATAAAAGATGTTCCTGAATTTCGCCGTTAATTTACCATCATTTTGAAAGTCGCTATCGTCATACTCAACTGGAACGGGGAAATACTGCTCGAGCAATATCTTCCCTCTGTGGTGCAATATTCGGGCATGGCCGATATTTATTTGGCCGATAACCATTCGACCGATGGCTCGGTCGCTTTTGTGAAGCGCCACTTTCCATTCGTGAAAATTATACAGAACGCCAACAATGGGGGTTTTGCGAAAGGTTACAATGATGCGTTGACACAGGTGCAAGCCGATTTGTTCTGTTTGCTGAATTCCGATGTGGAGGTCACTGAAAATTGGTTGGAACCTATTTTGGAACTTTTTGCCCAAAGCCCCGAAGTGGCGATCGCTCAGCCCAAAATATTGGATCTTTTAAAGAAGGATCATTTTGAATACGCCGGTGCTGCAGGCGGATTTATCGACCAACTGGGTTATCCATTTTGCCGCGGACGCATTTTCCAGGCCTTGGAAGAAGACAAGGGCCAATACAACGATACCAGGGAAATATTTTGGGCGACCGGTGCGTGCATGTTCATCAGAAAATCGGTGTTCGAAGCATTGGGCGGTTTCGATGAGGATTATTTTGCCCATCAGGAGGAAGTTGACCTTTGTTGGCGCGCGAAGAACCTAGGTTACAAGGTATATTATGTTGGTCTTTCTTCGGTATATCATCTTGGTGGGTCCACACTCAGCAACATGAATCCGAAAAAAACCTATCTCAATTTCAGGAATTCCCTCTTTACCATCACTAAAAATTTGCCAAGACGAAAGGCTTTTGTGATAATTTTCATTAGATTGATGCTGGATGCACTCGCCGCCTTACGGTTCGTGGCGCAATTCAAATTCAACCACTGTGCCGCCATTTTGCGGGCCCACCTCAGTTTTTACAGACAGTTTGGCAAGATGTACCGCAAACGTGAAAGGGACAATTATATTAAAAAATATGCCTTTGTTAAATCCATTGTGTGGTCACACTTCGTAAATAGGGTAACAGTTTTTAACGAATTAGTAAAAGATTAACTAATTTTGAAGCGTCACAGGTTACATATTATCTAATTTTGACGCTTGATTTAACCAATTTTGAACAATAACAATCTTTAATTTTAATCATTACAATACTTATGAAAAAAATCGTATTAGGCTTTTTTGGAATCGCTTTATTGTTATCTTCTTGTGTATCGCAAAAGAAGTATGCCGATCTAGAGGCCAAAGCCAAGGAAACACAGGACCTTTTAAATTCGGCAACTGTGAAGTTGAACACCTGCCTTGAAGAAAAGGCGACCGCCACTTCAAGAATGAAAACTTTGGAAGACCAAAATGCCTTCCTTAAAGCCAATAACCAAGAATTGATCAACAATATGGGCAATCTTACCACCTTAACTACAAAAGGTGCCGAGAACCTAGAAAAATCGTTGGAGAGCCTTCAAGAAAAGGATTTGACCATCAGAAAATTACAGGATGCCATTACCCGTAGGGATTCTGTTAACCTTTCCTTGGTTCAGAGTTTGAAAGGCGTACTTGGCAACTTGGATGATGAGGATATCGAAATCAGTGTGGAAAAAGGTGTGGTCTTTGTTTCCATCTCCGATAAATTGTTGTTCAGCAGTGGAAGTTATAACATTACCAACAGGGCCAAAGAAGTTTTGGGCAAAGTGGCCCAGGTGGTCAACAACAAACCAGATTTTGAATTCATGGTTGAAGGCCATACCGATGATGTGCCCTACCGTAGCGGAGTATTGTTAGACAACTGGGATTTGAGCGTAAAAAGAGCCACTGCAGTTGTTCGTATTCTTCAAAACGATTATAAGGTTGATCCTAAGCGCATGACCGCTGCAGGACGTGCCGAATACATTCCCGTTTCGCAAACCGATAAATCAAAAAACAGAAGGACCCGTATCGTGGTATTACCTAAACTGGATCAGTTCTATAGCATGATCGAAGAAGGCATGAAAGACCCTGCGATCAATAAATAACAGATAAAATAGCTTATCTTAAAAGTGCGCCCATTGGGCGCACTTTTTGTTTTATATGGTGTTGGAAACAAGAATCAGAGACGGTTCTTAAACTGCCTGGAATAAGGTAATGCTTAGGACAATATATCCAAACTCCCTTTCCCTTCGCGAATCACCTGAGGTTCCCCTTCAGAAAGATCAATAATGGTGGAGGCCACATTATCCCCATACCCACCATCGATGACCACATCGACCAATTTTTCCCATTTTTCATAAATAAGTTCAGGGTCGGTGGTATATTCCAAGAGCTCATCTTCATCATGGATAGACGTAGAGATGATCGGGTTTCCCAAAGCTTCCACTAAAGCATGGGCAATTCGATTATCGGGTATCCTAATACCCACGGTTTTTTTCTTCTTGAATTCTTTGGGAAGGTTATTGTTGCCAGGCAGAATAAAGGTATAAGGGCCTGGCAGTGCCCTTTTAAGCATTTTGAAGGTGGCCGTATCTATTTGCCTTACATAATCGGAAAGATTACTAAGATCGGCACAAATAAACGACCAATTGGCCTTATCGAGTTTAATGCCCTTGATTCGGGCAATTCTTTCCAATGCTCTAGTATTGGTAATATCGCACCCCAAACCGTATACGGTATCGGTAGGATATATTACCAACCCGCCTTTGCGCAAAACTTCGACAACCCGGGCGATTTCTTTGGGATTGGGATTTTCTTCGTAAATCTTTATAAAGCTGGCCATTTATATACGGTGAAGCGGGTTGTGTGAAATTTAGAATATTTGTACTGTACGTTGTTTTCGCCCAATATTGTTTGGGACAATGACCTTTTATAATGCTCTTATTTTACCTGGTATACATGAACATAGTCCACTTCCATAATCGATGGAAAAATGGAATCATCAACTCCTTCAAGTCCACCCCAATTGCCTCCCACCGCGATGTTCATTAAAAAATAGAAGGGTTTGGAAAAGGGCCAATTTTCTGCATTTGAGGTCGCGGGCCTGAAAAAGGTAAGCTGCACGTTTTCGATATCATCAATATAAAATTTCAAGTACTTATCTGTCCACAATAAGCCGTAATTGTGGAATTCTTCCTCAATGGTCATCAGCTCAACGGGACCAGAAGTGATCTGGGTGCCATTCACATGGTTATTGGCGGTGCTATGTATGCTAAAATGAACGGTATTGGGGTCGTAACTCACATATTCCATGATATCGATTTCCCCACATGCGGGCCAGCCTGTCGATTGTATATCGTTGCCCAGCATCCAAAGAGCGGGCCAGACTCCTTTTCCCCTATCATCGGGGATTTTTGCCCTGATCTCCATCCTGCCATACATAAAGGTCTTTTTACTGTTGAGTCTTGCAGAAGTGTAATCACCCGTCTTCTGCCCGCTCCCCACTTTTTTGGCGATGATTTTCAAGGTACCGTTGCTAACTTCCACATTATCGTTTGCCACATAGTCTTGCCATTCATTATTGCCCCATCCGTCCGCCCCTGTTTCAAAGGACCATTTCTCTGCAGATAAGGCATCCCCATCAAATTCGTCTTGCCATACCAACTCTGCATTATTCCAATAATCTGTTGCAAACACATCGGGCAAGATTTCATTTACCGGCGCCATCGCTAAATCCTCTTGGGCAGAGGCGTCACTACTTGAACTGCTGCAAGCGATCAAGAGGCTTGAAAACAGGACTGTCAATGAAATTTTTGGGAGTCGTTCTTTTGTTGATTTCATGGCATTATGATCATTAATCAATTTAATATTTATTTTAGATTTTAGTCGTTATTCTCAAGGATTTCCAGTTTGGCGAATCTTAAGAGCAATTTTTTTATATCGCCCTGGGCGAACTGTATTTCAGCCTTTTTATCATTGCCCAAACCCTCTACCTTCAAAACTTTCCCCCTGCCAAATCGGGTATGGTTCACCAATGTTCCTTCCTGAAGGTTCGGATCAATGGAATTCGCATTGCCCAAAGGCCGCGAAAGTTCCGGCTTTAGTTTGCGCAGTTTTCGCAACTGGTTTTCATTGGGCCTGATGGTACTTGGTGGAGTACCATTGCTCGGTTTCGCGTGCCTCAGCTTGCTCTTGTCAACTTCCCCAAAAATATCCGAATCAATCAAGGGCTTATACCGATAACCCCCGTCCAAGGGCGTTAGGTTCTCCACATATTGGGCGTCAATTTCCTCCAAAAAACGGCTCGGTTCCGCATCGATCAGTTTTCCCCACCGGTAACGGTTTTGGGTATAGGTAAGATATGCCTGTTTTTCGGCACGGGTAAGTGCCACATAAAACAGTCTGCGCTCTTCTTCCAATTCACTACGGGTATTCATGCTCATTGCCGACGGAAACAGGTCCTCTTCCATCCCCACGATATACACATAGGGGAATTCCAAACCCTTTGCCAAATGGATGGTCATCAATGCGACCCGATCATCGTCCCCGGTATCTTTATCAAGATCGGTAGCAAGGGCCACATCTTCCAAAAACTCGCCTAGGGCCCCTGTGGCATCGGCCAATTCCTTCTGGCCCTCCACAAAGTCTTTGATACCATTGAGCAATTCTTCGATGTTTTCCATTCTGGCAATGCCTTCGGGAGTCCCATCCTTTTTAAATTCGAGTAAAATCCCAGTTTTCCTGGCCACGTGCTCGGCCAATACAAAAGCATCCGAAGACTGGTTCATGATTTGGAAACTCTTGATCATCGTAACGAAATCCCGCAGCCTCGATTTGGTGCCCGAATTGATTTTGAGATCGATTTTATCAATATTTTCAATGACCTCAATGATCGATCGGTTGTAATGGTTGGCGGCAACTACCAATTTATCGATGGTGGTCTGTCCGATACCCCTTGCCGGAAAATTGATTACCCTGACCAAGGCCTCTTCATCTTTTGGATTCACGACCAATCGTAAATAACACAAAACATCCTTTATTTCCTTGCGCTGATAAAAGGAAAGTCCGCCATAGATCCGATAGGGAATATCCCTTTTCCGAAGGGCATCCTCGATCGATCTGGATTGAGAATTGGTTCGGTACAATACGGCAAAATTGCCATTGGGCAGTTGTTTTTGCATTCTATTTTCCCAAATTGAACCCGCTACATAGCGACCTTCCTCGGCATCGGTCGGACTGCGATGGATCTTTATCATGGCCCCCTCATCGTTGGCCGTCCATACGACCTTTTCAAGTTGGTTCTTATTTTTGGCTATAATCGAATTCGCCGCATTGACGATGTTTTTGGTAGACCTATAATTCTGTTCCAAACGAAATACCGCCACATCATCGTAATCGCGCTGGAAATTCAGGATATTCGTGATATTGGCCCCACGGAAAGAGTAAATACTCTGTGCATCATCCCCTACCACACAAATATTCTGATACCGATCGGCCAGGGCCTTTACGATAAGATATTGGGAATGGTTGGTATCTTGGTACTCATCGACCAAGATATAACGAAACCGATCCTGATACTTCATCAGTACCTCCGGAAAGCGGGTCAGCAATTCATTGGTGCGCAATAACAGATCGTCAAAGTCCATTGCACCGGCCTTAAAACAGCGATCCACGTAATTTTGGTATATCTCGCCCATGCGGGGCCGTTTGGCCATGGCATCGGCCTCGACCAATTCCGGATTGTTGAAATAGGCCTTTACGGTTATCAAGCTATTCTTATAGGAAGAGATTCGGTTCTGGACCTGTTTGTATTTGTAAATATCCTTATCGAGCCCCATTTCCTTAATGATCGCAGAAATAAGCCTTTGGGAATCCTGGGTGTCGTAAATCGTAAAGTTACTTGGGAAGCCCAGCTTGTTGCCATCGAACCGAAGCAATTTGGCAAAAACTGAATGGAAGGTACCCATCCAAAGGTTTTTTGCCTCAGAATTTCCTACGATATGGGCGATCCTCTTTTTCATTTCCCGCGCCGCCTTATTGGTGAAAGTAAGCGCCAGGATATTAAAGGAATCGACACCCTGGGCCATCAAATGGGCAATGCGATAGGTAAGCACGCGGGTTTTGCCCGATCCTGCACCGGCAATGACCATTAAGGGACCATCTTTGTGCAAAACAGGGGCCTTTTGGGCTTCATTCAAATCATCGATAAAATTGCTCAAGCCTTCTCTTTTTTCAATCTGTGAAGTTAGCCAATAAATGCCTGAACCTAAAATGAACTCAATTACTTTTATTAAAAAAGCTTTGGATACAAAAAAGTAGCTTGTATTATTTAATCACCGTCAAGATTGTTCATAATTTTTGAAGGTTTCGAACTTATTTTTATCGTGTCTTCCTATATTTGGCGCACAATAAAACTCATGAAGGGCATATCTTTATTTCTCGGCCTCCTGGTCAGTGTTGGCATTTCAGCTCAAAAAAAATCAAAAGGCCCCGTAATCACAGAATTTGGGGAAGTATACCAAGTAGAAAATGCAGACTTCAAGATAAAGCCATCCGAAGAATTCAAAGCGGTATTCGATATCATGGACTCTCCCGAATCCCATGACGAGATCAACGGTAGAATCGAGACGGCGGCCCGATTTTTAAATATGCATGCGCAAGTTGGCATCCCATTGGAAAATTTGAAAATAGCATTGGTCTTGCACAACCAGGCCTCAAAAGATGTGATGGACAATGAAGCCTATCAAAGACATTATGGAACCGATAACCCCAATAGAGGTTTGATCCAGGCATTACTGGACGCCGGCGGGCAAGTCATTTTTTGTGGACAATCTTCAAATGCCCGTAATATCCCCAAAGAAGATCTGATCCCTGGCATCCAACTTTCCCTTTCGGCCATGACCGCTTTGATTCATTTGCAAAGCGAAAATTATAAACTTATCAAATTTTAATATTTAAGAAGATGAAGCAATACCTCCTTTCAACATTTTTGTTAGCCTCCGTTACCATTTTCGCACAGGCACCGAAATTGGAAAAAGATTATAATACCGTAGCCGATAAGGTCATTGAATGGCGAAGGGACATCCATCAAAACCCTGAACTTGGGAACCGGGAGTTCAAAACAGCGGAAAAAATTGCCAATCATTTAAAATCTTTGGGCATAGAGGTACAGACCGGGGTGGCCTATACCGGTGTGGTAGGCATTTTAAAAGGCAACAGGCCCGGCAAGGTAATCGCCCTTCGTGCGGACATCGACGCACTGCCAGTCACAGAAAGAAACGACCTGCCCTTTAAATCTACCGTTACCGCTGATTTTGCAGGGGAAACCGTGGGGGTAATGCACGCCTGCGGTCATGATACCCATACTGCCATATTGATGGGTGTTGCGGAAGTGTTGTCGAAAAACAAGGATAAAATAAAAGGTACCGTGAAGTTTATTTTTCAACCTTCTGAAGAAGGGGCCCCGGAAGGTGAAGAAGGTGGCGCCGCATTAATGATCAAGGAAGGGGTGCTGGAAAATCCCAAAGTGGATGCCATTTTCGGATTGCACATCAACTCCCAAACCCCTGTTGGGGTGATTCGATACAAATCGGGCGGTACCATGGCGTCCTCCCAACGGTTTGTCATCAACGTGATGGGAAAACAGACTCATGGTTCACAGCCTTGGGGCGGGGTAGATCCCATTTTGATCAGTGCAAAAATCATCGACGGCTTACAGACCATTATAAGTCGTGAAACAAAATTAATAGACGAGCCTGCCGTAATTACAGTGGGGAAGATCACTTCGGGGGTAAGGTTCAACATTATACCTGAAAGTGCTGAAATGATAGGGACGATTCGAACCCTCGACTATGACATGCAAAAATTCATCAACCAGCGCATGATGGAAATGGTTCCCGCCATTGCCAAAGCTTTCCGGGGCGAGGCAACGATTACCATTGATAACGGAACGGCCATCACCTATAACGACCCTGACCTGGTCGTCCAAATGCTTCCGACCATGCAAAGAGTGGCAGGCATGGCAAACGTTCAGACCCAAAAAGCGATTACCGGAGCGGAAGATTTTTCGTTCTTTCAGGAAAAAGTCCCTGGTTTCTTTTTCTTCTTGGGTGGCATGACCCCAGGAACAATGGAATCATACCCCCACCATACCCCGGATTTTTTGATCGATGATAGCGGTTTGCTCCTTGGGGTAAAGACACTGACCGAGATGAGTCTTGATTATTTGGGTAAATAGCGCCGGTGATTTTGGCTTGATGCCACATAGGCAGTAGGTCAAAGCACATCTTACCGGCAATAATTTTTATGGCCCGGCGGCTCATCCCGATTAAGTGAATTACCACGACATAGGTCGGCCTGAATTTCATTGGCCAAAGTGGGCATTCACTTTATCCAAATCCATTTCCACAAATGCTTGGAAAAACCTATTTTTGCAACCCATAAAACATATGAATTAAATTGATATGAGAACGGAATACCCCATACATCGAATTGCATTGATCATTTGTTCGTTCCTGTTGTTCACCTCAGGCATAAAGGCACAGAAAAAAAGCGATCTTTTGGCCGAAATAGAGTCGTTAAAAACCGAACTCCAAAACACCAAAGCAACGGTTTCGGAAGCCCAAAAGAATGAAAAAATCAGTTTGGCAAAAGCGGAATCCTATGAAAGCCAAGTATTGGAATTGCAGGATGCCAATGCGACCTTGCTCAAGAACCTGAACAGTTTTGCGATGGTTTCAAGCAAGAATTCTGATAACATCAATAAAACTTTGGCCAGTTTGGAAGAAAAAGAACGGCAATTAAAAGCCATCAAAGATGCGATCGCCAGCAACGACTCAACCGCCCTTGTGGTACTCACCAATGCCAAGCAGACTTTGGGGGAAGACGTTAAAATTGCGGTTAGCAATGGCGCGCTGGTGATTTCAGAAGACCTCGTGACCCTTTTTGGCAATGAGGAAAAAGCAGTGGTTACGTCTTCCGCCGAGGTTTGGCTTGGAAAAATTGCAGGTATACTTACCGCCAATCCCGGGATGTCGCTTACGGTAGAGGGCTTAAGTATGACCGGGAATCTAGGTTTGGCATCACAGCAAGCTTTATCGGTTGCGGACATTCTTCAAACCAAATATGCCATTGATCCAAACCGACTTATGGCTTTGGGCAAGGACGGGAATTTTAAGGAAGGGGTGAACCTTAAAATACATCCCAATTTTGAAGCCTTTTATCTGATGACCCGTGAAAAAATGAAGAACGGAAAAAATAATTGATCGGCTCGGTAGGGTGCATTATAATTTTTAAAGCAATCTTTCGTTTAAAACCCTATAACCAAATCCGATACCAATCGGACTCGCATAAATCAACCAAATAATGACCGGAGAAGGAATTTTTCAATTGTTCGCCTATTTGTTACCTGCCGTAGTGACCGGGGCAGTCGCTTTTTACTTTTTTAGATTGCATACCAATAACGAAGAGGGCCGTAGACGTTTTTTATTGCACAAAGACACCCAAAAAAATACCCTGCCCATAAGATTGCAGGCCTACGAACGTATGGCGTTGTTCCTTGAACGAATCGCTATTCCGAGTTTGGTGGTTCGCGTGGCCCCTAAATCGACAGATAAGAATGCCTATGAGCAACTTTTGATCAAAAGTATAGAAACCGAATTCGACCATAACCTTTCCCAGCAGATCTATATGACCGATGAATGCTGGAACATCATCAAGGCAGCTAAAAGTGCCACGATCCAAATGATACGCAAAGCGGCCATGAGCGAGACCGATTCTGCCGACAAATTGCGAGAGGACATCTTAACCGAAACGATGGACAAGACTTCACCATCTTCGACAGCACTTTCTTATGTGAAAAAGGAGATCGGAGATCTATGGTAGCGTTTTAGAACCTCCGCAAGGTTTTCCGAGGTTTAACTGAAGGCTTTACCTTCCCGAAAATTACAGTTCCGAACTTGTTTCGACTATTCCGATTCGGAAATAATCTGGCTCAATTCAACGTTCTTATATTTTGCAAATTGAAAACCGCTCTCCCACCAAGCCGTCATTTTTTCCTTATCAAAAATCAGGGAATTCGTTGTTAAAATGGCAGGCGTATAATAGAAATTGATGATCGCATCATTGTGAACGGCAGCAAACTTGCCGATTCTTATGTTCTGGCTTTCAATGCGATCGAGCATAAAGCTGAACATGGTGGTGAGCAAGGAGAAGGCATTTTTGGATGGCATTCTATTGAACATGGTGGTTTCGGTCTGCAGTATTACAGCATCGATTTCAGTTGCCCCCCGCTTAATTGCTTCCTCTATGGGCACCATATTTCCAAGGCCCCCATCGGCATACTCACAACCTTCTTTTCGAACCAGGCTCATAAAAGGGGTGTAGTTGCAGGAAATCCATATCCATTCACAAAACTCATCGTAGGTGCAATCATTGATACTTTTGTATTCTACTTGGTTCAGGGATAAATTGGAGACGGTGACCACGATTTCTTTGGGCCCATTTTTTAAAACGATGAACTCTTCCTCTGTCAGGGTTTGCCTGATCAATTTGAGAAGATTATGGCTCTCCCCGAACGTTTTGCTACCACGGTAAAAATTTTTGAAAACATTCCAATGGTCGATCGCGATACTGTCAACACCATGCTTTTTCTGAATGATGAAAGGACAATTGCTGAAAATACTGTCTTGATTTACAGATGTATAAACTTCCTTTATTTTTGAAATTCTCTTAAGCGCCAGATGCGAGATCAATAAACTACCGGTAGAGGTGCCCAAAAAAAGGTCGTAACGATGGCCCAGCTCCTGCATCAGGTATTCCGCGACCCCGCCGGCAAAAGCGCCCTTACTTCCGCCACCCGATATGACCAATGCCCTCATGGTTGGTTTATTTTAGTTTGAAGATAACGTTTTTCTTCGGGCTTTAGTTTATTGGAAAGCGTTACAATACGCTGTTTGTAAACTTCATCTTCCAATAGCTCGTCCAACAAACGCCTTGCAAAATCCCTGAACTGCCAGTAATAATGTCCCGTTGCCCCTACTAAATTCAGCAAAGTCCCATCGGTAAATCCAAAGGCTTCCTTCAAAAATTGAAAGGCGATCTGCCGTACCTCGAAGGAATACTCAGGTCCGGTATAACGGCATAGTTCATCAAAATGATTTTTCGTGTTGGGGCCATCATAACCGTCGGTGAGAACGGCCAAGGTCAACCACAATTGACGGACATTCTTATTGGGGAGCCCCACGATGCTTTTGGTCCTATCCAAGTACCGCGCCCTTTGATCCGGGAAGGCAACCCACAATTGAAACAAGGCATTTTCTATGGTCACATAGCTGTTATCGTTCAGAAGCGATTCAAATTCCGGTTTGGGGAGTTTAGCTGCGTTTCCGTGGATCGCCAATGCCCTTCGTAAAGGAATTTCGGCGGATTCAAATGCCGATTTGATAATTTCCGGGGCTAACACGGAATCGTAATGTGTTAAAATATATTCCTTAAGGTTGCCCGACCCTTCGATTTCCCAAAAGTCTTCCATATCAAACTTTTTAGCGGGGGAATTTGCCAGCGATTCCTGCAACTGAAAAAGGGAAGCCAAGGATGGTGAATGGGCCACTAAATTCTTTCTTATCGCATCGTTGGGCATTTCCTCGTTTTCGAGCCACTCTTTTTTAAAGCCCATTAGATCGACTCCGCTAGCTGTTTCCATATCGGACAAGAATTCTGAAACGGTCACATTTTTAAAACGGTATTGCTCCAAATAAGACCGTATGCCCGCTTTAAAGGCCTTTTCGCCTATTTGTTCCCTTAACATATGTAGTGCCCAAGCTCCTTTTTCGTAGAATACCAAACTGCTGGCCTTAGGGTCCAGGAGGCTTTGCCCTTTCCCCCCTTCGACCATTTTTTGAAGGGCGATGAACGAATCGTAAAGCTTCCAGTAAAAATAATCTTCCCCAAAAAGCTCCTTTTCAGTTAAATAGGCATAGTAGGTGGCGAAACCTTCGTGAAGCCAATGATGGTTGCCATCTTCCTCTGTAACCAGGTTACCGAACCATTGGTGTGCCAATTCATGGGCATTGACGTTGACATAATTTTTATCCACAAAGGCTATGGAATCTATGACATAGGCATCAGAGAAGAGGGTGGTTCCCGTATTCTCCATCCCGGCATATAAAAAATCCCTAACGGGTACCTGTTTGTAATTTTGCCAAGGATAGGGTACCCCGATCTCTGCCTCCAAAAAATCAAAAATTCGTTGGGTATGACGATAGGTTGGCTCTACCAAAAGTCGATCTTCAGGATAGTAATAATTTTCAATGGGGACACCCGAAGCCGAAACCAACGACTGCTTTTCATACGACCCAATAGCGAATGCCACAAGATAACTGCTCATTGGGTACAGCATGTCGAACTTCCATTCCTTGGTGCCATCCGAGCCAGTAGACGATCCCAAATACTTACCATTGGCAATGACCTCGTACTTTGGATCGAACCTAATGGACAGGTCGAACTCGACCTTCTCTGTCATATCATCGAAACTGGGCAACCAATGGCTGGTATATTTTCCTTGGCCCTGCGTCCAAACTTGTTCAGGGCCTGAAAGGTTTTCCCCTATGATTTTGACTGTGGAAGTGTCCATTGATGGCATTTTGTGCTCCCAATTGACAAAATAAACGGTTTGCTTGGGATAGGCCTGATAGTTAATCCCGATGGAATACGATTTACCGGATTTAAAGGGATAACGGATCGTTAGGGTTTTTCCATTGTTTTCAAAAGCCACTTTTTTGTTTTTAAGGCGCACCGATTCAAATACCATGTTTTTGGCATCCAAATAAACCGAATCGACATTTTTCAAAATCAAAAAATCGTAACGTACAGTACCCTCTATGCTTTGCTCGTAGGGATCAATGCCTACGTTTATGATGGCATGGGTGAAATCGACCTTATCTTGTTGCTGGCCAAAGCCCATTGCTTGAAAAAGAAACAAGGCGATGCCATAAAAGTATTTCATAGGGTATTTTCTGGGATGTATGGTCCAAATTTACCATTTTAGTTTGTTGCACTTGTATGGCTTTACCCCTAAATTAGTCGAATGAACGCCAATCTGCTAAAGACACCCATTGTATACCTAAAAGGGGTAGGCCCTAATCGTGCCGCAAGCCTCCAATCGGAATTGGGTATTGCCACCTATGAGGACCTGCTTTATCTTTTTCCCAATCGTTATATCGACAAGACCCAGTTTTATAAGATCGCACAACTGCAGCGCAGCGGGGCCGATGTACAGATCATCGGAAAAATCATCAATATCAAGACCGTAGAGCAAAAAAAGGGAAAACGACTGGTCGCGACTTTTATTGACGAAACGGGAGAAATGGAATTGGTATGGTTCCGGGGCCAGAAATGGATAAGGGAAAATATAAAACTGAATACCCTTTATGTGGTTTTTGGGAGGTGCAACTGGTTCAACGGATCTTTTTCCATACCGCATCCCGAAATGGAGCTGCTTACCGATTACGAGCAAGGGCTACAAATTGTAATGCAGCCCATTTACCCTTCAACGGAAAAACTGGGAAACAAAGGCATTACCAATAGGGTAATCAGCAAATTGATCCAGCAATTGTTTCTGGAATTAAAGGACCGTTTTGCAGAATCCCTCTCTCCGCAATTGCTCCACGAACTTAGGTTAATGCCAAAGAAAGATGCCCTTTTCAATATCCATTTTCCAAAAGACCAGGAATTGTTGGCCAAGGCCCAGTTCCGTTTAAAATTCGAGGAATTGTTTTACATGCAATTACAACTGATCTCCAAAAAAATTCAGCGGAAACTAAAAATCAAAGGCTATAATTTTGATAAGGTCGGCAAGCTGTTCAACGATTTTTATGCCCATCACCTTCCATTTGAGCTTACCGATGCGCAAAAACGGGTTATCAAGGAAATTAGGGCCGATGTTGGCAGCAACGCCCAAATGAACCGTCTCCTGCAGGGCGATGTAGGTTCGGGCAAGACCATTGTCGCCGTAATGATAATGCTTTTGGCCATTGACAATGGATTTCAGGCCTGCCTGATGGCTCCCACCGAAATATTGGCCAATCAACATTATGAGGGCATCAAAAATTTACTTGATGGCAGTCAGATCAATTGTGCCCTTTTGACCGGTTCTGTCAAAAAATCAGAACGAAAGCCAATACATGAGGCATTGGAGAATGGAGTATTACAAATACTCATCGGTACCCATGCTTTATTGGAAGATAAAGTGCTTTTCCAAAATTTGGGACTGGCCATTGTAGATGAACAACACCGGTTCGGTGTCGCCCAACGCGCAAAACTCTGGCATAAAAATGAGATACCGCCCCATATTTTGGTCATGACGGCAACGCCCATTCCCAGAACTTTGGCCATGAGTTTGTACGGAGACCTCGATATTTCTGTGATTGACGAACTACCGCCGGGTCGAAAACCTGTTAAAACGGTTCATCGTTATGACAATAACCGATTAAAGGTGTTTCAGTTCCTGAAGGAAGAAATTAAAAAAGGACGTCAAATTTATGTGGTTTATCCCCTTATACAAGAATCCGAAGCCTTGGATTACAAAGACCTGATGGACGGCTACGAGAGTATAGTGCGCGACTTTCCCCTGCCCGATTATCAGATTTCCATTGTACATGGCAAAATGAAGCCTGCGGACAAAGCATATGAAATGGACCGTTTTGTAAAAGGTGAAACCCATATCATGGTCGCTACCACGGTCATAGAAGTCGGGGTCAACGTACCCAATGCGTCGGTAATGATCATAGAAAGTGCCGAACGTTTCGGCCTCTCGCAATTGCACCAATTGCGGGGCCGTGTCGGACGTGGTGCCGATCAAAGTTTCTGTATATTGATGACCGGACATAAATTGTCATCCGAAGCCAAAACGAGATTGGAAACCATGGTTCTCACCAATGATGGTTTTGAAATTGCCGAGGTTGATCTGCGCCTTCGTGGCCCAGGAGATTTAATGGGCACCCAACAAAGCGGCATCCTAAATTTAAGGATCGCAGATCTGGTAAAAGACAACGATATCCTCAAGACGGCGCGATACTATGCCTTAAGAATCCTAAAAGACGACCCTGGCCTAGAACATATAGACAATCTGGTATTGCGCCATACCCATACCCAATTGTTGAAACACAGGAATATTTGGAATTATATCAGCTAAAAAACGACCCCAACGATACTGGTTCCGGTCTGACCAATTCGCTATTAAATGACCACCCCCAATTCGGCCAACAACCGTTCTGAATTGGCCTTAACGCCCGCTGGTGGATTAAGGGATAAGGATTTTTTTAAATTCTTGATGGCATTCTTCCTATCCCCCATAATTTTGTAGGCCTCCCCCAAACTATCAAATACATTGGCATTGGCCGGGTTGTTCTTGGCATTGATCTTAAAATACTTCAAAGCCAAGTCATTTTCACCCATATTAACCAACATATAGCCCAAGCTGTTCATTTCATTCGTGTTTGCCATAGCTGCCATTTCCGGAACCATGGCAAGTACTTCGTCCTTTTGGCCGAGCTTTTGTAATATTTGCGCCTTGACGGCCATGTTATTGAAGGTTTTCGAACTGAAAAATTGCCCTTCAATCGCATTGTTTATCCAACCCAACGCTTCTTGCAGATCGCCCCCATTGTTCATGGCAAAAGTCGCCGCCTGTTCCCAATTTTGTCTTTGAAACCCGGCCTCTCCCTGAAGCTTCTGCCGAATATCGGCAAGTACGATGGCACTTACATCGAACTCGATCTTAAAGGGTATCTGTTTTTTCGCCCAGTCCAATGCCACGGTAGCCCCAGTTGAAGATAAGTCTGTAAAAACATAGGTCAAAAACTCGGTATGGGGAATCGTCTTTGTATCTACTTCAACTTGTAGTGCATCCTCGGACGGTTCATAGAAATAACTTCCCCATGCCGTGTGGTTCTTTGAAAAAATTATCGTGGCTTTGCCATTTTCCTCGATTACCATATGAAGTCCGTACTTGCCAGCTGCCAGATCTTTGCCCTCAATCTTTACGTCATTGCCAAACTCGATGATCGTGTTCTCGTCTGCACCTGCACGCCATGGAGAACTAGTTGCAGTGCCGAAACCCAGATTGTTCATTCCATAGGGGACCAATTTGCCCCATATTTCGCGATTGTTCACCGCAGGTCTTGAATATTGTATCGAAATCTCGGAAATTCCGATTTGTTGTGAAACCGAGGCCCTTTGGCTATTTCGAGGTACATCGAGCTGGGCATAGACTATTGGTGTTCCCGAAAAAAAGATGGCGATGAATATTTTCATAAACATCGAAATGATCTTACGTTTCATTGGATTGATTTTAGTGATTAGGATTATTGGTTGTTCGCCTAAAGGTATTGATACATCCAACCCCAATACGTTACATTTATGTTAAACCAGAATGGTTATATGTTAAAGTAATCGCCTGCCGAATGCCTTTTGAACATCGTAATTTTCGCAACAGATGCTTTCGAAAAACCACTACTTTTGATAGCTTTGTAAGCTTAGAACATTTAGATTATGGGTGTGAAAAAAACATTGTTTGATAAGGTATGGGATTCCCATGTGGTACATCATATCGAAAACGGACCGGACGTATTGTTCATCGATCGTCATATGGTTCACGAAGTAACAAGTCCGGTTGCCTTTTTGGGCATTAAGACCAGGGGTATCTCCGTAATGTATCCCGAAAAGACTTTTGCGACCGCGGATCACAATACGCCTACCATCAACCAACATTTACCGGTAGCCGATCCGCTCTCCGCCAATCAATTAAAGGCACTGGAAGAAAATTCTAAAAAATATGGTATTTCCTATTGGGGATTGGGGCATGAAAAGAATGGAATCGTGCATGTCGTGGGCCCGGAATATGGCATTACCCAACCTGGAGCGACCATCGTATGTGGCGACTCCCATACATCGACCCATGGGGCTTTTGGCGCCATTGCATTTGGCATCGGCACTTCCGAGGTAGAAATGGTCCTGGCTACACAATGCATCATGCAAACCAAGCCCAAAAGCATGCGCATCAATGTAGAAGGAACTCTCGGTTGGGGCGTAACCCCAAAAGATGTGGCGTTATATATCATTTCTGAGCTGACCACTTCAGGCGCAACCGGCTATTTTGTAGAATATGCCGGTGAGGTTTTTCGCACTATGAGCATGGAAGGCCGTATGACAGTCTGCAATCTTAGTATTGAAATGGGTGCCCGGGGCGGTATGATCGCTCCCGATCAGAAAACATTTGACTATGTGAAAGGCCGTGAATTTACACCAAAAGGTGAAGCTTGGGAAAAAGCTATGGCCTATTGGAAGACCTTGCTTACAGATGAAGGCGCTGCGTTCGACAAAGAAATCACCTTCGATGCCCGAAACATTGAACCAATGATTACCTATGGTACCAATCCTGGGATGGGAATCGGAATTTCGCATGGCATTCCCAGTGCCGAATCATTGGAAGGCGGGGTTGCCACTTATAAAAAGTCGCTTCAGTACATGGACTTTCATGAAGGCGATAACATGATGGGCAAAAAAATCGATTTTGTTTTTCTTGGAAGTTGTACCAATGGCCGAATAGAAGACTTTAGAGCCTTTGCTTCCATTGTGAAAGGCAGAAAAAAAGCTGACAATGTAACCGCTTGGCTGGTGCCGGGATCCCACAAAGTAGAAGCGGCCATCAAAGAAGAAGGCATTCTTGACATTTTGAACGAAGCTGGGTTCAAGCTCAGGGAGCCTGGTTGCTCTGCCTGTCTTGCCATGAACGACGATAAAATACCCGCTGGGAAATACGCGGTGAGTACCAGCAACCGAAATTTTGAAGGCAGGCAAGGCCCCGGTTCCAGAACACTTTTGGCAAGTCCATTGGTGGCTGCGGCCGCTGCCGTTACCGGAAAAGTGACCGATCCACGCACCCTTATGACACTGGAAACCGCATAATTATTGACTTATATCCAAATAAAATGGCATACGACAAATTCAACATACTCACCAGTACCGCAGTGCCCCTTCCCATAGAGAATGTGGATACCGATCAAATTATCCCGGCCCGATTTCTAAAGGCTACGGAAAGGAAGGGATTTGGCGATAATCTTTTTCGCGATTGGCGCTATAACCAAGACAATAGCCCTAAGGAGAATTTTATTCTGAACAACCCTATTTATAGCGGAAAGATCCTGGTTGGCGGAAAAAACTTTGGTTCCGGCTCTTCTCGGGAACACGCCGCCTGGGCGGTTTATGACTATGGATTTAGATGTGTAGTATCAAGTTTCTTTGCGGACATCTTTAGAAATAACTGTCTCAATATTGGGGTACTTCCGGCACAAGTGAGTCCTGAATTCCTTGAAAAGATATTCAGGGCAATTGAGGCAGATCCCACAACACAGTTGGAAGTAAACCTTCCGGACCAGACCATCACGATTTTGGCCACGGGTGAACATGATAACTTCGACATCAATGCATATAAAAAGTCGAATATGCTGAATGGTTTCGACGACATCGACTATTTGTTGAACATCAAGGAAAACATTAGGGAATTTGCCCAGCACCGACCATTGTAGTGCAACGGGAAAGCCATGAAATATTGAAAATCCCAAATTAAGGGTTGCATAAAATGAAAAGAAGAAAGTTGGAAATCATGGATACGACCCTCAGGGACGGTGAACAAACGTCCGGGGTGTCCTTTTCAGTTTCAGAAAAACTTACCTTGGCCAAACTCCTGCTCGATGAACTAAAGGTAGATCGCATAGAAGTAGCCTCCGCCAGGGTTTCTGAGGGAGAGCTAAAAGCGGTACAGCAAATTACCGAATGGGCTAAAAATGAGGGCTGCCTTCACCGTATAGAGGTTTTGACCTTTGTAGATGGCGGAGTCTCTATCGACTGGATGTTAAAAGCAGGTGCCAAAGTTCAGAATTTGCTGACCAAAGGCTCTTTAAACCACCTTACCCATCAACTTAAAAAAACGCCGGAACAACATTTTAAGGAGATTGCGGAAACTGTAAAACTTGCAAAAAAACATGGAATAGAAACCAATGTTTATCTGGAAGACTGGAGCAACGGCATGCGCAACTCCAAAGAATATGTTTTTCAATTTCTCGATTTTCTCGTCACGCTGCCATTGAAGAGGATCTTGTTGCCCGATACCCTAGGGATATTGACCCATACGGAGACTGCAGCATATTTATCCGAAATTATCAAGAGATACCCAGGGGTACATTTTGATTTTCATGGGCATAACGATTACGATTTGAGTGTGGCCAATGTCATGGAAGCCGTGAAAGCGGGTGTCCATGGCCTGCACCTCACCGTGAACGGGATGGGAGAAAGGGCCGGAAACGCCCCTTTGGCCAGCGCAGTCGCCGTAATAAAGGATTTTCTGCCCGAGGTGCAAATTTCAATCAATGAATCTTCTCTTTACAAGGTAAGCAAGTTAGTGTCTGCCTTTACCGGTTTTGGCATTCCTGCGAATAAACCCATTGTTGGGGACAATGTTTTTACTCAAACCGCAGGAATCCATGCAGACGGGGACAGTAAAAAAAACCTTTACTTCAATGATCTTTTGCCCGAACGATTCGGCAGAAAACGGAGGTATGCCTTGGGTAAAACGTCCGGAAAGGCGAACATCCAAAAAAATCTACAGGAACTGGGCTTGACACTGAATGAGGAGGAATTAAAAAAGGTCACCCAGCGCATCATCGAACTGGGCGACAAAAAAGAGCGGGTCACCAAAGAAGATCTGCCCTATATCATTTCCGATGTCCTGGATACCGATATGCTCCAAAAAAAGGTTATCATTAAGTCATACGTGCTTACCCATGCCATGGGATTGAGCCCCTCTACGACCGTTGCATTGGAAATTGAAGGGGAACTGCATGAGGCCCATGCGCAAGGTGATGGCCAGTACGACGCCTTTATGAACGCCCTGCGCAAAGTATACCACACCAAAAAAATGCCACTCCCAAAATTGGTCAATTATGCGGTCAGAATACCTCCAGGAAGCAACTCCGACGCACTGTGCGAAACCATCATCACTTGGGACGATAACGGAAAAGAATTCATTTCAAGAGGTTTAGACTCTGATCAAACCGTCTCCGCGATAAAGGCTACGGAGAAAATGTTGAATATCATTTAAAAACGTAAAACCACAAACAGACCTTTAAGATGTCAATAAAAAACCAAACCATAGAATCAAAAACATCAGCATGAAATTAAACATAGCGCTCTTAGCAGGAGACGGCATAGGACCTGAAGTCATTGACCAAGCAGTAAAAGTTTGCGACGCGGTTGCCAAAAAATTCAATCACCAGATTATATGGAAACCAGCGCTTACCGGTGCTACGGCAATCGATGCAGTTGGAGACCCCTATCCCGATGAAACCCATGAGATTTGTGCAAATGCTGACGCCGTATTGTTTGGTGCCATTGGTCACCCGAGGTTCGATAACGATCCATCTGCCAAAGTGCGCCCCGAGCAGGGTTTGTTGAAAATGCGCCAAAAATTGGGCCTTTTCGCGAATGTGAGGCCCACTTTTACCTTCCCTTCCCTCATCGATAAATCACCCTTAAAGCGAGAACGCATTGAAGGTACCGATCTGATTATCCTTAGGGAATTGACGGGTGGGGTCTATTTTGGTGAAAGGGGAAGAAGAGATAATGGCAATACAGCCTTTGATACCATGATCTATACCCGATCCGAAATACAGCGGTTGGCCAAAAAAGGCTTCGAGATGGCCATGGGCCGATCTAAAAAACTATGTTGCGTAGACAAAGCCAATGTATTGGAGTCTTCGCGTCTATGGCGGGAAACGGTACAAGCGATGGAAAAGGACTATCCGGAAGTAACGGTTTCCTATGAATTTGTAGATGCGGTTGCCATGCGTTTGGTACAATGGCCCAAAGCTTATGACGTGATCATTACCGAAAATCTTTTTGGGGATATTTTGACCGATGAAGCCTCGGTGATATCGGGTTCAATGGGATTGATGCCTTCCTCTTCAGTGGGGAGCAAGGTGTCGTTATATGAACCCATTCACGGTTCCTACCCACAGGCAGCGGGGAAAGATATCGCGAATCCCTTGGCCACAGTGCTGTCGGCCGCGATGCTATTCGAAGATTTCAATCTTCATGAAGAAGCTAAGGCCATCAGAGATATCGTAAACAGATCCTTGGTAGAAGGTATTGTAACCGAAGACCTCGCAGATGGGGGCAAATCTTATAAAACCTCAGAGGTCGGGGATTGGTTGGCCAAACATATCTGATTTGCCCAATTTTTGGATGATGGATCGATACCCTGATTCCCCTAAAATGGCCTTGGCCTTAATTTATGAATTGAAGGCCATTTTTTGGAGGCTACGCCCCTTTTGATTTCTGTACAGCAGAATGGAAACAGCCATCGCCACGCCGATACTTGCCAAGACGGCCCCTACCAAACTTGAATAGATAAAGCCATATCCAAAAACAATCGGTAAGCCAGCCAAATAGGCCCCCGTTGCATTGCCCATATTAAATGCGCTCTGATTCATTGAAGAACCCAACATCTCAGAACCCTTGGAAGTGTTGATAATCGCCATTTGTATTGGGGTAGCCACGGTGAAAGAAGCAGTACCGATCAAAAAAGTGAGCGCCAATATCGCATAGGGATCAAAGGCGAACAGCGTATTGAGCAGTAACAATACCGCCATTATCGATAGACTTATGGCAACTGCTTTGAGCGGTTTAAACCATTCTGCCATTTTTGCTCCCAAAAAGTTGCCGAATACCATTCCCAAACCGGCAAGGATCATGGCATACCCTACCATATTTTGTCCCCATCCGGCCACATCGGTCACCAAAGGAGCAATATAGCTATACCAAGCAAAAAAACCGCCGGTTCCTATGGTCGTGAGCAATATCAAAGCCCAAAGTTCCTTATTTTTAAGACCTTTCTGTTCCGATGCATGAAAAGTAGTTGGCAGTACCTCCAATTTGGGCATCCATACAAGTATTCCAAACATGGCCAATAATCCAACGAGACCGACCATATAGAAAGAGAAACTCCAATCAAAATGATGGCCGATATAGGTGCCTATCGGTACCCCGATCACGTTGGCCACGGTGAGACCAGAGAACATCACGGCCATCCCTTGGGCTGCTTTGCCCTCCTTTGCCAATCGACCAGCGACCACGGCCCCAATGCCAAAAAAGGCCCCATGGGGCAGACCCGATAAAAAACGGAAAATCAAAAGCCATCCATAACTATTCGCGAATCCGGATAGGGTGTTGAATACCGTGAACCAAAGCATTAAGAGCAGGAGCATTTTATTGGAATCCGTTCGATCTCCCCATTTTGTGAGCAAAGGCGCGCCAATGACCACCCCTAAGGCATAGGCCGCTATAAAATGTCCGGCATGTGGAATGGAAATTTGTAAACCGCGGGCCACATCGGGCAAAATTCCCATGATTACGAACTCCGTAAGTCCTATGCCAAAACCGCCAATAGCCAATGCCAACAGCGCTTTATTGTTTGTTTTATCTGTTTTCATATCTTCAAATTTCTTCTTTAAGAATCTTTTCCCGTGCTTCTCTAGCGAAAAGGGAAGTGACCCCATTAGAATTTCGATACAAAATTATAGCAAGTAATGATGGGAATACTATACGGAATTATCAGGTTTCTATGCTATATTAACCCATATTGGACCAGTAGTCCTTAGTGGATGATAATTTAGCACAAAAGTGCGGTCTTAAGAATTGGATTCCTATAAGATATAATCTGTACTGACAAAATTCGACAACTTTGTTTCCAACAGTCTTCGAATCGCTTCATTGTTCAGATTGTTGTCTTTGAACGCCACAAAGGTGCGTATCGAAAACGATCGTAAAGCGTCATGGACACTTAAGGTGGCCTGTGCCGAATCTTTTCTACCCGTAAAGGGATAAACATCAGGCCCGCGCTGACAAGAACTGTTCAGGTTCACCCTACAGACCAAGTTTACCAAAGTATCGATCAATGGGGCCAAGGTATACACGTCGGTTCCAAAAAGACTCACCTGCTGCCCATAATTACTTTCCGCCATGTCATCCAAAGGTTTTTCGATATCTGTGAATGACAATACAGGAATCACAGGCCCGAATTGTTCTTCTTGATAAACCCTCATATCTTTGGTCACCGGATATAAAACAGCTGGCCAAATATAGTTGTCGAAATGCTGCCCCCCTTTTTTATTTAAAATCTTTGCTCCCTTCGACAAAGCGTCATCGATCAATTCTTGAATATAGGCGGGTTTGTCGGGCTCTGGCAAAGGGGTTAGTTTTACACCTGCTTCCCATGGATTACCAAACTTTAAGTCATCAACTGCCGTGGCAAATCGGGAGAGGAACTTCTCCTTGATATCCTCGTGTACATAAACCACTTTCAAGGCCGTACACCGCTGGCCATTAAAGGATAAGGTGCCAGAAATTACTTCATCAATCGTAAGTGACAAATCGGCATCGGGTAGAATAATGGCCGGATTTTTGGCTTCCAATCCCAAAACCAACCGCAACCTATTGCTTTTCGGGTGTTGGTTCTGCAGGGCGTTGGCCGACTTGCTATTACCGATCAACGCCAAAACATCGACCTTACCGGTCTTCATTATGGGCGCTGCTACAGCTCTGCCCCTACCAAACAAAATATTGATCACCCCTTTGGGAAAAGAACTTCGAAAAGCTTCCAACAAGGGCGTAATCAACAATACCCCGTGTTTTGCCGGTTTAAAAATGGCCGTATTGCCCATGATGATGGCTGGAATCAAAAGAGCAAAAGTCTCGTTCAGCGGATAATTATATGGGCCCAAACAAAGTACCACCCCCAAAGGCCCACGTTTGATGTGTGCATAGACCCCTTCATGTTTTTGAAATTTGGCACAATTACGGTCCAACTGCTTATAGTCTTCAATGGTATCGTATATATAGGCCACCGTACGGTCAAATTCCTTTTGGGAATCTGGAAGCGATTTCCCGATTTCCCACATTAGCAAAGTCACTATTTCGTTTCTTTTCGTCTTCATTTGAACCACGAACTTTTCCATGCATTCGATCCTGTCCTTAACATGCATCGTTGGCCAGATCCCTTTTCCTTGATCATAGGCCGCCAATGCCGCTTCAAGGGCATCGAGCGCTTCCGGCTCGCCCATATCGGGGATGCTTCCCAATAAAGTAGGGTCAAAATCGAAGGTCGACGAAATACTGGAATGGACTTCCGTTGATTTACCGTGCCACTGTTTAAGTTCGCCATTTACCAAATAGGCCTTTTGATGAATCGGTGCGGTTATTTGAAATTCAGCAGGAATATCGATTTTCGTTGTGTTCATGAATTTTGTTTAATAAAAACAGAAATGCATTGTTAACCTTGACGGTATGGTTCCGTTTATATAATCGTTACACAATGGGTTTCATTGCAGTCATGGAAGCACGAAGCCTGGCCCCCACAATTTCTACCGGATGTTCCCTCAATTTTTTATTCACTGCAATCAGTTTTGCATTGTCAACACCATTGCCCTTTCCTTCCCCAAAATGTTTGCCGATGACATCGGTCCCGATTTTCTTCATAAAATCGCCCAATAAAGGTTTACAGGCGTGATCGAAAAGGTAACATCCATATTCGGCGGTATCTGAAATGACGCGGTTCATCTCGAATAATTTCTTTCTGGCAATGGTATTCGCGATCAAGGGTGTTTCATGCAAAGACTCGTAATAGGCCGATTCCCCAATAATGCCCGATTCCGTCATCGATTCATAGGCCAGCTCCACCCCTGCCCTTACAAAGGCGACCATCAGTACCCCATGATCATAATATTGCTGTTCAGAAATACTGTCCTTTCCGGCGGGTGTTTTCTCAAAAGCGGTTTCCCCTGTCTGCGCCCTCCAGGCCAACAGGTTTTTGTCGTCATTGGCCCAATCTTCCATCATGGTCTTGGAAAAATGACCACTCATGATATCGTCCATATGCTTATGAAAGAGGGGCCTCATGATCTGCTTTAATTCCTCCGACAGTTCAAATGCCTTTATTTTAGCGGGATTTGACAAGCGGTCCATCATATTGGTAATACCGCCATATTTCAGTCCTTCGGTAACGGTTTCCCAACCATATTGTATCAGTTTGGATGCGAAGCCAGGTTCAATGCCCTTTTCTATCATTTTATCGAAACACAAAATAGAACCGGTTTGAAGCAAGCCACATAGAATGGTCTGTTCGCCCATCAGATCAGATTTTACTTCGGCGACAAAAGAGGATTCTAAAACCCCTGCCCTGTTACCACCAGTTGCAACGGCATACGCCTTGGCTTGTTCCAAACCCTTGCCTTGTGGATCGTTGTTGGGATGCACAGCAATCAAAGTCGGAACCCCAAAACCACGTTTATATTCTTCACGAACCTCGGAACCTGGGCATTTTGGCGCGACCATGATCACGGTGATATCCTCGCGTATTTGCATACCTTCCTCAACGATATTGAACCCGTGTGAGTAAGACAATGTGGCTCCTTTTTTCATCAGGGGCATAATGGCCTTGATGACACTTGTATGTTGTTTATCGGGTGTAAGGTTAATGACCAAATCGGCCGAAGGAACAAGGGTTTCATACGTGGCCACCTTAAAACCGTTTTCGGTTGCATTCATATAAGATGCCCGTTTTTCCTTAATTGCGGCTTCCCTTAAAGTATATGAAATGTCCAAACCGGAATCCCTCATGTTCAACCCTTGGTTCAGGCCTTGTGCGCCACACCCAACAATCACTATTTTTTTTCCTTTTAAAACTGTCACACCATCTGAAAATTCATGGGATTCCATAAACCTACATTTTCCCAGTTGTTGTAATTGGTCTCGCAGCGATAGTGTATTGAAATAATTTGTCATGGTGTACTATTTGATTTGATTATAGATGTATTGGTTATTCTTTAAATTCTTTGAGCAGTGCCGAGATCTGCATTTCTTCCTTGGAAACCGAAATACGACCTGAACGCACAAACTGCATGATACCGAACGGTTTTAACTGTTCGTGCATCTCATCGATTTCGTGTCGCCTTCCACTTTTGGCCAAAACAAAAAATTCCCTGGACACGGTCACGATCTGTGAATTATTTTCTTTGATAATATTCTGTATTTTCCTTTCGTCGAACAATAAGCCAGAAGCAATCTTAAAAAGCGCGGATTCCTGGTAAATGGTTTCTTCATCGGTATGATAAAAAGCTTTGATCACTTCGATCTGCTTTTCTATTTGTCCAACGATATTGTGAACCCATGTAACTGTAGTATATACCACAATGGTAAACTTGGAAACCTCGTCGATTTCCGATTTGGAGACGTTGAGGCTCTCTATATTGATATGTCTTTTTAGGAATATCCCAGATATCCTATTCAGCAGACCAACGTTGTTTTCTGAATACACCGATATGGTGAACCATTGTTTTTCCATATATTCAATTTATCCGATTTGTTACCTGCACGCCAAACTAAAAAGCATCGCTCAAGTATTTTTCAGATGATTAATATTGTGTTCGTTACCCATTCAAGACTTTCTTACCGCAATGATCAATCCCGTAGACCAGTTTAGTTTCGTGATATTAAAATCTTCCCTGTTTTCAAGAAAAGTAATCAAGCGGTCTACATGATTTTGATGGCCCTCAGGCCAGTTCAACTGGGCCGTCATGTCATCAATGACATAAAATCCTCCAACCTTGACCAAATCCAATGTTTCATTTATTTGGACATATTTTCCAGGCCAAGCATCGGCAAAAATCATATCGAAGCGTTTGCCGACATAATTTTTGATCCAATCAGAAGCATCGGCACAAACGATTTTAATTCGTTTGTCATGACCAAAAAAATGAGTTGCAATGGCAACCAATTCCGGGTCATTATCAATGGTGATGAGATTGGCATCTCGACCCATTCCATCCACCAACCAAGACAAACTCAAGCCGACTCCCGTGCCCAATTCCAATATGTTGGCACTTGGCTTAGAACTTACCAACGTTTTCAACATGGTACCCACATATAGATCCGAGGGCATGGAGAAGCCAATTTCCATAGACTTTTTTTCTATTTCTCCATGTTTTTTTGGCAAATCCCGTATCTCCGTATCATTCATTCTATCGCACTTTCGTCATTTATTGATCTCAAAAAACCCTTTCACTTCAATCGAATATCGGAAACCGATGCCCCTGAAGGAATCATCGGAAACACATTGTCTTCTTTCTCTACCTTCACCTCAAGAAAATAGGGTTTTTTAGATGCCATCATTTCCTGAACGGTCGCTTTCAAGTCTTTTCTTTCGGTTACGCGCTTGGCTTGAATGTGATAGCCCTCGGCAATCTTTACAAAATCTGGATTTACCATCACGGTTGAGGCGTACCTTCCTTCAAAAAAGAGTTCTTGCCACTGGCGCACCATCCCTAAATGGTCGTTGTTCAATACAACGATTTTTACCGGTACACTATGTTGAAAGATGACCCCAAGTTCCTGAATGGTCATCTGGTATCCCCCATCTCCAATGATAGCGACCACTTCCCTGTCCATGGCGCCCATCTTGGCACCAATGGCTGCAGGCAAAGCAAAACCCATAGTGCCCAAACCACCAGAGGTGACATTGCTCTTCGATTGGTTGAACTTTGCATAGCGACAAGCTATCATCTGGTGTTGCCCAACATCGCTTACGATGATCGCCTTGTTTTTAGATGCCAAATTGATTTCTTCGATAACCTCTCCCATCGTTAGTCCTTTTTTTGTGGGATGGATGTCGTTCTTGATGACGGCATCGAACTCTATTTGGTATTTTTCCTTGAAATTATTGTGCCAGTCTTCGTGTTTGTTTTTCTTTATCAGCGGAAGGAGCATACCGAGTGTTTCTTTTGAATCTCCCAAAACCGCAATATCGGCCTTGACATTTTTATTGATTTCAGCGGGATCGATTTCGAAATGAATCACTTTGGCCTGTTTGGCATAGGTGTCGAGGCTTCCCGTAACCCGGTCATCGAAGCGCATACCGATCGCGATTAGCAGGTCGCATTCATTGGTGAGTACATTGGGGCCATAATTTCCGTGCATTCCTACCATCCCCACATTTAAAGGGTGGTCGGTGTCCATGGCCGAAAGGCCCAAAATGGTCCAAGCGGCGGGAATGCCGGCTTTCTCGACCAAAGCTTTCAGTTCATTTTCAGCCTGGCCTAGAATCACACCTTGCCCATAAACGATATACGGGCGTTTGGCATTGTTTATCATGGCCGCAGCATCCTCGATGGCCTTTCTATTTGGTTTCGGGTAGGGAATGTAGCTTCTCACGCCATTACAGGACTCATAAGCGAATTCCAAGGTGTCGAACTGCGCATTTTTAGTGATGTCGATCAAGACGGGTCCAGGTCGTCCAGAGCGTGCAATATAGAAGGCCTTGGCCATTATTGTTGGAATCTCGGAGGCCTTGGTGATCTGAAAGTTCCACTTGGTCACTGGAGTAGAAATTCCGATAATATCGGTTTCCTGAAAAGCATCGGAACCCAATAAGTGCCTGGGTACTTGACCAGTGATACATACGATCGGTGTTGAATCGATTTGTGCATCTGCCAATCCGGTCACCAAATTGGTTGCCCCGGGACCTGAGGTGGCCATGGCTACGCCCACCTTTCCGGTTACCCTGGCATATCCTTGGGCCGCATGGGTTGCTCCCTGTTCGTGACGTGTGAGGATATGGGTAAGTTTATCTTGAAATTTATACAATTCATCATAAACCGGCATGATCGCCCCTCCGGGATAACCATATAACAAATCAACTCCCTCTGCCAATAAACAATGGATGACCGCTTCAGCACCGCTAATGATCATTTTGGTCTTTTGGGTATTGGCTTTTTTTCTTTCTTTCAATGTTTCCATAATTAAAGCGCTACTTGCCGTTTAAGTCAATTGTCCGTGCCGACAAAACTCCCTGGCAAATTAATTATCAATCATACTTTAAAACTCGTCGGTAACACAGCCTTGCGAGGCTGAGGATACCGTTTTTGCATATTTGTAAAGGCTTCCTTTTTGCACTTTCAGGGGCGGTTGAACCCATGCTGCTTTTCTTTGTGCTATTTCGGAGGCCGAAAGATCGACCGAAATGGTATTTTTCTCTGCATCAATGGTGATGATGTCCCCATCTTTCAACAAACCAATGGTGCCGCCCTCCTGTGCTTCCGGGGAAACATGGCCTACCACAAAACCATGGGTGCCACCAGAAAATCTTCCATCGGTGATCAACGCCACATCTTTCCCAAGTCCTGCACCCATAATGGCCGAGGTCGGTTTCAACATTTCCGGCATTCCGGGACCGCCTTTAGGCCCTTCATACCGAATGACCACTACATCGCCTTTCTTTACCTGTCCAGCACCAATGCCTTCATTGGCTTTAAACTCTCCTTCAAAAACCTTGGCTGGGCCAGAAAAATGGTAACCTTCCTTACCTGTGATTTTGGCCACAGCGCCTTCTTCGGCCAGGTTTCCATAGAGGATCCTCAAATGTCCCGTTGCTTTGATGGGAGCGTTCAAGGGTTTGATAACCTGCTGACCTTGAAGCAGTCCGGGTAAATCTTTCAAGTTCTCGGCCCATGTTTTGCCTGTTACGGTTAAACATTCACCATGAAGCATATGGTTATCGAGCATAAATTTCAGCACGGCAGGGGTTCCACCTACACGATGCAGGTCTTCCATGAGATATTTGCCACTTGGCTTTAAATCGGCCAAAAATGGGGTGTTATCGCTGATTTTCTGAAAATCGTCCAAGGTAAAGTCGATCGCAGCAGCTTTTGCAATAGCCAAAAAATGAAGAACGGCATTGGTAGAGCCACCCAAAAGGGTTAGCAGGCGAACCGCATTTTCAAATGATTTTCTGGTGATGATGTCGCTCGGTTTGATGTCGTTCTCCAAGAGGTGTCTCAATGCCTTGCCCGAGTTTTTACAATCTTCCTTTTTTTCTTTTCCGGTAGCGGGATTGGAGGAGTTATAGGGCATGGCCATACCCAAGGCTTCAATGGCGGAGGCCATGGTATTCGCGGTATACATACCACCACATGCACCGGCACCCGGACATGCATTCTGTATTACGCCCTTGAAGTCTGTTTCGTTCATGGTTCCGGCTACCTTTTCGCCCCATGCTTCAAATGCCGAAACCACATCCAATTTTTTATCCTTATAACATCCAGAAGCAATCGTACCACCATATACCATTACCGATGGACGATCCAATCGGATCATCGCCATCAATGCGCCCGGCATATTCTTATCACATCCCACCACGGTGACCAAACCATCGTAATTCATGGCTTGAACCACGGTTTCCATAGAATCGGCAATGATATCACGGGAAGGCAGCGAATAACGCATTCCTGGTGTACCCATTGAAATTCCATCGCTTACACCGATCGTATTAAAGACGAGACCGACCAGGCCGGTTGAATTGATTCCTTGTTTCACCACCTGTGCCAAATCATTCAAGTGCATGTTGCAAGGATTGCCCTCGTAACCGGTACTACCGATGCCGATAAGCGGCTTTCGCAAATCTTCCTCAGTAAGTCCTATGGCATAAAGCATGGCCTGAGAAGCAGGTTGTGTCTCGTTTTGGGTAATGATTTTGCTGTATTTATTGAGCTCCATTAAAATGGTTTTTCATGATTCAAGCGGTATTCTCTTTTCAAAGATAATGGATTGACAAGTGCGGGGAAGTTTACAGGCTTTCTTCATCTAAATCCAATACTTTAAAATATATTGTAAACTACTGATTTTTAATCTATTAGATTCTTTTTTTTATCATATCCAATTCGCCCTTGTTGCCGATTAAAGCCACGTCGGCATAAACTTAACAGCAAATAATGGGTAGGGGAACTCCCGGTTTCTATTGAAATACAAGGTTTAAAAAGCAATATCTTTAAGATATGGACAAGAGGTGACACCTTGCCTTCACAAAAGTTTTATTGAAACCGTATCACCGAATTTTTTCTGTGCCAGGATAGATATGGCTTGGTCAGTAATTTGAAGAATCCTTGGATAACCTCCGGTGGTTTGGCCGTCTTTCATCAAAATGATCAACTTCCCGGCAGGCGTCAGTTGTACCGTTCCTGGAAGGGTTGCGGAAGTGAGCATTGAAATTTGGTGTTCCCCAATAGCTTCATTGAGTTGGTAAGCCATTCTGTTGTTTTCTTTGGCAATTGTGAACTCCTTAAAAAAAATAGCCTCCAGTTGTTTGTCATGTAATGTTTTGAACTCAGGTCCCGGATGGGCTTCCAGCAAGGTTTCATCCAACAGGTCGTCTAATTTAAATTCCGTTATTCTAGGTTCGAATGTTTGGTTCACCTGGTACGGTACATGGGCCCTGTCTTCCAAATGATTTAATTCGGTTATGGGTACATACATCGATTGGCTCCCCAAGACCGACTTGGATCTAAAACCATCCTTGATGGCCAGATAAGCGCGAAATCCACGTTCCAATTTACCATAGGAAAGTATATCCCCTGCGGAAACCCTGTAATTCTTATGGTTTTGAATGGGTTCATTGTTGAGGGTGGCCGACATTTCGGCCCCGCCCAAGGCGATAAAGGTATTTTCCTCAAAGAGCAGCGTAGGACCCGTCATGGTAATCTCGATTACGGCAGCATCCCTGTCGTTTTCGAGCAACATGTTCAGGTTTCTAAAGGTATATCCATCCATTGCTCCGGCAACGGGAACGCCCTTGTCTCTATAACCAAACCTACCTGAATCTTGCACCGATGTAAAAAAACCGGATTTTAGAACCTTAAGCATTCAATTTGATTTTTTCGATTTTATAAATCCCTACTTCTCCTTCAATCTTATGCAGGTTGTACTCCGCTCTTGAAATCGGATAGAACTGAATCTGGTCCCCCACGGTCACAAATGAAGGTGGGTTTTGATTTGCATCAAAAATGGGAATACTGCAATTTCCGATAATGTTCCAGCCGCCCGGAGATTCCTGTGGATAAATACCGGTTTGTTTTCCGGCCATGCCCACCGCACCTTTGACAACTTTAAGTCTTGGAGTGGCCCTTCTTGGCACTTCCAAGACTTCCGCCAAACCGCCCAAATACATAAATCCGGGCAAAAACCCGATGCCATATATCGTATAGATGTTTTCGGCATGTAGCGCGATTATTTTTGGGATCGGTATTTGCAAACGTTCCGCGATTTCCGGTAAATCGATTCCAAAATCCAAATCGTAGCAAACAGGAAGGCGCCAGAGGTATTTTTGTCTTGGCTTCACAGCTTCCTTTTCCGAATACCATTCAAGCAATTGTGCCTTGAATGTATCGAATTCAATTTGTTCATCACGCTGGATCAAGGTCAGTGAATTATAGGCAGGAACAAATTCCCATTGATTTGGATCCAATTTTTGGCTCAAGTATTCCTGAAATTGAAGGATATCCTCTAAAATGGCATGCATCACCTCATTGGGCCATTCCACTAATATGGCATGGATACCAAAAGGCTTCGTATGAATAGGGAACTTACTCACTTTTCGATTTGGATGTTATAGTTTGACAACCGTTTCGAAAGATACATCAATATTTGTAAAACTTTTGGGTTATCGCCGTGTATGCAATAAGTATCGGCATTGATATCGATTTTCAACCCATCTGTTGTATGAACTTGATGTTGCAGTACCATCGAAAGCAGGTGTTCAAAAACCGTATTAGGGTTCGTGATGACCGAATTACTTTTTTCCCGGGACACCAGCGATAGATCCGCGTTGTAGTTTCGGTCGGCAAACGCTTCATATTTTACATTGAATCGATTTTTCAGGGCTTCCATAGCAATGGCCGATCCGGGCGGGACATAAAGACAAACGTCATTTTTATAGTCATGCACCGCCTTAATGAAAGACCTTGCGAGGTCACTGTTTTTGGCGATGTCATTATACAAAGCGCCGTGTGGTTTGATATGAAACAGTTTGTGCTGACCTTGATTTAAAATCGAAATTAGGTTTTCTATTTGTTCCGCAACGGAAGAAATCAGCTGAGGGCCGGATATATTCATCGACTTCCTGCCAAAATTTTCCCGATCCGGATAGGATGGGTGCGCTCCGATCTTCACCTTATTATCTATAGCCAATTGGATTACTTTTTGCATGGTTTCCCGATCCCCTGCATGGCCTCCACAAGCAATACTGCAGGAAGAAATAAAGGGAAACAATTGCGCCTCGTTCCCTAAACCTTCCCCTACATCACAATTGACATCTATAAAAGTAAATTGGTTCGACACATCTTCTAATTATGGAAATTTTGCAAAATGCCTGCACTGGGGAAATCATTAGATTGTTAATCTAAAACCTGCCCCATTCCTTGATTGAAGGAATCAAAATCATATAAATTTTTATGGTCACCACCTTCTATGGTAAATAGTTTTTTTTGCTTCCCTGGAATGGCATGGTAAAGTTTTTGGGCCTGTTCATATGGAATGACCGAATCCTGGGTACCATGAAAAATAAAAATAGGGCAATTTATTGTTTTCACATATTCACTGGATGGAAATTCGTAGCGCGAAAGCCATTTCACGGGCAAAAAAGGAAAGCGATGCGCCCCAATTTCCACCCCGCTGTAAAATGGCGACTCAAGTATCAATTTTTGGGGATGATTCGCCGCAGCCAATCCACTTGCTATCCCAGTTCCCAAGGAGCGGCCATAAATAATGATTTTATTCTCATCATAGACCTCAAGCGCCATATTATATAGTAATTGTGCATCGACCCTTAATGCTGCTTCACTGATTTTTCCCGTGCTTTTGCCATAAGTCCGATAATCGACCAAAAATATATCATATCCTTTACCGGACAACAGATCGGCAACATGGCCCAGTTTGGAGATATTTCCCGAATTTCCATGAAAATAGAGTATCGCCCCTTTGGCATTCTCTTGTTGAAGATGAATTACGTTCAATTTCGCCCCATCATCAGCGGTTATAAATATTTCTTCATACGGTTGGTGAAATTCATATTTGTAATTTAACGGCAATGGATCGGGAAGAAAAATTAATCTTTCCTGAAAACCAAAGGCCATTAATACCAGCATCGCATAGAGGAACAATAGAATGATAGCCGCAGTTTTAAGCCTTTTCATCAATATCCCTTTTGCGATGTTTAAGATGTATACTGGAACCTTCCAAATTCATTTTTTCCAATTTGGAGGTGATGATTTCACCAAGCATTTTATGATAGGATTCGAAGGTGTTCAAGTTCTTATGTCCCCCGCCAATGATGGTATACAGTCGTGTCGAATTGGGTTTGATCTTCGAGAGCTTTACGCTGGTTCGGTAAGGTATCAACTTATCATCTGTGCCGTGCAGAATATGTACCGGACAATTCACGTACTTCATCCACTTATAGGTGGGCATTGGGAACTTAATGAGGAGGGATAGCGGCATAAACGGAATATACTTCTTGGCCACTTTGCTCAAACTGTAATAAGGAGCATCTAAAATAAGCATTTTTGGATTGTTCATAGAAGCCAGTTTGGTCGCAAAACCTGAACCCAACGACCTCCCATATAGAATAATGTATTTTTCATCGACCTTCTCCCTGATTTGGTCATAGACCAACTGCAGGTCCCTTTTAATCGCCTTTTGTGTGCGTCTTCCGGTACTCTTCCCAAAACCGCGATAGTCTACCATGAACACTTCATAACCATGTCGGGTAAAATCGACCGCAAACTTGCCCCAGCCTTTGATACTTTTTGAATTTCCCTTTAGATAGAATACAATGCCCTTAGGTTGACTTACCTTGAATCTTAAGCCATTGATCGTGGCGCCATCCCTTGTTACCACATTGTACTCCTCGGTCTCCTGATTCTCGTAAAAAAATTGAAAATCTTTGGGAAGCTTCTCAGGTTTGAACATCAGGTAATCCTGTAAAAAATACAACAGTACACTGATGGCGATATATGCCCCAAGGATCAACAATACGATATAGAGCCAGTTCGACATCCATTATGTGTTTATGACAAGATACGAAATCTACTTCCCGCCAGAATTTCAAATCATATTTAGAGCCATTTTTTCCTTTTGAAGTAAATGAGCATGCCGAGGAAGAGCATGACCATAACGACCCAGACCACGAAGTACCCGTACCGGGATTGCAGTTCTGGCATGTTCTCAAAATTCATCCCATATACCCCGACAATAAAAGTCAAAGGAATAAAAATGGAAGCCATAATGGTCAAAACCTTCATTACCTCGTTCATCTTATTGCTCATGTTGCTCATATACATTTCCATAAGGCTCATGCTCATTTCGCGATATACCTGTAAGCTTTCATTGATTTCGATGCAATGGTCGAGTACGTCCCTTAAAAAAAGCTTGGTGTCTTTAGATATCAATGGGTTTTCGGTTTCGATCAATCGGTTCACCAGCTCGCGAACAGGGGATACACACCGTCTTATTTTCAACACCTCTTTCTTTAACTGCTGAATGTCTTGGGCCACATAAGAGGAAGGATCGCTATAGACCTTTTCTTCGAGCGATTCAATTTTGCTGTTCAGGTTTTCGAGAACCAAAAAATAATTGTCGATTATGGCGTCGAGCAGCGCGAAAAACAAATAATCGGCTTTTCTTGAACGTATGCGCCCGGACTTTTGCCTGAGTCGGTCACGAACACTCCCGAAAACATCCTCGTTCAATTCCTGGAACAGGATCACACATTTTTCAAAAAGTACCAAAGCCACATGTTCTATGACCAAATTGTTGTCCTTATCCAAATACAACATCTTGAAGACTCCGAATATATAGTCCCCATAATCGTCTATTTTGGGTCTTTGGTGGGGATTTACCACATCTTCGAGCAATAACGAATTTAGACCAAATCCTTTGCCCAGTTGTTCTATAAAAATCTCGTCATTAATCCCTATCACATCTATAAACGAAGTCGGATCCTGGTCTTTTAAACGTTTGGTCTCTTGAATATCTGTCAGGGTAAATTCTGTTATCCCATCATCATCATAGTCGATCACCTTAATTGAGCTAGCTGTTTTCTCACGTTGGCCCAAATAGGTTACTGTGCCCGGTGCCTTGCCCATTTTTTGGGAAGCCCTTGACATTTTCTTTTTATCTAATTGTATCTTGTTTTTTCGTTTGCCCATATCATACTTCTTTCATTAAAAATAATAAATGTTACTCATGGGAAAGGTCAAATTCCAAAGCGTTCAAATGAAGGCCCGAACCAGGCGCAACATAATTGACTTGAAAGTTAGTATTTTCCGTGAGGGATTCCCTAATGTCATCAATTATAATGTCGCCTTTGCCCAAGGTGATCAAACCGCCCATGATCATGCGAACCTGGTAGCGCAAAAATCCAGCGGCCTTGATTCGAAGCACATAGCTTTTTTCCGGAAAAAAACTGGCGGTCAACCATGTATTATCTTGAATCTTACATTCAATTACATCACGGATGAACCTGGCATGTTCACGTGGTCGAGCCGTATACGCAGAAAAGTTGTGTGTCCCTTGAAATAGCTGGGCAGCCTTTTTCATTGATTCTATATCTAATTGTTCCATAATGTTGGCCATGAACGGTGCACTGTAGGGGTGGTTCTTCGCCCCAAAAGAAAAGAGATAAATATATTCCTTTACTTTGATGCTTTGGATAATATTGAAATTCCCATCGATTTCTTCCAGTCCAGTAACCCTTATATCGGCAGGGAGGTTGGTGTTAAAAAGCTCGATAAAAGAGCCTAAATCAATTATGGGTCCTTGCCGTATGAACAGCTCAAAGGCATAATCCAATGCGGAAACCTTTGCATCTGTCCTTCCCGTACCGAGAATCTTGACCCCTTGATCGGGCAATATAAATTTCAAGGTTTTAACAAGCATGGCTTCAATGGTTTTTTGGCCGGGTTGTCTTTGCCAACCGCTGTAACGAAATCCCAAAAACTGAAGACGTATCAAATAATGGTAGGTGATGGCTTGCATGAATCATATTTTGTGGAAACAAGATACACAAAGGAATCTATTTACTTTTTTTGTAACTTTCAATTGACTTCATTAAACAACCTAAATTGTATTTACTGATGACAAGCATACCAAAGCGCCAAATCTGGTTCTTAACGAGGGATTTTCTTGTTTTTATAATCCCATTTGGCTATCAAACGAAATTGGTTATTGCAAAATACTTGTGCATTTTTTTGATGTTAAAGATTTTGGATGGTTCAAATGCCGGTCCAAGTTTCATACATACGATTTTCACAGTGCTTTTTATTGCTTACCAAACATTATCCGTCATTTATCGATTTTTTTCAATAAAATTTAGCCCATCCCGTTTTATACTTTTTGGAAGTAATTCCTATCCTTTAAAAATATGCAGTATATGAAATTAGTGCTACAATTTTTGCCTTGGAAACGTGGGCTTTACCTTTCTATTGGTATTTTGGCCATACTTATAGTTTTAAGTTTTTACGGCCTTTATACCAATAAGTTTTATTTTTTCAAATTTGAAAATTACATCATCCCAATACTCTCCATCGTCCATTTTGGTTTTTTGTATGTCCTGAAGTTCAAGATCAAAGAACAGGAAGTTGCGGATATACCCATGAGAAATATGGAATATGGCCTATATATTATAATATTGGTATACATTTTTAAACTATTCGATACTTTGTTTACTTTGATGGGTCTGGAAGATATTGAAAATCACTTTATTCCAGAATCCTTTATGCCTATGGGGATATTTATATCTGTACTTTACCTTTTGTTGATACTGCTCACTTTGCTGACCTTTCAATATCGAAAACAGATGGTTGGTGGGTATAATTTTGATGAAATCAACCAAATTGATTCTTGGGAATGATATAGCCTTAAAATGGCAAAAAAAACCTGACCGAAGTGGTCAGGTTTTTTAAGAGGTTAAAGACCACTGATAAAGCTACCGTAAAGGTCTTTAAATTGATAGCCTTCGGTAAACCTGTGTTTACTCAATTTCTTATGGGCAACCAAGCCCCAAAGCAATATTTCCTTTAGAAAATAAGTGTCCTCCTTGGGGAAATCGGGTTGATACTGCTTGATCAATTGCTGCAATCCTGGAACACTGTCCAGTGTTCTTTTATATTCCTCATCGGTAAAATCATCTAGCAGTTCAAAGCCCTCCCCTTGAAAAAACCAATGTAACAATTCATCATAGGGCGTTTCCTCATCTTTCTTTTCCAATTTATTGATCTTCGGAAAATACAAGGGAAAAAGCGACTTTACCGCGTCATCTATCAACATGGCCGCGACGGTATCGGCCCCTTCTTGTTCACCTTCATAAACCAGTTCGATCTTCCCGGTTATGGATGGGACAACCCCCAAAAAATCGCTTAACCGGACCATGGTATTGGTGGCGCCAGACATTAATGCCCTGCGTTCTGCCGTGCTCAGCAAATTTTCAAAGGCGGTAATACTGGTCCGCGCACTTACCCCGCTCTTAACATCAACGTATTCACTTTTTCTTGCCTCGAAACTGATCTGTTCCAAAAGGTCTTTTGCCATGTCGGGAACATATACCGACGCTATTTGGCGCTCATCCAAGCGTGATTCTTGGGCCGTTATTTTACGTGCCGTTTCAATGTCCTCTGGATAATGAGTCAAAATTTGCGAACCGATGCGGTCTTTTAAGGGTGTTACGATACTGCCTCTGTTGGTGTAGTCTTCTGGGTTGGCCGTAAACACAAATTGTATATCTAAAGGCAATCTGAGTTTAAAGCCACGGATCTGGATATCCCCTTCCTCCAATATATTGAAAAGAGATACTTGGATTCTGGCCTGCAGATCGGGAAGTTCATTGATTACGAAAATACACCTATTGGCCCGGGGAATCATCCCGAAATGAATCACACGATCATCTGCGTAAGAAAGCTTCAGATTGGCCGCCTTAATAGGATCAACATCCCCTATTAAATCGGCCACAGTGACATCCGGGGTGGCCAATTTTTCATAAAACCGTTCCTGACGATGCAACCAGGATATCGGCGTAGCATCGCCTTTTTCCTTAATAAGATCGAGCGAATACCTCGATATGGGCTTTAAGGGATCATCGTTTATTTCCGAACCCTCCACGACAGGTATCCATTCGTCCAACAAATTCACCATCAATCTTGCCAAACGTGTTTTGGCCTGTCCCCTTAGTCCCAATAAATTGATATTGTGCCTAGAAAGTATGGCCCTTTCCAATTCTGGGATCACCGAACTCTCATAGCCCCAAACCCCTACAAAGGTCTCAGATCCTTTTTGGATCTTTTCCCGCAGGTTATCGCGAAGTTCGTCTTTTATGGTCTTATTCTTGTAGCCGGCTTTTTTAAGTTCCCCCAGCGTCTTTATTTTTTGATGTTCCAATTTTACTGTTTTTATTTATTTGAGCCTGGGTCATGGAATCGTTCTTCATAAAAAACCACGACCAAATGCACACAATTTTTCTTCTAATGGCTTTTTCTATCCCTTCAATCGCTTTTTCCTATTGGCCTCATAATCTTCGAAAATCATTTCCCCTAAGCCTTTAAGGCCAGTAAAAAAGGCCTTCCCTTTGTTTGCCTCCGTAAAATGGCGAATAAATTGCATAAGGTAGGGGTCTTGGGCAATCATGAAGGTTGTAATCGGAATATGCAACTTTCTGGCCTGCCGCGCCATATTGTAACATTTTTCAACAATATAATCATCGAGGCCCACACTGTTCTTATAATAATTTCCATCAGGAAGCCTTAAACAACTAGGTTTTCCGTCGGTAATCATAAAAATTTGTTTATTGGTATTTCGCTTTCTTCTCAACATATCCATGGCAAGTTGGAGGCCCGCAACCGTATTGGTATGGTAGGGCCCCACCTTCAGATAGGGTAAATCTTTGATCGGTATTGGCCAGGCATCGTTGCCAAATACGAGGATGTCCAAGGTATCCTTGGGATATCTTGTTGTGATGAGTTCGGCTAGGGCCATGGCCACCTTTTTGGCCGGGGTAATTCGATCTTCGCCATATAAAATCATGCTATGGCTTATATCGATCATGAGCACCGTACTCATTTGTGCTTTATACTGGGTATCTTCAACCACCAGGTCTTCCTCGCTCAACGAAAAATTCCCAATGCCATGGTTTACCTGTGCGTTCTTTAGGCTTTCGGTCATTGAAATATGTTCCAATCCGTCGCCATAACGATACTCCCTTAGATCTCCCGTATGTTCGTCACCTTGCCCTGATTTTCCGGTTTTATGGTTGCCACTGCCGCTGCGTTTCAGTTTTCCAAAAATCTGGTCGAGTGCCCGTTGCCTGATAATGCGTTCCATCTTTGCTGTAATCGACAGGGTACCGCCACCATCATCCTTTTCTCCTTCGTCACCTTCGCTAGCTTCACCACTTTCTTCGAATTCCTCCCGAATAAAGCCTTTTGCTTTCAAATCCTCTATAAAGTCATCGATGGTATATTTCTCATCGGTCAGTTCATATTCCTTATCCAATTCTCGAAGCCAATCCAAAGCTTCCTCCACATCACCGGAGGTATGGGTAATGAGTTCCTGAAAAATATCGAAAAGTTTCTCAAAAGGAGTCATTTCCGGCGCCTCGTAGGGGGCGAACCGAAACCCTTTTCTTAAGTTCATAGCCATACTATAAAATTAACATATTTCATTTTCAATGGGCTTGTTTTAATGAAATCTTAACTGTTTTGCGCCACTTGCGGCAGGACGTTTAAAATGGGTAACTAGGAGGACTTTTCTTTTTGTCTACTTTTTAAAAGCATAACCACATCATCGAGCGCGAAACCCTTAGCCTGCAGTAATATCAAATAATGAAATAGCAAATCTGCACTTTCATTGAGGAACAGATCATCATTGTCATCTTTTGCCTCAATAATGACCTCTACCGCTTCCTCCCCTACTTTTTGAGCTATCTTATTTAGGCCTTCCCTGAAAAGGGAACCCACGTAACTCGGTTTACCCTCCGTGATAGCACCATTTTCAACCCTTTTCTTTCGGTCTGCAATGGTTTGTTCCAAGTTGGTCAAAAACCCATATTCTTGCTTGTTTTTGGAATCCCAGCAGGTATCGCTGCCCTTATGGCAGGTAGGTCCGTCGGGAACGGCCGTAATCAGCAATGTGTCTTGATCACAGTCCGATTTAATGTCAACCAGTCTCAAAAAATTACCGCTCTCCTCTCCTTTGGTCCACAACCTTCCCTTAGTTCGGCTGTAAAAGGTCACCTTCTTAGTTTCTTGGGTGGTTGTTAGCGCTTCCTGGTTCATATAACCCAGCATCAAGACGTTTTTGGTCTGGGCATCTTGTATGATGGCCGGCAAAAGGCCATCGTTGTTTTTCTTGAAGTCTAATTTCATTTGTATAGCTTTTAATAATAGTACGACATTTTACCGACAGCTTGAAATACCGCCTTCCCCGGTGATTTCCTTTGGCAGGCACCTATAATCGTACCGGAATGCCATTAGCGCGCAGCTCTTTTTTTAAATCGTTAATCTCTATTTCCTTAAAATGAAATACACTTGCCGCCAAGGCGGCATCGGCCTTTCCTTTTATGAAGGTTTCCACAAAATGATGGCTATTGCCTGCTCCCCCGGATGCAATGATCGGGATGTTCAATTCGGTTGAGAGTCTTGCCAAAGCATCATTGGCAAAACCATTTTTTGTGCCGTCATGATCCATTGAGGTGAAAAGTATTTCACCTGCCCCCCGGGATTCGACTTCTTTGGCCCACTTGAACAAATCGAGCTCAGTGGGTACCTTCCCTCCGACCAAATGTACTTTCCATTCGCCATGTATCATCTTGGCATCAATGGCCACAACGATGCACTGTGATCCGAATTTGGCGACCAAGTCATTGATCAATCGAGGATTTTTGACCGCAGCGGAATTGATCGAAACTTTGTCGGCCCCATTATGAAGCAAAATATCAACATCCTCCACAGAAGAAATTCCGCCCCCAACCGTAAAGGGAATGTTTACTTTTTCTGCCACATGGTAAACCAGATCGGCCAATGTTTTGCGCCTTTCTTCGGTCGCCGAGATGTCGAGGAAAACCAATTCATCGGCACCGGCGCCTGCGTAACGCTGTGCAAGTTCCACCGGGTCGCCCGCATCGCGCAAATCCAAAAAATTGATCCCCTTCACAGTTCGTCCATTTTTGATGTCGAGACAAGGAATGATTCGTTTTGTGAGCATATCAATCTTGGTTTTTAATAGAAAGATCTATGTCTCCATAAAGTCTTAAATCTTTGTTTTTTAACTGTTTAACCCAAAAAGCGATTTGCCCGGTATGGTACGACAGATGCTCTACCACATGTACAATGATGCCAATTCCAGATAAGTCGAATCCTTGAACCTTGCGTTTCTTCAACAATTGTTCAGTTGTGGTGTTTTCGATTATGGTTTTCGCTTTCAGCATTGTAGCTCCCAACGTTTCCAACAATACCATCACATCGAATGGGCCAGTGGTCGAAAATTCCAAATCCCGCTCCCGAATATCCTCGGTTTCCCCCAAGGACGAAATGGCATATTGGGTGATGTTTCCATTGAGGTGCAACAATAAATTGGCCACGCTGTTCAAGGATTCATTGGGTTTCTTCCAAAGCTCCTCCTGGCTCAATTCAGCTACACAGATACGTATCATACCCATGCTTTCGTTAAGTCTGAAAATCGATTGTTCAATAAATTCTTTGATGACTAAATCACGCTTCACTTTCATGTTCTTGGATAAAATGTTGCAACTGTTTCAAACTGATCTTATTCTCATAAATCGCTTTTCCTATTATCGCTCCTTCACAGCCAATTTCCGCCAAGCGTGGGAGGTCTTCAAAAGTGGCAATGCCCCCACTGGCAATGAGATGAAGGGAAGAGGTCATGTCTTCAGTTAGGCCACTGTGAGCTACTTTTGTCTTTAATGCCTTTGTCCCTTTGATTATCCTATGGTAAAGATCGAATGAAGGACCTTGCAACATGCCATCTTTGCTGATATCTGTACAAACAACATATTTTACGCCACGTTCCAAGTACTTTTTAATAAAGGGAACAAGTGCTTCCTTTGATTCCTCCTGCCATCCAGATACTGCTACTTTTTCATCTATGGCATCGGCCCCAAGAATAATTTTTTCCGCACCATATATACTAATCCATTCTGTGAACAATCGTTCATCCTTTACCGCAATACTGCCCCCGGTTATTTGACTGGCACCACTTTCAAAAGCTATTCGCAGGTCTTCCTCCGTTTTAAGTCCGCCGCCAAAATCGATAGAAAGTCCTGTTTTGGACGCTATGGATTCCAAAATCTTATGGTTTACGATATGTTTCGATTTCGCACCGTCCAAATCGACCAGGTGGAGGTATTTTATACCATTGGCCTCAAATGCCTTGGCCACTTCCAACGGATTTTCATTATATATTTTCTTGGTTGTGTAATCGCCTTTTTCCAGGCGAACACATTTCCCGTCTATAATATCGATGGCCGGAATTATTCTCATTTGGTTTTTTTATTTCTTATCATCCACGTTTCCGGTTGCCCGAGGCTTAAAAATCCGAATTTATCATAAAACCCTTGGGCATCTTTCGTGCGCAATCCAATACTATTGACATGTTGCAGATCGGGCATTTCTACAACATACTGTAACAAGATTTTCCCCAAACCCTTATTACGGAAAGCGGGCACAACGAAAAAATCCATAAGCCATGCAAACACAACATGGTCTGTTATTATCCTGGCAAAAGCCAATTGCTGTTTGTTTTGATCGAACAGGCCGATACAAATCGAATTTTCCATTGACTTTATCACGTCTTCCCGAGTTCTGCCTTTCGCCCAATAGGCATCGTTTGCCAGGTAGTCGTGGATTAATGCGATGTCCATTTTAGATATATCCGAGCTCATTTTTAACTGATCTTTCATCACATTTCCAAAAAATTACGAAGTATTTGCGAACCGACGGCACTGCTCTTTTCGGGGTGGAATTGGACACCAAAAAAATTATCCTTGCCCAAAGCGGCACTATACCGCAAGCCATATTCCGATTCCGCTATGGTTTCCTTGCAAATAGGGGCATAAAAACTGTGCACCAGATAAATATGTTCCTTTTCGGGTATGCCCTGAAACAAGGGAGATTTTAGATTTTCAATTTGGTTCCATCCAATTTGTGGAACCTTTACACGGTTCGGAAATTTTACCACTTCGGTATCAAAAATTCCCAATCCCTGTGTTTTTCCTTCTTCCGAGGAATGGCACATGAGCTGCATGCCAAGACAAATACCCAATACGGGCTGTCGGAGCTGCGGGACCAGCTTTTCCAAACCGCTCGACCTTAATTTTGCCATAGCACTTCCTGCCTCGCCTACACCTGGGAAAATCACCTTATCCGCTGTACTGATATCTTGTTCATTATCGCTTAAAATTGCTTGATAGCCGAGCCGTTCTATTGCGAATTTGATACTTTGGATATTTCCGGCACCATAATTAATGATCACGATATTCATAACATTCCTTTAGTTGAGGGCAATACCATTTTTTCCACATCGCGCTTGACCGCCATTTTGATCGATTTCGCAAAGGCCTTAAAAATGGCCTCGATTTTATGGTGTTCGTTAGTGCCTTCCGCTTTGATATTCAAATTTGCCTTTGCCCCATCGGTAAACGATTTGAAGAAATGGTAAAACATCTCGGTGGGGATTTGTCCAATCATCTCACGCTTGAATTCCGCTTCCCAAACCAGCCAATTACGGCCGCCAAAGTCAATCGCTACTTGGGCCAGGCAATCGTCCATGGGCAAACAAAAGCCATAGCGCTCAATGCCCATTTTATCGCCAAGCGCCTGACGAAAAACTTCTCCCAAAGCAATTGCGGTATCTTCTATGGTATGGTGTTCATCAACCTCCAAATCCCCGTCTACCTTAATTTTCAGGTCCATATGACCATGACGTGCGAGTTGGTCTAACATATGATCAAAAAAAGCCAATCCAGTGCTAATTTCGCTTTTACCGGTGCCATCTAGGTTCAATTGTATCTGGATGTCGGTCTCATTCGTTTTACGGTAAATTTGGGCCGATCTTCCCTTCAATTTTAAAAATGAATATATTTTTTCCCAATCATTACTTTCGAGAGCAATAAATGAATCGAGTTCTTCGCGTTTCACCGTTATCTCCCCGGTGCCCAAATGGGTATGGTCATTAATGAAAATACCCTTCGCCCCAAGATTCTTGGCCAGTTCCATATCGGTCAACCGATCTCCGATCACAAATGAATTCTCCATATCATAAGCTGTTGAAAAATATTCGGTCAATAGTGCGGTTCCTGGTTTTCGAGTAGGAGCATTTTCATTTGGAAAGGTTCGATCAATGCATACTTTGTCGAAAACCACCCCTTCGCTCTCAAATACCTTTAGGATAAATTCATGAACTGGCCAGAATGTCTCTTCGGGCAGCGAAGCCGTTCCCAAACCATCCTGATTGGTAACCATTACCAATTCATAATCGAGTTCCGCTGCGATTTTCCCCAAATAGGTGAGCACCTTTGGATAAAAATCTATTTTTTCGAACGCATCTACTTGCTCATCGAGAGGTTCCCTGACCATAGTGCCGTCACGATCGATGAACAAGACCTGTTTTTTATCTTTTATGCTATTCATTTGCTAAGGATTTTAAAACTACTATCAATTTTAGATTTTCACTAGGAGTACCCACCGTAAATCGCAGTGTATTCTCACAAAGGGGCTGGGAAGATCGATTTCTCACCACGATACCCCGAAGCAATAGTTGTTCATAACGCTTTTCGGCGTCATCAACCTTGACCAAAATGAAGTTAGAATCGGAAGGATACGTATGTTTAACAAAAGGCAATTGCCGTAATACAGATTCTAAAATAGAACGTTGTCGCAGCAATTCCGCCACTTCAGCTTTGATCAAATCCGTTTTGGCAATGCGATCCAAAGCACGTTGTTGGGTAAGTTCATTTACGTTATAGGGCGGCTTAATTTTATTGAGCACCTTAATTATCTCAGGGGAAGCCATACAAATACCCAATCGGATCCCGGCCATCCCATAGGCTTTGGATAAGGTCTGGGTAACGACCAGGTTCGGAAAATTTGCCAGCCTTAAAACCCAGCTTTCATTGGCCGAAAAATCAATATAGGCCTCATCGATGACCACCAGACCATTGAATTTTTCCAATAGCGATTCGAGCTTTTTGGCGTCAAAACTGTTCGCCGTAGGGTTATTGGGAGAACAGATAAATATGATTTTGGTATGACTATCAATTGTTTTTAAAATTAGATCTACATCGGGCTGGAAATCATTACGTAACAACACCTCCCTGTTCTCTATATTATTAATACCCGCCAATACCTGGTACATCCCATAGGTAGGTGGCAATGTAATCACATTGTCTATCCTGGGTTCACAAAAGGCTCGAAACAGTAGATCCAATACTTCATCGCTGCCATTGCCCAAAAGCATATGATCGGTATCGATTCCGAATCTCGAGGCCAAAATCGATTTCAAACCGCGTTGTTGGGGATCGGGATAACGGTTCACTCCATTGTCAAATGGATTTTCGTTGGCATCCAAAAACACCATTTCGGTCCCATTGGCCACATATTCATCTCGTGCCGATGCATAAGGTTTTAAACCTTTGACATTTTCACGTACAATCAAGTCGATGTTAAAGCCTTTCATTTTTAATATCTTTAAGTCGCAGGGTTACGGCATTTTTGTGCGCCTGTAGACCTTCTGCTTCCGCCATGATCTCAATGGCAGTTCCTATTTTCAACATTCCATTTTTACTAATTTTTTGGAAAGTCATGCTTTTTGTAAAACTGTCCAAATTTACGCCGCTATATTGTTTTGCATAGCCATTTGTGGGCAAGGTATGGTTGGTCCCAGAGGCATAATCCCCTGCACTTTCGGGGGTATAATTTCCGATGAAGACCGAGCCAGCGTTCTGGGCGTTTTTCAGGTAAAAATCCTCGTTGCTTACACATACGATGTAATGTTCCGGACCATATTCATTGATTAGATCGATGGCATCTTCATCGTTTTCCATGTAAATTAATTTACTGTTGTCGATCGCCTTCTGAGCGATTTCCCTTCGCGGCAGTACCTTTATCTGTGATTCGATCTCCTTTTCCACCGTTTTGATGAGTTGTTTCGAGGTGGAAACCAAGATAACCTGACTGTCTGCCCCATGTTCGGCCTGGCTTAAAAGATCGGAGGCCACATAAGCTGCATTGGCCGTATCATCAGCAACCACCAATAATTCACTGGGACCTGCAGGCATGTCAATGGCGACACCATATTTGGTAGCGATTTGTTTGGCCACGGTGACGTACTGGTTGCCAGGTCCAAATATTTTGTAGACTTTTGGAATAGTTGCCGAACCAAAGGTCATCCCCGCGATGGCCTGAATACCGCCCAACCTATAGATTTGGGTCACCCCGCATAAGGCTGCGGTAAAGAGAATGGCCGGATTAATATTGCCCTCTTTATCGGGGGGTGTACAAAGAACAATTTCTTGGCAACCGGCAATTTTGGCTGGAATGGCCAACATTAAAATGGTTGAGAATAATGGCGCGGTCCCCCCGGGAATGTAAAGTCCAACTTTCTGGATAGGACGTTTTTCTTGCCAACATCGCACCCCTTCCATAGTCTCCAATGCAACCCGGTCAGTCTTTTGGGCAGCATGAAAGGTTTCAATATTTTTTTTGGCCAAGAGAATGGCCCTTTGCAACGGTTCGGCTACAGAATTATTCGCTTCTTCCAATGCCGAAACGGGTACCCTGAAATCATTTAATGTAACGCCATCGAATTTTTGGGTATATCGTTGTAACGCCTTATCGCCGGTATCTTGCACCTCTCGAAAAACTGTTTCCACGATAGCTTCCAATTCGTCCATGCTTTGGGTAGGTCGTTTTAACAAATCGCACCAATCTTTTCTTGATGGGTTGAATACTTTTTTCATCACACTACCATTTTTTCGATTGGGCAAACCAGAATACCTTCTGCCCCTGCCGCCTTCAGTTCGTCAATGACTTCCCAAAACTTCTCTTTATTGAGGACGGTATGTACCGAACTCCATCCTTCCTCTGCCAAAGGCAATACAGTAGGACTTCGCATACCGGGGAGCAACTTCAAAATTCCCTCCAGTTTGTCATTGGGTGCATTGAGCAATATATATTTCGATTGTCTGGCCTGTAATACCGACTTGATCCTGAACTGTAATTTTGACAGGATCTGTCTGCGTTCGTCTGAAATTTTTGGCGAGATAGCCAACACGGCCTCACTTGTAAGCATAACCTCCACCTCCTTTAGATTATTCTTAAAGAGCGTACTTCCACTGGAGACGATATCACAAATCGCATCGGCAAGGCCAATATTGGGGGCAATCTCCACCGAACCGTTAATGATGTGCAATTCGGCGAACACCCCCTTCGTTTTTAAATATTGTTGTACCGTATTGGGATATGAAGTCGCAATACGTTTACCTTTTAAATCCTGTATCGATTGGTATTTGAACGATTTGGGAACCGCAAGGGAAACCTTACATTTAGAGAATCCAAGCTTTTCCGCCACTGAGATATCTTCGCCCTTTTCTACCAATACATTTTCCCCTATGATCGCAATGTCTACAACCCCATCGCGTAAATATTGTGGGATATCCCCGTTACGTAGATAAAACACCTCCAACGGAAAGTTCCTTGAAGCGGCTTTTAACTGATCCTTACCATTATCGATGGAGATGCCACAGTCTTTTAAAAGGTTGAGCGACTCCTCATTGAGCCTGCCCGCTTTTTGTATGGCTATTCTAATTTTCATCATTTATATCTTTTTTTTAACCGGATGTAATCTCTTTTTTATAGCGGTTATGATCTAAATCTTCTGCAAAAACAAAACCCGTTTGATTTCTCAAACGGGTTATAAAATATGTTGTACTACGACAATACACTTTTACCTCGCTTGAGCGCAGTGGTAAAAATGATGGTGGGTAGTGTTCTTTCTCATAAAGCGGTAAAATTAAAACATTTTGGCTTTCAAAAAAAATTCGATGTAAAAATTATTAATTATTTCCGAGGATTATCGGCATTCCGGTATCGCCACTTCCGATGATCACTACTTTCGAATTGGGAGACTCAGCCAATTTCATAGTGGCTTCTATGCCCTTGTCCCTTAAGATCTGATCGTTCAAAGAGGCGCTCAAAATGCGGTTGGCATCTGCTTTTCCCTGCGCTTCGATACGTACTTTTTGTGCCTCCTTATCCGCGGTTACCAATCGAAATTCGTATTCCAATGACTCTTGCTCCTGCTTCAGTTTGCGTTCAATGGCCTCCTTAATCGTGGGAGGTAGCGTTACATCGCGCACTAGAACGGCGTTGAGCTGAATATACTGTGGATCTAAAATCTTTTTGGTTTCCTCATAAATCTCATTTTGTATGGCATCGCGCTTGGTTGAGTACAACTGTTCTGGGGTATAGCGTCCGACCACGCTTCTGGTGGCCGACCGAATGGCCGGAATGATCACACTGTTCAAATACTGTTCCCCTCTGGTTTGATGTAAAAAACCGATGGTACCAGCCTTTGGCTGATAAAGTACCGATGCATCCAGTTTTATCTCCAAGCCGTTGGAGGATAGTACAGACATTTCCCGCTCGAAAAGTTCCTGTTGCCTTACATTATAAACAAATACTTTGTTCCAAGGTGCCACGATATGAAACCCCTCGCCCAAAGAAGGTTCATCGGTAACCACACCTTCCCCGAAGGTCCTATAAAGCACTCCTGCCTCTCCGGAACCGATGGTGACCGCCGATTTTGCGATTAATATGATCAGAGCGATGATAATGAATATAGCAGGAAGAGCTATTTTAGGTAATTTGTCCATATGTATGATTTTTTTAAGTTAATCCGTTGTATTTCCTTATAAACCACTCCAAAGACAGCGTGGTTGCGATAATTGCCATTAAGAGACGAAAATCGATTAAAGGTACGACATTTTGTTCGCTTTTCTGTGTAGGCACAAACCGTTCATCGCTCTGCAAATCGGTTACCATCCGATCCGTTTGTGATTGCGGATAAGAATATGCCTTGGTACTTGCCGACAACCGTTGCAACTTTCGATAATCGCTTGATAACAATTGTTGTTCTAAATCAAAATCAAGGATGGTAAAATTTCCAGATACCTGAAGGTCTTCGTTTTCTACGCTAGCCGTGAATTCAAATTCACCAGCCGATAACTCGGTTAGATCGGCTTCATAGTAATCATTTTTTAGCAGCATTGGAAATTCAAATCGTGTTCCGGTTTCCTTTTGTTTTAGCTGTAATAGAATAGTGGCATTTCGATCGAATATAAAGGCCGCATCAAAATATACTGCGGTGAGTTTCGCTTCACGACTCCCCTCATATACCGAACGATAGTCCACTGAAAACCTATTTTTAGGTTTATTGGTTGTAAGAAAGAGTACTAATTTACCCATGAGGTCATCGAAAATGTCAAAACTTTGGGTGTCCCTATACGATTGCATACGCCATTTCCAAATATTTTCACCGAAAAGCACCGCTTCCCGCTCTGCATTAGAAGAAATTAGAGCCATCATCGGCTCGTTCATATCCATTCCTTTGATGCGTTGGGCTATTAATGTTTCATGTGATTTATTAATAATGGCTTCCCCCAGATCATTTTCCAAGGGTGGATAATCTTCAAAGGATACATCTGAAATATTAAAATATGTAAATCCCCTGTTGACCTTGGGTGTCACCTCTTCAGACTGGTAATAACTTTTAAAGGTGAAACTATTCTGTGATGTATTTATAAAATTCCAATCGGTTCGGGGGCCGGTAATTGTAAAAGTATTGGCCTTTCTTTGTTCTATATATTGATAAATGGATCTGAAGGAAGCGGTCGGTTGATAAAGCACGAAAAGGTCTACTTCTTCCAAAGAACTTGAATTTACATCGGGTTTTAAAATCGTTACCGAACGCTGTTCGTTGCTCTCAATACTTTTTTTTAACGCTCCCAAATCGGGATGTGTGATTTCCGAAACTATGGCAACCCTGGTTTTTTCATCGATGACTTCTACGGCAAGTTGTCTTTGGTTATTGTTGGTATTTCGTTCATTTTCTAGATCTCCCAACGAAACCTGAATATTTTTCAAACCCACCGAACTGGCATCCACCAACGTATTGATGATTTTGGTATTTGCCGTACTGGTAAAGTTAATTTTTTCTCGATAAACCGATTTTCCGTTCACCGAAATGACGCAGATGGTATTAGGGGACCCGCTACCCTCATAGTTCACGTACACTTCAATTGGAAATTTGTTATTTAAGAAAGCAAAGCGATTTGCAATCACTTGCGTGATGCGCAGGTCTTCATATCTGGTTGTGTCTCCCAACACCAATGAGTAAACCGGTTTGTTCATGGCCTTTCCATAAAACTCGTAGTCTTCCCCCATGGTTTGATTGCCATCGGAAATAAGTACGATGGCCCCATTTGACCTGCCCGCTATGGCTTGGACCGATTTTAAGGCTTTTGTAATGTCTGTGTTGCCTTCATCGAAACTGAGACTGTCATTGGCGTTTAAATCATCCCCAAAGCTGTAGAAGTTTATATTGAACCTTTCCGATAGATCTTTGGCCTGCCTTAATCGCTTAAGGCTACTTTGCACCTCTGCTTCTTTCATAGAGGAAGAATTATCTATCAATACCCAAAGGTTCGATTTTTCCAAAACATAATTGTTCCTTCTAAAATGTGGATTGATCAACAAAAGCAAAATGCCAAACCAACTTACAAAACGAAGGCAGGAAAGCAAAATAACCATTTTTCCAGTCTCCTTGTGTTTGTAACGGTATTGAAGCAGTACCAGGCCAAGTGCCAGAACAGCGGCCAGAATAATGAGTGGTACAGTTTGCATAAGCGAAGGTATTCAAGGGTGCATTTTGGGTTTATAAGGTCAAAAACCCCCTAAATCCCCATTTCGTTTTGTTACCATCTATATGGTTATCTGCTTTTGTGGAAATAATCAAGTAAGCATTCCCCCATCGACATTCAATACTTGTCCGGTTATATAAGCCGAAAGGTCTGAAGCTAAAAATAAACAGGCATTGGCCACATCTTGTGGAGTTCCGCCCCTTTTAAGTGGAATGCCGTCGCGCCATCCCTGCACTACTTTTTCATCCAATTTATCGGTCATTTCGGTTTCAATAAAACCAGGGGCAATCGCATTGCAACGAATATTTCTAGATCCCAATTCCAAAGCGACCGATTTGGTGAAGCCAATCATTCCTGCCTTGGAAGCTGCATAATTGGCCTGTCCGGCATTGCCTTTTACGCCGACCACGCTGCTCATATTTATGATAGACCCTTTTCTTTGTTTGAGCATAGTGCGTTGAACTGCCTTGGTCATGTTAAAAACCGATTTCAAATTGGTTTCGATGACACTGTCAAAATCTTCTTCCGCCATGCGCATCAATAAATTATCTTTAGTGATGCCAGCATTATTGACCAGAACGTCAATGCCCCCAAAATCTTCCAAAATTTTAGTAATGAGTTGTTCCGATTCCTGATAGCTGGCCGCATTGCTCTTGTATGCTTTTGCGTTTACCCCTTTTGATCGTAATTTCTTTTCCAATTCCAAAGCTGGGGCTTCGCTTGAGCTAAAGGTAAAGGCAACATTGGCACCATGATCTGCAAAAACCTCGGCGATACCCATGCCTATACCCCGACTGGCACCTGTAATGATCACATTTTTTCCTTCTAGTAGTTTCATGTAATTTTTAATTGGTTAGGTTAATAAATTTTTATGGTTTACCGTAACAAAACCAAAACTTTCTACTTTAATGAGCGTGCTATTTGCGCTAAAAACAAAAATCCATCGAACTAAAAATAAGACCGATGGATATAATGTTTAGCTTTATTTGATAAATTTTAACAAAATGCGTAGCCTACGCCATCACCTCGGCTACCTTTTTACCTATTTCGGCCGGGGAGTCGACCACATATATGCCACATTCCCTCATAATTCGTTTTTTGGCTTGGGCCGTATCGTCACTGCCCCCCACAATGGCACCGGCATGACCCATGGTGCGCCCTGCGGGAGCTGTTTCCCCGGCAATAAAACCTACAATTGGTTTTTTGCTGCCACTTGCCTTATACCAGTTCGCAGCATCAGCTTCCAATTGCCCTCCGATTTCTCCGATCATTACCACACAATGGGTTTCCGGGTCGTTGATCAATAGTTCTACGGCCTGTTTGGTGGTCGTTCCTATTATGGGATCGCCTCCTATCCCAATGGCCGTAGTGATGCCCAATCCTTGGCGCACCACTTGGTCGGCAGCTTCATATGTCAAGGTACCCGATTTAGAAACGATGCCTACATTTCCTTTTTTAAAGACAAAACCCGGCATGATCCCTACCTTGGCTTCCCCAGGAGTAATGACCCCTGGACAGTTAGGACCAATCAAACGGCAATCCATATTTTTAATATAATTGGCGACCATTACCATATCTGCAACCGGAATGCCCTCCGTTATCGTAATGATTACTTTAATCCCGGCACTGGCAGCTTCCATTATGGCATCGGCCGCAAAAGCAGGAGGTACAAAAATAATTGTGGTATCCGCCCCAACTTTTTTGACGGCTTCTTCAACAGTATTAAAAACAGGTTTACCCAAGTGTTCCTGTCCCCCTTTTCCTGGGGTGACACCCCCGACCACATTTGTTCCATATTCGATCATCTGTTCGGCATGGAATGTTCCCTCACTGCCCGTAAAGCCTTGAACTATAATTTTGGAGTTTTTATTGACTAAGACACTCATTTGTTAATAGATTTTCTGGTTAAGGTATTTCTTTTCAGGCTCGGTTATTTTACAACGTTTCAAAAATATGGGTTTATCGATGATTAATAAAACAATGGCGCCTATTATTCCTCTAATCGTTTCAATATATCAGGAATCATCTTGGCATATGCCATTTGTTTCAATTTTTCCCTAGATTCCTCTATTGGGGTGCCGAAATAACTTTTACCGCCTGCAACCGATTTTGTAACCCCTGTCTGCCCCATTATTATCGCTTTTTTTCCAATAGTGATACCGCTAGTGGTACCAACTTGGCCCCACAAAGTGACTTCGTCTTCGATAACCACGCAACCGGCAATACCTGTCTGGGAAGCGATCAAACATTTTTCCCCGATAACGGTATCATGGCCCACATGGACCTGATTGTCAAGTTTTGTTCCTTTTTTTATCGTAGTATCGCCAGTAACGCCTTTGTCAATGCTACATAAAGCTCCGATTTCTACAAAATCTTCAAGTATGACACGCCCACCCGATTTTAGCTTATCGAAACCCTCGGGTCTGTTTTTGTAGTAAAAAGCATCTGAACCCAAAACCGAACCCGAATGGATTATCACATTATTTCCTATTACGCAGTTGTCATAAATGGATACGTTGGCATGAATCAGGCACTCATCTCCTATCACTACATTGTTGCCAATAAAAGTATTTGGTTGTACTATCGTATTTTTTCCAATTCTGGCCGTTTTTGCTATAAGGCCATTAGCCCTGGTAAATGGCATGAAAAACTCGGTTAGCTTATTAAAATCCCGAAAGGGATCTTCTGATATTAAAAGTGCCTTCCCGTCAGGACAGTCGACCTTCTTATTGATCAATACCACCGATGCCACGGAATTTAATGCCTTATCGTAATACTTTGGATGATCCACGAAAACGATATCGCCTTTTGTAACCACATGAATCTCGTTCATGCCCAACACCGGAAAATCGTCATGCCCTACATAATCGATATCGAGTATGGTCGCGATATGCTTTAAGGAATGGGGACTAGGAAACTTCAATGTTTGCTTTTATATTTTAAATTCGGTTACTTTTTGAATAGTCAGGAAATTGGGGCAAAATCTGCCTTATTTAAGCTTATTCTTTCACCCTTTCCATATAGTTGCCGGTAGTTGTATCTATCTTAATTTTGTCTCCCTCATTGATGAATAGAGGAACGTTCACATTGGCCCCGGTTTCCACCTTTGCAGGCTTGGTGGCATTGGTGGCCGTATTTCCTTTTACCCCTGGCTCTGCATAGGTAACCTCAAGTACCACGCTTGCCGGCATATCAACGGATAAGGGCATGCTATCCTCCGTATTGAACAAAATGGTCACCACCTCTCCTTCTTTCAACAAATCAGGGGCATCCAGAGCATTTTTTTGAAGGGTAATTTGATTGTAATCGTCGGTATTCATAAAATGGTAAGTCTCGCCATCGGCGTATAAAAATTGATATGAACGTGTCTCTACCCTCACATCTTCGATCTTGTGGCCCGCGGAAAAGGTATTGTCCAAAACTTTTCCATTGGTAACGCTCTTTAGTTTTGTTCTTACAAAGGCAGGACCCTTGCCAGGTTTGACATGTAAAAATTCGATGATTTTATAAATGTCGTTATTGTATCGGATGCATAATCCTTTTCTGATGTCTGAAGTTGATGCCATAAATAAATTTAGGTTGTACTAAAATAGCCTTTCATAATGCCTCTTTGTGAATCCCTTATAAATTGCAGGATTTCATCCCGTTCGGGTGTTGCTTCCATTTCGGCTTCTATGATTTGAACGGCCTGTGAATTGTTATAATTTTTTTGATAGAGGATTCTATAAATGTTTTGAATTTCACGAATTTTCTCAGATGCAAAACCCCTTCTTCGCAAACCCACGGAATTAATCCCGACATAAGATAAAGGTTCCCTGGCCGCTTTAACATAGGGCGGTACATCTTTACGAACCAATGACCCCCCTGTCACAAAGGCATGCTGCCCGATGGATACGAATTGATGTACAGCCACGAGCCCGGCGAGAATAACATTGTCACCAATGGTAACATGGCCTGCCAAAGTAGAATTGTTCGAAAAAATACAATTATCTCCCACTACACAATCGTGGGCCACATGGCAATAGGCCATGATCAAACAATTTTTTCCTATTACGGTCTTGTTCCTGTCGGAAGTGCCCTTATGTATTGTGGCGCATTCCCTTATCGTAGTATTATTGCCAATACTCACGGTTGTATCTTCCCCATCATATTTCAAGTCTTGGGGAGGGGCGGAAATGACCGCACCCGGGAAAATATTACAGTTTTTGCCTATTCTGGCCCCTTCCATGATAGTGACATTGGAACCAATCCAGGTACCATCGCCAAT
>JAHENB010000010.1:31443-37757 GCA_024643345.1 Maribacter sp. | reverse complement strand
ATAATGTCCGGGCTTATTCGCGATTACCTTTCCCCGAATACGGGTGCCCGCAAGGGCAAGATCACCAATAACATCCAATAATTTATGGCGCGCCGCTTCATTGGGGTGGTGAAGCGTGAGGTTGTCCAAAATACCATTTGGTTTCACTGAAAGTTTTTCCTTTCCAAAAGCCTTTTCCAATTTTTTCATGGTGGTTCCAGAAATCTCCTTGTCCACATATACAATGGCGTTGTTTAAATCGCCGCCCTTGATCAAGCCATTTTCCAGAAGCATTTCCAATTCATGAAGAAAGCTAAAAGTGCGCGCATTTGCAATTTCTGACTTAAAATCGCACAAATGATCCAGAGTTGCATTTTGGGTGCCCAATACTTTGGTTCCAAAATCGACCATGGTGGTTATCTGGTATTCATCTGATGGGATTACCGTAATTTCACTACCACTGACTTCATCCCGGTAATTTATAACCTCCTTTACAACATATTCGTCACGATATGCATCCTGTTCGAGCGACCCGGCGATTTCCAGGGCTTCCACGAAATATTTAGAAGACCCGTCCATAATTGGTGGTTCAGGAGCATTCAATTCGATCAGTATATTGTCAATATCCATGCCTACAAGCGCTGCCAGTACATGTTCGGAGGTTTGGATTTTTACTCCCATTTTCTCCAGGTTGGTACCACGTTGGGTATTGACCACATAATTGGCATCGGCTTCGATAGTGGGTTCCCCCTCCAAGTCAACCCGTTTGAACACGTAACCATGATTCTCGGGTGCAGGAACAAACTTCATCGTGACATCCTCGCCCGTATGCAGGCCAACCCCTTTTAAGATGACCTCCTTGCCTATTGTTTTTTGTTTTTTTGTTTCGGTACTCACTTGCCCACTTTTTTTTCCAGTTCGCTTATTCGATTTATAATTTTGGGGAGATTTTTAAAATGGACATATGATTTGTTAAAATCGCCATAACTTAAAGCTGGCGAGCCTTGTAAAACCTCATCGTCCTTTACATTTCTGCCAATACCCGATTGGGCTTGGATTTTTACCCTGTCACCAATGGTTATATGCCCAACAATGCCTACCTGCCCTCCGATCATACAATGCTTGCCGATTTTGGTAGATCCGGCTATCCCGGTCTGTGCCGCAATCACAGTATGTTCCCCAATTTCCACATTATGTGCTATTTGGATTTGGTTATCGAGTTTTACCCCTTTTCTTAAAATGGTAGACCCCAAGGTGGCACGGTCAATTGTAGTTCCAGCCCCAATATCAACATTATCTCCCAAAACCACGTTACCCGTTTGCGGTACTTTACTGAATTCCCCATCCTTTCCGGGCACAAAACCGAAACCATCCGCTCCAACGACCGCTCCACTATGAATGACGCAATTATTGCCAATAACGGTTTCTGAATAAATTTTAGCTCCCGAGAATACCACAACATTATTCCCAATTAACACATTGTCACCAATGTAAACATTTGGATAGATCTTCACATTTTCGCCAAGGTTAACATTGTTGCCAAGGTACGAAAACGCGCCTAGATACAGGCCCTCTCCAAAGGTGGCGGAATCTGACCTATAAACCGGCTCTTCAATCCCTAATTTGTTGTTTTTGACCTGGTTATAATAGGCCAATAATTTTGAAAACGATTTGTACGCATCATCTACCTTAATCAGTGTGGTTGCCAGAATTTGCTCCGGAACAAAGTCTCTGTTAACAATAGTAATCGAGGCCTTTGTGGTATAGATATACGAAGTATATTTAGGGTTTGCAAGAAAGGTCAAGGAGCCATGTTCCCCTTCCTCGATTTTTGCAAGTTTATGAACGGCAATTTCTGGGTTTCCTTCCAGTTCGCCTTCCAAAATACCCGCAATTTGACCCGCCGTAAAAATCATGGGAACAAAAGTAAGAAAAATAGTTATACCGCATCTTTGGGGTAACACATATAATATTTGGTCACTGTTTTGGATAGGGCCCTTAAATTCAAATGGTCGGAGGCCTTGGCAACATCAATCAATTTACCGTTGTTTTTGAGGATATAAATGTTCTGCCGTTCTTGATCATAGGCTTTGTTTTCAATTTTATCGGAGAACACGAAATAGGCAGTCTCTTCATCGGTGAGTCCGTTCTTCTGCTTAAACTGTTCAAAATATTTCTGCAATCTTGCAGGTGCGGGCGGTTTTCCCTTTAATTTAATGTTCAAAAGCTGTCGATCGAGCAACATTGTACTGAGCGTTGATAAAACAAAATCGGAAGTGTGCCGCCATTGTTTTAAAGCAGCAATGATGTCCACATCGTCTAAAAGTGAAAAATGGTGCAATACTTCCTCATTGAAATCGGCTTTGCTTATCCGATGGCTAAGAAAAAAGTACAAGGTATCGCTGCATGAAAGGGTTTCTCCCATAAGCAAAAGTTCCTTGGCCCGCTTTAGCGCCCGAATCAACAATTGTTCCGCCACCAGACCCGTTTTATGCAGATAAACCTGCCAATACATGAATCTTCGGGCCATCAAAAACTTTTCTACAGAGTAAATACCCTTTTCTTCAACCACCAGATTTCCATCGACAACGTTCAACATGGTAATCAGTCTTTCTGCATTGATGTTTCCCTCTGCCACCCCAGTATAAAAACTATCGCGCTTGAGGTAATCCATTCGGTCCATATCGAGTTGGCTTGAGACCAACTGGTTCAAAAATGGTTTTGGGTGGTTTCCGGTGAATATGGCGATGGCCGTAGTTAAACTTCCGTTAAACTTCGCGTTCAATGCTTTCATGAACAGCAGCGAAATCTGTTCATGATTTATGTTTTCAACAATGCTATGTTCCATGGCATGGGAGAACGGACCATGGCCAATATCGTGCAACAAGATGGCGGTTAAAAGGCCTTCTTCCTCTTCATTGTCAATTGCAATTCCTTTAAAGCGAAGGAGTTGAATGGCCTGTTGCATTAAATGCATACTGCCCAGGGCGTGATGAAACCGTGTATGGTGTGCTCCCGGGTAGACCAAATAAGAAAGTCCCATTTGGGAAATTCTCCGCAACCGCTGAAAGTAAGGGTCGGCAATCAGGTTAAAAATACGCATATTGGGAATACCAATAAATCCGTAAATTGGGTCATTGAAGATTTTGAGTTTTTTGGACGGCATCAATTTAAATTGCTTTATTGAAAAACTCCTTTTGGAATCAGCGGGTAAAGTTATGCAAATGAAATGAGACCCATAGGGAAGTTTTTGAACGTATCGTTCCAATTTAGATCTGAGAAATCATCAATTAAGATCTTCAAAAAAATCAAGAATCATGAACAAAATAACCATATTATGGGTCGATGATGAAATCGATCTTTTGAAACCTCACATCCTTTTTCTGGAAGGTAAGAATTATGAGGTGATACCTTGCCGAAGTGGCCAAGAGGCATTGGAAGAACTCACAAATAGTAAAGTCGATATCGTATTTCTAGATGAGAACATGCCCGGCATCTCCGGATTGGAAACCTTGAACGAAATCAAACAAATGAATGCTTCGCTTCCCGTGGTTATGATTACAAAAAGTGAGGAGGAATTTATAATGGAGGAGGCCATCGGTTCTAAAATAGCCGATTATTTGATTAAACCCGTCAACCCTAACCAAATTTTGCTATCACTCAAGAAAAATTTGGACCATTCCAGATTGATTTCCGAAAAAACCACAAGCAATTACCAACAGGAATTTAGGAAAATAGCATTGGACCTCTCAATGGTAAAAACCCACCAAGAATGGGCCAGCCTTTACCGCAGGCTTATTTACTGGGACATGCAGTTGGAAGAAATTGAAGACGCCGGTATGTTCGAGATTTTGGAATCCCAAAAAATTGAGGCCAATAATCAGTTCGGGAAGTTCATAGATAGAAATTATGCAGATTGGTTTCTAGATCCAGACGGACCTACTATGTCGCATACCTTGTTCAAGGATAAAGTTATGCCGGAATTACGGGAAGGGCCTGTTCTTATGTTGGTAATCGACAATTTAAGGTACGACCAGTGGTTGGCCTTTGAAGACACCATAGCATCTTTTTTCAAAAAAATAAAAGAAGAATCTTATTACAGTATACTACCAACGGCCACACAGTATGCCAGGAATGCCATTTTTTCAGGATTGACCCCATTGGATATGCAAAAAAAATATCCAGATTGGTGGAAAAACGATACCGATGAGGGCGGTAAAAACTTATTTGAAGACAAATTTCTAGGGTCACAAATCAAGCGTTTAGGTCTTGATATTAAGTGGGAATACCATAAGATCAGCAGCTTAAAACAGGGAAAACAACTCTCCCAAAACTTTAAATCGCAGAAAAACAATGATCTTACCGTGATCGTTTACAACTTTGTGGACATGCTCTCCCATTCGAAGACAGAAATGGAAGTAATCAAAGAACTTGCAAGTAATGATAAAGCGTACCGTTCTTTGACTCAAAGTTGGTTTCGAAATTCTCCGCTTTTGGAAATCATACAACAGGCTCAGGCAATGCAGATGAAGTTGATCATTACAACCGACCATGGCACCATTAACGTCAAACAACCTTCTAAAGTAATTGGAGATAAAGAAACCAGTCTTAATCTTAGATATAAGACCGGCCGCAGTCTTACCTATGACGAGAAGGATGTTTATGTGGCAAAAGACCCTGGCAATATTCATTTGCCCAGCATTAATATGAGCAGTTCCTTTATTTTTGCCAAGAACGATTTGTTTTTTGCCTATCCGAATAATTATAATCACTACGTGAGTTACTACCGCAACAGCTATCAACACGGTGGGGTTTCCTTGGAAGAGATGATTATACCTTTTATCGTTTTGCGGCCTAAATAAATTCTAACACTTGGAACCAAGAGAGGAATTGCCATGATGAAGAAATTAGTACAGATTTTTCCGCTTCTTTTTGTCAGTGTGCTTTGTTCCCAAAAACAAGATGTCAGTGGTGATATTATGGATACTTCAGCTTATTTGGAAAACTTGACCAATCCCATTTACGATGAAATCCAAGGTTCCCCTTATTTACAAGAAACCTTCGTTCCTGCTAAGATCAATGATGGAACCGAAACGAAGTTTGTTCGATTTAATCCAGTGGACAATACTATTGAAATCAATCTGGGAAATTCCCAAATGATGACATTGAGCAAGACAACAACTTACCTTATTGAATTGTTGGATGGCAGTAACAAGGTATATCAAACCCTATCTTACCTTAATGAGGGAGGTCAAAAGGACATTAGTTTTTTTGAGAAAATTCATGAGGAAGAGTTTTTTACCCTTTATCTCAAAGAGAGAATCAAGTTAGTACGGGGGGTTAAAGACCAACAAGCGTATGGAGGTGAAAAACCCGATAGGTTTTTGAAGGTCAATGATGTTTACTACATTACCAATTTTAGAGATAAAACACCCGATATCCTGGTGATACCTCGCAAAAAGAAGGACTTTTTCAAATGGTTCCAAAAACGCGACAAAGAAATTGAAAAGTTTGTCAAGGAAAAAAAGTTGGATATAAATTCGCCCAGCGGTCTTGTTGAGGTTTTTGCATATTACTTGGGCGCCAAAAAGTAATGATCGATAAATAATTTAAGTTGTCCGGAATAATTAAGCTAGGGAATATATCGAAATGCAAAAGAAATATTTTAGTGAGCCACAGATCAGGGAAGTAGCCAAACATGTTATTGCTACATCCCGTTCTAAGATACTATGCCTAAACGGTCCGATGGGTGTAGGCAAAACTACCCTGACCAAAGCTTTGGTCAAAGAATTGGGCGGCAAGGATACCGTTAATAGTCCCACTTTCGGAATTGTCAATGAATATCGTGGGGTGAACGGCGAACTATTGGCGTTCCATTTCGATTTTTATCGAATAAAAGAGGAAGTTGAGGCCTTGGATCTCGGTTTTGATGATTATCTGAATCAAGATGTATGGATTTTCATTGAATGGGCCGAAAAAATTCCTTCCCTCCTTCCGGATGAGGCAACTCATATTTTTTTAGAGGTTATAGACGAAACTACAAGGAGTATTTATATTTCCTAAATTCTCATTTATCAATATTTAAACTATAAAGGATTGGTTAGCAAATAAATACTTTAAAAGATAGGTTGGTATTTGGAAAATAGGCTTATTGCATTACAATCGATGAACGGTAAGATATTCGATGAAATGTTCGTTTTTTACGATTAAATGTAAAGTTTTAACGATAAAATGCATTTTGTTCCCTGCAATTTTCTTACATTTACACCAGAATATTGTCCGATATCTAACTAAAACCTATCGAAAATGAAAAAAATTATATTCGCTGTATTAGC
>JAHENB010000010.1:2766-31343 GCA_024643345.1 Maribacter sp. | reverse complement strand
AATATCTGGTGGTTGCTTCCGATTTGCATGGTTGTGATTCCCTTTGTATACTTTATCCGGATAAAGCTTTATGACAAATACGTCCATGGCATTGATTTAGAAGCAATGGAGGCGGAATTGGAATCAATCAAGAAGAAACAAGCAAACAGGTTGACGGTAGAAAAGGAAAATAATAAAGAAATCAAAGAAAACCACTACGAATACAAAACACTTACAGAGCGGCTCGAATATGGACTATCCACACAAAATATCGAGAATTATCTCAAGCGATTTCTAGACAACCTCAGAAGCCTTTTGCACCTTCGCTTTTAGTGTTGTTAACATTCTTTCCACAAGGACAAACCTCTTGTGGCAATTCAATTAATTATCGTAATTTTACTGAAATCTAGCCTTTTTGGTTAGCAGTACTTTGTATGAATCAACCAAGCTCACCTTTTAGTAAACAGCAATTGCTTCCACAGGAAGAAACCTTGGAAATCCTAAAGCAAAAGCGTGAATTGTTTATCGGGATACCCAAGGAAAACCAATATCAAGAAAAACGGATTTGTCTGACTCCCGATGCGGTAAACGCCATTACTGCACATGGCCATAGGGTATTGGTCGAAGCAGGGGCAGGTATGGGGGCACACTTTTCCGACACTGATTATACCAATGCCGGGGCCGAAGTAAGCAGGGATACAAAAAAAATATTCGGTTGCCCACTTTTACTTAAGGTTGAACCGCCTACTTTGAGCGAAATAGAAATGTTGAATCCGCAGACCACCATCATCTCGGCACTTCAAATCAAGACTCAAAACAAGCAGTATTTTGAGCATTTGGCCAAAAAACGGATTACGGCCATAGCATTTGAATATATCAAAGATGAGGATGGCAAATTTCCTGCCATTCGTTCCCTTAGTGAGATAGCCGGAATCGCATCTGTCCTAATTGCGGCTGAAATCATGGCCGCTACAAATAAGGGCAACGGACTCATGTTCGGAAACATTAGCGGTGTTCCTCCAGTAGAGGTGGTCATTATTGGGGCCGGAACCGTTGGGGAGTTCGCCGCAAGATCGGCAATAGGCCTAGGGGCAAACGTGAAAATTTTCGATAATTCAATAACCAAATTGCGAAACATTCAGGCCCGCCTTAGACAAACTGTCTACACCTCCACCATTCAGCCAAAAAACCTCTTAAAATCGCTCAAAAGATGTGATGTCGCCATTGGAGCTATCAGGGGCAGAGATCGATCGCCGGTAGTGGTTTCCAGTACGATGGTCGAACATATGAAAAAAGGAGCCGTAATCATCGATGTTAGTATCGATATGGGCGGTTGTTTCGAAACAAGCGAGGTGACCGACCACAACAAGCCCACAGTTGAAAAATACGGCGTTATCCATTATGGCGTACCCAATATTCCCTCTCGCTACCCCAAGACTGCATCCGTATCGATAAGCAACATCTTCACTCCATATTTACTTAAATTGGGTGAGGAAGGTGGACTGGAAAATTCACTTCGGTTCGATAAAGGCCTGCGCAATGGCCTTTATATGTATCATGGGATTCTTACGAATAAATCGGTAGGAGAATGGTTCGATCTTCAATACAGCGATATTAATTTTCTTATCTTTTAATATGGCATTTTTAAAACGATTGGGGTTTTACCTCATTGGACTTTCCATAGGCATTGTTTTTCTAACCATTTTCTTTAAAAAAAAAGCTGAGGAAACCGGGGTTACTTTCTGTTATTTCCCCAATTGCAGGACCTTAAAAGATATTCGTTCCAAACAGCTATCCTATTCCGAGGATATCCAAGCCATGTTGCAACAACAGCTAATTGACACCATGGCCATTGCTGACTTTTTGTTGGACGGAGATGTTGATTTTGGCAAAAGCAATACCAGTTCGGCACCTTGTAAAACCTATTATATCCAAGGTACGTTAAAAGCAAAGGATGCCGAGCTCAAGATTCGCAACTGCGAAAACAAGGCCATAGTGGAAAGCATAAAATACTGATCCAACATTTTTTATAGCGACTATATTTTCCGCCGTTTCCTTTCCCTTTTCAATAATGCCAATTCCCTGCTCGTCTGTCCGGCTACCGACGTATTCTCTTCTGCCCTCCGAATCAAATAGGGCATCACATCGCGTACAGGACCAAAGGGCAGATATTTAGCCACATTGTACCCTTGGGCAGACAAATTAAAGGAAATATGGTCACTCATCCCATAAAGCTGTCCGAACCATATTCTTGAATCATTGTTCGCAATTTCATTTTCCTTCATCAATTGCATCAATCGATAGGTACTCTCCTCATTGTGGGTACCTGCAAATAACGATATCGTCTTAATATGATGTAACATATAGGCCACGGCAGTATCAAAATTAATATCTGTTTCCGCTTTGTTATCGCAAATTGGAGTTGCATATCCCCTCTCCAAAGCCCGCTCATTCTCTTTTTCCATGTAAGCACCCCTTACTACCTTAACGCCTATTCTAAAACCTTCCTTTTCAGCTTTTTGATGTAGTTTTTTTAAATAACCCATACGGTCCCATCGGTACATTTGAACCGTATTGAAAACGATCGCCTTTTTTTTATTGTATTTCTGCATCATCTGCTCCGCCAGCATATCGGCAGCATCCTGCATCCAACTTTCTTCCGCATCGATCAACAAAGAAACCTCTAGGTCAAATGCTTTTTTACAGGTCTGGTCAAATCGGGCCACTACCCTATCCCATTCCTTTTTTTCGTTCGCATTAAGTTCTTCACCAACACCTATTTTTTCGAATAAGCCAAAACGACCATAGCCTGTTGGTTTAAACACCGCAAAGGGAATGGCCTCTTTTTCCTTAACAAATTCAAGAAGCTCCAGTACCTTCTTCAGTGTATTGTCCAAAGGATCTTCTTCTTCCTTTCCTTCCACCGAATAATCAAGAACCGAGGATACGTTTTTGGTCCACATTTTTTCCACCACATGCATGCAGTCGGCCTCATTGACACCGCCGCAAAAATGATCGAATACAGTGGCCCGTATCAATCCATCTACCGGAAGATGTGCCTTGATCGCAAAGTTCGTCATGGCAGTACCAATGCGTACCAAAGGTTCATTGGCAATCATTTTGAAAAGGAAATAGGCGCGTTCCAATTCGGAATCGGTTTTTAGGGAAAATGCGGTAGCGGTATCCTCGAATATGTGGTCCATTGATTTTATTTATAAGATCGGTCAAAGATAAACACTGCAAAAATATTCCATTCATTAAAAATTACCTTTATTTTGTGCCTTTGAACCATATCGTTTTGCCATGCAATCAATAACCACCCCATCTTATTCAGTTCACTTCAATGTGGCTGCTTTTAAAGCTTTGAACGAACACCTTGACCTTAACAGATATTCAAAATATTTCATCCTGGTGGATGAAAATAGCCATGATTGCTGTCTTCCTCTATTTATGTCACATCTCGAAACCGATGTAGAATTTGAGATTATTGAAATTGAATCGGGCGAAATCAATAAAAATATTTCTACCTGTACCCAGGTATGGGAGGTGCTTTCTGAATTGGACGCAGATCGAAAGAGCCTTTTGATCAATTTGGGAGGAGGGGTAATTACCGATTTGGGAGGTTTTGTTGCATCAACCTTTAAAAGAGGGATTGACTTTGTCAATGTTCCCACCACCCTTTTGTCAATGGTAGATGCTTCGGTGGGTGGTAAAACCGGGGTTGATCTTGGCACCTTGAAAAACCAAATTGGTGTAATCAATCAACCGGTTATGGTATTGGTAATCAGCGAATTTCTTAAAACCCTAAATGATAGACAAATGCAGAGTGGTTTTGCGGAAATGCTAAAACATGGATTAATTAAGGATAGAAACTATTGGAATAATCTAAAGGCGGTCAATAGCTTTGACAAAATCGACCCATTGGTCTATGAGTCGATAAGCATTAAAAACGAAGTAGTACTAGAAGATCCTACAGAAAAAGGTCTCAGGAAAATATTGAATTTTGGCCATACGCTTGGCCATGCCATTGAGTCTTATTATTTGGAAAGTGATGACGATAAAATACTATTGCACGGTGAGGCCATAGCGGCCGGGATGGTATTGGAAGCGTGGCTGTCCCATCAGTTGCATGGGTTACCGTCAAAAGACCTTGAAGACATTAAAAACACATTTTTACAACGGTACCCAAAAATCTTATTTTCGAAACAAGATATCGAACAGATTATCGATCTATTGAAATTCGACAAGAAAAACGCTTATGGGCAAATCAATTTTGTATTATTGCGAGCTATCGGAAATCCCGTGCTCGACGTGCAAATAGAAGGCAATTTACTACAAAGGGCTTTCGCTTACTACTCCGAATAAGGTGTACATATACTAAAAACGTACATTGACAACTCTTTGATCCTTCCAATGAAAATAATATATAGTTTAGGTTCAGCAATTTGTTGCAGCCTGAAATAATTATTGGATTGTAGACATTTGCGATCAAAACCGTAGCAATAAAATTCCCTGATAACCAAAGGGCTTAAAGAACCTGCTTATGATACGTAAACTTGTTGATTACAAAAAACTCGACCATCAATTGGCCGCTTTATTAATCGAAACTTATCCCGATGGTTATGGAGATGAAGACATCATTACCTTTAAAAATGCCAGTGGAGAATACGTGGAAGCAGTTGAAATAAAAACAGACCACACTGTCTATTTGGTCAAAATAAGCAAAAGCTTGGCCAATTTCATTTCAAATTTCGAAGAAAATATGGAAAAGGAATTGGAGGATAAACCAGAACCGGTGCTTGAGGAAGTAGATTCGTTCGACATCGATGTGGACATGTCCGAAAATGACATGGATGATGAAATGGATTACGAATAATTCATAAGTATCGCGACCTGATCACGTCCCTATGGTGTCTTTGGTGCCCTAGCATAATAAATCCCAAGGCTGCCACACTCATATTTGATCCGTTAGCCATGCCCGATCTCTTCAATATGCCTTCATCAAAAGAAGCAAATAAGGTGATGCTTGAATTTCGTACACTTCTATATTCTTCCACAATACTTTCAATACTTCTGCTGTTCGCATTGGATTCTGGAACATAAACATCCTGATCAAAGCCAGGAATAGCAGTACTGTCATTGCGACCAAATCGCAAGGCCCTATATTGAAAAATTCGCTCTGTATCCAAAACATGTAAAATCACCTCTGCAATGGTCCATTTATCATCTGAATAGGCAAAATTCCATTTATCCTTGGGTAGGCTTAGAATGAATTTTGGGAAATTATCCAATTGACTCTGCATCATATCCATCAACTCGACATCTCCAAGTTTATCGATGTAAGTTTGGTAATACGGATTATAATCAGTTATGGGTAAGGCTTTGGAACGCATAAGGCTTATATTGAAAAGTCTGGAAAATTAAACAAATGGCAAGCTGTCCTACAATTCGTTAAAAATCATGTGCATTAACCGTTTCTTATCGTTGATGCTCTCCTCCAAGGATATCATGGTCTCCGTTCTGCTGATACCATCTATGTCATCGATTTGAAAAATGATGTTTTTGGCGTGGTTGGTATCCTTCGCCCGAATTTTACAAAAGATATTAAATTTACCTGTGGTGATGTGGGCAACAGTAACATTGGGTATCTGTTCCAGTCGCTCCAGTACGAATTTAGTCTGATGTGTTTTTTCCAAAAAGATGCCTACATAGGCTATGAACGCATAACCCAATTTAACATAATCCAAGGTCAATGAAGAGCCTTTAACGATGCCGGCATCTTCCATCTTTTTGACACGCACATGAACTGTACCCGCAGATATTAACAATTTCTTCGCGATATCCGTAAAAGGGGTTCTGGTATTGTCAATTAACATATCCAGAATTTGATGGTCAATCTCATCCAATTTAACTTTTCCCATAACAATCATATTTTCGCCAAAAATACGGAATTAAGAAAATATATTCAGAAAATCTTAATATCTTTTAACGAAAATGTAATGAAACGTGGAATTTTCGTAAGATATAACAGATTTCAGTTCATGATTTCAGACCAAAATGATTCGTTTTTTAATGCTGACAATGACTCTGGATCGTCACAATCATAGGTTCTGTGACCATAATTTTTCCAACCTTTTTCCAACACCTCAAAGGTTGGAATGAATTGGACCGCGTTCTGTTCCAAAACTTCATTAAAAACGACGCCCAAAGCTGTTCCGTTCTGGTGTTTAGGATTAATGACATGCAGATTTTTAATCAAAATGTCGAAAAATAATTTTTCGTTTTCAGGAATCATATAATAATCCTTTACGGCAAAAACAGCCAAATCATCATGCACTAAGGTTTCCAGCCCTTTCAACAAAGCCCAAAAAATCAATTCACGGGTTTGCTCCCTTTGATAATCCCCTTCAAAATGGCCGGCTTCCACCAAAACCGTAGGGATTCCGATCATTTGGAGGGTATCTCCAATACAATTGGCATTAAAACTATCATCATATCGCCCTACTTGTCCCGGTATCATTAGTTGCAAAGCCTGGTTCATCGCAACGATCAAACGCATGCTCGATATACGATTTCCAGAAACTGACCTGGCCATATCAAATGCTGGGGCAAGGAAAGATACAGTAGCGGGCTCCCTTGTACCGGCCACATTAAATATGGTTCGCTGGTCATGTAGGTTAAAGCAAAAGTCAGGTTTGAATAATCTGTAAACTTCGTTCAATACTCTACTTTCCGGCTGGGTAAGCAATTGCGCGTCTCGGTTAAGATCTATCGAATTGGCATTCAACCGAGTATATGATCTTGCGCCATCCGGATTTAATATCGGTATTACTTGGAGCTTGCATGCTTTTAAAATACTCTTTGCAAGCGCGGTTTCGGAAGCCAAAAAATTCAATAAGTCCAGCAATGCCTTGGTCGTTGTGCTTTCATTGCCATGCATTTGCGACCACATCAGTATTTTCAGATTTCCACTACCCATGGTCAAGGATCGAATGGGCAGGCCCTGCACCGAAATACCAACTTGAACCACTTTGAAATGTATCGACATCGCATTCATAAATGGTAAGATATGATCTAGGGTCACATAACGGCCTTGGACCGATCCTTCCCTAAACTTTGTATATTCCTTACGTTGTATATGCATCTGTATTCAATAATCTCCAACAAAAATAGCATCATTATAAATTACATATGTAAACCATAATTATTACATTTGTAAACCATCGATCCTATTTATTTGCTCTTTCATATACATTTGTAAACTTTTTTTTGAAAATATATTTTTCTATTTATATCTATTTATATATCAATTATTTATAATACTTTACTTTAAATTTTAGTTTCTATTTTTAAAGGAAATAATAATCCGTTTTTAGAAAATAAGGGTTTATTCGGCAATACAATGCCATCATTTAATATACCATGGTAAACACTGAGGATTTTGTAAGAAGATTGGAATTGCTTTTGGAATTTTACGGACTTTCCGCGGCAGCTTTTGCAGATAAGATCGAAGTGCAGCGATCTGGAATTTCACATTTGTTGTCGGGTCGAAATAAACCAAGTCTTGATTTTGTCATGAAGGTCGTGCAGACATTTCCCGAAGTTAATCTTTATTGGCTGCTCAATGGAAAAGGAAGTTTTCCACACGATTCCAAAAGCCCCGCACCCACCCCAAGCGGCGTCCCGAAAGAAGCGGGCAACGCGGCATCAAAAAAAACAGTACAAGAAAAAAACATTGAAAAAATCGTGGTTTTTTATTCTGATGGAAGTTTTAAGGCCTATAGTGGGAAATGACACCCAATTTCTTAATTTTACAGGGATGCAGAACCGTATACTTTTTTCTTTATTGATCACAGGCCTTTTAGCATCGTGCTATCATCCCGAGCGCAATTGCGAACAATTTAAAAACGGTAGATTTTCATTTACATCTGTTGTGGATGGCGTTGAAATGAATACCACATTTGAACGTACAGCCGGTTTGGAGATAGACTATTTCAAGGGAAAAGCCGATTCCGCTTCGGTAAGGTGGATCAATGACTGCGAGTATATCGTTAAAAAATTGAACCCAAAGAATAAAGCGGAAGAAAAATCGGTACAGATCAAGATTTTGTCAACTTCCGGTAATTCCTATACCTTTGAGTACGGCCTTGTAGGGAGCAGCAAAAAATCAAGGGGTACAGCCTTTAAAACGAACTAAACTATGTGGGATATCTTTACCGGCGCAGATGCATGGGTGGCCTTGGTGACCCTTACTTTTTTAGAAATTGTCCTGGGGATAGATAACATTGTTTTCATCTCCATTGCGGCGAATAAATTGCCCCCAAAAGACCAAAGAAGGGCCACTAACGTTGGACTGCTCTTGGCCATGGTTCAACGAATTATATTATTGTTTGCGGTGTCCTTTCTAATCGGCCTCAGAAATCCATTCTACTACATCAAGACCTCTTGGCTCACGGTGGGAATCAGCGGTCAGGCTCTAATTCTTTTTTTTGGAGGGCTTTTCCTATTGTATAAAAGCACTTCGGAAATACATGAGAAAGTAGAATTGCCTGAGCACGATGAAGATGCCATCAATGCCAAGAATATTACCAGTTTTTCCAAGGCGATCGTTCAAATCGTTATCATCGACTTTATTTTTTCGATCGATTCGATATTAACCGCTGTAGGGATGACCAATGGGTTAGGGGAAAAACCTATGGATGCATTGATATTGATGATTATTGCCGTCGTGATTTCCATTCTGATCATGATGCTATTTGCCAATCCGATCAGGATTTTCATCAATAAGCACCCATCAATGCAATTGCTGGCCCTTTCGTTTTTGATATTGATTGGATTTATGCTGATAGCGGAGGCGGCACATTTAAGCCATACCAAAGTGTTTGGCCAAGAAATAGGGGTCATACCCAAAGGATATCTCTATTTTGCGATTGCTTTCTCCTTATTGGTTGAGTTTTTGAACATCAAAATGCGAAAGAAAGAACAATCGTTCACCAAGGATGACCAAGTGTAAATTACCAAGGAAGCGTCTTTATTCCGCTTAAAACGGTTCAAAGATAGATGGTTGAAGTATTCTTAAATCCGGGCAGACGTTTATATTTAATTGGGCCTACTGAAAGCTATTTCCGGAGTGTCCATTTTTTGTTTCTTAAACATGCGCTGTTGTTGTTTGACCGTCATGGTGCTTCCATCGTGGCTCCATCCGGGGGGGCCGAATATGTACATTAAAACATGTGAAAATTTCTTGGATTTCCTCACATCTTTCCAAATATCCTTGAATTCATGGGTTAGAATCACAATTGGGTTGTGTGAATTTGGGGCATGAATTACGCCATATTTCACGTCGATATCGTCGTCCAGCTCTTTCCAAGTCCCAAACAACTTATCGAAAATGTTTAAAAATCCACCATGGTTTTTATCCAAATACTCCACATTTTGGGCATGGTGTACTTGGTGCATGGTATGGGTGTTGAATATTTTTTCGATGAATCCCATTTTTGGTATGTACACCGAGTGAAGCTGAAACTGCCAGAGGGCTTCGATACCTAGACAAACGACCACCATCTCGGGCGGGAATCCCAATGCGGGCATCCACATATAAAACAGGGGCTTATAAAGGATGGTGAACCAGCCGTTTCGAACTGCCGTACCCAGATTGAAATTGTCGGAGGAGTGGTGTACGATATGGGCGGCCCATAATATACGTACTTCATGGTTGGCACGATGAAACCAATAGTAGGTAAAATCATCGGCCAATTGGCAAAACAGCCAAACATACCAAGCATAACCAAAAGACTCGTATCCCATGATGTTGGTACGAACTCCCTCTACGATAGGATTGAACAGGTCGTAGGTAAATTCAAAGATCACGATAGCCGATATGAGCTTTATCAATGGCGCGATTATGGCCGACCCCACGCCCATAAATCCACTGGCAAATAGGTCTTTCCATTCATAGAGATGGTCATCTCCATGGGTCTTGCTATAAGTAAGTTCTAGAAGAATAAAGGCAATGAAACAGGGTACTCCGTATACCAGGGGGTTGGTAAAATCCATCAAAAAAATCTATTTTAGCGAAGATAGTTATTTATGCAGCCAATCATAAAATCTTTTACCTTTTTGGCCAAGATTTGGCTTTTTTAACAACATCTTAAGCATTATTACTTAATTCTATTGCCATCGTCGAATCGGGTTAATTGGATTTGAGATGTTCCCTACCCCGATGGATCGTTTATTTCCTCCCCAATCTTGATGATTTTCCCAAATGGGAATATGCCAATTTCCAACGACCTTAGAGATACAAGTACCATTGGTCATTAACCCTATCGTTCATAATTCCCAATCGCGTGGGGCGATTATGGGTTTGCTTATTAAAGTTGGGACTTTAGAACAGTTTTGTTTGTCCGGGGCCATTATTTTCATCCCCATCCAAATCTTTTGTGTTGCTTTGTTCCCCGTTATCTGAAATTCGCCCGCCTTCGTTCGATTCAACATTTTCCTCATCGACCACCTCGATGTCGGCAGGTTCGTGGGGCTCAGGTTCTTCATAAGGAAGTGATTGCAGGACATTTACATTTTTAATCTTTTCCGAGGTTAATTGATTGCCTAAAGCTTTAATTCCTTTAACAGATATAAATGATTCTACCTCAGTAATTTGGTTTGGTTTTACATCTTTTCCTCTGGGTTTGGCGAACTCCAATTCGACAACGGGTCGCCAATCGGTCAGCACCAATTCCAGGAACGATTTTGGATGTTCTGAAATAAAGGTTTCTTCCTTATTTTCATTTTCAACAATAAACCTTTTGACATAATAACGCTCTTTGTCACCATCAAAATAAATAGCGGACAAGGGCTTGTTGGGGTTCCATTTTTCCAAAACGATCATGTCTTCATCGAAATGTGTCGACAGGTCTGGCGCCACTGTTTTCACGGTTCCTTTTTGAGTGATCACCAATAGCCGATCATCGCCACGAAATTCCCCTAAAAGCTCTCCCCGCCCGTCGACATTGAGTCGGCGCACTGCGTCATCGAACCATATTTTTCTTGGTTTTAGGGTCGAGACCCCTTTTTCTTTAAGTTCGATGCGTTTAATGGAATATTTGGTCACCAAATTACCTTTTGAGGCACGGCCCTTGATCAGCACATCGGCGAAATCAAGGTCCCATTTCAATTTTTTAATACTTCCCGATTGTCTCAAAAGTACCGTTATGACCTCTGCCTCCCCGTTCGGATTTGCTGAAAAATATAGTACTTCAGAATTGGGCTTGCCACTGGTGAGTGGATACAGTTTATCCCTGGTTATTGAAGTAACGTTAAACCGTTTTATATAAGAAGGGCCTCCTTTACCATCCTTGTATATCATATTATAAATGGTGCGGTTGTCTTTTTTCTTGAAAACCGCTACGTGGATGATGTTTTTACCGATAAAGGTTTTTGAATCCACTTTGGTCACCATCATATGCCCATCGCGGGTAAACACAATAATATCGTCGATATCGCTGCAATCGGTGATGTATTCATCTCGTTTCATCGATGTCCCCACAAAGCCTTCATCGCGATTTACATACAATTTGGTATTTCTTATGACCACCTTAGTGGCCTCAATATCGTCGAAAGTCCTTATTTCAGATTTACGCTCCCTCCCCTTTCCAAATTTTTCCTTCAGCGATTTGAAATAATCAATGGTAAAATCGACAAGATGCGCCAAATGGTGTTTTACCTCAGCAATCTTTTTTTCCAGATTATCGAGCAGTTCTTGAGCCTTATCCAAGTCAAACTTAGAAATCCGCTTGATCCTTATTTCGGTAAGCCTTAGAATATCGTCTTCGGTAACCGCCCTTCTCAAGTTTTGCGTAAAGGGTCCCAAGCCCTTATCGATCGCCTCGATTACACCCTCCCAGGTTTCCTCTTCCTCTATGTCGCGGTAAATTCGGTTTTCTATAAAAATTCGCTCTAAAGAAGAATAGTGCCATTGTTCCTCCAATTCGCTCAACTGTATTTCCAGCTCTGCCTTCAGCAATTCTACCGTATTTTCGGTAGAGCGTTCCAACATTTCGGTCACACCGATAAACAAGGGCTTGTTGTCCTCGATGATGCATCCCAAAGGGGAAATACTGCTTTCACATGCCGTGAACGCATAAAGTGCGTCAATCGTTTTATCGGGTGAGATACCCGAGGGAAGGTGTACCAAAATTTCTACCTCCGCAGCCGTATTATCATCTATTTTTTTAATCTTAATCTTCCCTTTATCGTTGGCTTTCAGGATGGAATCTATTAAAGAAGAAGTATTCGTTCCATAAGGTATCTCATTAATGACCAAGGTGTTTTTGTCTAATTGGGAGATTCTTGCGCGTGTCCGGATTTTTCCACCACGAAGTCCGTCATTATAATTGGCCACATCGATAATGCCTGCCGTCGGAAAGTCTGGGTATAATTTAAAGCGCTGCCCTTTTAGGTGTTTGATGGAAGCTTCAATGAGTTCGATGAAGTTGTGCGGCAAAATTTTGGTAGAAAGACCAACCGCGATCCCTTCGGCACCCTGAGCCAATAACAAAGGGAATTTTACCGGAAGGTTAACGGGTTCTTTTTTTCTGCCATCGTAGGAAAGCTGCCATTCCGTGATCTTTGGGCTAAAAACGACTTCAAGGGCGAATTTTGACAGTCGGGCCTCAATATATCTCGATGCCGCGGCCCCATCACCGGTCAATATGTTGCCCCAGTTCCCCTGCGTATCGATTAAAAGATCTTTTTGACCAATTTGCACCATGGCATCGCCAATGCTGGCATCCCCATGGGGATGGTACTGCATGGTGTGACCAACCACATTGGCCACTTTGTTGTATCGCCCATCATCCAACTCCTTCAAAGAGTGCATAATACGCCTTTGTACCGGTTTAAAACCGTCTTCAATGGCAGGTACGGCCCGTTCTAAAATAACATAGGAAGCATAATCTAAAAACCAGTCTTTGTACATCCCGGAAACCCTTTTCAGCGCTTCCTGTGATTCGTCTGTATTTTCTTGATGGGCTTCGTTCAGATCCTCATTTTCCTCCATTCAGAGAATTCGTATTTGCTTGGTTTATTGTTGTTCTGCATGGACCAGATCAACTTCTACTTTAAGGTTGTTGATAATAAATTCTTGTCGGTCGGGCGTATTTTTTCCCATATAGAATTCCAGAAGATTTTCGATTGACATTGCCTTGTCGAGCATTACGGGTTCTAAACGGATGTCATCCGCGATGAAATGTTTGAATTCATCTGGAGAGATTTCGCCCAAGCCTTTAAACCTAGTGATTTCGGGCTTACCTGAAAGTTTTTCCATTGCGCTTCGTCTTTCGTCCTCACTGTAGCAATATATGGTTTCCTTCTTGTTGCGCACCCTGAACAAGGGTGTTTGCAAAATATACAAGTGGTTTTCCTTGATCAGTTCAGGGAAAAATTGTAGAAAGAATGTGATCAGCAACAATCGAATGTGCATACCGTCGACATCAGCATCCGTTGCGATGACGATATTATTGTACCTGAGGTCTTCCATAGAATCTTCTATGTTCAGTGCCGCCTGCAAGAGATTGAATTCCTCGTTCTCATAAACGATTTTCTTTGACATGCCATAAGAATTCAAGGGCTTTCCCCTTAGACTGAAGACCGCCTGCGTGTTCACATCGCGCGACTTCGTTATCGAACCGGATGCCGAATCCCCTTCCGTGATGAACAAAGTGCTCTCTAACCGCCTTTCACTTTTCATGTCGGTCAAATGAACCCGACAATCCCTTAATTTTTTATTATGTAGACTCGCCTTTTTGGCCCGATCTTTGGCAAGTTTTCTTATCCCTGAGAGTTCCTTTCGCTCGCGTTCGGCCTGCATTATCTTTTTTTGCAAACTTTCAGCGGTTTCAGTGTTCCTGTGAAGGTAATTATCTAAATGCTTACCAATGAAATCGTTGATATAGGTTCGAACCGTGGGAAGGTCCCCTCCCATATCTGTTGACCCCAATTTGGTTTTGGTCTGGCTCTCGAAAACCGGCTCCATAACTTTTATGGAAATGGCCGAGATAATCGATTTTCTTACGTCGGAAGGGTCATAGCTTTTCCCATAGAAATCCCGAATGGTCTTTACCAATGCTTCCCTAAAGGCCGCTTGATGAGTCCCGCCTTGAGTTGTGTTCTGCCCGTTTACAAAAGAATGGTATTCCTCGCTATATTGGGTCTTACTGTGGGTAAGGGCCACTTCTATATCTTCCCCTTTAAGATGTATTACCGGATACAACATGTCTTCCATATTGTTATTGTCTTCCAGAAGATCTTTTAGACCATTTTCGGAATAATACTTTTCCCCATTGAACATAATGGTAAGTCCCGGGTTGAGGTAAACATAATTCTTGAGCATGCGTTCTACATACTCATTACGATATTTGTATTTTTTGAAAATCGTTTCATCAGGGGTGAACAAGACCTTGGTCCCCCTTCGTTTTGTGCTATCGGAAGGGCCATCTTGGGAAACCAGGTTTCCTTGTGTGAATTCGGCCGATTTTATTTGATTATCCCTTACCGATTCAACCTTAAAAAAGGAGGAGAGCGCATTTACAGCCTTGGTGCCCACCCCGTTGAGGCCTACCGATTTTTTAAAGGCACGGGAATCGTATTTGCCTCCAGTGTTCATTTTGGATACGACATCGACTACCTTTCCAAGAGGAATGCCACGCCCATAGTCCCGAACCTTTACTACATTATCTTTGATACTGATTTCAATGGTCTTACCGGCTCCCATCACATATTCATCTATGCAATTGTCAATGGTTTCCTTTAGTAGAATGTAGATGCCGTCATCTGCGGATGAGCCGTCACCTAACTTGCCAATGTACATACCGGGCCTCATTCGAATGTGCTCTTTCCAATCGAGCGATCGAATGTTATCTTCAGTATATTGGGAAATTTCAGACATTATTTGGGGTTTGTTCGAAAGTGTCGCTAAGATAGCACGACTTGTAAAAAGATGAAACTCCTTAGCGTTAAAGTAATTAACAATGGCAAACCCCGATTGTTGATAGCAAGAATGTAAAAGGCCTGAATAGTCAAAAGGACCATGGAAAAATTACACGTTAAATCTAAAATGCATCACATCCCCATCTTTTACAATATAATCCTTGCCCTCCACGCGCATTTTACCTGCCTCCTTTACCTTCAATTCACTGCCATATGCTATGAAATCTGCATATGAAATGACTTCCGCCCTGATAAAGCCCTTCTCAAAATCGGTATGGATTACCCCAGCGGCCTGGGGAGCGGTGGCGCCAACCGGAATGGTCCATGCACGCACTTCCTTTACCCCAGCGGTAAAATAAGTCTCAAGATTTAAAAGTTTGTAGGCCCCGCGTATCAATTTGGCGGAACCGGGTTCGGACAATCCGATATCCTCCAAGAACATTTGGCGTTCTTCAAAGGTTTCCAACTCGGTTATATCGGCTTCGGTGGCCACGGCCAAAACAACGACTTCGGCATTTTCTCCTACAATTGCAGATTTCACCTGATCTACGAAGGCATTGCCTGTCGTGGCCGAATCCTCATCTACATTGCAAACGTACATTACGGGCTTGTCCGTTATAAATTGCAGCGGTTTCACAAACTCATTACGATCCTCCTTTTCCAATTCAATTGCTCTAATAGAGATTCCTGCCTCAAGGCCATCTTTCAATTTCATTAGCACAGTCTCCTCTTTTTGTGCATCCTTATTACCGGTTTTCGCCGCTCGTTTCACTTTTTCGAGTTTCTTTTCTACCGTTTCCAAGTCTTTCAATTGCAACTCCATATCAATGGTCTCCTTGTCACGAATCGGATTCACCGAGCCATCGACATGCACAATGTTTTCATTTTCAAAGCAGCGCAAAACGTGCAATATGGCGTCCGTTTCCCGAATATTGCCCAAAAATTGATTGCCGAGACCTTCCCCTTTACTTGCCCCTTTGACCAAACCGGCGATATCAACAATTTCAACGGTGGCGGGTACAACCCGTTCGGGATTGACTAAGGTTTCCAGCTTTTGCAACCTAATATCCGGGACGTTGACTACCCCAATGTTGGGCTCAATGGTGCAAAATGGGAAATTGGCACTTTGGGCCTTGGCATTGGAGAGACAATTAAAAAGGGTGGATTTGCCCACATTTGGCAACCCAACGATACCTGCTTTCATCTGATCTAATATTTGAGGCTGCAAAGATAGTTCTTAGTATTGTATTTGGCGTATATCGTTTTGTTAAGCTGGTATTTTCAACCTCCCAAGCACACCCGGATATCGATGCCAACTGGTTGTTCCGCGATGAAAATTTAATAATTTATTAACATTTTGGGAATTTTGGGCTATATTTGGCTGATTCCGACCGTGGAATTGATTGGAGAGCATACTGCTGGCACTTTTAGGGTAAATCATGATTGGGAGATCATATCAACGCCCTTCCCTCCTAGCCCGGTTACCGCTTTCACCTTGTCCTGAGGAAAACATCAAAAACTCCTAATCTGGTTTAAGTTCCTTTTAGGGCTTAAATTTTTAGTAATTACGCTTGCGCATTTTCATTATTGGAATCACCTTATTCCTAAAATTTTTATGAACAATACATTGGGCATTCTGATGGGATGTTTGCGATACCAGAGGGTTCCCTTTATAAGTTCGCTAGCAATTCTGAAACAAGATTAAGGTTCTCCAAACTATACCTAAATGGATGTTATTTAATTTAACTCTAACCTAAACACACTATTATGAGAAAAATTACATTTCTAAAAGTCTTGTTGACCGGCCTGTTTATTATGGGATTTGGCCACATGGAGGCTTCACTTACCAATTTAGCCGAAATGGCAGAATTGTCAAGTTCAATTACCCAGAATTCGATAAACGGAACCGTTACCGATCAAGATGGCGCGCCCCTTGCCGGCGTGAACATCGTTGAAAAAGGTACCTCCAATGGAACTTCCACCGATTTTGACGGAAATTATGAAATTACGGTCGGTGAAGATGCCACATTGATATTCAGTTATATTGGCTTTGGAACCCAAGAAATAGAAGCTGGCGGTCGATCAACTATCGATATTGCCCTTTCCGAGGGGATGCAGCTGGAAGAATTCATCGTTACCGGGAGCCGTACCGCGGCCCGAAGCAACACCGATACCCCGCTGCCCATTGATGTGCTGCCTGCCCAAGAACTCGTCTCGACCGGCCAGGCTACCTTCGATAAAGCTTTACAATATCGGATCCCTTCTTTCAATACCGTACAGACACCGGTAAACGATGCGACCTCTTTATTGGACCCCTATGAAATTAGAAATATGGGGCCCAGCCGTACATTGATATTGATCAATGGTAAAAGAAAGAACCTTAGTGCCTTACTCTATACACAAACTTCACCTGGTCGTGGAGAGACCGGAGCGGATATTTCGGCCATCCCCACCGATGCCATTAAAAGGGTCGAAATATTAAGGGATGGGGCTTCTGCCCAATATGGATCAGATGCCATCGCCGGGGTAATGAACATTATTTTAAAGGATAATGCATCTGAAGGTTCGGCAACTTTACGTACCGGAATAACCTCGGAGGGCGATGGAGAGATGTATGGCATTTCCATAAACAACGGATCTAGTATAGGTGACGACAAAGGGTTTGTAAATTATACCGTAGACCTATCCAAAGTAAATTTGGCCAATCGTCCTGGAACCGTGGATGCTGCCGGTGAGGCGGCAGATTTCGGTGCCGATATCGCAGATGTAAGGTCATTTTTGGCACGTAAGCCCGATGCAGGCAATATCAACGGTTCGCCAGAGACCGCTGCCGCCAAATTTTCGGTAAACATGGGTGTAGACCTAAGTGAAAACACTCAATTATATGGAAATGCGGCCTATGTTTACAAGAAGGTGAACAGTTATGCCAATTACCGGACCCCTTATTGGAGGACCATTGAAGATTTCCCTTATCTATCGGATTTTTTCCCTGCACCAGGTACGCCAAACAACTATGATGGCTATGTACCCACTTTTGAGGGCGATCTTAGCGACTATAATGGAACTGTGGGTTTCAAAGCCAATTTGAACGATTGGAATTTGGATGCCAGTTTTACGACCGGCGGGAACACACAGACCTATAAGGTGAACAACTCCCATAACAGAAACTTCGTTTACTCTCCATCCACTTGGTTGGATGCCAACGGAAATGGTATTGTAGATCCGGGCGAACTTACCGAGGGGTCGAGCCTATATCGCGAAAACAGCCCCATCAGTTTCGATCCGGGAGGCACTAAATTCAATCATAATGTAGGGAACATCGATATCTCTAGGGTGCTTTCAGATCAAATCAGTATCGGTTTTGGGGCCGAGTTCAGGACTGAGACCTTTGAAGTGATCGAAGGTGGCTTAGCTTCCTATGATGGTGGTGGCGCGGATTCTTTTGCAGGTAACCAACCACAGAACTCAGGAAAATTCAGTCGTTATAATCTTGGTGGCTATTTCAGCTTGGATTTCGACGTGAACGAAGATTTCCTTCTCAGTGGTACGGTAAGGCAGGAAAACTATTCCGATTTCGGGAATGCATTTGTCTATAAATTCAGTTCAAGATATAAGTTTGCCGAAGATCGTATAACCCTCAGGGGCTCTATATCAACAGGTTTCAGGGCGCCTACCCTACATCAGATCTATACCCAAAAGGCACAGTACAGTTTTGTGCCAGGACAGGGCATACAGGTTGGCGGCTTGGTGAACAATGTATCGCCACAGGCACGACTGTTGGGTCTTGATCAATTGGATGCCGAAAAATCGACCAATTTTACAGTGGGAATCGGTTCAAAAATCAGCAGTTTCTTCAACGTAACCGTTGATTATTACAATATTGCCGTTAAAGATCGAATCGTATTGGGCTCTGAGGTGGCACCACCTGCCGGTGGGGCGTTTGAAGGTCTTTCCGACCTTAGTTTCTTTGTCAATGCCCTTGACACCAGAACGTCGGGGATAGATGTGGTAGCGAACTACAGAAGCATCCTTATTGGCATGGGTACTTTGAATTTTAACCTTGCAGGTAACTATACTATTCAAAACGAGAGAAACGGCGCAGTAAAGGATCCCGCATTCTTGCAGGGCACAGGACAATCGGTTGTCACACCGACCCAAGAAGCCCTTTTCTTTACCTCAAGACCAAAGACAAAATGGATATTGGGTGCCAATTACGATATCAATAAGTTCGGATTTTCCTTGAACAATACCTATTTTGGAAAGACCATCTTTAAGCAACAGGGAATGAGCAATGATCTACGCACTGAATTTACGCCAAAAATCGTAACCGACTTGGGCATCAACTACAGCGCTACAGAAAAGCTTACCATTGCATTGAATCTGAATAACATATTGAATGTCCTTCCCGAATGGAAATTTGTGGCCGAAAATGCCGCTGGACAAGCTATTATCAATGACACTTCCACCAATGCTTTTGGGGTGACCCCAATTCAGAACGAATCGAATTTGATTACGTTTAACCAACGATATTCCCAAATGACCTATGATGGGTACCATTTCAGTCAATTGGGTGCCATGTTCAATTTATCGGTGAACTATAAATTCTAAAACAGTTTCAACACTTTATTAATAAGGCCGCCTAAATTTAGGCGGCCTTTTTTGTTGTGTCTTTTGATATCAGGGTTTTTACCAAAATTGAAACGGCAAAAATAGAAGGAAATAACCCATATATACCGTGTTTCGGCTACCCGATTACCTTCCAAACAATCGGGTTTAAAGCCACCTAAGGCCTTAAAAAAAATGAAGTTTCTCGAAATGGTCTTGGTTATCAGCCGGGATGCATGAACTTTTGTTTTGCCAAGAGCGTTTCCTCTGACTCAACATGGTCTTCGTCGGGCACACAGCAGTCCACTGGACATACGGCCGCACATTGCGGTTCTTCGTGAAATCCGACACATTCGGTACATTTGTCGGGAGATATATAATAAATCTCATCGCTTATGGGGTCTTGCACTTCGTCGGCATTTACCGCTTTCCCATTGGGGAGTACCAATTTTCCCTTTAGGGAAGTACCGTCGCTATAGCGCCATTCATCCGCACCTTCATAAATGGCAGTATTTGGACATTCCGGCTCGCAAGCCCCGCAATTGATGCACTCATCTGTAATTATTATTGCCATCTTTATTCCAAGTTATGGTAATTCCCACGTTTCTGCAGGACAGGTTGGTTTACAATACGATAACCAAAATCGTTAAAGTATCCCTATTTTTGCGCAAAGGTAGAGCCTAATCGCATTTTGCACAAATATATGAACGAGCATTACAAAACATTTAAAGCTTTTGTTAAACTTGGGACCTTTCTTGACCAATACTGCCAAGGGATATTAAACGATGACCCATGGGTTAAACGTTTGGATGAATCCATTATTTTGGCCGGTCATCAAAACGGCTGGTTCAATCAAGAAAATGTGTTGTTTGCCCTTCGGCGATGGAGCTGTTTATTGAACGATAAAACCTTGGGCGAATGGCTTTCAAATTATGAAATACCTAAGCGTGAGCCAAATAAGGTGGCCATCATCATGGCGGGCAACATTCCCTTGGTGGGTTTTCATGATTTTTTGTGCGTCATGTTCACCGGTGACATTGCTCTGGTAAAACTATCTTCAAACGATCGTGCCCTATTTAATTTTATGATGGATTTTCTGATATCGATGGAGCCCTCCTTCAAAGAAAAAATCTTGGTTACAGAGGGCCAATTGAAGGGGTTTGATGCCGTAATCGCGACCGGAAGCAACAACACGGCCCGCTATTTCGAACATTATTTTGGAAACAGACCGAATATTATCCGAAAAAATCGGAATTCGGTTGCGGTGCTCTCTGGAAAGGAAACACCTGGCCAATTACTGGCCCTTGGAGAGGATATTTTCAGGTATTATGGGCTTGGATGTAGAAGTGTTTCCAAACTGTACGTTCCCGATACTTTTGATTTCGATGTTTTTTTTAAGGCCATTTACCCCTTTCATACCATTATAGACCAAAAAAAATATCAGAACAACTATGATTATAACAAAGCGGTATACCTGATGTCTGAATTTAAAATATTGGACAATGGCTTTTTAATGCTCAAAGAAGATCAAAGTTATGCCTCCCCGATCGCTTCCTTGTTTTATGAAAAATATAGCCATCCCAGCGAGTTGAGCCTACAACTTTCAAAGGACAGGGATAAACTTCAATGCATCGTTAGCGATGGCTTTATACAGCAGGAGGTACCCTTCGGGCAATCTCAGTTTCCTATGCTCAACGATTATGCAGATGGAATCGATGTTGTTGATTTCCTGTTGAAAATATAGTAGATTTAATGCGCTTCCATAGTCGTATTTTTCTGTAAATTTAAGACCTTTACCACCTTAACAAATATTGCAAAATGAAGAAGCATAATTTTAGTGCAGGGCCCTGTATTTTGCCACAGGAAGTTCTTTTACAGGCATCTGGAGCCGTTATGGATTTCAATGGTTCCGGCCTTTCCTTAATCGAAATTTCTCATCGCAGCAAGGACTTTGTGGCCGTCATGGAAAAGGCACAGGCCCTTGCTTTGGAACTATTGGGTTTGGAAGATCAAGGCTATAAGGCCCTCTTTCTGCAGGGCGGCGCAAGCCTACAGTTTGTTATGGCCGCATATAACTTGCTAGAAACCAAAGCGGGTTACCTCAATACCGGGACTTGGAGCAACAACGCCATTAAAGAGGCCAAGCTTTTTGGTGAGGTTTTGGAAGTGGGCTCTTCAAAAGATGAAAATTTCAGATATATTCCGAAAGGCTATGCCGTACCTTCAGGATTGGATTATCTGCATTTGACATCCAACAATACGATATTTGGAACACAAATTAAAAAATTTCCTAAAATCGATGCCCCCGTCGTCTGTGATATGAGTTCCGATATTTTTTCAAGACAGCTCGATTTTTCCGATTTCGATTTGATCTATGCGGGCGCCCAAAAAAATATGGGTCCTGCCGGGGCGACCTTAGTAGTTGTCAAGGAATCTATTTTGGGCAAGGTTACCAGGGCGATACCTTCCATTTTGGACTATAGGGTTCAGATTGCAAAAGAGAGTATGTTCAACACCCCTTCGGTTTTTGCGGTTTATGTTTCCATGCTGACGCTGGATTGGCTTAAAAAATTAGGCGGTATTTCGGCAATCGAAACGTTAAATGAAAAAAAGGCGAAATTGCTTTATTCAGAAATAGATTTGAACCCATTATTCGAGGGTTACGCCAATACTGAGGACCGATCCAACATGAACGCGACCTTCAACCTTGCCGATGACAAGTTAAAAGACAATTTTGATAATATGTGGAAGGAAGCCGGAGTGGTCGGCCTAAACGGACATCGTTCGGTTGGCGGCTACAGGGCTTCAATGTACAATGCGCTTCCCCTGGAAAGTGTAGGCATCCTAGTCGATGTGATGAGTGAATTGGAACGAAAGGCCTAAGGGCCCATAGTTGCTTCATCAAGAACTCTGAGCATTGGGGTCATAACCGATCATTCGAAGTTTACGCCAACATTAAGGAATCAACCTAATACGATAATGAAAATTTTAGCAAACGATGGCATCTCTGCCTCCGGTATAACGGCCCTTGTCTCCTCAGGTTTTGAGGTCCTTACCGTTCAAGTTGCCCAAGAGCAACTGATCAACTATATCAATGAGCATCAGGTGGCGGGGCTTTTGGTGCGTAGTGCTACCCAAGTACGAAAAGAACTCATCGATGCCTGTCCCACTTTAAAGCTCATAGGTCGCGGTGGCGTGGGCATGGATAATATTGATGTCGCTTATGCAAAGCAAAAGGGATTGCATGTAATCAATACCCCGGCCTCTTCCTCGGAGTCGGTTGCAGAATTGGTTTTTGCCCATTTGTTCGGCGGAGTGCGATTTCTGTACGATGCCAATCGCAATATGCCGCTCGATGGGGACAGCAATTTCAAGCAACTCAAAAAATCATACGCAAATGGCATTGAACTTAGGGGCAAAACCCTTGGTCTGATAGGTTTTGGTCGCATAGGACAGGCAACAGCTCGTATAGCTCTCGGTGTGGGAATGAAGGTGTTGTATTTTGATCCTTTGATTGAAAAAACGACACTGCAGTTGCTATTTTTTGATGATCAAACGATACAATTTAACCTTAGCTCGGTTTCGAAGAGTGAAGTATTGAAAAAGGCCGATTTTATTACCCTTCATCTTCCTGCTCAAAAAGAGTATGTGATTGGAAATAAGGAGTTTGAAATGATGAAAGATGGCGTAGGCATTGTCAATGCCGCAAGAGGTGGCGTTCTCGACGAGGTGGCCCTTGTTTCCGCCTTGGAAAATGGAAAAGTATCCTTCGCAGGGCTTGACGTCTTTGAATCGGAACCGACCCCGGAGATCAAAATCTTGATGCACCCAAAAATTTCCCTTACCCCGCACATTGGGGCGGCGACCCTGGAAGCTCAGGACAGAATTGGAATGGAACTGGCATCACAGATCAAGGCGCTCTTGCGATAATTTTATCTGCAAATTCACACCAAAGGATTAGACCGTTTTTGTACATTACGGTTTTAATTAAAAATCGCAAAAAATGGCAGGATTATTAGATTTATTGAATAGCCCAATGGGCCAACAATTCATTAGTGGAGTCGCGGGCCAAACCGGGCAGCCAGAAAATAAAACAGCAGATGTGCTGAGTATGGCCATGCCCCTGCTCCTAGGCGCAATGAAAAAAAATGTTACCTCGCCGCAAGGGGCGCAAGGTCTGATGAACGCACTTTCAAGCAAACATGATGGTAGTATTTTGGATGATCTGGGTGGCCTCTTCGGCGGAGGTGTTGATGAATCGGTGGTCAGCGATGGAGCGGGAATTTTAGGCCATGTCTTCGGAGGCAAACAGGCTCAGGTTGAAAATACATTGAGCCAAAAATCAGGATTGGATGCAGGGGCAATTGCCCAAATCTTGAAAATTGCGGCACCAATTGTTATGGGTTATCTCGGTAGACAAACTGCGCAGAGCAATGTTAAGGATGCCAGTGGCATGAACAGCCTTTTGGGCAGTATGCTGGGCGGACAACCACAACAAAATCAAAGTTTGATCACCACACTATTGGATGCGGATGGTGATGGAAGCATATTGGATGATGTCGCAGGCATGGTCATGGGAACCAGCAAAAAACGTGGAGGTATTGGAGGTCTCCTTGGAAGCCTGTTTGGGAAATAAGTGCCAATTCACAAAATCTGAAGATGCCGATTCCTTAGGGAATCGGCATTTTTTGTACCTTCAGATCATGAAAATTACTTTTCTAACAGGCTTTCTTTTCATAGTAACCATGGTCATCGTCGCCTCCAGTTGCGGCAGTTCGAACAGTGCGACCACACCCGCTGAGCAAGAGGCCATGCATACTAAATCAACGGAGGGCGACACGGTCAAGATTCAAAGCGACAAGACCGAATATGAAATCATTATTATTGAACCGGGCTTCAATTTTTGGCTTCAGAGCACAGCCCGTCCGGAGGGCTATTACTCTCAATCTTGGCTGGAAAACCGCAATCAGGTTTACGTGCTAAACTGGAACCAGCGGGTATTGCAGCCCCAGGATTTTGATCCCCGGTTGTACGAAATGCAAATCAATTACGATTCGAATATCGATTATGGTTATGAACTGAATTATAAACTGTATAATTATTTTATCTACTTCCAAAGAAAATATAACCAACGACTGGGACCTTTTGTGCCTCGTATTTAAGTTCTATCTTTGATCGAATTAAAGCAGTACATGATCGATTTAAAGAAACGCTGGGGCGTTGAATCCAATTTTCAAATTGCAATCATCTTTTTGGTCTTTGCCATTACCGGTTCAGCAGCGACAAAACTAGCTTCTCCGGTTACCGCATTTTTTGGGATTTATAGGGAAACAGCCGAATCTTGGCTCTACTGGACCGTAAGGATTCTCCTCATATTTCCTATTTATCAAATACTTTTGGTCGCATTTGGCTGGATCTTTGGACAGTTCAGGTTTTTCTGGAATTTTGAGAAGAAGATGTTGAACCGGATTGGACTGGGATTTCTCTTCAAATAATTTACATTTTCATTAACACAATATATCCCCTTTCGCTGTTTAGATTTGTAAAGTGAGGTGGGTTTATCCAAAAATACTCTTATCAGCCACGGCAATGGCCTTGGGATTATGCTTTTTGGCACCTTCCCTACTGAGGCTTGCAGACGTTTTCCATCAACATGATGAGAAAATTTGCCAAATGGAAGGCAAAGTTCACTTTCATAAAACCAAAGTGGTATGCGATTTTCAAAAAATAAAGCTTACCTCAAATTACTACCCGCCAATGGAAACCATTGGTATCTACACCAATACTATTGTTAGGGAAAAACTTTTTTCATTTGGTCATAGCTTTAAACCTACTTTTGAACTGCATTATGCCTTGAGGGCACCCCCATTTTTTTCATAATTTTTGATATTATTCCTAATTGTAATGAATTCATTAAAAATAAATTATGAAAAAAATTGTCTTCTTATACCTTTTTGTCAATGCCCTTATTTCAGTACAGGCTCAAAACTCGGTTTCAGGTAACGTAACCGATACGACGAACGGTATACCCCTTGAAGGGGTGGAAGTCTATTTTCCCCAGTTGGAAAAAGGGAGTGTAACGGACAGTGACGGTAACTTCAAACTGAACAACCTCCCAAAAGGCAGTTATAAACTTCTGGCTTCCTATATTGGTTTCGAAACATATTCCAAGAACTTATTGTTGGAAGAAGGCACGAACAAGCTCGATATCGTTCTCACCCCATCTGCCATAGAGATGGAAGAAGTTATCGTTTCGACTCCTTTCCATAAGCTTCAACGTGAAAATGTAATGAAGGTCGAACGCGCTAATATTTCAGAATTGAAAGCGAACGGGGCCGTTACCCTCTCCGACGGACTTACAAATATTCCTGGTGTTGAAAGTGTTTCAACGGGATTGGGAATAGGGAAGCCCGTGATAAGGGGCCTAAGTTCAAATCGTGTAGTGGTCTATACCCAAGGGGTCCGTCTTGAAAACCAACAATTTGGAGATGAGCACGGATTGGGCATCAGCGATGCCGGTATCGAGAGCGTTGAGGTCATTAAAGGACCTTCTTCCCTGCTTTACGGTTCAGATGCCATGGGTGGTGTGCTTTATTTGAATCCTGAAAAGTTCGCCCCATCGAACACCACTCATGGAGATGTCAATCTCAATTACTTTTCGAATACTATAGGTCTTAATGGAAATGCCGGATTTCAGGCATCAAGCGAAAAATTCAAATTCTTGATCCGTGGTAGTGCGGCTTCCCATGCCGATTATAGAACCGGTGAAGGAGAACGGGTTACCAATTCGCGATTTGGTGAATATGACCTTAAAACCGGTATTGCTTATCAGGTTTCGAACTTTAAAACCGAGCTCAGGTACAATTATAACGATTTAAAGTTGGGAATACCCGAAGAGATAGGGGCTCAGCAAAAAGAACGTGACCCAGAAGCCCCCTATCAAGAAATCGGTAATCATATCTTAAGTTCCAAAACCAATATCTTTTTTAAAAATTCAAGTTTGGAAGCCACTTTTGGTTACACCTTCAACAACAGAAAGGAATTTGAAGAAGAAGACCTTACTTTGATCACCGCCCTGGATATGGAGCTAAAGACCTTGAGCTATAATGTGAAATATGATCTTCCAAAATTAGGGCAGTTGGAGACGATAATAGGGTTACAGGGCATGAACCAAAAAAATTCCAATTTTGGGGAGGAAATATTGATTCCTGATGCCGTAACAAACGATATTGGTTTTTTGGGTACTTCGCATGTACATTTTAAGAATGGAAGCGACCTACAATTGGGCCTCCGATTTGATCGCAGGGCCCTTCAAGGTGAAGCCAACGGAATACCAACTGAAATGGACTACATAGCCCCATTGGATCGTAGTTTTAACAGTTTTAATTCCGCTATCGGTTATAAATGGGATTTTCTGAAAAATATTCTGGGCCGTATCAACTTGGCATCCGGATTTAGGGCTCCCAATTTGGCGGAACTTACTTCTAACGGTGTACATGAAGGTACCAATAGATATGAAATCGGAAATCCCAACCTAAAGCGGGAACGCAACCTACAAACCGATTTGTCCTTTGAATATAATAACAAACATTTGGAACTGTATGCCAACGGTTTCTTTAATACCATACAGGATTACATTTTTTTAGAACCCAATGGGGAATTTGTAGGGGCAGATGCCGTTTTTTTATACAATCAACAAAATGCCAATCTTTATGGTGGAGAAATCGGGGTACACCTCCACCCCCACCCATTGGATTGGTTACATATGGAAAGCAGCTTCGAAACGGTTACCGGAAAAACCAAAAGCGGTGATTTCCTACCGCTGATTCCTGCAAACCGATGGACCAATACTTTTAGGGTCGAATTCTCGAAACCACGAAAATTGTTACAGAACAGTTATTTCTTTGTCACGCTGCAGTCTGTCTTTGACCAAAATAATACCAGCTTTTTTGAAACGGCCACGGCGGGTTATAATTTATTGAACATGGGTCTTGGAGGGCGGATGTTGCTGGGCGATCAGTCCATTGAATTCAGGGTCAGCGCCAATAATATACTTGATAAAACGTACATCGCACACTTGTCGAGGCTCAAAATAGATGGCATACCGAACATCGGCAGGAACATCAGTTTGGGCCTGAGCATTCCGATTTAAAATGGTTCTTGCGAAACGAGGCGAATAACTCTAATTATTTTGTTCCAAAGGGAAACAGGTCCTATCATGCCTAGAATGTTGACATTTTAGGACCCGTTATCTTTTGGTTTGCCAAAACCGTATCGTATTTGGCCCCAGAACGTGTTAGGTACCGTCGAATCGCCCGGAAAACCCAGTGGAATGGCACCGCTTGCCTCTGGGATATAATTGGTTTTAAAAATATAATCCCATAAGCTCAAGCTTATCCCAAAATTGATACCATACTTTCCTTCGGGCAGATCGTGTGCATGGTGATAAAGGTGCATGACCGGATTGTTCAATAGGTATTTGAAAGGGCCATACGTTATTTTGATGTTCGAATGGTTGAAATGCCCTATGGCGATGGCGGCGAAATGGACAATATAGGCCTGTTCAGGTTCAAACCCGCCCAATATCATCACGCCCATGGTTTTCAATGGCTTATACAGTATATTTTCCATCCAATGGTAGCGCAGATGGGCCGCGAATCCCATTTCCTTAACGCTATGGTGAATTTTATGGAACTGCCATAAAAAGTTGTATTTGTGAAGCAGAATATGCGTGAACCACTGCACGAAGTCGAGAACTATAAAAAAGACCAGCAATTGTAGCCATGCAGGCATGGATTGCAGGGATAGCAAAGACAGGCTTTTTGCGGTTATACCGAACTCCAAAAACAGCAATTCCAATACTTTATAAAATCCACTGATTACGATAGAAAAAATAAAGAAATTGAAAAACATGTAGAAACCATCAAGCCAAAAATCCTTTCTGAAAATGGCTTGGCTCTTGCGCCATGGGAACATGATTTCCAACAACCAGACGACCAATGAAATAAGTA
>JAHENB010000010.1:0-2666 GCA_024643345.1 Maribacter sp. | reverse complement strand
TTAATTCTTCAGTTCATACCATTCTACATTATCGAGGTTTTCCCGCCTACCCTTTTTCCCCGGAGGGTAATTGGTAACCAAATAATTAACTATAATTTCTTCATTAGGGCCCAAATCCCATAAATTCTGTGTTTTTTGCATCCATCTGATGGTAGCGGTCCAACGTTCCCTATCCATCCTGTTTTGGGTCACCAGCTTGGCGGAATGGCAGGTGGTGCAATTGTTTATGGTTTCCGTAAGCCCTACCCCTTCTTTGAGTCCTGTGCGTAGATGAATTCCGTTTTCTATCCGTTCGGTATCGTTTTCGGGTGTTTCAATATAGGTGTCTTTTTCCTTGGCATCCCAATGGAGCTCGTCGCCATATTTGTAAAACATAATAATTGAAATGATAAGGACGCTGGCACAGAGCACGATCAAAAATCGATATGTGCCACGGGACCATTGCCAGAACTTTTTTTGTGAAGCCATATCCTAGGTGATTTTAACAGCGATACGATGACAGGCATTGTTCAAATAGCCTTTTGGGTTCCATCCTGGAAGTATCATCGGTTGGGACAGTCCTTTAGTATCGGTCGCTTTGGCCCAAATCTCGTAATACCCCTTTTTCGGAAATGCAATATTCGCCGAAAACCGCTGCCAAGCGAGCCTGTTGACCGGTTTTTCCAAGGAACATGGTTTCCAGGTAGCTCCAAAGTCGATTGAATATTCCATTTTACCAACTTCCAATTCTCCTGCCCAAGCGTGCCCTCTGATATCCATGGTCTTTCCCTTTGCGAGCATGGCGCCCGATTTGGGATGGGTAATCAATGATTTTACCGGCATAGATTCAATGATGCACATGTCATCGTCGGATATCACTTCTCCGGGGGCAATGGGTTCACAGGGCATTCTATAGGAACTGCCCTCCATTTTTTCCCCGTCATGAACCTTATTCCTTACACTGATTCGCTTTAACCATTTACCTGATACGGAAGCGGGCCAACCACCGGCGACCAATCGCAGGGGATGGCCATGGACAAGAGGAATGTCCTTTCCGTTCATCTGAAAAGCGATCAGCGTTTCGTCTTGAAGGGCCTTGCTCATCGGCACACCTCTAGATATGGGTTCCTTATTTGGGTCTCTTGTAAGGTGCAAATCGGCCCCGTGGTAACCTATATATACGGCATCATTTTTTATTCCCACATCCTCCAATACGTCCCGAAGTCGCACTCCCGTCCATTGCGCACAGGAAACGGCACCTATGGTCCATTGGTTCCCTTTGGCGGGAGGATCAAATTCGGCACGCCCATTACCGCCGCACTCCAGGGTAAGCTGATAGGTATGGGGTGCAAATCTTGATTTGAGATCCGATAACGAATAGCTTTTTTGTTGCTTTACAGATTCTCCGTCAACGGTCAACTTCCAATCAGACACCTCATTTTGTTCCGGAACAATCCCGTTGTTTCGGATGAACATATATTTGTTAGGGGTGATACTATCGTCCAACAAATGGGCCCTTGCCTCCATGTTCCATGGTTTGTCATTCAATAAAACCATTTCGGGGTCTTTGTCGAATAAATCAAAGGGATCGGGATCTTGGGCTCCTAACGGGACATAACCCTCGGTCATTTTTGCACCGAAGACAATATCGGTTCCTATAAGTCCGGCAAAGGCGGCCAATGCTGACCTCCTTACAAACTTTCTTCTGTTCATTTGAGCAAAGCTATTTACGTTGGCTAAAGTTAGTTTTTTTGTAAATAATAAGGTGTAACCTTGGTTACAAAACAATGTTGTGAATTTAATTTGACAAACTAATCAGCAGGGATCACTTTTGAAGGTTGGGTTTTCTTGAAAACATAGGTGTACAACCACATCAAGGTAAAAGTGGGAATCACGTCTAAGCCCGGAATGATTTCTTCAATGAAAGTAACGATCCCCGCGGCCTGGCCAATTTTTCCCTTGTACATGATACTGATCAGCCATCCTGCAATCGGGGCCCAAACCACATCGGAAAACTCACCTATGAAGGGCAAGGCAAAGGAAAGCATTCCTATGGCGTCAAAGAGCAGGCCCAAGAACAGCTTTTTATACTTTTGATCTTTTGGATTTGGCATTTTTAAAAATAATAGATTTGCCCTTGAAATGCAATAAAGGTGCCAAAAATTGAAAGCTTATCTATCGCCATTGCATGAAAATACCTTGGTGTTTTCAAAGAATGCCAAAGTATCATGTTTGGGTTTACGGGACGATCAAGACAAATCGGATCCCAGCAATTTCAAAAATTCGTTGCGCGTCTCTATTTTTTGGAATTGCCCGCGAAATCCTGAAGTAGTGGTTACCGAATTTTGTTTTTGAACCCCGCGCATCATCATGCACATGTGGGAAGCCTCTATGACCACGGCTACGCCCTTTGGTTTCAAGGTATTATTGATGCATTCAAGAATGTCATGGGTCAATCGTTCCTGTACCTGTAAACGCCTTGCAAAGACGTCGACGACACGGGGAATTTTGCTGAGTCCGACAATATACCCATTTGGAATATAGGCAATATGCGCCTTCCCAAAAAAGGGCAACATATGGTGCTCGCATAACGAATACAGCTCTATGCTCTTGATTATCACCATATCATCGTAGTCCTCTTTGAACATGGCCCCCCGAAGAATCTTTTCGGCATCCTGTTTGTACCC
>JAHENB010000043.1 GCA_024643345.1 Maribacter sp. | reverse complement strand
TTTAATGTGCCCCTTCCTTTAAATATTCCGGGAAATTTTTTTTGAACCTGTTCAATCGAGGGATGGAAACATTGGTGATGTAGGAGTTGTTCGGGTGTTTGCGCTCATAATCTTGATGGTAGTCCTCGGCATCATAGAACTTCTCGAACTTGGTGACCTCGGTGGTGATGGGGTCTTCCCCGTATACTTTTTGCTCTTTGAGCGCTGTTATATAATTTTCGATGATCTTCTTTTCGGAATCGTTCTTGTAAAAGGCGATTGAACGGTATTGGGGACCCCGATCGGGACCTTGCCGATTCAGCGTGGTGGGGTCGTGGGAACCAAAAAACACCTGTACCAAGGCAGTGAATGAGATTTCCTTGGGGTCATAATAGACCTCTACGGCTTCGGCATGGTGGGTCAGTCCGCCCCCGACTTGCTCATAGGTCGGATTTTCTTCGGTTCCTCCCGAATAGCCCGATACCACTTCCTTCACGCCTTTCACACTTTCAAAAATGGCCTCCACGCACCAAAAGCAGCCGCTTGCAAAATAAGCGGTCTCGTAATTGCTGAGATCCTGCTGAGGTAGTTGCCCAGCCATACCGGTTTGAACGGTTTCAACATCGACCAAGGTCACTTTTTTGTTTTCCTTGTCGTTCGATTGGCAGCTCAAACTAATGAGGCCGATAAGGGTGAAAAGGGTAAGTTTGATGATTTTCATATTATTTCTTTTTAGGTATTGGTAGCCCAAATTACGAACTACTTACAAGAAGGGCGGTTAAAAAATGTTAAGGATGATTTTCGAAGGCCTTTTGTTCGGCAATTTGTTTTGTAATTATATGCCGCATCCGATAATCTCATAAATTTGCCGAATGAAAACACAGATCGACTTCCTTTCTGCCAAAGGTTCTTCACCCATCGCCATTTTAGATGCCAAAATCCCCTTTGATTGCTATGTGCCAATCGATTTGTCGATCAACAACCAAGATCTGGAGGGCCTCGATATAACCGATCCCAAGGTCTGTCAATGGTATGTGGATCAAGTGACCTGCCAAAAGAAGGCCGACATCGCCTATGGTGGGTATTTGGAGCAGCGTAATTTATATGCCGATAAGTCGGGCTTTACCAAAAATGGTCATTCCCCAAGGAACATCCATCTTGGCATCGATTTTTGGGCGAAGGCGGGCACTGAGGTGATTGCACCTTTAGCCGGTAAGGTACATAGTTTTCAGAACAATGCCAAAGTGGGCGATTATGGTCCAACGATTATCTTAATGCATGAATTCGATGGTACGGTTTTTCATACACTGTACGGGCACCTTTCTCTGGAATCGTTGAAAGGGCTCTCCATAAACCAGTTTATGAAGGCTGGGTCGGTTCTCGGTACTTTGGGCACCCCTGACATCAACGTGCACTATGCGCCGCACCTGCATTTCCAAATCATTCTGGATATGGAGGGCAAAAAGGGCGATTATCCCGGGGTCTGTTCGTCCGAGACCCTGGATTTTTATTCAAAAAATTGCCCAAACCCCAATATATTGCTGAAAATATAGTCCCAAAATCCAGTTGAAATGCAGCTTCTTTCGCCGAAGTGATTTTGGGTACCGGAACGTTCGTCGAGGATATTTTGCACTTTGACCGACCTTTTGCCGGTCAACGAATTTTGGGTGTTCTTGAACGATTCGCCACCCTTTGAAATACGCTTGCGGGAGTTATAATTATAACAAAACGCAAGTCATGAAAACCATCGCAACCTTAATCTTAGTTCTTTTCATCGGAGTGGCCGCACAAGCCCAGAATTCTGCCAAGGAAGTAAAGGTTGCCACCATCGAGATGGGCATCGTTACCGCTACCGCCACTCAGGAAGTTTCTATGAAGAACACCATCGAAGTGGCCAGGTTGTACAAGAGGTCAGATTCTAAAGTAAAGCACGCCCTTTCCTTCACCACCAAGAGGGATGCCGCCAAAATGGCTTGATTTTCGGAAAACATTTTAGTTTTGGTTTTGTACCGATAAAGGGTACACCCAAAATATTTTAAAGAAAAAGGCACACATTGGCCCCTTCAAGTATAGCATTCATTTCAGGAAATATTTGGCAAGAACATCCAATGATCCTGACTTGCATGCCCATTTCAAAGGATTGGAATTCTAGCTGCTCAAATCGATTTCTACTAAAGTTAGAAGATGCTTAATGCTTAGTAAATGATGGAAGACGAAAGTGGTTTTGTTCACCTTAAGAATATAACAGACAATACTCCCTGGCAATTGTTCGTCCGAGACCCTGGATTTTTATTCAAAAAATTGCCCAAACCCCAATATATTGCTGAAAATATAGTCCCAAAATCCAGTTGAAATGCAGCTTCTTTCGCCGAAGTGATTTTGGGTACCGGAACGTTCGTCGAGGATATTTTGCACTTTGACCGACCTTTTGCCGGTCAACGAATTTTGGGTGTTCTTGAACGATTCGCCACCCTTTGAAATACGCTTGCGGGAGTTATAATTATAACAAAACGCAAGTCATGAAAACCATCGCAACCTTAATCTTAGTTCTTTTCATCGGAGTGGCCGCACAAGCCCAGAATTCTGCCAAGGAAGTAAAGGTTGCCACCATCGAGATGGGCATCGTTACCGCTACCGCCACTCAGGAAGTTTCTATGAAGAACACCATCGAAGTGGCCAGGTTGTACAAGAGGTCAGATTCTAAAGTAAAGCACGCCCTTTCCTTCACCACCAAGAGGGATGCCGCCAAAATGGCTTGATCTTAAATGTTCAAAACCTTTTTGCAGTAACACAGATTGTTTAAATAACAATCCCTATTGATATGGCTCGGGCATCTTGTCAATGGACTTCAGATAGAGGTCTTTATAAAAAACTTCCGCCCCTTCCGATTGCAAGATGATCCTACCGGCATTCAATGGACTTTTGGTTATCATGTTCCTGGAGTTATAAAGACGCATCACCTCTTTTCCATTGACGATGTGTACGCTCGAATCACCATAGACAATCAATTCCAGTTCGTTCCATTCGCCGTGGGGCCTTTCGGCATCAAAAGCCTTAAAAACGCGTCGCTTGGCCAAGCTATCGTCGGTCGCTGTTTTGAGAATCTCTGCCAAATAGTAGGTTCTTAGTGGTCCCCCTTGTTTATAAATGAAGTATTTGTCGTCTTTGGACACACTGGGAACGTCTATTTCAACATCGCCTACGGGCCAATAATCACCCATATCGCCTTCCTGTACCTGCAATTCTTGGGAGCCCATCCAATTATTGGCCGAACCTGGTTCCCCAAAACCATGGTACAAGAGGCCGCTGTCTCGAGGCCCATTTTCCCTGGGAGGGTACATGGCCTCGCCCCATTTTACCTTCAATTTCAAATGATAGTTTTTAAATTCCTTTTCGGTATATATCATTCCCCAAGCCAAACCCGTTATCCTGATGGCATTGCCAACATCTGTTTTCGCAATGGTGATCACCCCCATCGGATCATGGTCGATGCCAAAAGGCAGCAGTGCATTTCCCAGACTGTCGGTTTCCCTGTTATAGGGGGTGCCCAAATAGGTGTGCCATCCGCTCAAGTCCTCCCCGTTCCACAATGAGGTCCATTCCTCATCCGATAGGGAGGGCTTTTGATCTGATCGGCATCCTATCAAGAAAATAATCAAGGAAACAAATAAAAAGGGTTTCATACTGGCTGTTGTTGTAGCAGTCAGAAGGTACGACAATTAGGTTATTCCATGACCACCTGCTGCAGTATTTCCCAAACATTGTCAGCGACAATCTTCTGGCCTTCCGGAGTAGGGTGGATGCCGTCTGCTTGGTTCAAAGCAGGGATTCCCGCCACATCTTCCAATAGAAACGGAATCAATAGGGTTTGGTTCTGTTCGGCCAGTTCCGGATACATGCTTCTGAATTCGGTAGTATAATCTTTGCCCATATTGGGCGGAATTTGCATGCCGGCCAAAATGATCCTTGTTTCGGGATTTTTCATTTTAACCGCTTCGATGATTTCCTGAAGGTTCTTACGGGTCTCTCCCAAGGGAATGCCCCGAAGTCCATCATTGGCCCCCAATTCCAATACGAAGACATCTATTTTTTGGTTCAAAACCCAATCCAAGCGGTTTTTTCCGCTGGTGGTCGTTTCGCCGCTCAAACCGGAATTGACCACGGTATATTTGAGGTGTAGCGAATCGAACCGCCTTTGGATAATGGCGGGAAAGGCCTCTTCAGTATCCAATCCATAGCCCGCCGTTAAACTGTTTCCAAAAAAGACAATGATCTTGGCATCTGTATCCTTTTCTAAGTCAACGGAAGGGGCCACTGCATCTTTCTGGCCTGCGTCTACCTTTTTACCGGTACTTTCACCACAGGAAGAATACATGAGCAAGCTCAAAATATAACAAAGTTTTAAGAGGGTTCGCATGGCATTGGGTTCTAAATGTCGATTTCAATTCGTTATTTTGGCCTTTCTCGTAAAATATAGACCAAAGTCCGATGGCAAAGATATTAAACGTTAGCAATTTAGGGAAAACCTATACAAGCGGTTCCAAAACGCTCACTGTTTTGGAGGATATTACTTTTGATGTGGAGGAAGGGGCCACCTTTGCCATAGTGGGGCCTTCGGGAAGCGGCAAGACCACACTGCTTGGTCTTTGCGCTGGATTGGATCGTCCCGATTCGGGAACCGTGACCCTCTGCGGTACAGAAATCAATGCCTTGAACGAAGATGAACGTGCGCTTTTAAGGAATAGAAACGTGGGCTTTATTTTCCAGAACTTCCAACTGCTTCCCACACTTACCGCCCTGGAGAACGTCATAGTCCCCTTGGAATTGCAAGGTGTAAAAAACGCCGGGGTCATAGGGAGGGAATTGCTGCACAAAGTGGGATTGGCCGATCGCCTGCAACATTATCCTTCACAACTTTCTGGGGGCGAACAACAGCGCGTGGCCCTTGCAAGGGCCTTTTCCAACAAGCCCTCCATTCTGTTCGCCGACGAACCAACGGGAAATCTTGATGAGGAAACCGGTGATAAAGTCGTACAGCTTTTATTTGAACTCAACAAAGATGCGGGTACCACCCTGATCATTGTTACCCATGATACGGATCTCGCCCAACGTACAGAACGCATCCTCAAATTGAAAGGTGGAAAAATGATTACGAACCAGCAGACCCAGATACTTTGAGCGGTAATAATCAACATAATAAACCCAAGGGTGCCACGGCTTGGTTGTTCAAAATGGCTTGGCGGGATGGCAGGGCCAGTTTAAATCGGCTTTTGTTGTTTATGGCTTCCATTATTCTCGGCATTGCCGCGTTGGTTTCCATTCAATCATTTGGCAATAACCTAAAAAAGAATTTTAAGGAACAATCGAAATCGCTCATGGGCTCCGATTTTCTAATCGTTGCCAACCAACCGCCCACTGAAAGGGTACAGCACATCATCGATTCCCTTGGGGGATCTGATGCCGAGGAAATCAATTTTCCCTCTATGGCCTCATTTTCGAATAAAGGGGCGACCAAATTGGTTTTGGTGCGCGGTATCAAGGGCGGTTTTCCCTTCTATGGAGAATTGGAAACCAAACCCGTCACTGCCGCTGCAGAATACCAGGATATGGGAGGTGCCTTGGTCGATGCCACCTTGATGTTGCAATTCGGGCTTCAGGCCGGGGATTCGATCAAAGTGGGCCAGCTGGCCCTTCCCATTTTGGGTGCGGTTACCTCAGGACCCGGAAGTACCGGAATTTCAGCCTCCGTGGCCCCTCCGGTTTTCATCCCCTACCGCCTGATCGATTCGACAGGGCTGGTGCAAATCGGAAGTAGGGTGGAATATAAAAACTATTTTGTTGCCAATCCGGAGCCCAACTATGTGCAATTGGCCAAAAATCTAGATGCTGTACTCGACGCAGAGCATGCAGATCTTGACACCCATGAATCCACTGGCCGTCAATTGGGACGCAGATACGATAATTTTGGAAAATTCTTGAACCTGGTGGCCTTTATCGCCCTCCTATTGGGATGTGTGGGCATTGCCAGTTCGGTTCACATCTATATCAAAGAAAAGTTGGCCTCGGTAGCCGTACTCAAATGCCTTGGCGCCAGCAGAAAACAGAGCTTTCTGATCTTCCTGATCCAAATAGGCGGGATGGGTCTTGTTGGAGGGATTATCGGTAGCGCAATCGGACTTTTGTTACAGCAGGCCTTTCCCGTGCTCTTGCAGGAGTTCTTGCCCATTGAATTAACGGTATCCCTTTCCTGGCAACCTTTGGTTATTGGCCCGTTATTGGGCTTTGTGATGTCGGTGTTGTTCGCGTTGACGCCATTATTGGGAACCTATTACGTTTCGCCCCTGCAAGTATTGCGAATTCAAGAAGGGACTTCCTCAAAAGTGCGCAGGGCCGGACTCTATGTGATGGCCGTAATACTGTTGCTGCTTTTTGCCTTTTCCTTTTGGTTATTGAACAACGTGCGTTTCGCCTTGGGATTTGTGGTGGGGATTTTGGTCGTTTTTTCCGTTCTTACAGGTATTGCCGTCCTGTTCATGAGGGCCATAAAAAGGTTTTTTCCTGCCCAGTGGGGATTTGTTGCGCGTCAGAGCTTATTGAACCTTTACCGGCCCAATAACCAAACTTTGGTGCTGCTTTTGGCCATAGGGGTAGGCACGTTTTTGATAAGTACCTTATATTTTTCAAAGGACATACTCCTGGCGAAAACCGCTATGGAAGGTAGCGCCCGGACGCCCAATCTGATCTTGCTCGATGTACAGACCAATCAGATATCTGATGCGGCGAATAGTATCAGGGACAATGATCTACCTGTTATCGATAACATTCCCATTGTTACCATGCGTGTTGAGCGCATTAAAGGGAGGGACGTCAACGATATTCGGCAGGACACCACTTCCACCATCAACCGGTGGATCCTGAACCATGAATTCAGGGTCACTTACCGAGATTCGCTCATCGCTACTGAAACCTTGGCTTCAGGGGTATGGAACCCTAAATTTGAAGCAGGTGGTACCGTACCGATTTCAATTTCAGATAATATAGCCCGGGACGCTCAAGTCACTGAGGGAGATACTTTGGTGTTCAATGTGCAAGGGGTGCTCATGAAAACGATAGTCTCTAGTATTCGCGCGGTGGACTGGGGCCGTATGCAAATGAATTTTTCCGTTATTTTTCCAACGGGGGTCTTGGAAAATGCCCCGCAGTTTCATGTGCTGAGCACAAAAGTACCAGACGATAAGACTTCGGCAAGGTTACAACGCGAGCTCGTGCAAAAGTTCCCCACGGTTTCCATTATCGACATTCGGCAATTGCTAAGGCTTGTGGAGGGTATCCTGGATAAGATTTCATGGGTAATCAACTTTATGGCCTTTTTCAGTATCCTTACCGGTATTATCGTTTTAATAGGGTCTGTGCGCAACAGCAAGTACCAAAGGATCAAGGAGAGCGTTTTGTTGCGTACCCTTGGTGCCAAATCCAATCAAATTTTAAGGATTACAGCTTTTGAATACCTTTATTTGGGACTCTTGGGAAGCGGAATGGGCCTGGTACTTTCACTAATTGGTAGCCAATTATTGGCCATCTTTGTCTTTAAGGCCGTATTTGTTCCCTCTTGGGGGCCTTTTCTGATCCTGGTACCGGGTATAACCCTTTTGGTGTTGCTAATCGGGATGGCCAACAGCAGGAGTGTCCTGAATAGCCCGCCTTTGCAGGTGTTGCGCAAGGAAGGTCAATAGTGCTTGCCATGGCCGCAGATTATCATTCTTGAATCGCGTAGGCCTTGATCGGGTTTTCAATGACCAACTGGTCTATCTCTTTTTGGGTAAACCCTGATCGTAACAGTTGTGGCAGCAAAAGATCTAGAATACTGTTATAAGGTGTGATGTTCCCGTTTTTATAGGTTTCCAATTGTATTGCACCGTTCTTTTCTTCGACCATCCATCCATCATCCTGTGAGATCAATAAATGCGATAGCAGTCCGCTTTCCTTCATCTTCCCTATCATTTCCTTATATTGGGCCAATCCCTTTTCATTCACTCCATCCAGGCTGATCCACACCCCTTTTTTGGCCAGGGTTTCCCGTTCCTCATGACTTGCATTCTGTGCGTGTACCCATATCATGGCCGATGCCCGAACCCCTTCGCTCGATAGGATTTCAAATTCCGAATTCGCGGCCGCGGCGTCACCGGTATGCATGGCAATGCTAAGGCCACTCTTTTTATGCAAGAGGAGGGCGGCCCTAAGCAATTTGGCCTCAATTTCATCAAGCGGCCCGTCCCCGAC
>JAHENB010000042.1 GCA_024643345.1 Maribacter sp. | reverse complement strand
TTTAAAATCGTCGAAACCGGCCATAAAATGGTTTTTCTTTATAAAGGGGCAAAACTAAGCCGTAAAAACGGATCTATGACCGAAATGGACAAAAAGATAATCCTTTGACCTTTAAAAGTAAATCTTAATCCTAAACGGTACCGACCCTCAATAAAATGCCCACAGTCCATTGGTTCGTGGCTTGAAATTTTAAATACCCCGGAGTATCTTCCAATGATTTATTTAACAATTGATTAATTTTATTATTTTGTACCATGGCAGTAGGTAAAGCATCGAAATATATCAAGGTAATGGCAATTAAATAAAATTTGCATAAAATCAAAAGGTTATTCAAAAATTAATTATCAAATGAAAAATGGCCCATTTGGACTAGGACTCCTTACAGTGCTACTAATGATCAACTTGTCATTTGACGGTTTTGGTCAAGGTGACGGGCCCAGGGCCTATCTCCTGGCACCCAAGGGCGTTACAGGTTTGAATGTGAAGTGGTTAACAATGGGCGGAAACCTCATTCCTTCTGGTTCCGTCCTTGTTCCAGGCGCAGATATAAAGGCTGATATTTATCCAATTACTTTGTTCCATACATTTTCAATAATGGGGAGGTTTGCTCAGGTATATGGTATGATACCGCCTGGATCTTCAACGGCAAAGGCTCAAATTGGCCCTCCAATTGGGCCTTTACCTATAGATCAAATTTCCACAAACGGGACCTCAGATGGTTTTGTGGCATTTAAAATGGGCCTATACAGAGCACCAGCACTTGATGTGATTTCATTTTCAAAAAGTGAAATGCAATTTTCCCTTTTTGGAGAATTCAGGTATTGGTTTTCAGGAACCTATAGTTCAGACAAGCTATTTAATCTGGGTACAAACCGAAGTATATTACAATTTGGCCTACCCATGGCTATCCCTCTAAATAAAAACAGGGCAAGAGCAATTTGGTTGGAAATAGCACCTGCCATTCAATTTTTTACTGACAATGATGACCCGGCAAGATCTTCCTTAGCACAAAAGGTTGAACAAGCTCCAATGTTCATAGTAGAAAATCATTTGTCACATAATTTAACCCCTAAATTTTGGGCGGTGGCCAACCTTCGATTGCAAACAGGAGGGCAAACCTCAGCGGATGGCATAAAAGACGATAATTCTGTAACCGGACTTGGGGGTGGCCTTGGTCTTGGTTATCAACTAATCCCTTCCTTGGGGCTTGAAATGGATTATGGGGGCGTATTTGCAAGCAGTCAATCATTAAAGGGTAATATGTTTAGGGTGAGCGCGATATTTACTTATGCCAATTTAAAAAAATTGCGAACTTTCAATTAAAGTTTGAATTAGATGCTAAATTAAATTTATATGATAAATCGATTCAAGACAATAGCTATATTTTGGTGCACCGTCATATTACTCAGTTGTAATGGAAATAAGACCAGCCCGAATGATCGGGCCACAACAAATGATGTGAAATCAGAACAGAATGTAGTGATGGAATCAACCTTTCCCGAGCGGGTATATTGGGGCGATCAACACCTTCACACCGCATGGAGTGGCGATGCCGGTGCAGCTGGTACTGTTATTGGACCCGAGGAAGCCTTGCGCTTCGCCATGGGAGAAGTAGTAACAAATAACTCGGGCCAACCGGCAAAACTAAACCGGCCTTTGGATTGGCTTTGTGTAAGTGATCATTCGGATGGTATGGGAGTAATTTCTTTTATAAAAGATGGCGATCCCGAGTTAATTAAGGTTCCCCTTATTAAGAAATGGCATGATGGTATGAATTCTACCGATGGCAAAGTACAAAAAGCTACCAGTGTTGATTTGGTGCAAACCCAAAGCCGTGGAGAGCTACCAAAAGAATTGCTGGATTCCGCTTTTGCACGCACGGTTTGGGATAAGAATATTGCTATCGTTGAGAAATATAACAAACCCGGCAAATTCACGGCATTCATTGCCTATGAGTGGACCAGCAATTACAGTGGTGGCAACAACCTACACCGCAATATCATTTATCGTGGTAATGGCGCGGAGGCGGCCAAAATGCTGCCGGCCAACACTTTTGTTTCTGCTGATCCAGAAACGCTTTGGGAATGGATGACAGCCTATGAGATGAAAACAGGTGGCAAAATTTTGGCCATTCCCCACAACGGCAACCTGAGCAATGGCCTTATGTTTTCACTAACTACCCTAGCCGGAAAGCCTCTCACCAAAGAATACGCTGAAGCACGGAACAAATGGGAACGTTTGTACGAGATAACCCAATATAAAGGGACCAGTGAAGCGCACCCATCACTATCACCAACTGATGAGTTTGCCAATTTCGAAATTTGGGATAAGGGGAACCTGGGTATTCAGAAACCCAAGACTCTCAAAATGCTTGAAACTGAATATTATAGGGAAGCCCTAAAGGATGGCATCGGTATGGAGCTGACCTTGGGAACCAATCCTTTTAAGTATGGTACAGCAGGGGGCACGGATTCACACACGGGCCTTTCTGCCCCTGAAGAAGATAATTTTGGCAGCAAGTTCAAAATTGTGGAGCCCAACGCAGATCGTTGGGATGAGACTTCTTCCAAAACCCAATACGGGACCGTAAAAGGTTGGGAATATGGTGCAAGTGGGTGGACAGGCGTTTGGGCCACCGCCAATACACGCGAAGCAATTTGGGATGCCATGCATCGGCGCGAAACATACGCGACTACCGGTCCCAGGATCACACTCCGCTTTTTTGGTGGCTTTGATTACTCGACCGAAGATCTGAATGCCGGCAATATGGCTGAACGTGGATACCAAAAGGGTGTGCCCATGGGAGGCGATTTGGTAGCCATTGGTTCAGGCAAAAAGCCTACGTTCATGATCGCTGCCGTTAAAGATCCCATTGGTGCAAACCTCGATCGTGTTCAGGTAATAAAAGGTTGGGTAGACGACAATGGTAAAAAACAGGAAAAAATATATGAAGTGGTATGGGGTGATGCGGACACACGTAAACTGGACGACCAAGGCAAGCTACCAGCTGTGGGCAACACGGTAAACCTTGCAACCTGCGAAGTAGCCAATACAATAGGTGATTCAGAACTTAAAACCGTTTGGACCGATCCAGATTTTGATCCATCACAACCCTCGGTTTATTATGCCAGGATACTTGAAATTCCAACTCCTCGATGGACTGCTTGGGATGCCATGCGATATAATATTAAAATGGACCCTTCGGTACCTATGACAATTCAAGAGCGCTGCTATGGGTCGCCAATATGGTATACACCGAATAAATAGTATCTTGATGTTGCACTCCTTGATTTTAAAAAAACTAATTGCAAATCCTCTTCTTCATTTTCTACTCATTGGTGCTGGGTTGTTTACGTTATACCAAATTGTAAGTCCATCCGACAACGGAAAGGACATCATCGTAATTGATGACGATATCGTAAATCGAAGCCTCATTATTTTTGAAAAGGAATGGGGACGGCCGCCAACAAGGGAAGAACTTGATGGCCTTATAGCCCGTCAAGTTAAACAAGAAGTACTCTATAGACAGGCGCTAAAAATGAATCTCGATCACAATGACGAGCTGATCAAGAGAAGAATGGAACAAAAGCTGAATTTTATCACGAACGATCTTGCAACTATGGACGAGCCTACCAATGCGCAGCTCGAGGAATATTATAGCGAGCATCAATCAAAGTATATTATTGCGCAAAGGGTAAGTTATATCCATATTTATTTCAATCCTGACAAGCGTTCCAGAGCTAAAGAGGATGCCGAAAGGATTCTCAATAGCCTGCCGGTCGAAGCTCCCAACATCAGGTATTTAGAAAGTCTCGGAGATCCATTTCCATTTCTTAGTGAGGTACGAAGGGCCGATCAGGCCGAAATAGCCAGCCAGATGGGCGATGCATTTGCGGCTTCGGTTTTGAACCTGCCAACACACCAGTGGTCGGGGCCAGTATTGTCGGGATACGGAACGCACTTAGTGTATATTCTTGAAAAATTGCCTGAAGAAACCCTACCATTGGCCGCTGTCAAAGAGGACTTGATGCGCGATTATACATATGATGTCTACCAAGATTATAACAATAAAATCTATGAAGATTTCAAGAAGCAATATGATATCCGAATTCAAATTACGGAACGCTCTTTAAGTGGAAAAATAGTAGCAGAATCCCCCGCCAAATAAATATGAAGAGCTTGATTAAATATTGCTTGGTCGTTACGTTGCTGTTATCCGGATTCAATTCAATATCAGCTCATGAGATGCGTCCTGCCTTACTGCAAGTAAATCAAAAAAATATAAACGATTACGAGGTACTTTGGAAAATTCCGCGCATTGATGATATGGTGTTGAACATCCGGCCGGTTTTTCCTGATTGGTTTCAGTTGACAAAAGAAGAGGCGCCCTCGGAGGCAGGAGGTGGTGCGTTGCTGCGCTATCAATTTTCAAGCCAGAGGGATATTCATAGTATGCCCATCTCTATCAGTGGTCTGCAGGAAACAGTGGTCGACGTTATCGTATATGTATCCTTGCTTAATGGTGAATCCTTTTCATTTACGATACGACCTAATAGCCCCTATGCAGTAATTCCTGCTAAAGAAACATGGCTCAACACAGCTACCACCTTTTTGAAGCTTGGCGTCGAACATATCTTGATGGGACCCGATCATTTGCTCTTTGTCTTGGCGTTGCTGCTCATCGTTTCTGGAACTAGACGGTTGATTGCAACCATAACTGCTTTTACGCTGGCCCATAGCATTACGCTCACGCTAGCAGCCTTAGGCTTTATGGGACTGCCCGGTCCGCCCGTTGAAGCTACGATTGCCCTAAGCATCATGTTTCTGGCCTATGAGTTAATTCGCTTCCAGCAAGGGGAGCAAATATATACCGCCCAAGAACCATGGATAGTCGCTTTTAGTTTTGGCCTGCTACACGGTCTTGGTTTTGCAGGAGCATTGGCCGATATTGGTTTGCCACAAACCCAGCTGACTCCGGCGCTGGCATTTTTTAATATAGGCGTTGAGTTGGGACAATTAATGTTTATAGTGGCTATGCTACTAATGATTCACTTCATTTTCAAAAAAATAAAATTCAATTCATTCTGGAAAAAAATACCCGCTTATTCTATTGGTTCTCTCGCAAGCTTTTGGTTAATAGATCGAATTTTTTACTTTTGGAACTAAATTTTTAATCTTCAAATCATTTGACGATGCACAACAGGCTAACCTTTGCAATTGTATTGACAAGCATGGCCACCTTACTGGGTTGCGGCGAAAATAAATCACAAAACACGGAGGTACCCGAAATCGCTCGATTAGACACAGACAGTATATTTCGTAACCCTTTAAAGAATGCATATTTTGGCGAAACCCATGTGCATACCGCCTATTCGCTGGATGCTTACATCGGTGGAGCAAGACTTCGACCGGAAGATGCTTATCGTTTTGCTATGGGCGAACAAGTCCTTAGCCACGATATAAAAATGAAAATCAATACACCGCTTGATTTTTGTGCCGTGACCGATCATGCCGAATATCTTGGGGAAATGTACAGCATGATGACAACAGGAGCGCCCGGTAATGATCATGAGGCCACCACAGCAATCAGGAATGCCAAAACCTATGACGAAGCCATGGCATTGTTCATCAAATATGTTGCAGGAAATAATCGCAGTGCAAACCCACAACATCCGGAATTTTATCAAGGTGCCGAAACCACAAAAAGTGGTTGGAAGGAAATACAAGCTGCCACAGAAAAGTTTTACAAGCCTGGAAAATTCACTACGTTGCATGCATTTGAATGGTCATCGGCACCTGGAGGAGCCAACTTGCATCGCAATATCATCTTCCGGACCCGTAATGTTACAGAGCTACCGATGAGTGCTTATGAAATTCCTAGAGAAGAACAGTTATGGGAATGGCTTAAAAAAGAAAATCAGGCCGGTCACACGGTGCTTGCCATTCCACATAACAGTAATGCAAGTAAGGGTAAAATGTTCGATGAAAACGACTCAGGGGGCAACCCAATTACCGCTGAATATGCTCGTACCCGCCAAGAGTTCGAACCCCTCATCGAAATGATGCAGATCAAAGGTAATTCCGAAGTCGTACCGCGCTTTTGGGCAGAAGACGAATTTGCCAATTTTGAAAATGCAACAACTCTGGAGAAGTACAGCGGAAGAACTTATCTAGAAAAAAACTTTGTACGCTATGGCCTAAAAAAAGGTTTAGAATATGAAGGCAAACTTGGTGTAAATCCCTACAAGTATGGCTTTGCAGGGGGAACCGATAACCATAATGGTTTGCCTGGAAATACCGCAGAAGACAACTATATGGTAGGCAGCCACGGCCTTGCCGACCTAACGGCAGAAAGCCGGGCTACAAAAGCGGTTGACGGATGGGCAGAAGCCTATGACATCAACCCAGGAGCACTTACTGGAGTATGGGCACCTGCCAATACCCGTGAAGACATTTGGGATGCCATGAAAGCCAAGGAAACTTTTGCTACCAGCGGTGTTCGCATTAAGTGCCGCATGTTTGGCGGCTATAACCTCGCTGATTCTTTCTCATCCTACGTAGAAATGGTCAAGGCCGGGCAAGCTACTGCAATACCAATGGGTGGAGATTTGCCAACCGTAGATGATGGCAAGAAACCCGGCTTCATGGTTTGGGCGGCTAAGGACCCTAATGGTCCGGGCCTTGACCGTATTCAGATCATCAAAGGATGGGTAGAAGATGGCAAAATGAATGAAAAAATATACAATGTAGCCGTCAGTGATGGCAGAACCATCGGTGCCGATGGTAAGGTATCCAATTTGGAAGCACCAATTGATGCAGTTTCCGGAGCTTTCAATACTTCAAAAGGCAGCAATGAACTCATGGCAGTATGGACCGATACAAATTTTGATTCCTCACAACATGCGTTTTACTATATGCGCGTTCTGCAATTGCCAACTGCCCGATGGACATTCTATGATACCATGCGTAAGGGAGTAAAATTCCCTAATGAAGTACCCGCCAGTATTATTGAAAGAGCCTGGGGTTCACCTATTTGGTATACAGCAAAAAAATAGGTCCTTTAAAAATTTCTTTATAGAGCATTTACCAAAAAGGGCATCGAGGCAATTTATTTTGACTTACCAAGTTGAAACAGGCATGTTACCGTACAAGACATGATAAAGCTGTTAGATGCGTATCAGTCAATTGTGAATCAATGGGTTGATATTTTTTCAAAGAATCTGATTCTGAGGCACCTATGCTTATGGCGGTGAAAATTTGGTTCGATTTTTAACGAATACGTACAATTAATCGAATTTTTTTTATGCCAATCCTGGGGATTGTCCCATTAAAAACGTCAAGAAACTTGTCAATCGACAATTACCTTGGAAAGGATAGTATAAAAATTTAAGTATTTCTGACCAAAATTGTGACACCTCTTTTTTAATGGAAATGAAAAATTAATCTGAGTTTTCTTGTTTTTATAAATATTATATCCATTTTAGTTAAGTTATTAATTCGGAATGATCAGAATATTAAAACTTCCACTTGAAAAAATGATGCAATTCTTTTTGGTCATTGCACATCATTTGTACCACTTTAATTTAACTGACTGATTATCAAATTAACATATTTTTTGATTTTTAAAGATGAATGTACCCCATCATTTATTAATTTTATGAAGCGATTTTTTTTATTTCTACTCTTTGGAACCCTTCCTCTTTTGGCCGCTTATCCACAAGCGACAACTTCGGAAAAATATATAATGACCATAACGGGTAAGTTGCCCATTCCAGGCAGTGGGACAATTTTACCCCATGAACATATCATTACCGACTTTTTAGGGGCCGAACATTTAAAGGCGCACCGTTACCAAGAATCGGAAGCTTTGATGCTGGTATTGCCCCACCTTCTTCGATTGAGAAAAGCAGGGGTCGGGCTACTCTTTGAATGCACGCCCAATTATCTGGGCAGAAATGTGCAACTGCTCAAAACCTTGTCTGAAAGGTCCGGTATTGCCATGGTGACCAATACCGGGTACTACGCGGCCGTGGATAAAAAATTTCTTCCAAAGCATGCTTATACCGAATCTGCCGAAGCCATTTCAAAAAGATGGGAGCGGGAATGGAAGGAAGGGATCGGGGACTCTGGAATCAGACCTGGATTTATCAAACTTGGTGTCGGGGACGGGCCGCTTGATGAAATTGAGGCCAAATTGCTTAGGGCCGCCCTCCTCTTGCATAAAAAGAGTGGCCTTAGCATTGCCATGCATACCGGTGACGCCGCGGCCGCGAATTCGG
>JAHENB010000028.1:22231-32458 GCA_024643345.1 Maribacter sp. | reverse complement strand
CGATTGCCGACAAGCTTTTCGTGACCCCCAGTGCGGTGAATTTTCATATTCAGAACATCTATCTGAAGCTCGATGTGAACTCCAAGTCGGAGGCCTTGTTGAAATTACAGGAAATGGAATAGTGGATGCCATTGTGGATGGGAGTTATCCGCTACTCAAAAAGAGAAGTCTTACTCTTTTCAGGCCCAACAAATTCCCTGAGGTGGATCTGCAGCCCTGATTTTTGCCTGTTTTTCTTGATATTTTGTATGCTCTCGGACTGGATCTGGCTTTTATGGCATGCCAAGGATATCATCGCTTTTTCCAAATTTTCCGCTGAGTAGCTGACATGGGTGTTCAAATACCAGGGGTCTACCCCTGCAAGTATTTTTTGTGCCGGGTCATCTATTGCATTAGCCGGCGTACCCACGAAAAACAATTTAGTAGGTTTGTCCCAAACCTTGCTTACAAAGATTTGGTTCACCGAGGCGCCCACCAGGCGATGGTCCATATGGGTGCTTCCCCCATCGGGCCCCCAGGTGACCAGCACATCAGGTTTTTTGTCGGCAATGATCTGTTCCAGTTCCGCGATCAGGGATTTGACATGCGGCATATGGCCATCATAACCTTCCCCGGCCCTCAATTGGTCATGATAATTGAGATGGATGAGCGATACCCCAAGGGCATCTGCCGCGCATTGCATTTCCGCCTTGCGTATTTTTACCAGGCTCTCGCCGCCTTCCAGTCCAGAAAAGTCGTTTGTGCCATAGCGGCCATCGGTGCAGACCACCAGATATACCTTTACCCCTTCTTCCACATATTTGGCCAGCAAGGGGCCAACTGTCATTTCGTCGTCTGGGTGGGCAAAGATGGCCATCAAAACCTTGCCTTCACTTGGACCCTGTGCCCATACTGGCAGCCCATTGAAAACTGCCACCGAAATAATGAGCAGTAGGGTCAAAAAGAGTTGTTGTTTCCGCATCATTGCTAAGGGTTTTTGCATCTTTTATATCATTTTAAATCATTCAAAATCGGAGACCCTTAACTGTCTCTCATTCCAATATGCATCGGTTTTAAAGCCATAAGCTGAAGGTTGATAATCCCCGATAAGATCTACATTTGCCCTAGCAGGTACGGATAGATCCATGGCCCAAAACAGACCGTTGACCAAGAGCCTGCGCACGCCTTCGTTCAGCATATCGCTCGATGATCCAATAGTCGAAGTGTAGGCCCTTCCGGCTTGGCCACCTGGTATTTGATAGGTTTTCGTCCACGCGATGGGCATCATGGGGTCGTTCAGTTTTTCTCCTTCCTCATTGGTGTCGGCCACTTGGTCATCGGTAGGTCGCATGCCATAGAATAGATCGTTTTCATCATATTCGCCCGTTCTGTTCATCACCTGCCCTAAAACAATCGGTTTGGCATCGCCAGGTAAGGGCATTCGCACCCCGTACACATCGGTAGATCCCCATATGGCACCTTCGCCAATACTATGGGTGATTGGGTCTGATTTCGCTGCTTCGGCGATAACGCCCCTAGTACTTTGATGTTTGTGATTGCCGTGGTGGGAAATCCATTTTTCCCCCAAGACCAAGCGGCCAAAACCATCGATCCATGCGGTATTATCCCCGGAATACCCATTGCTGTAATGGTTATAATGAGTGAGGGAATCTGATCCGAAATTAAAGGCATGGGTGGCGGTGCGAATCCCCAAAACAGGTTTGCCTTTCTTCAAATAGGCATCGATATGTTGCATCTGAGCATCCGGGAGGGCCCTGAACCGGGTAAAGATCACCATCATATCGGCCATGTCGAGGGCTTCCAGGCCCGGGATGTTCTTTACGTAATTGGCATTGATGAAGCCAGGCCGGACCGGATCCTGGGCAAACAGTACGGTACATTTAAATCCGTGTCTTGAAGAAAGAATCTTGGCCAATTGGGGCAGGGCTTCCTCTGAGCGGTATTCCTCGTCCCCGGAGACCAAGACGATATGTTTTGCCGCTGGGTCCTTGCCCTCAAAGGTCAACCATAGTTTGGGCCCTTGCACCACAGGATCGGCCGTTTTCTTCCCCTCTTTTTGCCCACAGGCCAAAAAAAGCCCGAGCAGCACTACCAGAATTATTTTTTTCATGTGCCTATTTTAAAAAGGTCGGGCCCTCAAATACCCATGCCCGATTTGATGTGTTCAAATCCCTTTGTATAAACTTCCTCAGCAGGGGAGTAGTCTCGCCAAACATTAATGGCATTGGCGAACTCGGGTATGATGGTGCTGAAGGCCTCAATGGTAAGCCAACCGTCATATTCGATTGCATTAAGGGTTTTAAATACATCTTCCCATTGCACCTGCCCACTGCCAGGCGTGCCCCGGTCGTTCTCACTGATGTGCACGTGCTTTAAATAGGGGGCGATCGTTTTGATCGCCATACCCTGGTTTTTCTCCTCGATATGGGCATGGTGCGTATCGTACATGGCCCCCAAACTGGGATGGTTCACCTTTTCCGCGAGCGTCTTAAGGTCGGCCATGGTATTGTAAAGGTAACACTCGAAGCGGTTGAGCGCCTCTGGGGCGAGGATGATGTTGGCCTGCTCGGCATAATCAGCGGCAATCTGCAACACTTCAATGCTCCATTGCCTTTCTTCCGGCATAGGGGGTTGGCGCGTAAAATAGGCAAAACTGGAGTGGAAGGGCCCACAAATGACCTCCACATTTCCGGCAGCGCCCACATCGATCGACCATTTTAACTTGTCGAGCCCCTTGGCCCTTATTTTTTTATCCGGACTTGCGATGTTCTCGTCAGCGGCAAGGGAAGCCACCGCGGTGACGCCCATTCCGATATCCGCAAAATGACGGCCCAATTTTGAATAATGGGATACCGTGCCTTCCCCTAAGAAAAGTTCAATACCATCATAGCCTGTTCGCTTTAGGCCCTCTATAATATGATAATGCTCCTCTGTCACGTGGTTGGTCCAGAGGAGCATGTTCATTCCGATCTTCATGTAAGAATCGTTTTATATTTAAAGTTCAGTGGCGGATTGACCGCTTTATGCCAATGCGGCATCGGCTTTCTTTTTACTCTTGACCCAAAACCAAAGTATGATGAACAAACCGATCAAGATGGCCGGGAAGGTCATCATAGTACCCAGGGTAGCTTGCCCAGCGACGAGATCCAATTCGTCCCCGGTGAGTCCGGTTGCTGCGGCCGCTGCCTTATCGGTATCGATCCACCTTCCGATGATAGGTTGGAAAATGGAGGTTGAAAACATCCCCACCGCTCCGATGATCGACATCCCCAAGGCGCCGCTCTTCGGTATTTTTGCGGCCACAAAGCCAATCATGTTGGGCCAGAAATAGGCGACCCCTAAGGCGAAAAAGATTGCGGCCACATAGGCCATACTTCCTGTTTGGGTGCTGAAAAGGTAAATCCCGATCGTGGACAAGACCGCTCCACCGAGCAGTACGCCCGTTTGATCGAACTTGTGCACCACTTCCCCTCCAAAGTAACGGGCCACGGCCATGAGACCGGTGACCAACGCCAGGATCAACATCGGTTGTGCCCCGCTCTTTGCGAGAATAAGGCCTACCCATTGCTGGGGCCCGAATTCTGTAATGGCGGTAAGGGCCATACAGGCGATCATAAATATGAACAAGGGGGAAAACATGGCCTTAAAGTTGCTCAACAGGGAAGCGGCAGCCTCAACCTTCGCTTTGGGCCAAGCCTGGCCAAAAAACAGATAGGCGTAGATGAGCGTGGGGACCATGATCACCCAAATCTGGGTTTCCCAGCCCAAACCGGCATCGGTCATGAATTTTGAAACAAGGCTCCCGATAACGATGCCGCCTGGGAACCACATATGAAACCGGTTCAACATTTTGCTCATTCGGTTGCCTTCATAGGCATCCGCGATCATGGGGTTACATGCGGCCTCGGTGCAGCCGTTGCCCAGACCGATCAGTAGGGTAGAGATCAGAAGACCTACATAACTGCCCGAATAAATGGTCATCAGGATACCCACAGCATGGGCGAAAAAAGCGAACTGCATGATTTTTTTTCCGCCAACGGTATGATAGATCAAGCCTCCGATAACCATCGAAATGGGGAAACCAAGGAACCACATAGAGTTGATGAATCCCAACTGTTCCCCGGTCAAACTCAGTTCTTCGCCCAATTGGGGAAGAATGCCTGCCCGGATACTAAAAGAAAAAGCGGTGGTAATCAAAGCAAAACAGCTGCCATAAAATAGCCTGTTTGCATTTGACGCCAAGGTTTTGGTGGTGTTTTCCATAATGAATAGCGTTTGATAAGTTAGTTAGCTTGTTATTTATTTAATAGTGGTTTAGTTGCGCAAATTTTGCGACTATAAGTTTAATCACTTTTTTGCTATTATCATAATTATTTTGCACTTGTCTTGGCCTATCCATGAAAACCGGCCACTGCTTTTATAAACCCCATAAATTTTAATCCTAAATGATTTTTAGTTAATTTAGGACAAAATAGCATCTTCGTTGAAAGTTTACAGTAAATCAAAAATCAAACCCAATGCAAAACAATTATCCTAAACTTCACAACGCTTCGTGGCCTGGGGTTGTGGGCAAGGGCCCGGATTCAGAGCCGCCGATCCCGATCGACACCATGATCGAACTTACGGCCAATGCAGAAGTCAATGGCGTCAAATTCGACGGTTTTGATCTTTTCCTTTTCGACCCCCATATGGATATCGATGCCTCGGACGATGGCATCAAAAAAATGGCCGACAAGGCCTTTGCCAAAAACCTTGAAATCGGCAGTCTGGTCGCACCGGTCTGGACACCCACTGGCGGAGGTTCGGCAATGGGCACACAGGCCGAACGCAAACAGTTCGTGACCCAGGTGCTCAAATCGTGCAAAATCGGAAAACGGCTCAGGGAACTGGGCGTGCGGCCCAATGGGGTGATCCGCATCGATTCGTCCGTTGATCCCGAAAGCTGGGCCAAAGATCCCGTGGGCAACACCAAATTGATCGCCCAAACTTTTAGGGAAGCCTGCGATGTAGCGGCAGATTACGGGGAGTCATTGGCGGCAGAAGGTGAAATTTGCTGGGGCGGCATGCACGGGTGGAAAACGATGCTCAATACCCTGGAGGCCGTTGATCGACCGAATATCGGTTTCCAGGCCGATATGGCGCACACCTTATTGTACCTACTGGGATATAACAAACCCGATGAACGGATATTGCCCGACAATTTTCAGTGGGAAGACCGGGAAACCCTGACCCAAGGCCTGAAAACCCTTACCGCCGCGTTGCGTCCCTGGACGATCGACTTTCATGTGGCACAAAACGATGGTACGGTGTTCGGAGCCGGATCCCATGATAAAACGGGCCGCCATTGCCAAGCGGCAGATCCCAATGGCAAACTGGATATCGCGGTCGATGCGGGACACTGGTTGAGGAACGAAGACGGAAGCCTCACCAAGAAAATGAGACATATCTGTTGGGACGGTTGCATGTTTCCCAATGAAGTGATGATGCGGCCCAAAACCTGGAACGATGTGTTGGGTGCCATGATCAAAGTACGGGAGCTGCATGGCTGGTATGAAGGGTGAAGTGCCCTGAACACGATACATTGGGCAGTGAACGGCCGTTCATTTCAAAGTGAAATTCAATAACCAAATAATTTTTAGATTATCAATGCCAAAGAAAAAAGAACTTAGAATCGGGTTGATAGGTTACGGATTTATGGGCCGCACCCATACCAATGCCTATAAAAGGGTGAACGATTTTTTTCCGGAACTGAAACATAGGCCCGTACTAAAAGTGGTCTGTGCCCGTAACGAAGAACGGCTCAAAGCCTTTGCCGAACAATGGGGCTACGAATCTACCGAAACCGATTGGCGCAAGGTCATTGCCCGAGATGATATCGATGCCATCGATATCTGTACCCCCAATAACATGCATGCCGAAATCGCCATTGCCGCGGCCAAGGCAGGGAAAATGATCCTCTGTGAAAAACCTTTGGCAAGGACCGTGGCGGAAGCCCAACCGATGGTAGATGCCGTGGAAAAGGCCGGGGTTATGAACACGGTTTATTACAATTATAGAAGGCTACCCGCGGTGACCTTGGCGAAACAGCTCATCGATGCAGGAAAATTGGGCAAAATATTCCATTACCGCGCCAATTTTTTACAGGATTGGACCATCAGTCCCGAATTGCCCCAAGGTGGGGAGGGATTATGGCGACTGGACAACGATGCTGCAGGATCTGGGGTCACGGGCGACCTGTTGGCCCATTGTATTGATACGGCGATGTGGCTCAATGGCGGCATTAAGGATGTATCGGCCGTCACCGAAACCTTCATCAAGGAAAGGGTACATACCGGTTCGGGCAAAAAACAAAAAGTGACCATCGATGATGCCTGTATCTTCCATTGCCATTTTTCGAATGGTTCCCTCGGCGTTTTCGAATCTACCAGATATGCCCGGGGCCATAAAGCGCTTTATACTTTTGAAATCAATGGGGAACATGCTTCCATTCGGTGGGATCTTCACGATTTGAACCGGCTGGAGTATTTTGACCACAGGGACGCTTCGAAGGAGCGTGGGTGGCGTTCGATCCATGTTACCGATGGCGACCATCCTTATATGGACAAGTGGTGGGTACCTGGACTATCGATAGGGTATGAGCATAGTTTCGTGCATCAGGTGGCCGACTTCATACAATGTTTGGAAGCCGGAAAACCTTGTTCCCCTACCTTTATGGAAGCGCAAGAAACCCAGAAAGTATGCGAGGCGGTATTGGATTCCGCCAAATCTAGAAGTTGGAAGGATACCGGTGTAGTTTGGAAATGACCACCAAGTAATCAATTAAATAAGGGCTAGTTAAATGTCAGAAAAAATCAAAGGGTTTTGTTTGCAGGGAAGTGAAAAAATATACCCCAATGGGGAAGGTTCAGTGACCAGGAATACGGCTGTAGTGGAAATGGAAATACCGGCATTGAAGACCGGCGAAATCTTGGCCAAGACTTTGTACACGGGTATTTGTGGTTCCGATAACAGCGCCGCTTTGGGCAAATCGAATTTTGATTGGGTGGAACGGCCCAGGATCATCGGCCATGAATTCAGTGCCGAGGTGATGGCCTTGGGACCTGGTGACCACGGTGATCTGAAAGTGGGCGACATTTTTACGCCCTTGGCCATGTTGGGCTGTCAAGAGGAAGATTGCCCCGCCTGTAGTGTGGCCAAATGGAATTTATGCCCCAGTAAACAGATCATCGGTTTTCATAGAAATGGAGGCTTTGGCCAACAAGTGGTATTGGAATCGGATCGCGTGGTGCCCCTCATGAAGGGGTTGACACCAGAACAGGGCGCTTTGGTGGAGCCTTTGTCGATCATTGTCAATGCCCTGCACAACAAATGCAACATTAAACCGGGGCAGGATGTCGTGGTGACCGGTTGCGGTATCATAGGATTGATGTCGGCCGAATTGGCCAGGGCAGCGGGAGCAAGGGTCGCGATTACGGGTATTGCCCATGACCGCGAGGTGCGCTTGAAGAAAGCTAAGGAACGCGGCTTCATTACCATTGAAGTGGCACCCGAAAACCCATTGGCTTCCCAGTTGAACAAAGGTATTAAGGATGCAAAGGGTAACGCCTTTGGCACCCACGGCAAGGTCGACCTGCTCATCGAATGTTCGGGCGTGCCCCAGGTGCTATCCGAAGCGATTTCGGTCGTTAGGCCCGAGGGCGATATTTGCGTAATCGCCACCTATCCCAAGGAAGTGGAGATCAATGCCACCCACCTTACACGTACCTCCTTGAACATGAGGGGATCGATGGGATCTTGTAGGGCCGATTATATGGTCGCGCAAAAATTGATGGTCACCGGGGTATTTCCATCCGAAGCCTATACCAATCTATACGAATTTGATGACATCACCACCGCTTTTGAGGATTCCATAAAAGCCAATAACGTCAAGGCGGTCATAAAAATGAATTGATATATAAGCAGTTACATATAAAAGATTAAATGCACACAATATTCATTACGGGGGGCACGGGTTGTATCGGGTCGGTGACCATCCATAAATTACTGCAATCCACGGCAGTGGGAAAAGTCGTCATCGCTGCCCGTTCTAACAATACCGATACCTTAAAATTATGGTTGGGCAAGGATCTGGACCCCCGTTTGGAATTCGTGACCCTTGACGTGGCCGATCATAAGGCACTTGATACTATCGTGACCAAGGTGAGTCCGACACATATCGTACATCTTGGCGCGTTGCAGAGTCCTGACTGCGCGATGCACCATATCAGGGGCATGGACATCAATACCGGGGGTACCATGGCGTTATTCGATATCGCTGAAAAGTTGCCCCAGCTCGAGAGATTTGTATTTGCCAGTTCGGCAGCCGTATATGGGATGAGGGCGATGTATCCGGAGGCCAGTATCAAAGAAGAGGTGCCCCTGGCACCCCCGAACCACTATGGCATATGGAAACTGGCCGGGGAGCATTTGGCGCGGCTGTTCCACGACCATACCAAAGTGCCCACGGTTTGTTTGCGGATCAATACCACCTATGGCAAGGGTAGGGACAAAGGAAAGACCTCCGCGCCGACCAACGCGCTGAAGGCCATTGCCATGGGTGCGGCCTTGAACAGTGTATTGCCCTTCGAAATGCCGTATCAAGGTCGGGAGAACTATCATTTTGTGGAAGATGTGGGGGCCCATTTTGCGGCCTGTACCCTCCAGCCCTATGAAGGCTTTGGCGCTTTCAATATCAAGGGCAAAACGATTGCCATATCCGAATTTTTAGATTTGGTGCAACAACAGGCCGATACATTGGGTATGGGCCAATTCACAAAATTATCGATCGCAAAAGGAGCCCCGCCCAATCTCTTTGTATCCGATTTGAACCATGAAAAAATTGAAGCGACCTTTACCGGCTTGCCCCTGACCCCGATTGCCGAGGGCATTCGCAAATCGCTGCAGGAATTTCGTTCGATGGCCGATAAGGGCGAATTGGCCTATTCAAAAACACATTCATGAAGACCATAAACATAGGATTTCTTGGGGCCGGGGATATAGCTAATCTACATGCAGAGGCCATCAACCAGCTCGAAGGGGCTAACCTTGCGGGATTATGGAACCGCACCCAAGAAAAAGCCAGGGCAAAGGCCAAAATATTCGGATGTAAGGTCTATGCCACCGAGGACGAACTGCTCCATGATCCCGAAATCGACGCGGTCTTCATCCTTACCAATATGGAAACCCATTGCGATTATACGATCAGGGCGGCCAAAGCGGGAAAGCATATTTTGGTCGAAAAACCTGCAGCGGCAAGCATAGCCGAACTGCAACAAATGAAAAGTGCGGTAGCCCAAGCAGGGGTGTTCTGTATGCCGGTGCATAACTATATCTATGAGGCGGGCATTCAGCGGACCAAATCGATGATCGAAATGGGGCAACTCGGCGACATCACACAATTTTATATGTTGTACAACATTCACCATGCCCATGACATTCGCGCACGTTATCCAGGGGTAATACGCCAGATATTGACGCATCACAGTTATACCATGCTCTATCTGGCTGGGCTTCCACGCACCATTTCATGCATGAAACATACCTCCGATTCGGGCATCGCCCCACAGGAGAATGTGGCTATGGCCACCTTGCAAATGAAGAACGGTAGTTTGAGCCATTTATGTGCAAGTTTTGCAAACGATGACCATGCAGGAGATCCATGGACCTGTATGATCAAAGTCATGGGGACCAAGGGGAGCACCCGTTACAGCTACCGCGACTGGGTGATCAATACGCCGAATGGCGCCCATTCACAAACCTATCAATGCTATCCCGAATCGATCAAGAACACCGCGACCCATTTTATCAATAAGGTGCTGCGGGAAGGGGAGACACCACTTTCCAGTTTGGATGACGCCATTACCTGTCAGTACATCATTGAAGCATGCGAACGTTCGGTGGCGGAGGGAATTCATGTGACTTTTTAACAAAAAACTAAAGGAATACTAAATTAATCTGTCCAAGCAATGCGCACTAAAGGGAAAAAAATAAATGGCTATATAGGAATCATGTTTTGTATGGTCTTGGCCTTTACCGGTTGTAAGAAACAGGAAGGCCCCACCTTGCAGTTGAGGAAAAATGCCCATATCGTTTTGATAGGGAACAACCTTGGATCCCGTATGATGAACTTCGGCCATTTCGAAACGGAGATGCAGTTGCGGTATCCCGATAGTTTGCTCTATATCAGAA